>NZ_JADJDO010000009.1 GCF_016702655.1 Ideonella sp.
CGGCGACTCGCTCAGCGATCGGCTCGCCCTCTGCCGCCTTTGCCTTGCGCTGCTCTTGGAAGATCTTGACCCAGCGCAGGAACACCTCTCGAGCCTGCACAGTGGTCAGGCTCGTCGAACGCCCCCGTTCAGTGAGACTCCAGACCCCGCGCTTCGACGAGTCTATGAGCCCCTCCCGGACCAGGTAGAACCGCGCCCACGCAACCTGGTTTCGGAATCGGGACTCACCGGACGGCAGAAGGTCGTTCTGAACCTCGTCCGTAACCGACAGGTCAGCGGCAATCTGCTCGGTAACTTCATCCGGCTTGCCAGAGCCCCCGAGCTTGCGCAATGCATCAAGGACTGGACCGAAGTACCGGACGAACTGGGCTCCCTCGTCGCTCTTGCGCTTTGCCATGCTGAATGGTAGCGGACAGCATGTCATGCGCGGCAGCACTCGGACCTATCAGCCTGCGCCGGTCCGAACGTGATGCAGGCCAACGCGACTCGCGCGGCCGGGCTCCTTGCGCGGGCACGCGTGGACCAGCACCAGCGGGCGGCCGGATACGCCTTCG
Organism: Ideonella sp.; assembly: GCF_016702655.1. Lineage (GTDB taxonomy): Bacteria > Pseudomonadota > Gammaproteobacteria > Burkholderiales > Burkholderiaceae_C > CAIKUF01. The sequence goes on from NZ_JADJDO010000009.1 coordinate 555, forward strand.
TGGTACAACCGTCGCAGGGCCTCGGCGTGACCAGATCAGGCCGACGGGGTGCCCTGCGCAGTGAAGTAGAGGCGGAGGCGATGGCCGCAGGCCAGCGCCGGGGGACATGAACGGAGCAGGGCACCCCGCCGGCCTGATCTCGCGCGGCCGCCTGCATCGCGGCCGGAACGCCACGCCCATCGACGGCTGGCAGGCCATCCGATCCATTCGCCGCTGCCTGACTGATCACGAAATCGCATTGGAGGAACCATCGCTGGAGTGGCGAACGCAGTGCCCGCGATAATCCTGCGCCATGGACCTCGTTGCCTTCCTGATCGACTTCATCCTGCATGTCGACAAGCATCTCTTCGCCTTCGTGCAGACCTACGGGACCTGGGTCTACGCGCTGCTGTTCGCGATCATCTTCGTCGAGACCGGCGTCGTCGTGATGCCCTTCCTGCCCGGCGACTCGCTGCTGTTCGTCGTCGGCGCGCTGTGCGGCGCGGGGATGATGAACTTTCCGTTCACGGTTGCGCTGCTGACCGCGGCGGCGATCCTCGGCAACCAGAGCAACTACGCGATCGGGCGCTTCTTCGGGCCGCGCGTGTTCCAGTGGGAAAACTCGCGCTGGTTCAACAAGCGCGCCTTCGACCAGGCGCACGCGTTCTACGAAAAGTACGGTGGCATCACGATCGTGCTCGCGCGCTTCATGCCCTTCCTGCGCACCTTCGCGCCCTTCGTCGCCGGCGTCGCGCAGATGACGCGCTCCAAGTTCAGCTTCTACGACGTGACCGGCGGCGCGCTGTGGGTCGGCGGCATCACCACGGCGGGCTACCTGTTCGGCAACCTGCCCTGGGTGAAGGAGAACCTCGACAAGATCATCTGGGGCGCGATCCTGATCCCGGGGGCGATCGTTCTCTTCGGCGCCTGGCGCGCGCGGCGCAAGGCGGCTGCCAGCGTCTGATTCACTCGGCGAACGCTCGCCGAAGCTCGGCGGCGCAGATCGCCACCGCCGCGTTTGCCTCGTCGAGCACCCGGCCCATCGTGATGAAGCCGTGGATCTGGCGCTCGAAGCAGATGTGCGTCGCGCGGTTGCCGGCCTCGGACAGGCGCTGCGCGTACTGCAGCCCTTCGTCGCGCAGCGGGTCGTAGCCGGCGGTCAGCACGAATGCCGGCGGCAGCCGCGAATGATCGCGGTGCAGCAGCGGCGAGGCGCGCCAGTCGGCGTCGTGCGCGTCGCCGCCGAGATAGTGGTCGTGGAAGTACGCAATCGTGTCACGCGTCAGCAGATAGCCCTCGCCGTTGACGCGGTGCGACTCCGCCTGGCGGCGCTGGTCGGTCGCCGGGTAGATCAGCAACTGGCAGGCGAGCGCCATCGCGCCACCCGCATCGCGCGCGGCGAGCGCAACCACCGCAGCCAGATTGGCGCCGGCGCTGTCGCCCCCCACGGCGATCCGGTCGCGGTCGAGCGCCAGCACTTCGGCGTTGCGCCAGACCCAGTCGGTGGCGCCGATGCAGTCGTCCACCGCGAGCGGAAAGCGGTGCTCGGGCGCGAGCCGATAGTCCACCGACACCACCGCGCAGCCGGCCGCGTTGGCGAGCTCGCGGCACAGCACGTCGTGGGTGTCGAGGTCGCCGATGACCCAGCCGCCGCCGTGGAAGTAGACCAGCACCGGCAGCTGCGTTGCAGGCGCGCAGCCGCGCGGCCGGTAGAGCCGCAGCGGAATCGCCCCGTGCGGGCCGTCGGCGGCGAGGTCGCGCACCAGCGCCACTTCGGGTGGCTCGGGTTGCGTGAAGGCGCGCCGCTCGCGGTAGAAGGCTCGCGCGTCGGCCGGCGAGAGCCGGTGCGTCGGCGGCAAGCCGCGCTCCTCGATCAGGTCGAGCAGCGCGCGGGCTTGGGGGTGGAGCATGGGGCCTCCCTTCGTGGCGTCGGTCAATCGACTTCGCGAGCATACGGTCCGCGCCTGCCGCCGGTGGCCTTCAAGCGCCGGCCTGCCGGCGCACCTGCACCCTGGCCGTGAGGCCGATGAAGGCGTTCGGCGGGCCATACCAGCTGCCCGACACCGGCGCTGCATGCGCCGGGTCGCGCGCAACGCCAACGCGGATCAGCTGGTTGCCGCCGAGCAGGTTGTTGGTCGGATCGAACGGCACCCAGCCCGCCCCGGGCAAATAGGCCTGGAGCCAGGCGTGGGTGGCGCCGGCGCCCGTCACCGCGCTGCCGTCGGCAGATACGCCGTCGAGCGCAGGGTCGTACAGATAGCCCGACACGAAGCGTGTCGCAATGCCCAGGCGCCGCGCCGCCTCCATCATCAGCAGTGCGAAGTCGCGGCAACTTCCGCTCTGCAACATGAGCGTCTGCAGCGGCGTCTGGGTACCTTCGGCGTCGCGCTCGGCGTAGACGAGCGTGTCGCGGATGTGCTGGTTCATCTGCACCAGCAGGTCGCGCGTGCCGGTCGGCCCGTCGGTGCGGATGAACTGGCGCGCCCAGGCAGTGAGCTCGCCCTTGGGGTCGTCGTAATGCGGGCGCAGGTAGTGCTCGAGGTCGAAGCGCTCCTCCACCGAATAGGCGAACGGGAAGATGTCGGCCACCGGCGCCAGCGGCAGTTCGAAGTAGTGGCTCAGCGCGTGCTCGATCGTGAACGAACAGGCGATGCGCAGTTCGGTGGCCGGCGCGATCGGCTGGACCAGCGCCACCGAGTTCGAGTGCGGATCCTGGATCATGCGCACGATCGCCTCGGGGCTGACCTGCAGGTCGGTCGCGAGCACGCGCAGGTCGTGGCTGTCGCGCGGACGGAACATCACGCGGTGTTCGCCGAAGGTCACCGGCTGGCGGTAGCGGTAGACGGTGGTGTGGACGATGTCGTAGCGGATGGGCATGGGCGGGACGGGGTCGAGCACCCCCCGTCGCAAAGGGAACGCTGCGTCATCGTAGCGGCTCCAGGCCTTCGAGCAGCGCCGGCAGCAGTTCCGACACCGTCGGGTGGATGTGCATGCCACGTGCGAACACGCTGGCCGGCTGGCGCGCCGTCATCACTTCGAGGATTGCGTGGATCACCTCGTCACCGTGCACGCCCAGGATCGCGGCACCGAGAATCTCGCGGTTGTCGGCGGCGACCGCGATCTTCATGAAGCCCGCCGTCTCGCCCATCTCGAGCGCGCGGCCCACGCGCGACATCGGCATCTTCGCCACCAGCGCCGGGCGGCCGCTGGCGCGCACCTGGGCCAGGGTCATGCCCACGCGCCCGAGCGGCGGGTCGATGAAGAGCGCGTAGGCGGGAATCCGATCGCCGACCTTGCGCGAGGCGCCGTCGAACAGGTTGGCGGCGACGATCTCGTAGTCGTTCCAGCTCGTGTGCGTGAACGCGCCGCGGCCGTTGCAGTCGCCGAGCGCGTAGACGCCTTCGGCGGTGGTCGCGAGACCATCGTCGACAACGATGTAGCCGCGCGCGTCGGTCTGGATGCCGGCTTCGTGCAGGCCGAGGTCGTGCGTGTTCGGCACCCTGCCCGTCGCGATCAGGATGTGCGAGCCGGCTACTTCGGGCGGTCCGTCGCCGCAGGCTACCCCGATCGCCATCTGGTCGCCCTGGCGCTGCAGCGCGATGCACTGCGCCCCGAGTCGAAACTCGACACCTTCACCGGCCAGGATCTCGCGGATCGCATCGGAGACGTCTTCGTCCTCGCGCGCGATCAGGCGCGGCCCGGCCTCGACCACGGTGACCCGGCTGCCGAAGCGGCGATACATCTGTGCGAACTCGAGCCCGATGTAGCTGCCGCCGACGATGAGCAGGTGCTCGGGCAGCGCATCCAGATGCATGATGCGTTCGTTGTTCAGAAAGGGCACGTCGGCGATGCCCGGCATGTCGGGTACCGCGGCACGGGCGCCGACATTGATGAAGATGCGCGGCGCCGCCAGTTCGCGCTCGCCGACGCGCAGGCGCTGCGGGGCGATGAAGCTCGCGTGCCCCTCGATCACCGTCACATTGGCCGCACCGTCCAGCCATGCGCGCACGCCGTCGCGCGCCTTGCGCACCACGCCGTCCTTGCGCGCCTTCACCAGCGCCATGTCGACGCCGACCTCGCCCTGCAGGCGCACGCCGTAGTCCAGCGCATGGCGCGCGACATGGGCCGCGCGGGCGCTGGCAACGAGGGTCTTGGTCGGCACGCAGCCGTTGTTGACGCAGGTGCCGCCGAAGCGATGGCGCTCGATGATCGCAGTCTTCAGGCCTTGCCTGCCGCAGCGCACGGCGAGCGCCGGACCGGCCTGGCCGGCACCGATGACGATGGCATCGAACTGTTCGGTCATGTCGGCCCCTCGCCCGATGAGTACATCGGTCGGCCTTGCAGGCCGCGCCGAGCCAGAGGCTCGGCCCCCGAGGGGATGCGGGCCGGCGAGGGGATGCGGGCCGGCTTGGGAGCGGCCCGGCGCTCGGCCCGCGGCGCAGCGGTTGACACAGGGTATCTCATGGTCCTGCCTCCTGTGTGCTCACCGTCGTCAAAGCGCGCGGCTGCGCGCCAGCGGCGGGTTGCGCGCAAAGTAGCGTTGCACGCCGGCGGAGAGCGCGTCGGCAAGTTCGGCCTGGTAGGCCGGATCGCGCAGGCGTGCCTCCTCCTCGGGGTTGGAGATGAACGCCGTTTCGACCAGGATGGAGGGAATGTCGGGCGCCTTCAGCACCGCGAAGCCGGCTTGCTCGACGCGCGCCTTGTGCAGCCGGCCGACCTTGCCGATGCGCGAGAGCACCTCGCTGCCGAGCTTCAGGCTGTCCTTGATCTGCGCCGCGGTGCTCATGTCGACCAGCGTGCGCATCACGTGCGCGTCTTTCGCCTTGAGGTTGACGCCGCCCACCAGATCGGCAGCGTTCTCGCGCTCGGCCATCCAGCGCGCGGCGCTGCTGCTCGCGCCCTTGTCGGACAGCGCAAACACCGACGCCCCGCGCGCCTGCGGCGTGAAGAAGGCGTCGGCGTGGACCGAGATGAACAGGTCGGCCTGCACGCGCCGCGCCTTGGCCACGCGCTGGTGCAGCGGGACGAAGAAGTCGGCGTCGCGCGTCAGCATCGCGCGCATGCCGGGCACCGCGTTCAGGCGCTCGCGCAACTGGAGCGCGATCGCGAGCACGACATCCTTCTCGCGCAGGCCGCTCGGGCCGACGGCGCCCGGGTCTTCGCCGCCGTGGCCGGGGTCGATGGCGACGATGACGAGGCGGTCGATGCGGCTTTGCGCCATCGCCGGTGGCTCGGGCGGCGGCGCCGGCGTCTGGCGCACCGGCGCCGATGCCGGGCCGGCCGGCGGCAAGGCCGGCAACGGCTTGTCGATGCGGCCGATCAGCTCGCCGAGCGCGTCGCGCACTGCGGCCGCGGCCTGCTGCTCGGCGAGCTCCTTCTCGCGCACCAGCGCCAGCAGCGGGTCCGGCGGCGTGGTCGGGTAGAGGTCGAACACCAGCCGCCAGCGGTACGCCGCCACCGGCGCGAGCGTGAACACCTGCGGCGCGCAATGCTGCTTCAAGTCGAACACCAGGCGCACGACGCGCGGCAGGTTCTGCCCCACCCGAACGCCGGCGATGAACGGATCGTCGCTGCCGACCTTGCCGACGAGCTCGCGCAGCGCCGGGCTGAGCTCGAGGCCGTCGATATCGACCACCAGGCGCGACGGGCTGTCGGCAACGAAGTGCTTCGCCGACAGCTCGGCGTCGGACTCGATGGTCACGCGCGTGTACTCGTCGGCCGGCCAGACACGCACTGCGACGATCGTTGCGCCCCAGGCCAGTTCGCGCACGCCGAGCAGCAGCGCGAGCGTGCCGCCGCGTTGCACCAGGGCGCGCCGCGACAGGGTCACGCCAGCAGCTCCAGCCCGCGCGCGCTGCAGGCGCTGAAGGTCGCGCTGCGGTGCTCGCCGTCGGCGCCGATCGCGATCGCGATGCGCAGGTCGGGTTCCGGCAGCAGCCCTTCGGCCTTTCGGGCCATTCGGCGATCTTCAGGCCCGGCCCGGCATAGATGTCGCGAAATCCCGCGTCCTCCCATTCCTGCGCGTCGTCGAAGCGGAAGAAATCGAAGTGGTAGGCCGCGCCGCCGGGCAGCTCGTAAGGCTCCATCAAGGCGTAGCTCGGGCTCTTCACGCGGCCCTGTACGCCGAGCGCATGCAGCAGGTGGCGCACGAAGGTCGTCTTGCCTGCGCCGAGCGGGCCGCTCAACTCGACCACCGCATCGCGCAGTGCCGGCCTGGCGGCCAGCGCTCGCGCCGACGCCGCGCAGGCCGCCTCGTCGCGCCACGCGGCGAAGCGGCTTCCTAGAATCGGCGCATGGCGTTTGTCGTCGGAGATCAAGCGGTGGATGGCGCGAAGTTGCTCGCGCAAGTGCGCGCATGGGCGCAGGAGCTTGGATTTTCCCAGATCGGCGTTGCCGGCGTCGACCTGGCTGGCGCCGAGCCCGGCCTGCTCGCCTGGCTCGCCGCAGGCTGGCATGGCGAGATGGGCTACATGGCCGCGCACGGCCTGAAGCGCGCGCGCCCGGCCGAGCTCGTGCCGGGCACGGTGTCGGTGATCACGGCGCGCATGGACTACCTGCCGCGCGCCGCGCCCGAAGGCTGGCAGGCCATCGAGTGGCGGCGCATCGCCGATCCCGCGCAGGCCACGGTCTCGATCTATGCCCGCGGCCGCGACTACCACAAGGTCATCCGCGCGCGGCTGCAGACGCTTGCCGAGCGCATCGCCGCGACCATCGGGCCTTTCGGCCATCGCGTGTTCACCGACTCGGCGCCACTGCTCGAGGGCGAGCTCGCCGCGCGCAGCGGCATCGCCTGGCGCGGCAAGCACACGCTCGCGCTGCACCGCGAAGCCGGGTCGATGTTCTTCCTCGGCGAGATCTGCGTCGATATCGCACTACCGCTCGCCGAGCCGGCGAGCGCGCACTGCGGCGAGTGCCGCGCCTGCCTCGACATCTGCCCGACGCAAGCCATCGTCGCACCCTACCGGCTCGACGCCAGGCGCTGCATCTCCTACCTGACGATCGAGCACCCGGGGCCGATTCCGGTCGAACTGCGCCCATCGATCGGCAACCGCATCTACGGCTGCGACGACTGCCAGCTCGTCTGCCCATGGAACAAGTTCGCGCGCCGCAGCACGCTGCCCGACTTCGACGCGCGCGAGCTGCTCGCTAGCCCCACGCTGCTCGAGCTCTGGGCCTGGAGCGAGAGCGACTTCCTGCGCCGCACCGAGGGCAGCGCGATCCGGCGCATCGGCTGGGCGCGCTGGCGGCGCAACCTCGCGGTGGCGCTGGGCAACGCGCTGCGCGCAGGCGCCGATGGCGGCGTCAGGCGGGCCCTGGGCCAGGCCCTGGCGTCGACCGACGGCTTCGTCGCCGAGCATGTTGCATGGGCCCTGCAGCAGGGCGCTTGCTGAGGCCGAACGCGGCGCACAGTCCCGAAGCGCCAAGCTACATCCAGAACGCAGCCGCCCAGCGTCCATTGTCGACATCCAGCCGTACCCGCCTTGGCGCGAGCTTTCGGACCGCGGGAGTATGCAACTCCATCTCCGGCTGCCGCCCGAGCCGCTCGGCGGCCTCCATCGTGCAGGCCGTCGATGTCACGGCACGAAAGTAGAGCTGGAACTTGTCGGTCACCGCTACCGTTGCCCGGCCCGGGGCCTCGTCATGGAAGTGCACGAACTTCTTGACGAGGCACGAGAAGTAGAGTTCCAGTTCGAGCACCAGGGGACGGGGCCTCTGGGCAAGCTCGCGTGCAGCCGCTCGGGTCCATTCGACGGCCACCGGTTTGCCGTTGACAAGCACCGTCGCCGTCGAATCGCGTCGCGGGATCAAGAGCTGCATGTCCGTTGAGTCCATGTTTGGCGAGTTGCTACCCCTGCGCACCTTCGGTCAACATCGCCAGCAACGGCGAGTAACCGGCCTCGCGCAGCGCCTGCCCGCGTGCGGCGTACACGGCGGCCGACCCCTTCACGCCATGCCCCTCGAGCAGCCGGTTCATGAAGTTGAACAGGCACATGGTGAGGATCGCGTCGTGCAGGTCGCGCTCTGTCCAGCCGGCAGCGAAGACGGCATCGACATGGTGCTGCAGGGCCCGGGTGGGCGTCAGCGTCAGGACGCGGGCATAGGCGAGGATCGGCTTGAGCTTCGCATCGACCGGCGCGTTGTCGAAGTCGGCGAGCAGCGCTTCGATGAGCGACTCTTCCACGCCGAATGCCTTGGCGGTCTCCTTGTGCACGCCGTAGCAGTATTGGCAGGCGTTGAGCCCCGACACGAACGCGGCGATCAGTTCCTTGTCACGCGCCGTCAGTTGCGAGTCGGTTCGCAGCGCGGCGCCGTGGAACTCGATCAGCGCGCGACCCGCCGCCGGGTTGAGCGCGAGGATGTGGCGTGCACCGGCGTCATCGGGAAGCGAGGGGAAGAAGGGCATGAGGCAGTCTCCCGGGATCACTTCATCGTCGTCGCAGGACTCAACGGCCTGACCGCAGTCAGCGTCCGCTCGACATGGCGCGTCGGCTCGAGGTTCTTGACCGTGTACGCGATGCGACCGTCACGCGCGACGACGAACGAGATCCGGGTCGCGATGTCGTCCGCCGAGACGCCGCCGACCGTAGCGCCGGCTTCGTGAAGGTCGCTCATCGCCCCGGCGACCTGGGCCGGCTAGCGGCCAGTATCGGCCTGTGCCTTGCGCAGCATGGCCAATTGCGCCTTGAGCCAGGCGTTGCTCTCGACCGGCGCCGCCGCGCCGCACTGCACCAGATAGGCCTGCCCCGACATGCTGCTCCTGGTCGCGGCCTGTTCGATGAACTGCTCGGCCGAAGATACGCCGCTACGGGCATCGATGTAGACGAACTTGCGATTCAGGTGCGTCTTGGCCTCGGCGCCCGGGTACCACGTACCGTTGCGATTGAACTGGCAGCCCGAGGCTTCCAGCCGGTTCATCAGCGCGACGATCTCGGCTTTCACGCGCGGTGGCGAGGCCTGCGCCTGCGCGAGCCCCGGCAAAGCTGCGCCGAGCATCGCGAGCAGCGCCAGCCGAAGGCATGCCCTCAGCCCGGGCTGCGTGAAAGGGTGTGATGCAAACGCCATGGATCTGAGTCCGGGATCGAGATTACCTCAGTAACGAAGGCCTGGACAGAACCGGCCGCCAGAACTTGCACCAGGGCGCGGGCCGGGCACGGCGCCCGTTCCCGTCCGGCCGAATGATGCCGCGATCACGTCGCGAGGTCAGGCGCGGCCTACGAATGGTCGCAGCACCGTGACCCCCCGAATGGTCTCCGATCAGGCCAGCGCGTAACGCACCCTGGATCGATGCCTGCACGCGCCGCCCACCGTTCATGACCGGGTTCGCTTCGACGGCTCCCATGCGACGCTGCCCATGGCGGGCCGTGCCGCGACCACAGGCTGGCGTCGGCAGTGCGCGGCAATGCCGGCGGGGCGACGCGCCGACGACGCCGACGACGCCGGCGCGCGGTCTGCCGGGGCTGCTGGCCGTTGCGCTGTTGCTGCGCACGGGCCGTGCAACGCCGCCACCGCAAGTCGATCGCGAGGCCGACGCCGGCAAGGCCGACGCTTCGACCTGGCTGAACCTCAAAGCCTGGCCGCCGAGCCCGCTATGGCCCGTAGAGCTGCGCTGACGCACCCCGCTTCAGGCATCGGCCGCTTCTCGCGGCCGCTCAGCTCGGGATTTCTTGCGAAAACCTGTAAGGACTGTGGCCACCATCGCGCCTAACCAGCACGAAGGCCGGGTTGCGACTCGACCTTCGGTTTGTTCCCCCTTGCCGCGGCCCGCGCCGCATTCTCGCTTCAACCGATTCCTGGAGGACATCATGACCCAAGCTACTTCCAAAATTTCTGCCGCCGCCCTGGCCATTGCGCTCGGCGCCGCCTTCGCCGCCTTGCCGGCAGCCGCACAGACGGCCGACAAGGAGAAGTGCTACGGCGTCGCGATGAAAGGCAAGAACGACTGCAAGGCGGGCGCAGGCACCACCTGTGCCGGCACGTCCAAGATCGACTACCAGGGCAATGCCTGGTCGATGGTGCCCAAGGGCACGTGCGAGAAGACCGCCTCGAAGACCTCGCCGACCGGCATGGGCCAACTCGCCGAGTTCAAGGAGAAGAAGGCCTGAGTCAGGCCACCCGGCAGACCCGAACCCGCAACGATCATGCCGACCTTCACACCAGACGATCGAAGCGGCCCTGCGGCCGCAGCGAGCGCCGTGCTGGGCAGCATGGCGGTCGGGTTGCCGGCCCGCGCCGGCGTCGGCCTGAAGCCCGAACACTTCCGCGACGTGCTGGCCACGCGCCCGGACATCGGATTCTTCGAAGTGCACGCCGAGAACTACATGGTCGACGGCGGGCCCTTCCATCACTTCCTCACCCGCATCCGCGCGCAATACCCGCTGTCGCTGCACGGCGTGGGCTTGTCGATCGGCGGCATTGGCCCGCTCGACGAGGCGCATCTCGACCGTCTGGCAGCCTTGATCGATCGCTACGAGCCGGCATCGTTCTCGGAGCACCTCGCGTGGTCCAGCCACGGCGAGGTCTTCCTCAACGACCTGCTGCCGGTGCCGTTGGCAAGCACCACGCTGGACCGCGTGTGCGAGCACATCGACCGGGTGCAGGAGCGGTTGCAGCGCCGCATGCTGCTCGAGAACCCTTCCACCTACCTCGAGTTCGAAGCGTCGACGATGAGCGAGGCCGGGTTCCTGTGCGAGGTGCTGCGGCGCACCGGCTGCGGCTTGCTGCTCGACGTGAACAACGCCTACGTGTCGTGCACCAACCATGGCCGCGATGCACTCGCCTACATCCGCGAATTGCCGCTGGCCGCAGTGGGCGAGATCCACCTCGCCGGGTTTGCGCGCGACCACGACGCCGCCGGCGCTGCGCTGCTCATCGACAGCCACGGCACGCCGGTCGACGAGGCGGTGTGGAGCCTGTACGCGCAGGCGATCGCCAGCACCGGCGCCGTGCCGACGCTGCTCGAGCGCGACCACGATGTGCCGACGCTTGCCACCTTGCTGGCCGAAGCGCAGCGCGCCGAAGACCTGATGACGCTGCGCACGCAGGCCAGGCACTGCAGCGCCTACCGGGGTTGTGCATGATGCCGGCAGACCCCTGCCCCGAGGCCGAATTCTCGGCCGCGCTGCTCGACCCGAGCCTGCCCTGCCCGCCCGGGTTGCGGGCCTGGAACGGCTCCGACCCGACGGCGCGGCTGGCGGTGTACCGCAACAACGTGGTCGGCTCGCTGATCGATGCGCTGGCCGATGCCTTCCCGGTCGCGCAGCAACTGGTGGGCGTTGCGTTCTTCCGCGCGATGGCCGGCGTGTTCGCGCGCCAGGCGCCGCCGCGCTCGCGCATCCTGGCGCACTATGGCGAGGGCTTTGCCGAGTTCATCGAAGGGTTCGAGCCGGCGCGGTCGGTGCCCTACCTGGCCGACGTGGCGCGGCTCGAGCTGGCCTACGTGCGGGCCTACCACGCGGCCGACGCCGAGCCGGTCGCGAGCGAGGTGGTGGGGCTGGCGCTGGCGAGCGGCGAGCGCATAGCCGAGTTGCTTGTCACGTGCCATCCGTCGCTGACGGTGCTGCGCTCGGCCTACTCCATCGTGTCGCTGTGGGCCGCACACCAGGGCGCGGGAGATCTCGGCGCGGTCGACCCCGACCACGGCGAGGCGGCCTTGGTGCTGCGCCAGGGGCTCGACGTGCTGGTGCTGCGCCTGCCGCCGGGGGCGGCCGAGTTCGTCGCGGCGGTCCGGCAGGGGGGCTGTCTCGGCGACGCCGCCGCTGCCGCGATGAGCGCCGCCGCGGCCTTCGATCTGTCGGCAACCCTGGCGCTGCTGATGAGTCACGGCGCGCTCACGGCTATCCAGCTTCCGCGGAGACGTCTGTCATGAGCACTGCCACTTCAAGCGTGCGGGCCGCGGCGCCTGCTGGCTCCTCGTCGCTGGCGCGGCTGGTGACTTCGGTCATCGGCCTGTTCGAGCGCATCCCGAACACCTTCATCGCCGTCATCGCCCGCTTCTCGATCGCAGCCGTGTTCTGGAACTCGGGGCAGACCAAGGTCCAGGGGTTCGTGCTCAACATCGTCAGCGGCGAGGTGAGCCTCGGCTGGCCCCGGCTGTCGGATTCGGCCGTGGCGCTGTTCCAGGACGAGTACAAGTTGCCGTTGATTGCGCCTGAGATCGCCGCGCCGATGGCGGCGACGGCCGAGCACCTGTTTCCGCTGCTCATCCTGATCGGCCTCGGTACCCGCCTCTCGGCGCTGGCGCTGCTCGGCATGACGCTCGTGATCCAGCTCTTCGTCTACCCCGACGCCTACGCGACCCACGGCACCTGGGCGGCGGTGTTGCTGTATCTGATCGCCCGCGGGCCGGGCGCGTTGTCGGTGGACCACTGGTTGGCACGCCACGGCGCGCCCGGCTGACGCTGTGCCGGGCCTGTGCCCATTCATTGCCACTCCCGGCACTGACGGCAGCGCTTGGCTGCTTCCAAGCCACTCCGGCACCGCCGGCCCAACGCCAGCGGCACCCGGGCCTCGGGCATCCTGCGTGAAGCCCGCGCCGGCCCGGCGTCGCGGCCACCACCTGCAATCCTTATGCCTTGCTGATCCCGCTGCTGCTACGCTGCCAGGCATGGGCAACACCACCGACGCGCGCGAGTGACGCGCGAATCTCGCGAACGGCTGGCCCGCCGTCGTGATCTGGGCCCTGGGCTGGGCGGCGCTGGTGCTGCTCGACGGGTCCGTCGACCTCGCCAACCTCGCCATGCTGCTGGTGCTCGCTTCGGCCGTCGCGTCGCTCTGGCTGTCGGTCTGGGCGTCGGTGGTGTCGAACGCCGTCGCCGTGATGGCGTTCAACTGGACCTTCGTTCCGCCGCGCGCAACCTTCACCATCGACCTGCACCAGCATGCGCTGTTGCTGGGATCGATGGTGGTCGTGAACTCGATCGTCGCCGCGCTGATGGCCGCACAGCGCCGCCAAGCGCGCCTGGCCGAGCGCCATGCGCTGCGGGCCGAGCAGTTGCGGACCTGGGGCGAGACCTTGCGCGATGCGATCGATCCGCTCGCCGAGGCGGGCACCCTGCATGCGGCGCTCGCTGAGCTCTCCGGCGGCCCGGTCGCCGTGCTCGTGCTGAAGGACCACACGCCGCCCGGCAACGACGATGGCGCCGCGCTGCGCGTCGGCGCGGCCGATGGCGACCGGCTTGCGGGGATGTGGCACTGCCTGCGCCGGGGCCAGCCGCTCGGGCCCGGTAGCGGGCGCCACGAAGAACTGCCCGACTGGTACCTGCCGCTGCGCGGGCGCGGCGCCAGTTTCGGGGCGGCGGTGCTGCTGGGTCACGGCGTCGAACGCACCGACCCGCATCTGCGCGAGCACGCGCAGGCGCTGTGCGATCAGATGGGGCTGGCGCTGCAGCGCGCACTGGCTGCGCGCGAGGAGCAGCGCACGCGCGAACAGGCGCAGGCGCAGGGTGTGCGCAGCGCGCTGCTCGCCGCGATCTCGCACGACTACCGCACACCGCTGGCGACGATCATGGGCGCCGCATCGTCGCTCGAAGAACAGAGCGAGCGCCTGTCGACCGAACAGCGCCAGCGCCTCGCGCACACCATCGTCGACGAGACTGCCCAGCTCGGCCGCCTGACCGACAACGCGCTCCAGCTCGCGCGCCTCGATGCCCCGGGCGTGACGCTGCGTTGCGACTGGGAATCGGCCGAGGAGATCGTCGGCACCGCCCTTCGCCATGCGCGCCGGCGCGATCCGGCGCGCCGGGTGCGGGCGCGGCTGGAGCCCGGCCTGCCGCTGCTGTGGTGCGATGCGATGCTGCTGTCGCAACTGCTCGACAACCTGGTCGACAACGAGCTGAAGTACAGCCCGCAGGAGGCACCGGTCGAGATCCTGGTCCGGCGCCAAGACGATGGCCTGGTACCAGCTACTTCCTGAGCCGCGAGACCATCGTGCCGGCGCCCGGGGCCGGCATGGCACACTCGCGCGAGAGCTCTCTTGCAGCGATGAGCCGCAACGCCGGCAGTGTCGTCGAGTACTTCAGGTTGCCGGACAATGCCGTGGTGGAGCTGGGCACGCGGGTGCAGATCTGAGGTGCCGGCGCGACATTGAGACCGCTTTCCTGAAGGACAATTCGATCGTGTCCGTGAATCCCAGTTTCGAACCGTTGCCAGACCTGCCTCTGTTGCTGCCCTCGGGTGAGTCGGCCAGGATCGACGACGGCAACCGGCGGACGAGGCTCATGCCCTCGCGCGCGCGGTTCAGGCTCAGGCTTTCGATCGTCCGGGGCGGGCCCGCATGGGTCCGTCGATGACAAGGCCGGTCCAAGGCAGCTTGACTCGACCCGGGGGCGGCAGCCTCCATCCGGCGCTGCACGGGATCCTCGAGTACTGGTGGCTGTTCGCGATCTGTGCATGGCTCGCGGCGGGGCTTTTGTATCTCACCTTGCCGCCGAGCCCGGACCAGTTCAATCACGCCTACATGGGTTGGCGCTTGCTCGCAGGCGACAGGCTTTACGTCGATTTCATCGATGTCAACTGGCCGGGTGTCTCTGGCCTGCATGCGTTGGCGACCTGGGTCTTCGGCGTGCACCTGTGGTCTTGGCGCGCGTTCGACTTTCTGATGTTCGCCCTCAGCGCGGCGTTTCTCGTCGATCTGGTGCGCCGCGCCGCGACGCCGATGGCAGCCCGGATCTGCGTGCTGACGAGCCCGCTGCTCTACGTCGCGGCAGGTTACTGGATGTCGGGCCAGCACGACATGAGCGCCGCGCAGTTCCTGGTCATCGCGCTGTGGTTTCACGTGCGCGGTGATGAAACGAACCGGCTGCGCTGGCAGATAGGAACCGGGCTGGCACTCGGCCTGGCGATGCTGAACAAGCCGTCTGTCGGTGCCATGCTGCCGCTCATGCTGCTCCAGGCCCTGCTGCTCGGCAAGCCCTGGGTGCGCGTCGTCGTCAACGGTGCCGTCGTGACGCTGGCAATGCTCGCGACGATCGGCACCGCGGTCCTGGCCGTGCTGCTCAGCGGCACGAGCTTGACCGAACTCATTGACGTGACCTTTGTTTTCCTGTTCTCAATGCAGTTTGCGGACGATCCAGCCGCCAGAGGCCAGCGCCTCTTGCAGGTGCTGTGGTGGACGCACGGTCGCAAGTGGGCCGACCTGACGCTCGCGGCGCTGCCGGCTTTGGTCTGGCTGCTCGACCGTCGTCGCAGATCCGTCGCGACGACGTCGCTGCTGGTCCTGTGGGTGACCGGGGTCCTGTCCTACGCCATTCAGGGCCGCGGTCTCGCCTACCACCTCGCACCGTCGTTCCTGGCGTTGGTAGGCTTTGTTGCCGTTGCCCCGACGGCGCTCGCTGGCGGACGCCTTGCGGTGACGAGGCCCCTGATCCATCGCCTCGCACTGGCCGGACTGCTGCTTTTCGTGCTGCTGGGGCAGGCCTACAAGTTCAACGATCTCTATGGCAAGGTACCGCGCGCGTGGCTTGACGATGACTGGTCGCACCATCTCGCTCACTTCCGCGATCTGGATGGCATTACTTTCAAGGACTCGGTGGAATTCGCGGCCCGAGCGAAGAGCGAGTCCACGACCGACTGCCTGTTGGCCGTCAGCGAGGTCAGTTCCATCAACTACCTGTCGCAGCTCAGGCAGCCGACACGCTTCTACTACTTCCCTGTCATCGAACGCACCAGGGCACCGATGCCGATGGCCGAGCGCTGGCTGACGGCCTGGGCAGCAGAGCTGAAGTCATCCGATTGCCGGTATGTCCTGGTGGCGCGCCGCGCGAGCGAAAAGTGGCAAGCCGAACCGAGCCCGGCGGCTGACTCGTTGCGCGAACTGCTTCGTGGTTACCGGGAGTCGGGCACGCTCGGCAAGAACGGCGGGCTGGTCGTCTATGAGCGCAACTAGGGTCTGTTGACATATGAATCGCACCCGCGTGAACGCCTGCAAGGGGCGCAATCTAGGCGCGAAGCGGAGCTGGGGTCGGGCCCCTGCGAGCATTCGCAACGACGAGTGCGCCCCTTGCAGGCGCTCACCCTACGGGCCGGGGTACCCAAGGGCGCAGGCGGGCGTTGCGGCCCTTGCCCAGGCGGGCAGCCTGGGCTGCGTGCCGCGCCTACGCCTGCGCCCATGGCCACCCCGGCGCGGGCGTGATTCATATGTCAACAGACCCTAGCCCGCCGCAAGCCGACTTGCCGCATCCAACGGGCATGGCAGCGGGAGTAAAGGTAGCGGACTGCAATGCCCGGCCCGAGGGCGAGTCGTGACTCGCCGTCACCAGCTTGCCATCGGGGTCTTGCTCGCGGCGCTCCTGCTGGCGTTCGTCCTGCAGGGCGTCGACTGGAACGCCCTGGCTCAGGCCCTGCGCAACGCGCGACCCCTGCCGTTGCTGGCGGTCGTGCTCGTCACTGTCGCGGCCTACTGGGTTCGGGCCTGGCGCTGGGGAAGCCTGCTCGCACCACTGACGCGGGTCGGGCTGCACGACCTCTTCTCGGCGACGATGGTCGGCTTTGCCGCGAGCCTGATCGTTCCCCGATCGGGGGAGCTGCTGAGGCCCTGGCTGGTTGCCCGACGGCATCCGGTGCCGACCGCCGCCGGCTTCGCCACGATCGTCATCGAACGGCTCATCGATCTGATGACGGTGCTAGCCCTGTTTGCACTCTACTTCCTGGCCTTGCCGCGCCCGCAGGCGCAGTCCGACAACCCGATCATGGGCGCAGTGGGCGCGGCCGGCGGCGCGGCGGCGCTGATCGCACTTGCCCTGCTCGCCTTGCTGCTTGCGCTGCATGCCAATGCCGCGCGGGCGCTTGCCGTCCTGGAACGCCTTCTCGCCCGCGCCCCGCGCTGGCTGGCACAACCGCTCGGCAGGGTGCTGCACAGCTTTGCGGGCGGGCTGGCAGTGCTTCGCGCGCCCGCGCTGCATCTGGCCCTGATCGGCCTGCAGTCGCTCGCCTTGTGGCTGCTCACTGCGCTCTCGTTTCAACTCGTGCAGATCGCCTTTGGCATCGACCTGCCGTTCCACACCAACTTCCTGCTCATCGCGTTCCTCGTCGTTGGCGAGTCGATTCCGACGCCCGGACTGGTGGGCGGATTCCACGCTTTCTACGTGCTCGCCCTGGCCGAGGTGTATGGCGTCGACCGCACGGCGGCCGTTGCCGCCAGCATCGCGGCCCACGCGCTGACCAACCTGCCGGTGCTGTTGCTCGGCATGGCCTATCTTGGTCGCGAGGGCTTGAGCTTCAGGCGTCTGGGCGAGGCTGCACAAGCCAGGCCGACGCGTGAAGGCTAGCTTTCGAACTGCGGTTGCCGAACCGGCAGCGCCGGTCGCGCAGCAAGGGCGTTGGCGTGTTCACCGACGCTGCAGACATCGAAGAGGGCCTGCAGTCGCTCCAGGCAGTGCTCGGCAAGTTCGAGCTTGCGCGCGGCCGGCAACTGCATGCCCGGGAAGAAGCCGAGCGAAGGCACGTCCTCGGCGCCCATGAAGTCCAGCGGGTGCAACAGGATGGATGGCTCCACGCCGGCAAGCCGGCACAGCCGAAGCGCGCCCGCGAAGTACACGCGTGCCAGCCAGGGCGAAAAGACGCTCAGGTAGATCACGTAGCTCAGGTGAATGGGCACGCGCAGCAGCGGCAGCGTGCTGACCGGAATCTCGAGCAGCCTGCCCTGCGGCAGCTGCCAGAAATACGGCTTGAGCGGGCGCAGACCGTCGCGCACCGACCCGAAGAGCTTGGCCCGCTTTTCGCGCTCTTCGCGATCGAGCTTCGCGGTCATGAAGTAGTAGGCGCGCGCGAGCGGGCCCAGGAACGTGGGGAAGGTGCTCGCGTCGCAGCGATACCCGCGCCTGAGCAGCACGCGCAAGGTGGTCTCCGACAGGCTGAATCCGGGCCCGCGGAAGGCGTCGGGCCGCCGGCCCGTGGCAGCCTCGATGTGCGCCTCGGCGTGCGCGATCTCCTGCTCGAGTTCCTCCTCGGCGTAAAGGTGCAGCCAGGGCTCGTGACGAAAGGAGTGGTTGCCGATCTCGTGCCCGCCCTCGGCCAGCATGCGCAGTGCCGCACGGTTCTTCTCGAGTGCCGCGTCCTGCCCGACGACGAAGAAGGTGATGCGCAGCTTGCGCCGCGCCAGGATGTCGAGCACCCGCGGCACGACGCAGTCCAGATAGGACGGCATCGCCTCCCACGCCGGATCGCCGCGCGTCTTGAGATACGACCATTCGTTGTCGAGGTCGAGCGACAGGCTGGCCAGCGGCTTCATTGCAGACCTGCAAAGCGCTCGGCAGCGCGTTCGGCGAGCAACACGGTTTCGTTCACGTTCAGGGTTCCGTTGAGGATTTGCGAGGAGTTCACCAGGTGCAATCCGGGCACGCTGGTCTGGGTCGGCGGCACGCGCAGCGAGTAGCCGAGGGTCGGCAGTGGCATCACGAGGCGCGCGCGCGAGACCTTGAACGCCAGTACATCGCTGGCGCGCACGGTCGGGTAGACGCGCGCGAGGCCGGCGAGAAAGTGTGCCTGCACGTCGGCGTCCGGCAGGTCGAGGAAGGCATCGTCGGGCGCGACGTAGCGCGGCAAGTAGACGAGCCCGCGTCCGCCGAAGCGCTGCGATCGCACCAGCGCCGACATCTCGATCACGCCGGTGAACGGCAGGCCCGGGTCGAGGAGGTTGGTTACGTAGTATCCGTCCAAGGGCTGGCGCAGCAGCACCGACGCGCAGACGATGCCGAGGTAGCGCACACCCTGCAGCCGCTGCATCTCGTCGTCCGAGAGGCCGACGCACAGCCGGGCGGCAACCGGTGCGGCCGCGGTCACGACCACCTGGTCGAAGTCCTCGCTGCCCTCCGGCCAGGAGACTCGTACGCCAGCCGCTGCCCGCTCCACGCGAGTCACCGCAGTGCCCAGCCGCAGTTCGACGCCGTCGGCCTCGAGCTGCTGCGCCAGGCGCTCCAGCACCCGGGCATAGCCGCCACCCACGGTGCCGAACATCTCGACCTTCAACCCCGAGCGCCGAGCCGCATAGAGGCGCTGGATCGTGGACCAGATGAACGCGGCCGAGGTCTCCGTGTAGGCGTCGCCGAGCTTGGATCGAAGCAGCGGCAGCCAGAAGCGCTCGAAGGTGCGCTGCCCCGACCAGCGCGCAAGCCACTGCGCAACCGGAATCTGCTCTAGCCGTCGCCAGTCACGGATGCGCGACGCGCCGAGGATCGTGGCCCCGAGCCGCAACACATCGAGCCAGCCGAGCACCGGGAAACGCAGCAATTCGAGTGTGTTCGACACCGAGTGCATCCGACCCTGCGCGAAGACGCCGGTGCGGGTCTGGGCCCACTCGATTTCATCGTCGAGGTCGAGTTCGGCGAGCAGCTTTCGGAGGTGTGCGTCGGACAGCAGCGTGACGTGGTAGTAGCGGTCCCAGACGATGTCGCCAAGCTCCCAGGCGCCTGCCAGCCCGCCCCAGTTCGGAGCCCCTTCGATCAGCGTGACGCGCCGCCCTTGCTGCGCGAGGCGAAGCGCGAGGGTCATGCCCAGCATGCCACCGCCGATGACGGCCCACCGGCTGCGCGGTCGCTGCCCGCTCATGGACGTGTCGGACAACGCCGGCTCTCAGGATTCATCGACCGCAGCGGGCACTGCCGGTGGCGCCGCGCGGTTGCGCGTCAGGAACATGCTGCCCAGGAGGCGAAGGTGCCCACGAATCGTGCGCAACAGCTTCATCTTGGACTGGCCCAGCAGGCGCACCTCGAGCACCGCGGGGTGTTCGACGATGCGCTTGCCCTGGCGGTCGAGCTGGATGAGCGTCTCGGCCACGCCGAGGAATCCCGTCTCGCGCAACACGATGTCCTTCACCTGGCTGCGCCGGTAGACGCGGAAACAGCTGGTGTAGGTGTGCAGTTTCTGGTGGAAGGCGCGCCGATACAGGAACGACAGCCCCTTGGAGAGCAGCAATCGCCATCCAGGCACATTCATGACCCGGCCCGACGGGTGGTAGGGGAGGCGGTCACGACGGCCACGTCTTCGCCGAGCCTCGGGATCAGCTCGAGCAGTTGCATCGGATCGTAGGTGCAGTCGCAGTCGATCGAGCAGACGATTTCGGTGTCCGCGGCGTTGATGCCGGTCAGGATCGCCGCGGCAACACCGCGGTTGACTTCGTGACGCACGAGGCGGCATGCCGGTGTCCCGCCGAATGTCTTCTGCAGCGCGGGCCAGGTACCGTCCTGACTGCCATCGTCGACGAAGACGAGACGCACGTCGTAGCTCGCGGCCATCTCCGCGCCCACCCTCGCGAGGGTATTGCGCAAATAGGGCAACACGCCTTCCTCGTTGAAGCACGGCACGACCAGCGTGACCGGGGTCCGCGGCGCGTCCGTCGGGAGGGCGTCCAGGGCCATCGGGGCCGTTGCCTCCTGCTCGGCAGCCGGCTCGGCAGCAAGTCCCAGGTGATCCCTGATCGGCTCGAAGGCATAGCGCGACATGTAGTAGCGCAGTCGCGAAGGCATCTCCTCCAGGTTGCGATACTGGCGCAGGCGGGTGAGCATCGGCGCCGCGGTGATGCGCGGCAGATCGGGGTCGAGTTCCCAGACGTGAAAGTACATCACCATCGGCGCGTCGAACTTGCGGTGCCAATGGTCGAGCGCCCGGCTCACGAAGGCGTGCGGCAACTGCCGGAGGTAGGCGCCGCCTGCGATCGGCACGAGGTAGCCATGCCACTCCCAGGTCGCGAGCGGGAATTCGGCGATCTCGCCGCCGGCACAGCGGTGCCGGAATGCAAACCTGCGCCAGCGGTCGCCGGCGATCGAACGCATCCTCGGGTAGAAGCTCGAGTCGTAGGCGAAGCCCTCTTCGGCCAGGATGTCGAGCGCCCACAGATCGTCGGGGCCGATGTGCCCGCGCGCGATCCGGTGGCCGATGACGCGGACTCCGGTCGCGCGCTCGATCGCGCTGCGCGAGCGCAGCAGGTCGGCGCGGAATTCGCCCGGCGTCATCTCGTGGATCGTGCGGTGGAAGTAGCCCTTGCTCGCGACCTCGTGTCCGCGCGCGGCAATCTCGCGTACGACCTCCGGCATCTCGTCGGCGACCCAGCCGAGCGTGAAGAACGTCGCCTTCACGCCGAACTCGTCGAGCAGCGCGAGCGTGCGCCGGGTGTTGGTCTCGATGCGTCGTTCGAATCGATACCAGTGGTTGGGGTCGATCAGCGTGCGAAAGGCAACGACCTGGAAGTAGTCTTCCACGGCGACCGTCAGCAGGTGACGCTTCGATGGCGTCACGTCGGGCGCCGAGGGCGTCTCGTTCCTCATTCGAGCCCGGCAGCGACACGCACCAGCTTCGAGGCAAACTCCCCCGCATCGGCCGGGGCATGGACCGGTCCCGGGTCCACGATCTCGCAGCCCGTGACGCAGGTGCCGGCGATGCGCTGAACCTCGGTGAAGCGCACCTGGTTGAACTCGTCGGCGGCGTAGCGCTCGTTGAGGAATCGGACGAGCGCGTCGACCTCGTTTGCCACCCCGGTCTCGACGGCTCTGAAGCCCTGCGTCACCGCGGCGATCAATTCAGCCGTCGGCGCGATCGTGCCCCGTCCGATGCCGGCATAACCAAGCCCCCGGCCGGCCACGTCGGCGGCCGACCACAGGTTGCAGCCATCCACCACGCCGACGGCATGCCGGGCAGCGTCCAGCAACTCGGCGCGGCGCTCGAGGTAGTCGCGATGCCCGGTGCACAAGATGATCACCTCTGCCTCGTCGACCGCCTGCCCAAGGTCGCGAGTGAAGACCTCGGTCAGGCCGGTTCGGATCAGGTTCTGATCGGTCGGGTACACATAGGGGTCGTGGATCGTCACGCGCGCGCCCTGGTCGAGCAGCAGCCGCGCGAGCGACAGCGTGGGCGAATTGCGCGTGTCCTCCGAATTGAACCGGTAGGCTGCGCCGAGCAGCGCAACACTGCGCCCGGCGAGCGAGCCGAAGCGGCGCTCGGCGAGCGCCAGCGTCTCGGCGGGCGAGGCGTCGTTGATCCGGCGCGCCTCGAGAATCAGGCTGCGGTTCGTCGCCAGGCCCGCTTCGAGCGCGCGCCACCACAACAGGATGCCGTCCTTGGGCAGGCAATGCCCACCCACCCCGACCGTGGGCACCAGCAGGCCGCCGCTCGGCACCGCATTGGGGTCGGTCGACGCGGCGTCCTGCTGCCGCAACTGCGCGTTCACGCGATCTCGCAGCGCATAGAAGTCCAGGTTGCGCGCGTCGCAGAAACGGGCCACTTCGGTCGCGTAGGCCACGCGCACGTCGCGATAGGCGTTCTCGAGCGTCTTCACGACCTCGGCGGTCATGCTGTTGGTCTCGTGCAGCGTTCCGCGCGTGACGATGCGCCGGTAAAGGCGCGCGATCAGCCCCGGCGTGTCGGGGTGAAGGCCGGCGACGATCTTGTCCGAACTGGCGACCCGTTCGACGAGCCGGCCCGGCATCACCCGGTTGGGGCTGTTGCCGAGCAGCACGTCGCGGCCCTCGACGAGCCCGTGGCGAGCGAAGAAGTCGCGCACCAGGGTCGCCATCGTCGACGGCGCGAGCGTGGACTCGAAGATCACGAGCGGCAGTTGGCCGGCCGGCCGGTGAACGAACTCGCGTGCCACCCCTTCGAGCGCCTCGAACAAGGGGCCGTAGTCGGGGGCGAGGCCACGCTTGTCGGTCTGGGTGCAGATCAGCACCACGTCGGCGTCGCGCGCCGCGGCGTAATCGTGGCTCGCGCCGAGCAGCCCGGCGCGCACCGATTCGGACACGATGCGATCGAGATCGGGCTCGACGCCACCGACCGGCGATCGCCCGACGTTGATTGCGTCCACCTTCCATCCCGAGGTGGCCGAGTTGCGCTGGACGATCGTAACCCTGGCCGGCGCGTCGGTACCTTCCTGGATCCGGGCGTGAGCGAGCAGCGCTGCCATCGGCATGCCGACGATGCCCGGTCCGACGACGACAATCTTTCGGACCTGCCACGCAGAGACGCGGCCGTTGGTGATAGTGAGTGACATGGGATCTGGCCTGTTGGGAATGCGACGCTCTCGAAACGCCCGGCGGTACCGGTTTCAGACTGTGGTTTCGGCGACCGACGCGATACGCGCGGCCGATGGGGCCTCGGCATCGATGAAGGTCCGGAACCACAACTCCAGGTTGAGCAGGCCCCACAGACGGCGACCGAAGGCATGCTCATGATTCATCAACTGCTCGACTTCGGCCAGATCGAAGATGCCACGCTCCGCAGCCCGCCGGCTCAGCAGGATGTCACCGAAGAAGTCGCGTGCCGAACCCCGCGCCCACAAATGCAATGGCACCGGAAACCCCATCTTGTCCTTGCGCTCGAGCACCGGCGGCGGCAGCAGGTTGCCTGCCGCGCGCTTGAGGAGGTACTTGAGTTCGCCACCGCGGAACTTCATGCGCGGCGGCATCGATGACACGAGATCCGTGATCCGATGATCCAGCAGCGGCACGCGCGACTCCAGCGATGCGGCCATCGAAACCCGGTCTTCGACCTGCAGCAACGCCGGCAGGCTGGTCTGCATGTCGTAGTGGGTCATTTTGTTGTAGTACGACAAGGTATCGGGATGATTGAACACGCTGCGGAAGCGCTCGAAACGCATCTCGGTGTCGAACCCGTCGCGAAAGCCGGCGGCCAACAGATGCAGCGCTCCTCCGCTCCGGTCGATGAGCCTGAAATAGCGCCGGTCCATCGGTTCGAACAGCCCGTCCTGCAGGAACTCCTGCATCATTGGCTGATATTGCTGCAGCGAAGGCAGGTTGCGCAGGATGGACTGCAAGGAGACGATGTGCTCGCCCTCCTCGGTAGTTTCGTGGATAGCCCCCTTGAGCGCCTGTTCGAGATAGGCCACGAGATAGCGCGCATAGCCGCCGAAGATTTCGTCGCCGCCCTGCCCACCGAGCACGACCTTGACGTGGGTCGCGGCATGCCGGGACACCATGTACTGCGGGAAGAGCCCGGGACCGGCGGCCGGCTCGTCCATGTGGTAGACCATCTCCGGCATCAGGCGAACGAAGTCGCTCTCGGTAGGCGTGATCAGGTGCATCTGCGCGCCGTAGCGATCGGCAACCATGCGCGCATACGCC
Source organism: Ideonella sp. (assembly GCF_016702655.1). Taxonomy (GTDB): domain Bacteria; phylum Pseudomonadota; class Gammaproteobacteria; order Burkholderiales; family Burkholderiaceae_C; genus CAIKUF01. The sequence continues at coordinate 24,599 of NZ_JADJDO010000009.1, forward strand.
GACTCGTCAAAGCGGGAGCCCTCGTCGAAGCGCCCCGTGAAGGTCTGCAGCGGAGATGACCCCGCCCTGCTTGCCAGCGCCGTGACCAGGCTCGAATCAAGCCCCCCGCTCAGGTAGGCGCCCACCGGAACGTCGCTGCGCAACTGCAGCCTGACGGCATCCTCGAGGAGCCACTGCAGCCGCTCAATGAAATAGGCTTCGGTATGGTCGGTATCGATGCGAAAGGTCGGCTCCCAGTAGCGGACCGACCGAATACTGCCGCGGCCGATGTCAGCAACCAGGTAGTGCCCCGGCAGTAGGCGCGTGATGCCGGCAAACATCGTGCGATCACCGGCGACGTACTGGAAAGTCAGGTAATCGCCAACCGCGTCGAGATCGGCCTGCGCGCGCACCCCCGGGTAGGCCAGCAGCGCCTTGATCTCCGATGCGAACAAGAGCCGACGCGGACTGGCATGCAGGTACAGCGGCTTGATCCCGAAGTGGTCTCGGGCCGCCACGACCCGGCGCAGGGTGCGGTCGTACAGCACGAATGCGAACATGCCGTTCAGGCGCCGGATGCAGTCTTCGCCATACTCCTCGTAGAGCTGCAGGATGACCTCGGTGTCGGATGTGGTGCGAAAACTGCGACCACGCGCCACGAGCTCGTCGCGCAACTCGACGTAGTTGTAGATCTCGCCGTTGAAGACGATCCACGCGCGCTCGGTCACCATCGGCTGCTGACCGGTGACCAGATCGATGATGGCCAGGCGCCGATGCGCCAGGCCGACCGGACCATCCACCACCTCGCCTGCGCCGTCCGGCCCGCGGTGTGCGAGGGTCGCGCTCATGCGTTCGAGGGCCGCCCTGTCCACGGGGGCCTGGTCGAAGCGGATGATCCCGGCGAGACCGCACATGGTCTAGGTCCGCCCTACCGCGCCGGCATTTTCAGACTCGAACCGAGCTGCAACGCGCGCCTGCCTGAGCCCAACGTACGCGCGGCCGCTATCGGACACCAATACGGGCAAAGGGCTCACGGGGGGGGGACCACAAGGGAGTGGGTGTTGTTCAACTTTCGAGGCAAGCCTAGGGTTCTTGGAGGGCTTGCGCTTGCGGTTGGTCAATCACATCGCACTCTACAGGCCGTAACAGCGATTGCAGGGTGTCGATCGTGAAGTCTTCCCACGTTTGAATTCAATCGTATGAGACCGAGCCTCGAGTCCGGGGCTCCGGGGCGCTTCTGACGCAATGCCGGAGTACCTGCGGGCGGAGCGCGGTGCACCTGGGCAGCGCGCCGAAGCGGCCGCGTCGAGGACGCCGGGTGACCGGACGCCGCAAGTAGAGGAGGAGACGCCTCCAGGCGCGCCGGCAGGTGGCGGGGGACACGCAGGCAGCCGGTCACGCGGAGGCCTCGACCTTCATGCGGACCGCGAGCACGTAGGCGCTCGGCGCGGTGGGCAGCGCAGCGAACATGACGACGATGGTGGCTTGCGCGGGCGGCAGCGCGAGCAGCGCGCACAGGAGCAGAGCGACCACCGGCAGTACGACGTGGCGGATCGCGAGCAGCGCCGCAGCCAGGCTGGGCGCGGCCTTCAGGCCGCCGAACTTCAGGCCCGCGCCCACCGTCATCAGGCCCAGCGGCAGCGCCGCCAAGCCGATGCGCTGCATCGTCGTCGCGACCGCGTCGGGCCACTGCAGGCCGCCGAGGTTGGCGGCAAAGCCGGCCAGCGTGGCGAGGATCAGCGGGTTGCGCGCGATCTCGCGCGCATAGCCGTGGCCGCCCTGGCGCGCCAGCGGCCACACCGCGGCGACGTTGCACAGCGGTACGGCGAGCGCGATGATGAGCGCGATCCAGGCCACGCCCTGCACGCCGCCGAGGCGCTCGGCGAGCGCGAGCGCAATGAACGAGTTGAAGCGAAACGCCGTCTGCGCGCCCGACGCGTGCAACCGCGCATCGACGCCCGGCCACAGCCGCAGCGCATAGGCGAGCGCGATGCCGCAGGCCACGACCGCCAGGCCCGCAGCGGCCAGCCCCACCGTGGCGCCGGGCTGCAACGGCGAACGGACGATGGAGTTGAAGAGCAGCACCGGGAACAGAACGAAGTACACCAGGCGCTCGACGCCGTCCCATACGCTGCGGCCGAGCGGCGTGAAGCGGCAGAGCGCAAAGCCGCACGCGATGAGCAGGAAATCGGGTACCAGTACCAGCACATGGACCATGGCGCGCAAGTGTGCCAGCGCAGGCGCTATGCTCGCGCCGACGCGGCTGCAACGGGCGCCGCGGCCTGGCCCAAACTCGTTCACCACGGAGACCGCATGCAACGCAGAACACTTCTCATTGCCGCCGGCAGCCTGCTCGCCACTCTCGCCAGTACCGGCGCCTGGGCGCAGGCCTACCCTGCCAAGCCGGTGCGGCTGGTCGTTCCGTTCGCGCCCGGCGGGACGACCGACATCATCGCGCGCGTGATGGCCGAGAAGGTCAACCTCGCCCTCGGGCAGACGATGGTGGTCGAGAACAAGAGCGGCGGCGGCGGATCGATCGGCGCGCTCGAGGTGATCCGCGCCGCGCCCGACGGCTACGTGCTCGGCATGGCGACGGTCTCGACCACGGCGGCCAACCCGGCGATCAACACCAAGATCGGCTACAACCCGGTCACCGACTTCACGCCCATCATCAACATCGCGGCCACGCCCAACGTGATCGCGGTGCATCCGTCGTTCCCGGCGCGCGACTACAAGACCTTCATCGAGATCATCAAGAAGAACCCGGGCAAGTACAGTTTCGCGAGTTCGGGCACCGGCGGCATCGGCCACCTGCAGATGGAGCTCTTCAAGAGCCTTTCCGGCGCCTTCATCACCCACATCCCCTACCGCGGCGCGGGGCCGGCGTTGAACGACACGGTCGCCGGCCAGGTGCCGATCATCTTCGACAACCTGCCCTCGGCGCTGCCTTTCATCAAGGATGGGCGGCTGATCCCGATCGTCGTCGCCGCGCCGCAGCGGCTGGCGCAACTGCCGGACGTGCCGACATTCAAGGAGGTGGGGCTCGAGCCCGTCAACCGCATGGCCTATTACGGCGTGCTCGGCCCCAAGGGCCTGCCCAAGGGCGTGGTCGAGAAGGTCTGGAACAGCGTCAAGAAGACGATCGACGACCCGGCGGTGAAGAAACGCATCGAGGATACCGGGTCGCTGATCGTCGCCAACACGCCCGAGCAGTTCGCAGCCCAGATCGCTGCCGAGTACGAGGTCTACAAGAAGGTTGTCGCGCAGCAGAAACTGAAGCTCGAATGAGCGTTTGAGCCGGGGCTAGCCGTGGCTGTGCTCGACACCAGCCAGGCCTCGATCGACCGCTTCGTCGATGCGCTCTGGATCGAGGACGGCCTTTCTGCGAACACCCTCGCCGCGTACCGGCGCGACCTGACGCTCTACGCGCAGTGGCTCGCGACGGCACAGCAACGTGCGCTCGATGCCAGCACCGCGACCGACCTGCAGGCCTATGCGGTCGCGCGCCATGCCGGCACGCGCGCGACGAGCGCCAACCGGCGCCTGACGGTGTTCAAGCGCTACTTCCGCTGGGCGCTGCGCGAGCGGCTGATCGCCACCGACCCGACCTTGAAGCTCCTCGCCGCGCGCCAGGCGATGCGTGTTCCGGCGGCGCTCACCGAAGCCCAGGTCGAGGCGCTGCTCGCCGCGCCCGACACCGACACCGCGCTCGGCCTGCGCGACCGCGCGATGCTCGAGCTGATGTACGCGAGCGGCCTGCGCGTAAGCGAGCTCGTCGGGCTCAAGAGCGTGCACGTCGGCCTCTCGGACGGCGCACTGCACGTGACCGGCAAGGGCTCCAAGGAGCGCCTCGTGCCGTTCGGCGAGGAGGCGCGCGCCTGGCTCGCGCGCTACGCCGCGGCCGGCGGCGCGCGCGCGTCCATCCTCGGCGGGCAGGCGAGCGATGCACTCTTCGTCACCGCGCGCGGCGGCGCGATGACGCGCCAGGGCTTCTGGCTCCTGATCCGCAAGCACGCGCGCGCCGCCGGCATCACGGTCAAGCTCTCGCCGCACACGTTGCGCCACGCCTTCGCAACGCATCTGCTCAACCACGGCGCCGACCTGCGCGCGGTGCAGATGCTGCTCGGACACGCCGACATCTCGACGACCCAGATCTATACCCATGTCGCGCGCGAGCGGTTGCGCGTGCTGCACGCCGCACACCATCCGCGCGGATGACAATGCGCGCCATGCAGCAACTCAGCCCTCGCCGGGCCGCCCCAAGAGGGCTGAGCCCCCCCCCGGGGCGGGGGGCCCCGGCCCCCCCCCCCCCCCCCCCCCGGCCCCGGGGGCCGGGGTTTCCCCCCCCTCGGGGGGCGACACCGCAGGTGGTTTGGGGTCGTAAGCTGCTGCGCTCGCCCCGCGCCTGGCTCGCCGCCGCCGCCATCGCTGCCGCGGCGCTTGCCGGCTGTGCGTCGCTCGACACGCAGCAACGCCAGTGGATCTTCCAGCCCGCCAAGGAGACCTGGTGGGCCGGCGCCCAGGCCGCCGAGGGCATGCAGGATATCTGGATCGTGTTCGACTCGCAGTCCAGCGGCGCACCGGCGCGCCTGCACGGCCTGTGGCTCGCCAACGACGACCCGCAGGCGCCGGTGCTGCTCTACCTGCACGGCGCGCGCTGGGACGTGACCGGCAGCGCGCCGCGCATCCGGCGCATGGGCGCGCTCGGCTTCTCGGTGCTCGCGATCGACTACCGCGGCTTCGGCAAGAGCCGCGACGAGAGCGGCGACACCCTGCCCTCGGAAGACAGCGCATACGAAGACGCGCGCGCGGCCTGGGCATGGATCGCACGCGCGCATCCGCAACAGCGGCGCTACATCTTCGGCCATTCGCTCGGCAGCGCGATCGGCGTCGACCTGGCCACGCGCGCCCCGGACGCGAGCGGCCTGATCGTCGAAGGCAGCTTCCCGTCGATCGCGGCCGTGTTCGAGACCATGAGCTGGGGCTGGCTGCCGGTCGGGCCACTGATCACGCAGCGCTTCGACGCCCAGAGCCGGATCGCCAGCGTCGGCGTACCGGTGCTCGTCGTCCACGGCAGCGAGGACAGACTGATCCGCCCCGAGCTCGGCCGCGCGCTCTACGACCGCGCGCGTGCGCCCAAGCGCTTCGTGCTCGTCGAGGGCGGCTCGCACCACAACACCAACGCGCTCGGCCAGCCGCAGTACGCCCAGGCCTTGCAGGAGCTGTTCGGGCCGACCCTGTAGCGCCCATGTTCCAATCGGCGACGCAACGCTTCGCTGCCATGCAACTGCCCCCACGCTCGCTCACGCTCGCTGCCCCTCGAGGGGGCTGTCAGAGGCCCCGGGCGGCCGGGCGCCGCTGACATGGCCACCCTCAAGCTCAAGCCCAGACCCGCGCCGCCCCGCCGCCGCGTCGAGCCGCGCCCGCCGGTGCGCGGCGCAAGCCCCCTGGCACGCACGCCGCGCCCGACTTTGGGCCAGGCACAGGCCAAGCGGCAGCCACTGGCGCCGCCGCAGCAACCGCCGCAGCAACCGCCGCAGCAACCGCCGCAGCAACCGCCGCAGCAACCGCCGCGTCAACCGCCGCATCAACCGCCGCGTCAGCCGCTGCGACCGGCGCGCCAGGTGCTGGAGCCGCGTGCGCGCCAGCCTGAGCCCCCCGCGCCTGCTGCGCGCTCCGCAGCCATCGCGCAAACCGGCATGCGCCTGTCAAAGCGCATGAGCGAACTCGGCATCGCCTCCCGCCGCGAAGCCGACGAATGGATCGCGCGCGGACTCGTGCGCGTCGACGGCCGCGTCGTCTCCGAACTCGGCTCGCGCGTGCTGCCCGGCCAGCACATCACGCTCGACGCCAAGGCGCGCTTCCAGCAGGCGCAGCGCGTCACGATCCTGCTGCACAAGCCGGTCGGCTGGGTCAGCGGCCAGGCCGAAGACGGCTACGAGCCGGCGGTCGTGCTCGTCAAGCCGCAGATGCAGTGGCACGAGGACGCGTCGGGCACCCGCTTCCTGCCGCACCACCTGCGCCAGCTCGCGCCCGCCGGGCGGCTGGACATCGACTCGACCGGCCTGCTCGTGCTGACGCAGGACGGCCGCATTGCGCGCCAGCTGGTCGGTGAGGATTCCGAGGTCGAGAAGGAATATCTGGTGCGCGTCGAGCCCGCCGCCGGCGTGCCGCTGTCCGACGCCGGCCTCGCGCTGCTGAACCACGGCCTCGAACTCGACGGCGAGCCGCTCAAGCCCGCCCGCGTCGAGTGGGTCAACGCCGAGCAGCTGCGCTTCGTGCTGCGCGAAGGCAAGAAGCGCCAGATCCGGCGCATGTGCGAAGCCGTCGGCCTGAAAGTCACCGGGCTCAAGCGCGTGCGCATCGGCTTCGTGATGCTGGGCGACCTGCCGCTCGGCCAGTGGCGCTACCTGCGGCTGGACGAACGCTTCGTCTGACGGCCCGACAGGGCTGTCGAACCACCTCGACCTCGCCGACGGCTCTCGGGTTGTCCCGGATGTCGAGATTCTTCGCATCCGTTAACGTATACATTGATGGATGCACAGATTCTGCTCAGCAGCCTCGGCGAGATCGGCGCCGGCCTCGTGCGCCCGGAATGCGTGCTGGCAACGGCAGCGGGCGACATCTACAGCGCCGACTGGCGCGGAGGCGTCGCCCACCTTCGACCCGACGGCAGCCAGGCGCTGTATGCGGGTCGCGGCCCGGACGGCCTGGAGATGCGCCCGAACGGCATCGCCTTGCTGCGCGACGGCAGCTTCCTGCTCGCCCAGCTGGGGGCCGAAGACGGCGGCGTCTACCGTCTGCAGCGCGACGGCCAGGTCGCGCCCTGGCTGCGCGCGGTGGACGGCACGCCTCTGCCGCCGACCAACTTCGTCGTCGAGGATGGCGCGGGGCGCTTCTGGGTGACGGTCAGCACCCGGCTGATGCCGCGCGCGCTCGGCTACCGGCGCAGTTGCGACGACGGCTTCATCGTGCGGGTCGATTCGCGCGGCGCGTCCATCGTCGCCGACGGCCTGGGCTACACCAACGAAATCGCGCTGCATCCGTCGGGGCGCTGGCTGTACGTCAACGAGACGTTCGCGCGCCGCCTGTCGCGCTTCGCGCTGCGCGCCGACGGCACGCTCGGCGCGAAGGAAGTGATCACCGAGTTCGGCCCCGGCACCTTCCCGGACGGCCTCGCGTTCGACGAAGCGGGGTATGCCTGGGTCGTCAGCATCGTCAGCAACCGGCTGATCCGCGTCGCCCCCGACGGCGCGCAGACGCTGTGGCTGGAGGAGGCGGACCGCGCGACCCTCGACGCCGTCGAGCAGGCCTACGCCGCCGACGCCCTCGGCCGACCGCACCTTGACCACAACCCGGGCCGCACGCTGCGCAACATCTCGTCGATCGCATTCGCAGGCCCCGACCGGCGCGCGGCCGTGCTCGGCTGCCTGCTCGGCGACCGGCTCGTCACGCTGCCGGCAATGCCCGAGCGCGGCGTCGCACCGACCCACTGGAGCTACCCATGAAAGCACCCGCCGCAGCGCCGGTCGGCTCGTTGGTGGACGCCGCCTACGAGCAGATCCGCCGCCGCATCCTCGACAACGTCTGGCCGCCCGGCCATCGCGCGCTGGAGCAGGAAGTGGCACTCGCACTCGGCATGAGCCGCACGCCGGTGCGCGAGGCGCTGGCGCGCCTGCGCAACGAGGGCCTGGTCGAGGTCATTCCGCGCCACGGCATGCGCGTGCTACCGGTCTCGCCGACCGACATGCGCGAGATCTATCAGATCCTGGGCGCGCTCGAGTGCATGGCCGCCGAACTGCTGGCCGGCCGCAAACCCGGCGAGAAGGATCTGAAGCCGCTCGTCGATGCGACGCGGGCGATGGACAAGGCACTGAAGGCCGAAGACCTCGATGCCTGGGCTGCTGCCGACGAGCGCTTCCACGCGCAGCTGGTCGATCTGGCCGGCAATCGCCAGCTGCAGGCCACGGTGCTGAACTACTGGGACCGTGCGCACCGCGCGCGCATGTTCACGCTGCGCCTGCGGCCCAAGCCCGTGAACTCGACGCGCGAGCACATGCAGATGGTCGAGCGGCTTCTGGCCGGCGATGCGGCCGGCGCCGCGGCGGTCACGCGCGCGCACCGCGAGCGGGCGACGCGCGAGCTGGTCGCGATCTTCGAGCAGTTCAAGCTCGCACAGATGTGAAGACGCGATGAGTCGAACCTCGTACAGAGTCGCGGTGCTGCCGGGCGACGGCATCGGCCGCGAAGTCATGGCCGCCACGCTCGAGCTACTGCACGCGCTGGCGCCGCGTCTCGGTCGGCGCTTCGACACCGTCGACCACCCGGCGGGCGCGCAGCACTTCCTGGACAGCGGCGACGCCTTGCCCGAAACCACGCTCGATGCCTGCCGCGCCGCGGACGCCATCCTCTTCGGCGCGATGGGACTGCCCCACGTGCGCGGCAAGGACGGCACCGAAATCGTTCCACAGCTGGACCTGCGCTTCGCGCTCGACCTGTATGCGGGCGTGCGGCCGATCCGCACCTTCGCGGGCCTGCCCGGGCCGCTGGCCGACCCGCGCGCGGCGCAGATCGACCTGGTGCTGGTGCGCGAAAGCACCGAGGGCCTGTTTCACGCGCGCGGACGCGGCCGCTTCGAGGGCACCGGCGACGCGGCCGCGGCCTACGACACGATGAAGATCACGCGCGCCGGCACCGCCCGCGTGTGCGACTTCGCCTTCCGACTCGCGCGCCGGCGCAAGGCGCAGGGCAGGCCGGGCCGGCTGACCAACGTCGACAAGGCCAACGTCTTCAGCTCGATGGCCTTCTGGCGCCAGGTGTTCGAGGAACGCGCAGCGGCATTCCCGGACGTCGCGATCGAACACGCGTATGTGGACGCGATGGCACTGAACCTGGTGATGAAACCCTGGGCCTACGACGTGCTGGTCACCGAGAACATGTTCGGCGACATCCTGTCCGACCTGATCGCCGCGCTCGCCGGCGGCATGGGCATGGCGCCGTCGGCCGACATCGGCGACAGGCACGCGCTGTTCCAGCCCGCCCACGGTACGGCGCCCGACATCGCTGGCCAGGGCGTCGCCAATCCGACGGCGATGATCCTCTCGGCGGCGATGATGCTCGACTGGCTGGCCGAGCGCGCTGGCGACGGCGCGCTCGCCGATGGCGCGCGCGCGATCGAGGCCGCGCTGGCCGCCGCCTTTGCCGGCGGCCGGGTCAGGCCGCGCGAGTTCGGCGGCGCGAGCGGCACCGCCGACATCGTGCGCGCCGTGATCGAGGGCCTGTGAAGGGCCTGTGACGTGAACGAGCGCATCGTCATGATCGGCGCCGGCTACTGGGCGCAGTTCCAGGTCGAAGGCTGGCGCGATGCCGGCGCACCGCTGACGGCGATCGCCAACCGCCATGTGGAGAACGCCAATGCGCTGGCGCAGCGCTATGGCGTGCCCAGGTGCTACGGCGACATCGCGGAAATGCTCGACGCCGAACGGCCCACGCTGGTCGACATCGTGCTGCCGCCGGTGGCGCAGGAGCCCGCCGTTCGCGCGGCGCTGGAGCGCGGCATCCCGACCATCTGCCAGAAGCCCTTCGGCATCGACCTCGCGCAGGCCGAGGCGATGACCGTGATGGCCGAAGCCGCTGGGTGTGCCGCTGGTGATTCACGAGAACTTCCGCTTCGCGCCCTGGTTCCGCGAGATGCGCCGCTGCATCGACAACAGCCTCCTCGGCCGCGTGCACGGCGCGGCGTTTCGGCTGCGCCCCGGCGACGGCCAGGGGCCGCAGGCCTACCTCGACCGCCAGCCCTACTTTCAGCAGATGCCCGAGTTCCTGGTGCGCGAGACGGCGGTGCACTTCATCGACACCTTCCGCTTCCTGATGGGCGAGGTGCGCGCGGTGACGGCGCGGCTGCGCAAGCTCAACCCGGTGATCGCCGGCGAGGACGCGGGGCTGCTGATCTTCGAGTTCGACGACGACCGCAGCGGCCTGTTCGACGGCAACCGGCTCAACGGACACCCGGCGACGAACCCGCGCCGCACGATGGGCGAGATGTGGCTCGAGGGCGAGCGCGGCGTGATGCGGCTGGACGGCGAAGCACGCCTGTGGTGGCAGCCGCACCAGGGCACCGAGGCGCAGCATGCCTACGACGACGGCGCCGGCCGCGGCGCCTTCGGCGGCGCCAGCACCGCATTGCAGGCGCATGTGCTCGGCCATCTGCGCCACGGCACCGCCCTCGAGAACGGCGCCCGCGACTACCTTGCCAACCTGCACGTGCAGGCCGCCGCCTACCACTCGCATGCCAGCGGCCGCAGGGTGCCAATGGCTGCGTTCGATCCGCACCACCCCTGAAGGAGACCGTGATGAAGAAGTCTTTGAAACTGACCCTCCTCGCACTGGCTGCCGCCGCGTTCGCGCTGCCGGCCGCGGCACAGACGGTGCTCAAGTTCAGCCATACCGATCAGCAGGCGGGCGCACGCCAGGCATCGGCACAGCTGTTCGCGAAGAAGGTCGAGGAACTGACGCAGGGCCGCTACAAGGTGCAGGTGTTCTGCTGCAGCCAGCTCGGCAACGACCCGAAGAACATCGAGCAGCTCGCGCTCGGCGGCATCGACTTCACGGTCTCGTCGACCGGCTCCTACGCGCCGCACGTGCCGAGCCTGAACCTGACCATGCTGCCCTTCATCGTCGAAGGCTACAAGCAAGGCTGGCGCTTCTACGACGAGAGCAAGTGGCTGCAGGAGCAGACCGCCAAGGCGCCGGCCAAGGGCTTTCGCTTCCTCGCGACCTGGGAGGCGGGCTTCCGCAACATGACGACCAAGGAGCCGCTGAACTCGCCGGCCCAGGCCAAGGGCATGAAGCTGCGCACCTTCCCGAACGAGATGATGCGCTGGTCGCTCGAAGCGATGGGCTTCACGATCCAGATCATGCCGCTGCCAGAGGTTTTCCTCGCGATCCAGCAAGGCGCGGTCCAGGGCCAGGAGAACCCGATCGACACCATCTACTCGAACAAGTTCTACGAGGTGGCGCCGCACGTCACGCTGACGAACCACGTCTACAGCCCGATCCCGCTCGCGATCAGCGAGAAGACCTGGCAGAAGCTGTCGCCGGCCGACCAGAAGGCCGTCACCGAAGCCGCCAAGATCGCCGGCAAGTTCAGCCGCGAGATGATCGCCGGCAACGACGACAACCAGTTGAAGGAGATGACCTCGCGCGGCGCGAAGGTCAACGCCAAGCCGGACCTGGCCGCGTTCCGCGAGGCGGTCAAGCCGGCCTACGACAAGGCGCGCGAGAAGTACGGCGCCGACGTCGACAAGGTGCTCGCCGAGGCCGCGGAAATCCGCAAGACCACCAAGTAGAGCCCCGTGCAGGCTGCGCCCATGCTCGGGCCGGTGGCCCCGGCTCCCCTGCCCGTCCGCCTGGTCGGGCGGCTGGTCGACTGGACGGTGATCGCCATCGGCGCCGTGATGGCGACGATGGTGTTCGTCAACGTCTGCCTGCACCTCTTCCACAAGGACCTGGCCTGGGTCACCGAATTCGGCGAGCTGCTGATGGTGTGGGTGACCTTCCTCGGCGGCGCCTGCGCGGCGCAGCGCGGCGCGCACATGACGATCACCGAGTTCATCGACAAGCTCGCGCCGCCGCAACGGCGCTGGGCCGACCTGGCCGTGCAGTCGGCCTGTCTGGCGATGCTGCTCGTGCTGGTGCGCTACGGCTGGTCGCTCGTGAATGCCAACTGGGGCAACCAGTTGACCGTGCTCGAGTGGCCGATGGCCCTGCAGTACATGGGCATGGCGGTGGGCTGCAGCCTGATGGCGCTGTTCGTCGCCTGGGACCTGTGGCAGATCGCGCGCGGCGTGCCGCGCGAGATCCGCTACCTCGCCAACGAGTAGGACGATGCTCGCGCTGACCCTGTTCGGCGTCTTCTTCGCCATCGCGCTGGCGGGCGTGCCGCTGCTCTACGCCATCCTCATCACCACCACCGGCATCATCGCGCTGCAGGGCCTCGGGCATCCGCTGGAGACGATCTTCTTGTCCTTCATCGGCGGCGTGGAGCCCTTCATCCTGCTCGCGGTGCCGCTGTTCATCTTCGCCGGCGAACTGCTCGCGCAGGGCGGCGTGGGCAAGCGCATCGTCGAATTCGCGCGCGTGCTCTTCGGCTGGCTGCCGGGCGGCCTGGGCGTCGTCACGGTCATCAGCTGCACGATGTTCGGCGGCGTCTCGGGCTCTGCGATCGCCGACACCGCGGCGATCGGCTCGCTCGTCATTCCGGCCATGGTCGCGCGCGGCTACTCGCGCGGCTTCGCCGCCGCCTTGCTCGCGGTCGCCGGCACGGTGGCGCTGCTGATGCCGCTGTCGATCCCCTTCCTCGTCTATGCCTTCATCTCCGGCGTGTCGATGCGCACGCTGTCGATGGCCGGCCTGCTGCCGGCGCTGGCGACCGCGGTGGCGCTGATCGTGATGTGCATGTGGCACGGCAGGAAGACCGGCGTGGACAACGGCGACGATCGCTCGACGCCGGCGCAGATCTGGGCCGCGACGAAGGACGCCGGGCCGGCGCTGCTGATGCCGGTGATCATCGTCGGCGGCATCTGGAGCGGCCAGTTCACGCCCAGCGAGTCGGCCGCGGTGGCGGTGTTCTACGGCCTGGCGGTCTCGCTGTACTACTACAAGGACTTGACCTGGCGCCACATCCCGCAGCTGCTGCTCAACGCCTTTGCCACCAGCGCCACGGTGATGCTGGTCATCGGTGCGACCGGCGCGATGGCGTGGCTCATCACCGTCGAGCAGGTCGCGGTGCAGATGGCCGAGTGGATCCAGCTCGTGGCCACCGAGCAATGGATGTTCCTGATCCTGTTCAACATCTGCCTGCTGCTGCTGGGCATCTTCATCGAGCCGCTGCCGGCGATGCTGCTGTGCGCGCCGCTGTTCCTGCCGCTGGCCAAGCACTTCGGCATGGACATGGTGCACATCGGCGTCGTCATGACCGCCAACCTGGCGATCGCCCTGTACACGCCGCCGGTCGGCGGTACGCTTTTCGTCGCGGCCAGGCTGGCCAAGGCCGGCATCGGCGAGATCACCAAGCACCTGTGGCCGCTGATGGCCGCCACTTTCAGCGTCGTGCTGCTGATCACCTACCTGCCGTGGCTGTCGCTGTGGTTCCCGCGCTGGCTGCAGTCGCTGTGAGCCGACGAACCCCGCATGAACCCGTCCTTCCTCCTCCGCACGGCGCGAGCCGCACGACCGGCGCGGCCGCCCGGCGGCGCGGTCCGGCGCTTCGCCGATCTGGCGAAGAACGTGAAACTGCGGCGCGACTGACCTCCTCACGGAGTTGCACCTTGCTGGCCCTCGTCGTCGAATTCCGCATCAAGCCCCAGTACGTCGACGCCTTCGCGCAGGCCATCGCGGAGAATGCGCGCGCGTCGCGCGACACCGAACCCGGCTGCCGGCAGTTCGACATCTGCCGCGACCCGGACGATGCGCAGCTCTTCTTCCTCTACGAGCTCTACGACGACGAGGCGGCGATCCAGGCGCACCTGGCGTCGGCGCATTTCCTGGGCATGGACGCGGCGAGCGCCGGCTGGGTCGAGCGCAAGACGGTCCGTCGCTACGTGAGGACCTCGCCATGATGAGCTTGAAGCTCGGCTGCATCGCCGACGACTTCACCGGCGGCACCGACCTCGCCAACAACCTCGTTCGCGCCGGCATGCGAACGGTGCAGGCGATCGGCGTGCCTGCGCCCGACGCGGCGACGGCGGCCGATGCCGACGCCGTCGTCGTCGCCCTCAAGTCGCGCACCGCGCCGGTCGGGGAGGCGGTGGCGCAGTCGGTCGCCGCGGCGCGCTGGCTGCGCGCGCAGGGCGCGCGGCAGATCTACTTCAAGGTCTGCTCGACCTTCGACTCGACACCGCGAGGCAACATCGGACCGGTCGCCGAGGCGCTGATGGACGAGCTGCAGGCGGGGTTCGTCGTCATCACGCCGGCCTTCCCGGAGAACGCGCGCACCGTGTTCAAGGGCCACCTGTTCGTCGGCGACCTGCTGCTGTCGAACAGCTCGATGCGCCATCACCCGCTGACGCCCATGACCGACGCCAACCTGGTGCGCGTGCTGCAGGCGCAGCTCGACCCAGCGCGCGGCCGCCGGGTCGGGCTGATCGACTACCACTGCGTGGCCCAGGGTGCGGCGGCGATCGGACGGCGCATCGAGGCGCTGCGCGCCGAGGGCGTCTCGCTCGCCATCGTCGACGCGCTCGGCGACGACGATCTGCGCACGCTCGCGCAGGCGGTGGCGGGCCAGGCGCTCGTCGTCGCCGGTTCGGGCCTGGCGATCGGCATCCCGGCGCTGCACGGCATGGAAGCCAACGCTCAGGCGGCGACGCTGCCGCCGCCGCGCGGCGCGCGCGCCATCGTCTCGGGCAGTTGCTCGGCGGCGACGAACGCGCAGGTCGCATCCTTCGTCGCCGCCGGCGGCGCGTCGTTCGCGATCGATCCGCTCCAGCTTGACGGCGCAGGCGACGTGATCGGCCGGGCGCTCGCGTTCGCGCAGGCCCACCTCGCAGACGGACCGGTGCTCGTGCACGCCACCGCCGAGCCCGCCGCGGTGCGCGCGGTGCAGCAGCAGCTCGGGGCCGAACGCGCCGGCGCGCTCGTCGAGGAGGCGCTGTCGCGCATCGCCGTCGCGCTCGTCGAAGGTGGCGTCGACCAGCTCGTCGTCGCCGGCGGCGAGACCTCCGGCGCGTGCGTGCAGGCGCTCGGCATCACGCAGCTGCGCATCGGCCCGCAGATCGACCCCGGCGTGCCGTGGTGCCATGCGCGTACGCCGCATCGCGCCGAAGGGCTGCACCTGGCGTTGAAGTCGGGCAACTTCGGCGGCGTCGACTTCTTCCATCGCGCGTTCGACAAGCCATGAAAGACGAAGCCGCCCTGCGCCACGAGATCTGCCGCGTCGGCCGCTCGCTCTTTGAGCGCGGCTACGTGCACGCGACGGCCGGCAACATCAGCGTGCGCCTGGGCGACGACGACGACGGCGGTTTCCTCATCACGCCGACCGACGCCTGCCTCGGCAACCTGCGGCCCGCGCGGCTGGCGCGCCTGGACGCGCAAGGCACGCAGATCGACGGCGACCGCGCGAGCAAGACGCTCGCGCTGCACCGGCGCATCTACGTCAGCGCGCCCGACGCGCGCTGCGTGATCCACACCCACAGCACGCATCTTGTCGCCCTCACGCTGCAGGGCGCGTGGAGCGAGGACGACGTGCTGCCGCCGATCACGCCCTACTTCGTGATGAAGGTCGGCCACGTGCCGTTCGTGCCCTACCGTGCGCCCGGCGACGCCGAGGTCGGCGACCTCGTCGCGGCGCGCATCGCGGCGATGGCCGCGCGCGGCACGCCGATCCGCGCCGTGCTGCTAGACCGCCTCGGGCCGAACGTCTGGCACCGCTCGCCCGCCGAGGCGAGCGCGGTGCTCGAGGAACTCGAGGAGACGGCGCGGCTGTGGCTGACCTGCAAGCCGCGCCCCGCCCCGCTGACCGCCGAACAGATCGAGACGCTGCGCCAGCGCTTCGGCGCGGCCTGGTAGGGCGCACTTCGCCGCACGCTGAGGGGCGGCCGGCGGCTGCAATGTCAAGAGGTCGCCGAGCAACGACGCATTGAGGAACATGCCGGCCGGAATGCGCCGCCGAATTGTCGAAGCCGGATCCGGCGCATCTGCGAGGCGGTGGGCCCGAAGATCGCGGACCTGAAGCGCGTACGCATCGGCAACGTAATGCTCGGCGACCTGCCTTTGTGGCAGAGGCGCTGCTTGCGGATGGTCGAGCGCTTCGCCTGACATGCCATCGCGAGCCCGCAGCTTCTAGCGACTGCCGGCCCGTTCCTCCACTGACAGGCACTGGCGCTGCCTGGCAGGCCACTGCCCGCAGTAGCCAAAGGTGTGAACGGCGCGGTCCGAACACTGCACGTGCTCCCCTCGAAGTAGGGGGGTGACAGCCGGCATGCAAGCTCGCACACTTTGTTGCAGGTACCCGAGGTCTCGGGTACCGGCTTGTTGAATTTCAAGATGTGATTGGAGATCCAATGAAACCTGTTCTCAGCATGATTGCCACGGCAATGTTGGTTGCAGCATCCGGATCGGCACTGGCCTCGACTTCCGTGATTGGCGGCAAAAATATCAGCCCCAATTTGAGCGACATTGGCAACCCGCCCCCAGCATCAGCCATCGTCACCAACGCCGGGCTCGAGTGGGTTTGGGCCAATCCATGCGGCGGCGTAGCCGATGCGGAGTGCGGCGGCGGCAATCTCGGCGTGATGCTTCACAGCGGGTTCGGCTTCGCGTCGGACGCCCAATGGCTCACCTGGGGCAGCTTGGCGGCCTTCCAGGGTGCCTGGGGAGGCGTGACCTGCGCCTCGCCACAGTTCAGCCTCTCGTTCGACCATTGCGACGAGGGCGACATGCTGGCGGGCTACATCTGGGGTTCGCCGCTGACCGATCCGGCGCAGGCTGCGAATTCGTACAGCGAAACCTTCCTCGTACGCGTCGTTCCCGAGCCTGAGACCTATGCGCTGATGCTCGCCGGCCTCGGATTGCTGGGCCTCATCGCGCGCCGCCGCCAGCGCGGCTGACACTTGGCCAGCGCGGCCCGGGTACGGTCCGCGAACCATGTTACGGGGCGCCTTGGGGCGCCCCGTTCATTTCCTGGATCGCCTGCGACAGTGCGTGAAGAAGCGATCTGGCTTGCCTGCCCGCGCCGACTCGCGCTAATGCGCCGCCCCCACCTGCAGCACGATGCTGCCCAGTCCCTCGATGCGGCCCTCGAGCCGGTCGCCGGCAACGACCGGCCCGACGCCCTCGGGGGTGCCGGTGAAGATCAGGTCGCCCTGTTGCAGGTGGTAATACATCGACAAGTCGGCGATCAGCTCCGGGATGCTCCAGATCAGCTTGTCGATATCGGACTGCTGGCGCATCTGGCCGTTGACCGAAAGTTCGATCGCACCGTGCTCGATCAGCCGGCCCGGCATCGCGACGACCTCGGAGACGACCGACGACTCCTCGACGTCCTTGCCCAAGTCCCAGGGCCGGCCCTTGTCGCGCGCAGCGAGTTGCAGGTCGCGGCGCGTCATGTCCAGGCCGCATGCGTAGCCGTAGATCAGCGCCGCAGCGTCTGCCGGCGCGACGCGAAAGCCTGACTTGCCGATCACGACCACGAGCTCCATCTCGTGGTGGAAGTTGCTCGTGCCCGGTGGGTAGGCCACGGTCGCGCCGGAAGGCGCCAGCGTCTGCGGCGACTTCGTGAAGTAGAACGGCTGCTCGGCGCTCTTGTCGACCGGCCGCCCCATTTCCTGCGCATGGGCGTGGTAGTTGCGGCCGACGAAGAACAGGCGGTTGACTGGCAGGCGTTCGGCCTTGCCGCGCACCGGCAGCGAGGGCAGCGGTAGTGGGTTCCAGAGGTAGGTCGTGGTCATGGGTTTCTCGTGGGGGTCAGGCTTCGGTTCTCGAACACGCCGAGCTTTCGGTGCAGCGGCGACTCGTCGGCGATGAAGAAGAAGGCCGGCGCGCTCGCCGAGCGGTTGGCGAGCGTGACTTCGCTGTAGCCCGGCGCGCAGCAGGTGTCGGCCTCGTCGAGTTCGAAGCGCTCGCCTTCGACCGTCACGTCGGCGGCGCCTTCGATCAGGTGGAACACCATCGCCGGCGAGCGAACCGGGAGCTTCAGCAATTGACCCGGGCGCAGCATCTGGGCATAGAAGCCGAGGATGTTCTGCGCATCGCCGCCCGTCTCGGGGTTGGCGTAGGTGATCTGCACGCCCTGCAGATCGGGCCGGTTCGCGGCCAGCGCGGTGAGCGCGGCGCGCGCCTCGACCCAGGGATAGCGCAACATCGGGTAAGGCTTGTCGGCGCGCTCGAAGTCGACCGACGGCAGCATGCCGCCGCGTGCATAGACCGTGTCGCCCTGCCCGGGCTCGACGGTCTGGCGCGCGCCGTCGACGTGATAGCTCGCCTCGATGTAGTAGACCAGCGGCAGGTCGAGCACGTCGGGCCACACCACCGGTGCGTCGCCGTCGTGGCCGTGCTCGTGCCACAGCCCGGTCGGGGTGAGGATCAGGTCGCCGCGGCGCATCGTGCACTTCTCGCCGCCCACCGTCGTGTACGCGCTCTCGCCTTCGACGATCATGCGCACCGCGTTGGGCGTGTGGCGGTGCGCAGGCGCCCATTCGCCGGGCAGCAGCAACTGCATGCCGAGATACATCGCCGCGCTGGCCTGCATCTTCTCCAGGCCGTGGCCGGGGTTGGCGAGCACGAGCACGCGCCGCTCGGCCTTCTCGATCGGCGTCAGCTCGCCGGCCTTGAGCAGCAGCGGCCGGATCGCCCGGTACGGCCAGCAGGTGGCACGCGTCCTGCGCGCCGGCACCTGGGGCGGCAGCACTGCGCGCAGGCTGGGCCACAGCGGTACCAGGTTGAGCTGCTCCAGTGCGTCGCGGTAGTCCTGCGGCAGGTCTTCGAGGCGGCCGAGTTCTCGCATGTTCGTCTCCAGGCTTCGTCAGTTCGGCGGAGCCGGCGCCGGGCCGCTCCCAAGCGGCCCCGCCATCCTCGCGCGGGGATCGGTTGCCGCACCCGGCAACCGAGGAGTGGTCATGTCGCCAGACAGTTGCCGACGTTCCAGCCGTACAGCCATTCGAGCGCGTCGTAGAAGCGCTCGGGCGTGCGGCCCTTCCACAGGTCGTTGCGCACCAGGCGCTCGACGCCCTTGGCGTGGTAGATGCGCCCCGTCTCGCGCCCCGACAGCACGATGCGCGCGGTGCGCGCGACGCGCGATCGCTGGTAGAGCTCGAGCGCCTGGGTCCAGTCGTTGCCGTGCACGCGCAGCGCCTCGCCGAGCGTGACGCCGTCCTCCATCGCCATGCACGCGCCCTGCGCCATGTACTGCGTCGTCGGGTGGGCGGCGTCGCCGAGCAGCGTCGCGCGGCCGAAGACCCAGTTCGCGATCGGCGGTGGCCCAGCGCTTCCAGCTCCTGGGAAGGTCGATCAGTTGGCGCGCCTTCGGGCAGATGCCCTGGAAGTAGCTCTGCACTTCTACCTTGCTGCCGTCGGTCACGCCCCACTCTTCCTGGTCGCGGCTGTGGAAGGTGACGACCACGTTGTACTGCTCGCCGCCGCGCAGCGGGTAATGCACGAGGTGGCAGTTGGGGCCGACCCAGATGCTGGCCGCGTTCCAGCCCAGTTCTGCCGGGAAGTCCTGCTTGTCGACCACCGCGCGGTAGACCACGTGCCCGGTCACGCGCGGCGGGTCGTTCACGTACTGCGCGCGCACGACCGACTTTCCGCCGTCGGCGTCGACGAGCGCCTGGCCCTGGTGGCGCTGGCCGTTGGCGCAGTGCACGGTGACGCCCGCGTCATCCTGCTCGATGCGTTCGACGCGGGTGCTGGTCAGGAACTCGACCCGGCCCGTCTCCTGCGCGCCCTCGAGCAGCGACAGGTGAACGTCGACGCGGTGGATCACGGCGTAAGGGTTGCCGAAGCGCTCGCGGAAGGCCTCGCCGGTGGGGATGCGGGCGACCAGCGACTCGTCGAGCGCGTCGTGCATCACCATGCAGTCGGTTTAGACGGCGCGGCCACGCGCCTTCTCGCCGACGCCGAGCGCGTCGAAGGCGTGAAAGGCGTTCGGGCCATGCTGGATGCCGGCGCCAATCTCGCCGATCGTGGCGGCCTGCTCGAGCACCTTGACCGTGAAGCCCTGGCGCACCAGCGCGAGCGCGGCGGCGAGGCCGCCAATGCCGCCGCCGGCGACCAGCACGGGCAGTGAGTTGGATGCCTAAGTCATCTCTTGCGTCTCCAGTTCAGGCTCGGACATTCGGGGCAGACAGCTTCGAGGCATGTCTGCGTCAGATCAACTTGTGTGCTAATCATCAGTATACTGATTACAAGTGTAATGATATCATTGCCAACACGAAATCAGGGTAAACACTTATCCGCCAGCAGCGCCATGACGAAGAAGCAAGCCGCCCAGCGTGTCGCGCTCGACACCCTGCCCGGCTACCACATCCGCCGCCTGCACCAGATCTCGGTCGCGATCTTCCTGCAGGAGACCGAGGCGCATGGCCTGACGCCGGTGCAGTTTGCCGCGCTGCAGACCGCTGCCAACGACCCCGGGCTCGACCAGCGCACGCTCGCGCGCACGATCGGGCTCGACACCTCGACCGTCGGCGGCGTCATCGACCGGCTCGAGGCGCGCGGCCTGCTGCAACGCAACGCCTCGCCCGCGGACCGGCGCGTACGGCTGCTCACGCCCACCGACGCCGGGCGCGCGCTGCTGGCCGCCACGTTGCCGGCGCTGCTGCGCGCCCAGCAGCGCATGCTCGAACCGCTGCCCGCGCGCGAGCGCGCCGAGTTCCTGCGCATGCTCGCGGTGCTGGTCACGGCCAACAACGAACTCAGCCGCGCGCCGAGCGAGGCTGCGTCGTGACGACACCCCGCTCGCCGGGTACGGCGACCGACCCTCCGCGAGGGTAGGGCCTTGCTTGGGGCGGCCCGGCGCGGCGGCCCTGGACCTGCCGCAGTCCCTGGCCGCCGCCTGTGGCCTAATCGCGGGTTGACCGAACCCTTACGGAGCCAATCATGGGCAACAAGATCAAGACCGAAGCCGACCGCCGCGCGACGCCGCGCCCCGCAGCGCCGCTGGGCGTGACCGTGACCACGCAGCGCGGTCAGAAGCGCAGCCTCGAGCGCGGCTCGCACACGCGCAGCAAGAAGAACCCCGGCCGGCACAGCGGCGAGGTGAGCCCCCCCCCGCGGCCCCCGGGGGGACCCAGCCGGCCGGGATCGGCCCGGCGCCGGCTGAGGCAGCGCCGCCCGGCGCAGCCATGCTGAGGATCACCGAACTTCGGCTGCCGCTGGACCACGCCGACGCAGCGCTGCGCGCGGCCATCGTCGCGCGGCTCGGCGTCGCCGATGCCGATCTGCTGTCGTTCACGGTCTTCCGGCGCGCCTGGGATGCGCGCAAGAAGAGCGCGATCGTTCTCAGCTACAGCGTCGACTGCGAGTTGCGCGCCGACGTCGAAACGGCCATCCACGCGCGCCTCGCCGGCGACCGGCAGATCCGGCCGACGCCCGACACCGCGTATCGCTTTGTCGGCCACGCTCCCGCAGATTTCGCCGCCAGCGGCCGGCCGCGGCCCGTCGTCGTCGGCTTCGGCCCCTGCGGCCTCTTCGCCGCGCTCGTACTGGCGCAGATGGGCTTTGCGCCGATCGTGCTCGAGCGCGGCAAGCAGGTGCGCGAGCGCACGCAGGACACCTGGGGCCTGTGGCGGCGCGGCGTGCTCGACCCGGAGTCGAACGTGCAGTTCGGCGAAGGCGGCGCGGGCACCTTCTCCGACGGCAAGCTGTGGAGCCAGATCTCCGACCCGCGCCACCTGACGCGCAAGGTCCTCACCGAGTTCGTCAAGGCCGGCGCGCCGGAAGAGATCCTCTACGTCGCCAAGCCGCACATCGGCACCTTCCGCCTCGTCTCGATGATCGAGAAGATGCGCGCCGAGATCGAGTCGCTCGGCGGCGAGATCCGCTTCCGCCAGCAGGTGACGGACCTGCTGATCGAGGGCGGACGCTTGCGCGGCCTCGTCCTTGGCGGTGGCGAGGAACTGCGCGCCGATCACGTCGTGCTCGCCCTCGGCCACAGCGCGCGCGACACCTTCGCGATGCTGCAGCGGCGCGGCGTCGCGCTGCAGGCCAAGCCGTTCTCGATCGGCTTTCGCGTCGAGCATCCGCAAGGGCTGATCGACCGCGCGCGCTTCGGTGCGAGCGCCGGCCACCCGATCCTCGGCGCCGCGGACTACAAGCTCGTGCATCACGCGAAGAACGGCCGCTCGGTCTACAGCTTCTGCATGTGCCCCGGCGGCACGGTCGTCGCGGCGACCTCGGAGATCGGCCGCGTCGTCACCAACGGCATGAGCCAGTACTCGCGCAACGAGCGCAACGCGAACGCCGGCATCGTCGTCGGCGTCGCGCCCGAGGACTACCGGCAACGGCCGGGTGACGGCAGCGTCGATCCGCTCGACGGCGTCGCGTTCCAGCGCACGTGGGAGTCGCGCGCGTTCGAGCTCGGCGGCGGCGGCTATGTCGCGCCGGGGCAGATGCTCGGGGACTTCGTGCGCCGCCAGGCGTCGAGCGCATTCGGCGCCGTGCTGCCGTCCTACACGCCCGGCGTGCGGCCGACCGACCTCGCCGCGCCCGGCCGCGAGAGCCTGCCCGGCTACGCGCTCGACGCGATCCGCGAGGCGTTGCCGGCGTTCGAGCGCCAGATCAAGGGCTTCGCGATGGCCGACGCGGTTCTCACCGGCGTCGAGACGCGCACCTCGTCGCCGCTGCGCATCCCGCGCGGGCCGGATCGGCAGAGCGTCAACGTCGCCGGGCTCTACCCGGCCGGCGAAGGCGCGGGCTACGCGGGTGGCATCATGTCCGCCGGCGTCGACGGCATCGAGGTCGCCGAGTCCGTGGCGCGGCATCTGCTGGCCGCGGCCGCGCCGGGATAAGCAAAACAACGAGGAGAAGACCGGGATGGGCAAGTTCATCAAGTGGACGCTCGCCGTCGTGCTGGCAGCGCTCGTCGCCGCCGTTGCCGGCGCCTACCTTTTCGCCCGCGCCAAGGGCCAGCCGCAGGTCGACGGAACGCTCAAGCTCGCCGGATTGACCGCGCCGGTCAAGGTGCTGCGCGACGAGCTCGGCGTGCCCTATGTCTTCGC
Organism: Ideonella sp.; assembly: GCF_016702655.1. Lineage (GTDB taxonomy): Bacteria > Pseudomonadota > Gammaproteobacteria > Burkholderiales > Burkholderiaceae_C > CAIKUF01. The sequence continues at coordinate 47,293 of NZ_JADJDO010000009.1, forward strand.
CGCCAACGTGCCCGACCTGATCCGCGCCCAGGGCTTCGTCACGGCGCAGAACCGGCTGCTGCAGATGGAGCTCTTTCGCGCCACCTGGCGCGGCGAACTGGCCGCCACCTTCGGCGCCGATGCACTGCCGAGCGACATCCGCATGCGCGTGCTCGGCATGCGCCGCAACGGCGACCGCCACGCCGCGAAGATCGACGCGGCCACGCGCGCGCTGCTGCAGCAGTACGTCGACGGCGTCAACGCCTACGTGCGCGACCACGCGGCCGACCACCCGATCGAGCCCCGGCTCGCCGGCCTCGCGCCGTCTCAGTGGAGCGTGGCCGACCTAGTGACGCTGGTCCACTTCGTGCACTACACGCATGCGACCAACTTCAAGGCCGAGGTTGTCGCGCAAAAGCTGATCGACAAGCTCGGGCTCGAACACGCGCGCGAGATCTTCCCGCTCACCGTCAACCCCGACTGGGACGCCAAGGGCGCCAATGTCGCCGCAGCCGGCGCCGGGCAGTGGCTGGGCCTGCAGTGGTCTGACCTCACCGTGGCGCCGGAAACGCTCAACCACCAGGGCCTCGGCTCGAACAACTGGGCGGTCGGTCCGTCGCGCTCGGCGTCGGGCAAGGCGATGGTGGTCAACGACCCGCACCTGGACAGCCGCATCCTGCCCGGCTACTGGCACCCGATCGGCCTCTTCGCGCCCGGCGTGCAGGCCGTCGGCGCGGCGCTGCCGGGCATGCCCGGCATCCTGGTCGGCCGCACGAAGCACGTCGCGTTCGGCGTCACCAACGCGTACGGCGACGTGCAGGACCTCTACATCGAGACCATCGATCCCGCCAACCCGCAGCACTACCTCGACGGCGGCAGGAGCGTGCCGTTCGAGGTCGTCACCGAGGCGATCCGGGTCAAGGACAAGGCCGCGCCCGGCGGCATGCGCGAGCAGGCGCTCAAGGTGCGCTACACGCGCCGCGGCCCCGTGATCACCGACCACGCCGGCCTCGGACCCAAGGGCGACAAGCTGCTCGTGCTGCGCTCGACCGATGCCGAGGTACTCGCTCCGGTGCTCGGCTATGAAGGCCTGCTGACGGCGCCCGACGCGGCGGCCTTCGACCGCGAACTGCAGAAGATGGACCTGATGATGTTCAACTTCGTGTTCGGCGACGACCAGGGCGCGATCGCCCACCGCGCGACGGGCGCGGTGCCGATCCGCGCCGGCGGCGCCGGCGCCATCCCGCACGCGCCGCCGGTCGACGGCAGCGACGACTGGACCGGCTTCATCCCCAAGGACCGCATGCCCGGCATGATGAACCCGCAACGGGCCTGGGTCGGCACGGCCAACCACGACACGACGCCGCAGGGCTTCGAGTGGTACTACACGAACTACGTATCGCCCAACTACCGCTACCGGCGCATCGGCGAGGTGCTCGGCGCCGGACGCAAGATGACGGTGGACGACCACTGGAAGCTGATGACCGACGACCGCAACCTGCAGTCCGACGTGCTGCGCGCAACCATCGTCGCCGCGCTGAAGGCCGACCCCGCGCACAAGGACCTGGCCGCGATCCTCGAGTCCTGGGACGGCGTCGACCGCGCCGAGCAGGCGCCGCCGCTCGTCTACCAGGCGCTGTACCGGCAGATCGCGCTCGCCACCTTCACGCCCAGGCTCGGCGACGACGTCGACTCAGGACATGCTCTCGACCTGGTACTTCTGGCAGCAGCGCTTCGACGCCCTCGCCGCGACGCCCGACTCGCCCTGGTTCGACGACCCGGCGACAAGCGGCCGCCGCGAGACGCTCGCCGACGTGATCCGCGCCGCGGCACCGAAGGCGCGCGCCGAACTCGAAACGCTGCAGGGCAAGGACCCGGCCGCCTGGCGCTGGGGCAAGGCGCACGCGTTGCGCTTCGTGAGCCCGCTCAGGCGCAACGGCGCCGGGCAGGAACTGGTGGGCGGCTTCACCGTCGAGCGCCCCGGCAGCGGCGAGACGCTCAACCGCGGCGTGTACGACTTCATGAAGCCCTACGACGTCAACTTCTTCGCCTCGATGCGCGTCGTGACCGACTTCGGCGACCCGGACAAGATCGACGCCGTCATCGCCGGCGGCGTGAGCGAGCGCCACTTCCAGCCGCACCAGAACGACCAGGCCAGGCTGCTCGTCGCGAACGAGCGCCGCGCGTGGTGGTTCAACCCCGCCAAGGCCGAGGCGAACGCCAAGTCGACGCTGCAGCTCGTGCCCTGAAGCGACAACGGGAAGCGCATCGCGCTTCCCGTTGTCGGTGTCGCTGCCGCGCTGCGGCAGTGCGTGACGGTCAGAGGGTCAGAGCCGCTCGAACACCGCCGCGATGCCCTGCCCGCCGCCGATGCACATCGTGACGAGTGCGTAGCGGCCGCCGGTGCGGTGCAGTTCGTAGATCGCCTTGGTGGCGAGGAAGGCGCCCGAGCAGCCGATCGGGTGGCCGAGCGCGATCGCGCCGCCGTTCGGGTTGACCTTCTTCAGGTCGAACTCGAGGCCGCGCGCGACGGCGATCGCCTGCGCCGCGAAGGCCTCGTTGCTCTCGATCACGTCCATCTGGTCGAGCGTGAAGCCGCCCTTCTTCAGCGCCAGCTTGGTGGCCGGGATCGGGCCTTCGCCCATGATCTCGTTGGGCACGCCGGCCACGGCGTAGCTCGCCAGGCGCGCCAGCGGCTTGTGGCCTGCCGCAGCGGCGACGGTCGCATCGCCTAGCACGAAGAACGCCGCGCCATCGTTGATGCCCGACGAGTTGCCGGCCGTCACCGAGCCGTCCTTCTTGAACGCCGGCTTCATCTTGCCAAGCGTCTCCAGCGTCGTGCTCGCCTTGACGTGCTCGTCGGTGTCGAAGGTGACCTCGCCCTTTCTCGTCTGCTTGACGATCGGCACGATCTGGCTCTTGAAGCGCCCCTCGGCGATCGCCGCCGCCGCCTTGCGGTGCGACTCGACGGCGAGCGCGTCCTGCTCCTCGCGCGTGATGCCCCACTTGGTGACGAGGTTCTCGGCCGTGATGCCCATGTGGCCGACGCCGAACGGGTCGGTCAGCGCGGCGACCATCGCATCGATCATCTTCGCGTCGCCCATGCGCGCGCCGCTGCGCATCTGCGGCGACAGGTAGGCGCCGCGGCTCATCACCTCGACGCCGCCGCCGACGCCGTAGTCGCAGTCGCCGAGCAGGATGTTCTGCGCCGTCGTCACGATGCCCTGCAGGCCCGACGAGCACAGGCGGTTGACGGCCATCGCGACCGAGTCCATCGGCAGCCCGGCCTGGATAGCCGCGACGCGCGCGACGTAGGGATAGCGGCTTTCGGTCGGGATGCAGTTGCCCACCGTCACGTAGTTGATCGCCTTCGGATCGACGCCCGAGCGCTTGACCGCCTCCTTCATCACCATGCCGGCGAGTTCCGCCGGCTCGATGTCGGCGAGCGACCCGCCGAACGTTCCGATCGCCGACCGGGCCGCACCCAAAACCACCACATCACGCTTGCTCATGCTCAGCCTCCGCTAAAGTTGAATCCGGGCTGGCGATTGGACACCTCCGGACTGGCATCTACCTTACGCCAGTTTAGCGCTGCTGTCGTCGCGCAGGCGCGCAAGGCCGAGGGGGGCCTACCGCACGGCGCTGGGCAACGCTCGCCTGCATGCGGTCAGTCCCGGTAGGCCCCCAACTGCCGTCGTCGGCTCGATGCACACTTGCGCCATGAGCAGCCATGTATTCCACCGCCAACCCGGCCACGCCTACCCGGTCGCCGTCGCCGGCGACGGCTGCTGGATCGTCGACGCCGAGGGCCGGCGCTACCTCGACGCGTCGGGCGGCGCGGCCGTGTCCTGCCTGGGCCACAGCGACGCCGGCGTGGTGGCGGCGATCAAGGCCCAGCTCGACGCGCTGCCCTTCGCGCACAGCTCGTTCTTCACCAGCCAACCAATGGAGGCGCTCGCCGACGAGCTGATCGCGCATGCGCCGCCCGGCATCGCGCGCGCCTGGTTCTGCAGCAGCGGCTCGGAGGCGGTCGAGGCGGCGTTGAAGCTCGCGCGCCAGTACTTCGTCGAGCTCGGCGAGCCCGCGCGCTGCCATGTGATCGCGCGCCGCCAGAGCTACCACGGCAACACGCTCGGCGCCCTGGCGACGGGCGGCAACGCCTGGCGGCGCAAGCCGTTCGCGCCGCTGCTGTTTGAAGAGGTCTCGCATGTCTCGCCCTGCTACGCCTACCGCGGCCGGCAGGCCGGCGAGACCGACGCACAGTACGGCCAGCGCCTCGTCGCCGAGCTCGACGCCGAGATCCGCCGCGTCGGCGCCGGCCGCGTGATCGCCTTCATCGCCGAGACGGTGGGCGGCGCAACGCTCGGTTGCGTGACACCGGTGCCGGGCTATCTGCAGGGCGTGCGCGAGGTCTGCAGCCGGCACGGTGTGCTGCTGATCCTCGACGAGGTGATGTGCGGCATGGGCCGCTGCGGCACGCTGCACGCCTGCAAGGCCGAAGGCGTCGCGCCCGACATCCTGTGCATCGGCAAGGGCCTCGGCGCCGGCTACCAGCCGATCGCGGCGATGCTCGCCAGCGCGCCCATCGTCGACGCCATCGTCGCCGGCCGCGGCTACTTCCAGCATGGCCACACCTACACCGGCCACGCGGCCGCCTGCGCCGCGGCGCTCGCGGTGCAACGCGCGATCCGCGAGCGCGGCCTGCTGGCGCAGGTGCGCAGCCGCGGCGACGCGCTCGCGGCGCGGCTGCATGCGCGCTTCGACGCCCATCCGCATGTCGGCGAGATCCGCGGCCGCGGCCTCTTCCAAGCGCTCGAGCTCGTTGCTGACCGGGGCACGGGTGCGCCCTTCGATCCGCAGCGCCGCATCCACGCGCGGCTCAAGCTGCAGGCGCTCGCCAACGGGCTGATGTGCTACCCGATGGGCGGCACGGTCGATGGCGCCGCAGGCGACCATGTTCTGCTCGCGCCGCCCTACATCGTCAGCGAGGACGAGCTCGACCTCATCGTCGAGCGTCTTGCGAAGTCGATCGACGAGGTGCTCGCACAGGCCGTCTAGGGCTGTCCCTGTGGCCGCGTGGCGCACTGCGTGCTAGCCTGATCGGCTTCAACCGCCAACCCCGCAGAGGTCCACCCATCATGCCAACCCGCGCCCGCCTCACCGTCAAGCTTCTCGCTGCAGCGGCCCTTGCCGCAAGCACCCTCGCCTCGCCCGCCGTCGCGCAGCCGCAGCAGAAGTTCATCACCGTCGGCACCGGCGGCATCGTCGGCGTGTACTACCCGCTCGGGGGCGCGATCTGCCGCTTCGTCAATGCCGGCCGCAAGGACCATGGGCTGCGCTGCACGGTCGAATCCACCGGCGGCTCGGTGTTCAACATCAACGCCGTGATGTCGGGCGACATGGACATCGGCTTCGCGCAGAGCGACACCCAGTACTACGCGATGACCGGCGCCGCCGCGTTCAAGGACAAGCCGCAGCCCAAGCTGCGCGCGCTGTTCTCGGTCTATCCGGAGCTGTTGACGCTCGTGACGCGCCAGGACGCCAACATCAAGACCTTTGCAGACATCAAGGGCAAGCGCATCAACGTCGGCGACCCGGGCTCGGGAACACGCGTGACGACCGAGCTCGTGATGAAGGAGATGGGCATCAAGCTCGAGGAGCTGAAGTTCGCCGGCGAACTCAAGTTCGTCGAGATGGCGCCCGCCCTGTGCGACAACAAGATCGACGCCTTCACCTTCGTCGCCGGGCACCCGAATGCGATCTTCCAGGAAGCAGCGACGACCTGCGCGTCGAGCATCGCGTCGGTGACCGGCCCGGCGGTCGACAAGCTCGTCAAGGACAACCCCTTCTACGCCAAGGCGAGCGTGCCGGGCAAGCTCTACAAGGGCACCGACAACCCGCAGCCGACCTTCGGCGTGATGGCGACCGTGGTCGCGAGCGCCGACCTGCCCGAGCAGACGGCCTACGTGATCACGAAGGCGGTGTTCGACAACTTCGACGACTTCAGGAAGCTCCATCCGGCGGTGGCCAACATCACCAAGGAGCAGATGCTCTCGGGCAATACCGTGCCCTTCCACCCCGGCGCGCTGAAGTACTTCAAGGAAAAGGGCCTCGTCAAGTAGGCAGTTGCCGATGGGCCAGGCCGATCAGCGCACGCCTTCGGCCGAGGCGTTGATCGAGCGGGTGGTCGCCGCCGAATCCGGCGCACGCCGGCCTGCGGGCGCCGCCACACGCCGGCTGATCGCGGGGCTCGCGATCGCGTGGTCGCTGTTCCAGTTGTGGATCGCCTCGCCGCTGCCGTTCTGGGTCGCACAGGCGGTACCGGTGCTGCAAAGGCTCGTGATGTTCAACGACACCACGGCGCGCGCCATCCACCTGACGTTCGCGGTCCTGATCGTCTTCCTGGCCTACCCTTTCTCGAAGCGCAGCCCGCGCGACCATGTGCCGGCCGCCGACTGGCTGGTTGCGCTGGCCGCTGCGTTCTGCACCGGCTACATCTACCTCTTTCACGACCAGCTCTCGACGCGCCAGGGCCGGCCGACCACACTCGACATCGCGGTCGCCTGCGCCGGCGTGGTGCTGCTGCTCGAGGCCACCAGGCGCTGCCTGGGCAGGCCGATGACGATCATGGGGATCGTCTTCCTGGCCTATATGTTCGGCGGCCAGGTCATGCCGGAGATGATCGCGCACAAGGGTGCATCGCTGTCGCGCGCGGCGTCGCACCAATGGCTGACGACCGAGGGCGTGTTCGGCGTCGCGCTCGGCGTGTCGACGAGCTTCGTCTTCTTGTACGTGCTGTTCGGCGCGATGCTCGACAAGGCCGGCGCCGGCAACTACCTGACGCGCGTCGCCTTCGCGCTGATGGGCCACATGCGCGGCGGCCCGGCCAAGGCGGCGGTGCTGTCCTCGGGGCTGAACGGCATCATCTCCGGATCGTCGGTGGCCAACGTGCTGACCGGCGGCAACGTCACGATCCTCTTGATGAAGCGCGTCGGCTACACGCCGGTCAAGGCCGGCGCGATCGAGGTCGCGTCGTCGTCCAACGGCCAGATCATGCCGCCGGTGATGGGTGCGGCGGCCTTCCTGATGGTCGAGTACGTCAACATCCCGTACAGCGAGGTCATCCGCCATGCCTTCCTGCCGGCCGTGCTGGCCTACCTGTCGCTGATCTACATCGTCCACCTCGAGGCGTTGAAGGCAGGCATGGTCGGCCTGCCGCGGCGGCCGTCGCCGATGAAGCTGCGCCTGATCGGCTGGGCGTTCACGATCGCTGCGACGCTCGCGATCGTGCAGGCCAGCCTGTGGCTCACGCAATGGATTCCGCAGGTCTTCGGCGGCACGGCGACGATCGTCGCCGGCGCCATCGTCGCGGCGGTCTATGTCGCGCTGGTCGCCTACTCGGCGCGCTGGCCCGACACGGCAAGCGCCGAGCTCGACCCCGACGCGCTGTCCGAACTGCCGGAGACCAAGCCCACGCTGCTCGGCGGGCTGTTCTACATCGTGCCGATCTTCATCCTGATCTGGTGCCTGATGGTGCTCGAGCAGTCGCCCGGACTCGCCGCGTTCTATGCCTGCACCGTCATGGCGGCGATGCTCGTCACGCAGCAGCCATTGATCGCGCTGTTTCGCAAGCGTGACCTCGGCGGCGCCTTCAAGCGCGGCTTCGTCGACCTGGTCGAGAGCCTCGAGCTCGGCGCGCGCAACATGGTCGGCATCGCGATCGCGACCGCGGTCGCCGGCATCATCGTCGGCACCGTGAGCCTGACCGGCATCGGCCAGGTGCTCGCAGGCGTCGTCGAGCAGATGTCGCTCGGCTCGTTCATGATGGTGCTCGTGCTCACCGCACTGCTGTCGCTGGTGCTCGGCATGGGGCTGCCGACGACGGCCAACTACATCGTCGTCGCGACGCTGCTCGCGCCGGTGATCGTCGCGCTGGCCGCATCGCACGGCATCGAGGTGCCGCTGATCGCGGTCCACCTTTTCGTCTTCTACTTCGGCATCATGGCCGACGCGACTCCGCCGGTCGCGCTCGCCGCCTACGCCGCCGCGGGGCTGTCGGGCGCCGATCCGCTCGAGACCGGCATCCAGGGCTTCATCTACGAGATCCGCACCGCGATCCTGCCCTTCATGTTCATCTTCAACACCGAGTTGCTGATGATCGGCATCGCGTCGTGGTGGCATTTCAGCTGGGTCGTGGCCACCACGCTCGCCGCCTGCCTCGCGTTCGCGGCCTTCACGCAGGGATTCTTGCTGCGCCGCAACCGCATCTGGGAAGCGGCGGCGCTTATCCTCGCGACGTTCTCGCTCTTTCGGCCCGACATCTACCGCGACGCGCTGTTCGAGCCCTGGCGCGTCGTTCCGGTGGCCGACATGCAGCGCGTGATAGCTGGCCTGCAGCCGGACCAGAACATGCGCCTGCGCATCGAGGTCGAGGACAAGGCCGGCAGCGTCGAGCAACGAACCTTCGTCCTGCCGGTGCGCAAGGGCCCGGCCGACGCGCGGCTCGCCAACGCCGGCCTCGAACTCGCACCGCAGGCGGTGGACGGCAGGATCGAGATCGTCGACATCGTCGTCGACTCGCCCGCCGAGCGCGCGCGGCTGGACATCGCCGACACCAACCGCCTGCTCGGCATCGAGGTCCGCAACCCGCAGCCGGCCAAGGAGTGGTTCGCGCTGCCGGCGCTGCTGCTGCTCGCAGCGGTCGTCGTTGCGCAGCGGCGGCGGGCGGGCTGAGATCGCTCGGGGCGCACCCTGGCATGCGTTAGCATATTGGTGTCTAAGCACCAATGCGAGGCTGGCATGAGCCGTCTGACCATCACCCTATCCGAAGCGCGCTACCGTGCGCTCAAGGAAGCGTCTGCGCAACGCGACAAGACCATCGGGCAACTGATCGACGAGAGCCTGGATTTCTACGGCATCAAGTCGCGGCAGGATGCGCGCGACCTCGTGCGCCGCGCGCGAGCACACAGCAAACTTGCCGAAGAACAGGCGTTGGCCGTGGCGCAGGAACAGGTTCGGGCCGTGCGCCGCAAGCCATGAGCCCGCCGGGCCGCCCCAAGGGAGAATGCCGGAGTGCGCAGCACGAAGGTACTCCAGTGAGCCCGCAGGGCCGCCATGGGCCACGAAGGGGCCCCTCCGGGTCCCTTGGCGAATGCCGGCGTGCGAAGCGCGAAGGTACTCCGTTGTTCCGCTGGGCCTCCCCCGAGGCAAACGCCGCAGTGCGCAGCGCGGAAGTTCATCGATGACGCGCCCTGCCGTCATCGTCGATACCAACGTCGTCGTGGCCGGGCTGCTGACCGCGCAAGAAACGTCGCCCGTTGCCCGCATCCTGGACGGCATGCTGGCCGCAGCGTTTCCCTTTGTCGTGTCCGAGGCCCTGTTGGCCGAATACCGCACGGTGCTCGTGCGGCCGATCCTGCGCAAGCTCCATGGGCTGTCGGTCGCTGAAGTGGAGGCGATCCTGACCGACCTGGCCCAGCACGCGATCGTGCTTACGCCAGTTGCGGGCCCACCTGCTCCCGACCCGGGCGACCAGTTGTTGTGGAATCTGCTTGCGGCGAGGCCGGACCTTCTGCTCGTCACTGGCGACAAGCTGTTGCTGCAGGATGCTGGCATGCGCGGGCGGGCAATTGCGCCGCGAGCGTTCGTGGCAAACCTGTGACCTGAGCGGCTTCGGTGCCACGGTAGAGCGCCCCGCGCAGGCACGCCGTTGACGCATCGAGGATTGCACCCTTGCAGGGGTCGAACAGCGACTATTGCGCCCCCACCTCCACCCTCACGACGCGCCCGTCGTCCTCGTCGGTCAGCAGGTACAGCCACCCGTCCGGCCCCTGGCGCACGTCGCGGATTCGTCCCAACTGGCCTTGCAGCAGGCGCTGCTCGCCGACGACGCGGTTGCCGTCGAGCTGCAGCCGCACCAGCATCTGGCCGCGCAGCGCGCCGACGAACAGGCTGCCCTTCCAGCCCGGCCCGTAGCGATCGCTGGCGAGAAACGCCATGCCGCTCGGCGCGATCGACGGCACCCAGTGCCACAGCGGCGCTTCGATCCCGGGCTTGGCCGTGCCCTCGCCGATCTTGCGCCCGGTGACGTACTCGGTGCCGTAGGTCACGACCGGCCAGCCGTAGTTGCGCCCGGCGGCGACGATGTTGACCTCGTCGCCGCCCTGCGGCCCATGCTCGTGGGCCCACAGCGCGCCGGTCGCCGGGTGCAGCGCCGCGCCCTGCACGTTGCGGTGGCCGATGCTCCACAGCTCGGCCGCCGTTGCGCCGTCGGTGGCGATGCGCATCACCTTGCCGAGGTCGGTGCGCGGGTTCTGCGCCTCGTCGCGCAGGCTGAAGCGGTCGCCGAGCGTGACGAACAGCTTGCCGTCCGGTGCAGGCACGAGCCGCGAGCCGAAGTGCAGCGTGCTCTGTACCTTGGGCTGCTGGCGGTAGATCACCTTCAGATCGGCGAGCCGCCCCTGCAGGCCATCGGATTCGAGCCGTGCGCGTGCGACGGCAGTGCCGTTGCCGCCCTCGCCGGCCTCGGCATAGCTCAGGTAGATGTAGCCGTTGTCGGCAAACGCCGGGTCGAGCGCCACGTCGAGCAGCCCACCCTGGCCGCGCGCGTCGACCCCGGGCACGCCCGTGATCGGCGGCCCGACCTCGCCGCCCGCGCTCACGATGCGCAGCCGCCCCGGGCGCTCGGTAACGAGCATGCGTCCGCGCGTTGCGTCGTAGCCGGGCAGGAACGCGAGGCCCCAGGGGTGCGACAGGCCCCGCACCAGCGTGACCGGCCGCAGGTCCTGGCCCCACGCCATGCCGCAGCCAAGCGCAAAACCCATCGCGCACGCCAGGGCGCGGCAAGCATCGCGCGCCGCCGCTACCATCCAGAACCTGGCCAAGATCGGTCCTCCACGGACGCACTGTACGTTGTAAGGCCGTGGAACCGCCACCGACCGACGCACAAAGCAGACCCTGCCTCAAGGAAAACCAGCCATGCCATCCAAGATCAGACGCTTCCTTCTCCTCGCCGCGCTCGCACTGCCGCTCGCAGCCCATGCCGGTTCGGCGCCGTTCGACCAGGCGGCCTTCGACAAGGCGGTCGCGGCCGGCAGCCCGGTCATCGTGAACTTCCACGCCGACTGGTGCCCGACCTGCAAGACCCAGGCGCCGATCGTCGCGCAACTGCTTGCCGAGCCGAAGATGAAGGACGTCAAGCTCTTCGTTGCCGACTTCGACAAGGAGAGTGCGCTCAAGAAGGCGCTGCGCGTCTCGAGCCAGAGCACCTTCGTCGTCTTCAAGGGCGGCAAGGAAGTGACGCGCTCGACCGGCGAGACAACGCGCGCCGCGATCGAAGCCACGTTCTCGAAGGCGCTCTGATCGCGACGTGGACTTCGGCCCTGCGACCTTCGGCCTCGGCTTCCTGGCGGGCTTGCTGTCGACGCTGTCGCCCTGCGTGCTGCCGCTGATCCCGATCCTGCTCGCGACCGCGGTCGGCGCGCACCGGCTCGGGCCCTATGCACTCACGCTCGGGCTGGCGCTGTCGTTCGCGGCGGTCGGCATCTTCGTCGCGACGGTCGGCGCGTCGCTGGGCCTCGACGGCGCGACCTTCCGCAACGTCGCGGCGCTGATCCTGATCGGTTTCGCGGTCGTGCTGCTGTCGACAAGGCTGCAGGAACGCTTCGCGACCGCGAGCTCGGGCCTGAGCGCGGCCGGCGACGCGCTGCTCGCGCGCATCCGGCTCGACGGCGTGGGTGGCCAGTTCGTGATCGGCCTCGTGCTCGGCGTGATCTGGAGCCCCTGCGTCGGCCCGACGCTGGGCGCGGCGACCACGCTCGCGTCGCAGGGCAAGGACCTGGCGCAGATCGCGCTGCTGATGGCCCTGTTCGGCATCGGCGCCGGGACGCCGCTGGTCGTACTCGGGACGCTCTCGCGCACCACGGTAATCAACCTGCGCGGGCGCATGCTCGCCGCCGGCAAGGGCGGCAAGCTCATGCTCGGCGCGCTGATGCTCGCCATCGGCGTCGCGATCCTGACCGGCTGGGACAAGCGCTTCGAGGCCTGGGCCGTCGAAGCCTCGCCGGCCTGGCTGACCGAGCTCACGACGCGCCTGTAGATGCCCATGCGCCGCATTGCTTGGGGCCTCACCCTCGCCGTCACCGCGCTGTTCGCTCTGCCTGCGGCCCAAGCTGGCGATGAACCCGCGCACGCAGCGCAAGGGGTCGACGGCGCGGTGTTCGAGCGGCTGCGCAGCCACCTCGACGGCGGGGCGATGCCCAGCGTCCGCAGCGTGCTCGTCATGCGCAGCGACGAGCTCCGCTTCGAGTGGTACCGCAATGGCCTCGACCGCGACAGCCTGCACCAGATCAACTCCGCGACCAAGAGCGTGGTCTCGATGCTGGTCGGGGTCGCGATCCAGCGCGGCACGCTCGCGGGCCTCGACCAGAAGCTCGCCGGCCTGCTGCCCGAAGCGAGCGCGCCGGGCGTCGATCCGCGCGTCAAGGGCATCACGGTCCGCCACCTGCTGACGATGAGCTCGGGCTTCGCGTGGGACGAGCGCGCGCGCGACGCCTGCCGCGGCGCACGCAGCGGCGACTGCGCGCGCTTCGACGACGGCGGCGACCCGATCGCCTTCGCGCTGCAGCGCCCGCTCGCGCACGCACCGGGCCAGGTGTTCAACTACGACTCGCCGAGCGTCGACCTGCTGGCCGTCGCGCTGGCGCGCGCCAGCGGTAGCTCGCTGCTCGAGTTCGCACAGCAGACGCTGGGCCGAGAACTCGGCATCACGCGATTGCGCTGGCAGACCGATGCCAGGGGCAACCACCTCGGCGGCCGCGGCATCGAGGCCACCGCACGCGACCTCGTGAAACTCGGCCACCTGGCGCTGCGCCGCGGCGCCTGGCAAGGGCGCCAACTCGTGCCCGCCCACTACATGGATGCCGCGACGAGCCGACAGACTGCCGGCGGCTGGCCCTGGCCGCCCTGGGTGGGCTACGGCTTTCTCTGGTGGGTGATGCCGGAGCGTGCCGAGCCGAAGGCGCCCGGCAGCTACGCCGCCAACGGCTTCGGCGGCCAGTACATCTGGGTCGTGCCGGAACGCGACGCCGTGGTCGTGATCACCGCCGACCCCTTTGCGCCGGGAGATACCTCGCCCCTCCTGCGCGACTTCATCATGCCGGCGCTGGGGCGGCGCTGAAGCTTTCGGCGCTCAGAACAACAACATCTTCCCGATCGCGCCGAGGATGTCGGCAAAGAGCATCTGCGTCGCCGCGACCGCCGCCAGCGGCGCGACGCTCTCCTTGGTGACCGGCACCGCGAGCAGGTGCGAGGGCGCGCGCCCACCGCCGGCGAGCGCGGCGAGCTGCTGCTTCGCGTGCCGATGCTCGCCATCGGCGTCACCATTCCGACCGGCCGAGACGAGCGCTTCGAGGCCTGGGCGGTCAACGCCTCGCCAGCCTGTCTGACCGAGCTCGCGCCACGCCTGCAGCTGCCTACCTGCAGCGTCTCGGCCGACCACCTGGACGCCGGTCGCGCTGCACGGGCCAGGGCTGTATACGCGACCGGAACTGGACCCGGCCCGCCATCGGGTCGGTCAGAACGAGTGCCTGACGCCGAACTCCGCCCCCTGGGAGTCGGCGTTGGGTGCCGCACCGCCGCCCGCGATGTTGTTCAGGCTGCCGACGACGAAATTCGCACCGCCCTTGTTGCTGATGCCGGACCAGGTGCCGTACAGCAGCGTGCGTTTGGACAGCGAGTACGTGGCGCCGAACGCGATCTGGTCGGCCTTCTGGCCCTCGACGTTGGCGGGGTTGGTGCCGCTGCGCCTGGCCTGGCCGTACGACGCCTTGAAGATCCAGACGCCGTACGGTGCAGTGGCGCCGATGAACCAGTTGTCCTGCTTGTCGTCCTCGACCTTGATCTGACCGTAGAAGCCCGACAGCTTCATGAAACCGAACTTCCACGAGGCGCCGATGTTGAGCGCGTCGCCGTCGCTGTCGCTCGAGACCTGCGTCTGGCCCCAGGCCACGTTGACATCGAACGGGCCGGCCGCGTAACCGAGGCGCGCGCCGAAGAACTTGTTGCCATAGGCATTCTCGCCGGCCGCCACCTGGGCCCCACCGTACAAGCCGCCGGCAACGCCCGCCGGCAGGAAGTAGGCGGCCATGTTGCTTGCCCGCACCAGCGTGTCATAGGCCCCGCCGACCGGAACCGCCGGGGGTTTGAGCGTCAGGTTGCCGGCGGCGCCGATGCCGGAGTCGCCGAACGGGTCGAAGGTGGTGGTGTTGTAGTAGGTCACGGTGTTGTCGCGGCCTAGGCGCGCCTCGCCCCAGGGGCTGGAGAGGCTGACCGTCGAGCGGCGCTGCCACGTCTGCCCGCCCGAGGTGCCGGTGTCGGGGTTCAGGGCGCCCTCGATCCAGAAGCCGGCATACAGCCCGCCGCCCAGGTCTTCGGTGCCGCGAAAGCCGAGGCGGCTCGCCGCAGTGCCGCCCTGCGACATCGAGAATTGGCTGGTACCGTCGTTGTCGAGCCAGCGGCCATTGAGGTCGACGATGCCGAACAGCGTGACCGAGGATTGCGCCGAGGCGGCGCCCGCGCAGGCGCACAAAGCGGTAGCTGCGAGCAACTTGATCTTCAAGGTCTTCTCCTTCTTGGTTTGGGAAATCGGAAATGATATCGACGCCGTCTTGCGGCCGAGGCCGCACGCCGGCATGGTTACAAGAGCAGCAGCCCTCTCACGGCACCGAGGATTTCCTTGAAAGGCGCCTGGGTCAGGGCGACGGCTGCCAGCGGAACGACGGCCGCCAGCACCAGCGGAACGACACTTTCCATCGTAACCGGCAGCGGGCGCATGCCCTTGACGAGTTCGTAGCCGGCCGCAAGGTCCGCGAGCGAGGACACATCGGGCGAGCCGAGCGGGCTTGGCTCGCGTTCCGGTGGAGCAACCTCCAGCCACCTCGCCTCGAACGCCAGGTTGTGCTCGCTCGCGAGCGCACCGTAGCGGCTCAGTCCGCGTTGCTTGAGCGCCTTGAGCACGGGTGCAAAGGCCAGCAAGGGCAGGACGAAGGCCACGCTGAAGAACACGACCATCCCGAGCAGCGCGAACTTGAAGCTCATCAGGCTCGCCCCTGCGTAGACGACGTGCTTGAGCACCCCGGCCGCGGCCACGCTGCTGAGTGCGAACACGAACAGCACATAGCTCTTCGGGTATTGGCCGACGAAGGCCAGGCCCCCGCAACGATCCGGATGCGTGGCGACGAGGCGCAGGTCGCAGCCCGTGATGTCGCGCAGCAGCCTGCCCCAGACGACGAAGCGCCACAGCCAGCGGCCGAGCAGGAACCAGAACAGTGGCAACGCGACGAGCACGGCCCACCACCCGGCCAGCGTGAGCACCAGCGAACCGTCCTGCATCTGGCCGGCCCAGGTTCCGCCGTCGACACGCGCCGCGTTGCGTGCGATCCAGGTGTAGGCCAACAGGTAGGCAGCGGCGAGGATCGCGCCTTCCGCGAGGCGGGATTCGGTGCGCCACTCCATCGCCCGCCTGGCCTGAACAAAGGACTCGCGCGCAGACTCGGGCACGATGCCGAAGGCAGCGAATTGCCCCAGCAGCCAGGCCATGCGCTGATCGGAGGTCTGCTCCATCAGAACGAATGCGGCAATCGAAATGACGAACGCGTAGACACTGAAGTAGAACACGATGGCGCGCGCGTGGTGTTCGTTGAGCGCGAAGCCCTGAAGCGCGGCCAGCAGCAGCGCAGGGAGCCACGCGATTGCCGTGAACGTCAGCCCGCGCGGCAGCGCCCGCAGATCGGTGTCGGACATCAGGCCGAGGCGGCGCTGCAACCGATAGAACGGCCCGAGCCGGTTGAACGAAAAGGGTGCCGACGCGCTCGGGCCATGGCCCACGGCCTCGGGCCGGCCTTTGGTGGCAGACTCGCGCCGATCAGAATGCATGCGAGACATACAACCTCAGCTCCCAGATGTCGAGCCCGGACTGACCCAGGCTCAGGTAGCCGGCCTCTGCTTCGATCATGGTGGCCCGATTGGCGAGCGCCCGCGCGCCGACGCGCAGGGATCCGCCCCACGGACCGGTCTCCGCCATCGACAAGTCTCCTGCCAGGACCTCGCCTTCGTTCGGGCGCGCGAACTCGTAGCGCACTGCCAGACGCGCATAGGGCGCGACGACGCCACCGCCCGGCAGCGTGAACGCCCGCGTGACTTCGGACGAGGCTTCGGCCACGCCGTAATTCGAGCTCGCCGTCGGCATCGCCAGGCTGACGGACTGCCCCGCCACGTTGCCGCTCAATGTGTAGCCGCCGCTGCTCAGATGCGCGTAGTAGACGGACAACCTCGGTCGCACCAGAGTGCGGTCGAATTCATACTGGCCATTGGCGTTGGCCGTGAACGTCGTGCGATCGGACTGGTAGTTGCCTTGCAGCACGTCGACCTGCGTGTCAGTCTGGTCGCGCCCCCAGGCGATCGCCGCGTCGGCCGCCCAGTGGTCCGACAGCCGGTACGCGACGTAGGGCCCGACCACGAAGCCCCGGGTCTGGCTGGTCAGGGTGCCGCCAAAACTGTCGCTGTCGCTGCGGCCGAGCGAGAGGCTCAGCCCCGCAACGAAGTTGGCACCGAAACGTCGATCCGCCCCCAGTGTCACGCCGCCGGTGCGGTAGTCGAGATCGAGACCGTTGCGACGATCCTCGCTGCCGATGTAGTGCAGATCGACCCAGCCGTTCCAGAGTGATTCGACCACCAGGTCCCGCCCTTCGGTCAGCGGGACGATGGTGCCTGCCGGCGTCGGCGCTGCTGCACGCAACTGCGACTCGCCACAGTCCGCCGGTCGGACTTGTGCCGACCCGGTGGTGGACCGGTCGGGCTGGCCGGCCCCGCAATTCACTTGCGGGCCAGCCGCGACCCGAGTTCCCTCAACTGGTGGCACCACGGTGCCGATGGGAGGAATCACAGTGCCAGGAACCGTCGGCCTCACGCCGGTCGGCGGGGGGGCGGGGGCGTCACTGCACCGGGGGGGGCCGCGGGGGGGGGGGGGTCGGGGCGTCACTGCGCCGGGCCGGGGGACCCAGGTGTGGACCGATCGGCGGCGGCAGCGTGGCGATCGGCGGCGTGACTGCGCCGGGCACAGTCGGTGTGATGCCGGTCGACGGCGGCAGCGTCGCGATCGGTGGCGTCACTGCGCCGGGCACCGTCGGCGTCACCCCGGTCGGCGGTGGCAGCGTGGCGATCGGCGGCGTCACTGCGCCAGGCTGGGTGTCAGGACCGGGGCGTCAGGCCGGGGGCGGCGGACGTCGCGGCACCGGGCATCGTCGGTGTGAGTCCGCTCGGCGGCGGCAGCGTCGCGATCGGCGGCGTCACTGCGCCAGGCACCGTGGGTGTCACCCCGGTCGGCGGTGGCAGCGTGGCGATCGGCGGCGTCACGGCACCTGGCACAGTCGGCGTCAATCCGGTCGGCGGCGGCAAGGTCGCAATGGGCGGCGTCACTGCGCCAGGCACGGTCGGTGTGAGGCCCGTTGGTGGTGGCAACTTCGCTCGGCGGTGGCGGAGCGTGGCGATCGGCGGCGTGACCACGCCAGGCACCGTGGGTGTGAGACCGCTCGGCGGCGGCAGCGTCGCGATCGGCGGCGTGACCGCGCCGGGCACAGTCGGCGTCACACCAGTCGGTGGTGGCAGCGTCGCGATCGGTGGCCTGACCGCGCCAGGCACCGTGGGTGTGAGACCGCTTGGCGGCGGCAAGGGCGTCGGGCGATCGGGGCGTCACTGCGCCGGGGCACCGTGCGGCGAGACCGGGCTCGGTGGCGGCAGCGCGGGGCGCGGCGGCAAGGTCGCGATCGGCGGCGTCACTGCGCCCGGCACAGTCGGTGTGAGTCCGGTCGGCGGCGGCAGCGTCGCGATCGGCGGTGTCACCGCGCCGGGCACCGTGGGCGTGAGACCGCTCGGCGGTGGCAGCGTCGCGATCGGCGGTGTCACCGCGCCGGGCACGGTCGGGGTGAGTCCCGTCGGCGGCGGCAACGTCGCGATCGGCGGCGTCACCGCGCCGGGCACCGTGGGCGTGAGACCGCTCGGTGGTGGCAGCGTTGCGATCGGCGGCGTCACCGCGCCGGGCATCGTCGGTGTGAGTCCGCTCGGCGGCGGCAACGTCGCGATCGGCGGCGTCACGGCGCCGGGAATGCCGGGCATGAGCCCCGTCACGGGCGGCAAGAGGCCGATCGGCGGGAACGAAGGGATTCCGCCTGGGAAGACGAATCCTCCCTTCTGGTTTCTGCGTGTCGAGCAGGCACGGTTTGCCACCGTCGGTGGCGTAGAGCTTGTGCGTGTCGCCGTTGCCGTTCGAGACATCGGGCGAGGTCGAGACGCGCAGGCCGCGGCGCTGCCTTGACCACGCGTCGACGGTCTGGCTTCCCTTGGCCGACTCCAGTGCGAACTGGCCGGGCGAGGTCGCCGACAGCCAGACCGATCGCTTGCCATCGTTGGTGACGCCCAGGTAGCGCAGGTTACCGCCCGCGTCGCAGCTCTTCGCCGCCGCGAGGCCCGGCACGGCGCCGATGCTGCAGACCATCAGCATCGCGCATGCGACGCCGACGCGCGCCGCCCCCGGGTTCGAAGCTGCTGCGAGTCGGTCGCCGATGGAGGCCCGTGACGTCGTCATCGTCCTAGGGCTTGGCCAGCGTCACCTGCACGCTCCCGATCCGGCCGTCGAACCTGAACGGCCGGCGCTCGAAGTAGTCGACCGACACGGTCGAGCCGAGGTCGACACCGACATCGAAGGTCTCGCTCGCCGAGAACGCGCCGGGCACCGTTCGCTTGACCGTCGTGCGCGCCACTTCCTGGCCGTCGACCTTGAGCACCACGTCGGCCGGCGACAGCGGCTGGGCGCTCGCCAGCGTGGTCACGACTTCGACGCGGTGCTTGCCGGCGGCCACCTTGCCGGCTGAACGTGCGATGGCGCGCTCGATGATCATGCCGTTGTACTCGTAGACGAGCTGGCCCTTGTCCATGTACAGCGCGAGCCCGCCGCCCGAGCCACCGAGCGCGTACAGCACGCCGGACGCGGCGTCGCCGAACTCCGCGTCGATGACGACCGTGTTGCTCTCGCGGCCGATGCCGGGCGCCGTGAACTCGGGCATGCGCACCGTCGTCGCGTCGAACTGCCAGCTCGTGTACGGCGACTTGATGCGGTCTTCCGGATGCAGGCGCAGCCAGATGCCGGCGCCGAGCGGATAGACCCGGTTGGCCTTCGCCTGCGCATCGAACGTCTTCTGCAGTTGCGCCAGCCGCTTCGGATCCCTGGCGGCAAGGTCGGTCGCCTCGGAGAAGTCCTTCGTGATGTCGTAGAGCTCCCACTGGTCCTTCGCCGAGTCCCATTCCGCGAGGCCCGGCGCGCCAGGCAGCCACGGCACGAGCGGGCCGAAGGTGGCCGCGACATAACCGTCCTCGTAGATCGCGCGGCTGCCGTTGTTGTCGAAGTACTGCACCTTCTTGCGCGTCGGCGCCTTCGCGCCGGCGAAGGTGTAGGCGAGGCTGGTGCCGTCGATCGGGTCCTGCCTGAACCCGTCGACGACCTGCGGCGCCTTGATGCCCAGCACCTCGTAGAGCGTCGGCACGATGTCGTTGACGTGCGAGAACTGCGCGCGCGGCGTGCGGTCGGGCTGGATGCCCTTGGGCCAGGAGATCACCATCGGGTTGCGCGTGCCGCCGAAGTGCGAGGCCACCAGCTTGGTGTGCCGGAACGGCGTGTTGCCGGCCCAGGCCCAGCCGGCGTGGTACATGCTGTCGGTCTTGCCGGTGCCGAGCGCGTCGAGGCCGCCGATGCGCTCCAGCGCCGCGAGTTGCTGCTCGACGGTGTTGGGGATGCCATTCTGCGCCAGCAGTTCGCTGATCGTGCCGTTCTGGCCCTCCGCGCTGGCGCCGTTGTCGCCGTAGATGTAGATGACGATCGTGTTGTCGCGGATGCCCTGGCGCTCGAGCTCGTCGATCAGCCGGCCGGCCTGGACGTCGACGTGCTCGACGAAGCCGGCGAAGATCTCCATCAGCCGGCGCTGGAACGGGCGCTGCGCCTCCGGGATGCTGCTCCAGGCGGGCATCGACTCCGCGCGGCGTGAGGATCGTGTCGGCCGGAATCCAGCCGAGCTGCTTCTGGCGCGCGAAGACGCGCTCGCGGTAGGCGTCCCAGCCATCCTCGAACTTGCCCTTGTACTTGTCGGCCCACTCCTTGTGGATCTGATGCGGCCCGTGCCCGGCGCCGGGCGCCCAGTAGAGGAAGAACGGCTTGTCGGGCGCGAAGGCCTGGCGCCGGCGCAGCCAGTCGACGCCGCGTTGCGCCAGGTCCTCGCTCAGGTGGTAGGTCGGGTCGTGCGGCGGTTCGATGGCGTTGGTGTTCTCGACCAGGCGCGGCTCCCACTGCGAGGTCTCGCCGGCGAGAAAGCCGTAGAAGTAGTCGAAGCCGTGGCCGGTGGGCCAGCGGTCAAAGGGGCCCATCGCGGTCGTCTGGTCGGCCGGCGTGTTGTGCCACTTGCCGATCGCGGCGGTCTTGTAGCCGTAGTCGCGCAGCACCTCGGCAATGGTGGCCGAGGTCTTGGGGATCACGCCGGTGTAGCCGTCCCAGTCCACCGCGCGCTCGGCGATGGTGCCGTTGCCCACGCGCTGGTGGTTGCGCCCGGTGAGCAGCGCGGCGCGCGTCGGCGAGCAGATCGCCGTGGTGTGGAAGGTGTTGTAGGCGATGCCCTGGTCGGCCAGCCGGCTGAGCGTGGGCGTGCGCACCTCGCCGCCGAAGGTGGCCGCCTGGCCGAAGCCGACGTCGTCGAGCAGGATGATCAGCACGTTCGGCGCGCCGGGCTTCAAGTGCTGCGGCGCGGCGCGGCGCACGTGCTTCGAGTCCTGCAGGCGCGGCTTGGCGACACTGGCCGAGGGCACCGGCGGGAACGGCAGGACCGAGCCGTCCGCAGGCGCGGCGGACTTGTCGGCAGCATGCGCCGGCAGGCCGGCCAGGGCGCCCGCGCACAGGACGAGGGCCGCGCTCAGGCGATGCAGGCGTGTCATGGCAGCCTCACTTCATCCCGAACACGGTCACGTCGGCCTTGCCCTTGAGGAAGCCCTGCGTGTCGTACCAGAAGTCGATCCGGCGCAGGCTGCGCTTGCCGATGCCGCGCAGGTCGATCACGCGACTCTCGCCGCCTTGGGGGATGTCCTGTCGGATCTCGATGTTGTCGGGCGCCCCGTTGTCGTAGGTCACGACCATGCGCTGCATGTTCAGCGGCGCGTCGGTGACCTTGAACTTGATCTTGCGGAAGTTGTCGTAGGGCCCCTGGACGATGATCGTGTCGTGGTCCTGCCCGTGGTCGGCATGGGTCTGGCCGATGAGGCGCCAGCTGCCTGCCGCGCCGGCGTTCGGATGAACGACCTTCTGCGCGTGCGCAATGCCGTGCGGCAGCAGCGCCGCTACCAACACGGACGACGACAGCGTCACGCCGGCGGCGCGCCGCGTCACGGGCCGCGACAGGGCGGCGGTATGGAGCTTCAAGGCGGTGGCCATGGCGATGTCCTTTACTGGGTGATCCTGGATGCCGAGTCCTTGACCTTCTCGGCCGGCCCGTCCTTCTTGTCCTTCGTCTTCTCGAGCGGTCCCTTGTCCTCGACGCCGGCAGCCTTCTTGCCCGAGTCCTTGGCGGCCTCCTTCGCGCCGCACCGCCCGCCGACGCCGACGGTGGACTTCGCAGCCGCGCTCTTGGCGGCCTTCTCGGCCGTGCAGTCGGGGTCGGCGATGCCGGCAAAGGCGACGGAGTACAGGAGCGCGCAGGCGACGACGGCCAGGCTCGACGAGGGGCTGAATCTCATGATTGGTTTCTCGCTAGGGTGTTGCGGTTCAAACGGAAGCAGCGGCCGACACGCGGCGGCGCCAGCGCAGGTAGGGCAGCGTCACGACGGCAGAGGCGACGATGTAGACCGCCAGGATCGCCGCGGTGCGCGGGCCGGGCAGCGATGCCGCGACCAGCACGGCAACGCCGAGGTGGCGCGACGCGCAGGCCACGGCAAGCGCGGTGCGGTCGTCGGCGCCCGGCCCGCCCATCAGGTGACCCGCCGCGAGGGCGAGCGCGACCAGCGCCATCAACGCGAAGACGCCGCCATAGTTGGCCACGATCAGCACGTCCCAGTGCAGTGCCAGCAACAGCAATGCACAGGCCGTGAGCACCATGCCGGCCAGGCCGATCAGGCGCGTGGCCCAGCGCGCCGCGAAGCCGGGCGCCGCGCGGCGCAGCGCCATGCCCACCGCGAGCGGCAACAGGAAGGACTTGGCCAGCAGCCACGCGACGTCGCCGGCGCTCAGCTCCAGCGGCGTGCGAAAGAAAGGCCCGAGCAGCGCCAGCCAGGCTGGCACGACGACGATCGCGAGCAGCGAGGACAGCAGCACCAGGCTGAAGGTGTAGGCGCCGTCGCCGATGCGCAGCAGCTTGCGCGGCAGGAGCGGCGCGCCGGCCGAGGCGGCGAGCACCAGCAGGCCGAGTTCCACGCCGGGCGCCAGGTCCATCCAGCCGACGAGCGCGAGCGCGGCCAGCGGCACCAGCACGTACATCGCCAGCAGCGAACGCAGCAAGAGCCCCGGCCGGCGCACGAGGAACAGCGCGTCGTCCGCCGTCGAGTCCAGCCCGATGGCGAAGATGATCAGGCCGACGCAGGCCTTGAGCAGCAGGAGCAGGATGGCGGTCATCGCAGGCGTCGAAGTCGCGGTCGGGTCGGCGCCGGCCTACTTCTTCAGGTAGACGACCCTCGTCTTCCCGATGCTGCCGTTGAAGGCGAACGGTGCCTGGTCGAAGTAGGCGAGCGACACCGGCGAGCCCATGTCGCTGCCGATGTCGAAGGTCTCGTTGCCGCCCGTGAAGTGCAGCGACATCGCAGCCGGCACGCGGCCCTGGGCGACGACGTCGCCATTCACCTTGAGGCTCACGTCCATCGGCCCGCCGATCTTGGCCGCGAGCCTGGACTCGACCTCGATCTTGGCCTTGCCGGTCGGCAGCTTGCCCTTGGCCTGGAGCTTCGTGCGCTGGATCTCGAACAGGTTGAACTCGTAGTTGAGGACGCCGTCCTTCACGTAGCAGGTGATGCCGCCCGAGAAGCCGGCCAGCGCGTAGAGCACGCCGTTGGCATTCGCCGGCACGTCCACTTCCATGCTCACCAGGCTGTCGACCTTGCTGAGCTTGGGCGCCGTCGACTCCGGCATCCGCGCCATCGGGCCCTCGAAGGTCCACTCGCTGAGCAGCGGTGCGGGTGCGTCTTCCGGGTGGTAGAGAGCGGTCGACCAGAGGCCGCCGCCGATCGGCAGGTTCTTGTTCCGCTTCGATTCCTCGATGAACAGCGCCTTCATCTGCTCGAGCTTGCGCGGCTGGCTGGCCGCGAGGTCGACGGCCTGACTCCAGTCCTCGTTCAGGTTGTAAAGCTCCCACTTGTCCGTCAGCGGCGACCACTCCTTGATGCCCTTGGGCACGCCGCCGACCCAGGGTTCACGCGGGCCCGGGGCGCTGGCAAACCAGCCGTCGTGGTAGATGCCGCGGCTGGCCATGATGTCGAAGAACTGGGTCTTGCGACGACCCGCGGCGCTCGCGTCGCCGAAGGCATAGGCCATGCTGACGCCGTCGATCGAGTCCTGCTTGAAGCCATTGACCTCGCGCGGGGGCTTGATCTTGAGCAGTTCGTAGACCGTCGGCGCAACGTCGACGACATGGTGGAACTGCGGCCGCGCCGTCGCGCTCGCCTTGATGCCCTTGGGCCACGAGATCGCCAGCGGCTGGCGGGTGCCGCCGAAGTACGACCCCATCAGCTTCGTGCCCTGGTACGGCGTGCTGCCCGCCCAGGCCCAGCCGGCGTGGAACATGTTGTCGGTCTTCGGACCGCCGAGAGCCGCCAGGCCACCCAGCTCGGCGAGCGCCTCGAGGTGCTGCGAGATCTTGGTCGGGATGCCGTTCTGCGCGAGCTGCTCGCTGATCGTTCCGTTCTGGCCCTCGGCTGACGAGCCGTTGTCGCCCCAGATGTAGAAGATCAGGGTGTTGTCCAGCCGCCCCTGGCGTTCGATCTCGGCGATGACGCGGCCGGCGTTGGCGTCGGCATGCTCGGCGAAGCCCGCGAAGATCTCCATCAGCCGCCGCTGGAACGGCCTCTCGGCCTCCGGGATCGAGTCCCACGACGCGAGCGACGCCGGCCGCGGCGTGAGGCGGGCGTTCTGCGGAATCCAGCCCTTGTCCTTGGCGCGCTTGAAGACGCGCTCACGGTAGGCGTCCCAGCCGTCGTCGAACTTGCCCTTGTACCGGTCGGCCCACTCGCTCATCACCTGGTGCGGACCATGAGCAGCGCCCGGTGCCCAGTACATCAGGAACGGCTTGTCCGGGGCATAGGCCTGCTGCTCGCGCAGCCACCGGATGGCGTCCTCGGCGATGTCCTCGGTCAGGTGGTAGCCCTTGCGATGCAGTTCGTGCGGGCTGACGTAGGTCGTGTTGCGCACCATGGTCGGCTCGTACTGCGACGCCTCGCCGGCCAGGAAGCCGTAGAAGTACTCGAAGCCGTAGCCGGTCGGCCAATACTCGAACGGCCCCTTGGACGAAATCTGCTCCTCCGGCGTGTTGTGCCACTTGCCCCAGGCACCGGTGTTGTAGCCGTAGTTCCTGAGGACCTCGGGCAGCGTCGCCGAGGTCTTCGGGATGGTGCCGCTGAAGCCGTCGAAGTCGTTGGCGAGCGCCGCGATCTGGCCGTTGCCGACGCGCGTGTGGTTGCGCCCTGTGAGCAGCGAGGCGCGCGTCGGCGAGCACATCGCGGTCGAGTGGAAGCGATTGAACGAGATCCCCATGTTCGCCACGCGGTCCAGCGTCGGCGTGTTGACCTCGCCGCCGTAGGTCGACGGCGTGCCGGCGCCCACGTCGTCCATCAGGATGATGAGGATGTTCGGCGCGCCTTCGGCCAGGCGCCTGGGCTCGACGCGCTTCTTGTAGGTCGAGGTCTCGATCGTCAGCCCGGCCTTCGAGCCGGATGGCGTGGGCGGGAACGGCAGGACTTCCTGGGCCGAGGCGCCCATCGCGCACAGCAGGGCCAGGATGGCGCCGCAGAGGGTGAGTGTGGCTTTGAATTGCATGAGGTGATCTCCCGGGAGGACCGATCGTCAGAACGTGTAGACCATCTTCAGCCAGAGGTAGTCGCCCGTCAGGCGGTTCTCGGTGTCCAGTTCAGGCAGCCACTTGGCTTCGAACAGCAGCTTTTCCTTGCCGACCGGCTGGATGTAGCCCAGCACCGGCCCGATGCCGGCGGTCCGTCCCTTGAAGCAGCCCAGCGTGGCGCCGGCGCCGCTGTCGCAGGTCACCTGCTGGAAGTACCAGGCCTCGGCGCCGATCTTCGCGAAGCCGGAGCCGAGCGGGATGATCTGCTGCACCGCAGCGTCGAGGTGCAGGTAGTTGCCGCTCTTGTACTGAGTGGCGCCGTTCTCGGTGTTGATCGCGTAGCCCAGGTGGATGGCCGCATTGAGACCCGACTTGGCGTTGTTGTAGGCCACGCCGACGATCGGATCGAAGGTCCAGTAGTTCAGCCCGGTGTTCCCGAGCCGGCCGACTTCGTAGCTGCCCGTCGGTGCATAGACCGGCATCAGGAAGTCGTATTGCCAGTTGTCGGATTTCCAACCCAGCAGCACGGGCACGACGGTCAGGTCGCCTACCCCGGACACGCTGTTCTGGATGCCGAGGCCGCCCAGCGCCTGCGAGTTGCCGGAGATGGACAACCACGTGTAGGGCAGGAACGCGGCGACGCTGTAGTGGGCGCCGCCGAGGACGGTCGTCTCGAAACCGTAGCCACCACCGAGCACGAGCGTGTTGGCGTCGGCGTTCAGGTTGGCGACGACTCCGGCCGCCGTGGGAACCTTCGCCGACGCGTCGCCCTGGTAGTTGATGAACATCGGCTTGAAGAAGCCGCCGGGCGAGGTCGGTGGCAGGTCCACCAGCGTGGCATTGGCGCCCGGCATGATGTGCGAGGTGCCGCCTTCGCCCGCGCCGGCGGCCTGGGGCAGGATGAGCGCTGCCGCGAGTAGCGCGTACAGCAACGCACATCGGCCCTGCGCGTGTGGAAGTTGCAATTCGTTCCCCCGCTTCATCTTCTGTCTCTCCTGGCTGGAATCGTCACTTAGGCAACAGCAGCGTGATGCCCGCGCGGAACACCCAGCGCTGGTTGCCCAAGTCGTTGTTGAAGTCGTAGCCGGCCTCGACGTTGGGGCGCCACTTGTGGCCCCAGAAGCTGACCACCTGGCCGTAGTTCGCACTCAGCATCAGCGACGACCAGTCCGACTTGTCGAAGTCGTAGACCAGCGCGCTGTTGCCAAGCGAGATCGAGCGGCCTTCGCCAAGTTGGTAGCCGAAAATCGGCTGCAGGTTGACCAGCCTCACGTCGGGCGCGCTGCCGCTGCCCGCGAACGAGAAGAAGGTCTGCGCGAACAGGCCCCAGTTGTAGATCTTGGCCGACGAGTTCACGAAGCCCAACGCCGGGCCGGCGGTCCACTTCTCGGTGCTCAGGCCGTTTGCGCCACTCGGCGCCGTGCCTGCGATGCCGATGCCCCAGCGCCCCCAGGGCTGGTTGAACGTCACGAGGTCGAAGATGCCCGTGTCGACCAGCCCCGTCCTGCCCGAAGGCGACGACGTAGCGTAGCCCTGCGTGACGCGAAAGATGTGGTTCATCCTGAGCAGCGTGAACGGGATGGCTGCGCGCAGCACGATCTGGTTGGCTGAGCCATCGGCGCCATGCAGGCGTGCGGTGTACCAGTCGTTCAACTGGAAGGACATCAGCGAGGCCGTCTGGTCGGTCGCCTTGGCCGCGAGTTCGTCGATCGCCTCCTGCGCCGCCGCCGACGCCGATGCAAGCAGTGCCAGCAGACCCAGGCCGGTTCGCCACAGCGGCCGCCCTGGGCACCTCGCACCCATCGTTGCGGAGGCTCGCAAACTGCCTGGCCTCAATACGGCGGGTAGACCACCACATACTGCGGCCCCTGCGGCTGGTACCAGGTGCTGCCGCATTGCTGGTAGATCATGCCGCCGTAGTTGACCGGGACGCAGCCGGCGGGCACGGTGCGCACCATCGACCCCACGACGGCCGAGGTCACGACCACGGCCGCCGTCACGGCCGCTGCGGTCGCGATCGGGTGGTAGTCGTTGTCCCAGCCGTTGTTGCAGCAACCGCCGCGGTTGTTGTCGACGTTGACGTTGACGTTCTTGTTGACGTTGACGTTGGTGTTGTTGACGCTGGTGCTGCGGACGTTGTTGGTGCGCACGTCGGTCCGGATGTTGTTCACCTGCTTGTTGGGCTTGCCGCCGCCACCGCCGCCACCGCCACCTCCCCGGTGTGGAGCGGCTTGCGCCAACGGCGCGAGGGCGATGCCGGCGAAGACGACGGCCACCAGCGGCGCGCGAAACCAGGTGCTGAGGAAAGTGTTCATGTCGGCGCTCCTCAAGGGGTCTTGCGGGGAAGGATCTCGATCGCCTTGGCCCCCGGGCGGGGCGTGAACTTGAAGACGGCGTCGGTGAAGGCCGGCTTCAGGTTCCACTCGAGCAGGCTGACCGATTGCGGCCGTGCCTCGTCGGCGCGGCTGGTGATCACGACCTTGCGCGGCAGCGGCTTGCTGCCCACGGTGATCCAGATCTGCCAGTCGACCTTGCCCTGGCGGAACGCGTAGTGGTCGCAGAGATCGTCGCCGATGACGTCCTGGCCGGCGATCATCGCCGACTCGATCTTGTCCAGCGGCGCGGCCGGCGTGCCCCAGACGAACAAGTCGGACAGCGGCATTTCCACGTCGTAGCGCGCCTGCAACTGCTCGACCAGCTCACCGAGCGAGCCGCTGAACGCGACCGTCGAGTAGAACTGCTGCGTCGGCGTGTACAGCGTGACGGTCTTGCCGTCGTAGATGATCCGGCGTTCCGACCTCGGGCTGACGATGACGGCGCGCACTCGGTTCGGGCGCGCTACGTCGAGCGTTGCGCTGGAGCCGTGCTGCAGCTTCTGGCCGTCGGCCAGCACCCGCTCGCCGGTGAGTTCGGTCCTCGCCTGAAAGCGCTTGAGCGTCTGCAGGTGAGCACCCATGTCCTTCAGGGCCTGCACCGCCGCGGGGTCCACCAGCTTCGCCGCCGGCTGGGCCGGGGGCGCACCGCCGTCTGCGCCAGGCTGGTCTGGCTGGCGCCTAAGAGCAGGCCGAGCAGAAGTGCGGCGCCGCGGCGCTGCCAATGACTCGATTGCGTTCGTGGGGATCTCGGCATTGGAAAGCTCCGGTGAAAGGCGAAAGCAGCGCACGGCGGGGTCGGCGTCGCATGAACGCCGACCACGTATCAGGGCGCGCAGTCTCCCCCCACCTGCGCCAGACGTCCAATAGCGCGCATGCCCATCTTTGATACGCTCTGCGCATGACGATGACATTGCGGCTGCTGGAGCAGGCGCTCGTGCTGGGCGAGACCTCCAACTACGCGCGCGCCGCCGAGCGGCTCGGCATCAGCCAGCCGACACTCTCGCGCAACATGGCGGCGCTCGAGTCGAATCTTGGCGTCCGGCTGTTCGACCGCGGCCGCGGTGGAGCAGCGCCGACCGTGTTCGGAGAAGTCGTCATCGATCGCGCCGCGGCCCTGATGAACGATGTGAACGCCCTGCGATCCGAGTTGCGCGCCCTGGCCGGCATGGATGCCGGCCAACTGAACATCGTGGCGGGCCCGTTTGTAGCGGAGGATCTGGTGGCGCCTGCGGTCGCGCGCCTCGTCAACGAGCGCCCTGGCCTGCGCGTGCGGGTCACCGTGGTGCGGCCCGACGAGGTCGGGGCGGAAGTCCGCTCGCGGCGCCACGAACTCGGGCTCGGCGGCATCGACGCCCAGGCCCCGCACGAAGAGTTGAGCGTCGTGGCCCTCGCGCCGCGGCGCCTGTATCTGGCCTGCCGAGCCGGCCATCCGCTGGCGAGCAGCCGGCCGACCCTGGATCAGGTCTTGAGTTTTCCCGTCGCGTCGGTGCGCTCATACGGGCCGTTGGCGCGCATCGCTGCGAGCGGCAGCTGTGCGGGGTCCGAAGACCTGCGGTACAAGGCGTTTTCCCCGGCCCTCGAGGTCAACTCGATGGACACGGCCAAACGCATCGTTCGCGAGTCCGATGCCTTGTTGCCCGCCACCGCTTCCATGCTCGCATCCGAGCTGTCGAGCGGCTCGTTGGTCAGGCTAGCCTTCGACTTGCCCGACATGCGCGTCCGACCAGCATTGATCCGCCTGCGAGAACGAACGCCCTCGCCCGCGGCACTCAGGTTTCTGGCCTTGCTTCGCATGGTGGAGGCCGAACTGGTTGCAGCGGAACGGGCAGAGCACGGCGACGCCTGACCCAGATCGGTGCCGACGGGGCCAGCGCGCTTTCGCGGCTGCCCACCGACGTCGACTTCCAGGCAAGGCCCTTGCGGGCCGCACCTCACGGTGTAGGCGCGATGCCGAGCCGCTTGACCCTGAGCTTCTCGGCGTCCAGTTCGCGCGCTATCTGGCGAGCGAAGCTGGGAGCGTCGGCATGGGCGATCTCGAATCCCAACTTGAGCGACAGGGCCTGCATCGGTGCGGCGTCGAGTGCCCGCGGCAACACCTCGCCGGCGCGCGCGGCGACGGCTGCCGGGGCGCCCGCCGGCATGGCAAGCCCAGTCCACGGTTCGATCGAGAACCCCGGCAGGGCGGCTTCCGCGACGGTCGGCAGATTCGGCAGCGTGCCGATGCGGCGGCCGCTCGTCACCGCGAGTGCGCGCAATCGTCCCGCCACGATCATGGGCAGCACGGCGCCGAGCACGCCGACCTGGAAGTCGACATCGCCACGCACCAGCGCGGTGGCCGCCTCGGTCGCTCCGCCATAGGGCACATGGACAGCATCGAAATCGCGCAGGCGGTAGGCCATTTCGGCAACCGCGATATGCGACGGCGAGCCGCTCCCGCCTGATGCGTACGACAAGCGGCCCGGTTGTGCCCGCACGGCCGCGATCAGCTCGGCGAGCGAGGCTTGGGGTGCGTCGGCGCGCACGACAACGACCAGCGGCGAGTGCACCAGTCGGGCAACCGGCGCGAAGGCGCGCAGCAGGTCCAGTCTCGGGTTGACGGCTTGCACCGACAGCAGCCCGGAGTGGATCAGCGCCAGCGTGTAGCCATCGGGGGTTGCGCGTGCGGCGGCCTGGGCCCCGATGAGCCCCCCGGCGCCCGGGATGTTCACCACCAAGACGGTCTGCCCGAGCGCGAGGCTCAACCGCTCGGCGAGCGCCCGCGCGAACAGGTCAAGTCCGCCGCCCGGCGGAGCCGGCACCACGAACCTGATGGACCGGCTCGGCCAGGCCGCGTATCCGATCGACGGCACGAACAGCGACGGCGCGAGGAACGCGGCCACAAGCCATCGACGCCGAACCCCGCTCGCAGCGCGCCATCGGCTGCTCAAGACGCGGCCTCCATGCTCTCGATCACGAGCTGCACTCTCTGGCGGCCGTTGTACTGGTCCACGCTCAAGCGATAGGCCAGGCGCGCGCGCCCGGGCAGCGGCTCGCTGCGGCCGAACCAGATCGCGTCGCGCACGAGACCACCATGGCGCAGCGTCAGCTTCAGGTGGCGCTCGCCGACCAGGCGCTGCGCGATCACCTCGACCTCGTCGGCCCACACCGGTGCCTCGAAGGCCTGGCCCCAGACCTGCGCGTCGATCGCGCGCACGGTCTCGACGCTGAAGTGCTCGGCCGCGAGCGGCCCGTCGACGGCGAGCGTGCGCGCGAGCGTCGCCGCATCGAGCCACTCGCGCGCGACCTGCTGCAGCGCGGCGTCGAAGGTCTCGAAGCCATCGTCAGCGAGCGTGCAGCCGGCTGCCATCGCATGCCCGCCAAAGCGCACCAGTACGCCCGGATGGCGCTTGGCGACGAGGTCGAGCGCGTCGCGCAGATGAAAGCCCGCGATCGATCGCCCCGAGCCCTTGAGCAGCCCGTCGCGACCGCGCGCGAAGACGAAGGCCGGGCGGTGCAGCCGGTCCTTCAGCCGCGCGGCGACGATGCCGACCACGCCTTCGTGGAAGCCGGGATCGAAGATCGCGAGCGCCGGCGGCGGCTCGCCCCCCATCTTGCTCCCGAGCAGCGCCTCGAGCATGGCCTCGGCCTGATCGCGCATGCCCGACTCGACCTGACGCCTCTCGCGGTTGATCGCGTCGAGCGTCTGCGCGAGTTCGGCGGCGCGTGCCGCGTCGTCGGTGAGCAGACACTCGATGCCGAGCGTCATGTCGGCGAGGCGCCCCGCGGCGTTGATGCGCGGGCCGATCGCGAAGCCGAAGTCGAAGCCGCTTGCCCGCGTTGCATCGCGCGCGGCAGCAGCAAACAGCGCCGCGACGCCGGGCTGCATGCGGCCGGCGCGGATGCGCTTCAGGCCCTGCGCGACGAGGCGGCGGTTGTTGGCGTCAAGCTTGACCACGTCGGCGACGGTACCGAGCGCGACCAGGTCGAGCAAGGCGTCGAGACGCGGCTGCGCCTCCTGCGCGAAGGCGCCGCGCGCGCGCAGTTCGCCGCGCAGCGCGAGCAGCACGTAGAACATCACGCCGACGCCGGCGAGGTTCTTGCTCTCGAAGCCGCAGCCGGGCTGATTCGGGTTGACGATGGCGTCGGCATCCGGCAGCAAGACTGTGCCCTGTTCGTCGCGCGCCGGCAGGTGGTGATCGGTGACGATGACCGCGAGCCCTTGCGCGCGCGCATGCGCCACGCCGGCCACGCTCGCGATGCCGTTGTCGACCGTCAGCAGCAGGCCGGGCTGCTGCTGCAGCGCGAGGTCGACGATGGCCGGCGTCAACCCGTAGCCGTGCAGCACGCGGTCGGGGACGACGTAGGCCAGCGTGTCGCGCGCGGCGCCCAGCATCGCCAGCCCGCGCAGCGCGACCGCGCACGCCGTTGCGCCGTCGCAGTCGTAGTCGGCGACGACGCAGATGCGCTGCCGCGCGGCGATCGCATCGGCCAGCAGGCGCGCGGCGTCCTGCGCGCCGCGCAGCGTGTCTGGCGCCAGCAGGCGAGCCAGGCCGTCGTCGAGCTCGTCGGCGCTCTTCACGCCGCGCGCCGCAAAGAGGCGCGCGAGCAGCGCCGGCACGCCGGCTTGCTCGAGCGCCCACGCGGCGCGCGGCGGCACGTCGCGCAGCGCGAGCTTCATCACAGCGCCTCCAGCACCTGGGCCAGCGGCGGCGCGCGCAGGCCACGCGTGAAGCGCGTCCAAAGGCCCTGCGCAGCGGCGGGCTCGAAGCGTTGCGCATGGCGCTCGCCGCACAGTGTCAGTGCGACGCGTTCGCCGCTCTCGGCGCGCCGCAGCAGTGCCGCGATCGGCCCCGCATCGAGGGCGCGCCAAGCCTCGGCCCAGGCTGCCCAGTCGCCGGCCAGCGCGGGGCTGCGCAGGCGCGCGTCGACCTGTGGCGCCGCGCCTGCGGTCGGCTGCGCAGCGCCGCAGCCGTGAAGCCAGAACGAATTGACGGTCAGCGCACGGCGCGCCTCGCGCGCATCGTTGACCGGCGCCTGGTAGAGCAGCATCTGGACCTCGCTCTGCAGCCGCCGCACCAGGGCCAGGCGCGGCCCCGGGCGCATCCACTCGTCGACGGCGCGGCCGATCGCGCGGTCGAGCGCGGCGCAGGGCAGGTCGCGCAGGCTCTCGTGCGACGCATACCAGCGCAGCGGCGCGCCCCATTGCACGCGCCAGCCCTCGCTCTCGAAGAGGTGGCGCACGGCGCCAAGCAGCGCGCGCGATTCGTCCTCCGCCAGTGCCAGCGCGTCCGGGTCGACGAGCGTCACGCCCTCGGCGCTGACCTGCCAGTGCACCGGCGTCAGCAAGCCCCAGGGCGCGTCGCCGATGCCCGCGATGCCGTCGTCGCCCGCGAGCCGCGCCGCCCAGGGCAGGCAGCCGTCGGCGCCTTGCCAGCCGAGGGCATCGGCGAGTGCGCGCTCGTGCGGCGGCGTCAGGCTTGCTTCGTCGGTGCCGATCCGCGTCGACGGCGCCAGCCGCGCGAGCAGACGCGCGAGTTGCGGCAGTTGCAGGTCGGCGATCGTGTGGCGACAGCCATCCGTCAGGGTCGATGCGAACGGGACCAGCAACTGCATCGAACCATTATCCGACCCCCGGCCCCAGCGCGGCGCATGAGACGATGCGCGCGCCATGCCGGACCGAGCGCCCAACGCATCAGCCCTGCCGTGCAGCATCTGGGCGCTCGGCTTCGTCAGCCTGCTGATCGACGTCTCATCCGAGATGATCCACAGCCTGCTGCCGGTGTTCATCGTCGGCACGCTCGGCGCGAGCGCGTTCGCGCTCGCGCTGCTGATCGCAGCCGACCTGCTGCTCGTTGCCGGCAGCGCCTGGGCCGCTATCGCGAGCGGCAGCGTCGCCTGGGGCCTGCACCTCGCGGTGACGCAGGGGCTGCTCGCGGCGATGGTTGCCGATGCCGCACCCGCCGACCTGCGCGGCACGGCCTATGGCTTCTTCAACCTCGTCAGCGGCGTAGCCATGCTCATCGCGAGCGTGCTTGCGGGGCTGCTCTGGGACGGCCTCGGCGCCGGCGCGACCTTTGTCGCCGGTGCGCTTTTCGCGGCGCTGGCGCTCGGGGGGCTGTGGATCCGCCCTCAGCCGGTGCAGGGCAGGCGGTAGCGGAAGTCGGTTGTCGGCTCGCCGTGGAGCTCGGCGGCCTCGGTCGCAGCGCGCTCGAAGCCGAGCCGCTCGAGCAGCGCGATCGACTTCGCATTGCGCGTGTCGACGCTGGCCAGGATCTCGGTGACGTGCCAGCGCGCCGGCAGCTCGGCGACGAGCCAGGCGCAGGCCTCGGTCGCGTAACCCTGGCCCCAGGCCGGCGGAAAGAGCGCATAGCCGATCCACGCGTGATCGCCCGGCGTCACGGTGGCCTGCAGCGTGCCGACTGGCGCACCGTCGTCGTGGCGCAGCAGTACCCAGTTCAGCCAGAGTTCATTGGCGCCAAGCGCCGGGCCGCGCTCGAGTTCGTCGAAGCGCTGCCAAAGCTCGGTCACCGAAGCTCGCGCAGCCTCGGGAACGTACTGGTACTGGCGCGGATCGGCAAGCAGCGGGAAGAGCAGCGGCGCGTGCGCGGAGCGCAGCGGCGTGATCGCGAGACGCGCGGTCCGGCCTGCGGAGATCATGCGCGAAAGAAGACGTTGATCTCGGCCGTCGTCAGCAAGCCCTGGTCGAGGTGGCCGAAAGTGCCGCGGTCGGCCACCTCGTGCGCCGCATCGAGGAGCCCGGTCATCTCGGCACGGTAGAGCGAGGTCGCGAGGCTGATGCGCTTGACGCCGGCGTCCTGCAACTCGGCCACCGAGAACGAGCGGCCGCGGATCGCGACCATGAAGTTGACCAGCTTGGTCAACGCTGCGCAGGCCGCGCGCACCGTCATGCCGGGATTGCGCCGCAGGATGCCGATCACCGGCTCCCGGTTGTCGGCGGTGCTCAGCCCGACACCCGGGGTCAGGGACCAGTGGGCATAAGCGTCTTCAGGATCGGACGCCTCGAAGTTGCGAATCACCGTGGACATGCGGCCGATGGTGCCATCTTTCGACCGCCGCTTGGCAGCCCGCAATCGCGCCGTTACACTGGATGCATGTACAGCTCTGCGCAGACGCCCGCGCGGCGCCTGATCGCCCATCTCGACATGGACGCGTTCTATGCGTCGGTCGAGCTGTTGCGCTACCCCGACCTGCGCGGCCAGGCGGTCGTGATCGGCGGCGGGCGCGACCATGCGCCGCAGGTGCTGGCCGACGGCACGCGCCGCTACGCGCGGCTGCGCCACTACGTCGGCCGCGGTGTGATCACGACCGCAACCTACGCCGCGCGCGCCTTCGCCGTCAATTCCGGCCTCGGGCTGATGAAGGCGGCAGCGCTCGCGCCCGACGCGGTGCTGCTGCCGGTCGACTTCGACGAGTACCGCAAGTATTCGCGCCTGTTCAAGGCCGCGGTGCGCCGGGTCGCGCCGGTCGTCGAGGACCGCGGCATCGACGAGATCTACATCGACCTCTCTGCCCTGCCCGGCGTGCACGACGACGGCGGCCTTGCGATCGGCCGCGCGTTGAAGGAGGCCGTGCTGGCGGCGACCGGTCTCACCTGCTCGGTCGGGATCACGCCGAACAAGCTGCTGTCCAAGATGTGCTCCGAGTTCGACAAGCCCGACGGCCTGACGCTGCTCACCGCGGACGAGATCCCGGCGCGCATCTGGCCCTTGCCGGCGCGCAAGATCAACGGCATCGGCCCCAAGGCGTCGGATCGGCTCGCGGCAATGGGCATCGCGACCATCGGCGACCTGGCCGCGGCGAGCCCGCAACGCCTGCTCGATGATTTCGGCAAGAGCTATGGCGCCTGGCTGCACGAGGCAGCGCATGGGCGCGACGAACGCCCGGTCGTGACCGAGAGCGAACCCAAGAGCATCAGCCGCGAGACGACCTTCGACCGCGACCTGCACGCAGTGCGCGACAAGGCCCGGCTGACCGGCCTTCTCGACGGCCTCTGCGTCGAGCTCGCCGGCGACCTGGCTCGCAAGGGCTACGCGGGCAGGACGATCGGCATCAAGTTGCGCTTCGACGACTTTCGCATCGTCACGCGCGACCTCACGTTGCCGGCACACACGATGGACGCGCGCAGCATCCGCCGCGCCGCCGGCGAGTGCCTGAAGCGCGTCGACCTGACGCGCCGCCTGCGCCTGCTCGGCGTGCGCGCCGGCGCGCTCGCCAGGCTTGCCGACCTGGTGGCGCCGGCCACAGTGGCCGAACCGCCCGTCGCTGCCGAGCCGGCGCCGCCGGGCTACGCGGGCCTGCCGCTGTTCGACACGCCCCGGCCGTGACGGCCCGCCCGTCGCGGACGCGGTCTAGAAAGCGGCGTTCAAGCCGCCTCCGACGATGGCCCGAGCGTCAGCACCTTGGCCGTCGCTGCAGACTGGGGCGGCGCAGCTGCAACCGGGGCCGCCGGCGCAAGCTGCACCACGGGGGGCGTTACGTGGATCGTTGCGGGGGCCAGAACCTCGCTCGCCCCCTGCACGGAGGCTGCGACCGTGCGCGCGTTCTGCGTGAGCTCCATGTTCTCGTGAAGCTCGGCAATCTCGCGCATCAGCAGATAGTCCATGCCACGAATGCACCCCCGTTCGCGCAGGACCTTGTCGCGATAGGCGAGTGCAGCGGCGTCGCGCATCGCGAAGTAGGCCTTGTACAGCCAGGGGTGCTGTTCATCGAGAGCGCCGACGAGCAGGCCGAGCTTGGCGTGAGCCGACTCGGTCGGCACGAGGCGAAAGCCCGTCCAGATGCCGGCGCCAAACGCGACGAAGGCTGCACCGAAGCAGGCTCCTGCTGCCGCCGCCAGCGGCGAGAGACCCACGGCCCTGGCAGGGTCCATGAAGTCGGCATAGGCGAAGCCGGCGCCCGTTGTGGCCAGTATTGCCGCGGCAGCGAAGGAGAACCTGAAGACGTCGGTTCGCTTGCGCCGTGGCGCCTTCGCGAACTCCTGGGCCAGCGCGCTCAACTCCTTGTCGGGCAGACCCGCGAGTTCGCGCGAAGCCACCAGTTCGGGCAAGGATTCGATGTGCTCCGTCCAACGGGCAAACGCGACCCTCGGCGTCGGTGTATCCCGCGAGGGTCTGTAGCGCTCGCGAGCATGCGCGATGCCTTCTTCGAGCATGGGCATACCTTTCAAAGTCGGGCCACGCGGTGGCGGACGCGCGTGCCAAGCCGCATTCGTCCTCGATCCGGCGTCCAACAGACCTGGCGTCGGGCTGGATGCAGTCTAGTGCGCCATCAAAGCCCGCTGCAACCTGTCAGATAAGGGGGTTGTGCGACGAAACTGGCAGCTTTGCACAGTACGTCGGGAGGGCGACACGATCTCCGCCTCGGCAGCCCTGCACGCGCGGCTTGCGACAATGGCTGCATGAGCCCCCGCGCGGCCGCTGCGAAGGGGGCTGGCACCGCGGCGCGAACCACGGAGGCTTCCCAATGAGCACGACGCCCGACCTTCGCCTGCCCTCGATCGACGGCCTGCGCGCCTTTGATGCTGCGGCGCGCCTGGGCAGCTTCGAGCGCGCCGCCGACGAGCTGGCCATCACCGCGAGCGCGGTCGGCAAGCGCATCGCGACGCTCGAGGACCTGCTCGGCGTGACGCTGTTCGCGCGCGCTGCGAAGCCGCTCGCGCTGACGGCCGCCGGCAAGGAGTACCTGGAGCAGGTGCGCGCCGCGCTCGGCCTGCTCGCGGCGATGCCGCAGCACCGGCGCGCAGCGCAGCGCAGCGAGCGGCTGCGCGTGTCGTCGCCGCCGACCTTCGCGCGCCAGATCCTCGTGCCGCGGCTCGAGGCCTACACGCGCGCGCAGCCGCAGGTCGAGCTCGAGGTCGTGCTCTCCATCCCCTATCTCGGCGCCGCGGCCGCCGAGGCCGACATCGAGATCCGCTTCGGCGACCCGGCGACGCCAGGCGCGCTGCAGTTGCTGCACGATGAGGTGCTGCCGGTGGCCGCGCCGTCGCTGCTCGCGCGCCTGCCCGCGATCGACACGCCCGACGACCTGTGCCACGCGACGCTGCTGCGCACGCCGCTCGAGCCCTGGGCGCCGTGGTTGCGCGCTGCGGGCCTGGCCTGGCCCGAGCCGGCAAGCGGGCCGAAGTTGCTCGACCTCGGCCTGCTGCTCGAGGCCGCGGTCTCGGGCCAGGGCGTCGCACTCGCGCGGCCCAGCCTGGCTCAGGCCTGGCTGGCCAGCGGCGCGCTCATCCCGCTGTTTGCGATCCGTGCCGTGCCGCCCAACCAGTACCTGCT
Organism: Ideonella sp.; assembly: GCF_016702655.1. Taxonomy (GTDB): domain Bacteria; phylum Pseudomonadota; class Gammaproteobacteria; order Burkholderiales; family Burkholderiaceae_C; genus CAIKUF01. Next base: position 85,045 of record NZ_JADJDO010000009.1, read on the forward strand.
GCTGGCAAACTCGGCGGGCAGCGCCGCGGCAGGCTTCGGGGCCTGGCTGCAACGCGAATGCGCGGCCATCGAAGCGGCCCAGGCGGAACGAGATTCCGCCGCCGGCTGACAAAGATTCCGCCCGCATCGGCGCCGGCCTGCCTAAGATCGCAGCGCATCAAAATTTCGCCACCTACAACACCCGCCGGAGACTAGCCCATGCCCGTCATCACCAACATCGAGGATCTGCGCGTGCTCGCCGAGAGGCGCGTGCCGCGCATGTTCTACGACTACGCCGACTCGGGCTCGTGGACGGAGGGCACCTACCGCGCCAACGAGAGCGACTTCGCCAAGATCCTGCTGCGCCAGCGCGTCGCGGTGAACATGGAGAACCGCAGCACCGCGACGACGATGGTCGGCCAGGCGGTGAAGATGCCGGTCGCGATCGCGCCGGTGGGCCTGACCGGCATGCAGCATGCCGACGGCGAGATCCACGCCGCGCGCGCGGCCGAGAAGTTCGGCATCCCGTTCACGCTGTCGACGATGAGCATCTGCTCGATCGAGGACATCGCCGAGCACACCAAGGCGCCGTTCTGGTTCCAGCTCTACATGATGCGCGACCGCGACGCGATGGCGCGCATGATCGAGCGCTGCAAGGCAGCCAAGTGCAGCGCGCTCGTGCTCACGCTCGACCTGCAGGTGATCGGCCAGCGCCACAAGGACTTGAAGAACGGCCTCACCGCGCCGCCGCGGCCGACGCTCGCGAACATCGTCAACCTGATGACCAAGCCGCGCTGGTGCCTGGGCATGGCGGGCACGCGGCGCCACACCTTCCGCAACCTCGTCGGCCATGTCAAGGGGGTGAGCGACATGAGCAGCCTCGCCGCCTGGACCAACGAGCAGTTCGACCCGCGGCTTTCATGGGCGGATGTCGAGTGGGTCAAGCAGCAGTGGGGCGGCAAGCTGATCCTGAAGGGCATCATGGACGTCGAGGACGCGCGCCTTGCCGCGGCGAGCGGCGCCGATGCGATCGTCGTCAGCAACCACGGCGGGCGCCAGCTCGACGGCGCGCCGTCCTCCATCGCCGCGCTGCCGGCGATCGCTGCCGAGGTCGGCTCGAAGATGGAGGTCTGGATGGACGGCGGCATCCGCAGCGGCCAGGACGTGCTCAAGGCCTGGGCGCTCGGCGCGCGCGGCACGATGATCGGGCGCGCCTTCGTCTACGGCCTCGGGGCGATGGGCGAGGCCGGCGTCACCAAGGCGCTGCAGATCATCCACAAGGAGCTCGACGTGACGATGGCCTTCTGCGGCCATACCGACATTCGCAACGTCGACCGCGCCATCCTGCTGCCGGGGACGATCCCGGGTCGAGAGACCGAGAGGCCATGATGCCCAGCGACGACAAGTTCGACGCAATCGTCATCGGCGCCGGCATCGCCGGCCTGGGCGTCGCTGCGCTGCTCGCGAAAGATCACGGCCAGCGCGTGCTGGTGCTCGAACGCGCGCCCTTCGTCGGCGGGCGCGCCCTGTCTTACGTCGGCCGCGGCGACAAGGTCACTGCCGACGGGCTGGTGATGGACGCGCGGGAGTTCACCAAGTCGCTCGCGCATGTGCACTGCCTGCTCGCCAAGTGCGAGCCTTCGATCGACGAGATATTCGCGCGCGGCCTGCTCGACGGACGCACCTTCGAGGCCGGCGGCCACGGCCTGTTCTGGGGCAACAAGAGCCGCTGCGACGCGCTGATGCGCCACCTCGGCGTGGGCTGGAACCTGCCCTTGAACCGTGGCCTCGGATTCGTCAAATGGCATGGCGAGGGCATGCCCACCGAACAGTACCAGGTCGAAAAAGGCAAGCCCTATCCGTGGATGAGCGCCGAGGGCTATGCCTCGACGCTCGAGCACCTGGGCGAGATGGCGCGCACGAGCTTTGCCGAGATGGCGCGCCTGATGAACACGCCGCTGCAGGCCTGGCTCACCCAGCGCGGCATGCACCCCGAGGCCTACGAGTACATCAAGGTGCTGGCCGCGTCGCAGACGGCGCAGGCCGAGCCGGCGATGACGCCCACCGGCGACTTCCTCGGCTACATGGCGATCGCGCCCGCAATCCGCATGAACCTCGTCAGCGGTTCGGTGGCGACGGCCGACGAGCCGGGGACGATCGCGATCGCGCTGCTGTTCGAGAAGGTCCTGCAGCATCACGGCGGCGAGGTGCGGCGCGCCACGCCGGTGCGCGAGGTGCTGATCGAAGACGGCCGCGCAACCGGCGTGCGCATCCGCGAGAAGGGCGCCGACGGTGCCGCCACCGAACGCGTTCTGCGCGCCGACGCCGTCGTCTGCACCGTGCCGCCCAAGTACATCTTCGACCACCTGCTGCCGCGCGAGCACTTCCCTGCGGAGCATGTCGAGCTGCTGACGAAGAAGTTCTGGGGCGCAGGGCTGCTCACCGGCTGGTACGGCATGAGCGCGCCGCAGTTCCCCGACGTCGGCATCGCCGAGGGCAGCTTCGTCTACATGCCCGGCATCACGCGCCCCGACGAGGGCTTCATCGGCGTCGTCGACATGATCATGGCCGACATGAACGCCTGGGGCGACGGCAGCGCGCGGCGCGCACCGCCCGGCAAGCACGAGTACTATTTTTCGACCGCGCTCACCGACCGCGAGATGCGCGACCCGGCCCGCGTCGCGCGCGTGATCGAGCTCTGCGAAGGCTGGGCGCGCCGCACATTCCCGAACTGGGAGCGCTGCCAGGAGTTCTGCATCTGGACCCCCGGCCCCGAGGCCTACGGCACCTGGCGCCCGGTGGGCACCGAGCGGCCCGACGTGGTCTCACCCCACGTCGAGCGCCTGTACTTCGCCGGCGACCAGTACGGCAAGCGCCTCTGGGGCGGCGGCATCGACGGCGCGTCGCTCTCGGCCGTGCTGTGCGTCGATGCGATGACGGGCGGGAACGCGGAGGAGGGAATCTTGCCGCCCTGGCACCGGGGACTGCCGAAGGCCTGACGCTCGCGATTTCGCCGTGCTCAACATGCCGCTGCGGGCACCGGGCAATCATGCGGCGCTCAATGTCGTTGCGCTGCCTTAGTGCATTGTCAAGGCAACCACGCTCGGCTGGAGCCAAGAATTCGGAAGTTCTCAAATGTACGGAGTCATGAACGGAATATGAATGAAGAACAGCCAGAATTCCGCATACAAAAGAGTCCCGATGATCTTCCTGGATTCAAAGTCTTCTATGTCTCGATTGAAATACGAGAAGAGAGAAACGTTTGCGACCACTGAAACTGGAGTCATGACAATTCTCATCCACCCATAAGTCGCGGGAAGCAGTCGAACATCAAATGGATAGTTCGCACCGATCATGTCGGCGAGCGCAAGAATGAGGAGGGATGACAACAGGTACGTCGAAATGGAATCCCGAGCTGCCCTTGATGGCGCCAAGTAGATGCCAGCTTTTACGAGTCGAGGCGCTACTATTCGATAGAACACGAACGTCGTTACTGCCAAGTGGACAATGAGAATTGAGTAAGAATATGGCCATGCCACCTTCATCGCTTCGACTTTGCTCATGTTGCAATTCCCCTTTTGCGGTATCCCGACGAAGCAATCGATCTCTGGAGCGCTCGTTGCCGGGCATGATCAGGCAGACGAGGCGCGACAGGCCGAGCGTAGCGCGTGCGTGCTCGACGATGCCGAGCGAGGCCTCGGTGGCCAGGCCTTCGCCCCAGCGCGTCTTGTCGATCAGGAAGGCAAGCTCCACTTCGAGCCGGCCCTCGATGGTCCAAGACAGCAGCCCGCAGCGGCCCAGGAAGGCGCCCGACGCCTTCTCGACCGTCGCCCACAGCCCGAGCTCGGGGTGCCGGGGGTGGCCGTTGAGGAACCACTCCAGTTCCTCCCGGGGTTCGTCGAGCGTGCGCGTGCCGTCCGGGAAGTACCGGCGCACCTCGGGATCGCGATACAGCGCATGGAGCGCCGGCAGGCCGCCGGGACGTCTAGGCCTCGCAATTCACAACGCGCAGCCCCAAGTGCTTCTCGAAGGCGTCGAAGTCACGGTCGCTGTGTAGCAGCCGCAGGCCATTCGTGACGCATCGAGTCGCAATGAGCACGTCGATCGTTCCGCGCACAGTCACACCAAGCGCACGAAGTCGACGGTAGTTTCGAGCAGCATCTATCGCGAGATCGCTGCCTCCGACATTCACTTGCTCAAGTTGACCAAGAAGCCTCTTGGCGTCGTTGAAGCCTTTGTCTTCTTTGAAGCCTTGCAAGACCTCTGCAAGTATCAGGTCACCTACAACCAAGCCTTCAACGCCAAGGTTTCGGTCGAGCCACTCGGCCTGCAGCGTAGGCTTGTTGCGAAAGAAGTCGATCCACACGCTCGAGTCAACAAGAATCACTTGTCCCGCCTCATCGCGTCCAAGTCGCCAATCCACTCGTACTTCCCGCGCATCTTGCGAAGCTCGGTTTGCTGCTTCAAGCGGAGAAGCGTCCGCAGCCCTTGTTCAACTGCCTCGCGCTTGGTCTTGAGCCCCGTCGCCTTCAACGTGGCTTCCATGAGCTTGTCGTCAATGACAATGTTGGTACGCATGATATGTATACTCCTTCAGTTCGTACACATCATAGCTCTAGCCGGCCATGGCGGCAACAGCAGCGAGGCCTGACCCTTCTACAAAGACTTCCCTGCGAGTCAAGCAGTAAGCTGCATTTGGTTGTTTCGTCTCTCAATAGCGGCTGTTCGGAATTGCGGGTTGATCGGCCCGGTGACGCCAGGCACACCCTGCGCGCATATGGCCCATCGCGCGCGCGGAGCGCCAACTCCCCTACAACTTCCGCGCCTCGAACGTATTGCACTGCTGCAGGCTGCCGCCCTCCAGCCCGCGCCTGAACCAAGCCACGCGCTGCGCGCCGCTGCCGTGCGTGAAGCTCTCCGGAACGATTGTGCCCTGTGCCTTGCGCTGCAGCGTGTCGTCGCCGATCTGCGTCGCGGCGTTGAGCGCTTCCTCGACGTCGCCGGCTTCGAGCACTTGCCGCGCGGCCTGCGCGTGGTGCGCCCAGACGCCGGCGAAGCAGTCGGCCTGCAGTTCCAGGCGCACGCTCAACGCATTGCGCTGCACCTCGCTCGCGCGGCCGCGCATCGTGTCGACCTTGTCGGTGATGCCGAGCAGGTTCTGCACATGGTGGCCGACCTCGTGCGCGATCACGTAGGCCTGCGCGAAGTCGCCCGGCGCACCGAGGCGCGTGCGCATCGTCTCGTAGAAATCGAGGTCGATGTACACCTTCTGGTCGCCTGGGCAGTAGAACGGCCCCATCGCCGACGCGCCCTGGCCGCAGGCGGTGGGCACCGCGCCGCGGAAGAGCACGAGCTTCGGGTCGCGGTAGGTGCCGCCCGCCTGGGCGAACTGCTCGCGCCAGACGTCTTCGGTGTCGGCGAGCACGGTCGAGACGAAGCGCGCGAGCTTGTCCTCGGGCGGCGGCCTGGCCGCGGGCGCCTGTTGCTGCTGCACCATCGGCGCGCCGCCGCTGCCGTCGAGCGCGCCGAGGATCGTCAGCGGGTTGATGCCGAAGATCCAGCCCGCGACGAGCGCGATCGCGACCGTCCCGAGGCCGATGCCGCGCCCGCCGCCAAGGCCGAATCCGCCGCCGCCAGTGCGTGCGTCCTCGACGTTGTCACTCTCGCGGTTGCCTTCCCACTTCATGGCCCTGCCTCCTCGGGCCGCGCCGGGCCGCCCCAAGCGGCCCGAGATCCCCGGGGGGCGACGCCGAAGGCGTCTTGGGGTCGTCATCTCAGGCCTTGGGCAGCGTCACGCCCGTCTGCCCCTGGTACTTGCCGCCGCGGTCCTTGTAGCTCGTCTCGCAGACCTCGTCGCTCTCGAAGAACAGCACCTGCGCGCAGCCCTCGCCGGCGTAGATCTTGGCCGGTAGCGGCGTCGTGTTGCTGAACTCGAGCGTCACGTAGCCCTCCCACTCGGGCTCGAAGGGCGTCACGTTGACGATGATGCCGCAGCGCGCGTAGGTGCTCTTGCCCAGGCAGATCGTCAGCACGTTGCGCGGGATGCGGAAGTACTCGAGCGTGCGCGCGAGGGCGAAGCTGTTGGGCGGGATGATGCAGCTCTGGCCGTGGAAGTCGACGAAGCTCTTCTCGTCGAAGTTCTTCGGATCGACGACCGTGCTGTGGATGTTGGTGAAGACCTTGAACTCGGGCGCGCAGCGGATGTCGTAGCCGTAGCTGCTCGTGCCGTAGCTGATGATGCGGTGGCCGTCGGCGGCGTGGCGCACCTGCTTGGGCTCGAACGGGTCGATCATGCCGTGCTGCTCGGCCATGCGCCGGATCCACTTGTCGCTCTTGATGCTCATGCTGTCCTGCGGTTGCGTGGGCCAGCGCGCATTCTAGGAGCCGGTGCGCGCCGGCTCGGGCTCGGCGTCGAAACGCTCGAAACCGCTGTAGCAGAGGAAATGGCGGTTCGTTGCGCGCCCGAACAGCGCAAGGCCGAGGCGCGCTGCGAGCTCGAGCCCCATCTGCGTGACGCCGCTGCGCGAGACGACGATGGGCACGCCCATCTGCGCCGCCTTGAGCACCATCTCGCTTGTCAGGCGGCCGGTCGTGTAGAACACCTTGTCGCCGCCCGCAACATCGTTCATCCACATCCAGCCGGCGATGGTGTCGATCGCGTTGTGGCGGCCCACGTCCTCGACGAAGGTCAGCATCTCGTCGCTGGCGAAAGAGCGCGCAGCCGTGCACCGAGCCGGCCGACTTGTAGGTGCTCTCCTGCTGCCGCACCGCGTCGAGCAGGCGCACGAGCGCGCCCTGGGCAATGCGTGCGCCCGGCTCGCCGGGCGGCGGCAGTTCGATCGTGCCGAGCTCGGCCATCAGGTCGCCGAACATCGTGCCCTGGCCGCAGCCGGTGGTGACGACGCGGCGCGCCGTCTTGCGCTCGAAATGCTCGATGCCGCGGCGCGTGCGCACCGCGGCGGCCTCGACCTCCCAGTCGACGGTAATCGACTCGACGTCTGCGGCCGTCTCGACCAGGCGCTGGTTGCGCAGGTAGCCAAGTACGAGCAGTTCGGGCGCGACGCCGAGCGTCATCAGCGTGACGAGCTCGCGCTTGTCGACGAAGACCGTGAGCGCGCGCTCGGCAGGGATCGTGACCACGCGCCGCGCGCCGAACTCGTCGATCGCCTGAACCTCGCGCGTCAGCGGTGCTGCGGCCTGGGTCAGGCGCGGGGCGGGGTGCGTGCTCGTCGTCGTCATGATGGACCGACTCTAGCGGCAAGGCCGCGAACGCGCGCGCGGCGCGGCCGATGGCCACGCACCAGGCAGGCGAGGCGAGTCAGGGCTTGGCGGGCGCGGCGGGCGCCGCCGGTGCCGCGGCGACCGCAGCGGCCGGCGCCGCCTCGGGCGGCGGCGTGTAGACGAATGGCCCGGGGTCGGTGCAGGGCGGCATGGCCAGCGGCGGCTTGACCTCCTTGCCCGCCTTCTTGGCCGACGCGAAGTAGCCCGCGGCCACCGCATCCTGCGACTTGCACAGCTTGTAGCCCTCGACCTTGCCGCCCCACGCCGCCTTCGCGGCGGCCTCGGCCGCCTTGGCCTTGGCTTCGGGGCTCGGCGGCGGCAGCTTGGCCAGCGCCGCGTTGCCGATCAAGAGCGCTGCGAGCAAGAGGCCGCAGCGGCGGGTGCGGATGTGCGCCATGAGGGTCCTGCCTTCCGGGCGATGGTGTTGGTGGCGGTTCATCGGGGTGCCGCCGCAGGCGCGGCGGGCGGCAGCGGCTCGGCCGAGCGCCGGGCCGGGATCTTGCCCGCCTGGATGTCGCGGTACCAGAGTTCGTGATGCTCCTTGGCCCAGCCCTCGTCGACGTAGCCGGTGCGCATTGCACCGAGCGCGCCCTGCATGCCGATCGTGCCGATGTAGATGTGGCCGATGAAAAGCGCCATCATCAGCACCGCCGAGACCACGTGAACGATGTTGGCGAGTTGCATGTTGGCGCGCGTGTACTCGATGTTCGGCACCAGCTTGTCGAGCACGAGGCCCGACGCGACGACGATCAGCCCGAGCAGCAGCACGCCGACCCAGAACACGAGCTTCTCGCCCGCGTTGTAGCGGTGCGACGGCACCTCGTGGCTGCCGATCAGGCCGCCGCCCTTGGCCAGCCACGCCAGATCGCCGGCACGCGGCAGGTTGTCGCGCGCGAAGGTCACGATCACGATCAGCAGCGAAACCGCGAACACCGGCCCGGCAAAGTTGTGCGCCGTCTTCAACGCGTAGCTCAGCCAGCCGAACAGCGTGCCGCCGATCACCGGCAGCAGCACGTACTTGCCGAACGCCATCACCAGCCCCGATACGGCGAGGATCACGAACGCGATCGCGTTGGCCCAGTGGGCGCTGCGTTCGAAGGGCGTGAAGCGCTCGATCTTGCGCCCGGTGTCGGGCTCGTGGCCGCCGAGCGTGCCGACGCGCCAGTAGAAGAGCCCGATCGCGCCGGCGACGATCAGCAGCAGCGCGCCGCCATAGGGGATGAGCCAGCGGTCGCGCAACTGGCGCCAGGCCTCGCCGGCGGTGGTGTAGCTCGTGCCGGGGTATTGCGTGAAGCCCTGGATCAGCACGCCGGCCTCGATGCCCTCGGCCGTCGTGGTGCCCGGCTCCGCGCCCGACTCGCGCACCGCGCGCCACAGCGGCGCGTTGTTGCCCGGCTGGCTCTTTTCCCGCTGGGCGTTGTTCTCGTCGGGCTTGGGTTCTGCCGGCGCGACGAAGCCCGCCGGCGCGCCGGGCGGCGCCGATGCGGCGCCCTGCGCAGCCGCATGCTGGGCCGCGGCCGCGAGCAGCATGCCGGCGAGCGCAAGGCGGAGCAGCCGAGTTGCGATCATGGTGTCTCCCCGTCGAGGCGCGGCCTCACTTGACGCGCAGGTACTCGTTCTGGTTCTGCGCGCGCTTGGTCATCTGCTCCTGCCAGCTCGCCTTGTCGCCCGGCTTCCAGCCCGGCGCGACATAGGGTGTGCCGGCCACGTCCCAGGCCGGCTGACCGGCGCTCTTCGAAGCAGACGGGGTGGCAGGGCTGCTCCCGCCGCCGCAACCCGCGACCCCCAGCAGCACGACCGACGCCACGGCCATCGCAACGAGGCGGCTCATGACTTGGTCGTCCCGCTTGCGGCCGGCGCGGCCGGCGTTGCCGAGGGCGCGCTCGGTTTGCCGTAGGCCGTGCCCCAGCCCCAGACCTCGCTGCCCTTGCCGCGCGCGAGCACGCGCGTGCGCAGGATGTCGGCGACGACGTCGCCATCGCCGCCGAGCAGCGCCTTGGTCGAGCACATCTCGGCGCAGATCGGCAGCTTGCCTTCGGCCAGGCGGTTGCGGCCGTACTTGTCGAACTCGGCCGCGCTGGCGTTGGCCTCGGGGCCGCCGGCGCAGAAGGTGCACTTGTCCATCTTGCCGCGCAGGCCGAACGTGCCGTTGGACGGGAACTGGGGCGCGCCGAACGGGCAGGCGTAGGAGCAGTAGCCGCAGCCGATGCAGACGTCCTTGTCGTGCAGCACGACGCCTTCCTCGGTGCGATAGAAGCAATCGACCGGGCACACCGCCATGCACGGCGCATCGCTGCAGTGCATGCAGGCCACCGAGATGCTCTTCTCGCCCGGCTTGCCGTCGCCGAGCGTGACCACGCGGCGCCGGTTGACGCCCCAGGGCACGTCGTGCTCGGCCTTGCAGGCCGTGACGCAGCCGTTGCACTCGATGCAGCGCTCGGCATCGCAGATGAACTTCATTCTTGCCATCTGGTTTCCCTTGCAGTCTCAGCCCTCGCCGGGCCGCCCCAAGAGGGCTGAGCTCCCCTCGGGGGACGATGCCGAAGGCATCTTGGGGTCGTCATTCAAGCCGCACGCTCGATCTGGCAGACCGTGGTCTTGGTCTCCTGCATCATCGTCACGCTGTCGTAGCCGTAGGTCGTCGCCGTGTTGCAGGCCTCGCCGCGCACGATCGGTGCCGCACCCGCCGGGTAGTACTGCAGCAGGTCCGCACCCTGCCAGCGGCCCGAGAAGTGGAACGGCATGAAGGCCGTCTCGCGGTCGACGCGCTCGGTGACGAGCGCCTTGACCTTGAGCCGCGCGCCCGTGGGCGTGCTGACCCATACCGACTCGCCGTGGCGGATGCCGCGGTCGTTGGCGGCCGCGGGGTTGATCTCGACGAACATCTCCGGCTGCAGTTCGGCCAGGTAGGGGTTGGAGCGCGTCTCCTCGCCGCCGCCCTCGAACTCGGTCAGGCGCCCGCTGGTCAGGATCAGCGGGAAGGTCTTGCCGATGTCCTTGTTCTTCTCCTGCAGCGTCTTGTAGAGCACCGGCATGCGCCAGAAGGCCTTCTTGTCGTCGTGGGTCGGGTACTTGGCGACGAGTTCGGGCCGGGTCGAGTAGATCGGCTCGCGGTGCTGCGGGATCGGATCGGGGAAATTCCAGACCACCGCGCGCGCCTTGGCGTTGCCGAACGGGTGGCAGCCGTGGTTCTTGAGGACCACGCGCTGGATGCCGCCCGACAGGTCGGTCTTCCAGTTCTTGCCCTCGGCCGCCTTCTTCTCGGCGTCGGTGAGCTCGTCCCACCAGCCGAGCTTCTTCATCAGCACGTGGTCGAACTCGGGGTAGCCGGTCGTGAGGTCGGCGCCCTTGGAGTGCGATCCGTCCTCGGCAAGCAGGCTCGTGCCGTCGCGCTCGACGCCGAAGTTGGCGCGGAAGTTGCCGCCGCCGTCCATCACGTGCCTGGACGTGTCGTACAGGTTGGGCGTGCCCGGGTGCTTGAGCTCGGGCGTGCCGTAGCAGGGCCAGGGCAGGCCGAAATAGTCGCCGTCGAGCTTGTAGCCGGTCTCCTTGTCGATGCCGCCCTTGGCGCGCAGCGTCACGACGTCGAAGACGTTCATGTTGCGCATGTGCGCCTTCAGCCGCTCCGGGCTCTGGCCGGTGTAGCCGATGGTCCAGGTGGCGCGGTTGATCTCGCGCAGCACGTCCTCGGGGACCGGCTCGTCGACGCCCTTGACCTGCTGCAGCTTGTAGTTCTTGATGAGCTCCTTGCCGAAGCCGAGCTTGAGCGCGAGCTGGTACATGATCATGTGATCGCTGCGCGACTCGAACAGCGGCTCGATGACCTTCTCGCGCCATTGCAGCGAGCGGTTGGACGCCGTGCACGAGCCCGAAGTCTCGTACTGCGTGCACGCCGGCAGCAAGTAGACCGCGCGGTTGGGGTTCAGGTCCTCGGGCTTGCCGGGCATCGCCGCCATCGCCGCCGTGGCCGACGGGAAGGGATCGACGACGACCAGCAGGTCGAGCTTGTCCATCGCCTTCTTCATCTCGAGCCCGCGCGTCTGCGAGTTCGGCGCGTGGCCCCAGTAGAACAGGCCGCGCAGGTTGCTGCCCTGGTCGATGAGTTCGTTCTTCTCGAGCACGCCGTCGATCCAGCGCGACACGGTGATGCCGGGCTTGGTCATCATGCCCGGCGCGTACTGCTGCTTGATCCACTCGAAGTCGACGCCCCAGACCGCCGCGAAGTGCTTGAACGAGCCTTCGGCAATGCCGTAGTAGCCGGGCAGCGAGTCGGGGTTGGGGCCGATGTCGGTCGCGCCCTGGACGTTGTCGTGGCCGCGGAAGATGTTCGCGCCGCCGCCGGAAACGCCGACGTTGCCGAGCGCGAGCTGCAGCAGGCACGACGCGCGCACCATCGCGTTGCCGATCGTGTGCTGCGTCTGTCCCTGGCACCAGACCACCGTGCTGGGCCGGTTCTCGGCCATGATGCGGGCCACCTTCAGGCAGGTGGCCTCGTCGACGCCGCAGGCCTCCTGGACCTTGTCGGGCGTCCACTTGGCGAGGATGTCGTCGCGCACCTTGTCCATGCCCCAAACGCGGTCGGCGATGTACTGCTTGTCTTCCCAGCCGTTCTTGAACACGTGATACATCACGCCGAACAGGAACGGAATGTCCGATCCCGAGCGGATGCGCACGTACTCGTCGGCCTTGGCCGCCGTGCGCGTGAAGCGCGGGTCGACCACGATCATCTTCGCGCCCGCCTCCTTGGCGTGCAGCATGTGCATCACCGAGACCGGATGCGCTTCGGCTGCGTTCGAGCCGATGTACATCGCAGCCTTCGAGTTCTGCATGTCGTTGTACGAGTTGGTCATCGCACCGTATCCCCACGTATTCGCCACACCGGCGACAGTAGTGGAGTGGCATATTCGTGCCTGGTGGTCGCAGTTGTTACTCCCCCAGAGGGTCACCCACTTTCTGAGCAGGTAGGACTGCTCGTTGTTGTGCTTCGAAGAGCCGACGATGAAGATCGAGTCCGGGCCGCTTTGCTTCCTGAGATCGAGCATCCGGGCGCTGATCTCGCCGAGCGCCTGGTCCCACGAGATGCGCTGGTACTTGCCGTCGACGAGCTTCATCGGCGTCTTGAGGCGGAACTCGCCGCGCCCGTTCTCGCGCACCGCCGCGCCCTTGGCGCAATGCGCGCCGAGGTTGATCGGCGAGTCGAACACCGGCTCCTGGCGCACCCAGACGCCGTTCTCGACCACGGCGTCGATCGCGCAGCCCACCGAGCAGTGGCCGCAGACGGTGCGCTTGACCTCGACCTTGGCGCCGCCGGACTTGCCGTCGGCGGCGTCGGCAGCGTCGGCCTTGCGCACCAGCGCGAGCTGGCTCGCCGCGATGCCGGCGCCGACGCCGAGCCCGGAGCGGCGCAGGAACTTGCGCCGGTCCATGGTCGGGATTGCGCGCGCAATGCCGCGCGCGAGGCTGTCAACGAGCGCGCTGGAAGCGGGCGCCGGCGCCCCTCCCCCGCCCGATGGCCTTCGTGTCAACAACATGGTGTTGCCTCCGGGTTGAACGAGACAGGGGATCAGGTGCGCGCGGTCTCGTAGTAGCGCTTGACGTGCTCGGTCAGGCGGTAGCCGGCGGCGCCGCCGTCTTCCGGCGCCGCGGCCGCTGTCTTCGATGCGGCTGGCTGCGGCGCCGACGGCAGCAGGGCCGCTGCCGCGGCGAGCGCCCCGCCGGTGCCGGCCGCAGCCATCACGGCGCGGCGGTTGACGATAGCCTTGTCGGGTTCGCGCATCTCGGATCTCCTGGTTGCGGCTGCGCAAACGGCCAGCCCCTCACACGACCTATGCAGTGGAATGCCTAGCCTCGTGCCGCGCAACATGGTTTGTCCCTAGTGGGACTTTCGCCTCTTGTCAGCTTCGCGTCATGCAACTGCGGCGCGGCTAACATCGCCCATCCGCGACCGCAACGCACGCCCACCTTGATCATCGGCACCGCAGGTCACATCGACCATGGCAAGACCTCGCTCGTCAAGGCGCTGACCGGCATCGACACCGACCGGCTGAAGGAGGAGAAGGAGCGCGGCATCACCGTCGACCTGGGCTTCGCCTACCAGCCCGGAGCCGACGGCAGCGTGCTCGGCTTCGTCGACGTGCCCGGCCACGAGCGGCTGATCCGCAACATGCTCGCCGGCGCGACCGGCATCGACCATGTGCTGCTCGTGGTTGCCGCCGACGACGGGCCGATGCCGCAGACGCGCGAGCACCTGGCCATCCTCGACTTGCTTGGCCTTGCGCGCGGCGTGGTCGCGCTGACCAAGGCCGACCTGGTATCCGGCGAGCGCCTTGCGCAGGCCACCGCCGAGGTGCGCGCGCTGCTCGCGCCGACCGCGCTCGCCGACGCCGACGTGCTGCCGGTGTCCTGCGTCACCGGGCAGGGCATGGAGGCGCTGGCGCGGCACCTCGCGCAGGCGCGTGCCGAACCGGATCCGGCGCGCGAGCGCGGCCACTTTCGCCTCGCGGTGGACCGCAGCTTTTCGCTGCCCGGCATCGGCACCGTCGTCACCGGCACCGCCGCCTCGGGCCGGGTCGCGGTCGGCGACCGGCTCGTCGTCTCGCCGGGCGGCCGTGCAGTGCGCGTGCGCGGCCTGCATGCGCAGAACCGGCGCGCCGACACCGGCCGCGCCGGCGAGCGCCTCGCGCTCAACCTGGCCGGCGTCGACAAGGGTGAAGTGGCGCGCGGCGACTGGATCGTCGCCGAGCCGGCGCATGCACCGACGCAGCGCATCGAAGGCCGCATCCGTGTGCTCGCGAGCGAAGCCAAGCCACTCGCCCACTGGACGCCGCTGCACCTGCACCTGGGCGCGGCCGACGTCGGCGCGCGCATCGTGCTGCTCGAAGGCGGGGCCATCGCACCCGGCGCGAGCGCGTGGGTGCAGCTCGAGCTCGACCGCCCGATCGCCGCGCTGCGCGGCGACCGTTTCATCCTGCGCGACCAGTCCGCACTGCGCACGGTGGGCGGCGGCAGCGTGGCCGACGCGTTCGCGCCGCCCGCCCGGCGCCACAAGCGCGAGCGACTGGACGTACTGGCAGCGCTCGCCCAGCCCAATCCGGCCGACGCGCTCGCCGCGCTGCTTGCGCTCGCGCCGCCCAACGGCGTGGACTTCACGCGCTTCGTCACGCAGTGCAACCTGCTGCAAGGCGACGCCCAGGCGCTGGCGCAGGCCGTGCCGCACCGCGCCATCCACGCCGGTGCGACCACGCTCGCCTTTGCGCCGCGCCAGATCGACCAGCTCGGCGCGCGCCTGGCCGAGGTGCTTGCCGCGCACCACCGGCGCGCGCCCGACAGCCCGGGCCTGACGGTCGAGGTGCTGCATCGCGCGCTCGCCACCAAGGCCGCCGCCAGGCCGGGCGCGGCCGTATTCGCATTGCTGCTGGGCGAGCTGATCCGCGCCGGCAGCCTGCGCCGCAGCGGCCCCTACCTGAGTTTGGCCGGGCACGAGGCGTCGCTGCAGGGCGCCGACCTGAAGCTCTGGGAACGCCTGCAACCCTGGCTTGCCGAAGGCGGATGGAACCACCCGCCCAAGCTCACCGACATGCTCGCGCGCGATCGCACGCTGCACCGCGAAGCGGTTACCCGCCTGCTGAACAAGGCGGCGCGCATGGGCAAGGTGGTTGCGGTCGGACCCGAGTACTTCATCCTCGCATCGCACCTGTGCGAGCTCGCCGTGCAGGCGCAGGCCCTCGCGCAGGCCGACGAACACCGGCGCCTGAACGTCAAGACCTATCGCGAGCGCACCGGCATCAGCCGGCACCTGTCGCTGCCGCTGGTAGAGTTCTTCGACCACATCGGTTTCACCAAGCGCGACCCCGAGGGTCGCAAGATCCGCCGCGATGCGAACGAGATGTTCGGCCACGATGCGCAGGGCTAGACCCTGCGCCCGCGGCCCATGGAGGAGGATCGTCCCCCGGTGGGGCGTCCGGTCTGCAAAACCGGGTGGGGCTGCCCAGCGGTCCCAGGTGGGTTCGACTCCCACCCTCTTCCGCCAGCACATGCGGCACCGCTGCGCTCGAATGTGTGGAAGCGGTGCTCGGCAATCGCTCCGTGGTCCACCGCATGCCGAACTGCGCCCGCCGTTTCAGATCAGGCCGGTGCGGCGTCCTGCGCAGCGAAGTGAAGGAGGAGGCGGCGGCCTCTGGCCGACGTCGGGGGACATGAGCAGCGCAGGGCGCCGCGCCGGCCTGATCCTGCGCCGACGTCTGCACGCCTCCAAGCACAGCCGTACGGTCAGACCCGAGGCCTGACAGCATGAGCCATGCCACCACCCGCCCGCCCTCGCTCGACCGGCTGCTCGATTCACCCGCGCTGCGCGAGCTGATCGCAACCCACGGCCGGGGCGACACGCTTGCCGCGGCCCGGGATGCGCTTGCCGGATGGCGCGCCGGCGCAGGCGATGGCGCAGCTTTCGATCAGATGCGGTTCGAGTCGCAATGCCGCGCGCAGTTGGAGCAGCGCGCAGCGCCGCACCTCAGGCCCGTGTTCAACCTCACCGGCACCGTGCTGCACACCAACCTCGGCCGTGCGCCGATGCCCACCGAGGCCATCGAAGCGGTCACGGCGCTGATGGGCCGGCCCGCGAACCTCGAATACGACCTCGCGCGCGGCGCGCGCGGTGATCGCGACGACCATGTCGAAGGCCTGCTGCGCGAACTCACCGGCGCCGAAGCCGCAACGACCGTCAACAACAACGCGGCGGCCGTGCTGCTCGTGCTGGCGGCGCTGGCCGAGCGCAAGGAAGTGATCGTCTCGCGCGGCGAGCTGGTCGAGATCGGCGGCGCGTTTCGCATCCCCGACATCATGCGCCGCGCCAATGCCAAGCTGGTCGAGGTCGGCACCACCAACCGCACCCATCTGCGCGACTTCGAGGCCGCGATCGGGCCGCGCACGGCGCTCGTGATGAAGGTGCACGCGAGCAACTATGCGATCCAGGGCTTCACCGCGAGCGTGGCCATGGCCGAGCTCGGCGCGCTGTGCCGCGCGCGCGGCGTCGCCCTCGCCGAAGACCTGGGCAGCGGCGCGCTGGTGGACATGACACGCTTCGGGCTGCCCGCCGAGCCGACACCGCGCGAGTCCATCGCCGCGGGCGCACAGGTCGTGACCTTCAGCGGCGACAAGCTGCTCGGCGGCCCGCAGGCGGGCCTGATCGTCGGCGACAGCGCACTCATTGCACGCATCAAGCGCCACCCGCTCAAGCGCGCGCTGCGCCTGGACAAGATGACGATCGCCGCCCTCGAGGCCGTGCTTAGGCTGTACCGCGACCCCGATCGCCTCGCCGAGCGCCTGCCCGCGCTGCGCCTGCTGACGCGGCCTCGAAGCGACATCCAGGCCGCGGCCGAGCGCCTGGCCCCGCTGCTCGCGGCGGCGCTCGGCGATGTCGCGACGGTGCGCGTGCTGGCGTGCAGGAGCCAGATCGGCAGCGGCTCGCTACCGGTCGAGCGGCTGGACAGCGCCTGCATCGCGATCGGCGCGCCGGCCGGGTCCAGGCGCGCGGGCGGCTTGCCGGACCGGCTCGCCGCCGCGCTGCGCGCGCTGCCGGTGCCGGTGATCGGGCGCGTCGAGGATGGCGAACTGCGGCTGGACATGCGCTGCCTCGAGCCCGGTGCACAGGAAGCGGCGTTCGCCGCGCAACTGCCGGGCCTCGCCGGCACGCTCGCGCCGCCGCGCTGAGAACAAGGCGCAGGAGCGCGCGCCGGCCCGCGCGTCGCCCTACTCGATCATGTCGAAGCCCTGCGTCTCGACTTCGACGAAGGCGCGCGTGAAGGCGGCGAGCGCGGCGTAGAGCCGGGCCCGCGGATGCTGCTCCACCGCGTCGGCAAGCGCGGTGCCGACCCAGGGCTGGACATGCACGCGAAAGAACCGGCGCTGGCTTTCGAGATGGCACTGCGCCGGGTCGTCGCCCGCGATCAGGTAGCGCATGACCTCGAACTCGAAGGCGATGTGATCCTCGGTCTGGCCGCTGGCGACGGCGGCGGGGTCGCGCGTCAGGTGCAGCGCCTCGAGATCGCTGCGCAGCGCGACGAGCGGCTGCTCGTTGAGCGCGCCGGCCAGGTGCGCCGAACCGTACAGAAAGACCTCCGGCTTGCCGGTCGCGTGGAACAGCGCCTCGTACTCGTCGGTTGCCTGCGCCACGCTGCTGGCGCGCAGCGCGGCCACGAGATCCTGCCAGGGCGCCTCGAGATAAGCACCGGGCTGCGGCGCCTCGGTCACCGCGACCGCGAACTGCTCGAGAAGCGCCGCGTCGGGCGGCGCAAGCCACAGGCGCGCGAGCAGGCCGTAGAGCTCGGCGCGCTGCAGCTCCTCGCCTTCGTCGCGGCTCGACAACTGGACGGTGCGGGTCTCGTTCACAGGTCGCTGATCCTGATTTCACCCGCGTTGGAGTGCATGTCGATCACGCGGCAGTCGCTGCACATCTTCAGGCGCTCGGCCGCCGCGCCCTGGAACATCGAATGGCCAGCGAGCTTGAGCATCATGCTCTCGATCGCACGCACGGTGCCGAAGGGCTTGCCGCAGCGGATGCACTGGTAGGGCGACGCCTCGGCGAGCACGCGCAGGCGCTGGCGTGCCTTGCCGCCATCGGCCAGCCACAGGCGCGGCTCGAGGCGGATCGCGCCCTCGGGGCAGGTGGTCGCGCACAGGCCGCACTGGACGCAGTTGCCCTCTACGAAGCGCAGTTGCGGCGCATCGGGGTTGTCGGCCAGCGCGCCTTCGGGGCAGGCGCCGACGCAGGCCAGGCACAGCGTGCACTTGTCGGCATCGACCGCGAGCGTGCCCCAGGGCGCGCCGGCGGCAGGCAGCGCGATCGCGTCGGGCACCGGCCCCGGCGCCTGCGCCAGCAGGTGGTCGATGGCGATGTCGAGCGTCGCGCGCTTGTCGGCCTGCGGCGCGAGCGCGGCGGGGCGCGCCACGCCTTGCGCCGGCGACGCCTGCAGCGCGGCGTCGAGCGCGGCCAGGTCGCGCGCGTCGCGCGCCTCGAGCAGGCTGAAGTGCGTACCGGCGTAGCCCAGACCCGCGAGCACGGCCTGCGCGTGCGCCATCTGCTCGGCAAGCGCCTGCCGGTACTCGGGCGCTTCTTCGTCTGTCAGCAGCACCCAGACATTGCTCGCGCCGAGCGCGATCGCCGCGAGCCAGAGGTCGATGCCGACGCTCGCCACGTGCCAGACCGCGAGCGGGATCACGCGCGCGGGCAGGCCGCGGATCGCGCGGTCGGTGCGCGCCGCGCGGCCCAGATCCTCGACCATGCGTGCGCCGGCCTCGCGGCTGTGGACGAGCAGCGCCGCGCCGCGGCCGCCGGCGCGCGCGTAGGTCGAGAGCAGTGTGCGCAGCACGCGCCCCTGGTCGAGCGTGCTCGGCGTCGAGTACGCGAGCGCGCCGCTCGGGCAGACGCTGGTGCAGGCGCCGCAGCCCACGCACAGCATGGGCTCGACGATGACGCCGCCGCCGAGGCCACCGGCCACCGGCACGGCCGGCTGCGTGCGATCGCGTGCCGGCGCGACGCGCGTCTTGCCCTTGAGCGACGCGTCGCTGCGGATGGCGCGCGCCGAGCAGACCTCGATGCAGGCCCTGCAGCCGATCTGCTCGTTGCGGCTGTGCGCGCACAGCCTGGCCTTGTACTGAAGGAAGCGCGGCTTGTCGAACTCGCCGACTAGATCGCGCAGCGCGAGCACGGCCGCCGCGAGCTTGCGCTCGTCGCTGCCGGCATGGAAGTAGCCCTGCGGCGGCGCGTGCTGCGTGAAGGCCGGCGCGGCGCGCAGATCGAGCACGAGGTCGAAGGTCGCGCTCGTCTCGCGCGGCGCGCGCTCGAAGTCGATCGCCCCGGCCGCTTCGCAGACGCGCACGCAGTCGCGGTGTGACCGGCACGCGGCGAGGTCGACCTGGTAGTCGAACCCGATCGCGCCCTCGGGGCAGGCGGCGATGCACGCGTTGCAGCGCGTGCACAGGTCGAGATCGATCGCGTTGGCCGCCGTCCAGCCGGCCTCGAAGTTGCCGAGCCAGCCCGTGAGCCGCGTCAACTGCCCGGCATGCACGGCACCCGCGCGGCGTTGCGCGAGCGCGCCCGGCGCCGTGACGAGCAGGCTTGCCTGCAGGCCGGCGCCGAGCATCGCCGCTGCGCGCTCGGCCGCCTCGGCAGGGCCGATCACGAGGCAGCGGCCGGCGCTGCGATAGGTGACGGTCGCCACCGGCTCCGGATCGGGCAGTTGCGCGGCCGCGATCAGGGCCGCGATCTTGGGTGTTGCCGCGGCGCCATCGGCAGACCAGCCGGCCGTCTCGCGGATGTTGACGAAGCGGATCGGGCGCTCGGCCAGGCCGGGCGCGCCGGCGGTCAGCTCGGCGAGCTCGAGGAACAGCCGGCTCTCCTGCGTGCAGGCAACGAGCAACTCGTCGCCCGACCGCGCCGCGCGCTGGAACTCAGGCGCTTCGCGGCGGCACAGGGTCGTGTACGGGCTCGGCGGCAGTTGCGCCTGCGGCAAGGCCTGGCCCAGCGCCCGGCTGTCCAGCGGCAGCGTTCGATTGCAGTTGCAGATCAGCGTCTTCATGGGGTGGGCTCGCGTCGGCGGGCTTGGGCTGCTCAGCGAGCTCGTCGTCGATCAGGCCGAGCGCGCGCGCATTGACGAGCTGGCGCAGCATGGCCTTGGGGATGGGCTCGAACTTGTTGTAGTCGTCGATGTAGGTATCCAGGCCGTCCATCACGTTGAAATGCGGCTCTGACGCGAAGAGCTTCTTCAGCGCCGCGTTCTTCACCCCCGGTTCGACATCGGGTGCGACGAAGCGCGAAAAGTCGGACTCGGCGCTGAGCCCGGCCACGTCGGCAAGGGTCGGCGCAGCAGGCGCGGATGCCGTCGCCAGGGGCGGCGCTGGCGCCGCGGCCGCTGCGGGCAACGGCGCCGCCGGCTGTGGCGGCGCGATGGCAGGCGGCTCGGCGACGCCCTCGCGGGCCTGCGCCTTGCGCCGCGACCAGCGCGCCAGGAAGGCAGTATCGTCGCCCGGCTCAGCCATGGTCGGGACCCTGCAGCGCACGCGCCTGGCGCTCGCGCTCCTGCGGGCTCAGGAAGGATTGCGCGCGCTGGCGGCGCGGCGCCTCGACCTGGTAGTGGGCGTTGGTGAAGACGCGCAGCCACTCGCGCAGGTCGTCCTGCAGCGGCACGTTGTCGACCTTCTCCTCGGCGCACAGCCAGCGGTCGGCTTCGATGTAGGACAGGCTCACTGCAATCGGCCGCGCAAGCGACGCGTCGCCTTCGACGGCACGCCACGGCACGAACCACACCGGCTGCCCGGCAGTCAGGTTCAGGAAGTAGCCCTTGCACTCGTCGGCGAAGAGCTCGAGCTTCAACCCGGGGTGAAGCCAGCGCGAAACGGTGCCATCGTCGTGCAGCTTGCGCGGCGCGCTGCCGAATGTCCCGTCGTCGGCAATGACCTCGACCACGCGGTGGCGCCAGTCCTCCCAGGGGTTGGGCTGCGCGGTACGCTCCATCACCACCGCCACCATCACTGCAGGGCGGTCGCGCATCTTGCTCAGGAAGTCTTCGAGATCGTGATGGTCGGGAACTTGGACGAGAAGTCCTTGGCCCGCTGCGCGATCCTCACCGCCACCTGGCGCGCGACGCTCCGGTAGATGCCCGCGACTTCGCTGTCGGGGTCGCTGACCACCGTCGGCCGGCCGGCGTCGGCCTGCTCGCGAATGCCGAGCGCGAGCGGCAGCGCGCCGAGGTAATCGACACCGTACTCGGCCGCCATGCGCTTGCCGCCGTCGGCGCCGAAGATGTGCTCGGCGTGACCGCAGTTCGAGCACACATGGACCGCCATGTTCTCGACGATGCCGAGGATCGGCACGCCGACCTTCTCGAACATCTTCAGGCCGCGCCGGGCGTCCATCAGCGCGATGTCCTGCGGCGTCGTGACGATCACCGCGCCGGTCAGCGGAACGCGCTGGGAAAGCGTGAGCTGGATGTCGCCGGTGCCGGGCGGCATGTCGACGATCAGGTAGTCGAGCTCGGCCCAGTTGGTCTGGCGCAGCAACTGCTCGAGCGCCTGCGTGGCCATCGGTCCGCGCCAGATCATCGGGTTGTCGGCATCGACCATGAAGCCGATCGACATCACCTGCACGCCGTAGTTCTCCATCGGCTCCATCGACTTGCCGTCGGCGCTCTCGGGCCGGCCGGCGATGCCCATCATCGTGGGCATGCTCGGGCCGTAGATGTCGGCGTCGAGGATGCCCACCGCCGCGCCTTCGGCGGCGAGCGCGAGCGCGAGATTGACCGCAGTCGTGCTCTTGCCCACGCCGCCCTTGCCCGACGCGACGGCGACGATGTTCTTCACCCTGGGCAGCAACTGCACGCCGCGTTGCACCGCATGGGCAACGATCTTCGTCGCCAGGTTCGCGCTCACGTTCTCGACGCCGGGCACCGTGCGCGCGGCGGCGATCAGCGCGCGGCGCAGCGCCGCGACCTGGCTCTTGGCCGGATAGCCGAGCTCGACGTCGAAGACGACGTCGCCGCCCTCGACCTTGAGGTTCCTGAGCTGCTTGGTCGAGACGAAGTCCTTGCCGGTGTTGGGATCGGTGACGGTGGCGAGGGCGGCGAGGACGGCGGATTCGGAGATGGACATGGGCGAAGGATCTGATCTGTGATTTCCGGTGAAGTCTAGCGGCAAGCCCGCCCAGTCTGCCTGCGGCAGGGTCATTGGCTGTCGTCCAACGCCCAGCGGATGCGCAGGCCCTTGAACTTGCTCGACCCGCGTTGCGTGAACGTCGATGACGGCATCGCCAGCATGCCGGGACAGGGCAAGGGGCCGCCGACCCAGGCTCAGGATTCGATCAGTTCGTCGATTCCGGGCCGGGCCAGGCGGTTCGCGGCGTCGCCCGGGCCGCGAACCGGCATCACCTCGGCCTGTCCGAAGAGGGGATCGCGGATGCGCAGGCAGGAGTACAAGGGGTGCAGGTTCTTCGCGCCCAGGGTCTGGAAGAGCTTGCCTTCGGTCGCGGCGACTTCGAAGCCGACCTTCGGATCGGCGAGCGAGATCGTCGGCGGCAGCTTCACGTCGGCCGCCAGCACCAGGCGGGCCGCGTTGTCTTCGGAGATGATGATGCTCGCGCGCTCGGCGGCATGGACCGACTCGACGAGCAGCCACTCCTTCTTCCAGCGCTTGCGCTCGTAGTTGTCCAGCATCGCCTCGGCGACCTGGCCGCGGTTGCGCAGCCGGCGAAGCTGCAGTCCGCTTGCGTGGAACACGAACGCGCCGGCTCCCGAAAACCGGATCGAGACTTCGAATCGCGCGGCGGCCTGTACGTTGGCCCCGCCGCTGGCATCCAACTGGACGCCCTCGGTCGAGGTGAACTGCATCCCAGACTTGCCCGGCGTCACCTCGACATCGCACGGAATGCCGAGCTCGGCGAGGGTGCCGACGCGCCGGAAGCGGCCACCTTCGAGGACACCGATGTCGCCCACGTCCACCGGGTCGGCAGGCAGCCAGGATGCGAAGAAGCCGAGGTTTCCGTGCATCTCTTCCTGGTAGGTCTTGACGGGGCTGGCCATCGTTGCTCCTGCGGCTGGTCCGACTCCTCGCGGTCGTTAGCCGCGCAGCTTACGCACATCCACGAAATGCACAAGCCGCAGGTCCTGGCGCCGGATCAGGCGTTCGGCGACGTCCCTGGCAGACGCGAAGTCGAGCAACTTGTCGACCCGGGACCCGCCTTCCTCCGCGGTCACCGGAGAGTCGGCCTCGACGGCACCGGTCCCTTCGATGAACACCGCATCGCCTGCGGTGACGGCCCGGCGCAAGTCGCCGAGCGAAGGCTTGTCCCAGGCCGGCTCGCCCGCGGCCCGGTAGCCGGGCAAAGCGTGCGCCATTTTCGCCGTCTCCACGACGATGACCAGGGCCTGCAGACCGGCCGCCTCGAACAGGGCAGCGAACAGGCAGGCCAGGTCGATGCAGGTGGCGGCCTTGCCGTGGACGATCTGCATCGGCCAGCGGATCGCCTGTACACCCGCGCGCGTGCCGGTTTGGGGCTCGATCTCGTAGGCGTAACGGCCGCGCTTGAACTCGTCGTACATCACCTGGCACAGCGCGAATTCGTGCTCCCGGCCGGCCAGGCCAGGGTTGGCGTCCTTGGCAAGCTTGCGTGCGCGCTTCACCTCCTCCTGTACCGTGCTCTCCCGGGTCGCAATGTGCGTCAGCAAGGCCGGCCCGTCACTGCTGTCCCAGAGGTTCGCGTCGCTCGCGTTCCAGCGCGCGGTTCCCGTCTTCTGCAACGCCTCCTTCTCGTTCTCGCCGCGCGCCATCTCGACCGGCTCGACGAAGCCGCGCCGGAAACTGCCGAGCTGATTGCGAAACTCGACCAGCAGGTCGGGCTCGCTCTTCCAGCGGATCTCGCCCTGCAAGGTCGGCGAGCAGTCCGTCGCGGCCTTGTCGTACTGCAGGCGCAATACCGGGATGAAGTGCGCATACGCCATCGCCAGCGCGAGGTGCACGTCGGACAGGCGCTCGCCGAGCAGGAACACGCACAACTCGGAGCGCCACAGCGTTTCGAGCAGGCGAACGTCGTCCATCGCCCGCGACTTGCGGTTCGGCGTCTGGCGCGTCACCGAAAAGTGTTCGCGGCGCAACAGCTCGGCCACTTCGTCGGCGATGCGGCGCAGTGCCGGCGAGTCGTCGACGACCAGCGTCGCCTCGTTGCTGCGGCGCAGGCCCTGCAACGGGGGCACCGAGAAGCGTGCCGATTCGAGGAACTCGGCGATCGCCGTGCGGTGGCGCTCGTCGTTCTGCTCCGGCGCCGCGGCGTCGAAGGGCACGACGTCCTCGGGGAATCGCGTGACGTGCCGCGCCAGCACCTGCTGATCGACGAACAGCAGGCGCGGAATGCGGGCGCGGCGGGCCAGGTCGAGTTCGTGGCCGATATAGGTCGAATAGGCCGCTGCGTCCTGGTCGTTCGGGCGCCGCGTGATCACCGAGATGAAGCCTCTGGCCTCGAACAGGTAGCGCTCCAGCTTGGCCACGCACCAGGTGTCGCTCTTCTGGTCGGCGCGCAGCGGAATGTTGTCGCGCACGAAGTGGCGCAGGAAGTAGCTGTTGATCGCGACGTCGCGGTAGCTGTGGCTGAAGAAGACGTGCATGTCGATGTCCGGCAGGTCGGCGCCCAGGCGCAGCTCGCGGGCAGGCAAGCTTAGCCGAGCGGCGCCGGCGGCCACCCGTCGAGCGCGGCAGGATCGTTCCCGCTCCGGGCAGGGCCGGCGACTCGCTGCCGGTGAAAGCACTGTCGACCGCGAGCCACGGCTGGGCCGCTGAGGTCGGGGTCTGCCCGTAGGGCATCGGGCCGACGCAGAGCCATCCACGGATTGAACGGCGATGGTCCCGCCAACGCTTCGAGCAGGACTGTCAGCGCGGCGGCACGCCAGGTGCCCAGTGGCACGCGCAGGAACATGGTGGTCACGGAGCCGCCTGCGGCGGCCGGCCGCCGCGAGGTGTGTCCCTACAATGACGGCTTCCCGGCGGAGCCTCGCAGCAGGCCCAGTCCAATGACCCGCAAGCTCTTCGTCACCACCGCCCTGCCCTACGCCAACGGGCCGTTCCACATCGGCCACGTGATGGAGTACATCCAGGCCGACATCTGGGTGCGCTTCCAGCGCATGGGCGGCGCGCAGGTGCATTTCGTGTGCGCCGACGACGCGCACGGCGCGCCGATCATGATCGCGGCCGAGAAGGCGGGCCTCACGCCGCAGGCCTTCGTGGCCCAGGTCGCCGCGGGGCGCCAGGCCTACTTCGACGGCTTCCACATCAGCTTCGACAACTGGAGCTCGACCGACGCGCCCGAGAACCACGAACTCAGCCAGGACATCTATCGCGCGCTGCGCAGGAATGAGCTCATCGCGACGCGCACGATCGAGCAGTTCTTCGACCCGGTCAAGGGCATGTTCCTGCCCGATCGCTACATCAAGGGCGAGTGCCCGAAGTGCGGCACGAAAGACCAGTACGGCGACAACTGCGATGCCTGCGGCGCGGTCTACGCACCCACCGACCTGAAGAACCCCTATTCGACACTGTCCGGCGCGACGCCGGTGATGAAGACGAGCGAGCACTACTTCTTCAAGCTCTCCGACCCGCGCTGCATCGAGTTCCTGACGCAGTGGACGCAGCAGGGGCATCTGCAGAGCGAGGTGCTAAACAAGATCAGCGAGTGGTTCGCGCCCGGCGACGACGGCCGGCCGCACCTCGGCGACTGGGACATCAGCCGCGACGCGCCCTACTTCGGCATCGAGATCCCCGACGCCCCGGGCAAGTACTTCTACGTCTGGCTGGACGCACCGATCGGCTACCTCGCGTCGCTGAAGAACCACTTCGACAAGGGTGGTGCGAAGGCGCTCGGCGAGCCGCGCAGCTTCGACGAGTTCATGGCCGACCCGGCGGTCGAGCAGGTGCACTTCATCGGCAAGGACATCGTCTACTTCCACACGCTGTTCTGGCCGGCGACGCTGCACTTCAGCGGGCGCAAGACGCCGACCAACGTGTTCGTGCATGGCTTCATCACGCTGCGCGACGAGAAGATGAGCAAGAGCCGAGGCACGGGCCTTTCGCCGCTGCGCTACCTCGAACTCGGCATGGACGCCGAGTGGCTGCGCTACTACATCGCCGCCAAGCTCAATGCCAAGGTCGAGGACATCGACTTCAACCCCGAGGACTTCGTCGCCCGCGTCAACAGCGACCTGGTCGGCAAGCTCGTCAACATCGCGAGCCGCGCGGCGAGCTTTCTGCACCGCTACTTCGACGGCCGGCTAGCGTCGACGGCGATCGGCTGGTTCGACTTCAAGGGCGAGCATATCGAGGCGCCGCTGTGCCCGGCGCTGCACGCGGCACAGGACGCGGCCGACGACATCGCCGCGCTCTACGAGGCGCGCGAGTTCGGCAAGGTGGTGCGCGAGGTGATGAGCCTCGCCGACGCCGCCAACGAGTACTTCGACGCGAAGAAGCCCTGGCTGCTCGCCAAGGACCTGGACGCGCACCGCGCCGACCTGCACGCGGTGGCGAGCGACGTGGTGCAGTGCTTTCGCCTGCAGATGCTCTACCTCGCGCCGATCCTCCCGGCGCTCAGCCGCCGCGCGGCGCAGTTCCTGAACTGCCACCTCGACGCCTGGAACCAGACCGCGACCCTGCTGCCCGAAGGCCACCAGGTCGCGCCCTACACGCACCTGATGCAGCGCGTCGAGATGAAGATGCTCGACGCCCTGCTCGCGCCGCCCGAAGCACCCGCGCCGGCCGCGCCCGGCGGCGAGCCGCTCGCAGCCGAGATCGGCATCGACGACTTCGCCAAGGTCGACCTGCGCATCGCCAAGATCGTCGCCGCCAAGCGCGTCGAGGGCTCGACCAAGCTGCTCGAACTCACGCTCGACATCGGCGAAGCTGCGCCGCGCACGGTGTTCTCGGGCATCGCGTCGGCGCATGCGCCCGAGAGCCTGGTCGGCAAGTGCACCGTGATGGTCGCCAACCTTGCGCCGCGCAAGATGAAGTTCGGCGTCAGCCAGGGCATGGTGCTGGCCGCGTCGCACGCGGACGAGACGGCCCAGCCCGGTTTGTACCTGCTCGAACCCGGGGCGGGCGCAACGCCGGGGTTGCGCGTGCGCTGACACCCGTTGCGGCCTGGGGGTGCCATGCACATGGCATTAACATACGCTGCGCATGGAACTCAAGACCGCCCGCCTCACGCTGCTGATCGACCCGGCCAAGAAGGCGGCTTTCGAGCGCCTGTGCGCGCAGCGCGACCTGACGCCGTCGCAGGTCGTGCGCCAGTTGATCCGCGACTACCTGGCCGAGCACGGCGTGTCCTACGTGCCCAGCGGCGCCGAGCCGGGGGCGCGTTCCGCCGCCTCCAAGCCCAGGCGCCGGCGCGGATGAGGCCGCTCCAGGTCGACGGGTGACGGGCATGAACGCGATCCCCGCGTTGGCCGATTGGGTCGCCCTCGACAGCGTGCTCGTCGTGCTCGCGCTGTGGCTGCTGGTCGGCATCGCCGGCATCGCGGCACTGCGCCGCTTCGCGTTCGTGGCGCGCGTGCTGTTTCCGCTCGGCGGCCTGCTCGGGCTGGCGCTGGCCGGCGTCGCGCTTGTGGCGCTCACGGCGGGATCGCGCAATGTCCAGGTCGCCGTGCTCGCGCTCGGCCTGCCCGGGCTGCCTTTTCACCTGCGCCTGGACAGCCTCTCGGCGTTCTTTCTCGCCGTGATCGGCTTCGTCGCGGCCGGTGTCTCGGCGTTTGCCGCCGGCTACTTCCGCAAGGGCGAGGGCACGCCGCCGGGGCTGCTGTGCCTCGAGTACCACGTCTTCCTCGCCAGCATGGCGCTCGTCGTGCTGGCCGACGACGCCTACGCGTTCATGGTGATGTGGGAGACGATGGCGCTGTCGTCGTACTTCCTCGTCACCGCCAACCACCGCATCCCCGAGGTGCGCAGCGCCGGCTACCTGTATCTCGTGCTGGCGCATATCGGCGCGATCGCGATCCTGCTCTGCTTCGGCGTGCTGCAGGCCGACACCGGCGACTACACCTTCGCCAACATGCGCCTGCAGACGCTCTCGCCGTTCTGGGGTTCGATCGCTTTCCTGCTCGCGCTGCTGGGGTTCGGTGCCAAGGCAGGGCTGCTGCCGCTGCACGTCTGGCTGCCCGAGGCGCACCCGGCGGCGCCGTCGCCGGTCTCGGCGCTGATGAGCGCGGTGATGCTCAAGATGGCCGTCTACGGCATGCTGCGCGTCGCGTTCGACCTGCTCGCGGAGCGCCTGTGGTGGTGGGGCGCGCTGCTGCTCGCGGTTGGGCTCGCCAGCGCACTGTTCGGCGTCGTGTTCGCGTCGGTGCAGGTCGACATGAAGCGCCTGCTCGCCTACTCGTCGATCGAGAACCTCGGCCTGGTGTTCGCCGGCATGGGGCTCGCGCTGATCTTCACCGCCTACGGCATGGGGCCGATGGCGGCACTCGCGCTCACCGCAACGCTGTTTCACGTCGCGAGCCACGCCCTCTTCAAGAGCCTGCTGTTCCTAGGCACCGGCTGCGTGCTGCACGCGACCGGCGAGCGCAACCTGGGTCGCCTGGGCGGACTGATCCGGACCATGCCCTGGCTGGCCTGGATCACGCTCGTCGGCGTGCTGGCGAGTGCCGGCCTGCCGCCGCTGTCTGGCTTCGTCTCGGAGTGGCTGCTGCTGCAGAGCTTCCTCTTCACGCCGGGGCTGCCCGACCCGCTGCTCAACATGCTGATCCCGGTCGTCGCGGCGCTGATCGCGCTCGTCGCGGCGCTGGCCGGCTACACGATGGTCAAGTTCTACGGTGTCATCTTCCTCGGCCAGCCGCGCGAAGACCGGCTCGCACGCGCCCACGATGCCGGGCGCTGGGAGCGCGCCGGCATGCTGTGGCTGATGGCCGGCTGCATTGCGCTCGGCTTGGCGCCGGTGCAGTTCATCGCGTTGATCGATCCAGTCACCGTGCAGCTCGTGTCGGCCGGCCTCGGCGAAGCCGTGCGCGAGGGCGGCTGGCTGCTCGCGCCCAACGGCATCGAGCGCGCGAGCTACGGGCCGGTGATCTTCCTGCTCGGCGTCGCGGCGAGCTTCGCGCTCGCCTTCGTGATCGTGCGCCGCTTCTACCACGGTCGCTCGCGGCGCGCGCCGCCCTGGGACTGCGGCTACCGCTGGCAGACCGCGCGCATGCAGGACACGGCCGAAGGTTTCGGCCAGCCGATCCGCCAGATCTTCGAGCCCTTCTTCGTCATCAAGCGCGAGTTGCCGACGCCGTTCGACGCCGAGCCGCGCTACCAGGTCACGGTGGCCGATCGCTTCTGGGGCTGGATCTACCTGCCGCTGGTCGCGCTTGCCGAGCGCATCGCGCGCCTGTTCGGGCTGCTGCAGCAGGGGCGCATCGCGACCTACCTGCTCTACAGCTTCCTGACGCTCGTGGTCACGCTGCTGGCGGTGAAAAGATGAGCGGCGGGCCGGGGGGGGGGGGGGGGGGGGGGGGGGGGGGGGGGGGGGGGGGGGGGGGGGGGGCGCCGGCCACCGGGGCGGCGGGGGGCGCTGCGCGGGCGTCCTGTCGCAACTGCTCGAGATCGTCGCCGCGCTCGCGCTCGCGCCGCTGCTGACGGGCTGGGTCAACCAGTGCCGCGCCTGGCTGCAGAACAAGTCCGCGCCCAGCCTGCTGCAGCCCTACCGCGTGCTGCACAAGCTGTTCAACAAGGAGTCGGTGCTCGCCGAGCATGCGTCGCAGCTGTTCCGCAGCACGCCCTACATCGTGTTCGGCTGCATGGCGCTCGCGTGCGCGATCGTCCCGACGCTGTCGACCGACCTGCCGCTCTCGCCGGCGGCGGATGCGATCGCGCTCGTCGGCCTGTTCGCGCTCGCGCGGGTGTTCATCTCGCTCGCCGCGATGGACATCGGCACCGCGTTCGGCAGCCTCGGCGCGCGGCGCGAGATGCTGATCGGCTTTCTCGCCGAGCCGGCCCTGCTGATGGTGCTGTTCTCGGCCTCGCTGATCTCGCAGTCCACGTCGCTGACGACGATCGTCGAGTCCCTCGCGCACCGCGAGTTCGCGATCTACCCCGGCCTCGCCTTCGCCGGCGTCGCGTTCACGATGGTCTCGCTCGCCGAGAACGCGCGCGTGCCGGTCGACAACCCGGCCACCCACCTCGAGCTGACGATGATCCACGAGGCGCTGATCCTCGAATACTCGGGCCGCCACCTGGCGCTGGTCGAATGGGCGGCGAGCCTGAAGCTGTTCGCCTACTCGTGCATCGGCCTGGCCCTCTTCTTCCCCTGGGGCGTGGCCGAGGCCGGCGAGCCGCTGGCGTTGCTGCTCGCGCTGCCGGTGCTCGTCGGCAAGCTCGCCGTGGGCGGCGCGGTGCTCGCGTTGCTCGAAACGCTGAACGCGAAGATGCGCATCTTCCGCGTCCCCGAATTCCTGGCCGGGGCGTTCCTGCTCGCCGTGATCGGGATGCTGGTTCACATCCTTCTAGCAGCATGACCGACCAACTCCTGGCCCAGTTCGTCAACCTGCTCGGCGCGATGCTGCTGATGCTCGCCTTCGCGATGATCTCGCAGCGGCGCATCCTGTCGCTGATCGCGCTCTTCACGCTGCAGGGGGCGGTGCTCGCGCTGTCGACGCTGGTTGTCGGCATCGTGACGCACCAGCCGCATCTGTACTTCTCGGCCGGCATCACCTTCGCGCTCAAGGTGGTGCTGATCCCGCTGCTGCTGCACCGCGTGATCGACCGGCTGCAGATCCGCTGGGACGTCGAGACACTGTTCAACATTCCGACGACGATGCTGATCGGCATCCTGGTCGTGATCGTCTCCTTCAACCTCGCGCTGCCGATCGCCAAGCTGTCGACCTCGCTGGCGCGCGGCACGCTGGGCATCGCGCTCGCCTGCGTGCTGCTGTCGTTCCTGATGATGATCACGCGCGCCAAGGCGGTGCCGCAGGTGATCGGCTTCCTGGCGATGGAAAACGGCCTCTTCTTCGCCGCCACCTCGGCCACCTACGGCATGCCGATGGTGGTCGAGCTCGGCATCGCGCTCGACGTGCTGATCGGCGTGCTGATCCTCGGCGTGTTCATGTTCCAGATCCGCGAACAGTTCGACAGCCTGGACATCCGCCATCTCGAGCAGTTGAGGGAAGAGTGATGGCGCGCGCACTCCACGCACCACTGGCAGGCAGGCGCGTGCGCGCTGCGCGAGCGGCCGGGGGCGGAGGCTCATGCCGCGGCGGCGCGGCGCCGACTCGGCGTGCCCGGCGCGCAGCGCAGGGCGCCGCCGCGAACAGTCCGCGTGTCTGTGCCGCCGCTGCATCGGCCTTCAGACTCGTCGCAACTGTCTGAGCGCAGTGAGCGCAGCGAACGCAGCGGGTTTTGCGACGGGGCCACGAGACCGCGCATCGCAGGGGAGTCGGCGCGCAGCGCCGACCGCACCAGTGAAGCGCCCCGGCCCGCCCGGACGCGCCTTTGCCGCGCGGAACCCCTTGGCGGCTCCGAACTGCACAGTCTTCAGGGATGCGCCTGACATGCACCCCCTGCTCTTCGTCCTCGGCATCCCGCTCGTCGGCGGGCTGGTGCTGGCGCTGGTCGGCCACAAGGACCGGGCGCGCGACATCAATGTCGGCTTCAGCCTCGCGACCTTCCTCGCCGCCTGCGTGCTCACCGCCGAGGTCGTCGCCGACGGGCCGCAGTTCGTCTGGGAGCGCGAGTTCTTCATCGACCCGCTCAACGTCTTCCTGGTCACGCTGACGGCCTTCGTCGGCCTGACGACCTCGATCTTCTCGCGCCCCTACATGCGCATCGAGCGCGACCACGGCAAGATGACGCCGCCCCGCCTGCGCCTGTACCACAGCATGTACCAGCTGTTCAGCTTCACGATGCTGCTCGCGCTGATGACGAACAACCTCGGCATCCTGTGGGTGGCGATGGAGGCGGCGACGCTGACCACCGTGCTGCTGGTCAGCGTGTACCGCACCGCGGCCAGCCTGGAGGCGGCGTGGAAGTACTTCATCCTGTGCGGCGTCGGCATCGCGCAGGCGCTGTTCGGCACGGTGCTGATCTACATGGCGGCCGAGAAGGTCCTCGGTGCCGAGGGCGGCGCGCTGCTGTGGACGAATCTCGACGCCGTCAAGGAGCAGCTCGACCCCGACATCGTCACGCTCGCGTTCGCGTTCCTGTTCATCGGCTACGGCACCAAGGTCGGCCTCGTGCCGCTGCACAACTGGCTGCCCGACGCGCACGCCGAAGGGCCGACGCCGGTCTCGGCGGTGCTGTCGGGGCTGCTGCTCAACGTCGCGCTGTACGCGGTGCTGCGCTGCAAGGTGCTGACCGACGGCGCGCTCCACAGCGACCTCGCGGGGCGCCTGATGATGGGCTTCGGCATCGTCTCGGTGGTGGCGGCGGTGTTCTTCCTGATCCGCCAGCGCGACGTCAAGCGCATGTTCGCCTACTCGTCGATCGAGCACATGGGGCTGATGACGTTCGCGTTCGGTGTCGGCGGGCCGGTGGCCTCGTACGCCGGGCTGCTGCACATGACGGTGCACTCGCTGATCAAGTCGGCGATCTTCTTCGCCGTCGGCCACGCGACGCAGAAGGCGGGCACGCAGATCATGGACGAGATCCGCGGCCTGATCCGCGTCAGCCCGACGGTCGGCTGGGGGCTGATGCTGGGCACGCTCGCGATCCTCGGCTCGCCGCCCTTCGGCGTCTTCGCATCCGAGTTCCTGATCATCACCACCGCGATGCGCGTCCAGCCCTGGGCCACGCCGCTGCTGCTGATCGCGCTCGGCGTCGCGTTCGCCGCCGTGTTCGCGCGCGTGCAGCCGATGGTCTTCGGCCAGACGTCGGTGCGCCCGCTGCCGCATCCGCCGGCGCTGCTCCCGGTGTTCGTCCACCTCGGGCTCGGCCTGATGCTGGGCCTGTACATCCCGCCGTATCTGGACGCGTGGTACCGCCAGGCGGCGCAGATGCTCGGAGGCTGACGCGGTGCGCTTCGACGAACTCGGCCTCGACCTCGAATGGCATGCGCTGCCGGCGCCGCTGCCGATCGCGCGCGGCACGGTCGGCACGGCGCAGTGGCACCAGGCTGCCGAGGCGGCGGCCAAGGCCGGCGCGCGCCTCGTCGCGCTGTGGGGCAGCGACCGCCGAGCCGACGCCGGCGGCGGCTTCGTCGTCTCGACCGCCTACGCGCTGCGCGAAGGGCTCGCGTGGCTGGAACTGCCGCTCAATGTCGCGTCGCCGCGCTACCCGGCGCTGTCGAACGCCTTCCCGGCCGCGCTGCGCATGCAGCGTGCGGCGCGCGACCTGCTCGGCATCGAGGCCCATGGCGCTGCGGATCAGCGGCCCTGGCTCGATCACGGTGCCTGGCCCGAGGGCTTCGTCCCACTGCGCCACGATGCTGCCCACGACGCGGCGGCACCGCTCGCCGAGGCGGGCGACTACGCCTTCGTGCGCGTCGAGGGCGACGGCGTGCACGAGATCCCGGTCGGGCCGGTGCACGCCGGCATCATCGAGCCGGGGCACTTCCGCTTCTCGATCGTCGGCGAAAAGGTGCTGCGCCTCGAGCAGCGCCTCGGCTACACGCACAAGGGGATCGAACGCCGCTTCACCGAGCTCGCGCCGGTCGAGGCGGCGCGACTCGCCGGCCGCGTGTCGGGCGATTCGACGGTGGCCTTCGCCTGGGCCTATTGCATGGCGCTCGAATCGGCGGCGGGCTGCACGATCCCCGCGCGCGCCGCATGGCTGCGCGCGCTGATGCTCGAGCGCGAGCGCGTCGCGAACCACCTCGGCGACCTGGGCGCGCTCGGCAACGACGCCGCCTTCGCCTTTGGGCTGGCGCAGTTCTCGCGCCTGCGCGAAGACTGGCTGCGCCTGTCGCGCGAGGTCTTCGGCCACCGGCTGATGATGGATGGCGTGCAGCCCGGTGGCGTCGCCACCGACCCTGACGCCGCGGCGCTGGAACGGATGCGCGCGCAATGCGACGCCATCGAGCCCGAGGTGCGCACGCTGCAGGCCATCTACGACGAGCACGCCGGGGTGCAGGACCGCTTCATGACGACCGGCCGCGTCGCACCCGAACTCGCCGCGCAGCTCGGGTTGACGGGGCTCGCCGGCCGCGCGAGCGGACGCGCCGCCGACCTGCGCTGCGACCGCCCCTGGCCGCCCTACGACGCGCTGGCAGTGAAGATCGCCACGCGCCGGGAAGGCGACGTCGCGGCCCGGGTCGCGGTGCGCTTCGACGAGGTCGTCGAGTCGCTGCGTCTGGTCCGTGCCCTGTGCACGCGCCTGCCGCACGGCCCGGTGAGCACTTCGCTGCAACTGCCGCCCGGGGCGGCCTTCGGCGCGGGCTGGGTCGAGGGCTGGCGCGGCGAGGTCTTCGTCGCGCTCGAACTCGGCCCCGGCGCCGCGATCCGGCGCTGCCATTGCCACGATCCGTCGTGGCACAACTGGCCGGTGCTCGAGCACGCGGTGATCGGCAACATCGTTCCCGACTTCCCGCTCATCAACAAGTCGTTCAACTTGAGCTACTCGGGCCAGGACCTGTGAAATGAAGCCCCCACGCTCACCGCTGCCCCCCGGGGGGGGCCCCCCCGGGCCCGGGGGGGCCCCCCCGGCCGGGCGGGCGGTACTGAAATGCTGAAAGTCCTCAGGCAGATTGCCCGCCAGGGTCTGCGCACCGAGCCCGCGCCGCAGCCCGACGAGGCGCTGCGCGTCGGCGCCGAGCGCATCCAGCGCGCGGTGCTCGAGATCCTCGGCCGGGCGCTCGCGATCCGCCAGGTCGACGCCGGCTCGTGCAACGGCTGCGAGCTCGAGATCAACGCGCTCGGCAACCCCTACTACAACATCGAGGGGCTGGGCATGCACTTCGTCGCCAGCCCGCGCCATGCCGACCTGCTGCTCGTCACCGGCCCGGTGTCGCGCCACATGGAGACGGCGCTGCGCCGCACCTACGACGCGACGCCCGAGCCGCGGCTGGTGGTTGCAGTCGGCGACTGCGGCTGCAACGGCGGCATCTTCGGCGCAGGCTATGCGAGCTGCGGGCAGGTCGCCAACGTGATCCCGGTCGATGTCGCCGTCGGTGGCTGCCCGCCGCCGCCGCTCGAGATCCTGCGCGGCATCCTGACCGCGGTGCGTGCTGCGCGCGCCTGAATCTGCGCACAGGCGCGGCGTCAGCGCTTGTTCCAGAACGGCTTGCTGCGCGCGAAGTCCTTCAGCACCGCCGCGCTCTCGGCGAGCAGCACCTCGCGCCGGGCGGTGAGCCAGCCGATCGCGAACCACGCGCGCGCGTCGTCGCCGACGGCAGCGCGGTAGGTCGCGAGGCCGACGCACAGGTCGTTGTAGCGACCCAGGCTGTCCTGCACCGGCGCCAGGCGCGCCAGGTAGCGCGCCACCGCCTCGCTGTCGTGCAGCGAGGCGGCAAACTCGGCCGCGTAGCGCAGGCGTTTGGCGCGCCTGCGCAGCGCGTGGCGCGACGGGTCGTCGAGCTTGGCCCAGCGCTTGCCTGCGCTCACGACGCGCCGGTGCCAGCGCGCGAGGCGCTCGTCAAAGCCGGCGGTCAGGTCGGCGCCGGCTGGCGCGGCCGCAGGCGCGGCCGGGAGTTCGGCCTCGGCCTGCCAGGCGAGCAGTTCGAGCCACAACGCGTTGGCCTTGGCGGCGCGCAGCAGTTCGGTCGGCGTCGGGCCCTCCGGCGCCGGCGGGAGCTCGAACATCGGCGCCCCGGCGGCCTGCAGCGACGGCAGCAGCGAGGCCGCGAGCGCGTCGCGGTCGCGCACCAGCCCGAGGCCCTGGAACAGCGCCGCGAGGCGCTCGTTCCATGACGCAGGCACCGGCGTCGCCCAGCCGTCGAAGAAGCGCAGCGCAGTGCGCAGGCGACGCATGCCGACACGCAGCTGGTGCACATGCTCGTCGCCGAAGGCCCCGCTCGCGATCTCGCTCGCGTTGGGCAGGATCTGGCGCAGGCAGTTGCCGACCACCGCACGCAGCGCCGCGTCGGCATCCATCTGCGCATCGAGCTTCACCGCGCGCGCGCGCGGCGCCGGGCCCTGGTGGAGATGCAGTGCGAGACGGTCGCCGCGCTCGGCCTTTGTCGTCACGTCGAGCCACAGCCCGTGGCGCAGCATCAGGCGTTGCGCGACCTCGGCCACGGCCGATGCATGGCCGCTCAGCAGCTCGACCTCGAGCTCGTGCACCGGCCACAGCCTGTCTCCGGCAACGATCTCGCCGCTGTCGTAGGCGAGCTCGACCGTTCCGCCGCGCGTGCGCAGCGTGCGCGCGCGGCGCCAGATGTCGGTGCGGAACTGCTCGGCAAGCAGCTGCGCGGGCGCGCCCGTCGGGCCCGCAGCCAGCAACGCCGCGAGCCGCTCGCCGGCGGGCGTGCCGGCGTGGCGCGAGATGTCGGGCAGCGGCCCGGCGGCAAACGGCAGTTCGACTTCGTGCTCGAAGCGCTGCATCGCGTCGGGACCCGGGCCCTTCAAGGTCTGCACGCGCCGGCGCCCCTCCTTGCGGATGCGCAGCGCGAGCCCCGCCGTCGCGAGCCGGCGGTCGGGCGTGTCGAAGTACGCGGCCTGCAGGTGCTGGCGCCGCGCCCCGGTCGCGCCGACATAGGCGTCCACCTCGCGGCGCGACGCAGCGGGCACCTGGAGCTTCAGTTCGATCTCGACCATGGCGGGCGGACGCTGGGCTGGCTGGGCGCCGATCATGGCACGTCTTGCACGCCGCGCGGCGCCAGTTGGCCGCCGATCGCGTCGGCGAGCAGCTTCAGGCGCGCCGCGCCGTTGCGCTGCCGGCCGCCGAAGTTCAGCCTGCGAAATGGCGCCGAGAGTGCTGCCGCGACCTTGGCCCAGCGCAGCGCACGCGCGAAAACGGCGCGCACCTGCGGGTCGGGGTTGGCCGCAAAGTAGGCACGCAGCAGCGCCGGCAGCAGCGTGCGCGCCTCGTCCTCGTCGATCGGCCCGCGCAGCGAGATCGAGTTGACGAAGAGCACGACGTCGAAGGCCTGCGCTGCCGCGAGCGGCACGAGCTCGCCGAAGGTCTCCTCGAAGTCGATGCGCCAGGTCTGGCCGTTCATGCGCGTCAGGTTCTTGATCTGGGCCCCGCCGTGCCACTGCCCGGCGCGGTGAAACGCGCCGAGCTCGGCGGCCAGCGCCGCGAGCTCACGGCGCCAGGTGTCGCGATCCCAGCCGGCCAGCAGGCTCGCGACCGTGGCGCCGCAATGCGCCATCAGCAGAAAGCCGTCGCCGTGATGCACGAGGCGCGGCACGCGCACGCCCGCCGCGGCCAGCGCCTGCAAGCGCCGCGCCTCGAAGCCGACGCCCGACGCTGCGGCGCTGAGCTTGAGTGCGCCCATCGGCAGCGACGCACCGGTCACGCGCCGCGCCAGCCAGCGTGCGAGCAGTGCCGACAGCACGCCGCGCGTCGCCTGCGCCTCGCGCTTGGCGACGTAGCGCTCGCCACCGTGCGCGAACTCCAGCGTGCGCGCCGGGCTGGCCGCGAGCGCGGACTGCGCTGCGCGGACGAGGGCCTGGTGCTCGGTTGCGTCGGGTGTCGACATCGCGCCGATGCTAGCCGGCTGCGCGGCGGCGCCTCGCCCTGCGCCCGCTAAAATCGCGCCATCGCGCTGCCATCACCCGGAACCCCGCACCATGCCGTTCTTCTGGAAGCCCTACAAGTCCGACGTCACCGCCTTCATCGAGGAGCTCAAGTCGAAGAAGCCGACCCTCGAGGCCGAGCAGCGCCAGGGCCGCTCGCTGCTGTGGGACAAGCCGATCGACCGCGACGCGCAGGCCGAGTATCGCGCGGCGCGGGTCGCGCAGCGGCCTTACGTCTACCAGACCGACCCTCAACTCTGACGTGATCGACGACCTCCTGGCGCCCGAGGCGCCGGAGCTGCCGGCGCCCGGCGCCGCCTCGGTGGACGACGAGGGCCTGCCCGAGGCGGTGGACCAGATCGCGCTCGCGCGGCTGTACGGCGAGCCGCTGTTCGCGCTGCCGACCGACCTCTACATCCCGCCCGATGCGCTCGAGGTCTTCCTCGAGGCCTTCGAGGGCCCGCTGGACCTGCTGCTGTACCTGATCCGGCGCCAGAACTTCAACATCCTCGACATCCCGCTCGCCGACGTGACGCGCCAGTACCTGGCCTACGTCGAGCAGATCCGCAAGCGCAACCTCGAGCTCGCCGCCGAGTACCTGCTGATGGCGGCAATGCTGATCGAGATCAAGTCGCGCATGCTGCTGCCGCCGCGCAGGAGCGCCGACGGCGCCGAGCCCGAGGACCCGCGCGCCGAGCTCGTGCGCCGCCTGATCGAGTACGAGAAGATGAAGCTCGCCGCGGCGCGGCTCGATGCGTTGCCGCTGCTCGGGCGCGACTTCCTGCGCGTTCAGGTCGCGACCCCGCAATCGCTGCAGCCGCGCCTGCCCGACGTCCATCCCGACGAACTGCGCGCCGCATGGCACGACATCATGAAGCGCGCGCGGCTCGTCCAGCACCACACGATCACGCGCGAACAGCTCTCGGTGCGCGAGCACATGAGCATCGTGCTGCGCCGCCTGCAGGGGCGCAGGTTCGCGCTCTTCGAGGAGCTGTTCGACGCCGTGCGCGGCCCGCAGGTGATGGTCGTGACCTTCATCGCGCTGCTCGAGCTCGCTCGCGAGAGCCTGCTCGAGGTCACGCAGGCCGAGGCCTTCGCACCGATCTACGTGCGGCTGGCGTACCGGCCGGGCTGATCGTCAGGGCGCGCTTGCAGGCGCTGCCGTCTGCGCAGAGGGCACGAGGTGCGGCTGGCCGTCGCGGACCTCGAAGGCAACGCTGAAGGCCTCGACGCCACTCGGTGCCGCGACGGTGTCGACGATCCACAACTCGCCGACCACGCGCTCGGGCGTCACGTCGAGCAGCACGTAGCCGTGGTGGTCGAGGTCGACATGCTTGACGTGCGGGTTCTGCGAGCGCACCAGGGCGGCGAGCGTGCCGTCCGGGTCGGCGATGCCGGGCGAGGTGATCGAGGTCGCGACGAACTCGACCGCGATCGCGCCCTGCCCGCTCGCCGGGTCGTAGCCGCCGGCCTCGACATCGGGGTTGTTCGGGTCGCGCGTGATGTCGTTGGCCCAGCCGCTGTGGATGTCGCCGGTGAGGAAGACGACGTTGGGCGCGGCCGTCAGCGGCGGGTAGGCGTCGATCAGGTCGAACAACCGGTCGCGCGCGGGCGGGTAGCCGTCCCACTGGTCGGGGTTGACGAAGATACTGCCGCCGTCGGCGTTGGTCCTTCCGAGCGCCTTCAGCTGGGCCAGCATCACGCCCTGGCCGATGAGCTTCCAGCGCGCGGTCGATGCCGCGAGCACTTGTTCGAGCCAAGCCTCCTGCTCGGCGCCGAGCACGGTGCGCGTCGGGTCGAGAAAGCGCCCGCTCGCCTTGAAGCCCTGGCCCACGCCGGGCACCGGAATCGGCGCCGGCAACTGCTTGGAGCGCGCCGAGTGGCGCTCCTCGAGCAACACGATCTCGGCCAGGTCGCCGAGGCGCAAGCTGCGCTGCGGCTTCTTGCGGTCGGCCGGCTCGCGCACTGGCATCCACTCGTAATAGGCCTGCAGCGCGCCCGTGCGGCGCGCGCTCCAGGTGCCCTCGGTCGTCGAATCGTGGTTCTCGGCGCCGTTGCGCCAGGCGTCGTTGGCGACCTCGTGGTCGTCCCAGATCACGGCCATCACGTGCTGGCGCTGCAGTTCCTGCAGGTCGGCGTCGCGCTTGTACTGCGCATGACGGGTGCGGTAGTCGGTGAGCGTGATGGCCTCGGTGGGCGGCTCGGTCGGCCGCACGTTGCCGAACTCATCGCTGCCGTACTCGTAGAGGTAGTCGCCCAGGTGCAGCACGAGGTCGAGGTCGGCACGCTCGGCGATCCGCCGGTAGGCGTTGAAGTAGCCGGCCGCGTGGCTGGCGCAGCTTGCTACCGCGATGCGCAGCCGGCTCGCGCCACCGGCGGGCAGCGTGCGCGTGCGGCCGACCGGAGACGATGCGCCGAGCGCCGTGAAGCGGTAGTAGTAGCTGCGGCCAGCTTCCAGGCCTGTCACGTCGATCTTGACCGTGAAGTCGCGCTGCGCATGGGTGCGCACGCGGCCGGTCCTGACGACCTGCGTCAGCGCGGGATCGGTTGCGACGACGTAGTTGACCGTGACCGAGGTCGCCGCCGCATCGGGCGGCGTTGCGCGCGTCCACAGGATCACGCGGTCGGCGAGCGGGTCGCCGCTCGCGACGCCATGCTGGAACACCGGCCCGGACGCAGTGCTGCGCAGCGGAAGCAGCGGCAGCGCAGCAGCGGCGAGCGCTGCGCCGCCCGAGCGGCGAAAGAACTCGCGCCGATTGGGTGCGCGCGGCGCGCGTGGTGCGGGTCGGCCCATGGTCTGGTCTCCTGAAGTCGCTGGACAGCCTGCGCAGCGGTGGTGTCGCGAGGGATGGACAGCGCGATTCTGATGCAATAGCGTGACAGTTCGACCCCCTCGTTCGAATGGAGACACCTCATGCAGGCACCCTACTTCCCGATCATCTACGTGCGCGGCTACGCGATGACCGAAGGCGAGCGCGACGAGACCGCGGCCGATCCGTTCTGCGGCTTCAACCTTGGATCGACGGTCTATCGCGCGGCGATCGACAAGAAAGCGCAGCCCAAGCGCTTCATCTTCGAGTCGCCGGTGCTGCGCCTGGCGAGCGACTTCGGTTACTCCGACGTCTACGAGCAGGGCGCCGACATCATGGACGCCGACTGGCTGCCGCGCAGCGGCAACCAGGGCATCGCGCCGCGCTCGATCGTCGTCTACCGCTACTACGACAGCGGCTCGACGCTGTTCAGCGAGGACGCCAAGGCGAGCCCGATCGAGGACTATGCGCGCGGCCTGGACAAGCTGATCCTGCGCGTGCGAGACCTCGTCTGCGCGCAGGAAGGCAGCGCGCTCGCGCCCGCGGACTTTCGCTGCTATCTGGTCGCGCACTCGATGGGCGGCCTCGTCGTGCGCGCCTTCCTGCAGAACGCCGCGCTCGGCAGCGCCGAGGCGCGCAAAGCGGTGGACAAGGTCTTCACCTACGCGACGCCGCACAACGGCATCGAGACCGCAGGCATCAACGTGCCGGCCTGGCTGGGCGCGGCCGACATGAACAACTTCAACCGCAAGCGCATGGCCGGCTATCTCGCGCTCGAGGCCGCCTACGCGAAGTACGACCGCGTCGACTACCTGCCTGCGAAAGCCTTGCCCATCGAGCGCATGTTCTGCATGGTCGGCAGCAACCGCGCCGACTACGACGTCGCGATGGGCCTGTCGCGCACCTTCGCCGGCAACGGCAGCGACGGCCTCGTCAAGATCGCCAATGCGTCGGTCTGGGGCCTCGACGACGCGGGCAACGTGACCCACCCCGCCGCCACCGCTTACGCCTACCGCTCGCACTCGGGAACCTACGGCATCGTCAACAGCGAAGAGGCGTACCAGAACCTGACGCGCTTCCTGTTCGGCGACGTGCGGGTCGAGATCTGGCTCGAGATCGACGGCGTGCAGCTGCCCGCGGCGCTCGAGGCGGATGCCGGCGACGTGGATGCGCTGTACCAGTTCGAGCTCCTCGCCCGGCCGCGCGGCAAGCGCTGGCAATTGAGCCGCCGCGTCGCCGAGGAAGACTCGCCCGCCTGCCGCACGCACAAGCAGCTCGCGTCGGCCGATGCCGGTGCGCGCATGGTCTATCTGTCGACCGTGTTCCTCGCCAACCGGGCGCGCATCTCGAGCAACCCCGACGACCGCACGCTGTCGTACTCGATGGACCTGCGCGTGCGCGTCCCCGACTACGAGAAGGACCGCGCCTTCTGGCCCAACCAGCACTACGAGGGCAGCTACCTGTTCCGCGACTCGCTGATCGTCACGCTCGAGCCGCCGCTTGCCGAGGGCGGCGCCTGGACCGTCAAGTTCGGCTGGGAGTCCAAGGAGGTTGGCGTCGCGACGCACAAGCACGACTACCAGACGTTGAACCCCGCTCGCCGGGTACGGCGAGCGACCCTCCGCGAGGGTAGGGCCTTGCTTGGGGCGGCCCGGCGCGGCGGCCCTAGCGCCCCAGGTGGTCGCGGATGAACTGCTGCGCGGCGGCGCGGATCGCGGCTTGCTCGACGACGACGAGCAGGTGCCCGCCGCGCTCGAAGCGCATCAGCCGCGCGCCGGGGATCGTGGCGGCGGCGAACTCGGCATTGCGAACGAGTTGCAGCGTGTCGTCCGCCGCGTGAAAGATCAGCGTCGGCGTGCGGATCCCGGCAATCCTCGCGTCGGGCATCGGCGCCCGGTTGTCGAACGCGACGCCTTCCGATCGCGGAGCCACCGGGTTCATCTCGTCGACGATGCGGTCCACCAGCAGGCGCTGCTCCGGGCTCAGCCCCGCAATAACGGCGTCGTCGGCGCCCATCAACGCCAGCAGTTGCCGCCGCAGGAGCGTGCTCGCGCCCCAGTAGAGCGGGTCGTGCGCGAACACCGTCGTCAGCATGTCGCCCTTGCGATTGGCTTCGCCCTGCGCCGGATCCGTCGACGAGGCGACGCCGCACGAGACGAGCACGAGCGACGAGACGCGCTGCGGATGCAGCAGCGCAAAGAGCAGCGCCGATGGCCCGCCGTGCGACAGCGCGACGACCGCCACCTTGGCGATGCCGAGCTCGTCGAGCAGGTGCGCGTAGGCGTGGGCCTGGTCGTCGAAACTAGCGCCGTCGCGAAGGGTCGAGCGCAGATAGCCGAATCGCGACGGCGCGATCCAGTGCCAGCCCTCGCCGAGCACCGCTTGCGCGATCAGTTCGCCCTGGTCGAATCCGCCGCCGCTGCCGTGGATCACCAGCACGGCGGGGCTGCCCGACGGTCCGCCCTGCGTGAACTCGATCGTCCCGTAGGGCGAGGCCATCAGCGTGCTCTTGCCGGCGATCCGGTCGTAGGCGCGGCCGATGCCCCTCATGTAGGCCGCGCCGGCCAGCAGCGCCGCTGCAAGCAGGGCGACCGCGATCCAGCGCGGGAGCGACACGCGTCGAACGATGTCCGCCATGCCGACTCACCGTAACCGGAAGACACCTCTGACAAGCCGCACCTGGCCCTCCTCGAGGCTGCGTCGCGCGTTCGCGGCCTTGTGCGCGAGATTGTCGACGTACACGCCCAGCGTCAGCGCGCTCGGCGCAGCGTCTGCGGCGGTCCGGCTCAGGTGCGCGTCGCTCGTGTCTTCTAACAGTTCGGCGACGAATCCGCTCGCCTCCAGCAACGAGCGCATCGCTGCCGCGGAGACGAGAAAGCTGTCGCCGGGATCGGTCGCCCAGGGCAGCGGAAAGTACGACGTGGCAGCCTCTCCGGCAGCCATCTCCTGGAACGCGTACCGCCCGCCCGGCTTGAGTACGCGGCCGGATTTCGCCGTACAGCCGCGGCTTGTCGGCGATGTTCATGCCGACGTTCTGCATCCAGACCACGTCGAACGCATCGTCGGCAAAGGGCAGGTCGAGCGCGCTGCCCTGGTGAAGCCGGACCCGGTCTTCGAGCCCCGTCAGCCGATTCAGCAATGCCGCGCCGGCGCAGAAGTCGGCCGACAGCTCGATGCAGTCGACGCGGCAGCCGAGCTCGGCAGCGAGCAGCCGGGCGGGCCCGGCCAGCCCGGCGCCGATGTCGAGCACGCGCTCGCCGGCCGAGATATGCGCCCGCTCGAGCAGCTCGCGCGAGGCGCGCAGCCCGCCGGTGTGGAAGTGGTCCAGCGCGCCCAGATCCTCGGGCGACAGGCGCTGCCCGGGATTCAAGCCGGCGGCGCGCAAGGCCGCCAGGATTCGCGCCTCGATGTCGCGGGCCGCGTAATGTGCGTCCAGACCGGTCATGAATGCCCCTCTGTGGCCGCGGGTGGCGAAGCATAGACCTGTCACTGACCGAGCGGCGGGACTGGAGGGCTGCCTCGGCGGCGGGAAGGTAGCGATCTGGATCCCGTCAAAACGACGCAATACCGCGAATGACGGCCAGCTTTTCGTCGGCAAGACCCTCGAGCTCAGCCTCCGCGATCCGCTGCTCGCGCAGCAGGATCGCGAACACCAGCTCGAGCTGCGAGTAGCGATAGTCGTACTTGCGGTCGATGTCGCGTCTGGCCTGGGCAAGGTACTCCTGCGTCGCCCACATGTCGTCGGGTTCCTGCGCACGCGCGGCCCTGGCCTTGAACTCTGCCATGACCTCGGCCAGCTCGCGTTCGAGTGCGGCCTCGAACACGCGACGTGCAATCCTCTTCTCGCCCTGGGTCCAGGTCTGGGCAGACATCGCGGGCTCCTACTTGGTGAACCAAGACGCCGGAACGTGTCAATGATGGGTCGAGGCCTGACCCGCGGCAGCGCGCGCGACTGCTCAGCTTCCCTGCAGCGCCAGCCAATGCTGCAGAGTGTCGGTCTTGTGGCAGAAGCGCGCCACCTTGCCGCTCGCGTCGAAGTGCCAGATGTGGACCTCGTCCTCCTCGACGACGTGCTTGCCGGTGGCCTTGACGGTGAAGGCAACGTCGTTCAATCCGACGACGATGTTGCCGCTGGCGAGCTGCACCTTGGGCTGGAACTTCTGGAATTCGACGGCGCCCAGCGCTTCGAAGAACTTCGCCGCTTCCGCGCGCCCGCGGCGCGGCACGAGCCAGGGGATGCCGGCGGCCGCCTTGTCGTACTCCCACACCACGTCTTCCGCGAGGTGGCCGAGGATGGCCGCGATGTCGCCGCGGCCGAAGGCCTCGTAGATGCTCTGCACGGTCTGGATGTGGCTCATGGCGCTGCCTCCTTACGGGGATCGATGACGACGACGATGGCGGGTGTGCATGCCAACCGGGCTCACCCGGCGGCACGTCGCGCACTGTGTCCGCGCTTCCCTCGGTCGTCAATCCCGAAGGCAGAGCGTCAGGGGTACTCAGCCGCCCGCGGCACGCAGCCCGAGCTTGAAGCCGATCATCGCGCGCAGCTTTGCGGGCACCACCGGCTTGATCATCAGGTGGAAGCCCTCGCGCTCGGCCTCGGCATCGAGGCCGGTCATCGTGCTGCCGGTGACGACGATCG
Organism: Ideonella sp.; assembly: GCF_016702655.1. GTDB lineage: Bacteria > Pseudomonadota > Gammaproteobacteria > Burkholderiales > Burkholderiaceae_C > CAIKUF01. The sequence goes on from NZ_JADJDO010000009.1 coordinate 129,867, forward strand.
CCGGCACGCTTGCGCCGTAGGCCGTTCGCAGGGCCCGGATCGCGTCGACGCCGCTGTGCCCGGCCTCGAGCCGATAGTCGACGATCAGCAGGTCGGGCGGCGCGCTGCGGGCGCCCGGCGCGTCGGCCGTGCGCACTGCGGCCGTGAAGGAGTCGGCCGACTGCACTTGCGCGCCCCAGCCCTGCAGCAGCACTTCGAGCCCGGCGCGCACGGCCGCGTCGTCCTCGACGACGACGATGCGCCTGCCGGCCAGCGTGACCCCCGGTGCCAGCGGGCCGGGCACGCGCGCTGATTCGGGCGGCGCTGCCGCCTGCGCCGGCGGCAGGCCAAAGCCGAACACGCTGCCGCGGCCGGGCACCGAGCGCAGTTCCACCGAGCCACCGATCAACGCCGCCAGGCGCCTGACGATGGCCAGCCCCAGCCCCAGGCCCTTCTTCTGCTCGGCCGTCGGCACTGCGCTGCCGGGCACCTGGTAGAACTCCTCGAAGACGTGCGCCTGCTCGGCGGCGGCGATGCCGGGCCCGGTGTCCCACACCTGCAGCCGCAGGCTGCCGTCTGCGCGACGCCGGCAGGCAACGAGCACGCCGCCGTCGGTGCTGTAGCGGATTGCGTTGGCGAGCAGGTTGCGCAGCATGCGCTCGACGATCAGCGGATCGGCATGCGCACGGTGCTGGCTACCGCGAAAGCGCAGCGCAAGCCCCTTGTCGAAGGCCGCCGGCTCGAAGTGCAGGCGCAGGCGGCGAAAGATGTCGCCCACCGCAAAGTCGGCCGGCTTCACGTCGACGCCGCCGCTCTCGATGCGCGTGATGTCGAGCAGTTCGGTGAACAGCCCCTCGAGCGCATCGACCGATGCGTTGATGCTGTTGACGAGGCGCGCCGCTTCGGGGTCGCGCTGGCTGCGCTGGCGCAGCGCCTCGGCAAACAGGCCCATCGCGTGCAGCGGCTGGCGCAGGTCGTGGCTCGCGGCGGCGAAGAACTGCGTCTTTGCGCGGTTGGCCACTTCGGCTTCGCGGCGCGCGGCCTCGGCAACCGCCTTCTCGGCGCGCAACTGGCCGGCAAGGGCTTCGGCCTGCCAGTGCAGCCGGCTCGCGCGCTCGAAGGCACCGCGGTAGTTGCGGCCGAGCACGAGCGTCATCGCCATCGCCACCGCCATCACGAAGGCCGTCTGCACGCCGAGCGCGCCTTCGAGCAGCGCCACGCGCGCGATCGCCGGCAGGTAGACGAGGCCGCTGAAGGCCAGGTAGAGCGCGAACTGCGGCGCCAGGATCGGGATGCACGCGACGCAGAAGGTGTAGACGACGAGGATCAGCGCGATCTGCTGCAGCCCGCCGCCATGCGGCAGGAAGCTCCACGCCGCCCAGCCCCACAGCGCCGCCGTGACGAGCGTGCCCGCGATCCAGACCCGCAACTGGCGTGCAAGCGCGTCCGGCGTCGCCGCCTCGTGGCGCGCGACGTGCCAGGCGAGGACGCTGCGCAGCGCGATCAGCAGCGCCATCGCGAGGCCCCAGTTCCAGCGCAGCGCAGCCGGCGCGAGATCGCGAAAGACGAGCAAGACCACCAGCGCGCCCACCGCATGGCCGGCGAGCGAGGTCGGGTTGTAGGCGAACATCGCGCGCGCCTTGTCGCGCTGCAGCGCAAAGGCGTCGGCGTCGGGCGCCATCCCTCAGCTGCGCGTGCTGTGCCGCCAGGCCTGCGGTGCGCCGCCCTGCTCGCGCGTCATCTGGCCCACGGCGAGCACGGCCTGGGTGCGCGAGGTGACGTTGAGCGCGCGCAGCACCGCAGCCACATGGTCCTTCACGGTCTCGACCGAGAGGTTGAGCTCGCGTGCGATCAGCTTGTTGGGCTTGCCCTGCAGCAGCAGGCCGAGCACGTCGGTCTGGCGCGGCGTGAGGCCGATCGCCGCCAATGTCGATGGCGCCGGCGCGTCGGCGGCCTCGGATTGCTCGCGCACGATCGCGAGGTAGCTCGGCACGGTGTCGCCCTCGGGCTTGCCTTCGCCAGGCTCGGAGCCGAGCGTCATCGGCGGCACGTAGATGCCGCCCTGCATCACGAGGTTCAAGGCCTCGAACAGCGTCGCGTTGCTGGCGCGCTTGGGCACGAAGCCCATCGCGCCGAGGTCCACGGCGCGGATCACGTCGCTGGTGCGGTCCGACGCCGAGACGATCACCACCGGCAGCGCCGGGTAGTTGGCGCGCAGCTCGACGAGGAGCTCGAAGCCGTCGACGTCCCCGAGTTGCAGGTCGAGCAGGATGAGCTCGAAGTCGCTGCCCTCGCGCAGGATCTGGCGCGCCTGGCGGCCGCTCGCGGCGCCGACGACGGTCACGTCGTCACCCAATCCCTGGATCACCGCCTGCAGCGCAGACAGGATCAGCGGATGGTCGTCAACCAGCAGCACCTTCATCGTCAGGGCTCCTCGCCAGCGATCGATGTTAGCCCATGCGCTGACTCAATCCCCGCCGGGCCGCTCCCGAGAGGACCGAGATCCCCTTCGGGGGCGACACCGCAGGTGTCCTGGGGCGGCCACTTCAAACGAAGTGGCGCGACACCGATTCGGCCACGCAGACCGGCTTGTCGGAGCCTTCGCGCTCGATCGCGAGCTCGAAGGTCAGTTGTGCGCCGCCCTCGATGGGCTTGTACTCGAGCAGCTTGAAGTGCCCGCGCAGGCGGCTGTCCACCGGCACCGGCGACGGAAAGCGCACCTTGTTGAGGCCGTAGTTCACGCCCATGCGGCGGTCGGCGATCTCGTAGGCGTTGGCAGCAAGTTCAGGCAGCAGCGAGAGCGTCAGGAAGCCGTGCGCAACAGTCGTCTTGAACGGCCCCGCCGCGGCGCGCACCGGATCGACGTGGATCCACTGATGGTCGCCGGTGGCCTCGGCAAAGAGGTCGATGCGCTTCTGGTCGATCGTGATCCAGTCGCTCGTGGCGAGCGTCTTGCCGACCATGGCCTGCAGGTCGGCGAGCTTGGGGAATATCGTCTTCATCGAGGCTCCAGGATCGTTCAGGGGGTGGCGAAGTCGAGCACAGGCCGCCACTGCTCGAGATCGCGCTCGACGCGGCCGGGCGCCACATCCCACAGCGTCAGGCCGCGCGCGGCGAGGTGGACGTAGTTCTGCGTGTCGCGCAGGTAGGTGAGCACCGGCGCGCCGAGCGTGGCCAGGAACTCGCGCAACTGCTCGGCGGCGATCGTGCCTTCGCGCACGCGCATGCCCACGAGCGCAATGCGCACCCGGTCGCTACGCTTGTGCGCCTGCAGCGCGCGCACGAAGTCGTGCGTTGCGCGGATGTCGAAGATGCTCGGCTGCAGCGGCACGAGCACCCGGTCGGCGAGCTTCATCACCGCGTCGAGCCGCTTGCCGTGCAGCCCGGCGGGGGTGTCGAGCACGGCGTGCGTCGTGCCCTGCGGCGGGCGCACCACGTCGCCCGGCAGCGCCTGCCAGGTCGAGATCCGCGGCAGGCCGGGCGGGCGCAGCGCGAGCCAGCCGCGCGCCGACTGCTGGCGGTCGACGTCGCCCAGCATCACCGCGTGGCCCTGGTGCGCCAGCCAACCCGCGAGGTTGGTCGCAAGCGTGCTCTTGCCGACCCCGCCCTTGGGATTGGCAACCACGATCACCGGCATCGCGCCTCCTCGCTGTTGCTTTGCCGCTATGGTAGCGGAGGCCCGGCCGCCGAGGCCTTCAGCGCAGCCCGTCCGACAGCAGCTTGATGCCGGTGAGGAACATACCGGTGTAGGCCAGGCGGTAGAACCAGGTCGGCCGGATGTGGCGGGTAAGCAGCACGCCGATCCACACACCGAGCGGGGCGATCGGCATCAGCACGAGCGCCGTGCCCATGTTGCGCAGGTCGATCAGGCCGAGCCACGCATACGGGATCCACTTCGACAGATTGATCGCGGCGAAGAAGACCGCCATCGTCGCCGCATACCTGATCGGCGGCAGGCGCAGCGACAGCATGTAGGCGTTGATCGGCGGGCTGCCCGCATGGGCGACAAAGCTCGTGAAGCCCGATGCGATGCCGAGCACGAAGCCGAGTGCACGCGGCGGCGGCCGGCTCGCGGCGTGCGGCGGGAAGGCGAGGCGCTGGGCCAGGAAGAGCAGCGTCAGCGCGCCCACGATGCCCGACACGGTGCTGGTGGCGAACACGCCGAAGAGCAGCGTGCCGACGCCCGTGCCGAGCAGCCCCGCCGGCAGCAGCAGCTTGAGCAGCGCCGGATCGCGCTCGCGCCACAGGCGCTGCATCCCGGTGCCGTCCATGATCACGAGCAGCGGCAGCATGATCGCCGCCGCCTGCGGCACCGGCACCGCGAGCGCCATCAGCGGCGTGGCAAGCGCGCCGAAGCCGGTCGCGAAGCCGCTCTTGGACAGGCCCATCAGCAGCACCGCGGGAATGGCAGCGGCGTAGAACCAGGGGTCGGTAACGAGCGTCATGGCGGGCGGCATCGGCTGGGCGTCGCCAGCGCGACAATGGCCCGATGTTCGCACCCTCGCAACATGACGTCCGGCGCTTCTTCTGCGAGGTCGCCGCCAAGCGGGTTGCGCGCGCGCCGCTGACACCGCTCGAATCCCTGGCTGCGCAGTGGATCGAAGCGCATCCCGAGTATGCGGCCGACCTCGCCGACCTCGACGCCGCGCTCGGCGCGGTCTACACGGTCGAGGACGGGCGCACCAACCCCTTCCTGCACCTCTCGATGCACGTCTCGATCAGCGAGCAGGTCTCGATCGACCAGCCGCAAGGCATCCGCCAGGCATTCGAGCTGCTCGCCGCGCGCCTGGGCTCCGCGCATGCGGCGCAGCACGCGGCGATGGATTGCCTGGGCGAGATGCTGTGGACCTCGCAGCGCAGCGGCCTGCCGCCCGATGGCGAGGCCTACCTCGATTGCGTGCGCCGGCGTGCCACAGGTCGAAGTTGAGCGGCGTCAAGCCAGGCGCAGCCGAGGTGCGACAGCATGACGCAGGGTCGGCAGCCGCCGGCCCGCTGCCCTTGAAAGCCAGCGCCCATGTCGGACCTCTACGGCTTCGATGCCTTCTCACCCGCCGAAGTCGCGCACCGCATCGACGCCATCGGCGTCGCCAAGGCGCGCCTGCCGCTGCGCGCCATGGGCCTGCTCGCGGTACTGGCGGGAGCCTTCATCGGGCTCGGCGCGACGCTGTACCTGCTCGTCGGCGCCGACACGGCGTCGCCCTTCGCCGCGCAGCGGCTGCTCGCAGGCGTCGCGTTCTCGCTCGGGCTGCTGCTCGTCGTCGTTGCCGGCGCCGAGCTCTTCACCGGCAACAACCTGCTCGCGATGGCCTGGGCCAGCGGCCGCATCGGCACGCGCGAGGTGCTGCGCAACTGGGTCGTCGTGTGCGCCGGCAACTTCGTCGGCGCGTCGGGGCTGGCGCTGCTGGTCTGGCTCGCGCGCACCGGCGACCTCGACGGCGGCCGCCTCGGCGCCCAGGCGCTCGCGCTCGTCGCCGCCAAGTCCGCGCTGCCGCCGCTGGTGGCGTTCTTCAAGGGCGTGCTGTGCAACGTGCTCGTGTGCATGGCGGTCTGGATGGCTGCCGCCGGGCGCAGCGTCGTCGACAAGGCGGTCGCGATCGTGCCGCCGATCGCCGCCTTCGTCGCGCTCGGCTTCGAGCACAGCATCGCCAACATGTTCTTCTTCGCGTTCGCGATGCTGCTCGACCCGGCGCGCGCCGGCGAGATCGGCATCGCGATGCTCGCCAACCTCGGGCCGGTGATCGCCGGCAACCTGGTCGGCGGCAGCGTGCTCGTGGCGGGGATCTACTGGGTGATCTACGAGCGCGACCGGCCGCAGCCGCCGCCGCCTTGATCAGCCTTCCATGACCTCGGTCTTGGCGAAGCCGTGGCGCGCGGCGATCGACGTCGCCTGGAAGCCGTCGCCGGGCTCGAGCTTCTCGGCCAGCGCGCGGCGCGCCTCGGCCGCGCGCGACGCCTCGGCCGCCGCGCTGTCGCGCCGCGCGCGCTCAGCGGGCGGCAGCGGCGGGCGCGCGGCGAGTTCGGACTGCAACTGGGCGATCTGCTTGCGCGCCTGATCGGCGTGCTCGGCAGCGGTCTGCTTGACCGCCTTGACCTGCGCCTGCAGCACGCCGATCCGGCGCTGCTGCAAGCGCGTCGCCACGACCCAGGCGGCGGGCGCGACGGCGAGGGCGGGAAGGATCCAGAGCAGTTCGGGCGTCATGGCATGGCCTCTGCTTGAAGTGAGCCTGAGGCGTCTTCGGCACGCAGGGGGCCGGGCTTGAGCGCGAAGCGCCAAGCGCTGTGCCGGGAGCCCGCACGCGCACCGAGCCCCGCCCCCTCCTGCGCGGCCCATCGGCGGGGCCCCGCGCAGGCACGGTGCGGCCTCGTGAAGTCCTACTGCCCTGGGACCCCGGGCACCGAACCCAGGTCGTGAATCCAGGGCATGGCGGAAACGGTCCAGACCTGCTTCGCCGGGCGAAGCAGGGCGCGTTCGGCAACGCAACCAAGTCGGATGCCATAGACAGCCGGCGCCTCGGGCGAGGTGGCGTACAGCGGCGTGCCGCACTCGCCGCAGAACGCCTGCGCGCGACGATTGCCGCTTTGCGCAGTCTTGATGTAGACCTTCGGGCTCCCCGTCAGCGCGAAGCCCTGGGCGGACACCGGAATCACGGCCCTGAAGGGTGCGCCGGACATCGTCTGGCAGTCGGTGCAATGGCAGACCATGACCTTGGAGGGGTCCGCCTCGGCCGTGAAACTGATGCTGCCGCAGTGGCAGCGGCCGTGGATCTTCATGCAGTCCTCCTGGGCAAGTGTCGCGAGCGTTGCAATGATGCCCGAAGGCAGCGCCATGCCCGCGGCCGCTGCCATGACTCGCGCTCCGCGTAGCCGGCCGGGCGGAAGGCCTCGGCCGTCGGTGCGTTGCCAGTGCCGGCATCGCCGAAGATCCGCTGGCAGCCTGCCTCGAGAACCACGGCCGTCGCCTCGCGCACGAACTCCAGGCCGTAGCCACAACCACGCATCCCCGGCAACACACCCCTGCAAGATCGTCCCTTGCGGCCCTGCGTACCTCCAGATCCGCGCTTCCTCGAAAGTAACCGGCAGCACGGCGCCGATGGCCGGGCTCGGCACCTCGTCCGAGACGAGCTCGACGTTCAACCTGAGCTCGGGTGGGGGGCGGCGCCTACGTTGTGTGGAGCTCTTCTCGGAGCACCTTGCGAAGCACGTCGACCGTGACCGGGCGGTTGTCCGAGCCTTTGCCCTTGGCCGCGGGCAGCGCAACCCGAAGAGTGGCGTTGATCATGGTCTGGTAGCCCACGCCCTGGGCCTCCGCCGCTGCGCGAAAGTGTTCGATGACATCGTCGTCCAGCATGATCGTGATGCGGGTCTTGCCGGGCAAAGGCACTACGGCCCCACGCTTGCCTTTGGAGAAATCGTATTCCTTACGCATGGTATTGCTCCGCCTCACCGCGACTGGCCTTACGTGCGGAGATCAGCCGAGTGCGCTCGCCCCGTGGCGTGTGCACGACGACGAGGACCCTTCCCAAAGCGTCCGAGCCCAGCGTTACGAGACGCTGCTCTCCCCGGGCATCCGGATCCTCGATGGTGAGCGCCATGGGGTCTCGGAGGGCCTGCTCCGCATGGGCGAAACTGACCTTGTGCTTCCGGAGGTTGCTCTGAGCCTTGGCGGGGTCGAACTCGATCTCCACCGGAGCATTATGCATATAACATGCATACTGTCAACTTTCAGTTGGAAGGCCGACATTGGCGGAAACGTGTTCTCGGGCGCAATTCTGCTGCACATGCACCGCGCGTGGCGCAAATTCGGCCGCGCAGGGTGTTCGGGGCCGGCTTTGATGGGCTAACCGGATAGGGGCGCGGTGCCCGCCTCCGCAGGTTGGACACTCTGCGCTTCAGCCGCTCGGGACATCGGGGCATCAATGGCTCGTCACGGCCCGCCCCGGCCCGCCGGTGCCCGGCGGCTGCGGGACACTCAGCGGCGGCGCCGCAACCCAGCGAGCAATGCGAGGCCGACTGCGAGCAGCCCAGCACTCGCCGGCTCGGGCACCGCGCTCAGGAACACACCCGACTCCGACACGAACGATGAACCGTCAGGCAACGACAGCGTGACCGTCGCCGTGTTGGAGAAGTCCGCTGGGCCGCCCGCAGACAATCCAATCTTGAAACCGAGCGTCGGGTCGTCGCCCGAGACATCGATGCTCGCGACGAAGTGGTTGGTCGCAAGCTGGGTCCAGTCGCCGATCGTGCTGAAGGTGTAGAACTCCTCGGGCGTGGCGGTCGAGTTGACGACATTGCTGCCCGAAGCCGTCTTCCACCCGACCGAGCCCATGACCATGTCGGTCAGCGCGTAGGTGTACAGCCCGCTCGCGGCCAGGAACTGGTAGCCGGCCTGGCCGCGATCCTGCCCCGGGGCGCGCGCGAAGGTCCCGTTGACGACGAGGTCGAAACTGATCGTCTGCACCTCGCCAGGGTCGAGGCCAGGGATATCCAGCCAAAGCATGTCGCCCAGCCCGACCGTCGCCGAGCCTGAAGCGTTGGCCGCGAGGCGCAGCTTGCCGTCGCGCAGGTCGGCGCTTGCGAAGACGTTGGCGTCGGCATGGCTGACATAGGGGTCGGTGCCGGTCTGCGTACCCGGGCTGCACGACCAGCCGCCGTCATAGTTGCCCGGCGGCGGCGTGAGACCGGCGTTGCACTTCGAGATCAGCTCATACCCCCAGGGCTGCAGCGAGGAGGTTTCCAGGCTCGCCCGATAGGCCCAGCCGGGCTGCGCCAAGAGCACCAACGCAGGCACGAACCACTTCAGCAACCCAGGATGCAGCGCCATCACGCACCTCCACTTGCAGATCACCGGGCGCGCAGCGTCCTCCCGACGGCCGGCGACTTCAACCCCTCATTCGAGGGGGGCGTCGTTGGTCTTTGCGCCAGGTCAAAGGCCGCTGCCGCCGGCGGATCTAGCTTTTCGAACGTGGCCGGGGCCGCTCGGCGCGCAGTCAATCGACTCGCCCTCGCGGCATGCCGGGTGCCCGGCCGATGATGCCGAGTCGCCCCGGCACGAAGAGGACGGGGCTTGCGCTTGGGGGTCGCGCGAAGCCCGGCAGTTGAGCCAGGGCCCCCTGCCTTCCAGGAAGGGAGAGTGATCATGGTCACCTGCATGGCTTTGACGAATGTGCCGGAGAGCGGCTCGCCTGACTCACCGAAATCCGACAGGCGGCTTGGACAGTTTGGCGGCCTTGGCACGCGGCGTAAGTGCATCGGCACAGAGCGGAAGACGGCGCTCGCACCGACCGTCGACCGCCGGGCCCGCCAGGACGCGCAGCGCCGTCAACGGTCTTCGCCGCGCAGCGGCATCGTCGCGCGCGCCACCCTGCCCTTGCTCGGACTGGTCGTCGCGACCCTGATGTGCCCCGCACCGGCTCTCGCGGGAGCCTATACGGCGTCGGGGTCGGTGGAGCAGACGTTCTATCCACCAGGCCCGCCAGGCGTCTCCAACGAAGGCCCCGCCGGTGCGACGTTCAGGCAGGAATTCATGGCCGCAAACATCAACCTCGTCTCGGCCGCGTCGTCCAGCGCCGGCAACCTGTCCTTGTACTCGCTGGCGAACATCAACCTCATGACCAACTGGGATTCCGGAAACGCGTGGTCGAGGGCACGCGCCGGCATCGTCGAGCCGGTGAGTCCGGACTGGGCGTCGTGGCTCGGCGAGGGCGAAACCTTCGTCTTCGACTATCAGTTCTCGGTGTCCGGCAACCTGCTCGCGGAGTCGGGCGGTCCCGGTGCGGCGGGCGGTTCGGCGAGCCTCGAGTACTCCTATGCCGTCGGCGACTCGCACGGCGGCGGAAACTGGTCGCTGGACTCGGCGGGTAACGTCTCGAAGAGTGGCGTCTGGAACGGTGTCGTCAGCAACTCCTTCACGGTAGACAAGGATTCGACCTTCGCTCTGGACCTGCGCGCCGCCGCCGGCACCTGGGGCGGCAAGGCGTACAACCCGGAAAGCAACGTGCTGACCCTGGCCATCGCCGACTTCGGCCATACCTTGACCTGGCTCGGGATCACCGGCATGCGGGTCTACGACGATCTGGGCAGCGAGGTAGACGTGCCCCCAGGCGCCTACCTTCCGTTGATCGGCCTGGACAGCGGCGTCGACTACTGGTACTCCGCCGCGCCGGCGATTCCCGAGCCTTCCACGGCGCTGCTCTTCGGTTGTGGCTTGGTCGTCGCGGGGCTGACGAGGAAATCAGCCCTTCGGCGCAGGGATTCTTGAAGAATCGCGTGCCTGCGGGCCGCACGAAGCCAGCGCAAGAGGCGCAGAGGCTGCAGACGCATTGCAGCGGCCATCGAGCACTCCGACAGTTGGTCGGCGCAGGCAACGCGTAAGCGCGTCTGCGCCGCGCGCGAGCATCCCCCGCCCATGGGGCAGGCGCTGATGTCAGATCAATGTGCTGCGGCACGAGGGGCCGCCGCGGCGCGCCAGGCTCAGTGCGCCTCCTCCCAGTTCCGCCCCACCCCCACCTCTGCCAGCAGCGGCACCTTCAGCTCGGCCACGCCGGCCATGATGCGCGGCAGCGCGGCGCGTGCCCAGTCGAGTTCGGCGTCGGGCACTTCGAGCACGAGTTCGTCGTGCACCTGCATGATCATCTTGGTCGCCCGCCGCTCGTCGTCGAGCGTCTTCTGCACGGCGATCATCGCGAGCTTGATCAAGTCGGCCGCCGTGCCCTGCATCGGCGCGTTGATCGCCTGGCGTTCGGCGCCGGCGCGGCGCGGGCCGTTGCCGCCCTGGATCTCGGGCAGGACGATGCGGCGGCCGAACATCGTCTCGACGTAGCCGCGCTCGGCGGCGCGCAGCTTGGTCTCGTCCATGTAGCGCTTGACGCCGGGGTAGCGCGCGAAGTAGCGCTCGATGTAGTCGCGCGCCGCCTTCTGCTCGATGCCGAGGTTGCTCGCCAGGCCGAAGGCGCCCATGCCGTAGATGAGGCCGAAGTTGATCACCTTGGCGTAGCGCCGCTGCTCGCTGCTGACCTCGGGCACCGGCACGCCGAAGACCTCGCTCGCCGTCGCGCGGTGCACGTCGATGCCTTCGGAAAACGCGCGCAGCAGCCCTTCGTCGCCGCTGATGTGGGCCATGATGCGCAGCTCGATCTGCGAGTAGTCGGCGCTGACGATGGCATGCCCCGGCGGCGCGATGAAGGCCTCGCGCACGCGCCGGCCCTCGGGCGTGCGGATCGGGATGTTCTGCAGGTTGGGGTCGTTGCTGGCCAGCCGCCCCGTCACCGCCACCGCCTGCGCGTAGTTGGTGTGCACGCGGCCGGTCGCGGGGTTGACCATCAGCGGCAGCTTGTCGGTATAGGTGCCCTTCAGCTTGGCCAGGCCCCGGTGCTCGAGCAGCTTGGCCGGCAGCGGATAGTCGGCGGCAAGCTTCTCCAGCACCTCCTCGTCGGTCGAGGGCGCGCCGCTCGCCGTCTTGCGGCCTACCGGCAGGCCGAGCTTGCCGAACAGGATCTCGCCGATCTGCTTGGGCGAGCCGAGGTTGAACGGCTGGCCGGCGAGCGCGTACGCCTCGGCCTCGAGCGTCACCATGCGCTCGGCAAGCTGGCGGCTCTGCGTGGCGAGGAGCGCGCTGTCGATCAGCACGCCGTTGCGCTCGATGCGCGCGAGCACGGCGGCGGTCGGCATCTCGAGCTGCTCGTAGACGTAGCGCAGGCTGGGCTCCGATTCGATCTGCGGCCACAGCGCGCGGTGCACGTGCAGGCACATCTCGCTGTCCTCGCCCGAGTAGCGCGCCGCGCGCTCGATGTCGACCTGCGCAAACGGGATCTGGTGCACGCCCTTGCCGCACAGGTCTTCGTACGACAGGCCGCTTCGGTTGAGGTGCCGCAGCGCCAGGCTCTCCAGGCCGTGCGGCTTGTGCGCCTCGAGCACGTAGCTCTCGAGCAGGGTGTCGTGCGCATAGCCGCGCACCGCGATGCCGGCGTTCGCGAACACATGGGTGTCGTACTTGATGTTCTGGCCGAGTTTCGGTCTCGTCTCGTCCTCGAGCCAGGGCTTCAGATGCGCAAGCACGGCTTGCACATCGAGTTGCTCCGGCGCGCCGGCGTAAGCGTGGCGCAGCGGGATGTAGGCCGCCTCGCCGGGCGCGACCGAGAGCGAGATGCCGACGAGCTGCGCGCGCATCGCGTCGAGCGAGTCGGTCTCGGTGTCGAGTGCGGTCAGCGGTGCCGCCGCGATCGTCGCGATCCAGCCGTCGAGCGCCTGCAGCGTCAACACGGTGTCGTAGCGCAGGTCCACCGCTGACGCCGGCGGCGCGGCCGGCGGCTGCACCGGCGCAGCGCCGGGGTCGGCGGCGGCCGCAGGTGCGGCGACGGGACCGAGCAGTTCCTTGCGGAAGGTGCGCAGCCCGTAACGATCGAAGAACGCGAGCAACCCGTCGCGGTCTATGCTGTCGAAGTGCAGGCCGTCGAGCGCCGGCCAGCCCGGCACATGACCCGACAGGTCGCAGTCGGTGACGACAGTGACGAGGCGCTGCGCCTGCGGCAGCCAGGGCAGCGCCTTGCGCAGGTTCTCGCCCACCGCGCCGCCGATGCGGTCCGCGGCAGCGATCACGCCAGCCAGCGAGCCATGTTCGGCGAGCCACTTGACAGCCGTCTTTGGGCCCACCTTCTCGACGCCGGGCACGTTGTCGACGCTGTCGCCGACGAGCGTCAGGTAGTCGACGATGCGCTCCGGCGGCACGCCGAACTTCGCATTGACGCCGCCCACGTCGAGGCGCTCGTTGGTCATCGTGTTGATGAGCGTGACGTCGGCGTCGACGAGTTGCGCCAGGTCCTTGTCGCCGGTCGAGATCAAGACCCTGTGGCCGCTCGCCGCCGCGGCGCGGGCAAGGGTGCCGATCGCGTCGTCGGCCTCGATGCCCGGCACTTCGAGCACCGGCCAGCCGAGCAGGCGCACCGCCTCGTGGATGGGCGCGATCTGCTGCGCCAGCGGCTCGGGCATCGGCGCGCGCTGCGCCTTGTACTCGGGGTACCAGTCGTCGCGGAAGGTCTTGCCCTTGGCGTCGAACACGCAGGCCGCATGCTCGGCCGGGAACTGCTCGCGCAGGCGCTTCATCATCGCGACGAAGCCGTGCAGCGCGCCGGTCGGAAAGCCGTCGGGCCCGCGCAGGTCGGGCAGCGCGTGATAGGCGCGGTAGAGGTAGCTCGACCCGTCGACGAGCAGCATCAGCCTTTTTCTTCGCTCATGCGGCAATTGTCGCGGAAGGCCGAACCGGCGGCGACCCTGGCTGCTAGAGTCGCAGGCCCTCCCTCTCCCTCTTGCCCGATGCCCGAGCCCTGCCCACGGCGCCGCGCACTGCTGCTGGCGCTCGGCCTGCTGCCGTGGCTGCCGGCGCGCGCCGCCGATGCGTCGGCGCCGGCGCTGATGCTGGCCAAGGTCTATCGCGCCGAGATCGCGCTCGCCGACTACTGGGTGAGCGAAAAGTACGACGGCGTGCGTGGCTACTGGGACGGCGCGCAGTTGCTCACGCGCGGCGGGCGGCGCATCGCCGCACCGGCCTGGTTCAGCGCCGGCTGGCCGGCGCAGCCGCTGGATGGCGAGTTGTGGGCCGGGCGCGGGCGCTTCGAGCAGGCGCAATCGACCGTCGCCCGCGACACCCCCGACGACGCTGCCTGGCGCGGCATGCGCTACATGGTGTTCGACCTGCCCGCGCATCCGGGCCCCTTCGACGAGCGCCTGGCTGCGCTCGAGGCCCTGCTCGGGACGCTCGGCATCGCGTGGGTGCAGGCCGTGCCCCAGCGCAAGCTGCCCGACCGCGCCGCGCTACTTGCGCTGCTGAAACAGACGGTCAAGGCCGGCGGCGAGGGGTTGATGCTGCACCGCGGGGCATCGCTGTACCGGGCCGAGCGCAACGACGACCTGTTGAAGCTCAAACCCTACGAAGACGCCGAGGCCACCGTCGTCGGCCATCTGCCGGGCAAGGGCCGCTACGCGGGGCAACTCGGCGCGCTCGTCGTGCAGACGCCGCAGGGGCTGCGCTTCAACCTGGGCACCGGCTTCAGCGATGCCCAGCGGCGCGACCCACCGCCGCTCGGCGCCACGATCACGTACCGCTACGCCGGGCTGAACGCGAGCGGCGTGCCGCGCTTCGCGAGCTTCCTGCGCCTGCGCCGCGAATAGCCCATGCAAGCCGACAACACGACCTCGAGCTCGGCCCTCGCGCCGCTCGCGCACCCGGTGTTCCGCATGCTGTGGAGCGCCTGGCTGATCGCCAACACCTGCATGTGGATGAACGAAGTCGCCGCGGCCTGGCTGATGACTTCGCTCACCACCTCGCCGGTGATGGTGGCGCTGGTGCAGACGGCGTCGACGCTGCCGGTGTTCATGCTCGGCCTTCCGAGCGGCGCGCTCGCCGACATCCTCGACCGGCGGCGCTACCTGATGTTCACCCAGTTCTGGGTCGCCGGCGTCGCGGTGCTGATCAGCATCACCGTGGCCAGCGGCACCATGAGCGCACGCATGCTGCTCTTGCTGACCTTCGCCAACGGCATCGGCCTGGCGATGCGCATGCCGGTCTTCGCCGCCATCGTCCCCGGCCTCGTGCCGCGCACCCAGCTCGCGCCGGCGATCGCGCTCAACGGCGTGGCGATGAACGCATCACGCATCATCGGCCCGATCATCGCCGGCGCGCTGATCGCGAGCGCCGGCAGCGTCTACGTGTTTGCGCTCAACGCGGTGCTGTCGGTCGTCGCCGGCTTCGTGATCCTGCGCTGGAAGCACGAGCCCACGCCGAGCGCGCTGCCGGGCGAGCGCTTCCTCGGCGCGATCCGCGTCGGCGTGCAGTTCGTGCGCCAGTCGTCGCGCATGCACACCGTGCTGCTGCGCGTGGCGCTGTTCTTCCTGCAGTCGATCGCGGTGCTCGCGCTGCTGCCTCTGGTCGCGCGCGCCCTGCCCGGCGGCGACGCGCGCTCGTACACGCTGCTGCTGGCCTGCCTGGGCGTGGGCGCGATCGGCGCGGCGCTGCTGCTGCCGCGCCTGCGCCAGCGGATGGAGTTCGACCGGGTCGTGCGCGACGGGACGCTGCTGCAGTCCGCTGCGACCGCGGTCGTCGCCTTCGCGCCCAATGTCGCGGTCGCCGCGGCGGGGATGATCGTCGCCGGCGCGGCGTGGCTCGCCGTGGCCAACACGCTGTCGGTCTCGGCCCAGCTCTCGCTGCCGGACTGGGTGCGCGCACGCGGCATGTCGATCTACCAGATGGCGCTGATGGGCAGCAGCGCCGCCGGCGCAGCGCTGTGGGGCCAGGTGGCGAGCCTGACCGACCTGCGCGCGAGCCTCGTGCTCGCGGCCGCGAGCGGCACGCTTGCGCTGCCGCTGGTGCGGCGCTTCAAGCTCGCGGCGACGGCGGTGGAAGACCTGACGCCGGTGCACGACCTCGTGCCGCCGGTGCCGGGCCGGCCGGTCGCCCCCGACGCCGGCCCGGTGCTGGTGACGATCGAATACCGCATCGACCCCGCGCGCAGCGCCGAATTCAACGCCGTGATGCAGGCCACGCGGCGCAGCCGGCTGCAGCGCGGCGCGCTCGCCTGGGAGCTGTTCCACGACGCGTCCGAGGCCGGCCGCTACATCGAATACGTCATCGACGAGAACTGGGTCGAGCACCTGCGCCGCTTCGACCGCCTCACCGCCGGCGACGCCGCGCTGCGCGAGCAGCGCCTGGCGCTGCATGTCGGCGACGGGCCGCCGGTCGTGTCGCGCTTCATCGCCGAGCCCCCGGGGCAGGCAGCGTCGAAGTAGCCGCGCGCCGGCCCGGGCGGGCCGCGCTGCCTACAATCGTCGGCATGCGTTCACTGCTTCGCCACGCCGCCTGCGCCGCCCTGCTCGGGCCGGCCTGCGCCCTCGCCCAGACACCTGCTGCCGCGCCGGCGTCGGCCGCGGCAGCTACCGCCGCGGAGCGCGGCGCCGAGCCCAACGTCAGGCGCAGCGTGATCGAGGACGACGCCAACCGCATCGAGGAGTTGCAGGTGCGCGGCCAGGCCAGGAGCATCGTCGTCACGACCAAGGGAGCGCTTGCCGGCAGCTACGAGATCCACGTCGGCGACCCGTCGCGCGAGATGAGCGCCACCGCCGACACGCGCCGCGGCACGGCGGGCCAGCGCATGTGGCGGCTGTTCGACTTCTGATGGCGGTCTTCACCGAGGTCGCCCCCGATGCGGCGGCCGCACTCGTGGCCCGGCTCGGCCTCGGCAAGCTGGTCGCGCTCGCGCCCTGCGCGTCGGGGATCGAGAACACCAACTACTTCTGCGACACGACGACCGGGCGCTACGTGCTGACGCTGTTCGAGCGCCTCACGGCCGAGCAGTTGCCGTTCTACCTGCACCTGATGAAGCACCTCGCCGAGCGCGGCATCCCGGTGCCAGGGCCGCACGCCGACGCGAGCGGCGAGATCCTGCTCGCCGTGTGCGGCAAGCCCGCGGCGATGGTCGATCGCCTGCCCGGCAGCCACCGCCTGGCGCCCGACGCACCGCACTGCGCGCAGGTCGGCGCGATGCTCGCGCGCATGCACCTGGCTGCGCTCGACTACCCGCGCGTGCAGCCCAACCTGCGCGGCCTGGCCTGGTGGGAGCGGACCGCACCGCAACTGCTGCCCCATCTCGACGCGGGCCAGCGCGAACTGGTGCGCAGCGAACTCGGCTTCCAGCAGCAACTCGCCGCTTCGGCGGCGCATGCGAGCCTGCCGCGCGGGCCGATCCATGCCGACCTCTTCCGCGACAACGTGATGTTCGTCGATGGCCCGCAGGGCGACCGGCTCGGCGGCTTCTTCGACTTCTACTTTGCCGGCGTCGATGCGTGGCTGTTCGACATCGCAGTCTGCCTGAACGACTGGTGTGCCGACCCCGACTCCGGCCGCCTGGCCGAAGAGCGCGCGGCCGCCTTCGTCGGCGCCTACGCAGCCGTGCGTCCGCTCACCCATGCCGAAGTGCGCCTGATGCCGGCGCTGCTGCGCGCCGCGGCGCTGCGCTTCTGGATCTCGCGCCTGTGGGACCTGCACCTGCCGCGCGATGCCACGCTGCTCGCCGCCCACGACCCGGGCCAGTACGAGCGCGTGCTGCGCGAGCGCGTGCGCACGCCCTGGCACCCCGAACCGACCCCTTGCCAACCATGAAACTCCAAATCGTCCCGGCGCGCCAGGGCGCGCGCTGGGTGCGCGCCGGCTTTGCCGTGTTCTTCAGGCGGCCGCTCGCGTTTGCGGCGCTGTTCACGCTGTTCGTGTTTGCCGGGCTGGTGTCGATGCTGGTGCCCTTGATCGGCGCCTGGCTGCTGCTGGCCGCGCTGCCGCTGGTGTCGCTGGCCTTCATGCTCGCGACCCAGCGCACGCTCGCCGGCCGCACGCCGACGCCATCGGTGTTCTCCGAACCGCTGCGCGTGAGCCCGAAGCGGACGACGGCGCTGGTGCAGATGGGCCTGGCGTATGCGCTCGCGAGCCTGGTCATCATCTGGCTCAGCGACGCCGCCGATGGCGGCAAGTTCGAGGCGCTGCAGGATGCGATGGCCTCGGGCAAGGGCGATGCGGCGGCGATCGCCGAACTGCTCGGCGATCCGCAATTGCAGTTCGGCCTGCTGCTTCGCTTCGGCCTCGCGGCGCTGCTCTCGCTGCCGTTCTGGCACGCGCCCGCACTCGTGCACTGGGGCGATCTCGGCATGGGCAAGTCGCTGTTCTTCAGCACCGTCGCCTGCTGGCGCAACCTCGGCGCGTTCACCGTCTACGGCTTGGCGTGGGGCGGCGTGATCCTCGCCTTCGGCGCGATCGCGAACGTGCTTGCCGCCCTGCTGGCGCAGCCGCAGCTGATCGCGCTCGCGGCAATCCCGGCCGGGCTGCTGTTCTCGACCATCTTCTATGCCTCGCTGTATTTCACGGTGACCGACTGCTTTGCCGTCGAGGCGCAGCCCGACGCGGCGGCGCGCGAGCAAGCCTGACGCGGCCATGCGCGGCCTGCACGCAAGCCTGCGCGCGCTGGTCCTTGGCGGCTGCGCCGTGGCTGCGGCACTGCCTGCGACTGCGGGCAGCGAGAACAAGGAGGAGCCTGCTGCTTCGACAACGGTCGCCCCCACCGGCATGACCTGGGCCGAACTCCAGGAAGACCTGCGCGCCAACGCCAGCCTCGCGCTCGGCGCCACTGCGAGCTGGACCCCGAGCTATGCCGGCTCGACCGCGCATAGCGTGAAGCCGCGCCTCGTGTGGGCCTTCCAGTACGGCCGCATCCGCCTCAGCACCGGCGGCGGCGCCGCCATCCTGGGCATCGCGCAGGACCCACGTGGCCCCGGGGCCAGCGCCGAGCTGCTGCGCACCGACAGGCTGCGCGCGGGCATCACGCTGCGCATCGACCGCGGTCGCAACTCATCGGACGTCGAGGGCCTCGAGGACCTGCCCGACGTCGACGCGACGGTGCGCGCGCGCGCCTACGCCTCGTATGCGCTGACACCGCACTGGACGCTCGCCGCCGCCGTTGCGCCCGACCTGCTCGGCCGCGGAGGCGGCACGGTCGCAACCTTCGACATCGGCTATCGCGCCGCGCTCACGCGGGCCAGCGAGTGGTATGCCGGCGGCGGCGTCAACCTCGCCGACGCGCGCTACATGAACAGCTACTACGGCGTCTCGGACGAGACTGCCGCCGCCACTGGCCGGGCCCCCTTCACTGCCAACGCCGGCCCGACCGGCGCACGCGCCGCGATCGGATTCACCGCCGCGCTCACGTCGCGCTGGATCGTCTTCGGTGGAGCGGGCGTGACGAGGTTGCTCGGCGACGCCGCGGCGAGCCCGTTGACACAGGAGCAGACCGCCGTGTCGGCGTCGCTCGGCATCGCCTACCGCTGGGGCGGGAAGTACGAGGGCCTGTCGTCGGTGCTGCTGCCGGTAGCGGAACAGCCGCGCTAAGGGTGTCTCATTCGACCAGGGTCAGCTTCGCGATCCCGAGTGCCAGCCACTTGCTGCCGTGGCGGGAGAAGTTGATCTGCGCGCGCGCGTCGGCGCGCTGCCTTCGAGGGTCACGATCACGCCCTCGCCGAACTTGTTGTGAAACACGCGCTGCCCGGCGCGAAAGCCGTGGCCAGGCGACTTGGGCACGATCGGCGTCGGTGCCGCCTCGACCCGCCCCGCGCCGACGATGCCGGTCAACCCCGACCCGCGCGTCCAGGCCGCCTGGTACTCGCGCGCATAGCCCGAGCCGAAGCCCTGGTGGCGCGGCGTGAGCCACTTCAGCGTCTCCTCCGGCAGTTCATCGAAGAAGCGGCTCTTGACGTTGTAGCGCGTCTGGCCGTGCAGCATGCGCGTTTGGCTGAAGCTCAGGTAGAGGCGCTTGCGCGCACGCGTGATCGCGACGTACATCAGGCGCCGCTCCTCCTCCAATCCGTCGAGCTCGGAAGCCGAGTTCTCGTGCGGAAACAACCCCTCCTCGAGGCCGGTGATGAAGACTGCGTCGAACTCCAGCCCCTTGGCCGAATGCACCGTCATCAGCTGGATCGCGTCCTGGCCGGCCTCGGCCTGGTTGTCGCCGGCCTCGAGAGCGGCGTGAACCAGGAACGCGCTCAACGGAGACTGGATCTCGCCGCTCTCGGGGTCCGGCGAGCCGGTGGACGGTGGACCCCCACCCCTGCCCCGCCCCCGGGGCGGGGTTGGCGCTCTCATCGACGGGCAACGCGACGGCATCCTTGCCGAAGCCCTCGACGGTGACGAAGGCCTCGGCCGCGTTGACTAGCTCGGCGAGGTTCTCGAGCCGATCCTGGCCGTCGCGGTCGGCGCGATAGAAGGCCTCGAGGCCGCTCGCACCCTGCACATGCTCGATGATCTCGCGCAGCGTCAACCCCTGCGTCGAGGCGCGCATCGCGGCGATCAGCGCCGCGAACGCGGCGAGGTTGGCGCCGCCCTTGCCGGACACCGCGCCGATGCTGGCCATCAGGCTGCGCTGCGAGGCGCGTGCCGCATCCTGCACCAGCTCGATCGTGCGCGCGCCAATGCCGCGCGTCGGGAAGTTGACGACGCGCAGGAAGCTGGTGTCGTCGTTCGGGTTCTCGATCAGGCGCAGGTAGGCGAGCGCATGCTTGACTTCGGCGCGCTCGAAGAAGCGCAAGCCCCCGTAGACGCGGTACGGGATGCCGGCGTTGAAGAGCGCCGACTCGAGCACGCGCGACTGCGCGTTGCTGCGGTAGAGCAGCGCGATCTGGTCGCGCCGGGTGCCTTCGCGCTGGAGCTGCTGCGCCTCCTCGATGAACCACTGCGCTTCGGCGAAATCGCTCGTCGCCTCGAACACGCGCACCGGCTCGCCGGCGCCGGCGTCGGTACGCAGGTTCTTGCCCAGGCGGCGCGTGTTGCGCGCGATCAGCGCGTTGGCCGTATCGAGGATGTTGCTGTGGCTGCGGTAGTTCTGCTCCAGCTTGATGACCTGGCGCACCTTGAACTCGCGCTCGAAGTCGGCCATGTTGCCCACCAGCGCACCGCGAAAGGCGTAGATGCTCTGGTCGTCGTCGCCGACCGCGAGCACGCCGGCCGGCGCCAGGCCAGTGGCCGGATCGCCGCGGCTCGCGAAGAGCTTGAGCCACTGGTACTGCAGCTTGTTCGTGTCCTGGAACTCATCGACCAGGATGTGGCGGAAGCGCCGCTGGTAATGCTCGCGCAGTGCGCCGTTGGATCGCATCAGCTCGACCGTGCGCAGCATCAGCTCGGCGAAGTCGACTGCCCCTTCGCGCTCGCACTGCGCCTCGTAGGCCTCGTAGACGCGAACCAGCGTGCGCATATGTTCGTCGCGCAACTCGATGTCGCCCGGGCGTCTGCCTTCCTCCTTGGCGTGGGCGATGAAGTGGCTCACCTGCTTGGGCGCAAAGCGCTCCTCGTCCAGGCCCAGCGCCTTCACGACGCGCTTGACCGACGAGAGCTGGTCCTGCATGTCGAGGATCTGAAAACTCTGCGGCAGGCCGGCAAGCTTCCAGTGCGCGCGCAGGAAGCGGTTGCACAGCCCATGGAAGGTGCCGACCCACATCCCGCGCACCGGAATCGGCAGCATCGCCGACAGCCGTGCAAGCATCTCCTTGGCCGCCTTGTTGGTGAAGGTCACCGCCAGCACGCCACCGGGCGAGACCTGGCCGGTTGCGATCAGCCACGCGATGCGCGTCGTCAGCACGCGCGTCCTGCCCGAGCCCGCGCCGGCGAGGATCAGCGCCGGCTCGGCGGGCAGCGTGACGGCGGCGAGCTGCTCCGGGTTCAGGCCGCGCAACAATGCGCTGCCTGGCTCGGCAGCCGTAAGGACCGGATCGGAATGCAGACTCATCGATGGATTCTAGGAGGCCCGCTGCTCGCCCTCGCCGCCGGCACGGCACTCGCGCAGTGCCCGAACCGGCTCGTCGAGCGCTACATCCCGGCCGACTGCGAGGCCTGCTGGCGCGACGCTGCCGTGCCGCCCGCCGGCAGCGCGGTGCTCGACTGGATCGTGCCGAGCGCGCGCGGCGACGCGGCGCCGCTCGCGGCCGCCTCACTGGCCGAAGCCGCTGCCCGCGCGCCGCGCATCGCGCCCGACGCGACGCTGGAGCGCCGCCACGCGCTCGCGGCACGCGGCGTCGACGTGCGCGTCGAGGACGGCCCGATCCTCAACGGCTACATGGGCGTGCGCCTGACGGTGCGCCACGACGGCCGCGGGTCCTTGCCCGACGGCGCGGCGGGCTACATCGCACTCGTCGAAACCCTCGCGCCCGGCGAGGAGGGCTCGCCCGTCGAGCGCCGCCTGGTGCGCCAGCTCGCCGGCCCGTTGACGCTCGATCCGACGCGCAAGGAAGTCGAGCACCTGCTCGCAGTGCGCATCGCGGTGGGGACGCGCATCGACGGGCTGGCACCGATCGGCTGGGTCGAGACCCCGTCGCGCAGGATCCTGACCGCGGCCGTGGGATCGGCGGAGTGTGGAAGGGTCGAACAGCGGTAAGGTCGACCGCGCGGAGCGAGTGGTGCCGCGCGCGCGACCCGGCCGTGCCACCGCACATGACCGACGCGTAGATTCGCCACCGGGCCCAAATTTTGGTGCCCGGTTTTCGTTTCCGGCTCCCGCGCCAGCGCGGCGTTCAGCCGGCAACGGCCGGGCCCCAGGTCAAGCGCTCGCTCACCCCTGCTGGAGCCTGCCACGATGGAAATCTTCGACTACGACAACATCCTGCTGCTGCCGCGCAAATGCCGCGTCGAGAGCCGCAGCGAGTGCGATGCCTCGACCGTGTTCGGCGCGCGCAGCTTCAAACTGCCGGTCGTGCTGGCGAACATGAAGACCGTGATCGACGAGCCGATCAGCCAGTGGCTGGCGGCCAACGGCTACTTCTACGTGATGCACCGCTTCGACCTCGACAACGTGGCGTATGCGAAGCGCATGCGCGACCAGGGGCTCTACGTCTCGATCAGCTCGGGCGTCAAGGCGCCCGACTACGCGGTGATCGACCGGCTGGCAGCCGAAGGCGTGGGCGCCGACTACATCACGATCGACATCGCGCACGGCCACGCCGAGGGCGTGCGCAAGATGATCGAGCACATCAAACAGCGGCTGCCCTCGGCCTTCGTCATCGCCGGCAACGTGGCCACGCCCGAGGCCGTGATCGACCTCGAGAACTGGGGCGCCGACGCGACCAAGGTCGGCGTCGGGCCGGGCAAGGTCTGCATCACCAAATTGAAGACCGGCTTCGGCACCGGCGGCTGGCAGCTCTCGGCGCTGAAGTGGTGCGCGCGCGTCGCGACCAAGCCGATCATCGCCGACGGCGGCATCCGCGACCACGGCGACATCGCCAAGAGCGTGCGCTTCGGCGCCGCGATGGTGATGATCGGCTCGCTGTTCGCCGGCCACGAGGAGTCGCCGGGCAAGACGGTCGAGGTCGACGGCAAGCTGTTCAAGGAGTACTACGGCTCGGCGTCGGACTTCAACAAGGGCGAGTACAAGCATGTCGAGGGCAAGCGCATCCTCGAGCCGATCAAGGGCAGGCTTGCCGACACGCTGCGCGAGATGCGCGAGGACGTGCAGAGCTCGATCTCGTACGCCGGCGGCACCAGGCTCGCCGACCTGCGCAAGGTGAATTACGTCATCCTCGGCGGCGAGAACGCCGGCGAGCATTTGCTGATGTAGAGCGCGGAGCGAAGGGCGAGGGGCCCCCGAAGGGGGATCGACCAGCGCAGCGATCGGCGAAGGAGCGGGCTCGATGCCCGCGACTGAGTATTGCGCGCTACTTCAGCATCTCGCGCGCGCGCAGCAGTTCGATCACCTTGTCAGCCGCTTCGTCGGCGCTGAGTTCGGCCGTGTTGACGCGCAGCGCCGGGTGCTCAGGCGTCTCGTAGGGCGCGTCGATGCCGGTGAAGTTCTTCAGTTCGCCGCGGCGCGCCTTGCGGTACAGGCCCTTCACGTCGCGGCTCTCGGCCACGTCGAGCGGCGTGTCGACGTGGACCTCGAGGAACTCGCCCTCGGCGAGCAGGCTCTGGGCGAGCCGGCGCTCGGCGCGGTAGGGCGAGATGAAGGCCGTCATCACGATCAACCCGGCGTCGACCATCAGCTTGGCGACCTCGCCGACCCGGCGCACGTTCTCGACCCGGTCGGTCTCGGTGAAGCCGAGGTCCCGGTTGAGTCCGTGGCGGACGTTGTCGCCGTCGAGCAGGTAGGTGTGGCGCCCCATCGCGTGCAGGCGCTTCTCGACGATATTGGCGATCGTCGACTTGCCCGACCCCGACAGGCCGGTGAACCACAGCACGCAGGGCCGCTGGCTCCTTGAGCGCGCGCGCGCCGCCTTGTCGACATCGACGTGCTGGAGGTGGATGTTGTGCGCCCTGCGCAGCGCGAAGTGCAGCATGCCCGCGCCGACCGTGCTGTTGGAGAGGCGGTCGATCAGGATGAAGCCGCCCGTGTCGCGGTTGACGGTGTAGGGATCGAAGGCGATCACGCGGTCGAGCGCGAGGTTGCAGACGCCGATCTCGTTCAACTCGAGCTGCTTGGCCGCCAGGTGCTCCATCGTGTTGACGTTGACCTTGTATTTGGGCTCGGTCACGGTCGCGGTCACGGTCTGCGCGCCGATCTTCATCAGGTAGGGCCGGCCGGGGAACATCGGCTCGTCGGTCATCCACACGATCGTGGCCTCGAACTGGTCGGCCACCTCGGCCGGCGCGGTGGCCTTGGAGATGATCGCGCCGCGCGAGATGTCGATCTCGTCGTCGAGCGTGAGCGTGATCGACTGCCCGGCCACCGCGCGCGCCAGGTCGCCGTCGGCGGTGACGATGCGCGCGACCCGGCTCTCGCGGCCCGAGGGCTGGACGCGCACGCGCGCGCCGGGCTCGATGCTGCCTCCGGCGACGACGCCCGAGAAGCCGCGGAAATCGAGGTCGGGCGGTTGACCCATTGCACCGGCAGGAGAAAGAAGTCGACGTCGTCGCGCACGGCGCCGACGTCGACGGTCTCGAGGTAGCCCATCAGCGTCGGGCCGCGGTACCAGGGCGTGCGGTCGCCGTGCGCGAGCATGTTGTCGCCCTTCAGGGCCGAGAGCGGGATCGGCGTGATCTCCTCGATCTCGAGATGCCTGGCGAACGCGCGGTAGTCGTCGACGATGCGCTCGTAGACCTTCTCCGAGTAGTCCATCAGGTCCATCTTGTTGATCGCGAGCACGACCTGCGGATCCCGGATCAGCGACACGAGGTAGCTGTGCCGGCGCGTCTGCGTCAGCACGCCCTTGCGCGCGTCGATCAGCACTACCGCCACGTCGGCGGTCGATGCGCCGGTGACCATGTTGCGCGTGTATTGCTCGTGCCCGGGCGTGTCGGCAACGATGAACTTGCGCCGATCAGTCGAGAAGTAGCGGTAGGCGACGTCGATCGTGATGCCCTGCTCGCGCTCGGCCGCGAGGCCGTCGACGAGCAGCGCGAAGTCGATGTCGCCGCCCTGCGTGCCCCACTTCTTCCGGAGTCGGCCTCGATCGCCGCGAGCTGGTCCTCGAACAGCATCTTCGCGTCGAAGAGGAGCCTCCCGATGAGCGTGCTCTTGCCGTCGTCGACGCTGCCGCACGTGATGAAGCGGAGCAAGCTCTTGTGCTCGTGCTGCTTGAGATAGCTCTCGATGTCGGTCGCGATGAGGTCGGAGACGTGGGCCATGGTGATCGGTGCTCGTTCGTTGGGCAATGGGCTGGCGCGTCGAATCGCGGGCGCAGGGTCAGAAATAGCCTTCCTGCTTCTTCTTCTCCATCGACGGCCTGGTCGTGGTCGATCAGGCGCCCCTGGCGCTCGGACGTTCGCGCGAGCAGCATCTCCTGGATGATGTCGGTCAGCGATTCTGCATTCGACTCGATGCCGCCCGACAGCGGGTAGCAGCCGAGCGTGCGAAAACGGATCTTGCGCATCACCGGCACCTCGCCGGGCTTCAGCGGCATGCGCTCGTCGTCGACCATGATCAGCGTTCCGTCGCGATCGACCACCGGGCGCTCCTTGGCCAGGTACAGCGGAACGATCGGGATGTTCTCGCGGTGGATGTACTGCCAGACGTCGAGCTCGGTCCAGTTCGACAGCGGGAAGACGCGGATCGATTCGCCCTGGCGCTTGCGCGCGTTGTACAGCTTCCACAGCTCGGGTCGTTGCGCCTTCGGGTCCCAGCGGTGCTGGTCGCTGCGAAACGAGAAGATGCGCTCCTTGGCGCGGCTCTTTCCTCGTCCGCGCGCGCGCCGCCGAAGGCCACATCGAAGCCGTACTGGTCGAGCGCCTTGCCCAGGCCCTGCGTCTTCCACAGGTCGGTGTGAATCTGCGAGCCATGATCAAAGGGGTTGATGCCGAGCGCCTTCGCTTCGGGGGTTGTGATGGACGAGCAGCTCATGCCCGTCATCTCGGTCACGCGGTCGCGCAGCGTACATGTCGCGGAACTTCCACATCGTGTCGACATGGAGCAGCGGAAACGGCGGCACTGACGGAAAGAAGGCCTTGCGCCAGGCGCAGCATGCACGCGCTGTCCTTGCCGATCGAGTACAGCATGACCGGGTTCTCGGTCCTCGGCCACCACCTCGCGCATGATGTGGATTGCCTCGGCCTCGAGGCGTTGCAGGTGGGTCCGGTTCATGGTCGAGGTTTCTCGGTTGACATGGATAACGGGTCTGGATGCAACGGTGCTGCCGAGCCCGCCGCGCGATCGGCTTCCGGGCGGGCGAGAGTGACGATGGGCTGCGCGACCGGCGGCCCGCCCCATGCCGCGGCGCCGCTCCAGCGCCAGCGGACAGGCGACGACCTGTAGCCGGGCACCCTGATCGGCGATCCAGCGCGACAGTTCGGCGTCGCGCTGCGCATCGATGCCGTGCAGCAGCACGAGCAGAGGCGAGGAGTTCTCGGCCAGCAGGCGGGCCAGAAACTCCTGGTAGGCCGCAGCCCGGTTGGGCGCGGCGATCGGCAACCAGCTCGGATGGCCGCGCAGGCTGGCTGCGCAGCACCCGCGCCGGCGGCTCGCCGACCGGATCTGGCCCACCCAGGCGATGCGCGCCCGGCGCGCGCGGGCACGGCCGAGGTGGCGCGGCAGCTCTTGCGCCAGCCAGTGCGATGCAGACTGGTCTGCGGGTGGCGCCAGTTCGCGCAACGGCTTCAGGTCCAGCCCCCAGCCGTCGAGGTAGCGCTGCACGGTGCTTTCAGACAGGGCTACGCCGAAGCGCCCGGCCAGCATAGTGCGCGCTGACTGGTTCGACCAGAGTCCCTGGGCCGGCGTCTCGGTGGTGATCGCATCCAGCAGGGCCTGCTCCTGCTCGCGGGTCAAGCGCCGACCCTGGCCGACATGGCGCCCCCAGGCCCTTGATCGACACCGCCTCCCAGCCGCCAGCACGAAAGGCCTTGTAGGCGCTGATCACCGTCGGCGCGCTCAGGCCCGTCGCGGCGCGGACTTCGGCCAGCGACGCCCCGGCGAGCCGCATCTCCACCGCGCGGTGTCGCTTCTCGTTCAAGATCTGGGCGGTCTCACCTGGCACGTTCATGGTTCGTGAAACGGATCACGTTTTTTCGACTAATAAAATTTTTGCATGTTAAAGTGACACCCGATCAAATGAAAGGTTTTCCATGAAATCGGATGCGATAGAGCGTGATGCAGTTCTCGAAGCCGTGATCCGCATTGCGCGCGAAGCCGGGGCGCTCGTCATGCAGGTCTACGCGACCGACTTTGCCGTGCGCGGGAAGGAAGATGCGTCGCCGGTGACCCAGGCCGACGAGCGCGCCGAGGCGTTGATCGTCCCGGCGCTCGCGGCGCTGCTGCCCGGCGTGCCCATCGTCGCCGAAGAGGCCGTCGCCAAGGGCGAGATTCCCGCGGTGGGCAACCGCTTCTGGCTCGTCGATCCGCTCGACGGCACCAAGGAGTTCATCAGCCGCAACGGCGAGTTCACGGTCAACATCGCGCTCGTCGAGGACGGCGTGCCGACCCCTGGGCGTGGTGTTCGCGCCGGCCATCGGACGCCTGTTTGCCGGCGCCGCCGGCAGGCGCGCGCGTCGAGGACAGCGAGGGTCGGCGCCCGATCACCTGCCGCGCGGTTCCTGCCGAGGGCTTGACCGTCGTCGCCAGCCGCTCGCATGGCGACGCGGCCGCGCTCGACGCCTTTCTCGCCGGGCGCAAGGTGGCCTCGCTGGCGAGCGCCGGCTCATCGCTCAAGCTGTGCCTCGTCGCTGCCGGCGAGGATGACCTCCTCCCGCGCCTGGGGCGGACGATGGATGGGATATCGCCGCCGGCCACGCCGTGGTGCTGGCCGCGGGCGGGCAGGTCTGCCGCCTCGACGGCACGCCGCTGGCCTATGGCAAGCCCGGCTTCGACAACCCGCACTTCTATGCCACCGGCAGCGTCCTCGGCGCCTGAGCCTTGCACGACCCTAGCCTGCAGCATGGACCTGATGCACGCGGTGGCCGGCTTCCTGGTCGGTGCGATGGTGGGCATGACCGGCGTCGGCGGGGGCGCGTTGATGACGCCGATCCTGGTGCTGCTGTTCGGCGTCGCACCGGCAGCGGCCGTCGGCACCGACCTCTGGTTCGCCGCGCTGACCAAGATCGTCGGCGGCTTCATGCACCACCACCAAGGGCAGCGTCGACTGGCGGTGCTGCGTCGCCTGTGCCTGGGCAGCCTGCCCGCATCGTTGGCAACCCTCGCCTGGCTGCACCTGAGCGGCCACGAGCAGATGAAGCAAGGGCTGATCCTGACGGCGCTCGGCTGCGTGCTCATCCTCACTTCGGCAGCGATGTTCTTTCGCGCCTATTCGCAGGCCTGGGGAACGAAACGACGCACGCGCACGCCCGAGCACTTCAAGCGCGCAGCCGCAATGACGGTGCTGGCCGGCGCGATCCTCGGCTTCCTGGTCACGCTGACTTCGGTCGGCGCGGGCGCGCTCGGCGTCGTGATGCTGGTACCTGTACCCGTTCCGGATGATCCGGCGCGCCTGGTCGGGACCGACATCGTGCATGCGATTCCGCTCACCATCGTCGCCGGCACCGGCCACCTGCTGATGGGCAATGTCGATCTCACCTGCTCGGCAACCTGCTCCTCGGTTCGGTGCCGGGCGTGATCGTCGGCTCGCTGCTCGGCGCCAAGGTGCCCGAAGCTGCTGCGCACGCTGATCGCGCTGGTGCTGGTCGCGGTCGGCCTCAAGCTGGTGCTGTAGGCCGATTCAGCGCAGCGTGGCCTGCGCGTCCATCGTCAGCCAGCCTTCGTGGTCCTGCGCCCACAGCCTGACGCTGCCGCCCTCGCGCCGGCCATGGACGGCAAACGGATGCAGATCGAAGGTCGGCCGCAGCGCCTTGAAGCTGAACGCCGCGACCTCGGCATGCGGCTCGTTCCGATGCAGCAGGTCGAGCAGCAGCGTCGCGATCAGCGGGCCGTGCACCACGAGGCCGGGATAGCCCTCGACCTGCGTCGCGTAGACGCGGTCGTAGTGGATGCGGTGCCCGTTGAAGGTGAGCGCGCTGTGGCGAAACAGCAGCACGTCATCGGCAACGACGCCGCGCTGCCACTGCGCGCCGGTGGGCGCGCCACCGGTGGCGGCTCCGCTGCGCCGGGCGCCTGGCCTCGCGATACACGATGTCGTGGAACTCGATCAATGCCGGATCGGCGGCGCCGTTGCAGCGCAGTTCGTGGCGCACCTTGACGAACACCAGGCTGCCGCTACGGCCCGCCTTGCGCGTCACGTCGGCGATGGTGCTGGTGCGCGTGACCGCATCGCCCACCCGCAGTGGCGCGCGATCTCGAACGCGCTGCCAGCCCCATGCGCCGGGGCAGCGGCACCGGGGGCAGGAAGCCGCCGCGCTTCGCGTGGCCGTCGGGCCCGATCTCGCTCTGCCGGTGCAGCGGCAGGAAGTACAGCCAGTGCCACAGCGGCGGCAGCGGCGTGCCCGGCTTCGACCGGCACCGGCGGCAGGTCGAGCGTGGCGCGCAGCGCCTCCACGGGGTCGGCACGATGATGTCGTGCGCCGTCTCGCTGCGGCCGATCCAGTCAGTCAGCTCGTCCACGATCCTGCCCTTTCGAGATCCGCGTCCGCCGGCCCGGTGCTGGCTGCGAGCCTTGCCGCGGCACGTCGTCGTCAACCCTGGCCGCGCAACGCGGGGCGACCCGGCCCCAGATCGGCAGCCACGACGCCTGCGCGGCGATGTCGGCCGGCAAGGGGCCGATCCAGCAGCAAGGCCGCTGCCGCGTCGCGCCAGGCCGGTGCCATCTGGATGCCGTAACCGCCCTGCCCTGCGAGCCAGAAGAAGCCCTCGGCCCGTGCGTCGAATCCAACCACCGGTGACTTGTCGGCAACGAAGCTGCGCAGCCCGGCCCAGCGGTGGTTGATGCGCCGCACCGGATGGCTGGCGAGCGTCTCGAAACGGTCTACCGCGATCGCGACGTCGAGCTCCTCGGGCGCCACGTCGCAGGGATCCATCGGGTCCTCGTTGGCGGGCGAGCAGCAACTGGCCGGCATCGGGCTTGAAGTAGACGGTCTCGTCGATGTCGATCACGAGCGGCCAGCGCCGGATGTGCCCCTCGGGCGCGGGTATCGTGACCGCGGTGCGGCGCTTGGGTTGCAGGCCGACCGTCTGCACTCCGGCCCGACGCGCGACCCCGCATCGGCCCAGGCGCCGGTGGAGTTGACGAGCACCGGCGCGCCGAACTCGCCCACCCGCGACCGGACCACCCAGCACCCGGCCTCGTGCGCCAGCATCGTCTCGCGCGCACCCAGCACCAACTGCGCGCCAGCCCGGCGCGCCGAGCGCAGATAGCCCTGGTGGATGGCAGCGACATCCGTATCGCAGCCCGACTCGTCGAGCGCCGCGCCGGCCAGCCACTCGGGGCGCAGGATCGGCACGCGCTCGATCGCGGCCGCCGGCGTCAGGCGTCGCAGCGTCGGCGCGGCACCGGGCGCGCTGAGCATCGCCTCCAGCCGCGGCAGGCCCTGCGCATCGGCGACGAACATCGCCGCGCGCGGCGTCATCAGCGGCGCATCGGCAAAGCCGGCTGGCGGATGTTCGAGGAAGGCGCGGCTCGCGCGCGTCAGCGCGCACACCGTGGCATTGCCGTAACTCTCGAAGAACATCGCCGCCGAGCGTCCGGTCGCGTGGCGGCCGGCCTCGTCTTCGACTTCGAGCAGCAAGACCTTGCGCTGCGGCGCCAGTTCGGCAGTCAGTGATGCGTTGGCCATGCCGGCGTTGAGGATGATGACGTCGAAGGATGAACTCATGATGGCGACCGGCGCTTACGCATCATGCACCACGGTGCCCCAGGTCCGGTACCGGGCGGACGACAGCAGCGGACACGAGATGCCCACCATTGGGTGCGCATTTCGCAGGCGAACCTGAAGGATGTCGGCGGAGTGGACGACTGCTCGCGAGTTCAGGCTGCAGCGCCAACGTAGGAACGCGCGTAGCGGCTGCCGAGTGCGGTGAGGATCTCGTAGCCGATCGTATCGGCAGCATCGGCGACCGCGTCGACGCCCTGGTGTTCGCCGAGCAACTCGACCTGGCTGCCGGGCGCGAGCGCGCCGCCCGGCAGCGCGCCCGCGTCGAGCGTGACGGTGTCCATCGACACGCGCCCGACGATCGGCAGCGCGGCGTCGCCGAACCACGCCAGGCCCCGGTTGCCCAGGCTGCGCAGCCAGCCGTCGGCGTAGCCGACCGACACGGTCGCGATGCGCGTCGGCCTTTCGCTGCGCCAGCCTTCGCCGTAGCCGACTGCCGTTCCGGCGCCGATCTCGCGCACCTGAATCACGCGGCCTTCGAGCCGGACCACCGGGCGCATCGGGTTGGGTGCGCCTTGGACCGGCGCAATGCCGTACAGCGCAGCGCCGGGCCGCACGAGGTCGAAGTGGTAGTCGGGGCCCAGAAAGACACCGGACGAGTTGGCGAGGCTGGCCGGCGCTGCCGGCAGCATCCGCCGCGCCGCGCCGAAGCGCTCGCTGCGCGGCGTTGGCCGGATGCGCCGGCTGCTCGGCGCATGCCAGGTGGCTCATCACGCGGGCGACGCGGATGCCCACCAGCGACTGCGCATCGGCCGCCAGACCCTGCAGTTCGGCGGCATCGAGGCTGAGCCTCGCCATCCCGGTGTCGACCTGCACGATCGCATCGAGCTCGCGGTCCAGGCGCTGTGCGAGGCGGCGCCAGGCGTCGATCTGTGGCCGGCTGTTGAGCACCGGTCGCACGCCGCGGGCCACGAACTCGGCTTCGCTGCCGGGCGTCGGGCCGTGCAGCACCGAGACCGTCGCCGCGGCCGGCAGCAAGGGCCTTAGCACGATCGCCTCGTCGAGGTGGGCGACGAAGAACTGCCTGCAGCCCGCGGCGGCCAGCGCTGGCGCGACCTGCGCCGCTCCCAGTCCGTACGCGTCGGCCTTGACGACCGCCGCGCAGTCGGCACTGCCGACCTGTGCCTGCAGCTGCCGCCAGTTGGCGACGATCGCACCGAGGTCGATCGTCAGCACCGCGCCGGCGGTGTGAGACGAGGGCCCGCTCATCGCGCCTGGCCAGCGGCGGCAACGGCCACGCCCTGGCGCGGCAGCGCGCGGCCGAAGTAGTCCCGGGTGACCTTGGCGACAACGGGGGACAAAAGCACCAGCGACACCAGGTTGGGGAAGGCCATGAACGCGTTCAGCGTGTCCGACACCAGCCAGACGAAGTCGAGGTGCGTGACCGCGCCGATCAGCACGAACGCGGTCCACAGCAGCCGGTACGGCTTCTCCGACTTCGTGCCGACCAGGTACTCCCAGCACTTCTCGCCGTAGTAGGCCCAGCCGAGGATCGTGGTGAACGCGAAGACGACGATCGCCAGCGCGAGGAAGTTCGAACCGAAGCCAGGCAGCGCCGTCTCGAACGCGCTCGAGCTGAGCACCGCGCCCTTCAGGCCGCTGTGCCAGGCGCCGGTGACGATCAGCACCAGGCCGGTCATCGTGCAGACGATCAGGGTGTCGATGAAGGTGCCCATCATGCCGATCAGGCCCGACTCGGCGGCGTGCCGCGTGCGGCCGGCGGCCTGCGCGATGCCCGCGGTGCCGAGGCCGGCCTCGTTGGAGAAGATGCCGCGCGCGACGCCGTAGCGCATCGCCATCATCACGCCCGCGCCGACGAAGCCGCCGGTGGCCGCGGTGGGGTTGAACGCGTGGTGGAAGATCAGGCCGAACGCGGCCGGGATCTGGTCGGCATACAGGCCGAGCACGACCAGCGCGACGACGACGTAGCCGACGCACATGACCGGCACCAGCTTCTCGGCGACCGCGCCGATGCGCTTGACGCCGCCGAGCAGCACGAAGCCGGTCAGCACCATCATCACGACGCCCGAGACCCAGGGCGAGACGCCGAAGCTGGCGTTCATCACGTCGGCGATGCTGTTCGACTGCACCATGTTGCCGATGCCGAAGCCGGCGATGCCGCCGAAGATCGCGAACGCCGCGCCGAGCCAGCGCCAGCGGCGGGACAGGCCGTTCTTGATCGCGTACATCGGCCCGCCGGCCTGTTCGCCGTGGTCGTCGGTCTCGCGGTAGTGCACCGCGAGCAGGACCTCGGCGTACTTGGTGGCCATGCCGACGAGCGCGGTCATCCACATCCAGAACAGCGCGCCCGGCCCGCCGATCGCGATCGCCGTGGCGACGCCGGCAATGTTGCCGATGCCGACGGTGGCGGCCAGCGCGGTCATCAGCGCCGCGTAGGGGCTGATGTCGCCCGCCACACCGGCGGCCGGATGCCGGCCCTTCCAGACCATCCTGAAGCCCGTGCCGATGCGCAGGATCGGCATCAGCTTCAGGCGCAGCTGCAGCAGCAGGCCGGTGCCGAGGATCAGCACCAGCATCGGCGGCCCCCAGACAAAGTCGTTGATCGCGGTGACGATCGTGGTGATGGTTTCAAGTCGTGTCTCCTCGTGGGTGAAGCAAAGACGGCCCGCGCTCGTGGCGCGGGCGTGGCTGGGTGAAAAGCAGAGGCGCGCCTGCGGCAGGCGCGCGAAATTCAGGCGCGCGCCGGGCGCAGGCCGCCGCCGGCTGCGGCCCGCGTCGCGGCCGCGCGGCCATAGCGCGCGAGGCCCAGGCCTTCGAGGCTGATCTCGGGCTCGCGGCCGCTGATCAGGTCGGCCATCACGCGCCCGGTGCCGGCCGCCATCGTCCAGCCGAGCGTGCCGTGGCCGGTCGACAGGAACAGGTTGTCGATCGAGGTAGCGCCGACGATCGGCGTGCCGTCCGGCGTCATCGGCCTCAAGCCCGTCCAGAACTCGGCGCGCGAGACGTCGCCGCCGCGCGGGAACAGGTCGGTCACGACGTGTTCCAGCGTGCGCCGGCGTGCGTCGGCCAGGCTCAGGTCGAAGCCCGACAGCTGCGCCGTGCCGCCGACGCGGATGCGGTCGCCGAGCCGGGTGACCGCGACCTTGTGCGTCTCGTCCATGATCGTCGACTCGGGCGCGCACGAGGCGTCGGTGATCGGCACCGTGATCGAGAAGCCCTTGACCGGATAGACCGGCAGGCGCAGACCGAGCGGCGCGAGCATGCGCGTCGAGTAGCTGCCGAGCGCCAGCACGTATTGATCGGCCGTCAGCAGCCCGGCGTCGGTGTGCACGCCGGTGATGCGCTCGCCGCTCTTCTCGAGGCGCTGGATGTCGACGCCGAAGCGGAAGGTCGCGCCCAGATCCTGCGCCATCTTCGCGAGCCGCTGCGTGAACGTGAAGCAGTCGCCGGTCTCGTCGCCCGGCAGCCGCAGCGCACCGGCGAACTTGTGCTGCGTCGATGCGAGGCCGGGTTCGACCTTGACGATGCCGTCGCGGTCGAGCAGTTCGAAGGGCACGCCCGACTGCCGCAGGATCTCGACGTCCTTGCCGAGGCCGTCGAGCTGCTGCTGCGTGCGGAACAGTTGCAGCGTGCCTTGCGCCCGCTCGTCGTAGCGGATGCCGGTCTCGTCGCGCAACGCGCGCAGGCAGTCGCGGCTGTACTCGGCCAGGCGGAGCATGCGGCCCTTGTTGACGCGGTAGGCGCCGTCGGTGCAGTTGGCGAGCATCTGCAGGCACCAGCGCCACATCGCCGGGTCGAGCATCGGCTTGATGACCAGCGGCCGGTGCTGCATCAGCAGCCATTTGATCGCCTTCAGCGGCACGCCCGGTCCGGCCCAGGGCGCCGAATAGCCGGGCGACACCTCGCCGGCATTGGCATAGCTCGTTTCGAGGGCCGCGCCGGGCTGCCTGTCGACCACCGTCACCTCGTGGCCGGCACGGGTGAGGTAGTACGCCACCGAAGTTCCGATCACACCGCTGCACCAGTACACGCATGTCCGTTCGTCCTTGAGAGATGCGCGCCGTGGCACGCGATGCCACACCTAATGCACACACCGTGCCAGAGCAAGGAATCTCAATGAAATCAATAACTTACGAAACTGGCGCGAGGACGGACGGCGGCAGAGCGTATGCAAATCGATACGATTGACCCGGCACCTGACCCGAACAGTTGAAGAAACTCGTTCAATGACAGATACTTGCGCGACTCGTATCGATACTGATACAGCGTACATCGATCGATACACCCCCATGCGCATCGACGTCAACATCGCCGACCGTGTCGGCATCGCCCAGGAAATCCTCGCCAAGCTGGCGAAACGCGAGCTGAACGTGTCGGCGGTCGAGGTCGAGCCGCCGCATGTCTACATCGAGGCACCGGCACTCGACGCGGCCGGGCTGGACTTGCTGCGCAGCGAGCTGCTGCAGGTGGCCGGTGTACTCTCGGTCGACGAGCTGGCGATGCTGCCCGGCGCGCGCCGCCGTCTCTACCTCGACGCCCTGCTCGCGTCGCAGGAAGACCCGGTGCTTGCGGTCGACGGTGACGGCGTCGTCGTGGTCGCCAATGCGGCCGCGGTCGCGGCCAGCCGGCTGCCCGAAGCACAACTGGTCGGCACGTCGCTGAAGCTGCTGCTCGGCGGCGCCGAGTGGGTCGACGCCCTGATCGGCCGTGGCGAGCGCTTGCCGGTCAGCGAGGTCCAGGTTGGCGGCGAGCCCTTCCTGTGCGAGAGCGTGGCCCTGCACGACCCGGCGGGCGGCGTTGCGGGCGCGGTGCTGACACTGCACGCGCCGCACCGCATCGGCGAACGCCTGAGCGCACTGCAGAACTTCGACGCCGGCGGCTTCGAGGCGATCCTCGGCGACTCAGGCCCGTTGCGCCAACTGAAGGCACGCGCGGCGCGGATGGCGCAGGTCGATGCGCCACTGCTGATCCGCGGCGAGACCGGCACCGGCAAGGAGCTGGTCGCGCATGCCTGCCACGCGGGCAGCCGGCGCCGCGGGCAGCCGTTCTTCACGCTGAACTGCGCAGCGCTGCCCGAGAGCCTGGCCGAGAGCGAGCTGTTCGGCTATGCGCACGGCGCCTTCACCGGCGCGCGCTGCGCGGCGGCAAGCCGGGGCTGCTGGAGCTGGCCGACGGCGGCACCGTGTTCCTCGACGAGGTCGGCGAGATGTCGCCTACCTGCAGGCCAAGCTGCTGCGCTTCCTGAACGATGGGAGCTTTCGCCGCGTCGGCGGCGACCGCGAGCTGAAGGCCAACGTGCGCATCATCAGCGCGACGCACCGCTCGCTCGAGCAGATGGTGGCCAGCGGCGAGTTTCGCCAGGACCTGCTGTTCCGCCTCGACGTGCTGCAGCTGCAGCTGCCGCCGCTGCGCGATCGGGCTGCGGACATCCTGCCGCTCGCCGAGTTCTTCCTCGCACGCGCGTGCGCAGACCGGGCGACCGAAGGCGCGGCTGTCGCAGGCTGCGCGCAGCGGCCTTGCTGGGCAATCCCTGGCCCGGCAACGTGCGCCAGTTGCAGAACGTGATCTTCCGCGCCGCGACCATGAGCGAGGCGGCCGTGATCGACGTCGACGACCTCGAGCTCGCCGGCGCCGCTGCCGGGGCGCAGCCGCCAACATCCGCGACGGTGGGCACGCTCGACGAGGCCGTTGCCGCCTGCGAGAAGGCCCTGCTGCAGCAGCTCTACCCGCAGTTCCCGTCGACGCGCAGGCTCGCCGAACGGCTCGGTGCGTCGCACTCGGCCATCGCGCAGCGCTTGCGAAAGTACGGCATCCGGGCGGCCTGATCGCCGCGCACCTTCAGCACAACAGGCGGATCATCTCGTTTCGCCCCTGCGCCGCCGAGCGGCGAGGGTGTTGTCGATCCGCCCGCGGGAGACTGCGTCGAGCCGCTCGCGGCAGGCAGGCCCGCGCGGGCCGTCCTGCCCGGCCCCCAGCACCTGCTGGCGCTCGACCTACGCGTCGGTGAGCTCGTCGTCGATGAACCCGGCGCAGCGCCGGTCGGCGAGATCGGCGCCGACATCCGCAGGGTGGCCGCCGCAGCAGTGATGGCGAGCTGCGCCCATGCGCCCGACCCGCGCCGCTCACTGGAGCGCGTTCGCGCCGGTGATCGCGCAGCCAGCGCCGTGGCGTTCGCCGGTCAGAACGTCCCCGGATACGCCCCGCCGTCGAGCAGGATGTTCTGGCCGGTCAGGTAGCCCGCCTGCGCGCTGCACAGGAAGGCGCAGACGGCGCCGAACTCGGCCGCGCTGCCGAAGCGCCGTGCCGGGATCGCCGCACGCCGCGGCGCGAGGACCTCGTCGACGGTCTTGCCGCTCTTCGCGGCGGCGCCGATCGCGGTCGCGCGCAGGCGGTCGGTGTCGAAGGCGCCCGGCAGCAGGTTGTTGATCGTCACGTTGGCCGCGGCAAGCCGGCTCTGGCGCGCGAGCCCGGCGACGAAGCCGGTCAGCCCCGCGCGCGCGCCGTTGGAAAGGCCGAGGAAGTCGATCGGCGCCTTGACCGCTGCCGACGTGATGTTGACGACGCGGCCGTAACCGCGCGCGGCCATCGCATCGACGGTCGCACGGATGAGCGCGATCGGCGTCAGCATGTTGGCGTCGAGCGCGGCAATCCAGGCCTCGCGCTCCCAGTCGCGAAAATCGCCCGGCGGCGGGCCGCCGGCGTTGTTGACGAGGATGTCGACCTGCGGGCAGGCGGCGAGCGCCGCTGCACGGCCCTCCGCGGTCGTGATGTCGCCGGCCACCGCGCGCACCTCGATCGCCGGATGGGCTGCGCGCAGTTCGGCGGCCGTCGCCTCGAGCGCATCGGCACCGCGCGCGGTGATGACGACGTTGACGCCCTCGGCCGCCAGCGCCTGCGCGCAGCCCTTGCCGAGACCCTTGCTCGCAGCGCACACCAGCGCCCACCTGCCCGCCATGCCCAGATCCATCGCCGCTCCTACGTCAGTATCGAATTACCACCAGCCGGTCGGCGCCCGACTCGGCACCCCAGGCCTCGCCACGCCGGCCCAGCATCTGGCGCACGGCAGCGCCGGGCGCGCTGCCCGGAAAGCTCTCGAAGCGCTCGCTCGCCGGGTCGAAGCGCAGAACAGCATTCGCCGAGAAGTCGGTCAGCCAGACCTTGTCGGCCTCGTCGACCCAGACCGAATAGGCACG
This sequence comes from Ideonella sp., assembly GCF_016702655.1. Classification (GTDB taxonomy): domain Bacteria; phylum Pseudomonadota; class Gammaproteobacteria; order Burkholderiales; family Burkholderiaceae_C; genus CAIKUF01. Next base: position 167,745 of record NZ_JADJDO010000009.1, read on the forward strand.
CGGCGAGTTGCCGGGCAACTTCCACGCGCGCCAGGTCTTGCCCGCCGGGTCGTAGACGCTGACCTGGCCCGACATCCACTCGCTGACCCAGACCCGCCCCGCCGAGTCGCTCCACACGCGGCGCGCGCCCTGCCCGGCCGTCGGCGGCTCGATCACGGTGGCGGCGCCGGTCGCGAGGTCGATGCGCGCGATGTGGTTGCCGGCGAGCGACGCGTAGTACACCTCGCCTGCGGGCGTGGTCGCGATGCCGTAGGGGCCGCGGCCGCGCGGCGAGTCCCAGACCTCGACCTTGCCCGTCGCCGGGTCGAGCCGACCGTGAATGCCCGACTGGCCGGTGAACCAGAGCTTGCCGCTGCGATCGAAGGTCGCCGTGTTGACGTTGGCATAGGCGCTCGTCGGCAGCGGCCAGCGCTTGACCTCGCGCGTCGCCGGGTCGACACGCACGATGGCGTTGAGCCCGCTGTCGGTGATCCACGGCGCACCGTCGGGGCCGACGATCACGCCATGCGGCGACGAGCCCGCGCCGAGCGCGATCTGCTCGACCTTGCCGGTGGCCGGGTCGAGCCTGCCGAGCGCGCCCTGCCCCTGTGCCGTGTACCAGACCGGGCCGCCGGGCTTCGGGTCGGGGGCGACGTCATGCGGGCGCGCGCCGCGCGGCACGTCGTAGGTTCGCACTTCGGCCGCGTGCGCGCCGCACGCGAGCGCGAGCGCGAGGCCCAGCGCACGCGCGATGCGCTCGAAGATCCTGCTCGACATGGCGCGCCTCCCGCTCGACAGCCTTCACGGTGCAAAGCATGCACCAATGCGAGGTTTCACGCAGGGCGCGAGCGCGCGAGCAGCCAGATGCCGGCCAGCACGAGCAGCGTGCCGGCGCCGACCCACGCGGTGAACGGCTCGCCGAGGATCAGCACACCCATCGCGATCGTCGCCAGCGGGCCGAGCATGCCGACCTGCGCCGTCGGCGCGGCGCCGATGCGTTCGATCGCCATCATCACCATCAGCACCGGCGCGAAGGTGCAGGCGATCGCGTTGAGGATCGAGAGCCAGATCACCGGCGCCGCCACCTGGGCCGCCGAGATCGGGCGCAGCAGCAGGAACTGCGCGATGCACAGCACGCAGGCGACGCTCGTCGCGAGGCCGGTCAGGCGCAGCGCACCCAGGCGCTTGACCTCCTCGCCGCTGTAGAGCAGGTATAGCGCATACGACAGCGCACTGCCCAGCACGAGCAGCGCGCCGAGCGCGGCGTTGGCGCCGGCGAGCGTGACCTCGTGGCCGAACACGATCGCGACGCCGGCGTAGCTGACGCCCATCGCGATCCACTGCCGCGCGCCGGCGTGGCGGCCGAAGAGGACGATCGCCAGCAACAGCACGAAGGTCGGATTCAGGTACAGGATCAGCCGCTCGAGCCCGGCGCTGACGTACTGCAGCCCGGCAAAGTCGAGATAACTCGCCAGGTAGTAGCCCGAGAAGCCGAGGCCCGCGACCGCGATCCAGTCGCGCCGCGCGAGCGCCGGCTTGCCGCGCCCGGCCCACCACGCGAGCAGCAGGAACATCGGCAGCGCGAACAGCATGCGGTACATGATCAGCGTCACCGCATCGACGCCATGGCGATAGGCGAGCTTGACGATGATCGCCTTGCCGGAGAAGGCGATCGAGCCGGCGGCGGCGAGCAGCAGGCCCGGCCACGGCAGGCGCTGCGCAGTGCGCGGCGCGGCAGCGGCGGAGGGTGCTGACATCGGCAGCGATTCTACGAAGGGGGAAGAGGAATGCAAGCAGGGGCTGTTCTGGGTGGACGAGGGTGCCGCCACTCCTTTCATCGCCCCAGATTCCCCCTCACACTTAAAACCCATTCATTCCACCTTGCGGCCCCTACGACGATTGCCAGGCCGCGTTGCAGTGACGCGACCCGTCCCGAGACGCGCCAAGGCGCGCGCCGAACTGCACAGCGGCTGGACACCATTGATATCCTGGCGGAAAGACCGGTGCGCGCGACCTCTGCGAGCCCACTCTGCGGCCCCCGCCACCCACGCCCCACCACCCCGCGCGCACAGGCGCCCGCAGCGGCCACGGCGGCAATCCCCAGCTTGAAGCCGCCTCCGCGGGCAGGCGCTGCGCGCCGCAGATGCGAACCTCCGCGCGCGATTTGCGCTCGAACGGCGCTAACGAGCCCACCCGCTGGACCACTCTCGCGAGCGCGAGATCATGTCGAGGCAACTCCGAGGGCCTTGACCGCTCGCAGCAGGCGCACCGTGTGCCGCCCGCGACACCATTCGGCGAAGGGTTTGCGCGGCATCAGTGGCACGCCCGCGCGTTCGGTGCAGCATATCGCCCCGAAAGGCGACCGACCCCCATGCACCCAGACTCCCGACCCACGACCTACCGACCCGCGCAGCGCGCATTGCACTGGCTGATGGCGGCCGTCATCGTCGCCGCCTGGGCGCTCGGCATGCGCAGCGGCTTGTTCGAGGGCCCGGCGCGCGGCGAGGCGATCGGCCTGCACATCGCCGTCGCGTCGAGCCTGTTGCTGCTGCTGCCGCTGCGCCTCGTCGCGCGCGCCGCATTGCGCGCGCCGCCGCTGCCCGCCGCGATGGGTGCCGCAGCGCGCCTGGCTGCGCACGCGGCGCATGTCGGGCTGTATGCGCTGATGCTCGCGCTGCCGCTGAGTGGCTGGCTTGCCGTCAACAGCGGCGGCCGGCCGGTCAAGCTGCTCGGCCTCGTCTACCTGCCGTCGCTCGTCGCGAAGGACCAGGCGCTGCACGAACGTATCGAGACGCTCCATGTCGCGCTCGCCTGGGTGCTCGCCGCGGTGGTCGTGGTGCACCTGCTGGCGGCGCTGAAGCACCACTTCATCGACCGCGACGACGTGCTCGTGCGGATGATCGGCAGGCCGGCGCAGCCGCCGTTCAGAGCCTGAAGTTGCCGCAGTGGGCAAGGCTCACCCGAGCCTGCTGCGGATCGCGCACGATGCCCGCCGGGTCGCCGCCCGCGGCAACCGCCTGCAGCTGCACGCGCAGCAGCCGGCGCAGCAACGCAATGCCGCGATCGCTGGTGCGCAGGTGCTCGGCCGAGTGCGCAGCGATCGGCCCCTGGCTGACCTGCGCCTCGTAGTCGCCCGGAAAGCGCCGGTGCTCTTCGGCGCTCAGTTCCGACCAGGCCTTGCCGTTCATCCGCGAACGCATGCGGCCGATGTCGCCGGCCTGCGTCACGCGGCCGGCAACGTAGATCCGAAAGTGCGTATCGTCGATCGGCAGCACCCAGCCGATCGACTCGACCGGCCCGAAGCGCCCGAGGCGCGGGCTTGGAACGACGCGCAGCGTCGGCAGCACGGCCTCGGTGACGCGGTGCAGCCGCGCGCCGTCCTCGAGCGTGCGCCAGGACTCGGCGCGCACGCCGTGCCCGACCTCGCTCCAGCGCACCTCGGGCATCTGCGCCATCGCGGCGACGAACTGCGGCCCCGAGAACACGCCATGCAGGATCGGCACGTGAAAGCTGTCGACCACGTTCTCGAAGTGCTGCAGCCAGTTGCAGGGGATGATCGCCGGCCCGCCGCCGCCCAGGCTCGAATCGTCGGCCTCGAGGAACTCGCCGTCGCCGAGGTCCTCGAGCACGTCGTAGCGCGGCAGCAGCGGCTTGTGCTGCGGCGGCCCGAGGTAGGCGAACACGAGGCCGTAGCGCTCCTGCACCGGGTACCAGGGCTGGCGCACGTTGTGACGCAGCGCGCCGCCGCCGTCGGGTTCGCAGGGCTGGTCGACGCAGCGCCCCTGCACGTCGAACATCCAGCCGTGGTAGCAGCAGCGCAGGCCTTCGGGCTCGACGCGGCCATAGACCAGCGAAGCGCCGCGGTGCGCGCAGCGCGGGTGCAGCAGCCCGGCGCGGCCTGCGCCGTCGCGAAACAGGATCAGGTCCTCGCCGAGCACGCGCACCGCCTTCGGCTCGGCGCCGGCGTCGCTGCCGAGCCCGACCGGATGCCAGTAGCGGCGCAACAGCTCGCCCATCGGCGTGCCGGCGCCGACCTCGGTCAGCTCGCGCAAATGCGTCGCAGGCGGCAGGCCGTAGGCCGTTCCTTCGTCGTGCTCGGGGTGCATCGGTCCCGCGCTCACTGCGGCGTGACCCCCGAGGCGCGAATCAGCGTGATCCAGCGCGGCGCCTGGTCGGCGAAGGCTGCCGCGAACTCCTCAGGCGTATTGCCCAGCGGCGTCTGCCCCTGGTCGACGAGCTTGGGCAGCACGTCGGGCAGGCGGATGATCGCCGCGATCTCGCGCTGCAGCCGCTCGACGATCGGCCGGGGCGTACCCGCCGGGGCGTACGCCGCCACCCACACCGGCAGCTCCAGGCCCTTGAAGCCCTGCTCCTCGAAGGTCGCAACCTCGGGCATCGCTGCCGAGCGCATCGGCCCGGCCATCGCCAACGCCTTGAGCTTGCCGGCCGCCACCTGCGGCTTGGCGCCGACCGGGCTCGCAAACGTGACATCCAGATTGCCACCGATCACGTCGGTGATCGCCGGCATCTCGCCCTTGTAGGGCACATGATTCAGGCTCACGCCATGGTCGCGCGCCAGCAGCCCGCCGTAGATGTGCGCCGACGAGCCGACGCCCCATGAGCCGTACGAGATGGGCCGGTTCTGCTGCTTGGCCCAGGCGACGAAGCCCTTCAGATCGCTGTAGGGTGCATTGCCGGGCGCGACGAGCAGCACGCTTCCCAGCGACACCTGGGTGATCGGCGTGAAGTCCTTCGCCGGGTCGAACGGCATCTTGTTGAACAGCACGGTGTTGTTCACGTGGGTCGACATCGTCGTGATCATGAAGGTGTAGCCGTCGGGCGCGGCATGCGCCACGGCCTCGGCACCCTTGATCGTGTTGGCGCCGGGGATCGCGTCGACGAAGACCTGCTGCCCCAGGCGAGCGCTGAGCTTCTCGGCGATCACGCGGTTGAGCACGTCGATGGCGCCACCGGGGTTGAAGGGCGATACGAGCCGGATCGGCCTGGACGGCCAGGGTGCCTGGGCCCAGGCGGTCGGAAAGGCGGCGACGGCCGCGGTGGCAAGCAGGGCGCGCCGCCGGGTGCATTGGGTCGGGTTCATGGCAAGACCTCCACTGTGAAAGAAGCACTGGCCGCCTCAGTGGCGCCCGGTCGCCCGAAGCCACTGAGGCCCTGCGGGCCGCGCTGGGCCGCAGGCCCAGCCCCTCGCCAGGCACGAACAGTCCTCAGGACTGTTCGTGTCCGGGCTCGGCCCTCTCGGGGGGCGGCGAGCGATTGCGAACTTGGGGGTTTCATGTCAGCCGAGCGCCGGGCCGCCCCAAGCCGGCTGAGCGCCCCTTAGGGGCAGCGAACGCAGTGAGCTTGGGGCAGACATTTCAGTTGCTCCACCGCGCATCGCGCGACCCGCGACGCATGAAACGGGTTGCGCTTCTCGTGCAATGACCGGGGCGGCAAAGCCGCGCCCGCACAGGCCGCTGCGCTTCACTGGAGCGGTCGTCGCTGCGCGCCGACTGCCCTGCGATGCTCGGTCCCGTGTCCCCGGCGCGGAACTCGCTTCGTTCGCTGCGCTCTCTACGCTCAAACAACCGCGCCGAGTCAGACCACGACTCGCGCTGCGCGCGAGGCCACGAGCCCTGCGCTTCTCGGCGCCCCAGAGGCGCTGCGCGACCTGTGCGGGCGCGCCTTTGCAGAGGCGTCGCTTCCCACGCGAAACGCAAGCGTTGCAGCGCGGCAGGCGCTGCCCGGCGGGGGCGATGTGTGGGGCGGCGAGCACCGCAGCGCAGTCGGCGCGCAGCGACGACCGCCCCAGTCTGAGCCCCCGCCGGGCAGCGCCTGCCGCGCCGCGCAGAAGCGAAGCGACAGGGCAAGCCCGCGATCCACCGCCAAGGGGCGAAGGATGTCGGCGGCGTCGGGGGGCTGAGGACCAGTTTCATTTCAGCCGGCAAAGGCCGCGAGATTGCTCGCGTGGCGCGGCCGGTAGTGCGATTCGAAGTCGCCCCAGAAGGCGATCGGCCGGTCGCTCACCTGGACTTCATCCCCTTGACGGCGGATGACCAGCCACTTGTGCCACTCGGGCGGATCCATCTGCGGATAGTCGAGGCGCTCGAAGTGCAGCACCGCGCTGGAAGCCCTGCGGGCCTGGCAGGCGGCAACGATCATGCGCGCGCAGCACAGGATGTCGTCGACCTCCAGCACGCGCATCAGCTGGTGCGGGTTGGCGGCGGCCGTGCGCGGCGCCTCGGTCTCCTGCAGATCCACGAGCCAGCGCTCGGCCAGGCCGAGCAGTTCGGCATTCTTCGGCTCGCTGCAGTAGTTCTGCATCACGCGTGCGATGGCCGCGTTGAGCTCCTTCCAGTCGGGGCCGTTCGCGTCGGCCGACAAGGGCGCGTAGATGCGCTGCTGCTCGCGCTCGAGCTGCGCGCGGTCGACCGGCATCAGGGCGCGTTCGCGCGCAAACAGCGCGGCCCGCGCGCCGGCATAGCGCCCGGTGGTCGCGGCGTGGGAGTGATCCTGGCCGCCGAACAGTCCGTCGCCGGCACCGAACAGCCCCGGCAGGTTGGACATCAGGTCCCAGTCCACCAACAGCCCGCCGCACACGCCCTGCTCGCCGAAGGTGCGCTCCTGCGGCAGCACCGGCTCGCGCATGCCCTGGCCGCGCAGGAAGTCGTAGGACTGGAGCATGTCGCGGTCGGGGTCGAAGCCGGCCTCGGTGTACGAACGCATCACCGGGATGCGCGTCTTGCCTTCGTTGCCGACCATCACGCCCCAGATCGCACGCCGCTCGTGGTCGGGCATTCCGGCCAGGTCGGCATAGAACGGTGGCGTGAACTCGCCGCGGCGCATGCGCGCGTCCAGGTCCGGCGTCGGCCGCGGGCCGAGGTACTGCACCAGCCCGGGATGCGGCTGCGAGCTCGAGCCGCCGCCCATGATGAAGAAGCTCTGCCCCTCGGCCGGCCGGGTGCGCTCGGCCAGTGTCGCCAGCGGGCGGCCCCAGGCGTCGACCCACGGTACCTCCTTGCCGTTCGCGTCGACGATCGTGCACGGATACCAGGTGTTGATCGCGTTGCCGCTGCCGTAGGGCGGGAAGGCGTAGGCGCTGCCGAACGGCGAGCGCATCGACTTCTCCATCATCGTGAACTCGGCGCCGGCGCGCCACGCGATCGCGTAGCCGGTGCCCGAGCATGACGGTGGACGAAAGGTCGAGATGCCCCGCAGTTCGGACGAGAAGGTCCAGATGCGCTGCGGCCGGTTTGCCGCGAGCACGGTCGCCTTGGCGCGCACGACGACCGTCGCACCGCTGCGCGTGTGCACGCCGCAGGCACCGACCACCGCCGCGCCGGGCTGGCCACCCTCGGTGAGCAGTGCGGTCACCGCCACGCGATCGAACACGCGCACTCCCAGGCGCCGGCACTCCTCGCGCAGCAACGGCTTGAAGTTGTGGCCCCACACGCGCACCACGGAGCGGCCGACGTAGTCGTAGGCGAACAGCAGCCGGCTTGCCGGGTCGCGGAAGTCGGCGCCGGCGAACTCGTCGTCGGTGTCGCGCACCTTGCCGCCGTAGCGCTCCATCTCGAGCAGCGTCTCGTAGGCCGAGGCGCACTGGATGTAGGTCGAGATGCCGTTGCGGTACCCGCCCTGGTTGTCGATCAGGGCCTGGCTGAACTGCTCGGGGCCGACGGCCGACGCCGGGTTGTCGGCAGCCCATTGCCAATGGTCGACTCCGGCACCGCCGGCGCCGCTGCGTTCGGTGGCTGCCTTCTCCAGGATGACCACCCGCGCACCGCAGCGCGCGGCCGAAATCGCCGCCCAGACGCCGGCGATGCCGCCACCGATGACCAGCACGTCGGCTTCCAGCTTGCGCTCGTGCCCGTAGGCGAGCGTGTAGGGCCAGGGCTGGGCGTGACCGAGGGCGGGGGCGGCAGTCGACATCTTCAGACCCGGAAGTGCTCGCCGGTGGCCTTGCGCTTGAAGCGCACGCGCTGCTGCAGCGGGTGGTTCAGGCGGATCGCGCCCGGGCGCGGACAGTCGTCGACACAGGGCCCGCAGTACCAGCACTCGTCGGGATGCAGGATCAGCGGCGGCTTGCCCTTCTCCGGATTCGGGACGAACACGTCTTCCAGGCAGACCGTCAGGCAGCGGTTGCAGCCATCGCAGATCGCCGCATCGAAGAGCACCGGGTTGCCGGGCGTGACGCGGTTGGGCAAGGCATAGGCGGGTGGAAATTCGGCCATCGTGCGCTCGGCGGTGAACGGGTGCGCGCAGCATCGACGATCGCGGCGCGCGTGTCTGTCCCCTGCGCTGGGGACAGCGCGGCGAACGGCGTGTCGTCGCTCACCAGCAGAGCGCGAACAACTCGGCCTGGCTGGTCACGCCCAGCCGCGCGTAGCCACGCTTGCGGTAGGTGAGCACCGAGGCCATGCCGATGCACAGATCGAGCGCGATGCCCTGCGAGGTCATGCCGAGCAGCACGCGTGCCAGCACCGCCCGTTCGCGTGGCGTCAGCGCGCCGCAGACGGCATGCAGCCTTGCGCTCAGGGCCTCGATGCGATCGGCCCGGTCGCGCGAGCGCAATTGAACGCCCACGATCTCGACATGCTTGGCAGCGAGTGCGGCGAACAGCGATGCCCACTCGTCCAGCCAGGTGCGCTCGCCGTGGGAGAACTCGCCGCTCGCCGCAAGGCGATACAGGTTCAGCGCAACGCGCTGCCCGCCGACGGAAGTGATCGCCGACCAGCGCTGCCGCAGGCCGGCCGGCCCCTGCCACACGCGCCGGTAGCCGGCATCGGCAATCGTCGCCCCGTCCATCAGGTGCACCGTGACGCCGGGGCCGACGGGAAGGTGCGCAACCGGATCGTGCCGGTACAGCCCGGCCAGATAGGCCTGCTGCACCTGGCCCACGAGCTGCCCGCCGCGCCAGCTGGCCGATTCGAGCACCGGCGGCCCCGCGCGATCGGCAAATCGCATCAGGCACACATGGTCGACCGGCACCGCGCGGTTCAGCGAGGCCACCAGTGCGCTCGCGAATGCCATCCCGCCGAGCGCCGAGATGGCAGGGAGCAGGGACTCGGGTGCATGGGTCATCGTCGCTACTTCCTGGACCGCCGAGCAGCCCCGACCCCGGCGTCAAGGCCGGGCGAGGTCGTCGCCCATCAACGAGCGGCCATGTTCCGCCAGCCGCTCCAGCATCTCGAACAAGGCCTCCTGCTCGCGCTCGCTCAGCACCGACAGCAGCCTGGCGTCGATCTTCCGCGCATGCGCGAACACCTTGCGAAACAGCGCGCGGCCCTCGCGGGTCAGCGACAGCATCACGCGCCGACCGTCGCGTGCGTCGTCATCGCCACGCACCAGGCCCCGGGCGATCAGGCCCGTCACCGCGCGGCTGGCCTGGGCCAGTTGAACATCGACCTCGCGGGCGAGTTGCTGCAGCGACAAGGGCCCGTCCAGCGCCAGGTTGCCGATCAGGCGCCACTCGACCCCCGTGACGCCGAAACGCTCGCTGTACGCGGCGTGCGATGGCTTCGCCGTGAAGACGATCGCCTTCTGCAGGCGGTAGGTGATCAGATCGCGGATCGTGAGGGCTTGTGGCATGTCGTTGTCGGCCGGGCCGGCGGCCGCGGCGGGGGGGGGGGGGGCGGGGGGGGGATGCGCCAGCTTGTCCGGCTGGGCATGGCGGCGAGCCGGCAATGCGAGCGCGGCGGCGCCCGCCGAAGCGCAAGGGCAAGCCGCACGCCGCAACCGAAATATTTGCTTGACATTATCAAGCACCTGCCCAATCATCGGAGCGCTTAATTGCTTTTGTCAATGAAGTTGCCGCATTCGCGGCCGGAGGCAAGCGGATGCAGATGACAGGCGGGCAGGCACTGGCCCGGCAACTCGCCGCCGAGGGCGTGACCGACCTGTTCGGCATTCCGGGCGTGCAGTTGGACTGGGCGACCGATGCCCTGAACGATGTGCAGCCCCGCATTCGTTTCGTCGTGCCGCGCCATGAGCAGGCCGCGTCCTACATGGCCGACGGTTACGCGCGCACCACCGGCCGCCCGGGCGTGTGCATGGTCGTGCCCGGGCCGGGCCTGCTCAATGCGTTGTCGGGCCTGGCCACGGCCTATGCCTGCTCGTCGCCGGTGCTGTGCATCGCGGGCCAGATTCCGTCCACCGCGATCGGCAAGGGCTGGGGGCTGCTGCACGAGGTCAGCAACCAGAGCGGCATGCTGGCCAGCGTCACCAAGTGGAGCCGCCTCGCGCGCACGCCGGCCGAAGTCGCAGCGCTCGTGCATCAGGCCTTCGTCGAATTGCGCAGCGGCCATCCGCGGCCGGTGGGCCTGGAGATTCCGCCCGATGTGCTGCAGGCCCGCGGCGATGTGTCGCTGCTGGCCGCGGCCGTCGCGCCTGCCCCCGCTGCGCCACCGGCTGCCGAGACCGCGACCGCGGCGCAGTGGCTGCGCGAGGCCGGGTTCCCCGTCGTCTATGCCGGCGGCGGTGTGATGGCGGCGGGCGCGTGCGAGGCGCTGCGCAAGCTGGCAGAACAGCTGCAGGCGCCGGTCGTGATGAGCGACAACGGCCGTGGCGCCCTGTCGGATCGCCATCCTCTGGCGCTGATCAACCTGGGCGGCCGCGTGGTGCTGCCGCATGCCGATGTGGTGCTCGTGGTCGGCAGCCGATTCTCCAACGGCATGGGGCGGCCGCACTACGACGCACCGCACGCACGCTACATCTACCTCAATATCGAAGCTGGCGACATGGCGGACTCGCGGCCCGACGGCCTGCGACTGCTCGCCGATGCGCGCACCGGGCTCGAGGCCCTGGCAGACGAGCTCGGCCCTGTGCAGCGCCCGCTGCGTCACGCGCAGGTGGCCGCCGTCAGGGCCTGGTGCAACGAGCAGATCGCCTGGATCGAGCCGCAGCGCAGTTATCTGCAGGTGCTGCGCGAGTCGATTCCGGACGATGGCGTGCTGGTCAGCGAGCTGACCCAGGTCGGCTATGCCGCCCATTTCGGCTATCCGGTCCACCGGGCGCGCACGTTGATCACGCCGGGCTATCAAGGCACGCTGGGTTACGGCTTTCCGACCAGCCTCGGGGTGGCGATCGGCAACCCCGGGCGCGTGGTGGTGTCGATCAACGGTGACGGCGGGTTCGGCTGGGGACTGCAGGAACTGGCCACGGCCGCCCGATACCGGCCCAATCTGGTGGTGGTGGTGTTCGCCGACCAGGCGTTCGGCAATGTGCGCCGGATGCACAACAACGCCTTCCAGCGCGAGACCGGCACCGAACTGCACAACCCCGATTTCGTCAAGCTCGCCGACGCCTTCGGTCTGCCCGGCAACCGGGTCGACTCGCCGGCGGGTCTGCGCACTGCCCTGCAATCGGCCATCGCCGGCGGCGGGCCGGCGTTGATCGAAGTGGCGGTGTCCGCGATGCCGAGTCCTTGGCATCTGATCTACGGGTTCTCCAAGGCGCCGCGTCCGGCACCGCCCAATCCGCTGGGAGAGCCGGCCTGGATGCGGGCCACTTCATGAAGCCCAGCCGACATCGTCTGTACATCGGCGGCCGATGGTGCGAGGCTGCCGGAACACAGCATCTGGACCTCGTCAACCCGGCCACCGGTGTGCGCATCGCCCGGGTGCCGTCCGCTGACGCAGAAGACGCCCGCCGCGCGGCGCAGGCCGCACGCGACGCCTTTGCGGGCTGGTCGCTGACGCCGGTGGCCGAGCGCGTCGCCGCGCTCGAGCGCATCCGCGCCGGGCTCGCTGCACGCGCCGACGAGGCCGCCGCGCTGATCAGCGCCCAGATGGGTGCACCGCTGGCTTTCGCCAAGGTCGCCCAGGTGGGCCTCGCGCTGCGCAATCTGGAGGCGGCGGTGGAAGCGGCCCCGACGCTGTGCGCCGAAGAAGCCATCGGCAACACCCTGGTACTGCGCGAGCCGATCGGGGTGGTGGCGGCGATCACGCCCTGGAACTTCCCGCTGCACCAGATCACTGCGAAGCTTGCACCGGCGTTGGTGGCAGGCTGCACGGTGGTGCTCAAGCCGAGTGAACTCACGCCGCTGGACGCCGGGCTGCTGGCCGAAGTCATCGACGGCGTGGGTTTGCCGCCCGGCGTCTTCAACCTGGTACACGGCACGGGGCCGGTGGTTGGAGAGGCCCTGGCCGCCGATCCCGAGGTCGACATGGTGAGCTTCACCGGTTCGACCCGCGCCGGCCTGCGGGTCGCGCAACTGGCCGGCGCCAGCATCAAGAAGCTGGCGCTCGAACTCGGCGGAAAGTCGGCCAATGTGCTGCTGGACGATGCCGATCTGGACACCGTAGTGCCCATCGCCGTCGCCCAGTGTTTCGCCAACGCCGGCCAGATCTGCGCTGCATTGAGCCGTCTGCTGGTGCCGCATCACCTGCTCGAAAAGGTCGAGGCGCTGGCGGCCGAAGCGGCCCGCGGCTGGTGCGTCGGAGACCCGCTGGACCCTCGGACACAGATGGGGCCGCTTGCATCGCACCAGCAGCAGCAGCGGGTGCAGGCATCCATTCGGTCTGGCATCGACGGCGGCGCGCGATTGCTGTGCGGGGGCCTGGGCGTTGCGCCAGATTTGCCCGCCGGACTGCAGCGCGGCGCCTACGTCCGACCGACGGTGTTCGGCCGGGTCCACAACCAGATGCAGATCGCACAGGAAGAGATCTTCGGTCCGGTGCTGGCCATCCTGGGCTATGGCAGCGACGACGAAGCGGTACGCCTGGCCAACGACAGCCCATACGGTCTGTCAGGCGGTGTCTGGTCGGCCGACCCGGTGCGCGCCCAAGGCGTTGCGCGGCGCCTGCGCACCGGGCATGTGGTGATCAACGGCGCCCCGCTGAACGTCCGCGCGCCCTTCGGAGGCTGCAAGCGGTCGGGCCTGGGTCGCGAATACGGCCGCCACGGTCTCGAGGAGTTTGTCCAGCTCAAATCCCTGCAGGGCGCAGTTGCGGCCTGACCCGCTTGCTGCGGTAGCCGCCTCACCCCCCACCCACGACCTCATGCCCGCACCTCCCACCCACCGCGCAGCAGCGGCGCTCACACCGGCCGACATTGCGCCCGAACACATCCGCGCCCTGCCGCCGGGTCCGCCGGGCCGGCCGGCCATCGTCGAGCCAGCGTCCGATACCCGGCCCGTCTGCATGATGGCGTCCAACGAAAATCCGCTCGGGGCCAGCCCCAAGGCATTGACCGCGCTGGCAAAGGCGTTGACGCAGGCCAGCCTCTATCCCGACGCCAACGGCTTCGAGCTCAAGGACGCCCTGCGACGCCGCTTCGGCATCCCGATCGACCGCCTGTTGCTGGGCAACGGATCGAGCGAGTTGATCGACCTCGTCGCGCGAACCTTCCTGCGCCCGGGCGACGAGGCGGTGCACGCGCAGTACGCGTTCATCGCCTACCCGCTGGCCATCCAACTGGCCGATGCCACCGCCGTGCAGGTGGCGGCCGCGGACCATGGCCACGACCTCGATGCGATGCGAGCGGCGATCACCGGTCGAACCCGGCTGGTCTTCGTCGCCAATCCCAACAATCCCACCGGCACCCGGCTGAGCGAGGCCCAACTGCGGCGCTTCCTGGCCCATGTGCCATCCCAGGTGGCCGTGTTGCTCGATGAGGCTTACACCGAGTACCAGGCGCCGGAGGAACGCGTCGACTCGTTTGCGCTGGTTGACGAGTTTGCCAACCTCGTCGTCACGCGCAGCTTTTCCAAGGCCTACGGCCTGGCCGGCCTGCGCCTCGGTTACGCGGTGGGGCAGCCGGCGATGATCGAACTGCTCAATCGGGTGCGTCCGGTGTTCAACGTCAATGCGCTGGCACAGGCCGCCGGCGCCGCCGCTCTGCTCGACGACGAATTCCTGCAACTCACCTATCGCACCAACCGCGAAGGCATGTGCGAGTTGAGCCGGGAGTTCGATCGCCTGGCGCTGCGCCACATACCGTCGTGGGGCAATTTCCTGGCAGTGGACTTCGCGGGCCTGCCGCTGCCGGCCGCCGAAATCGCGCGCCGCCTGCAGCAAGCCGGCTTCGTCGTTCGTCCGTTGACGTCCTACGGGCTGCCCGACCATCTGCGCATCACGATCGGCAAGCCCGACCAGAACCGCGCCTTCGTGGCGGCGCTCGAAACCGTGCTTCGCCAGTCGCCAGACCCTGGATCCGACAACCACAGCGGGCGACGCCCGCAAGGAGACCCCCAATGAAGACGCTCTCGATCATCTGCGCGGCAATGTCGGCCAGCCTGCTTGCGGCACACGCCGCACCGGCTGCCGAGCTCAAGATTGCGATCGCCACCGACGTGACATCGATGGATCCGCAGTACGCCAATCTCGCCGGCAACGTGCAGGTGTCGCGCCACATGTTCGAGTCGCTGGCCGACCTCGACCCGGATGGCCGATTGACGCCGCGGCTGGCCGAGTCGTGGACCCGGCCGGCGCCTACCGTCTGGCTCTTCAAGCTGCGCCGGGGCGTCAAGTTCCAGGACGGCTCCGCGCTGACCGCCGAAGACGCGGTCTACGCCCTGGGCCGGCCCGCGACCTTGACCGCCTCGCCGGCGACGCTCAACGGCTTTCTCAAGGACATCGTCAAGGCCGAGGCCGTCGACGCGCACACCCTGCGCCTGACCACCGCGGCGCCGCTGGCCGTGCTGCCCAACTACCTGGCCATGGTGCCCATCGTCTCGAAGAAGGTGACCGAAGGCCTCAAACCCGAGGACTTCGAAACCGGGCGCGGCATGGTAGGCACGGGGCCTTATCGTTTCGTCAAGTTCCTGCGCAGCGACCGCGTCGAGTTGCAGCGCAACGAAGCCTACTGGGGCAATGCTCCGGCGTTCGACAAGGTGACGATCCGCATCATGCCCAACAGTCCCGCGCGCACCGCGGCCCTGCTGTCGGGCGAGGTCGACGCGATCGCGGCCGTTCCGGCCGCGGACATGCCACGGATCAAGCAGAACCCGAGCTTCACCTTCTACAGCAAGCCGCTGTCCAGGCACACGTTCTGGACGCTCAACCAGTACTCGGAAGCGCTGCCCGGCGCGACCGACCACGCCGACAAGCCGCTGACTGCCAACCCCTTCAAGGACGTGCGCGTGCGCAGCGCCTTCTCCAAGGCCATCGATCGCGAGGCGATCGGGTCGCGCGTGATGGAGGGCCTGGGCGTGCCGACCCAGAACCCCGTGCCCAGCACCATGTTCGGCTACAACGCCGCCTTGCAACCCGAGAAGCTCGACCTCGACGGTGCCAGGAAGCTGATGACCGCGGCCGGCTATCCCGACTGCTTCAAGTTCTCGCTGTTCGCGCGCTCCGACAGTCATCCGACCGACTCCAGCCAGGCCCAGGCCGTGGGCCAGATGCTGTCGCGACTGGGCTGCAAGGTGACGGTGGAAGTGGTGCCCACCAGCGTCTTCTTCACCCGCGCCAACAAGCTCGAGTTGCCGATGCTGTTGCTCGCCAGCGGCGTGGACGGTGGCGACATGGGCGTGATGCTCGAATACCTGTTCAGCAACCCGACGAACAATCCCTTCCGCAAGGTCAACCTGCAGACCTACGACTCGCCGCGGTTCTGGGGTCCGCTGCGTGAAGCCCTGGCCTCGACCAGCGACCCCGAGCGTGAACGCCTGTACCGCGAGGTGACGCAAGTCCTGCGCGACGAAGTCGGCGTCATCCCGACCGAACTCATGGTCGGCACGTGGGCTTCGCGCAAGGGCGTGCAACTCAAGCCGCGGGTGGACGAGCGCACCTACGCTTTCGAGGCCACCGCCAACTGACGCTGCCGGCGCGCCTCCCGCATGCTTTCGTTTCTGTTGCGGCGCCTGGCGCAAAGCATCGCCGTGCTGTGGCTGATGTCGGTGATCGTCTTCGCCGGCATCTATCTGGTCGGTGATCCGGCGTCGATGATGATTCCGGACAACGTCACCCCCGAAATGCGCGCGCAGATGATGGCCGCCCTCGGGCTCGACCAGCCGCCGCTCACGCAGTACCTGGACTTCGTCGATCGTGCCTTGCACGCAAGCCTGGGGCGCTCGTTCGCCACCGGTCTGCCGGTAGCCAGCCTGATCGCCAGCCGCGTCACCGCCACCCTCGAGCTGGCGCTGGCCGCCACCATGATCGCAGTCTTGGTCGGCCTGCCGTTGGGCCTGGTTGCCGGGCGCTGGGCGGTCACGCCGTTGGGGCGCAGCCTGACCTTCGCGTCGTCGCTTGGCTTCAGCCTGCCGACGTTCTGGCTCGGGCTGTTGCTGATCATGGTCTTCGCGGTGCAGCTCAACTGGCTGCCCTCCGGCGGGCGCGGGCCAACCACCTCCTGGCTCGGCCTGCAGGTCAGCTTTCTGAGCTGGGAAGGCCTGCGCTACCTGCTGCTGCCGGCGCTGAACCTGGCATTGTTCAACGCCGCGATGATCATGCGGCTGGCCCGCTCGGCCACGCGTGAAGCGCTGTTGACGGACTACGTGAAATTCGCCCGCGCCAAGGGCCTGGGCAACGGACGGCTGATCGGCGTGCATGTGCTCAAGAACATCCTTATTCCGATCGTCACCGTGGTCGGCATCAACTTCGGCGGCATCATCGCGTTCTCGGTGGTCACCGAAACCATCTTCGGCTGGCCGGGCATGGGCAAGCTGCTGATCGACTCGATCAACGCGCTGGACCGGCCGGTGGTGCTGGGCTATCTGATGTTCGTGGTCGTGATCTACCTCGCCATCAACCTGTTGGTGGACCTGATGTACTCGTGGCTGGACCCGCGCATCACTCTGGGGGCAGGTTCCCCTTGAAAGCCGCCTCCGAAACACCGTTGCGGCGGCTCTGGACCGACTTCAGCGCCAGCCGCATGGCCTGCGTGGCGCTGGCCGTGGCTGCCACGGTGTTGCTGCTGGCGCTGCTGGCGCCCTGGATCGCGCCGCAGAATCCCTACGACCTGCGGCAGTTGTCGGTGTTGGACTCGCGGCTGCCGCCCGCGTCGGCAGCGGCCGACGGCCGCATGACCTTCTGGCTCGGCACCGACGACCAGGGGCGTGACATGCTGTCGGCGATCCTCTACGGCATGCGCATCAGCATGCTGGTGGGGTTGCTGTGCACCGCCATCGCGGCCGTGATCG
This sequence comes from Ideonella sp., assembly GCF_016702655.1. GTDB lineage: Bacteria > Pseudomonadota > Gammaproteobacteria > Burkholderiales > Burkholderiaceae_C > CAIKUF01. The sequence continues at coordinate 184,804 of NZ_JADJDO010000009.1, forward strand.
GCACCGCGCTGGGGCTGATGGCGGCCTGGTTCGGCGGTGCCGTCGATGCCCTGCTCATGCGGCTGGCCGACACCCAGCTCGCATTCCCGTCGATCCTGATCGCGCTGATTCTGCTCGCCTTGCTGGGCAAGGGTGCCGACAAGATCGTACTGGCGCTGGTGTTGGTGCAATGGACCTACTACGCGCGCACGGCGCGCAGCAGCGCTCTCATCGAATTGCGCAAGGACTACGTCGAAGCCGCTCGCGGCCTGCAACTGCCGCGCAGCCGCATCCTCTTCGTGCACATATTGCCCAACTGCCTGCCGCCGATGCTGGTGGTGGCAACGATCCAGATCGCGATCGCCATCGGCCTGGAAGCCACGTTGTCGTTCCTGGGCCTGGGCCTGCCGGTCACCGAACCCTCGTTGGGGCTACTGATCGCCAACGGTTACGGCTATCTGCTGTCGGGCAAGTACTGGATCAGCTTCTTCCCCGGCCTGGCTTTGCTGCTGGCGGTGCTCAGCATCAACACCGTGGCCGACCAACTGTCGGACGTGCTCAATCCGAGGCTGCGGCGATGAGACCCCCGCCCGGCCGCTCCGAAGGGGGCTCGCACCGCAGTGTGCAGCACGTTTCCCAGTGAACACACCGCTGCTGCAGGTGAGCGATTTGCAGACTCAGTTCCGCACGCGCGAGGGCATCGTGCGGGCGGTCGATGGAGTGAGCTTTTCGCTGGCTCGGGGCGAGGTGATGGGCCTGGTCGGCGAGTCGGGTTCGGGCAAGTCGCAGACCGGCTATTCGATCATGGGTCTGGTAGACGCGCCCGGGCAGGTGGTGGGCGGCAGCATCCGGCTCGCAGGACAGGAGCTCGTGGGCCTGGCCGAGCGCGACTGGCGGACGCTTCGCGGCCGCCGCATCGCGATGATCTTTCAGGACCCGATGATGACCTTGAACCCGGTCCTGCGCATCGGCACCCAGATGGCCGAGGCGGTGCACGCGCACCGCAAGCAGAGCCGTGCCCAGGCGCTGGAACAGGCGCATGAGGCATTGGCCCGGGTCGGCATCGCCTCGCCCGGCGAGCGGCTGCGCTGCTACCCGCACCAGCTCTCGGGAGGTATGCGCCAGCGGGTGGTGATTGCGATCGCCTTGCTCAATCAGCCCGAGTTGCTGATCGCCGACGAGCCGACGACGGCGCTGGACGTGACGATCCAGGGCCAGATCCTGTACCAGATGCACAAGATCACGCGCGAGACCGGGGCGGCGCTGATCTGGATCACGCACGACATGGCAGTCGTAGCCGCGCTGGCGCAGAAGGTCTGCGTGATGAACCGCGGCAGGATCGTCGAACAAGGCGATGTCGCTCAGATCCTGAACGCGCCCCGGCACCCCTACACACGCGGCCTGATGGACTCGATCCCCAGCCGCAATCCGCGCGGCCAGCGATTGCGCACCATGCCCGCACTGCCGACCGCGGCGGACCCGGCTTCATGACGGCACTGCTGGAGCTGCAAGGCGTGTCGCGCAGCTTCGCCCGTGCGGGCGATTTGATCGGCCGTGTTCGCGCGCAGCTGGCCGGCCGGCGGGTGCCGCGGCGCGTGACGGTGCTGCATGCCATCGACCTGGCAGTGCAGCCGGGCGAGGTACTGGGTCTGGTGGGTGAGTCGGGTTGCGGCAAGTCGACGCTGGGTCGCATCGTCGCCGGCCTGCTGCCGGCCGATCAGGGCCGCCGGCTGTGGAACGGCCAGGACATCGTCACCCTGGCGCCCGCCGATGCACGCCGCGTGGCGCTCGGCGTGCAGATGATCTTCCAGGATCCCGACGCCTCGCTCAACCCGCGCCGGCGTGTGGCCGATGCGGTGGGTGAGGCGGCGGTCGTGCATGGGCTCGTGGGTCGCGACGACAGGGCGGCCTACGTGGCGCAGTTGATGCTGCAGGTCGGTCTCGACCCAATTCTCGGCGAGCGCTTTCCGCACCAGTTCTCCGGCGGGCAGCGGGCTCGCATCGGCATCGCCCGCGCACTGGCGGTGCGACCTCGCTTCCTGGTCTGCGACGAGTCGGTGGCGGCACTCGATGTCTCGGTCCAGGCCCAGGTGCTGAACCTGTTCATGGACCTGCGCGAACGCATGGGGCTGACCTACCTCTTCATCAGCCACGACCTGAGTGTCGTCAACCATGTGTCCGACCGCGTGGCGGTGATGTACCTGGGCCGGCTGGTCGAACTGGCGACCACCGACGAGCTGTTTCGCACGCCGGCCCATCCCTACACCCGGGCGCTTCTGGACAGCGTGCCGCGACTGCAGGCCGGCCAGGCCTCGTTCGCCCCCCTCGAAGGCGAAATCGCGTCGGTGCTGGCGCCGCCTTCGGGTTGCGCCTTCCACCCGCGTTGCCCGCAAGCCGGGACGCAATGCCGCGAACATCTCCCGCCATTGCGCAACATCGGTGCCGGCCGTGCCGTGGCATGCCATCGGGTAGCGCCGCCCGCCGCATCCGGCACGCTGCATGACCTGCGCAATGCGGCCCGAGAACCACGGCAAGCGGACCGTTGATCGAACGATGGCAAACGCGGCGCGCCCCTTGCGGAGTCGCTGCTGGGCATCGTCGGAACCGACGGTCTTCTGGTCGACGACGAGGTGCGCGCGCAGCACCCAGGCCTTCCGCCCCGAGCCGCTGCGCGCCGCGTGCTGGTGCGGCCCCGGACCACCGCCGAGGTATCGGCGGTGCTCGCGCTGTGCCATGCCGCGCGCAACCCGGTCGTGACGCACGGCGGCCTGACCGGACTCGTGCACGGCGCCGATGCGGGTGGCGACGACGTGATCGTGTCGCTCGAGCGCATGAACGCGATCGAGGAGATCTCGCCGACCCAGCGCGTGGCGGTCGTGCAGGCGGGCGTGCCGCTGCAACGCCTGCAGGAGGCGGCGCGCGATGCGGGCCTGTTCTTCCCGCTCGACCTCGGCGCGCGCGGCACGGCAACCGTGGGCGGCGCAGTCTCGACCAACGCCGGCGGCAACCGCGTGATCCGCTGGGGAATGATGCGCGAATCGGTGCTCGGCCTCGAAGCGGTGCTCGCCGACGGTACGGTGGTCTCGTCGCTGAACCGCGTGATCAAGAACAACACCGGCTACGACCTGAAGCAGCTGTTCATCGGCGCCGAGGGCACGCTGGGCGTCGTGACGCGGGTCGTCGTGCGCCTGCGCGAGGCACCGCCGGCGCGCGCGATGGGGCTGGCGGCGCTCGAGCGCTTCGAGCAGGTGGCGGCGCTCCTGAAGCACATGGACCGCGGCCTGGGCGGCACGCTCTCGGCCTTCGAGGTGATGTGGCGCGACTTCTACGAACTCGTGACCACGCCGCCGGCGCGCACGCGCCCTCCCTTGCCGCACGGCCGTCCCTACTACGTGCTGCTCGAGAGCCTCCGGGGCCGACCAGGCGCGCGACCTGGAGCGCTTCGAATCCACGCTCGCCGAGGCGATGGAGGCCGGCCTGGTGGCCGATGCCAGCATCGCGCAGACCGAGCGCGACTGCGAGGCGCTGTGGGCACTGCGCGACGACATCGGCCAGATGGGCCGCTTCGGCCGGCCCTTCGGCTACGACGTGTCGCTGCCGCTGGCCGACACCGAGGCCTACGTGGCGAACCTGCGTTCGGACCTCGCGCAGCGCTGGCCCGAGCATCGCTGCTGGTTCTACGGCCATCTTGGCGACGGCAACCTGCACGTCGTGGTGCAAGTGCCCGACCCGGGCGACGCAGCCCACGCAGCGGTCGACGCGCTGGTCTACGAGCCGCTGGGAGCGCTCGGCGGCGCGATCTCGGCCGAGCATGGCATCGGCCTGGACAAGAAGGCCTGGCTGCATGTCTCGCGCAGCGGACGAGATCGCGTTGATGCGGACCCTCAAGCAGGCGCTCGATCCAGCCGGCATCCTCAATCCGGGCAAGCTGCTGCCGTGACGGCGCGCGCCGGGCCGGCCGGCGCGTGCCGGCCTTGCCAGTGCACTGCCGCGCGCAACCCGAGCATCGAGCGCGTCTCGTCCGGGCTCGCCACCGCGCGCCCCGCACGGCGCGCGCAGGCGGCGAGCTCGGCGATCAGCGCGCCATTGCCCGCCGCGCGGCTGCCGTCGGGCAAGTAGAAGGTGTCTTCCAGCCCCGTGCGCAGCATGCCACCGAGTTCGGCGGTCCTCTGGTGCACCGGCCAGATCTCGGCGCGGCCGATCAGCGTCGTCTGCCACACCGCTCCGGGCGCGGTGTAGCGCGGCAGCAGCGCGAGCAGGTCGGCGTCGCAGGGCATGCCCGAGGCCACGCCCATGACGAAGTTGTACTCGGGCACGCCTCTGAAGAGGCCCGCCTTCAGGTACATGCCCACCGAACGCACGATGCCGACGTCGAAGCATTCGAACTCGGGGTGCACGTCGCATTCGGCCATCGCATCGAGGTACTCCTTGACTTTGCCGACGGGGTTGTCGAAGACCATCGGCGGCCAGGCCCACTGGCCGTTGTCCTTGATCTTCAGGTAGTTCAGCGTGCCGGCGTTGCAGGCCGCGATCTCGGGCCTGACGCGCCGGATGCACGCCAGCGGCCCGCTGATGTCCTTGCCGATGACGCCGGTCGTCAGGTTGATGATCACGCCCGGGCAGGCATCGCGGATCGCGCCGACCACCGCCTCGCGGGCGCAGCCGCGGTGGTGGGTGCCGACATCGAGGGCGATGCTACGAACCGGGCTTGGGCTGCGCAGACGCATCGGGCGCCGCGGCCGGTGGGGCTGTTGACCCAGGTTTGCGCCGCGTCAGTGACCCACTTGCGCCTTCGGTGCATGCTTGACATAGAAGGGCGATCGAACCCCATGAGCACTGGCCTCTTGCCCACCACCTACCGACCCGCGCAGCGCGCATTGCATTGGCTGATGGCGGCCGTCATCGCCGCCGCCTGGGCGCTCGGCATGCGCAGCGGCCTGTTCGAGGGCGCGCCGCGCGGCGAGGCGATCGGCCTGCACATCGCCGTCGCGTCGAGCGTGTTGCTGCTGCTGCCGCTGCGCCTCGCTGCGCGCGCCGCGTTCCGCGCGCCGCCGCTGCCCGCGGCGATGGGTGCCGCGGCGCGCCTGGCTGCGCACGCGGCCCATGTCGGGATCTATGCGCTGATGCTCGCGCTGCCGCTGAGCGGCTGGCTTGCCGTCAACAGCGGCGGCCGGCCGGTCAAGCTGCTCGGCCTCGTCTACCTGCCGTCGCTCGTCGCGAAGGACCAGGCGCTGCACGAACGCATCGAAACGCTCCATGTCGCGCTCGCCTGGGTGCTCGCTGCCGTGGTCGCGGTGCACGTGCTGGCGGCGCTGAAGCACCACTTCATCGACCGCGACGACGTGCTCGTGCGGATGCTGCCGCGGCCGGCGCGCGGCTGACGCGACGGTCGATGCGGCGTGGTGTCGGTGCTCATTCGCCGCGCGTAGTTGGAGCAAGCTGCGCACGTGGCTGCCCAGAGGGCAGCGATACATCGTGCGCCGCACCGACAGCTTCGGCCGCAGCGACACGAGGTGCGAACTGCGCGCGTTCTTCGGGCCCGATGCGGCGAGAGCTGCTCGCGCCGCGCCGCACGCGCAGTCGGCCTGTCAGCGTTTGATAGCCGGCATTGAATCGCCCTGACTGCGCAGACCAGCGTACCAGCCGGTCCGACCGCGTACCCACTCCGGACGAGCGAGCCGTAAAATTGCGACGATCATGGCCTACGCACCTCCAAAGCACATCCTCGAGGTACTGCAGAAGATCGAGTACGAGGAAGCGCTGCCCGACGGCGATCCGCGCTACGTCGAAACGCAGGAAGCGCGTGGCAGCGAGAAGACCTTTGCCCGGCTGGCGCGCAAGTTCGGCTGGGACCCCGCCAGCAATGCCTTCTTCGCGCCGAACGTCAAGCACGTGCTCTTCTTCGGCCACATCGGCAGCGGCAAGACCACCGAGCTGCGCCGCTACGCGGGCAAGCTCAACGACTCCAAGCGTTTCTACGTGGTCGAGGTCGACGTGCTGGCCAAGCTCGACCGCAACAACCTGCAGTACACCGAGGCGCTGATGGCGATGGCCGAGACGCTGCTGGAGCGCCTCAATGCCGATGGATACTCGCTCGGCGACGACGCGCTCGCGCCGGTGCGCAGTTGGTTCGCCACCGCGATCCAGACCCGCGCCACGAACCGCGAACTCAGCGCGGAGCTCAAGACCGGCATCCAGGCCGGCGGCGGCATCCCGGGGATCGTCAAGTTGTTCGCCGGGTTCACCACCGCATTCAAGACCGGCTCGAGCCAGAAGAGCGAGTGGCGGCAGGAGATCCGCAACGGCTTCACGACGCTGGCGGTGGCGTTCAGCAACCTGATCCGCAGCGCGGAGGCCGAACTGAAGCGCGTCGGCCGCGCCGAACGGGTGCTGTTCCTCATCGACGGCACCGACAAGATGCGCGGCGAGGACACGCAGCAGTTCTTCGTGCAGGACGCTGAGCAGCTGCTGGCGATCCAGACCCTGGCGCTCTACACCGCACCGCTGCACCTGAAGTACGACGGCAGCCTGGGCGGCAAGCTCGATGCCGACATCGTGCTGCCGATGATCAAGCTGCAAGAGCGCGACGGCAGCCCCTTCCAACCGGGACTGGCGGCAATGCACGACCTGCTGCTGCGGCGTGCCGACCGCAGCCTGTTCGCCAGCGACGCCGAGGTGGCGCGCCTGGTCAGGTTCAGCGGCGGTCATCCGCGCGCGAAATGCTGCGCCTGCTCAAACTGTGCTGCGAGGTCGCGGAGGACAAGATCGACGCGGCGGTGGTGCAGCGCGATCGAGCAACTCGCCTCCGACTACCGCTACTTCCTGAAACCGGCCGACTACGTGCTGCTCAAGGCGATCGACACCCACCCGGCTCACGGCGGCAACGACGAACAGGCGCATCAGCTGCTATACAACGACGGCACCTGGCGCCGCAGCCACCCAGTGGTGCGCACGCTGGAGGGCTACCAGCTCGCCGTGCTTCCCACGGCTGAAGCCGCCTCGGCACCCGCCGCGCCGCCGGCTTGACGCCAGAGGCCGCCAGCACCTTGGCCGGCTCCGCGTTCGATGTCGAACAGCTGCGCCTGGCCGCGGCACGCCGTCTGCCCGCGTCCTGCCACGACGACTTCCTGCGCCTGTCGCGCACGCTGCTGCACGGCCCGGCGTTTCAGTGGCTGCTCGTCGATGCGCCCGACGAGCACCTGCGCAGGCAGGTGATGGTGGCGCTCGACGAGGTGCTGCGCGCTGCGGGCCTGAGCACCAACCGCCTGCCGCTGAGCGAGAAGATCGCCGACGTGGCCATGCTCGAAGCCCGGCTCGTCAAGAACGCCGGCGCGGCCGGCGTGGTGCACGTTGTCGGCCGGCCGGGCTGGTTCGATGCAACGCGCTGGGACGCCTTCAACGCGCGCCGCGAACGCCTGGCTGCGCAAGCGCGCGCGCGGCTGGTGTTCTGGCTCGACTCCAACGCGATTGCGCTGGCCTCGAGCGGAGCGCCCGACCTGTGGGCCTGGCGAAGCGGCGTCTATGCCTTTCTGCCCGCAGCGGCGCCGGTGGAAAACCTCGCCGGCACACCCGTCGTCCCGCGCGGCCCCGCGATGCCGCTCGCGCCGCGGCCGGCCGGCGCCGACACCCGCTCGATGGCCGAGCGCAGCCGCCGCGTCGCCGAGATCCGAAGCTGGCTGGCGCGCAAGCCCCCCCCGCCGGACGAACTGCTGGTGGCGCCGCTCGACGAACTCGGCCGCCTGCTCTACGAGCTGGGCGACTACGACGAGGCGCTGCAGCACTGGCGCGAGGTCGAGCTGCCCTTGTATCGGCGCCTGGGCGATGCACGGGGCGAAGCCATCACGCAAGGCCAGATCGCCGACATCCTGCAGGCCCGCGGCCAGCTCGACGAGGCGCTGCGCATCCGCAACGAGGAGGAGCTGCCCGTCTACGAGCGCCTGGGCGACGTGCGCGAGAAGGCCGTCACCATGGGCAAGATCGCCGACATCCTGCAGGCCCGCGGCCAACTCGACGAGGCGCTGCGCATCCGCAAGGAGGAAGAGCTGCCCGTCTACGAGCGCCTGGGCGACGTCCGCTCCAGGCCGTCACCATGGGCAGGATCGCCGACATCCTGCAGGCCCGCGGCCAGCTCGACGAGGCGCTGCGCATCCGCAACGAGGAAGAGCTGCCCGTCTACGAGCGCTTGGGTGACGTGCGCTCCAAGGCCGTCACCATGGGCAAGATCGCCGACATCCTGCAGGACCGCGGCCAGCTCGACGAGGCGCTGCGCATCCGCAACGAGGACGAGCTGCCCGTCTACGAGCGCCTGGGAGACGTGCGCTCCAAGGCCGTCACCATGGGCAGGATCGCCGACATCCTGCAGGCCGCGGCCAGCTCGACGAGGCGCTGCGCATCCGCAGCGAAGGAAGAGCTGCCCGTCTACGAGCTGGGCGACGTGCGCTCCAAGGCCGTCACCATGGGCAAGATCGCCGACATCCTGCAGGACCGCGGCCAGCTCGACGAGGCGCTGCGCATCCGCAAGGAGGAACAACTGCCCGTCTATGAGCGCCTGGGCGACGTGCGCGCGAAGGCCGTCACCATGGGCAAGATCGCCGACATCCTCCAGGCCCGCGGACAGCTCGACGAGGCGCTGCGCATCCACAACGAGGAAGAGCTGCCCGTCTACGACGCCTGGGCGACGTCCGCCAGAAGCCGTCACCATGGTCAAGATCGTCGACATCCTGCAAGCCCGCGGCCAACTCGACGAGGCCCTGCGCATCCTCAGCGATGAAGTCCGGCCCGCCTTCGAGCGCCTGGGCGACGTGCGCGCGAAGGCCGTCACCATGGGCAGGATCGCCGACATCCTGCAAGCCCGCGGCCAGCTCGACGAAGCCCTGCGCATCCGCAACGAGGAAGAGCTGCCCGTCTACGACGCCTGGGCGACATGCGCGAACGGTCGATCACGCGAGCAAAGATCGGGTTGCAGTTGCTGGACGCGGGATCCGCAACCGACGAAGCCAGGCAGTTGCTCGAGGCGGCGTGGGCGGATCTGTCACGCATGGGCTTGCCCGAAGCCGAGGCGGTGGCCCAAGCCATGCGCAGCCGGGGCATGAAGCTGCCGGCTGGCTGAGCGCGCAGCTTGGTAGCTGGCGTTTGCGCTCGGCGCGCGGCCGCATTGCGATCGGTTCAGTGGCGCAAGCCGAGCATCGCCGCGCGCCTCGTCCGGGCTCGCCACCGCGCGCCCGGCGCGTCGCGCGCAGGCGGAGAGCTCGGCGATCAGCGCGCCGTTGCCGGCGGCACGTTCGCCGCTCGGCAAGTAGAACGTGTCCTCCAGTCCGCTGCGAAGCATCCCGCCGAGTTCGGCCGTCTTCTGGTGCACCGGCCAGATCTCGGCGCGGCCGATCAGCGTCGTCTGCCACACCGCGCCGGGCGCGGTGTAGCGCGGCAGCAGCGCGAGCAGGTCGGCGTCGCAGGGCATGCCCGAGGCGACGCCCATCACGAAGTTGTACTCGGGCACGCCGTGAAGAGTCCCGCCTTCAGGTACATGCCCACCGAACGCACGATGCCGACGTCGAAGCATTTCGAACTCCAGGGTGCACGTCGCACTCAGGCCATCGTGTCGAGGTACTCCTTGACCTTGGCGACGGGGTTGTCGAAGACCATCTGCGGCCAGGCCCACTGGCCGTTGTCCTTGATCTTCCAGGTAGTTCAGCGTGCCCGGCGTTGCAGGCCGCGATCTCGAAGCCTGACGCGCCGGATGCAGGCCAGCGGCCCGGCGATGTCCTTGCCGATGACGCCGGTCGTCAGGTTGATGATCACGCCCGGGCAGGCGTCGCGGATCGCGCCGACCACCGCCTCGGCGACGTCCGGGTCCCAGTTCGGCAGGTGGCCCATGCCGGGCTCCTGGCTGCGCAGGTGGACGTGCATCACCGACGCGCCGGCATCGAAGGCATCGCGCGCCTCGGCCGCCATCTGCGCCGGCGTGACCGGCACCGGATGCTGCTTCGGGTCGGTCAGCACGCCGGTGAGCGCGCAGGTGAGGATAGCCTTGTTCGTCATAGTGAAACCTCCGCGCTGACGCGCTCCGGTATGAGCGCTTTGGAGCGGCCATGCGCGCTCATCGTGAAACCTCCGCGCTGACGCGCTCCGGTATGAGCGCTTTGGAGCGGCCATGCGCGCTCATGGCGTGTCTTCCTTCGGGGGCTCGAGCTCGGCGATCAGCGCGCCGGCGGCCACCTGATCGCCGGCGCGGGCATGCAGCGCGGCCACCATGGCCGCAGCGGGCGCAACGAGCCACATCTCCATCTTCATCGCCTCGACGCGGGCGATCGGCTGCCGGCCTCGACGCTGTCGCCCGGCTGCACGAGCACCTGGCTCAACACACCGGCCACCGGCGCCCGCAGCCGGCTTGCGTCGACGCCGGCATCTGCGGCCGCAAAGGCCGAGGGCTCGGCAAAGACGAAGCTGTCGGCGCCGGCAGAGTGCACTTCGCTGCCCCGGCGCAACGCGACGGCGCGGCGCGTGACGCCGTCGAAGCGGTAGCGCAGGCTCAATCGTCCCAGCCGATCACGGCCACCTCGTGCGTCGCGCCGGCGTGCGACACCTGCAGCGCCGCGCCACGCGCCGCCATCTGCACACGCTGGCGTTGCACTGCGCCGCCGTCGCAGGCGAGTTCGATGTCGTAGGCGGCCACGCTGTCGGCGCGCCAGCCGTCGCCGTGCGCAAGCAGCGCCGCGGCGAGGGACCAGGCTTCGACAGGCGGCTGCGGGCGCTGCGCAATGGGCTCCTCGCGCTCGAACCAGGCGTCGATCAGCGTCGTCGTCATCGACGCGCCGCGAAAGTCCTCGTGGTCGAGTAGATCGCCGAGAAAGCGCGCGTTATGACGCAGGCCCAGCAGCGGCGCGTCGGCAAGCGCGGCGCGCAGGCGCCGGATCGCATCGTCGCGATCGCGGCCATGGGCGATCACCTTGGCCACCATCGCGTCGTAGCAAGGCGAGACTTCGCCGCCCTCGGCGATGCCGTGGTCGATGCGCACGCCGGGCTGCGAGGCCGCGGCCTCGGGCCGCCACCACGCGATGCGGCCGGTCTGCGGCGCGAACGGCGTCGGCCGCGCATACGGATCTTCGGCGTAGAGCCGCGCCTCGATCGCGTGACCTTGCAGCTTCACGTCTTGCTGCTGCAGTGGCAGCTTCTCGCCAGCGGCGATGCGCAACTGCCACTCGACGAGGTCGAGCCCCGTCACGCACTCGGTCACCGGATGCTCGACCTGCAGCCGGGTGTTCATTTCCAGGAAGTAGTGCTTGAGCTCCGCATCGACGATGAACTCGACCGTGCCTGCGCCGACGTAGCCGACCACGGCGCCGCCGCCACCGCGTCGCGCCCCATGGCCTCACGCATCGCGGCGCTGACGACGGGCGAGGGCGACTCCTCGATCACCTTCTGGCGCCGCCGCTGCGCCGTGCAGTCGCGCTCGCCAGGTGGACGGCGTCGCCGTGCGCGTCGGCGAAGACCTGGATCTCGATGTGGCGGCCGTCGTCGATCAGCCGTTCGAGCATCAGCGTGCCGTCGCCGAAGGCCGATTGCGCCTCGCGCCGCGCGCCAGGCAATCGCCGCGCCCAGTTCCTCCTCGGCACGCACGAGCCGCATCCCCGCGCCCGCCGCCGGCGACCGCCTTGACGAGCAACGGGAAGCCGAGCGCCAGCGCCTCGGCCGCGAGCTGTGCATCACCCTGCTCCGCGCCGAGATAGCCCGGCGCGCAAGGCACGCCGGCGGCGAGCATGCGTTGCTTGGCGAGCGCCTTGTCGCCCATCGCGGTGATTGCGGCGGGCGGCGGGCCGATGAAGACGAGCCCGGCATCGATGGAGGCCTGCGCGAACGCCGCGTTCTCGCTCAGGAAGCCGTAGCCAGGATGCACCGCATCGGCGCCGGTGCGACGTGCGGCGTCGATCAGCTCGGCGATGTTCAGGTAGGACTCGGCCGCGGGAGCGGCGCCGATGCGCACTGCCTCGTCGGCCTGAGCCGCATACGGCGCGTCGGCATCGGCGTCGCTGAAGACGGCGACGGTGCGGTAGCCGAGGGCACGCGCCGTGCGCATCACGCGGCAGGCGATTTCGCCGCGGTTGGCGATGAGGATCTTGGTCAGCATCTTGTTGAACGTGTCGTTCGCGATCGAAGGCCGCGCACGCACCGGTCAGTGCGGGCGCGGGTGGGACCGGGTGCCCGGCTCCGTTCAGGGAATTCTTATTCACTCCGCCGGGCACCCGGTCCCACCCGCGCGTGCTGCGACGAGTCTTGCGGCGGTCCAACCAGAACAGTCTCAGCCGGGAGCGGGGTCGCTGACGGAGTGAATAAGAATTCCCTGAACGGAGTCAGCGACCCCGCTTCCGGCTGCGAACAGCAATGACCTGACGCGCACGAGTTCGTCATTGCGGCGCCCACTTCGGCTTTCGCTTCTGCACGAACGCCATCGTGCCCTCAACGCCCTCGGGCCCCTGCAGCGCGCGCGAGAAGACCAGTGCCGCCTCTTCCACCAGATCGGCCGGCGGCGTGAAGCGCGCCTTGGCGACCAGGCGCTTGGTCTGCGCCACCGCATCCGGCGCGCATTGAAGGATGTCGCCGAGCAGGCGCGCGAGCGCCGCGTCGAGCGCTTCCGCGGGATGCACCTCGTGCACCAGGCCGATCGCCAGCGCCGCATCGGCGCCGATGCGTGCGCCCGTGACCGCGAGACGCTTCGCGTGCGAGTAGCCGATGCGTTCGACGAGGTAGGGCGCGACCTGCGCCGGGACGACGCCGAGGTTGGTCTCGGGCAGACGGAAGGCGACGCTGGTCGCAGCGAGCGCAACGTCGGCAACGCAGGCGAGGCCGAAGCCGCCGCCCATCACCGTGCCCTCGAGCACGGCGACCAGGGCGAGCGGCGTGCGCGCGAAGGCGGCGCAGAGGTTGCCGAACTGCGCGTTTCACCTCGGCCATCGGGTCCTCGCCCTCGACGGCGGGCTGCATGCGCGCGGCTGCCATGTCCTTGATGTCGCCACCGGCGCAGAAGTGGCCGCCCGCGCCGCGCAGCACGACGACGCGGATGGCGCCGTTCGCCTCTGCCGCGGCGAGCGCGAGGCGCAACTCGGTCACCATGCGCAGCGACATCGCGTTGCGCACCTCGGGGCGGTTCAGCGTCAGGTGCAGCACCGCGCCTTCTATGCGCACCGCGACGGCCTCGAGGGCCGGCAGGTCGAGCGCGGTCGCTGTCACTTCGCCTTCCCCGGCAACGTGCCTTCGAGCTTGCAGATGATGCCGAGCATGATCTCGTCGGCGCCGCCGCCGATCGAGATCAGCCGGCTGTCGCGGAAGGCCTGCGAGAGCGGGTTGTCCCAGGTGAAGCCCATGCCGCCCCAGTACTGCAGGCACGAGTCGGTGACCTCGCGCGACAGGCCGGCCGCACTTCAGCTTGGCCATCGACGCGAGGCGCGTCACGTCCTTGCCCGAGACGTAGAGCTCGACGGCGCGGTAGGTCAGCGCGCGCAGCGCCTCGACCTCGGTGCGCAGTTCGGCAAGGCGGAAGTGCACGACCTGGTTGTCGAGGATGCTCTTGCCGAAGGCCTGGCGCTGGCGCGTGTACTCGATGGTCTGGTCGATCAGCCGGTCGAGGCTGCGCAGCGAGCCGGCGGCGCCGTAGAGGCGCTCTTCCTGGAACTGCAGCATCTGGAAGGTGAAGCCCATGCCTTCCTGGCCGATCAGGTTGCGCCGCGGCACGCGCACGTTGTCGAAGAAGAGCTGCGCCGTGTCGGACGAGTCCATGCCGATCTTGCGGATCTTCTGGCGCGTGATGCCCGGCGCGTCCATCGGCACGATGATGAGGCTCTTGTTCTTGTGCGCCGGGCCGTCCGAGGTGTTGGCGAGCAGGCAGCACCAGTCGGCCTGCAGGCCGTTGGTGATCCACATCTTGCTGCCGTTGATGACGTAGTCGTCGCCCTCGCGGCGCGCCTGCGTCTTCACGGCCGCCACGTCGGAGCCGCCGCCGGCTTCGCTGACGCCGAGGCACCCGACCATGTCGCCGGCGATCGCCGGCGCCAGGAACTCGCGCCGCAACTCGTCGGAACCGAAGCGCGCCAGCGCCGGCGTGCACATGTCGGTGTGCACGCCGATGGCCATCGGCACGCCGCCGCAGTTGCAGTCGCCGAGCGCCTCGGCCATCACCATCGAGTAGCTGAAGTCCAGCCCCATGCCGCCGTACTCGACCGGGTACTTGATGCCGAGCAGCCCGAGGTCGCCGAGCTTCTTGAAGACCTCGTGCGCCGGGAACTGCTGCGCCGCTTCCCATTCGGGCACGTGGGGATTGATCTCCTTGGCGACGAACTTGCGGACGGTGTCGGCGATCTGCTCGTGTTCGGGGGTGAATTTCATGGGGCTGATTGGATGTCTGAAGTGAATTGCGTCTGCAGTGGCCGTGACGCGGCGGGCGACGACGCGCCGGGATTTCGCCCCGGCGGGCGAGTAACTTTCTTCTGCTGGCCCAGAAGAAAGTCACCAAAGAAGAGGGCCCGAACACGATCCGGGCGGAGCGCCGCGGTCGCTTCGCTCCGCTCGATGACTGGCATCGAAGGGTTCGGTTGTTCAACGCCGGCGCGGGGTCGCAAGGCCGGGCGTCCAAACCGTCCGTCGTCGTCCGCCGTGGCCGAAGCGCGGTGCGATGTTGGACGCTCGGCTACCCTGCTCGCCAAACCTCTTGAACAACCGAATTGTTCGAGCCCGGACCGGGCGAGCCTCCTAGAGCGATCCTCGCCATTCATGCGCGCCAATGCACGCCCCGAACCCGGCCAAATCGTATTCAGGTGCTTTCTTTGCCCACTTTCTTTGCGCCAGCAAAGAAAGTGGGTCGCCCGCCGGGGCGAAATCCCGGCGCGGCCTTGCAACCCGCGATCACGCAGCCCAAGACGCTCCATCACATCCGCGCCACACCGAAGGTGTTGGGCCGCAGTACGCGCGCATCGGCCTCGCGCGCGAGTGACAAGCAAAGGGCGAGCACGCGGCGCGTGTCGCGCGGATCGATGATGCCGTCGTCCCACAGCCGCGCGGTTCCGAAGAGCGCGGTCGATTCGCGATCGAGGCGGCTCTTCAGCGCATCGGACATCGCCTTCAGGGCCTCCTCGTTGGCCTCGGCGCCGCTGCGCGCGAGCTTGCTGCGGTTGACGATGTCCATCACCTTGGCCGCCTGTGCGCCGCCCATCACCGCGGTGCGCGCCGACGGCCAGGCGAAGATGAAGCGCGGGTCGAAGCCGCGCCCGCACATGCCGTAGTTGCCGGCGCCGTAGGAGCCGCCGATGACGAAGGTGAACTTCGGCACGCGCGCGTTGGCCACCGCCTGGATCATCTTCGAGCCGTGCTTGATCGCGCCGCCGCGCTCGGCGGCCGAGCCGACCATGTAGCCGGTCGTGTTCTGCAGGAAGACGAGCGGCGTGCCGGTCTGGTCGCAGAGCTGGATGAACTGCGCCGCCTTGGTCGAGCCGCCGGGCTGGATCGGGCCGTTGTTGCCGAGGATGCCGACGAGGTGGCCGTCGACGCGCGCATGGCCGCAGATCGTCTCCGACCCATAGCGCGCCTTGAATTCGAGGAAGTCGGAGCCGTCGACGAGGCGCGCGACGACCTCGCGCACGTCGTACGGCTCGCGCTCGTCGGCGGGGACGATGCCCATCAACTCCTGCTCGTCGAACAGCGGCGGCGCGACGCCGGCCGTGGGCGCGGGCACGACGTCCCACTGCAGCTTGTCCATCAGCTCGCGCGCCAGCGCGATCGCGTGGGCGTCGTTCTCGCACAGGTACTCGCCGAGGCCCGTGACCTCGGCGTGCGTCTCGGCGCCGCCGAGCGCCTCCTCGGTCGCGTCCTCGCCGATGGCGGCCTTCACGAGCGGCGGGCCGGCAAGGAAGATGCTCGAGCGCCCGCGCACCAGCACGACGTAGTCCGACAGGCCGGGCAGGTAGGCGCCGCCGGCCGTCGAGGAGCCGTGGACGACGGCGATCTGCGGGATGCCGGCCGCGGACATTCGCGCCTGGTTCGCGAAGCTGCGCCCGCCGTCGATGAAGATCTCGCTCTGGTACATCAGGTTGGCGCCGCCCGACTCGACCAGGTAGAGGAAGGGCAACTTGTTCTCGAGCGCGATGGCTTGCGCGCGCAGCGCCTTCTTCAGGCCCATCGGCGCGACGGTGCCGCCCTTGACCGCGCTGTCGCTGGCCGAGACGATGCAGCGCCGACCCGCCACGACGCCGATGCCGACGATGGAGCCGCCGCCCATCACCGACTTCTTGCCGTCGTCGTCGTGCATGTTCAGGCCCGCCAGGCGCGAAAGCTCGAGGAAGGTCGTCCCGCGGTCGAGCAGACGCGCGACGCGCTCGCGCGGCAGCAGCTGTCCGCGCTGCTCGAAGCGCTCGCGCTTGGATTCGGACTCGGCGATGACGCGTTGCTCCAGCGCCTGCACCTCGGCCAGCCGCTCGGCCATGCGCTGCCGGTTCGCGGCGAAGGCCGGCGAGCGGGTGTCGAGCCGGGTGGCAAGGGCGGGCATGGCGGTTCTCGGACAGTCGGCGGGTGCTGTGCCGCATTAGACGGTATGATTACCTTAACGTCAACCTGATGCCGCATGAGTAGTTTCCCGCTGCCGTACGGCAGCCGGCCTGGTTAGGATGCCGGCATCTCCCTCCAACCCCCCGACCTCTCGAAGGAATCCGCACCATGACGCTCGACGAATGCACGAATGCCATCCGCACCAAGGTCGGCGCCGACAGCGGCCTCGCGGCGACGCTCAAGTTCGACTGCGGCGCCGACGGCACCGTCTTCATCGACGGCCGCAGCGCGCCCAACACCGTCAGCAACGACAGCGGCGATGCCGACTGCACGGTCGGCATCACGCTCGAGAACCTGACCGCGATGCTCAAGGGCGAGCTCGAGCCGGCGACCGGCTTCATGATGGGCAAGCTCAAGGTCTCGGGCGACATGAGCGTCGCGATGCGCCTGCAGCGCGTGATCTGAAGATGACGGCCCCCAAGCTCTCTTCGTTCGCGCCCCCCCGCGGGGGATTTCAGTCGGCTTGGGATCGGCCCGGCGCCGACTGAAGGCATGGCCTCTGCCGCGACGACCGAGCGCAAGGCGGCTGCCCGCCACGCGCGCGACTTCGTCGACGCGCATCGCAGCGACGAGTCGGCCGAGCTCTACGGCATCACCGAGCTGTGCCGCGAGTTCGGCATCTCGCTGCGCGCGCTGCGCTTCTACGAGGACAAGGGCCTGCTCGCGCCGCGCCGCGTCAACGGCGCGCGCGTCTACACGCGCGGCGACCGTGCGCGGCTGACGCTGATCCTGCGCGCCAAGGCAATCGGCTCGCCGCTCGCCGAGATCAAGCGCTACCTCGACCTCTACGGCCAGCGCGGCGAGGGCCGCGCGCAACAGCTCGACTTCGTCGTCAGGCGCACCGGCGAGGCCATCGCGGCGCTGGAGAAGAAGCGCGCGCAGATCGACGAGACCCTCGCCGAGCTGCGCCTCATCAACACCGCCACGCGCGAGCAGCTCGCGCAGCGAGTGGCCAAGGGCGGCAAGTCACCTTAGGCGGGCGGCCGGTCCGCCGCCGGCCGGCGCTCGAGGTACCACAGCCGGTGGTCGCGCACGAAGCCGAGCGCCTCGTACAGGCCGATCGCGACGTCGTCGGGGTCGGCGACGATGACGAGCGATGCAAGGCCCAGCGCCTCGAAGCCGTGCCGGCACACGGCGTGGATCAGCGCGCTGCACAGGCCGCGGCGGCGCCACGCGGGATGCGTGCTGACGAACTGGAAGCGGCCGAGCGAGCCGTCACCCGGCCCGTCGCGAAACAGCCCGCAGTCGGCCACCAGCACCTCGCCATCGGCCGTGTCGGCGAAGACGCCGAACCAGCCTCCGAGTCCGGCCGCGGCCATGCGGCCGTAGCGCGCCATCTGGCGCTCGCGGAAGACGCGGTAGCCGGCCGGTTCGTAGCCGTGCATGTCGCTCGCCACCTGCAGGTCGACGGCCAGCGGCGCCTCGTCGGGCAGGCGCAGCGCGCGCGTCCTGAAGCCGTCGGCGAGCCGCTTGCGCGGCATGCGCAGTTGCGTCGGCTGCATCGTCAGCACGACCGACGCGAACTTGGCAAGGCCGAGCGCAGCGAAGTCCGGCGGCAGCTCGAAGTCCGCATCGCCGTCGATGCCGAAGGCCAGATGGCGAGACTCGGGCTGGCGATCGGCGATCTCACCGCTGAAGGCCGCGAGCCAGGCTGCCGCATCGCCGGCGCGCGGCGGGCGGTCGAAGAGCAGGAAATTGCCCCAGTAGAAGGTCGGGTTGTGCGGCGTGCGCACGAGCAGGTGATCGCCCCGTGCGACGACTTCACCGTCGAAGCGGTGGAAGATCAATTCGGTGCGCCAGCCGAGCGAGAGTGCGTCGACGGGCTTCATCGCGGAGCGTCTCAGCAGGCCGCCACCTGCCCGTCGCGCCGCGGGTCGCTCGCCGCCACATAGCCCTCGACGGCCGGGTCGCCGAGGCGCCAGATGAACTGCCCGGCGCCGAAGTCCTGGTACGAGTCGCTGATCTCGTCGAAGCGGTGGCCGCGGTCGGCCAGGCCCTGCACCGTGGCCGGGTTCATGCCGCGCTCGACGTTGATATCGAGGCCCTGGTTGAAGCGCCAGCGCGGCGCGTCGCAGGCGGCCTGCGGGTTCTGTGCGTGGTCGAGCATGCGCACCAGCGTCTGCACATGACCCTGCGGCTGCATGTTGCCGCCCATCACGCCGAAGCTCATCAACGGCCGGCCGTCGCGGGTGAGAAAGCCGGGGATGATGGTGTGGAAAGGCCGCTTGCCGGGCGCGACGACGTTCGGGCTCGCCGCATCGAGCGAGAAGCCGTGGCCGCGGTTCTGCAGCGACACGCCGTAGCCGGGGACGACGACGCCCGAGCCGAAGCCCATGTAGTTGCTCTGGATGAAGCTCACCATCATCCCGCGCTCGTCGGCCGCGGTGAGGTAGATCGTGCCGCCCCGAGCGGGATTGCCGGCGCCGAAATCTTGCGCGCGCTGCGGGTCGATCAGCTTCGCGCGGGCCGCGAGGTAGGCTGTGTCGAGCATCGCCACCGGCGTGACTTCCATGCTGGCCGGCTCGGACACGTAGCGGTACACGTCGGCAAAGGCGAGCTTCATGGCCTCGATCTGCAGGTGCTGCGACAGGGCCCCGTCGACGGGCAGCGCGGCGAGGTCGAAGTGCTGCAGGATGCCGAGCGCGATCTGCGCCGCGATGCCCTGGCCGTTGGGCGGGATCTCGTGCAGCGTGTGGCCGCGGTAGTCGTGCGCGAGCGGCGTCACCCACTCGGGCGCGTAGGCCGCGAAGTCGGCCGCCGTCATCGCGCCGCCATGCGCGCGTGCGTGGGCCTCGGCGGCAGCGGCGATCTCGCCACGGTAGAAGGCCTCGCCTTGCGTATCTGCGATCAGGCGCAGCGTGCGCGCCGCGGCCTCGAAGCGGAACAGCTCGCCGACCTGCGGCGCGCGGCCCCACGGCAAGAAGGCCTCGGCATAGCCGGGCAGGCCTTCGAGCAGCGGCGCGGCAGCGGCCCATTTGTGCTGGACGACGGTCGGCACCGCGTAGCCGCGCTCGGCGATCGCGATCGCCGGCTGCAGCAGGTCGGCAAACGGCAGCTTGCCGAAGCGCCTGGACAGCGCAACCCAGCCCGCGACGGCGCCGGGCACGGTGACCGAATCCCAGCCGCGCATGGGCGGCGTGCGTGCGTGGCTGCCGTGGCGGCGTGCGAAGTACTCCGGCGTCCACGCCGCCGGCGCCGGGCCCGAGGCGTTGAGGCCGTGCAGCGCATCGCCGTCCCAGAGGATGCAGAAGGCGTCGCTGCCGAGGCCGTTGCTGACCGGCTCGACGATCGTCATCGCGGCGGCGGCGGCGATCGCCGCATCGACCGCGTTGCCGCCGGCCTGCAGCATGCGCAGCCCGGCCTGCGCAGCGAGCGGGTGCGAGGTCGAGACCACGTTGCGGCCGAACACCGGCAGGCGCACGCTCAAGTAGGACCGGGTCCAGTCGAATGTCGATGCCACGCGCGGGCCTCCTCGAACTACAGTGCAACGCGCCGCACGCGCCGATGCATGCGGCGCACGCCCCACCAGACGGCAACGGCGATGAACGGAACAGAGAGCGCCATCGCCACATCGGGCGAGACCGGCACACCAAGCGCTTTCGCGCCCTTGGCCAGGGTGCCCACCAGCCCGGCCCCGTAGTAGGTTACCGCGGCCACCGACAGCCCTTCGACCGCGCCTTGCAGCAGCAGCTGCGCCTGCTGGCGCCGGTTCATCGCGTCGAGCAGATCCTGGCTGCTCTGCTGCTGCTCGATCTCGACGCGCGTGCGCAGCAGGTTGCTGATGCGCGAGATGCGCTCCGACAGCGACTGCTGGCGCCGCGCGGCCCAGGCGCAGGTCTGCACCGCCGGGCCGAGGCGCCGGTCGAGAAACTCGCCCAGCATCTGCAGGCCCGCGAGGCGCTGCTCGCGCAGCTCGGCAAGGCGGCGCTGGACGAGCTCGAAATAGGCCGAGCTGGCCGAGAAGCGCGCGTGCGTGTTCGCATACAGGCTCTCGACGCGCCCGGCAAGCTGCGTCAGCCGGCGCAGCAGTTCGGGCTCCTCGGCGCGCTCGGCGCTGCGCACCTGGCCTGCCACATGGGCCAGCTCGCGCTCGGCGTCGTGCAGCGTCGCCGCCACCTCGCGCGCCACCGGTAGGCCGAGCAGCGCCATCATGCGGTAGGTCTCGATCTCGAGCAGGCGCTGCACGGTACGGCCCAGGCGGCGCGGGTTCATCGCGCCGACGCACACCACCATGCGCGCGAAGCCCTCGGCGTCGAGGCGGAAGTCGGTGTAGATCTGGGCCTGGGCATCGGTCACGCTGCCGCCGACGAGGCTGTTCTCGTCGAGCAGCGTGCGCGCCAGCGCTTCGCCGTCGGGCGCCGGGGCATCGGTCACGAGCAAGTGCAGGCCGACGAGCCAGGCGCCCGGCATCGCGGCCAGCCAATCCTGCGGCACTGTGCGCAGTGCATCGCCGTCGAAGGACTGCACCGTCTCGCGCGCCGTGCGCCAGAAGGTGTAGGTGTGGAACTCGGTGTGCTTCTCCCAGCGCAACTGCAGGCCGCCGAGGTCGATGCTCAGGTGGCTCGCGTCGGCCGCCGGCAGCGGCAGGTGGCGCGCGCGCAGCAGCCCCTCGAGATGCAGGCGCGCTGCATCGGCGTCGGGCGCGAGCAGCGCCAGGTGCGAGAGCTGCAGCGGCGCCGCCATGCGCTCGTAGGGGCGCGCATGGACCTCGTTGTGCAGCGCGACGCGCTGCGGATGCGGGGCGAGCATGGCGCGCTGCGGCTGGGTGCGCTCGCGCGCGTGGCCTAGAGTTCCTCGACGAACACCGATTCGCGCTTGTTCTTGATCGCGGGCAGCATCACGACGACGATCATCAGCGCCGCCGCGATCAGCAGCCCGGCCGACAGCGGGCGCGTCATGAAGGTGCTCCAGTCGCCGCGCGAGAGCAGCAGCGCGCGGCGCAGGTTCTCTTCCATCATCGGCCCGAGGATGAAGCCGAGCAGCAGCGGCGCCGGCTCGCAACTGAGCTTGAAGAACAGGTAGCCGACGATGCCGAAGCCGGCCGCCATGTAGACGTCGAAGTTGTTGTTGTTGAGCGTGTACAAGCCGATGCAGCAGAAGGTCAGGATGGCCGGGAACAGGAAGCGGTAAGGCACCGTCAGCAGCTTGATCCAGATCCCGATCAGCGGCAGGTTCAGGATCACGAGCATCGCGTTGCCGACCCACATCGAGGCGATCAGGCCCCAGAACAGGTTCGGGTCGCTCGTCATCACTTGCGGACCGGGCTGGATCCCCTTGATCGTCATCGCGCCGACCATCAGCGCCATCACCGCGTTGGGCGGGATGCCGAGCGTGAGCATCGGGATGAAGGAGGTCTGCGCGCCGGCGTTGTTGGCCGCCTCGGGGCCGGCAACGCCCTGGATCGCGCCCTTGCCGAAGCGGCTCGGGTCCTTGGCGAGCTTTTTCTCCAGCGTGTAGGAGGCAAAGCTCGACAGCAGCGCGCCACCGCCCGGCAGCACGCCAAGCAGCGAGCCGAGCGACGTGCCGCGCACGGCCGCCGGCCAGGCGAGCCTGAAGTCCTCCTTCGTCGGCCACAGGCCCTTCACGTCCTTGGTGAAGACCTCGCGGTGCTCGGCCGGGCGGCCGAGGTTGGACATGATCTCGCCGAAGCCGAACACGCCCATCGCGATCGCGACGAAGCCGATGCCGTCGGTCAGTTCGGGGATGTCGAAGCTGTAGCGCGGTACGCCCGAGATCACGTCGGTGTTGATCTGCCCGAGCAGCAGGCCGAGGATGATCATCGAGATCGCCTTGAGCAGCGAGCCCGACGCGAGCACGACGGCGCCGATCAGGCCGAGCACCATCAGCGAGAAATACTCGGCCGGGCCGAACTTGAATGCGAGCTCGGTCAGCGGCGGCGCGAACGCGGCGATGATGATCGTGCCCACGCAGCCGGCAAAGAACGAGCTCAGGCCAGCCGCGGCGAGCGCCGATCCGGCGCGCCCCTGGCGCGCCATCTGGTAGCCGTCGATCGCGGTCACGACCGACGAGGATTCGCCCGGCACGTTGATCAGGATCGCGGTTGTCGAGCCGCCGTACTGCGCGCCGTAGTAGATGCCGGCGAGCATGATCAGCGCCGGCGTGGCGTCGAGCGCGTAGATCGACGGCAGCAGCATCGCGATCGTCGCCACCGGGCCGAGGCCGGGCAGCACGCCGATCAGCGTGCCCAGGATGCAACCGAACAATGCGTAGAGCAGGTTCTGGACCGTGAAGGCAACGCCGAAGCCGAGCGCGAGGTTGTTGAGCAGTTCCATCGCGTGCCTCTCAGTTGCCGGCCGTGGCCAGGAAGGTGGGCCAGAGCGGAATCGTCAGGCTCAGGCCGACGATGAAGATCAGCCAGCTGCCGACGGTCAGCACGACGCAGTTGATCACCGCCTCGAGCCAGTGGAACTCGTCGCCGGCGAGGCTCGAGATGAAGATCAGCAGTGGCAGCGTGAGCACCATGCCCAGCCGCGGCAGCGCGGCGCCGAAGATCACCACCGCAGCGGTGATGATGATCACCGGCCGCCAGGCGATGCCGCCGATCGGGTCGCCGTCGGCCGACTCGACGCTGAGCGCCTTGAACAGCACGACGGCGCCGAGCACGGCCATCAGGATCCCGAGGCCGAACGGAAAGTAGGCCGGGCCGGGCCGGGCCGACGTACCGAAGCTGTAGTTCAGCGCGCCCCAGGCAAAGCCGATGCCGATGACGACGAACATCAGCCCGGACCAGAAGTCGCGCTGGCTCTTGATCTTCATGTGCATGCTCCTCGGCATTGGCAGGTATCGAGCGGATTCTAGGCAGCCATCCCCCTGCCCTGCCTGTGGTTTCCACGTATCGCGCCGGGCTGCCGTCCGGCCCCCCGAATCTGCAGTCTGTCATCTTTGGGATGAACTTCACAGCCCATCTGCTTACACTGCGCGTCTTGAGTCAGGATAAGAAAGGAAGCCTCATGCGCAAGCTGTGGCTGACCGGTGGCGTCGTCGCGGTGATCGCTGCGGGCGTTGCCGTCGTGCTGGTATCGCGCGCCAAGAGCGCCGGCGATGCCGACGACAAGAAGAAAGCCGAGGTCGCCCTCGAGTTCACGCAGCAGGAAGTCGTGCGCCCGCAGGCGCAGGCGCTGCCGATGCGGATCGAGTTCTCGGGCCCGCTGGTCGCGCCGCGCACCGCCGTCGTGCGTGCCAAGGCCGCCGGCACGCTGGTGTCGCTGAGCGTTGCCGAGGGCAGCCGCGTGCGCGCCGGGCAGGCGCTCGGCACCCTGGACCTGTCGGATTGGCAGTCGCGGGTCAGCGACCGCGCCGCGGCTGTCGACTCGGCGCAGGCGGCACACGCCGAGGCCGAGCGCCAGCATGCGGCCAACGTCGGCCTCGCGGCGCAGAAGTTCATCTCGCCGACGGCGCTGCAATCATCGCAGGCCCGGCTCGACGCCGCCGCGGCCAACTTGAAGTCGGCCCAGGCACAACTCGCGACGACGCGCATCGGCATGCGCGAGGCCAACCTCGTCGCGCCGATCGCGGGCATCGTCAGCAAGCGCAGCGTGGTGCCGGGCGAGAAGCTCAGCATCGAGCAGCCGGTGGTCTCCATCGTCGACCTGGCCGAGCTCGAACTCGCCGGCGCCGTGGGCACGCACGAGGTGTCGCGCCTGGCGCCGGGCATGCCGGTCGAGGTGCGCGTCGAGGGCGTGGACAAGCCCGTCGCGGGCCGCCTCGCGCGCATCGCCCCGGCGGCAGAGCCGGGTACGCGCTCGATCGGCGTCACCGTCGCGCTCGCCAATCCCGACGAGACGCTGCGCGCCGGCCAGTACGCGATGGCGCGCGTGGTGCTGGCCGACAGCACGAGCCGCCTGACGCTGCCCGCGCTTGCGATCGTCAACGACTCGGGCCAGGAGCAGGTCTGGATCCTCGACGGCGGCGCGCTCGCGCGGCGACCGGTCAGCACCGGCCGGCGCGATGCGGCACAGGGCCTGGTCGAGGTGACTGCCGGCGTGACGGCGACGACGCAGGTGCTCGCGACGCGCTTCGACAACCTGCGCGAGGGCCGCAAGGCGGTGGTCGTCGCGCGCGCGCAGCCGGTCGCGTCGGCGGGGCAGGCGGCGTCGGCGCCGCCGGCTCGCTAGGAGCGCGCGATGTGGATCACCCGCGTCTCGATCGCGAACCCGGTGTTCGCGACCATGGTCATGGTCGCGCTGTGCGTGCTCGGCATCGCGTCGTACCTGCGCCTGGGGGTCGAGCAGTTGCCCGACATCTCGCCGCCGGTGGCCTTCGTCGATGTCGCCTATCCGGGCGCATCGCCCGAAGCGGTCGAGCGCGAAGTGACCAAGACCGTCGAGGAGGCGTTGAACAGCATCGCCGGCGTCGAGCGCATCACGTCGCGCAGCTTCGAGGGGCGCAGCCAGACCAGCGTCGAGTTCAGCCTGAACGCCGACATGGACAAGGCGATGCAGGACGTGCGCGACCGCGTCGCCGTGGTGCAGGCGGCCTTCCCGAAGGACACCAAGGCGCCGACCGTCGCCCGCTTCGACAACGACAACGCGCAGCCGGTCGTGACGATGGCGCTGGTGTCGCCCACGCGCGGCGCGCGCGCGCTGTCGATCCTCGGCGAGCAGGTCGTGGGCAAGCGGCTGCAGAGCGTCGAGGGGGTGGCGCAGATCCAGATCAGCGGCCTGGAGACGCGCGAAGTGCGCGTCGACCTCGACCCGGCGCGCCTGCGCGCCTATGCCGTCACGCCGGCCGAGATCTCGGCCGCGCTGCGCGCAGCCAACGCCGACCAGCCGGTGGGGCTGCTGACGGACTCGATGCAGGACAGCATCGTGCGCGTCGAGGGCCGGGTGCGCGACCCCAAGCGCTTCGGCGAGGTCGTGGTCGCGCACCGCAACGGACTGGCACTGACGCTGGCCGACCTCGGCAGCGTCGTCGAGCGCGAGCGCGAGCCCGAGACGATGGCGCGCATCAACGGCCAGCGGGCGATCAACTTCGACGTCTACAAGCAGCAGGACGCCAACGTCGTTGCCACCGGCGAGGCCGTCAAGGCCAAGATGGACGAGATCCGCAAAGGCCTGCCCGCGGACGTCGAACTGCGTTTGATCTACGCCTCGAGCGACTTCGTCAAGGGCTCGCTGCAAGGTCTGCAGCACACGCTGATCGAGGGCGCGCTGCTGACGGTGGCGATCGTGTTCCTGTTCCTGCACTCCTGGCGCTCGACGATCATCACGGGGCTCACGCTGCCGATCTCGGTGATTTCGAGCTTCATCGCCGTCTACGCCTTCGGCTTCACGCTGAACTTCATGACGATGATGGCGCTGTCGCTGTGCATCGGCCTGCTGATCGACGATGCGATCGTCGTGCGCGAGAACATCGTGCGCCATCTGCACCGAGGCAAGGATCACCACCGCGCCGCGCTCGAGGGCACCGAGGAGATCGGCCTTGCGGTGATGGCGACCACTTTCGCGATCTGCGCCGTGTTCGTCCCGGTGGCCTTCATGGGCGGGATCGTCGGCAAGTTCTTCTATCCGTTCGGGATCACGGTCGCGGTGGCGGTGCTGGTGAGCCTGTTCGTGAGCTTCACGCTCGACCCGATGCTGTCGAGCGTATGGAAGGATCCGCCGTCGGAGCACCTGAAGTCGGTGTGGGGGCTCTCGCACCTGATCCGCTGGACCGACCGTGGGCTGGAGACCATGCACGGCCTGTACGAACGCCTGGTCCTTTGGGCCTTCAGCGCGCGCCGCTACCGCCTGCCGCCGCTGCCGGCCTTCGGCCACCCGTTCGACGCGCAAGGGCGGCGCGACAAGGCCGCGCCGCGCCGCTGGCGCTTCGCGACGCTGACGCCACGCGGCGTGATCCTCGCCATCGGCGGCGCGAGCTTCGTCGGCGCACTCGGTCTGGCGCCGCTGGTGGGCAGCGAGTTCATCCCGCAGACCGACCAGAGCTTCACCCAGCTCTCGGTGCGCATGCCGGTCGGCGCGAGCCTCGCCCGCAGCGACGCCAAGGTGCGCCAGGTCGAGGAGATCGTGGCCTCGTTTCCCGAGGTGAAGAACATCTCGACCAACGTCGGCGGCGAGGGCTCGGGCTTCGCCGTCGGACGCAACCAGGCCTCGCTCAACATCGGCCTCGTCGACCGCAGCCAGCGCAAGCGCTCGCAGAAGGAGGTCGAGGATGCGATCCGCGAGCAGATCGCCAAGATCCCGGGCATCGATGTCTCGGTCGGCTTCGACCGGCCGATCTACGTCACCATCCTCGGCAACGACCCGGCGCTGCTGACCAAGGTGTCGCTGGAGTTCGCCGAGAAGATCAAGCAGATCCCGGGCACGACCGACGTGGAGCTCTCGTACAAGCCCGGCCTGCCGGCCTATGCGGTGAGGCTGAAGCCGGGCGCGGTGCGCGAGCTCGGCCTGACGGCGACCCAGCTCGCGGCCAACATGCGCGCCTATGTCAATGGCGAGGTCGCGACCTACTGGACCACGCCCGACGGCGAGCAGGTCGAGGTGTTGCTGCGCCTGCCCGAGGTGCAGCGCGAGCGCGTCGAGCAGATGCGCGGCCTGCCGGTGGCATTCGCCAAGGATGGGACGCCGATCGCGCTCGACGCGGTGGCGACGATCGAGCCGGTCGAGAACCCGGCCGTGATCCGGCGCCAGAGCCTGCAGCGCCGCGAGGCGATCTTCGCCGGCGTGAAGGACCGGCCGGCCGGCGATGTCGGCGCCGATGTGCAAAAGCTCGTCAAGGAGACCACGCTGCCGCCGGGCTTCAGCTTCGACATCGGCGGCCAGACGCGCGACCAGCAGGAGGCCTTCACCGCGATGCTGGGTGCGATGGCGCTCGCCGTGGTGTTCATCTACATCGTGCTCGCGAGCCAGTTCGGCAGCTTCGTGCAGCCGATCGCGATCATGGCCTCGCTGCCGCTGGCGCTGATCGGCGTGATGCTCGCGCTGCTGTTCTGGCGCAGCACCTTGAACATCTTCTCGATGATCGGCCTCGTGATGCTGATGGGCCTGGTGACCAAGAACGCGATCCTGCTCGTGGACTTCGCCAACCACGGGCTCAGAGCCGGCCTGTCGGTGCGCGACGCGCTGCTCCAGGCAGGCCAGATCCGCATGCGCCCGATCCTGATGACGACCGCGGCGATGGTCTTCGGCATGCTGCCGATGGCGCTGGCGCTCAACCCCGGCGGCGAGATCCAGGCGCCGATGGGCCGGGCCATCATCGGCGGGGTGATCACCTCGACGCTGCTGACGCTGGTGGTCGTCCCGGTGCTGTGGAGCTACCTGGTGCGCGAGCGCAAGGCCGCGCAGCCCGTACGCGAGTCTCAGTCAGTTTCGTTCAGCGAAGCTCAGGTCGGGCCGTCGGCGGCCGAGTAGCACGAGGCCTTCGGCGCCAGCGCCGTCCACACCGGCGTGAGCCCGCCCTGCAACTCGGGCAGGCTGCCGAGGTCGTAGCGGCTCTCCCCGGGGGCGTGGAAGTCCGACCCGCGTGACGCGAGCAGGCCGAATTCCTGCGCCAGCGCGGCGACCCTGGCCGCGTCGGCGCGCGAGTGGCTGCCAGTCACGACCTCGACGCCCTGCCCACCGTGGGCCTTGAACTCGGAGAACAACGCGTACTCCTCGTTGACGCTGAACCGATAGCGCGCCGGATGCGCGATCACCGCCACGCCGCCGGCGCTCGTGATCCAGCCCACCGCATCGCCGAGCGCGGCCCAGCGGTGCGGCACATAGCCCGGCCGGCCATCGACGAGGTAGCGTCGAAACACCTCGTGCGGGCTGGCGCAGACCCCCGTCTCGACAAGATGACGCGCGAAATGCGTGCGCGAGATCAGCGCCGGGTTGCCGGCATGGCGCAGCGCACCCTCGAAGCTGCCCGCTATGCCGGCCCGCGCCAGACCGTTCGCCATCTCGCGCGCACGCTGCTCGCGGCCGCCGCGCGTGGAGGCCAGGCCGGCAGTGAGCGCGGCATCGTCGATGTCGAAGCCGAGGCCGACGACGTGCACGGTCTCGCCGGCGAAGGTGACCGAGATCTCGACCCCGCTCACCCAGGGCAGGCCGACGGTGGCTGCCGCAGCGCGCGCACGCGCCTGGCCACCCAGTTCGTCATGATCGGTCAGGGCCCAGAGTTCGACGCCGCCCGCCTTGGCGCGCTGGGCAAGCGCTTCAGGTTCGAGCGTTCCGTCCGAGACGACCGAATGGCAGTGCAGGTCGGCGTTGAGCAAGGCAGGCCGGCGCGGCGACGACATTGCCAGGCTCAGCGCCGCCGCGCCAGCTTGCCCGGCGCGCCGGTGCGCGGCATCGGCCTGCCGGTGCCGCGTGCGGTCTTGGCCGCACCGGCGCGGCCCTTGGCGCCAGCCTTGACGGCCCGGTCGGCACGCTTGACCTCGGCAAGCTCGCCTACTGCGCCCTGCGCCTCGCTGGCGGGGCCGAACTTGTCGCGCCGCGCGCGCGCCAGCAACGCGTCTTCATCGCCATCGGCCACCATGCGGAAGTCGATCTTGCGCCCGTCGAGGTCGACCCGGCTGACCTGCACCCGCACCCGCGAGCCCACGGTGTAGCGCACGCCGGAGCGCTCGCCGCGCAGCTCCTGGCGCACCTCGTCGAAGCGGAAATACTCACCACCGAGCTCGGTGATGTGCACGAGGCCTTCGACGTACAAGCCGTCGAGTTGCACGAACAGGCCGAAGCTCGTTGCCGCGCTGACCGTGCCGCCGAACTCCTCGCCTAGGTGCTCGCGCATGTAGCGGCACTTGAGCCAGGCCTCGACGTCGCGCGAGGCCTCGTCGGCGCGGCGCTCGTTGGCGCTGCAATGCGCGCCGGCGACCTCCCACTGCTCCTCTTCGGCACCGACGCTGCGGCGCGCCTTGCCCGCGGCCTCAGTCACGCCGCTGATCAGCGAGTAGCGCATGCCGGTCAGCAGCGCCTTGATGACGCGGTGCACCAGCAGGTCGGGATAGCGCCGGATCGGGCTCGTGAAGTGGGTGTAGGCCGGATAGGCGAGGCCGAAGTGGCCCGCGTTGGCGCCGGTGTAGACCGCCTGCTGCATCGAGCGCAGCAGCATCATGTGGATCTGCTGTGCGTCGGCCCGGCCGGCGGTGGCGGCGGCGATGCTCTGGTACTCGCCGGGCTTGGGGTCGTCGCTGATCGACAGCCCCAGGCCGAGCGCCTTGAGGTAGTTCTGCAGCAGCGTGCGCTTCTCCGGCGTCGGGCCCTCGTGCACGCGGTACAGCGCCGGATGCTTGGCGCGATCGATGAAGTCGGCCGAACACACGTTGGCGGCGAGCATCGCCTCCTCGATCAGCTTGTGGGCCTCGGTGCGCGTGCGCGGAACGATCTTCTCGATGTGGCCGTTCTCGTCGCAGACGATCTGCGTCTCGGTGGTCTCGAAGTCGATCGCACCGCGGCGCGTGCGCTCCTTGAGCAACGCGCGGTAGGCCTCGTTCAGATTCAACAGGTGGGGCACGAGCTCGCTGCGCCGGGCCGCCTCGGGCCCGCGCGTGTTGGCGAGAATGGCAGCGACCTCGTTGTAGGTGAAGCGCGCGTGCGAGCAGATCACCGCCGGGTAGAACTGGTAGGCCTCGATCTCGCCGCTCGCGCTGACGACCATGTCGCACACCATCGCGAGGCGATCCTCGTTCGGATTGAGCGAGCACAGCCCGTTGGAGAGCTTCTCGGGCAGCATCGGGATCACGCGGCGCGGAAAGTAGACCGAGGTCGCGCGCTCGTAGGCGTCTGCGTCGATCGGCTCGCCGGGCTTGACGTAGTGGCTCACGTCGGCGATCGCGACCACGAGGCGCCAGCCCTCTTTGGCCGTCTTGCCGCGGCCGTGCTTGAACGGCTCGGCGTACACCGCGTCGTCGAAGTCGCGCGCGTCCTCGCCATCGATCGTGACCAACGCCACGTCGGAAAGGTCGATGCGGCCCTTGCGGTCGACGGGGCGGATCTTGTCGGGCAACTCGCCGGCCTGGGCCAGCGTCTCGGGCGAGAAGCGGTGCGGCACCTCGTACTTGCGCACCGCGATCTCGATCTCCATGCCCGGATCGTCGATCTCGCCCAGGACCTCGGTCACGCGGCCCATCGGCTGCGAGTACAGCGACGGCGGCTCGATCAGCTCGATCGCGACCACCTGGCCGACGGCCGCGTTGGCGAGACCGTTCTTGGGCACCATGATGTCCTGGCCGTAGCGCTTGTCCTCGGGTGCGACGAGCCAGATGCCGGCCTCGTGCAGCAGCCGGCCGATGATCGGTGCCTTGCGCCGCTCGAGGATCTCGAGCACGCGCCCCTCGGGCCGGCCCTTGCGGTCGTAGCGCACGATGCGCACGCGCACCCGGTCGCGGTGCATCACGGCGCGCATTTCCTGCGGCGAGAGGTAGATGTCGGGCGCGCGGTCGTCGCGCTGCAGGAAGCCGTGGCCGTCGCGGTGCCCGGCGATCACGCCGTCGACTTCGCTCAGCAGGGCCGCGCCTGCGGCAGGGGGTGTAGCGGGGATGGAATGCTTGATGACGATGATAGAATCCTTGACGTTCCTGAGATGCCCAGGTGGCGGAATTGGTAGACGCACTAGTTTCAGGTACTAGCGGGTAACTCCGTGGGGGTTCGAGTCCCTTCCTGGGCACCAAAGCACAAGGCCGCAGTATGCGGCCTTTTGTTTTGGGGCCCGGGAGCACAGTCCCTGCGGACTGTGCGCAAGGGACTCGAAAGGCCCGGCTTGCAAGCCGGGCCGGGGTCGCGGGACGTGACCGAGTCCACCCTGGGCACCAAGTCTGGACCGAGCGAGTCCCTGCGGACTCGCGAGTGCCTGACTTGGGCCAAGGCCCTCCGGGCCGCGGCAGTTCAGGTACCGCTCCGCTTGCACAAGGCCGCAGTATGCGGCCTTTTGTTTTTGGGGCGTCGGCAACGCGTGCTGGCGCAGCGTGCCGTGTTCAGATGGCGAACTTCTTGGCGAGCAGCGCCGGCCGGAGTTCGTCGTATTCCTCGAAGGGCTGGTGGATCCACGGGCTCGTCGGCAGCATCTCGACGAAGTAGTCGGGGATGTAGGACGACACGCCCTTGGTCCAAATGACGGCCGAGCGCAGTTCGCTGATCGACGGCATGCCGCGCAGGCGTTCGACCACCGCCTTGAGGGTGACGCCCGAGTCCGCGAGGTCGTCGACGAGCAGCACGCGCCCGGCGAGTTCGCCCTTGGGCAGCGTGATGTACTTGGCGATGTCGAGGCGCCCCTGGATCGTCCCCGCCTCGGCGCGGTAGGAACTCGTCGACATGATCCCGAGCGGCTTGTCGAACACGCGCGAGAGCACGTCGCCGGGGCGCATGCCGCCGCGTGCGAGGCACAGGATCTGGTCGAACTCCCAGCCCGATGCGCTGACCTTGAGCGCGAGGCGCTCGATCAGCATGTGGTAGTCGTCCCAGGATACGTAGAGATGCTTGCCGTCGTCTGTCAGCATGGGGGCTCCGATGCGGGGAGTTCAAGCGGTGTAGGGGTGGCGCAGCACGATCGTGTGCTCGCGATCGGGGCCGGTCGAGATCATCGCGATTGGCGCGCCGATGAAGGCCTCGATGCGCTCGAGGTAGCGGCGCGCGTTGAGCGGCAGCGCATCCCATTCGGTGATGCCGAAGGTCGAGCCCTCCCAACCTGGGAAGTTGTCGTAGACCGGCACGCAGGCATCGATCTCGTCGGCGTCCAACGGCAGGATGTCGACGCGCCGGCCGCCGAGTTCGTAGCCGGTGCAGACCTTGATCTCGGGCAGGCCGTCGAGCACGTCGAGCTTGGTGATGCACAGGCCCGAGATGCCGTTGATGATGATCGAGCGCTTGAGCAGCGCCGCGTCGAGCCAGCCGCAGCGGCGCGGCCGGCCGGTCACGGTGCCGCGCTCCTGGCCCACGGTCGAGAGATGGTGGCCGACCGTGCCCGGCTCGTCCATTGCGAGTTCGGTCGGGAACGGCCCCGAGCCGACGCGCGTCGTGTAGGCCTTGGTGATGCCGAGCACGTAGTGCAGCATGTCGGGCCCGACGCCCGAGCCTGCCGCCGCGTTGCCGGCCACGCAGTTGCTCGACGTCACGTACGGATAGGTGCCGTGGTCGATGTCGAGCAACGTGCCCTGCGCGCCCTCGAACAGGATGTTGGCGCCGCCCGCCTGCGCCCGGTGGATCATGTAGCCCACGTCGGCGAGCATCGGCTTCAGCGCCTCGGCAGCGCGCATCGCAAGCTCGAAGATCGGCTCGAAGGCAAGCGCCTCGGCGCGCAGGTAGCCCGTCAGTGAAGCGTTGTGCAGGTCCAGCAGTTCGCGCAGCTTGCCTGCAAAGCGCCCGGGGTGCTTCAGGTCCTGCACGCGCAGCGCGCGCCGTGCGACCTTGTCTTCGTAGGCCGGGCCGATGCCCTTGCCGGTGGTGCCGATCTTGCCGGCGCCGCTCTCCTCGCGCAGCGCCTCGCGCGCCTTGTCGAGCGCGACGTGGATCGGCAGGATCAGCGGGCACGACTCGCTGATGAAGAGGCGCGAGCGCACCTCGACGCCGATCGCCTCGAGGCGCTCGATCTCGGCCAGCAAATGCACCGGGTCGACGACGACGCCGTTGCCGATGTAGCAGGCCACGCCTTCGCGCATGATGCCCGACGGGATCAGTTGCAGCGCCGTCTTCACGCCCTTGATGACGAGCGTGTGGCCGGCGTTGTGCCCGCCCTGGAAGCGCACCACGCCCTGCGCATGGTCGGTCAGCCAGTCGACGACCTTGCCCTTGCCCTCGTCGCCCCATTGCGTTCCGACGACGACGACGTTGCGGCCGCCGCGCCGGCCCTTGCCTGCATCACTCATGGTTCCAGCCCGACTCCGTCATGCCTGCGCCCTGCCTCGCAGTGCGCGCACTGTCCATTGCCCCGCCACCGCGACGAGCTCGCGGTCGCACTCGAATTCCTGCCCCTCGTGCTCGTGACCGGGTAGCACGCAGACGACCGACTCGCCCTGCGCGCGCAGGGCGCGCACCGCCGCACGCAGCGCTGCATCCTCGCCCCACGGCGCGCGCACTGCGCCCGGCATCGCGCTGCGGCGCGCGTGCGTCGCCAGCTCCTTCACGTCAAGGCTGAAGCCCACCGCAGGCCGGTTGCGGCCGAACACCGCGCCGACCTCGTCATAGCGGCCGCCGCGCACCACGGCGTCGATGCCGCCTTCGGCATAGATCGCGAAGCGCACGCCGCTGTAGTAGGCATAGCCGCCCAGGTCGGCAAGATCGAAGCCGATGCGCGCCTGCGGATGCGCGTGGCGCAGGTGCGCGGCGAGCCAGGCCAGGTCGGCCAGCGCGGCCTGCACCTGCGGCTCGCGCGGCAGCACGTCGCGGGCGGCGGCAATCACCTCCTCGCCACCGTACAGGCGCAGCATCGCCAGCAGCGCCGCGCGCGTCGGCTCGGCGAGGCCGGCGGCGAGTTGCCCGACGGCGCTCGCATCCTTGGACGCAAGCGCGTCGTGCAGCGCGGCGTTGGTCGCGGCGTCGGTGTGGGCGCCGGCGAGCACGCCGCGCAGGATGCGCGCATCGCCGAGGTCGACGGCGAGCCCCTGCACGCCTGCGCGCTGGAGCGCATCGAGCGCGAGCTCCTGCACCTCCAGGTCGGCCTCCAGTCCGGCATGGCCGTAGACCTCGGCACCGAACTGCAGCGGCTCGCGCGTCGCGCGCAGCCCCGAGGGCCGCGTGTGCAGCACCGGCCCGCAGTAGCACAGCCGTGCCACGCCGCGCCGGTTGAGCAGGTGGGCGTCGATGCGCGCGACCTGCGGCGTCGTGTCGGCGCGCACGCCGAGCGTGCGGCCGCTGAGCTGGTCGACGAGCTTGAAGGTCTTCAGGTCGAGCTCGCGCCCGGTGCCCGACAACAGCGACTCGAGGTGCTCGAGCAGCGGCGGCATCACGAGCTCGAAGCCGTAGCCGCGCGCGGCATCGAGCAGGTCGCGGCGCAACTCCTCGATGCGCCTGGCCTCGGCCGGCAGCACATCGCAGACATGCTCTGGAAGGAGCCAGGCTGACGACATCGACGAAGGTGCCGGCTGTTAAAAACGCGATTGTACCGGTGCCCCTGCGCGCTCCCGCGCGCACGATCTCAAGGCCAGAAGAGGAGCAGCATCACGACGCCGGCGATCATGCTCGTCAGGCCGAGAAAGCGGATCTGGCCGTCGGTCATGCGCGTCGCGCGCTCGAACACGTTGCGCCACGACGACGGGCTCAGGAACGGCAGCACGCCCTCGACGACGAGCATCAGCGCGAACGCAGCGAGAAGGATCTCCCCCAAGGGGCCGGCTCCGTCACTTGCGCGGCGCCGCGGGCGCCGCTCCAGGCCCGCCGCTTCGCATGGCCTTGAAGAAGTCGCTGCCCGGATCGATCACCATCACGTCGGACTTGCTGCGAAAGCTCGCCCGATAGGCCTCCAGGCTGCGGTAGAACTGCGCGAACTGGGCGTCGCGGCCGAAGGCATCGGCGAACAGCGCCGACGCCTTGGCATCGCCCTCGCCCTTGACCTTCTGCGCATCGCGGTACGCCTCGGCGACGATCACCTCGCGCTGGCGATCGGCATCGGCGCGGATCTTCTCGCCCTCGGCAGCGCCGGTCGAGCGCAGCTCGTTGGCGACGCGCTTGCGCTCGGATTCCATGCGGCGGTAGATCGAGTCGGTGATGTTGGCCGAGAAGTCGACGCGCTTGATGCGCACGTCGATGATCTCGATGCCGAACGACTTGGCCTCGTCGGCGAGCCGGGCGCGCACGCCGTTCATCACGATCTCGCGCTCGGTCGCGAGCATGGCCTGCACGATGCGCTTGGTGACCTCTTCGTTGAACGCCGCCTGCACGATCGGCGTCAGCCGGTTCTCGACGTTGCGCATGTCGACGCCGTTGTTGCGGATGAACTGGCGTGCATCGACGATGCGCCACTTGAGCATCCAGTCGATCACCAGGCTCTTCTTCTCGGCGGTGAAGATGGGCCGGCTCTCCGGGCTGTCGAGGGTCTGGATGCGCCGGTCGAGGAAGACGACGTTCTGGAACGGGGGCGGCAACTTGACCTTGAGCCCGGGCTCGGTCACCACCTCCTTGATCTCGCCGAGCGCGTAGATCACCGCGAACTGGCGTTGATCGACGATGAACAGGGTCGAGAAAGCGATCATCAGCGCGATGAGCACGGCGCCGACAGTCAGTCCGATGCGATTCATGATGGGGGCGTCCTGGTGGCGGCGATCAACGCCCGTCGCGATCGCGCGTGCGCTGGCCGTCACGCGAGCGGATGTCGACCGCAGCCGCGGCAGGCACCGCCGGCTCGGCCGCCGCCGGCGCCGCCGCTGCCGGCGGGCTGTTGCCGCCTGCCTGCTGGAGCAGCTTGTCGAGCGGCAGGTAGAGCAGGTTGGAGTTGTTGCGGCTGTCGACCATCACCTTGCTCACGTTGGAGTAGATCTGCTGCATGGTGTCGATGTACATCCGGTCGCGGGTGACGGCGGGCGCCTTCTGGTACTCGGTGAGCACGCTCACGAAACGCTGCGCATCGCCCTGCGCCTGTGCGACGACGCGCGCCTTGTAGCCCTCGGCCTCTTCGCGCAACCGCGCTGCGGCGCCCTGCGCCTTGGGGATCACGTCGTTGGCGTAGGCCTGGCCCTCGTTCTTGGCCCGCTCGCGGTCGGCACCGGCCTTGAACGCGTCGTCGAACGCCGCCTGCACCTGCTCGGGCGCCTGCACGCTCTGCAGGTTGACGTTGACGATCTGAATGCCCGCCTTGAGCCGGTCGAGCTGGTTTTGCACCGACTTGAGCAGCTCGGCCGCGATCGCGTCGCGCTGCTCGTACAGCACCGAGTCCATGTTGCTCTTGCCGACGATCTCGCGCACCGCCGATTCGGCAGCGAGCACCACCGCCTCGTCGGGGTTGCGGTTCTCGAACAGGAATTCGCGCGCATCCTTGAGCCGGTACTGCACCGTGAGCCGGATGTCGACGATATTCTCGTCGCGCGTGAGCATCGACGACTCGCGCAGCCCGGTGGCCTGCACGACCGTGTTGCGCCCCACTTCGGCGGTGCGCAACTGCGTGAACGGTACCGTCTCGTGGGCCTGGAACGGGTACGGGAAGCGCCAGTTGAAGCCCGCGCCGACGGTACTCGTGTACTTGCCGAACGAGGTCACGACGGCCTGCTGGCCCTCCTGCACGATGAAGAAGCCGCTGCCGAGCCAGATCAGCGCAACGACCCCGGCAACGAGGCCGACGCCAATGCCGGCGCTCTTCATGTCGGGCTGGAAGCGCGGCCCGCCACCCCCCCCGCCGCCGCCGTCGCCCGAGCCGTTATGACCCATGCGCGGCTGCGCCTTCTTGCCTCCGAACAGGCCACCGAGCTTGTTGTTGAAATCGCGCCAGAGCTCGTCGAGATCGGGCGGGCCATCGCCCTTGCCCGCACTGAAGATGCGCCCGCGCGCAGCGGCCGCCAGCCCGGCAACCAGCGCGCGCGCCGAGACGGCAAATGACCGCCAGGGCGATGCGCCGCCGGTTGCGGCCGAGGAAACAGAGCTCATGGTCATGCGTGTGTTGGTAGGACTGCAGCCGACGGATTGTCGGTCAGAGGCGCGCCCGGTTCCCCGAGCCCCGAAGATGGCGCCGCGAGCGCAGGATTCAAGCCGGCATCATCGGCGCTGGCGGCCATCGCCTCGGCGATCAAGCGCCGCAGATCGGCCAGACCCTCGCCACCGCTCGCACTGACGAAGACGCGCGGTGAGTGCACCCCGCCCTCGACCTCGATCACGTCGCAGGCCACGCGCGGGCGCTGGTTGGCCTCGAGCAGGTCGGTCTTGTTGAAGACGAGGATCTGCGGCACGCGCTCGGCGCCGATCTCGCGCAAAACGCGCTCGACCTCGGCGATCTGCTCGTCGCGCTGCGGGCTTGAGGCGTCGATCACGTGCAGCAGCAGGTCGGCGTCGGCGGCCTCCTGCAGCGTCGCCTCGAAGGCCTCGACGAGGCGGTGCGGCAGGTCGCGGATGAAGCCCACCGTGTCCGACAGGCTCACCGTGCGACCAACGCCCTCGATGAAGAGGTTGCGCGTCGTCGTGTCGAGGGTCGCGAACAACTGGTCGGCGGCATACGCGCGCGACCTGGTCAGCGCGTTGAACAAGGTCGACTTGCCGGCATTGGTGTAGCCGACGAGCGAGATGCGAAAGACCCCGCCGCGCTCGCGCGCTCGGCGCTGCGTGCCGCGCTGGCGCTTGACCTTCTCGAGGCGCGCCTTCACCGACTTGATGCGCGAGGCGATCATGCGCCGGTCGAGCTCGATCTGCGCCTCGCCCGGGCCGCCGCGCGTGCCGATGCCGCCGCGCTGGCGCTCGAGGTGGCTCCAGCGCCGCACCAGCCGCGTCGAAAGGTATTGCAGGCGCGCGAGCTCGACCTGCAGCTTGCCCTCGTGGCTCTGCGCGCGCTC
The DNA here is from genome assembly GCF_016702655.1 of Ideonella sp. GTDB lineage: Bacteria > Pseudomonadota > Gammaproteobacteria > Burkholderiales > Burkholderiaceae_C > CAIKUF01. The sequence continues at coordinate 222,773 of NZ_JADJDO010000009.1, forward strand.
GCCGAAGATCTCGAGGATCAGCATCGTGCGATCCGCCACCGCGACGCCCAGGTGGCGTTCGAGGTTGCGCTGCTGGGCCGCCGACAGCGCCTGGTCGAACAGCACCGCCTCGGCTCCGTGTCCGAGCACGAGCGCCTTGATCTCGTCGGCCTTGCCCGAGCCGACGAAGAGTGCCGGATCGGGCGCCTGGCGGCGGCACACGACGCGCTCGACGGCGCGGTCGCCCGCCGACTCGGCGAGCTGGGCGAGCTCGTCGAGGCTGGCGTCGAAGTGTCCCTTGCCGAAGTCGACGCCGACCAGGATCGCGCGCGCCGGCTCGCCGGGCTTGCCGGCCTGATCGTGCGGGCCCGCGTGCGGGCGCTGCGCCACGGCGGCTTTCAGCTCGCCTCGGGCGCTGGTTCACCCGCGTGGAAGTTGACGGCGCGCCCCGGCACGACGGTCGAAATGGCGTGCTTGTAGACCATCTGCGTCACGGTATTGCGCAGCAGTACCACGTACTGGTCGAAGGACTCGATCTGGCCCTGCAGCTTGATGCCGTTGACGAGGTAGATCGAGACCGGCACATGCTCCTTGCGCAGCAGGTTCAGAAAGGGATCCTGCAGGAGTTGACCTTTGTTGCTCACGATATGCTCCGTGTTGAAAAGTTGACGACCGGGGACGTTAACACAGCACCGGCCGACAGCGCCCGGCAAGGGCTTGCCGGCGCCCGGCCGGCCGATCAGTCGCGCTCGCGAAACGGGTTCTTGGACGACCGCATCTCGATCCGCAGTGGCGTGCCGACGAGCTTGAAGTGGGCCCGGAAGCGCCCTTCGAGGTAGCGCTTGTAGACGTCGGTCACATGCTCGAGCGAGTTGCCGTGGATGACGATCAGCGGCGGCTTCATGCCGCCCTGGTGCGCATAGCGCAGCTTGGGCCGGAACGCACCCGCGCGCTTGGGTGCCTGGAAGGCCACCGCCTCCTGCAGCAGTCGCGTCAGCACCGGCGTCGGCATCTTCTTGACTGCCGAGGCATGGGCGTCGGCGATCGCCTTCCATACCGGTGCGAGGCCCTGGCGCTTCAGGCGCCGAGATCGTCGCCACCGGCGCGAACTTCAGGAACGCGAGGCGCTGCGCTATCGAGCGCTGCACCATCTCGCGCTGATAGGCATCGACCGCGTCCCACTTGTTGACCGCGACCACGACCGCGCGCCCGCTGTCGAGGATGTAGCCCGCGATGTGCGCGTCCTGGTCGGTCACGCCCTGGGTCGCGTCGAGCAGCAGCAGCACCACATCGGCATCGGCGATCGCCTGCAGCGTCTTGACGACCGAGAACTTCTCGACCGCCTCGAAGACCTTGCCCTTGCGGCGCAGGCCGGCGGTGTCGATCAGCTCGAAGGCCTGGCCGTTGCGCTCGAAGGGCACGCTGATGGCGTCGCGCGTGGTGCCGGGCTGGTCGAAGGCGATCAGGCGCTCCTCGCCGAGCCAGGTGTTGATCAGCGTCGACTTGCCGACGTTGGGCCGCCCGGCGACGGCAAGGCGTATCGGCGCGCCTTCGGGCGTGGGTTCGGCTTGCTCGCCGGGCTCGAAGCCTTCGAGCACCGCATCGAGCAGGCTGCGGATGCCCTGCCCGTGCGCCGCCGACACCGGGTGCGGCTCGCCGATGCCGAGCTCGTGGAACTCCGCCAGATGCGGCGACTCGGCCATGCCCTCGGCCTTGTTGACGGCGAGGAACACCTTCTTGCTGACCGAGCGCAGGTAGCGCGCGATGTCCTGGTCCTGCCCCGACACGCCGGAACGGATGTCGACGACGAAGATCACCGCGTCCGCCTCGGCCACCGCCTGGCGCGTCTGGCGCGCCATCTCCTTGACGATGCCGGTCTGGCTGTCGGGCTCGAAGCCGCCGGTGTCGACGACGATGAACTCGCGCTCGCCGTGGCGGCCGTCGCCGTAGTGGCGGTCGCGCGTGAGGCCGGCGAAGTCGGCCACGATCGCATCGCGGCTCTTCGTCATGCGATTGAACAGCGTCGACTTGCCGACGTTCGGCCGGCCGACGATGGCAATGACGGGTTTCACTCGGGGCGGAACGCGAACAGGCCGCCGTTGCGCGTCACGACGAGCAGCGTCTTGCCCGACAGCGCCGGCGGCGCGACGATTGCGCTGCCGTCGGTCGCAAGGCGCAGCAACTGGCGCCCGTCCTCGCGCGCCAGGAAATGCAGGTTGCCCTGCGCGTCGCCGAAGATCGCGGTGCGGCCGACGACGAGCGGCGCGCTCAGCTCGCGGTAGAGCAGCTTGTCGTTGTTCCACGCCACGTCGCCGCTCGCGGCGCGCCAGGCGGTGATGCGGTCCGACCCGTCGGCGCCGACGATGAGCTCGGCGTCGCCACCCACGCCCTCGATGCCGCCGACGTTGCGCGACCAGACGAGCGCACCACGATCGGCGTTCACGCAGCCCACCGCGCTTTGGAAGGCGCGTACGCACACCGTCGGTCCGCCGATGCGCACCGCGGGGGCGAGCAGGTCGGCAAGACGCTCGACCTCGTTCGTGCCGCGCGGCGCGGCCACCGCGACCTCCCAGCGCAGCGAACCGCGCGTCGGGTCGATGCCGACCAGGCGTGCGCCCTGCCCGGCGAGCAGCGTGTCCTGATAGGCGGCGAGCACGCCGCCCTTGGCCAGCGTGAGCGGCTCGCCCGGGCGCTGCAGGGTCCAGAGCTTGCGGCCGTCCAGCGCATCGAAGGCATGCACGACGCGGTCGACGCCCATCACGAAGACGCGCTCGCCGGCCACGAGCGGCGCGGTCGCGACGCGCGAGGCGAGGCGCGCGCGCCAGACGAGGCGCCCGGCATCGAGCGTCACGACTTCGTTGTCGCGCGTGACCACGGCCGCGAAGCGGCCATCGCTGCCCACGCCGGCCGACAGGCGCGCGCCGACGCTGCCGCGCCACAGTTCGGCCCCGGTATCGGCCTGCAGCGCGATCACCGTGCCGTCGGTGCCGGCTACGGTGAAGATGCCGCCGCTGGCAGCGGTCTGGTTGACGGCGACGAGCAGCGGGTACTGCACGCTGTCGAGCTTGCTGCTCCAGACCTGGCGACCGCCGATCTGCGGCGTGACCGGCTCGAGCGGCCCGGGCTTGGGCTTGGGCGTGCCCGAACAGGCGACCAGCAGCAGCGCCGCGGCGAGCGCAGCACCGCCTCGCAGCCAGCGTAGCAGGCGCAGCGTCGTCATTGGCCGGCCGCTGCCGATGCCGCCGGCGACGCCGGCTCGGGTGCCGCGCCGAGCGCGGTGAGCTTGGCATCGATCAGGCGCCGGTACTCGACGCGCGCGTCCATGCCCTTCCAGGCGCTGGCATAAGCAGCCCTGGCCTCGTCCTTCTTGCCCTGGGCGAGCAGGATGTCGCCCCGCCGGTCGGCGACCAGGGCCTCGAACTCCTTGGCCGTCGCGGCGTCGAGCTGCTTCAGGGCCTCGTCGAACTTCTTCTCGTCGAGCAGCGCGCCCGCCAAGCGCAGGCGGGCGACGGTCTGGATCTCGGCCTCACCGGCGTTCTCGGCAACCCAGGCGAGCGTCGCGCGGGCGTTGTCGATCTGGCCCTTGTCGAACTGCGTGCGCGCGGCGAGCAGCGCGCCCTGGGCCGTGAAGGCGGTGCGCGGGAAGCGTTCGCGCATGTCGGCGAAGACGCGCCCGGCCTTGTCGGCGTCGCCCGCCTGCGCGGCGCGGTCGAGCTCGTCGTACATCGCTCCCGCCTTGACGGCCTGGTCGCGCTGCCACCAGTTCCAGCCGTTCCACGCTGCATAGGCGCCCAGCACGGCGATCAACACCCAGGTGATCAGGTTGCCGTACTGCTTCCAGAAGGATTTCAGCTGGTCGAGCTGCTCCTGTTCTTCGAGGTCGAGGTGGGTCGCCATGAGAGGGGTCGTGCGCGGACAAAGGCGAGATTATGCGTCGCGCAGGCTTGCCGCCCAGCCGGCCAGCTGCGCGAGAAGCAGGCTGCGCTGCGGCTGCGCCGGGTCGCGCAGCGCCTTGAGCGAGACCTCGCCGCGCGCCAACTCGTCGGCGCCGAAGACGAGCGCGAAGCGCGCACCGCTCGCATCGGCGCGCTTGAACTGCGCCTTCATGCTGTGCCCGCCGGCGTGCATCAGCACCTTGACGCCCGCAGCGCGCAGGGTCTCGATAGCCACCATCGCCGGCGCCAGCGGCGCGGCCTCGGGCAGCACGGCATAGGCATCGGGCAGCTCGGACGGCGCCTCGACGCCCACCTCTGCGAGCAGCATCAGCAGCCGCTCCAGGCCCATGCCGAAGCCCACCGCCGGCGCCGGCTTGCCGCCGAGCTGCTCGATCAGCCCGTCGTAGCGGCCACCGCCGCAGACCGTTCCCTGCGCGCCCAGGCGCTCGGTGACCCACTCGAACACGGTCAGGTTGTAGTAGTCCATGCCGCGCACCAGGCGCGGATTGATGCGGTAGGCGAGGCCCGCCGCGTCGAGCACGTCGCGCACGGCCTGCAGGTGGGCGAGCGACGCTGCGCCGAGGAAGTCGATCAGCTGCGGTGCCGCCTCCACCAGCGGCTGCATGGCCGGGTTCTTGGTGTCGAGAATGCGCAGCGGATTGGCGTGCAGGCGGCGCTGCGCATCCTCGTCGAGGCGGTCGGCATGCGCCTCGAAGTGCGCCACCAGCGCCACCCGGTGCGCGCGTCGCTCGTCGGGCTGGCCGAGGCTGTTGAGCTCGAGCCGGATGTCGCGCCCTTCGACCAGGCCGAGTTCGCGCCACAGCGCGCGGCACATCAGGATCAGCTCGGCGTCGACGTCCGGTCCGGCAAAGCCGAGCGCCTCGGCGCCGAACTGGTGGAACTGCCGGTAGCGGCCCTTTTGCGGCCGTTCGTGGCGAAACTGCGCGCCGATATACCAGAGCCGCTTGCCACCGTCGTGGAGCAGGTTGTGCTCGGCGACGGCGCGCACGACGCCGGCAGTGTTCTCCGGGCGCAGCGTCAGCGCGTCGCCGTTCATCGCATCGACGAAGGAGTACATCTCCTTCTCGACGATGTCGGTCACCTCGCCCAGGCCGCGCACGAACAGCGCCGTCGGCTCGACGAGCGGGGTGCGGATGTTGGCGTAGCCGTAGCGCGCCATCAGCGCGCGCAGACGGCCCTCGAGCCATTCCCAGCGCGCCGAGTCGGGCGGCAGGATGTCGTTCATGCCCTTGACGGCCTGCAACGGGGCGGGTTTGGCGAGAGGGGCGACCATGGCGTGGGGCTAGTCGTGGCGAAACGCCGATTATTCAACGTCGGCGCCGCGACACCGCCGCTCGCGGCGCGCACCGCGCCGGCGCAGGGCCGCGTCGGCGCCCGCGTCAGGCGAGGGGGGGGTCGATGAACTGGGCCGCGAAACGCGCCGCGGCCGCACCGCCACGCGCCGTCTGCAGCACGCTGCGGCCGAGTTCGAGCACCGGGCGCAGCTCGGCCCAGGTGCGCGTCTTCTCGATGCGCAGCGCCAGTTCCTCGGCGACGGGGCCGAGGTTGTCGGTCAGGTGGCGCACCGCGAGGCGACGCCGGTCGGCAAGCGCTGCGGCGCTGGCTGCCGGTGACGCGCCCGCCGCCGGCGCGGCCGGCGCGACGGGCAAGGACATGTGGGGCGGCACGGGCGCAGCGGCAGGCGGCGCCATCGACGCCACGACCTCGATGTAGCCGCCTTCGAGCAGCGCGAGCAGCGTCGCATCGGCCTCGAGCTGGATCAGCGCGCGCAGGTCGGCGTCAGTGCGCCGGCCGTCGACGAGGATCAACGCGGTGCGCAGGCGCGGACCGAGCCGGTTGGCCCGGGTCTCGATCTCATGCTGGCCCTTGGTGCTCTTGCGGTAGACCGTGGTCATCGTCGGCAGCTGCCGTCAGTTCGCATCGTGTAGCTTATCGGCGCAATGCCGGCTGACCTGCAACGACGGGCGCCGCGCACGTGCACTCTGCACGGCGCAGGCCGCCCTGCTCAGGGTCGAATCTCACGCTCGCTGCCGAAACGGCGCTCGATGTAGGCCTCGACGATGCCCTGGAACTCGGTCGCGATGCCTGCGCCGCGCAGCGTCAGGGCCTTTTCGCCATCGATGAAGACCGGCGCCGCCGGCGCTTCGCCGGTGCCCGGCAGGCTGATGCCGATGTCGGCATGCTTGCTCTCGCCCGGGCCGTTGACGATGCAGCCCATCACCGCGACCTTCAACTTCTCGACGCCGGGGTAGCGCGCGGCCCAGACCGGCATTTGCGCGCGCAGGAAGTCGTCGATCTGCTTGGCGAGTTCCTGGAAGGTGGTGCTCGTGGTGCGCCCGCAGCCGGGGCAGGCGGTGACGCTCGGGTTGAACGCGCGCAGCCCGAGCGCCTGCAGGATCTCGCGTGCGATCACCACCTCTTGGGTGCGCGCTTCGCCCGGCTGCGGTGTCAGCGAGACGCGGATCGTGTCGCCGATGCCCTCCTGCAGCAGCAGCGCCAGCGCGGCGGTCGATGCGACCGTGCCCTTGGTGCCCATGCCGGCCTCGGTGAGGCCGAGGTGCAGCGCGTAATCGCAGCGCCGTGCCAGCGCGCGATACACGCTCACCAGATCCTGCACGCCCGACATCTTGCACGACAACACGATTGCGTCGGCCGGCAGCCCGATTTCCTGCGCGAAACGTGCCGATTCGAGCGCCGAGGCGACGATGGCCTGGACCATGATCTGCTGCGGCGGATGCGGTTCGGCGCGCCGCCCGTTGGCGTCCATCATCTGCGCGAGCAGTTCCTGGTCGAGGCTGCCCCAGTTGACGCCGATGCGCACCACCTTGTTCAAACGTGCGGCGATCTCGATCATCTGGCCGAACTGGCGGTCGCGCTTGTCGCCCTTGCCGACGTTGCCGGGATTGATGCGGTACTTGGACAGCGCCTCCGCGCAGGCCGGGTGGTCGGCGAGCAGGCGGTGGCCGTTGTAGTGGAAGTCGCCGATCAGCGGCACATGGACGCCCATGCGGTCGAGCTGCGCGCGGATGGCAGGCACTGCCGCCGCGGCCTCGGGCGTGTTGACGGTGATGCGCACCAGCTCCGAACCCGCCTGCGCGAGCTCCCTGACCTGGATCGCGGTGCCGATCGCGTCCACCGTGTCGGTATTCGTCATCGCCTGCACGCGCACCGGCGCGCCGCCGCCGATCGTGACCACATGATCGCCCCACGCTACCCGAGCCTGGCGCGTGTGGCGCTGCGCAGGCGCCGCCAGCGGGATGTAGTCGTCGTCCATCGCGCGCCGCTACCTGAGCTCGAGGCGCGCCACGTTGTCGCGCGTCGCGGCGGCCAGATCGACGCCCTGGCCGCGGTACTTGAGCTGCGTCGCCGCCGCGTTGCCGATCTTGACGCGAAACGGCGGCGTGCCGTCGAGTCCGACTACCTCGCCCGGCTGCAGCGAACGCTGCAGCAGCGCCGCACCGCCGGCGTCGATCACCTCGACCCAGGACTCGCCCGACGCACGCAGTTCGAGCACGCTGCCCAGGTCGGCAGGCGCGCTCGCCGGCCCCGAAGCGGCGGGCGCGAAGGCGGGCACCACGACTTCGGTCACAGTGGTCGCTTGGCTCGCCGCGGCCTCCAGCGCCGGAGCGCTGGCGGGAGCGCTGGCGGGCGTGTCTGCCGGCGCTACCGCGGGCGCCGACGCAGCCGGCTCGGCTCCGCCCTGCGGCGCGAACCACCCCTGCGGCGCCAGCACAAGCCCCACCGCGGCCAGCAGCACCAGCAGCGGGAGCCAGAGTGCGGGGCGCTTGAGCGCAGCCGCCAGTTCCGGCAGTTCGCTTCGCCCCGGACGATCGCGAAAGGTCTGGTTCAAGCCCTGGTGGACCCGGTCCAGGCCATGGTTCCCGACTTCGGGCAACAGCGCGAGCACCGGCGCCGAATCGATCTTCAGGCTGCGGCAGACCGTCTTGGCCAGTGCGCGGGTGAAGGTCATGTCGGGCAACTCGTCGTAGCGGTCGCCTTCCAGCGATTCGAGCTTGCGCTGCGTAACCTTGATCGACGCCGCCAGCGCCGCGATGTGCAGGCCCTGCGCCTGACGCGCAGCGCGCAGCAGCGCGCCGGCGGTCTGGGCCGGGGCGGACGGCGCTGCGGACGAAGCTTCAGTCACCCAGCTTGCCCATCTGGAATTGCGCCGCCTCGTTGCTCTTCGGAAACCGGCTCGCGAGCTGCTGGGCAATGTCGTTGGCCGCGACGGTATTGCCGGCGCGCGCCTCGATGCGCGCCGCGAGCCAGAGCGACTGCGCGCTGGCATTCTGTTGCGGCGTGTTGGCGCGCCGGATGTAGAAGCGCGCGCGCTCGTAGTCGCCGCGCTGGAACAGCACCTCGGCCAGATTGAGCGCAATCGCCGCGTTGGTCGGCTCGATCGCGTAGGCCCGCTGCAGCGTGCGCTCGGCTTCGACCAGTTGTCCTGCGCGCGCCTGGCACACGCCCTGGGCGAGCAGGGTGCGCGTGATGTCGCGGTAGCGTGGCTGAGCCAGCGCATCGACGAACTGCGCCTGCGCCTCGGCGTAGCGCTTCTGCAGGCACAGGTACCAGCCGTAGTTGTGCATCACGTCGCCGTTGTTCGGGCTGAGTTCGAGGGCGCGCCTGAAGCTCTCCTGCGCGAGTTCGTCCTCGCCGAGCGCGGCGTAGATCAGGCCGCGCAGGTTGTAGGCCTCGGCCATCTTGGGGTCGGCGTCGAGGGCGCGCTTGACCTCTTCGAGCGCCGTCTTGAACTGGCCATCGGCAAAGTAGGCCGCGGCAAGCTGCAGGCGCGCATTCGCGCGCCGGCGCAGATCGGCCTCGTCCGGTGCGGCCGGCCTGGAGACGGTGGTAGCGGTATCGTTCGCCGGCGCGACGCTCGTCGTCACGGTGGAGGTGCAGCCCGCCATCCACCCCAGCACGATCAGGAGCGCAACCCGCGGCCGCATCGCTGGTGACCGGCTCATCGGGGAACCTCCGCCGCAACCGAGCTTTGGATCCGGATCGGAACCCGACGCCCCGAAAGGCGCTCGACCACGCGCGTCCGGTCCTGCACCTCGCCCGCCAATTGCCCGCAGGCGGCGGCGATGTCGTCGCCGCGCGTCTTGCGCACCGTGGTCACGAGGCCGGCCTCGCGCAGTACCTCGGCGAAGGCCAGCACGCGCTCGCGCGGCGAGCCGTGCAGCCCGGAGCCCGGGAAGGGATTGAACGGGATCAGGTTGAACTTGCACGCGATGCGCGTCGCCGGCGCCTCGCAGACCAGGGCCACGAGCGCGCGCGCCTGGGCCAGGCTGTCGTTGACGCCGTCGAGCATGCAGTACTCGAAGGTGATGAAGTCGCGCGGCGCGGTCTCGAGGTAGCGCCGGCAGCTCGCAATCAGCTCGTTGATCGGGTACTTGCGGTTGATCGGCACGAGCTCGTCGCGCAGCGCATCGTCGGGCGCGTGCAGCGAGACGGCGAGCGCCACCGGGCAGTCGTCGCGCAGGCGATCGATCATCGGCACCACGCCCGAGGTCGAGACCGTCAGGCGCCGCCGCGACAGGCCGTAGCCGTGATCGTCGAGCATCGTGCGCAGCGCCGGCAGCAGCGCGGCGTAGTTCTGCAGCGGCTCGCCCATGCCCATCATCACGACGTTCGAGATCACGCGCTCGGCACCGCCGGCGCGGGCGCGCAGCTGGTGCTCGGCGTGCCAGAGCTGGGCCACGATCTCGCCCGTCGTCAGGTTGCGGCTGAAGCCCTGATGCCCGGTCGCGCAGAAGCGGCAGCCGACCGCGCAGCCGGCCTGCGAAGAGATGCACAACGTGGCCCGGTCGTCCTCGGGGATGAACACCGTCTCGACGGCGTTGCCGCCGCCGACGTCGAACAGCCACTTGATCGTGCCGTCGGCCGATGCCTGCTCGCTCGCCACGTGCAACGGCGTCACCACCGCAGCCTCGGCCAGGCGCGCGCGCAGCGACTTGGCCAGGTCGCTCATCGCCGCGAAGTCCGAGACGCCCCGCTGGTGCAGCCACTGGAACAACTGCGTGGCGCGAAAGCGCTTCTCGCCCAGGCCCTCGCAATACGCGCCGAGCCCCGCGAGGTCGAAGTCGAGCAGATTGCGCGCGGTCATCGGGCAGGCGCCGCGGCGGGCTTTCAGCGGCTGTAGATGGCCATGCCCGGGAAGAAGAACGCGACCTCGACCGCCGCCGTCTCGGGGGCATCCGAGCCGTGCACGGCATTGGCGTCGATGCTGTCGGCGAAGTCGGCGCGGATCGTACCCTTGTCGGCCTTCTTCGGGTCGGTCGCGCCCATCAGCTCGCGGTTCTTGGCGATCGCGCTCTCGCCTTCGAGCACCTGGATCATCACCGGGCCCGAGATCATGAACGACACCAGGTCGTTGAAGAACGGACGCGCCTTGTGCACCGCGTAGAAGGCCTCGGCCTCGCCGCGCGACAGATGCGCCATGCGCGCGGCAATGATCTTCAGGCCTGCGCCCTCGAAGCGGGCGTAGATCTGGCCGATCACGTTCTTGGCCACGGCGTCGGGCTTGATGATCGACAGGGTGCGTTCGACTGACATGGAATGACTCCTGGGTCCTGCTTGAGCAAAATCGTGGATTCTAACGAGGGCCTGTTGCGCCTGGGAGGCTCACCGGCTGCGCTGGCCGCCGCGGTTGCCGCCGCCGCGCGGGCCGCCGTAGCCACCGCCCCCGCCACGCGGTCCGCCGCGCCCGCCCTTGCGATGAAAGGCATCGGCGCCGATGTAGCCAACCGAGGTCTGCAGCGGATCGGGTTCGCGCGGCCCGCTGCCGCGCTTGGGGGCAGGCTCGGGCGCGCTGCCGCCGGCGCCGAAACCGCCGCTGCCGCTGCGGCCGAAGGGCGAGCGCGAGTTCTGCGCGAAGCGCCGGTCGAAGGTCTGCTCGAGCGGATTGGGGATGCGGCTGGGATCGAAGTCGAGCTCCTCGTCGGCTGCGTCGCGCGGCTCGCGCGCCTGTTGCTCCTGCGGCGGGCGCGCCGGCGGCCGATCGCGACGCGGGCCGCGCTCAGACCGTTCACCGCGTTCATTCCGGTCAGCCTGGCGCGGACCGCCTTCGCCTTGTGCCGGCTGCTGAGGCTGCCGGGCGCCGCCAGCGCCGGCAAGCTGGCGCATCAGGCGCACGTCGGCATCGTCGAGGTCCACCCACACGCCGCGCTTCAAGCCGCGCGGCAGCACCACGGTGCCGTAGCGGATGCGGATCAGCCGGCTCACCGTCAGGCCCACGGTATCGAAGAGCTTGCGCACCTCGCGATTGCGGCCCTCGGTGATGACGACGCGGTACCAGTGGTTCGCGCCCTCGCCGCCGCCGTCGTCGATGGACTTGAAGCTCGCCGTCTGGCCCTCGACGGACACGCCGGCAAGCAGACGCTCGCGCTGCTCTGCCGACAAGACGCCGAGCACGCGTACCGCGTACTCGCGCTCGACGCCGAAGCGCGGATGCATGAGCTGGTTCGCCAGGTCGCCGGAATTCGTGAACAGCAGCAGGCCTTCGGTGTTGATGTCGAGCCGCCCCACCGACTGCCACTTGCCGTGCTGCAGATAGGGCAGGTTGCGATACACGGTCGGCCGCTGCTGCGGATCGTCGCGCGTCACGACTTCTCCCACCGGCTTGTGGTAGGCCAGCACGCGCGGCCGCGGCGGCGCGATGCGGTACTTGATCGGCCGGCCATTGACCTCGATGCGGTCGCCGAACGAGATGCGCTGGCCGACGTGGGCCGTTTCGCCGTTGACGGTGATGCGCCCGTCGACGATCCAGTCCTCGATATCGCGCCTGGAGCCGACGCCGGCCTGGCCCAGCACCTTCTGCAACTTGGGCGCGTCCGGGTCCGGGGCGAGGATGCGCCTGGGCGCGGCCGCGAGCTCGCCGGCATCGGGCGCGGCGTCGGCCGCAGGCGCGGGTGCGTCTTCGGCTTCGGTGTCGAACTCGCCCGCCAACACCTGGGCGAAGACTTGCGCCAATTGCTCGGGCGAGCGCACCTGTGACACGCCGATCTCGGCGCGCGCAGCGGGTGCGCCGTCGCCGCCCGCGCCCGCCAACTCGAGCGCACGGTTGGCACGCTGGCGCTCGCGCCGGTTGCGGCGCCGATTGCGATCGGGGCGGGATTGAGTCTCGTCGTCGGACGGCGCCTCGGTCTCGCCGCCCTCGACGGGCAGCGGCGCCGGGCCGGCATCTGCGGCGACCGGCTCGACGCGCGATTCAACGCTCGGCGTCGAGACAGGGCTCGATTCGGCTTCGGACGCGGTCGCGCCCGGCATTGCCTCGGGCGATGCGGTCGCGGCGGCAGCGGCCGCGCTCGCACGCTTGCGCCGCGCCGGCTTGGCAGCGGGTTCGTCGGCCGCCGCGGCAAGGCCTTCGTCACTGATCGCCGCGGCCTCGCCTGCGGCGGGCTTGCTCACCGCAGCGCGGCGGCGCCGCGCAGGCTTGATCTCGGCGACGGGTTCGCTGCCAGCCACGTCGGGGGCCTCGTCGCGGTGCGCGTGCGTGTCGGAAGAAGGGCTCATGCTTGCGGTTCCAGGGAAGTGGCGGCCGGCGCGGCCTCGGAAGTTCCGGCTTGCGGCTGCGGCTGCGGCTCGGTCGGCTGGGCCTGCGTCAACAGGTCGGCGAGTTCGGCCGGCGGCGCGGCGCCCGGATCGTCGAGCAGCGGCAGTTGATCCAGGTGCGACAGGCCCAGGTCGTCGAGGAATTGCCGCGTCGTTGCATACAACGCCGGCCGACCCGGCGCCTCGCGGTAGCCGATGGCATCGATCCAGCCGCGCTCCTCGAGCTGCTTGACGATCTGGGTGCTGACCGTGACGCCGCGGATGTCCTCGATGTCGCCGCGCGTCACCGGCTGGCGGTAGGCGATGATGGCCAGCGTCTCGAGCGCGGCGCGCGAGTAGCGCGGCGGCTTCTCGGGATGCAGCCGGTCGAGCACTTCGCGCAGTTCGGGCCGGCTCTGGAAACGCCAGCCGCTGGCGAGCGTCACGAGCTCGACGCCGCGGCCCTGCCAGTCGCGCTGCAACTCGTCGAGCAGCGCACGCAGCGTGTCGGGGCCCAGTTCGTCGGCAAACAGGGTGCGCATCTCGGCCAGCGGCAAGGGCTGCTGCGCGCACAGCAGCGCGGCTTCGAGGACGCGCTTTGCATCCTGGGTGTTCATGGCGATCGTCAACATCCTCGGCCGGTTGCGCCGGCACGCTTCATGGAGGCAGGCCCTCGCGGGGCTGCCGATATCCTCGGCATGATCCTGACTGCCATCGACGGTACGGGGCAGACGGAAGTGCTCTGTCTGGTGCTGCCGAGCGGGCCTGCGCAACGGTCCCGGCCAGAATGCTCGAAACCTGCTTGCCGCTCCCGCTGCGCGCCTTCACCGCTGCGGACCTCGCACTCGGCGCGGATCGCACAATCCGGCGTCTCGCGCCGGGCATGTCGCACCAGGGCTTTGGCGCATTGTAGCCAAGCGGGCGAAACCTCAGTGCAGCGCACCAGCAACAAGTTTCCAGGCCGGCGCCAGGTCGGCCGGCAGAGGTGCCTCGAAGGACAGCGCCAAGCCGCTGGCCGGGTGCGCAAAGGCCAGGCGTGCTGCGTGCAGGGCCTGACGCACCATGCCCAGCGCCGGCCGGCCGCCATAGAGCGCGTCGGCAACCAGCGGATGGCCGCGCGACGCCGCGTGGACGCGGATCTGGTGCGTGCGCCCGGTGTGCAAGGTGCAGCGCAGCGCGCTCACGCCGCCTTCGAGCGCAGGGTCGAACGCCAGGCGCTCGAAGTCGGTCTGCGCCGGGCGGCCCGACGCGAGCACGGCCATGCGCACGCGCGAGCGTGGGTCGCGGCCCAGCGGCGCGTCGACCCGCGTCATGCCGGGCGCCCAGGCGCCGTGGGCGAGTGCGAGGTACTGTCGCCGTACCTCGCGCGCTGCGATGGCACGCGCGAGCGTGGTCACGGCCGCCAGCGTCTTGCCGACCACCATCAAGCCCGAGGTGTCCTTGTCGAGCCGGTGCACGATCCCGGCGCGCGGCAACGCCGCCGCCGCCGCATGCCAGGCCAGCAGCGCATTGAGCAGCGTGCCCTGCCAGTTGCCGGCGGCGGGGTGGACGACGAGCCCGGCCGGTTTGTCGATCACCATCAGGTGTTCGTCCTCGAACAGAACCTGGAGCGCGATCGCCTCGGGCCGGAAGGCGCGGCTCTCGGCCGTCGCGACGAGTTCGACCGCGAGCGTCTGCCCGGCCTGCACCTTGCGCGCGGGAAGCGTCACGACAGTGCCGTCGAGCCGCACATGGCCGTCCGCGATCAGGCCCTGCAGATGCGTGCGCGAGAACTCCGGCGCGAGCGCGACGACGGCCTTGTCCAGGCGGGCGCCGTGCAGGGCGCGTTCGACTGGCGCCGTGCGCGTCTCGGCGAGCTCGATCGGGAGCGCCGCGTCGGCTTCGTCGCCCGCCTCGGCCGAGCCCGGCGTGGCCGCGGGCTGCAGGGTCCGCGCCCTATAATTGTCTTCGACCATTTCGCCACCACCGCGTTGCGCAGGCGACGCCCGCAAGGCCCATGATTCCAATGCTCGCGCCGCAACGCCGGCGGCCGTCGCCGCTGTGGGCACTGCTGGCCGCCGCGGCACTCGTCGGCTGCAGCACGACCAAGGACGATACCGCCGGCCAGAGCAGCGAGAAATTGTATGCAGCCGCGAAGGACGAAGCGGCCAATGGCAGCTACGACAAGGCGGCCAAGCTCTACGAGCGCCTCGAGGGCCGCGCGGCCGGCACCCTGCTCGCCCAGCAAGCCCAACTCGAGCGCGCCTGGAGCCTCTACAAGGCCAACGAGAAGGCAGAGGCGCTGACCGCGATCGACCGCTACATCAAGCTCAACCCGAGCAGCCCGGCACTCGACTACGCCTACTACCTGCGCGGGCTGATCAACTTCAACGACAACCTCGGTTTCCTGAGCACGCTTGCCGAGCAGGATCTGTCGGAGCGCGACCAGCAGGCCTCGCGCGACGCGTACCAGTCGTTCCGACAACTCGTCGAGCGCTTTCCGCAGTCGAGCTACGCGCCGGACGCGCAGTTGCGCATGAACTACATCGTGAACGCGCTCGCATCCTACGAGGTACACGTTGCGCGCTACTACTACCGGCGCGGTGCCTACGTCGCGGCAGCCAACCGGGCCCAGATCACGGTGCAGGACTTTCGCCAGACGCCGGCGATCGAAGAGGCGCTCTACCTCATGGCGAGCAGCTACGAAAAGCTCGGTCTCGTCGAACTCCAGGCCGATGCGACCCGCGTGCTGAAGCAGAACTTCCCGAACAGCAAGTTCATCAGTGGCGGTCTCGGCAAGCGCGAGAGCGCCTGGTGGCAGTTCTGGTGAAGGGTCGGCTCAGGGTTTGATCTCGGCGAGCCAGGCCAGCGCCTCGTCTTCGGTTGCAAGGCGTGTCATCGGCGGCAAGGCTGCGCGCAGGCGGCGCCCGTAGTTCATCCCCGCCATGCGCGGGTCGCACACCACGAGCAGGCCGCGATCGGTCTCGCTGCGGATCAGGCGCCCCCCGCCCTGCTTGAGCGACACCGCGGCCTCGGCAACGAAGTAGTCGGCAAACGCATTGCGGCCCTGCCCTTGCAGACGCTTGACGCGCGCCTCGACGAGCGGGTCGTTGGGCGGCGGGAAGGGCAGCTTGTCGATCAGCACGCATTGCAGCGCGTCGCCGGGAACGTCGATCCCCTCCCAGAAGCTTTGCGAACCGACGAGCACCGAGCCCGGCCGGTCGAGGAACTGCTGCAACAGCTGGCGCTTGGGCGCGCTGCCCTGCACCAGCAGCGCGATCTCGTCGCCCCCGGCGTCGAAGGCCGCGCGCAGGCGCTCGGCGATCAAGGGCAGCACGCGCAGCGTCGTCGTGAGCACGAATACCCGCCCGCCGAGCGCGCGCGCGCAGCGCGCCGCCAGCGCCGCGACCTCGCCCGGGTGGGCGGGCTCACCCGGCTTCGGAAAGCGCGCCGGGATGTACAGCCGCGCGTGGGCCGCGTAGTCGAACGGGCTGCCGACGCGCAAGGTGCGCGCACGGTCTTGCAGACCGGCGGCCTCGGTGAACCACGACAGGCGCTCGTCGTCGCCGAGCGTGGCCGAGGTGAAGACCCAGGCCTTGGGCGCGAGCGCCATTTGCTCGGTGAGCGCGTCGCGGATGTCGAGCGGCGACTCGACGAGCCGCGCCTGATTGGGCGACAGGTCGATCCAGCGCACCGTCCCCGGCGCCGCATCGTGCGTGAACTGGCCCGCCTTGGCGGCCAGATCGTCGGCGCGTTCATGCAGGCGGGCCAGGTCGGGCCCGATATCGCCGACCGCGGCCAGCGCTTCGGCAGCCGCGGCGCCGGCCGCGTGCAGCGCCGCCAGCGCGGCGGCGAAATCCGCGCCCGCGCCGCGCTCGTCCCAGCGCAGCTTGATCAGGCCGCGCACCTCGCGCAGCGGGCCGGCCGCAGCCAGGCGCAGTTCGCGCGCGGCGCGATCGATCGCGCCGGCGAGATCCTGCCAGGGCTTCAGGCCGCGCGCCTGCGCGAGCCCGCCAGCGAGCAGGTCGCGCGCGAAGTCGGTCGCCTGGCTGCTGCCGAGGGTGACGCCGAGAAAGGCCACCCCGGCCTCGGCGAGCTGGTGCGCCTCGTCGAACACCGCCACCTCGACGCTCGGCAGCAATTCGGCGACGCCGGTGTCGCGCAGCGTCATGTCGGCGAAGAACAGGTGGTGGTTGACGACCACGAGGTCCGCCGCCATCGCCTCGCGGCGTGCCTTCATCACATGGCAGCCGCGAAACTCCGGACACTCGGCACCGAGACAGTTCTCGCGCGTGGACGTGACGAGCGGGACGACACTCGAGCGCTCGTCCAGCCCTTCGACCTCGGCCAGGTCGCCGCTCGCGGTGACGCGCGCCCACTGCTCGATGCGCGCCAGCGCGCGCACCGCCCAGCGGTCGGGCAACTGCGCGCCCTGGCGCGCCTGTGCCAGGCGATGCGTGCACAGGTAGCTCGCGCGGCCCTTGAGCAGGGCCACCGTGACCGGCACCTGCAAGGCGTCGACGAGGCGCGGCAGGTCGCGCAGGAAGAGCTGGTCCTGCAGGCTCTTGGTGGCAGTGCTGACGAGCGCACGTGCACCCGACAGCAAGGTCGGCACGAGGTAGGCGAAGGTCTTGCCGACGCCGGTCCCCGCCTCGACGACGAGTGCCTCGCGTGCGGCGATGGCGCGTGCCACTGCCAGCGCCATGCGCAGCTGGACTTCGCGCTCGAGGTAGCGCGGGTCGGCGCGCGCGAGCGCGCCGCCTGCGGCGAAGGCGGCATCGACGGCGAGTTCGAGCGCACCGGGAACCGGCGCTCCGCCAACGCTCCCTGAAGCCCCTGCGTGCTCCGCACGCCGGTATTCGCCAAGGGACCCGGAGGGGCCCCTTCGTGGCCCTTGGCGGCCCGCCGGGTCTTCTGGTGTACCTGCGTGCTGCGCACTCCGGTATTCGCCCTTGGGGCGGCCCGGCGGGCTTTCTGGAGTACCGGCGTGCTGCGCACTCCGGTATTCGCCCTTGGGGCGGCCCGGCGGGCTCATGCCGGCTCGGGCGGATCGAGCTCGGCTTCGAGGTGGGCGATCAGGTCGCGCAGCAGCAGGCGGCGCTTCTTCAGGCGGCGCAGCGAGAGCTCGTCGAGCGTCGGCTCGGTCATCGTGCGGTCGATCAGGTTGTCGAGGTCGGCATGCTCGATGCGAAGCTCGATCAATCGCCGGTGCGGCGAGTGCAGGTTGTCGTCTTCCATCGAATTGCGGGGTGGTGCCGGGCCGCGGCGGGGTGGCAAAGCGATTATCCTTGATGCCCATGAACGAATCGGGCTATCGCCTCTCCGCCGCCACCGGCATGCACCGCGGCGACCGCGCCTACCAGCAGGATCAGGTCACGATCCTGGCCCACGGCCGCGCGCCGGGCTGCGCGCTTGCGGTGGTGGCCGACGGCATGGGCGGCAAGAGCGGCGGTCGCAAGGCCGCCGACCAGGTGATCCTGACCGCGCAGCAGCTCTTCGACCGCTTCGTTCCCGGCGTCGACGATCCGGCCACGCTACTGCAACAGATCGTGATGGAAGCGCACCTGATGATCCGCCTGACCGCGATCACCGCCGAGGAGGAGCCGCACAGCACACTGGCCGCCTTCCTGATCGGGCCCGAACTCGCCTGCGACTTCATTCACGCCGGCGACTCGCGCGTGTATCACTTCCGCGGCGCCGAGACGGTGAGCCGCACGGTCGATCACTCCTACGTGCAGAAGCTCGTCGACGAGGGCCAGCTTGCCGAAGCCGACGCCAATGCGCATCCGCAGTCCAACCTGCTCACCGGCTGCCTGGGCACGCAGCAGGACCCGCCGTTGACGCTCGGCCATGTCGATCGCCTGGCTTTCGGCGACACGCTGCTCGCCTGTAGCGACGGCCTGTGGCATTACTTCACACCGCGCGAGATCGGCGCCATCGTGCACACGCTGCCGCCGCGCGAGGCGAGCGAGATGCTCGTTGCCAAGGCGCGCCAGCGCGCGCGCGGCGGCGGCGACAACCTCTCGCTGGCCTTGGTACGCATCGAAGCGCTGGCCGGCTGAGAGCGCCGCAAGGCCCTCGCCGGCGCGCGTCAGCGCGGCGCGGAAGCACCCGCAGAAGCGGCCGGCAACGGCAACGGCGCGCCAGGGTTGGCCTTGCGCGCCCGCTCGGCGTTGCGCTGCTCCACTTCGCGCCGGTGGGCCTCGGCCTGGAGCAGCTTCAGCTCGTAGGCACGCCTGGCTCGCGCCTCCTGCTCGGCGCGCAGCGCCGCGTCGGGCTGCGGCTTGGCGCTGCGCGCCGCGGAAGATGCGCCACTCGCTGGCGCCGGTGCGGCCTTGGCGGGTGCGCTCGCAGCAGGGCGAGCCTGGCTGCGCGCGCGTGCGGCAGACTCGCGCTTCGCCGATTCTTCGCCGGCAAGCTTGGAATCGATGCCCCGTTGCCGCTCGGCGGCGCGGCGCTGGCGCTTCGCGTCGTCGATGACCTGCTGTTCGCGGTCGAGCCGCACCTGGACGGCGTGCCGTTCGGCGCGCGCCGCATCGACACAAGAGGTGACGGCGAAGCGGGCCGCGCACTCCTGCACCTTGCGCTCGTAGACCGCGTCGGCCGCAGCGCGCTCGGCGCGGATGCGCTCGGCCTGGCGAGCCTCGTCCGCGGGCGCCTGCGCCTGCGCCACCAGCCAGGTGAAGAGCGCCAGCGCTGCACAGAGAGCGCGGCGCAGGCGCGAGGATCTCGTCGCCATCGTGCGGGCTCAGGTCAGCGACGTGTCGACGATGCGGCGCGCGCTGGCCATGAACTCGGCCGACTGCATCTCGCGCAGGCGCGACACGGTTCGCGGGAACTCGTGTGCGAGCGGGCCCTCGGTGTAGAGCTCCTCGGGCGCGACCGCTGCCGACATGATCAGCTTGACCTTGCGGTCGTAGAGCACGTCGACGAGCCAGGTGAAGCGGCGCGCCTCCGACGCGAGGCGGGGCGACATCGCGGGCACGTCCGACAGCAGCACGGTGTGGAAGCGGCTCGCGAGTTCGAGGTAGTCGTTCTGCGAACGCGGCCCGCCGCAGAGCTGCTTGAAGTCGAACCAGACCACGCCGCCGGCCCGGCGCCGCGGGCGCAGTTCGCGCTGCTCGATGCGCAGCGGCCCGTCGTCCTCGCGCGCCTCGGCGAGCCGCTCGAAGGCGGCGTCCATCGCCGCGTCGGCGGCGGCGCCGAGCGGCTGGTGATAGAGCTGCACCTGCTCGAGCGTGCGGCGGCGGTAGTCGATGCCGTTGTCGACGCAGACGACCTCGAGCTTGTCTTTCAACAGTTCGATCGCAGGCAGGATGCGGTCGCGGTGCAGGCCGTTCGGGTACAGCTCGTCGGGGTGGAAGTTCGAGGTCGTGACGATGCTCACCCGGTTCGCGAACAGCGCGGCGAGCAGGCGGTGCAGGATCATCGCGTCGGTCACGTCGGCGACGTGGAACTCGTCGAAGCAGATCAGGCGAAAGCGCCGTGCGATGCGCCGCCCGAGCTCGTCGAGCGGATTGGCGGTGCCCTTCAAGTCCTGCAGCTCGCGGTGCACCTCGCGCATGAACTCGTGGAAGTGCAGCCGCGTCTTGCGCGTCAGCGGCACCTCGTTGAAGAAGCAGTCCATCAGGAAGCTTTTTCCCCGCCCGACGCCGCCATGCATGTAAACACCGCGCGGAATGGGCGGATGGCGCAGCAGCTTGGCCACCGCGTTGCCGCGCCGCGCCTTGTAGGCGGCCCACTCGTCGTAGCAGCGCTCGAGGGCGGCGACGGCGCGCAACTGCGCCGGATCGCTGGCGTAGCCGCGCTCGACGAGCAGGCGCTGGTAGGCCTCGGTAACGCCCAAGATCGCGACCGCCCGGCGCGCTGACGCTCAGAAGTTCAGCGTGCGCTTGTCGACCGCGAGCGCGGCCTCCTTGGTCGCTTCCGACAGCGACGGATGAGCGTGGCAGATGCGGGCGATGTCTTCCGCGCTCGCCTTGAACTCCATCGCCACCACGGCCTCGGCGATGAGTTCGCTCGCCAGTGGGCCGATGATGTGCACGCCGAGGATCTCGTCGGTGGCTGCGTCGGCGAGAAACTTGACGAAGCCGGTCGTGTCGCCAAGCGCGCGCGCGCGGCCGTTGGCGAGGAAGGGGAACTGCCCCGCCTTGTAGGCCCGGCCCTC
The DNA here is from genome assembly GCF_016702655.1 of Ideonella sp. Lineage (GTDB taxonomy): Bacteria > Pseudomonadota > Gammaproteobacteria > Burkholderiales > Burkholderiaceae_C > CAIKUF01. The sequence goes on from NZ_JADJDO010000009.1 coordinate 243,386, forward strand.
GGCCTTCAACTGCTGCTCGGTCTGGCCGACCCAGGCAATCTCGGGCGAGGTGTAGATCACCCAGGGGATGGTGTTGAAGTTGACGTGCCCGTGCTGGCCGGCGATGCGCTCGGCCACCGCAACGCCCTCCTCCTCGGCCTTGTGCGCGAGCATCGGGCCGCGCACCACGTCGCCGACCGCCCACACGTTGGCGAGGTTGGTCCTGCACTCCGCGTCGACGACGATCGCGCCGCGCTCGTCGAGCGCGAGGCCCACGGCCTGCGCGTTCAACCCTGTCGTGTTCGGCACGCGGCCGATCGAAACGATGAGCTTGTCGACCTCGAGCGTCTGCTCGGCGCCCTTCGCGTCGGTGTAGCTCACGCCGACACCCGCCTTGCCCGTCTTCACGGTGCCGATCTTCACGCCGAGCTGGATCTTCAGGCCCTGCTTCGTGAAGGCCTTGAACGCCTCCTTCGCGACCCCGGCATCGACCGCGCCCAGGAAGTCGGGCAGCGCCTCGAGCACCGTCACGTCGGCGCCGAGGCGGCGCCAGACCGAACCCATCTCGAGCCCGATGACGCCCGAGCCGACGACGCCCAGCCGTTTGGGCACGGCAGCGATGCGCAGCGCGCCGTCGTTGGACAGGATCTGCGCCTCGTCGAACGCGGCGCCCGGCAGCGCACGCGCATTCGAGCCGGTGGCGACGATGACGTGCTTGGCCGCCAAGGTCTCGTTCGGCGCGCCCTTGACGGCGATCTCGTAGCCGCCGTCGACAGCGCGCGCGAACGAGCCGCGTCCGTGGAAGAACGCCACCTTGTTCTTCTTGAACAGGTAGAGGATGCCGTCGTTGTTCTGCTTCACGACCGCTGTCCTTGCGCGCGAGCATGCTCGCGACGTCGATCTCGAGCTTGTCGAGGCGGATGCCGTGCTCGGCGAAGTGGTGCCCGGCATGGTCGAAGTGCTCGCTCGATTGCAGCAGCGCCTTCGAGGGAATGCAGCCGACGTTGGTGCAGGTGCCGCCCGGCGCCGGGCTACCCTCGGCGTTCTTCCACTCGTCGATGCAGGCGACGGCAAAACCGAGTTGCGCGGCGCGGATCGCCGCGATGTAGCCGCCGGGGCCGGCGCCGATCACTACGACGTCGAAGTTCTTGCTCATGTGTGAGGTCTTGGTAGTTGCGGATTGAGTCGTGAACGGCCTGACAGGTCGAACCGCGCGGCGAGTCGATTCAGCCGCGCGATGCTTCGATGAAGACCTCGGGTGACACGTCGGCCTGGCGGAGCACGCCGGCCAGTGTTCCGACCTTGAGTTCGGTGTGCATCGGGACGACGCAGCCCCTGGATTCGCGCTTCATCATCACGTGGCTGCCGCTCTGACGCACCTTCTGGAAACCGAGCCGCTCGCGCGCCCGCTGGACCTGCGCGCCAGAGACACGGGGCAGTTTAGGCATGCACCGGCTCGGGGAGCGTGAACATGGTGACAACCGGGTGGCCGGTCGCCGCCAGCGGAAATTCCGCCAAGTACAGGGCTGTCGCGTCTCTCAGGTTGGCAACCGCTTCCTCGACGGTTTCGCCTTGGGTCGTTGTGCCCGTTTCGGGATTCAGGGCGATGAATCCGCCCTCTTCGGCGTGGGTGAGAACGGCGATCAATTCCATGACTTGCTTCCCTGCAACAAGAGCAGAACATTCAGTGGCATCGTAGCGCCCGTGATGACGCGACGAACCGGGTCCTTGGCAGCGCACGCCACGCGAAGCGCGAGCACGGGTGCCATGAGGAAAGCAGCCATGGTCTTGATCTGGTAGCGGAGGATCGACCTCCCTACCGTCGCGAGCGAGTTTCGTCCCTCGCCGGACATTCGAGACAGAGCCTCGATGGCACTTGCAAGAAAAAGCGTGGCTGCCCAGTTCATGTGAGCCTCACCCTGAGCCGGTCACTCGCTCGGCACGAAGATCCACAGCAGCACGTACAGCAGCACGCCGGTGCCGCCGAAGAGCAGCAGCGCGAAGAAGATCAGACGCCAGATCCAGCTCTCGACGCCCGTCACGCGGGCAATCCCGCCGCACACGCCGCCGATCCAGCTGTCGGTCCGGCTGCGGCGCAGGTTGTTGACCGCGGCCATGCCCGCACCCGGCTCCGGCACCGGCGCATCGGCACCGTCGATGAGCCTGGTCTTGGCGCGCTCGAACTCATCGGCCGTGAGCGCGCCGCGGTTGCGCAGTTCCTCGAGCTTGGCGATCTCGTCGGCGATGGACATGGCGTCGCTCCCCGGTTGCGGGCCGGATCAGATGTCGAACAGCAGGCGCGCCGGGTCTTCCAGCGCTTCCTTCATCGCGACCAGCCCGAGAACCGCCTCGCGGCCGTCGATGATGCGGTGGTCGTAGCTCATCGCAAGGTAGTTCATCGGCCGCACGACGATCTGGCCGTTCTCGACCACGGCGCGATCCTTGGTCGCGTGCACGCCGAGGATCGCGCTCTGCGGCGGGTTGATGATCGGCGTCGAGAGCATCGAGCCGAAGGTGCCGCCGTTGCTGATCGAGAAGGTGCCGCCGGTCAGGTCGTCGAGCGAGAGCTTGCCGTCGCGCGCCTTCTGGCCGAACTCGGCGATCTTCTTCTCGATGTCGGCAAAGCTCATCTGGTCGGCATTGCGCAGGATCGGCACCACCAGGCCGCGCGGCGAGCCAACGGCGATGCCGATGTCGAAGTAGCCGTGGTAGACGATGTCGTTGCCGTCGACCGACGCATTGATGACCGGATACTTCTTCAGCGCATGCACCGCCGCCTTGACGAAGAAGCTCATGAAGCCGATCTTGGTGCCGTGCTCCTTCTCGAAGCGCTCCTGGAAACGCTTGCGCATCTCCATCACCGGCGCCATGTTGACCTCGTTGAAGGTCGTCAGGATCGCGTTGCTGGCCTGCGACTGCAGCAGCCGCTCGGCGACGCGCGCGCGCAGCCGGCTCATCGGCACGCGCTGCTCGGGTCGGTCGCCGAGGTTCACCGTCAGCGGCGCCTCGACGGCCGGCAGCGCCCTCGCCGGCGATGGCGCTGCGGGCGCAGCCTTCGCAGCGGCCGGGGCGGCCGGCTTCGCGGGCGCAGCCAGTACGGCGAGCACGTCGCCCTTGAGCACGCGGCCATCCTTGCCGGTGCCGGGCACCGAACCGGCGGCGAGCGCGTTGTCGGCCATCAGCTTGGCGGCAGCGGGCATCGCGACGTTGCCCATGGCGCCGCCCTGCGCTGCTGCGGGCGCTGCCGGTGCAGCAGCCGGCGCGACAACCGCTGCCGGCGCAGCGGCCGACGCCTTGCCCTCGGTGTCGATGGTCGCGATCACCTCCTCGCTTGCGCAGCTCTCGCCGTCGTTCTTGACGAGTTGCGCCATCACGCCGTCGGTCGGCGCCGGCACCTCGAGCACGACCTTGTCGGTCTCGATCTCGACCAGGATCTCGTCCATTGCCACGGCCTCGCCGGGCTTCTTCTTCCAGGTGAGCAGCGTGGCCTCGGCCACGGATTCGGACAACTGCGGTACCTTGACTTCTACGATTGCCATGATGTTCTCGAAATGTTCACTTCAAACCGCGCGTTGACCGGCGCGCCAGCGGCCGGTCGAACGCGCGGAGCTATGACGGCGCGAAGCGTCCGGCATAGCACTACTTGGCCAGCACGAAGCCCTTGAGCTTGGCGAAGGCCTGGTCGAGCAGCGCCTTTTGCTGCTCCTGGTGCAGGTGCGCGTACCCGACCGCCGGCGACGCCGATGCCGGCCGGCCGGCATAGCCCAGGCGCTGGCCCTCGACCATGTTCTCGTGCACGTAGTGCTGCACGAAGAACCAAGCGCCCTGGTTCTGCGGCTCGTCCTGGCACCACACGATGTCGGTCGCGTTCGGATACTTCTTCAGCTCGGCGGCAAACGCCTTGTGCGGGAACGGGTAGAGCTGCTCGACGCGCAGGATCGCGACGTCGGCCGCCTTGCGTTCCTCGCGCTTCCTGACGAGGTCGTAGTAGACCTTGCCCGAGCAGACGATGACGCGCTTGACCTTGTCGGGCGCGATCTCCGCCGAGCGCTCGCCGATCACGGTCTTGAATTCGCCGCGCGTGAACTCGGCCATCGGCGAGCTGGCGTCCTTGGCGCGCAGCAGCGACTTCGGGGTCATGATGATCAGCGGCTTCCTGAACATGCGCACCATCTGCCGGCGCAGCAGGTGGAAGATCTGGCTCGCCGACGTGGGCTGCGCAATCTGGATGTTGTTGTCAGCGGCAAGCTGCATGAAGCGCTCGAGCCGCGCCGAGCTGTGCTCCGGGCCCTGGCCCTCGTAGCCGTGCGGCAACATCAGCGTCAGGCCGTTGGAGCGGCCCCACTTGACCTCGCCGGCGGCAATGAACTGGTCGATCACGACCTGCGCGCCATTGACGAAATCGCCGAACTGCGCCTCCCAGATGACGAGCGTGTTCGGGTCGGCACTGGCGTAGCCGTACTCGAAGCCCAGCACCGCCTCTTCGGAGAGCAGCGAGTCGATGACGACGAACGGGGCCTGGCCGTCGGCGACCTGCGTCAGCGGCGTGAACGTACCCTCGTCCCAGCGCTCGCGGTTCTGGTCGTGCAGCACGGCGTGACGGTGGGTAAAGGTGCCGCGGCCGCAATCCTCGCCCGACAGGCGCACCGCATAGCCGCTCGCGACGAGCGAGGCGAACGCGAGGTGCTCGCCCATGCCCCAGTCCATGTTGATTTCGCCGCGGCCCATTGCCGCGCGGTCGGCGAGCACCTTCTCGACCAGCGAATGGGCCTTGAAGTTCTTCGGCAGCGTCGTGATGCGCTCGGCGAGGCGCTTGATCTCGGCCAGCGGCAGCGCGGTGTCGGCCGAGTCGGTCCACTTGCGGTTCAGGAACGGCGACCAATCGACCGCGTACTTGCTCTTGAAGTTGGTCAGCACCGGGTCGTAGGTGTTCCTGCCCTGGTCCATCGCGGCACGGAAGGCCTTGACCATCGCGTCCGGCCCGTCTGCGGGCAGCACGCCCTGGGCGGCGAGCCTGTCACCGTAGAGGCGCCGCGTGCCGGGGTGGGCACCGATCTTCTTGTACATCAGCGGCTGGGTCAGCGCCGGCGTGTCCTGCTCGTTGTGGCCGAGCTTGCGAAAGCACACGATATCGACCACCACGTCCTTGTTGAAGTCCTGCCTGTAGTCGAGCGCCATCTGCGTCGCGAGCACGACCGCCTCGGGGTCGTCGCCGTTGACGTGCAGCACCGGCGCCTCGATCATCTTGACGACGTCGGTGCAATACAGCGTCGAGCGCGTGTCGCGCGGATCGCTGGTCGTGAAGCCGATCTGGTTGTTGATGACGATGTGCACCGTGCCGCCGGTGTAGTAGCCGCGCGTCTGCGCCAGCGCCAGCGTCTCCATCACGACGCCCTGCCCCGCGAACGCGGCGTCGCCGTGGACGAGGATCGGCAGCACCGAGTCGCCCTCCTTGTCACCGCGCCGATCGAGGCGCGCCTTGACCGAGCCCTCGACGACCGGGTTGACGATCTCGAGGTGCGACGGGTTGAACGCGAGGCTCAGGTGCACCGGCCCACCGGGCGTCGTGACGTCGCTCGAGAAGCCCTGGTGGTACTTGACGTCGCCCGACGGAAGCTCCTCCGGCGCCGTGTGATCGAACTCCTGGAACAGCCCGGCGGGGCTCTTGCCGAGCGTGTTGACGAGCACGTTCAGGCGCCCGCGGTGGGCCATGCCGATCACGATTTCCTGCACGCCCTTGGTGCCGGCGCGCTGCACGAGTTCGTCCATCGACGCGATGAAGCTCTCGCCGCCTTCGAGCGAGAAGCGCTTCTGGCCGACGTACTTGGTGTGCAGGTAGCGCTCCAGGCCTTCGGCCGCGGTCAGGCGCTCGAGGATGTGCAGCTTCTGCTCGGTGGTGAAGGTGGGCTTGGAGCGGATCGTCTCCAGCCGCTGCTGCCACCAGCGCTTCTCGGTCGGTTCGGTGACGTGCATGTACTCGGCGCCGATAGCGCCGCAGTACGTCTCGCGCAGCGCCTGCACGATCTGGCGCAGCGTCATGTTCTCGGCGGCCGAGAAGTAGGTGTTGCCGGCGTTGAACGAGATGTCCATGTCCGCTTCGGACAGGTCGTAGAAGGCGGGTTCGAGTTCGGGAATCTTCGGCCGCTCCTGGCGCTTGAGCGGATCGAGGTCGGCCCAGCGCGAACCGAGAAAGCGGTAGGCCGCGATCAGCGACTGCACGTGCACCTGCTTGCGCGCGACGGCCAGGTCGGCGCTGCTCGCCTTGTTGCCGAAGGCGTTGGCCTTGGCGCGCTGGGCGAAGGATTCGACGACCGGCGCATGGGCCACGTCGCGCGCCGTGCTGCCGTCGGTGGCGGGCACGTTCTGCAGCGCGTCGAAATACGCGCGCCAGTTTTCGCTCACCGAGCCGGGGTTGTCGAGGTAGGCCTCGTACATCTCTTCGACATACGGAGCGTTGCCACCGAACAGGTACGAGTTCGATCGCGTCTGCTGCATCATTTTTCGCTCACCTTTCGCGCCGGTTTCCGGCGCACCGATGGGTTGACTGGACAAACCTTCCGCGACACGGCTGCACCGGTTGGCGGACAAGCGACCCGCAGCGCCGGCCTGGGGCCGCGACGCGGGAAGGAACTGCGCTGCACCCGGCAATTTAACACCGGCGCTCGCGCGCGGCCACCGCGGCATGGCATGCACGCCACGGCGGCCCGGACGTCAGGCAGGGTTAAGCCGTCTGTGATCGCGACCCGGCTTCGGGCGTCGGGCCGCCGACGATCGGCGGGTCAGCGGAGCGGGACAACCGCGCTCGTCGCCTGGCGCTCACATGCCGAACTTGCGTCGCGCCGCCTCGTACTCGCGCGCCAGCCGCGCGACGAGCTCGGCCACTGGAACAACCGCATGCACCGCGCCTATTCCCTGGCCGCAACCCCAGATGTCCTTCCAGGCCTTCTTCGCATCGCCGCCGAAGTTCATCTTGCTCGGGTCGCTCTCGGGCAGATGGTCCGGATCGAGCCCTGCGGCGCGGATCGACGCCTTCAGGTAGTTGCCGTGCACGCCGGTGAACAGGTTCGAGTAGACGATCTCGTCGGAATTGCCGTCGACGATCGCCTGCTTGTAGGCGTCGATCGCGCGCGCCTCCTCGGTCGCGATGAAGGCCGAGCCGATGTAGCCGAAGTCGGCCCCCATCGCCTGCGCAGCCAGCACCGCACCGCCGGTGGCGATCGCACCGGAGAGCGCCAGCGGGCCGTCGAACCACTCGCGGATCTCCTGGATCAGCGCGAACGGGCTCTTCACCCCGGCGTGACCGCCCGCGCCCGCGGCGACCGCGATCAGCCCGTCGGCGCCCTTCTCGATCGCCTTGTGCGCGAACAGGTTGTTGATGATGTCGTGCATCACGACACCGCCCCAGGCGTGCACCGCGTCGTTGATGTCGGTGCGCGCACCGAGCGAAGTGATGACGATCGGCACCTTGTACTGCGCGCAGACCGCCATGTCGTGTTCGAGCCGGTCGTTGCTCTTGTGCACGATCTGGTTGATCGCGAACGGCGCCGCCTTGCGATCCGGGTGGGCACGGTCGTGCGCGGCAAGCGTCTCGGTGATCTCGGCCAGCCACTCGTCGAGCTGCGAAGCCGGGCGCGCATTGAGCGACGGCATCGATCCGACGACGCCGGCCTTGCACTGCTCGATCACGAGCTTGGGGTTGCTGATGATGAACAGCGGCGCGCCGATGATCGGCAACGGAAGATGGCTCAGTACGGGAGGCAATGGCACGGGGGCTCCTGGTTCAGAACGATTCGAGGGCGAGCGCGGTGACGCTGTCGCCGCCCTCGAGGATGGCGTCGCGCAGCCCCGGCACGCGGGTCAGGATGTGCTCGGCGTAGAAACGCGCGGTGGAAATCTTGGCGCGCATGAAGTCGGTGTCCTCGCCAGCGGCGAGGCGCTCTTCGGCGACGAGCAGCGCACGCGCCATCTGCCAGCCGGCGACGAGGTTGCCGGTGAGCATCAGGTAGGGCACCGAGCCGGCAAAGACCGCATTCGGGCTCGCCTTGGTATTGCCGACGACGAAATCGACTACCTGCGCGTAGGCTTCGCGCGCTGCCTGCAGGCGCTTGTGCATCGAGCGTGCCGCCACGCTGTCGCGCGCCGCGAGCTGCACCTCGGTGGCGGCGACTTGCTGCGCAACCGCGCGCGCGGTCGCGCCGCCGTCGCGCACTGTCTTGCGGCCGACGAGGTCGTTGGCCTGGATCGCCGTCGTGCCCTCGTAGATCGTGAGAATCTTTGCGTCGCGGTAGTACTGCGCGGCGCCGGTCTCCTCGATGAAGCCCATGCCGCCGTGAACCTGCACGCCGAGATTCGTGACCTCCAGGCTCGCCTCGGTGCTGTAGCCCTTGACGAGCGCGACCATGAACTCGTAGTAGGCCTGGTTCTGCCTGCGCACTTCGGCGTCGGGATGCTTGTGCGCGGCGTCGTAGGCCGCGGCGGCGGTGAGCGCCATCGCGCGGCAGCCTTCGGTGAGCGCGCGCATCGTCATCAGCATGCGCTTGACGTCGGGGTGGTGGATGATCGGGCCGCTGCCGGGCAGCGAGCCGTCGACGGGGCGCGACTGCACGCGCTCCTTCGCGAACGCAGCCGCCTTCTGGTAGGCGCGCTCGGCGATCGCGATGCCCTGCACGCCGACCGCGTAGCGCGCCGCGTTCATCATGATGAACATGTATTCGAGACCGCGGTTCTCCTGGCCGATCAGGTAACCGACGGCACCGCCGTGGTCGCCGAACTGCAGCACCGCGGTCGGGCTCGCCTTGATGCCGATCTTGTGCTCGATGCTGACGCAGTGCACGTCGTTGCGCGCGCCCAGCGAGCCGTCGGCGTTGAGCAGGAACTTCGGGCAGATGAACAGGCTGATGCCCTTGACGCCCTCGGGCGCGCCCTGCACGCGGGCCAGCACGAGGTGGACGATGTTCTCGGCCATGTCGTGCTCGCCGTAGGTGATGAAGATCTTGGTGCCGAAGATCTTGTACGTGCCGTCGGCCTGAGGCTCGGCGCGCGTGCGCACGAGCGCCAGGTCGCTGCCGGCCTGCGGCTCGGTGAGGTTCATCGTGCCGGTCCAGGCCCCTTCGATCATCTTCGGGATGAATGCCTGCTGCTGCTCGGGCGAGCCGGCGGTCAGCAGCGCCTCGATCGCGCCGTCGGTCAGCAGCGGGCACAGCGCGAAACTCAGGTTGGCGCTGTTGAGCATCTCGATGCAGGCCGCGCCGATGGTCTTGGGCAGGCCCTGGCCGCCGAACTCCACCGGATGCTGCATGCCCTGCCAGCCGCCTTCGGCGAACTGGCGGAAGGCCTCCTTGAAGCCGGGCGTCGTCGTCACGACGCCATCCTTCCATGACGACGGGTTCTTGTCGCCCTCCCAGTTCAGCGGGGCGACGACGTCCTCGTTGAGCTTGGCGCACTCCTCGAGCACGGCCTGAGCCGTCTCGGCACCGAAGTCCTCGAAGCCGGGGATCTTCGCCACTTCGTCGAGATGGGCGAGTTCGGTCATGCAGAACAGCATGTCCTTGACGGGGGCGCGGTAGCTCATGGTGCTTCTCCTTCAATGCGGCGAGGGCGCGTCAACTCGCGTTGCGCGCCCTCGCTGGTCTGGCAATGCCGGTCGCTCAGCGCAGCGTGCCGGCTAGTCGCCTTCTCGCCCAGCGCGCTCAGCCAGCACCAGCTCGGGCACCGCGACAAACAAATCCGCCTCGAGCCCGTAGTCGGCCACCGAGAAGATCGGCGCCTCGGGGTCCTTGTTGATCGCGACGATGACCTTGGAGTCCTTCATCCCCGCCAGGTGCTGGATCGCGCCGCTGATGCCGCAGGCGACGTAGAGCTGCGGCGCGACGATCTTGCCCGTCTGGCCGACCTGCCAGTCGTTGGGCGCGTAGCCGGCATCGACCGCGGCCCGGCTCGCGCCGAGCGCCGCGCCGAGCTTGTCGGCCAGCGGCTCGAGCACTTCGTGGAAGCGCTCGCTCGAACCCAGCCCGCGCCCGCCCGAGACGATGATCTTGGCCGCGGTGAGCTCCGGGCGGTCGTTCTTCGCGATCTCGGCCCCGACGAAGCTGCTCAGGCCGCTGTCGGCAAGCGCAGCCACGCTCTGGACCGCGGCACTGCCGCCCGTGGCCGGCGCCGGGTCGAAGCCGGTCGTGCGCACGGTCAGGACCTTGATCGCGTCCAGGCTCTGCACGGTGGCGATCGCGTTGCCGGCGTAGATCGGGCGCTCGAAGGTGTCGGCGGACACGACCCTGGTCACGTCGGAGACCTGTGCCACGTCGAGCAGCGCCGCTACCCGTGGCGCGACGTTCTTGCCGTGCGCGGTGGCGGGGAAAAGGAGGTGGCTGTAGTCCTTGGCGACTTGCAGCACCTGGGCCGCGACGTTCTCGGCGAGCTGCTCGGCCAGGCTCGCGCCATCGGCGTGCAGCACCTTGGCCACGCCCTGGATGGCAGCGGCGGCCTGCGCCGCGCCGCCGGCGGCGTCGTGGCCGGCGATGAGCACGTGGACGTCGCCGCCGCAGGCGAGCGCTGCGCTGACGGTGTTGTAGGTCGCACCCTTGAGGGTGCCATGGTCGTGTTCGGCTATGACGAGGGCTGCCATGTCAGATCACCTTGGCTTCGTTCTTGAGCTTGGCCACGAGCGTGGCGACGTCGGGCACCTTGATGCCGGCGCTGCGCTTGGGCGGCTCGCCGACCTTGAGGGTCTTGATGCGCGGGCTCACGTCCACGCCGAGGTCGGCCGGCTTGAGGATCTCGAGGGGCTTTTTCTTGGCCTTCATGATGTTGGGCAGCGTCACGTAGCGCGGCTCGTTCAGGCGCAGGTCGGTCGTGACGACGGCGGGCAGCCTGACCTTGATCGTCTCCAGGCCGCCGTCGATCTCGCGCGTGACGTTGGCCGAGTCGCCGGCAACCTCGACCTTGGACGCAAAGGTGGCCTGCGGCCAGCCGGCGAGCGCGGCGAGCATCTGGCCGGTCTGGTTGCAGTCGTCGTCGATGGCCTGCTTGCCGAGGATCACGAGGCCGGGCTGCTCCTTGTCGGCGAGGGCCTTCAAGAGCTTGGCCACGGCGAGGGGCTGCAGTTCGTCGGCGCATTCGACCAGGATCGCGCGGTCGGCGCCGATGGCCATCGCGGTGCGCAGGGTCTCCTGGCACTGGGTGACGCCGCAGGAGACGGCGATGACTTCGGTCACGACGCCCTTTTCCTTCAGGCGCATCGCCTCTTCGACGGCGATCTCGTCGAAGGGGTTCATGCTCATCTTGACGTTGGCGATGTCGACGCCGCTGCCGTCGCTCTTGACGCGGACCTTGACGTTGTAGTCGACGACCCGTTTGACGGGGACCAGGACTTTCATGATGAGGGGCTCCAGTTGGCGTGTTCAGGGACGGCTAGGCGTGGCCGAATCAGGGATTCTATTGAGCGGCCGCTCGCGCTGGCGCGGCGAGTGGGTCTGGGAACAAAAACGAACGGTCGTGCTATTTTAGCCGAAGTCGGCGCCGATTCAGGTCGGCCGGCCTGCCGCCTGTCGGCCGCGCGCAACGTCGATCGGCGTCAAGAGCAGCAGCCCGAGCACGAAAAAGAGTGCGGTGGACAGGATCGCGATGCGGTGGTTGCCGGCCGTGATCACGGTCACGACGCCGTAGGTCACCGGGCCGATGATCGCGGCGAGCCTTGTTGCCAGCGTCCACAGGCCGAAGAATTCGGCGAGCTGCGCGGGCGGCGCAAACAACCCCGCCAGCGCGCGCCCGGCCGACTGGCTCGAGCCCATGCACAGGCCGGCGATCACCGCCGCGACCCAGAACAGCCCGGCGCCGGTGGCCAGCGCGGCGAGCACCGTCATCACGATCCAGCCGACGAGCGTGACGCCGAGCGCTGCCTTGTGGCCGATCCGGTCCTGCGCGTAGCCGAAGCCGAAAGCCCCGAGCGCGGCAGCGATGTTGACGAGGAAGATCAGTGCCATCGTGTCGGTCTGCTTGAAGCCGAGCACCTGCTCGGCGTACACCGCGGCGAGCGCGATCACGACCGAGATCCCGGCCTGGTAGCAGGTGCCGCAGGCGAGCAGCCAGCGGAAGTCGCGATAGCGCCGCGCCTGGTGCCAGGTGGCGGCAAGGCGGCGCACCGCGGCGCGCAGGCCGGCATCGCCCGCGGTGCGCACCTGTGGCAGCGCGCGCTCGCGCAGCAGTGCGAACGTGGCCAGCGAGGCGGCCCCGTAGACGCCGGCCGTGATCAGCATCGTGACCGGAACGAAGTGCGTTGCCGGCAGCTTGTTGGCCTGCGCCCAGAGCACGTAGGCCAGGCTCAGGCCGAGCGAGAGCATGCCGCCGAAGTAGCCGAAGCTCCAGCCCCAGCCCGAGACGCGGCCCATCGAGTCGGGCCGGGCGAGCTCGGGCAGGAAGGCCGCGGTCAGCGACTCGCCGTACGAATAGAAGGTGTTGGAGACGACGATCGCCAGCACCGCCAGCCACAGGTCGCCGGGGCCGGTCATCGCGAGCGCGACCGTGGCCGCCACGCAGCCCGCGGTGGCCATCGCGAGCACCCGCTTCTTGGCCGCACGCAGGTCGGCAAAGGCACCGATCGCGGGCATGGTCAGCATCACGATCGCGCTCGACGCGCCGATCACGAGCGTCCACGCGAGCGTGGCCCAGGGCGCGCCGCCGGCGATGACACCGACGAAGTAGGCGTTGAAGACCGCCGTCAGCACGACCGTGGTGTAGCCCGAGTTGGCGAAGTCGTACATCGCCCACCCGAACACCTCGCGCTTCTTCACCCCGTCGTTGAGGCAGGCCTGGTCGAACAGCGGCATGTCGGAGGTCCTTCCTCGTTGGGGAGCGCCTGGTGCCCAGGACGGGACTCGAACCCGTACGCCCCGCGAAGGGCCGCGGATTTTAAGTCCGCTGCGTCTACCAGTTTCGCCACCCGGGCGGGCGGGCCGATTATGCGGGCCGCCTGTCGCAGGCGCGCCGGATCACCAACTGCGCACGCGCCCGGTGTCGAGGTGCACGAACTGGCTGCCGGGGTAGTAGCCGACGCCGCCCGCGCGCAGCGAGAGCGCCGCGTCGCGCAGGTCGGCGAGCGGCACGCCGGGCAGGCGCACGTCGATGGCGCAGCCCTGCATGTGCAGGCTCTGCCGCGCCACGCCGCCGCCGCGCGACGCGCGCAGCCGGTTGTTGGTGGCCGGGCAGCGATAGCCCGAGATGACCTCGAACGATCGCTCGCTACCGAGCGCCTGCTGCACGCGGTGCATCAGGTCGAACAGACGCGGATCGATGACGCCGACGTCGCCGGTGTAGTGGTCGCGCAGGAAGCGGTTCAGCGACGTGAGCGCCTGCGGCAGGTAGCGCTCGTCGGCGGCGTAGACGAGCTCGATGCGCTCTTGCGTGTGCGTGTGCACGAGCGCCAACGCGCGCGGTCCCGGCGTCTGCACCGCGGCCCGGGCGCCTGCGGGCAGCGCAGCGGCGGCAGCGAGGTGGAGCGAGTGGCGCAGGAAGCGGCGGCGCTCGCCGGCGTGGTGGTGGGCCATGTCAGTGCCGCCCGGCCGCCCGAAGGTACTGACACGCCCCTCGGGGGCAGCGAACGAAGTGAGCTGGGGGCAGTTTCATGTCAGTGCCGCCCGGCCGCCCGAAGGTACTGACACACCCCTCGGGGGCAGCGAACGAAGTGAGCTGGGGGCAGTTTCATTTCAGTTGCTTGTTCGTCGTTGCTGCGAAACCTGGCGCAGCGCGGCGTCGAGCACGCGGTCCTGGCCGTAGATGTCGTCGTAGAAGTGTACCCGGCCGTCGCGCACGAGCGCGGTGCCGTAGGCGATCAGCACCCGCACCGGCGTGGCCACGCGCAGCGTCGCCGATTCGCCGCGATCCATCGCCTCCACGATGCGCTCGCGCGTCCACTCGGGCATGCCCTGCAGCACGAACTGCGCCAGCTCGACCGGCTGCTCGACGCGGATGCAGCCGTGGCTGAAGTCGCGCCGGTCGCGCGCGAAGAGCGCGATCGACGGCGTGTGGTGCAGGTAGATGTGCTCGTTGTTCGGGAACACGAACTTGATCTTGCCGAGCGCATTGCGCTCGCCCGGCCGCTGGCGGATGCGCAACCGGCCGGCCTGCAGCGCGTCGAGGTTGGCGCCGGTCAGCGTCGTGTCGATGCGGCCGTCGGGCGCCACGAACTCGAAGCCCTCGCGCTCGAAGTAGGCTGGGTCGCGCCGCAGCCGCGGCAGCGTCTCGCCGCGCGCGATCGACGGCGGCACGTTCCAGTAGGGGCTGAACTCGATGAAGCGCAGGTCGGCATCGAACAGCGGCGTGCGCGTGTCGAGCGCCTTGCCGACGATGACCTTCATCTGCTGCGCGACGCCGATGCGCCCGTCCTGCACCTCGTAGGCGCGCAGCACGAACTCGGGGATGTTGATCACGACCATGCGCGGCCCCTGCATCAGCGGCGTCCAGCGCAGGCGCTCGAGCGCGAGTTCGATCTGGCGCACGCGATCGGCGGGGCGAATCTGCAATTGCTTCCAGGTCGCCTTGCCGATCACGCCGTCGTCGGCAAGGCCGTGGCGGCGCTGGAAGGCCTTGACGCCGTCGACCAGGTTGCCGCTGTAGCGCCCTTCGTCGATCACGCCCGCGGCCATGTCGCCGAGCACGACCAGGCGCTGCGCCAGCGGCGCCAGGCCCGCCCAGGACTGCCCGGGCTCGACCTTGCCGGTGGCGCCGCGTCGCGCGGCAGGCAGCGGCGGCAACGGCACGCGCCAGGCCTCGGGCTCGCCCAGCGCGCGGTAGCTCGCCAGCGCCTCGCGCAGCCGGTCGTAGAGCGGCATGCGCGGCGCCGCCTCGCGCGCGGCCTCGGCCAGGCGGCGCGCGGCGAGCGCGGCCTGCAGGGTGGCGGCGGCGTCGAACGCTTCGCGCCGCACGGGTTCGTAGCGCTGCCGCAGTTGGCGCGGGTCGATGCGGCCGCCGTGAACGTCCTGCAGGTAGCGCTGCATGGCCCGGGTGAGCGTCGTCTCGATGAACTCGACGCTCGCAGGGTCGGGCCACGGCCCCGTAGCCGCCTGCGCAAGCGCCTGTTGCAGCGCGCCCACAGCGTAGTCCTGCGGGTCGAGTCCATGCGCTGCGGCGGCGGCGAGCAATTCGACGGCCTGGCGCGCCTGCGGGCTGGGGCGACCCTGCTCGAACCAGGCCAGATCCTGTGCGGCGGCAAGGCCCGGGCACAGCATCAGCGCGAACACCGCGCCGCGGACGAATCGCGACACCGTGAAGCGCCCAGGGCATCGGAGCAGCATCGTCATTCCGCTCGCAGCGCGTCGACCGGGTCCAGCCGCGCCGCATGGCGCGCCGGCAGCACGCCGGCCGCGAGGCCGATCACCGCGCTGCTGGCCAGGGCCAGCAGCACGTAAGGCACCGGCGTCGCCACCGGCAGCGCCGGCAGCAGCGCGCGGATGAGTTGCGCGAGGCCGAATCCGATCGCCACCCCGAGCAGGCTGCCGAGCAGGGCGAGCACGACCGCCTCGCCCAGGAACAGCCACAGGATCATGTGGCGCTGCCCGCCGAGGGCCATCATGAGCCCGATCTCGGGCGTCCGCTCGGCAACCGCGATCGTCATGATGGTGACGATGCCCACCGCGCCGACGACGAGCGAGATGCTGCCCAGCGCCGCCACCGCCATGGTCAGGATGTCGAGGATGTTCGACAGCGTGCCGAGCATCTCCTCCTGCGTGGTCACGGTGAAGTCGGCGCGGCCGTGGCGCGCGGCCAGCACCGCCTCGGCCGCGGCGGCGACGGTGCGGCTCGCCGCCTGCGGGTCGTAGGTGAGGTGGATCTCGGACAGCCCGTTGCGGTTGAAGAGTTCCATCGCGCGCGCCGCCGGAACGAAGGCCGTGTCGTCGAGGTCGATGCCGAGGAACTGGCCCTTCTCGGCCAGCACGCCGATCACGCGAAAGCTCTGCCCGCCCAGGCGCACGCGCTCGCCGAGCGCGTTGTCGGCGCCGAACAACTCGTGCTTGAGCTTGGCGCCCAGGACGACGAAGCTGCGCGCCTCGTCGGCGCCGTCGCCGGGCAGGAACTGGCCCGTCGCGACGCGCATGTTGAAGACCGCGAGCGCCGCATCCGACACGCCGTAGACGATGGTGCGGCGCAGCCGGCCGCGCGCCTGCGCCTCGGCGTTGCCCGAGACCGTGGGCACGACGCCGACCACGCCCGGCACGCGCTCGAGCGCGCGTGCGTCCTCGAGCGTCAGCGGCCGCACCGAGCTCGGCAGGCCCGGCGGCGCGCCGCCACGCGCAGCGATGCGGCCAGGCGCGATGCCGATGACGTGGGTGCCGAACTGCGAGAACTCGCCGAGCACGAAGCGGTGCACGCCCTCGCCGATCGAGGTCAGCAGGATCACGGCCGCGATCCCGACCGCGATCCCCGACAGCGTGAGCAGGCTGCGCGTGCGCTGCGCGAGGATCGAGCGCCAGGCGAAGACGACGGCGTCGGCGGGGGTCATTGTCTCGTGCCCCGCAGTCACCGCCGCGCCAGCGCCGCCACCGGGTCGAGCTGCGCCGCGCGCCGCGCCGGCAGCACGCCGAACAGCAGCCCGGTGGCGAGCGCCGTACCCAGCCCCGCGAGCACGGCCCAGTCGGGCGGGTAGGCCGGGAAGGTGGGGTACATCACGCGGATCGCCGCCGCGCCGGCCAGGCCGAGCGCGTAGCCGACGAGCGCGCCTGCCATCGAGAGCAGCGCCGCCTCGACCAGGAAGGCGCTGCGGATCGTGCCGCCGCTCGCGCCGAGCGCCTTGAGCAGCCCGATCTCGCTGCGCCGCTGCGCCACCGCGACGAGCATCACGTTCATCACCAGGATGCCGGCCACCGCGAGGCTGATCGCGGCGATGCCGGCCACGGCCAGCGTCAGCGTGCCGATCAGGCGGTCGAAGGTGGCGAGCAGCGCATCCTGCGTGATCACGGTCACGTCTTCCTCGCCGTCGTGGCGCGCCTTGAGGATGGCGAGGGCCTGCGTCTTCGCGGCATCGATGGCGTTGCGATTGCGCGCCTCGACGAGGATCCGGAACAGCGTGTTGGTGTCGAACATCGCCTGCGCGATCGCCACCGGCACGATGGCCAGTTCGTCGGTGTTCATCCCGAGGCCGCTGCCCGATGCGGCGAGCACGCCGATGACGCGAAAGCGCCGGTCGCCGACGCGCACGAACTGGCCGAGCGCGGATTCGTTCGGGAACAGATCGGCCTTGATCGTGGCGCCGATCACCATCACCGGCGAGCCGCGGCCCCAGTCCTCGCGCGGCAGGAACTGGCCCTGCGCGATCCGGTACTGGCGGATGTCGAGCATCTCGGCGGTCGAGCCGGCGACCATGCTCTCGCGCAATCGACCGCCGGCCGAGAGTTCGGAAGTGCCCACCGTCAGCGGCGCCACGCGCAGCACGGCCGGCGCGCGCAGCAGCGCTTGCGCGTCGTCGACGGTCAGGTCGCGCGGCGTGGTGCTGACGAAGCTGCCCGGGTTGATGCCGCCGGTCTCGGTGCGGCCCGGGAGCACGATCACGAGGTTGCTGCCGATGGCGCTGAACTCGCGCATCACGTAGCGGCGCGCGCCGTCGCCGAGCGCAGTCAGCGTGACGACTGCGGCAACGCCGATCGCCATCGCGAGCATCAGCAGCGCGGTGCGCACCCGGTTGCCGTTGGCCGCGCCGACGGCAAAGGCGAACAGGTCAGGGGTGCGCATTGCTGGCCGTGCCGGAGGCGCGCAGCTCGTCGACCTTGATCGCGCCGTCTTCCATCAGCAGCCGCCGCCGCGCGCGCGCGCCGATGGCAGCGTCGTGGGTCACGACGAGCAGCGTCACGCCGCCGGCGTTGAGCTGCTCGAGCAGGCGGATGACCTCGTCGCCGGTCGCGCGGTCGAGGTTGCCGGTCGGCTCGTCGGCGAGCAGCAGCGCGGGCTGCATGATCGTCGCGCGTGCGATCGCGACGCGCTGGCGCTGGCCACCCGAGAGCTGGTCGGGCCGGTGGTCGGCGCGATCGACGAGGCCGAAACCGGCGAGCGCCGCGCGCACGCGCTCGTCGCGCTCGCGCGCGGCAATGCCCGCCAGCATCATCGGCAGCGCGATGTTCTCGGCTGCCGTCAGGCGCGGCACGAGGTGGAAGCTCTGGAACACGAAGCCGATGCGGTGGCTGCGCACGCGCGCCTGCTCGTCGGGCGAGAGCGTCGTGACGTCGCGCCCTTCGAGCACATAGTGGCCGGCATCCGGCCGGTCGAGCAGCCCCAGCACGTTGAGCAGCGTCGACTTGCCCGAGCCCGAAGGCCCCATCACCGCGATGTATTCGCCGGGCGCGATGCGCAGGTCGACGTCGTCGAGCGCGCGCACCGTGCTCTCGCCGAGGTGGAACACACGCGCGATGCCCGAGAGCTCGATCTGCGCCGCGCCGGGCGCGCGCTGGGCCGCGTCCGACATCGCGTCACTTGGCCTCAGCGGCTTGTTCGACGACGGCCGCCGCGCCGGCCGCGACGCCGGCGCGGTCGAGCGAGGTGACGATGCGCTCGCCGGCGGCCAGCCCGGCGGTGATCTCGGTGTGCTCCCAGTTCGTGACGCCCGTCTTGACGGGCCGCTCGGCAAGCCGATCGCCTTCGAGCACCAGCACGCGCCCGCCCTGCAGCAGGGCCGAGGTCGGCACGCGCAGCACGTCGGGGCGCGCATCGAGGATGACCTCGACGTCGGCGCTGTAGCCCACGAGCAGCCGCCCGGCGGACTGCGGGTCGTCGAACACGACCTCGATCTCGACCGTGCGTGCCTGCTTCTCGACCGCCGTGACATAGGGCGCAACGCGGCGCACCTTGCCCGGGAAGGCCTTGCCGGGCAGCGCATCGAGCGTGATCCGCACCGGCTGGCCGGCGCTGATCTTGGGCGCGTCGACCTCGTCCATTGGCGCGGCGACATACAGGCAGGTCTCGTCGATGAGATCGATCGCGGGCGGCATCGCGACCCCCGGCGGCGATGGCGTCGAATACTCGCCGACCTCGCCCACGATCTTGGCCACCGTGCCGTCGAACGGCGCGACGAGCACGGTGCGCTGGCGCGCCGTGCCGACGAGGGCGACGCGCGCCTGCGCCTGCGCCACGTCGGCCTTGGCGGTGGCGCAGGCGGCAGCGCGTGCGTCAGCCTCGGAGCGAACGGTATCGAGCCGGCCGGCGGAGATGAAACCCGTCTTGAAGAGCTCCTGCTGGCGCACCAGTTCGCGCTGCGCCAGGTCGGCCATCGTGCAGGCCTCGGCGACGCGCTTGCGCGAGGTGTCGAGCTGGGCCCGCGACAGCGCCTGCTCGGCCTGCAGGTCGTCGTTCCAGAGCTGCATCAGCAACTGGCCCTTGCGCACGTGGTCGCCCTCCTTGACCGCCATGATCTCGATGCGGCCGCCGGCGATGGTCGACAGCTTGGTGCGCTGGCAGGCCTCGACCGTGCCGGCGCGCGTGTTGGCCACCGTGGCCTCGACCGTGCCGCGCGCGACGCCGGCGACGAGCACCGGGATCGGCTTGGGCCTCGTGAGCCACCACAGCAGCGCGGCACCGATGGCCACCACGGCGAGCAGGATCAGGCTGCGGCGCAGCCACTTGCGGGAGGGTGTAGGGGGCACGCGGGCGTCGGCCTTGAATGTCAGGCGCGCAGCTTAGCCGAGTTGCGAACGATCCCTTTGACCGATCGCATTGCGCCCCGACCCCGCAAAAGACAAAAGGGTCAGCACGCGCGACCGTGCTGACCCTCGTCACTTCTGGCGCGACTGGCAGGAATCGAACCCACGACCCCTTGGTTCGTAGCCCGCCGATAAACGAAGGGGGTTCAATGAAATCAACGACTTAGCGGCGCCCTCGCCCCGCTTTTCCCCAGAGAAGTGCACAGGGGCGCCTTGGAAAGTCGCGCAAAAGTCGCGCAGCCATGGATGCATGTCAGAGCCCTTCGGCGCCGTCCAAGAACCGCTCGGCCTCGGCCATCATGCCCTTCGAGATGGCATCCCAGGACCTGCCGTGGAAGTCCTTGGGCAAGCGCGCCTCGACCGCCGCCAGCGCGGGCCCGACCTGCTCGACCAGGCCCACCATCGCGTCCCAGACTGCGGGGCCGCCGTTCTTCATGGCCAGCTGGTGCCAATGGCGGCTCTGGATGGTGTCGAAGCGGTAGTGGACGTTCTTGGAACGCATCGCCATGGCCAAGCCCGCCTGCCGGCGGTTGTACTGGTTCGGGCCTTTGCCGAAGTAGGGCCACATGGACAGGATGTCGTAGAGCGGAGTCATGACGTACGTGTCGCCAGGTTGCAGAAAGATCGAGTAGTTCTTGGCATGGCCATCGGTGGCAGCCATCAACCAGAAGGCGAGCTGCGTCAGCTGAAACGCCAGCGCGTCCTGCTGCGGGTCGGCGCCGCCGGTGAGCAACTGCAGGCACTTCGCCATGCCAGGCCCGCCGTCGTGTTCGTACTTCTGCTTCGGCGAGAACCCCAGCGCCTGGCAGAAGTCTTCCTGCGGCAGCCGCGCGATCCAGGCACCGTCGTCCATCCACGCGCGGTCGAAGCGCTCGACCACCAGGACGGTCTGGTCGCCGAAGGTCGCCATCGTCGTTGGCGCGACGGGCAGGCCGAGTTCCGAGATGATCTGGGCACAGACCCATTCGTTCTGGACTGAATCGGAGAGGTCGACACGCCGCGAACCGCCTACCAGGCCCAGCGGCAGCTTGAAGATGTGCGTGGTCGGCGTCGCGCCGTGAGGCCGGCACCAGCGCCCGTTTGCCTGGGTGAACGCCGTCTTCTCCTGGGCACCGGCGATCGAGATGCGGAACAAATCGTCGTCTGGCTGGCGTAGCGAGCCGGGGCCGACGTCGGATGGAACAGCCCGCAGGATGTCGGCGATCTGCCCCTCGTCGAGGGGTTCGCAGTCAACGCGGTTCCACCCTGTCGGTATAGCCTCCTCGGGCAGCAACTGAACGGCACCGACGCAGTCCCGGCCGATGGCCTCCAACAGCGAGAAGGCATCGGCCCTTTTCGTCTTGAAGCGGCGGCTCAGACGTTCGCGGATCCTGTCGTTGTCCGGCAGCAGGTTGTCGAAGTAGTTGGCGACGGCATCGCCGCGGACCTCACGCGAGGCGGTGATGGGCAGCGACAGCGACAGCGATCGGACCTTGGGCGACCTGAGCCAGGAGGTGTCGTAGTCGAACGAGTGCGTGGCACGGTCGATGGTCCAGGTGCCCACCAGCTCGCCGTTCATCCAGGCATGGAGCGCAGTCGTCACCAAGTACCCTTCTTCGGGCGAATCACGATGCCGGTGACCGGGGCAGGCTTGGTTGACCTAGCTGGGCTACGCCGGCCAGTCGGCTCGCCGACGACCTGGCCAGCGGCCTTCCTTGGCGCCCGCTTCGCCACTGACATTGGCGCGGACTGCGGTGCCTTCGGCCCCGCATCGGGCACGACCTGACTTTCTGTCCCTGCGCCTTCGGCGCTGTGCAGATGCAACGTGCCGCCCAGCGCCGCCAGTACCTTGGTGAGCTGGTCCAGACTGACAGCCCCCGGGTTCGCCTCGATCTCGGCGATGCGGGCCTGTCTGACGCCAACCAATGCGCCAAGCTGACCCTGCGTCAGTCCACGGCTCTTCCGCAACGCTCGAAGATGTTGCTTCAACTGGTCGGGGATGCGAAGCGGGAAGCTCATAGAGGGTGACACCGGTGTGGCCACACAATTTACTGGCTTTAGACAGTTTATGCAACATACTAGTTTGAGAACGTTTTTTGCATGCGTTGCCGTGCCTCCACTAAGCCCATCCTGCTGGTTGTTGGAAGGTCTGGCCTCACCGGGTGACGCCAGCCCCCAACCAGCGTGTGGGCTGGCCACGCCCCGTCAAGGGTTCGCTGCGCCGGGCACTGCCCGCCCTTGACCGGACGCAGCCAGCGGCGCACGGCCCACATCGCGATCCGCCCATGCGTGCCAGTGTCGTGCGTTAACCTGCCACGTGGACGTTACTCAACGCGGCCGCTGCGACACCTGTGCAGAGATTTCGCAATCTGCATGAGTACGGGGAGCATCAAGAACATGAAGAGCGCACTATTCGTCGACTTCGACAACGTGTATTCGCAACTGCGACAGTTGCAGCCCGATGCTGCCGAGCGGTTCGCGCGTCATCCGTCGGAGTGGATGGGTTGGCTGACGGGGTCCCTAGCGCTGCCGGAACCGCACGAGGAGGGTGAGCGTCGCCGGTTACTCGTGCGCCGCTGCTACCTGAATCCCAACTGGTATCAGAACTACCGCCATGCGTTCTTGCGCGCCGGCTTCGAGATCGTCGACTGCCCGCCGGTCACCAGCCAGGGCAAGACCAGCACGGACATCCACATGGTGCTGGACATCGTCGACCTGCTGCAGCACGAGACTCGCTGTGACGAGTTCATCGTCTTCTCCGCAGACGCGGACTTCACGCCGGTCCTGCGCAAGCTTCGCCGCTACGACCGACGCACCACGGTGCTCGCCATCGGCTACCCATCGGCCGCGTATCAAGCCTCGGCTGATCTCTTGATCGACGAAAGGCTTTTTCTTCGGGAAGCGCTGGGCCTCGGTCTGGCCAACGCTGATGTGCCGCCTGGCCCAACGGGCAGGCCACGGAAGTCAAGGAGTCTCGTTCGACCGAAAGCAAGCCCGTGCTTGCGGAATCGAAGGCAACGAGTTCAACCGTCGCAATGCCCAAAGCAGACCCGTCTTCCAAGGCGGGCCCGAGGTTGGCGACACCGGACGAACTCTCGGAGATTGCCGGCCGCCTGTGGACCTTCGTCGACGAGTCCCCGCTACCTGTCAGCTCTGGCCTCCTGGCATCGCGACTGCGGCAGGAGTACCCGGAAATTCTGGAGAACTGGAATGGACTGGGCACGTTCAAGGCGTTTTTTCGTTCGCTCAGGCTCTCGCGGCTGCTCTGGCTGAGTGGGTCAGGTGGTCGGGTGCTGGATCCGAGCCGGCACGAGCTGGAAGGCGCTCTGCCGGAGCAGGAACCGGAATCGCCATGGTCAGGTGCCGAGGATCTCTTCCCCGTGGCCAGGGAGGTCTGCGTCTTGACGGGGGCGCCGCTGCTCGCGCCAAAGGACTTGAGGTCGGTGATGGGCGCGTTGGTCCAGGTCCTGACGGAGCAGGAGTTCAAGCTGCCCACGACAGTGCAGGCCGTCTGCCGCCAGTGCATCGAGTCGGAGGGCCTGAGAGTTCGGCCTCGCGATGTCAATTTCCTGGTTCGCGGCATGCAGATGAACGGACATGTCTTCGGTCAGGGTGCCGATGACGAGACGACGTTGGCCTCCCGGCTGTTCAATCAAGTCCTGTTCCTGTGTGAGCGCGAGCAGAAGGTGCCCGACCATAACGAGGTTGGCCGGATCCGCACATGGATCAGTGGCGCGACTTTGGCGTAGTGCGTGCAAGGAGTTCGGACTGTCCGACCTTCCAGGGTAAGGCTGACCAGGGTCGTTCATCGCGCCTGTGGTTCAGACACGGTCCGCAAACGGTGCGGTTTCGGTCCGGTTTCGGTCCGGTTTCGGGCCGCTTACCGGCCGGATACCGATCACTTGCCCAACAGCTGCGGCTCACGACATTGCTGTCTGCATAGGGCTTTTGTGGATGATTGCAGGATAGGCTGTCCGCCAGCAATTGGCTGCCAAGCAGCCTGGTACAAGATCGATCCAAGGGAGTAACGCCGCAATGGCAAGACGCAAGAAGACAAGTCCAGCCGAGGACCTCATCGATCTAGTGGCACTGATGCCCTGGTGGGCGGGAGTGCTGCTGGCCATTCTTGGCTACTTCTGGCTGCATAGCGTGGCCAGCCAACCGATCACGGCCAATGCGCAGTCGCTAGTGTAGTGTTCTGTTCTTGAATGAACTTAAATGTTGAACCCCACTCCAATGGTCCACTTGGGCTTGAACTGGAGTGGGCACGTGCGAATTGCACCGGCGATTGTTCTTACCGACGAGCAGAAGGCGGAGCTGACGAGGCTGTCCCGTTCCGGGCGCACGAGCGTGCGGCTGGCGCAGCGGGCGCGCATCGTTTTGTTGGCTGCGCAAGGCCTGCAGAACAAGGACATCGCCGAGCAGCTTGGCATCGGTCGCGTCCAGGTGGCGCGCTGGCGCGAGCGCTACCTGCAAGCCGGAGTGGAAGGCATCGAGCGCGACCTTCCCCGTGGCGCGCCACCGGTCAAGGTGGACGTGGCGGAGTTGGTCCAGCTGACCACCCGGAGCAAGCCTGCAGCGGCCACGCACTGGAGCACGCGCAAGCTGGCCGCCGAGCTGGGTGTGGCTGCCAGCACCGTGTGGCGGCACTGGCAATCCCACGGGTTGAAGCCGCACATCGTGCGCGGCTTCAAGGTGTCGCGCGACCCGCACTTCGTCGAGAAGCTCGAGGACATCGTGGGCCTGTACATGTCCCCGCCCGAGCACGCCCTGGTGCTGTGCTGCGACGAAAAGAGCCAGGTGCAGGCGCTGGACCGCACGCAGCCTGGGCTGCCACTGAAGAAGGGCCGCGCGCAGACGATGACGCACGACTACAAGCGCCACGGCACGACCACGCTGTTCGCGGCGATGAACGTGCTGGACGGCAAGGTGATCGGCCAGTGCCAGCAGCGCCACACCCATGCAGAGTGGCTGAAGTTCCTGCGCAAGATCGACCGCGAGACGCCCAAGGGCAAGACGCTGCACCTGATCGCAGACAACTACGCCACCCACAAGCATCCGGCTGTGCAGGAGTGGCTGGCCAAGCACCCGCGCTTTCACATGCACTTCACGCCGACCTCGGCGTCGTGGCTGAACATGGTGGAGCGCTTCTTCCGTGACATCACGACCGAACGGCTGCGCCGCGGCGTGTTCACCAGCGTGCCTGAGCTGGAAGCTGCGATCAACGACTACGTCGCTCACCACAACATCGACCCCAAGCCGTTCATCTGGACCAAGAGCGCTCGCGACATCCTGCAAAAGGTCATCCGGGCCAACGCGCGCTTAAGTTCTAAACAGAACGAAACACTGCACTAGCGTCAAGCGGCTTCATCCTGGGAGTCTGGTGGCGAGGCTTGGCAACCGCCGGCCAATACGTCGTGCCCATCATTTGCCTTGCGGGAGCCGGCGTGTCGGCGTTCCGACGAAAGCAGCGTAGCGATCTGGTGACCGATGTCGCGCAGGTGAAGGCGACCGACGCGCTCGACGGCATGAGCTGGCGCGAGTTCGAAATGCTGGTGGGCGAAGGTTTTCGGCTGCAGGGCTACCAAGTCGTGGAGACGGGGGGCGGCGGCCCAGACGACGGTGTGGACCTGGTGCTGACCCGGCCAGGCATGAGCGGGCCGCGAGAAGTTTCTCGTGCAGTGCAAGCAGTGGCGCGCCTTCAAGGTCGGCGTGGACGTGGTGCGGGAGCTCTACGGCGTGATGGCCGCCCGCGGCGCCACGGGCGGATTCGTCGTGACCTCGGGGCGATTCACCGATGACGCCATCAGCTTCGCGAGCGGGCGCAATGTGACGCTGGTGGACGGGCCAAAACTGCTCGGCCTCATTCGACAGGCAAGGGCGGGCGCAGGTCAAGCTGCGGCGCGGCCGGACGCGGCCAAAGCAACCCGGCCTACTGCCGACTCAGGACAGGCGACCGTCTGCCCCTTGTGCACCAAGCCGATGGTGCGCCGTATCGCGAAGCGCGGCGCCAATGCGGGTGGCGAGTTCTGGGGATGCACCGGCTACCCGGCCTGCCGCGGCACGCGGCCGATCGGTTGAATCCCGGACGCTCCATGGCGCTGTCGGACGGCCTCTACGATCTGCTGCTTACCGAGGGCTTGGCTCGATCTCTCGCCGCCCTTGATCCCGGCAGCGCAGAGGTGCTGTCTCTCAAGGGTGGGGCGCCCGAGCTGCTGGTCGATGTCATCACGCGCCAGCTCGGCGCGATCCTGGATGACGTTGTTGGTGACGACACCGACAGACCCAGGCGACAACTCGAGCTGGTCAACGAGCTGCTGGTAGCGCTTCGACACCGGCTGGCCGCCGCAGAAGGCCAGGGCGCAACAAGCGGCTCAGGCGAAGTCATCGACCTGGTGGCGCAGCCCCTGCGCGTTCTGCGTGCCGTGCAGCGCGATCGGCAGTTCCAGGCATCGCCCGAGATCGGCCTCGCGGCGCCCTGGCTGTTCACGGCCGGTAAGGGCTCGCCGTCGTTGCTCCAGGAGATTCGGCGCGAGCTGGCCTCTGCCGATCAAGTCGATATCCTGGTGAGCTTCATCACCGTATCCGGGGTCCGCAAGCTGCAGGACGTGCTGCAGCAGATCACGGCGACAGGCGCGCAGGGTCAGAGCGCCACGCGGCTGCGCATCCTTACGACCACGTACACCGGCGCCACCGAGGCGCGCGCGCTCGATGAGCTTGCGCGCCTGCCGGGGTGCGAGGTCCGCGTCTCCCTCGACGGCCGCCGTACACGCTTGCACGCGAAGGCCTGGCTGTTCCAGCGCAAGACTGGCTTCGGCTCGGCCTACGTGGGCAGCGCCAACCTTTCGGGAGCAGCGCTGACAGGCGGGTTGGAGTGGACCGTCAAGCTGACCCAGCGTGCGCAGGAGGCATTGTTTGCACGGGCTATCGCCCACTTCGAGACGCTTTGGGCCGACAGCGAGTTCCAACGCTACGACCCTGACAACCTCGAGCATCGCCAGGCGCTGGCGGTCGCGCTCGGCCGCGAATCCTTCGGCGGTGAGCCAACCGGCGCGATCAGCTTCTTCGACCTCCAGCCCAAGACCTACCAGCAGGACATGCTCGAGCAGTTAGCGGCAGAGCGCGCTCACGGTCGGCACCGAAACCTCGTCGTGGCGGCCACTGGCACCGGCAAGACGGTGGTGGCGGCATTCGACTATCGGAACACCTGCCGCAGCGAAGGGGGGCGTCCACGTCTTCTCTTTGTGGCGCATCGCGAGGAGATCCTGCGCCAGGCCCTGCGCACCTACCGCGAGGTGCTGCGCGACCCCGAGTTCGGCGACCTGCTGACCGGTGGCCACGAGCCCGAGCGCCGGGACCACCTCTTCGCCACCATCGACAGCTTGAGCAGCCGCGACTTGGTGGCCACCATCGGTGCCGCGCATTGGCATACCGTCGTTGTGGACGAATGCCACCGGCTGGCCGCAGACCGCTTCGATGCCTTCGTCAAGGCCGTTCGCCCTCGCGTCTTGCTGGGCCTGACCGCCACGCCGGAGCGCAGCGACGGGCAGCCGATCACGCCGTATTTCGATGCCAGGCCCGACGGCAGCGCGGCCGTCGAGTTGCGCCTGTGGCATGCGCTGGACCTGCAACTGCTGGCGCCGTTCGAGTACTACGCCTGCGACGATGCCACCAACTTCTCAGCGGTGCCGTGGGACAGGCCTGGCGAGCGCGAGGCGGTCGACAACCTGGTCACAGGCAATGATGTGCGCGCCCGGCTGGCGGTGAATGAATGGCGTCGCCTGGCGTCCGATGCATCACGGTCGCGTGCCCTGGTGTTCTGCGTATCGGTCGCGCATGCTGAGTTCATGACCGACTGGCTCAACCGCGCGGGCCTGCCGGCCGCCTGCGTGGTCGGCACAACAGCAAGCGACGAGCGTCGCCGGGCACCACAACGTCTGCTCAGTGGCGAGCTGTGCGCGCTGGTGACGGTCGATCTCTACAACGAGGGCATCGACCTACCGATGGTCGACACGCTGTTGCTGCTGCGGCCCACGCAGAGCCCGGTGCTTTTCCAGCAGCAGATCGGCCGCGGCCTGCGCCTGGCACCGGGAAAGGAGAGCTGCCTGGTGCTCGACTTTGTGGGGCCAGCACCGTGCCGACTTCCGGTTCGACCGCCTGCTGTCGAGCCTGACCGGCTTGTCGCGCCGCGAGCTGGTGGACGGCGTCGAGAACGGCTTCGGCAGCCTCCCGCCCGGCTGCCACATCCACCTTCAGCGCCAGACGCGAGAGCAGGTGCTGCAGGGTCTGCGCGCGTTGACGACGCAGAACTGGCGCCGCCTGAAGACGGAGCTCCAGACATATGCAGCCCTGCGCGGCCGTGCTTCGGTGCGGTTGGCCGACTTCCTGCGCGACCAAGCGCTGGAACTCGGTGACGTCTACCGCGCAGGCACCGGCCAGGGCCGCAGCGGCTGGACGGCACTGAAGCGCGACGCCGGCCTGATCGTCGCGGAGCCCGGCCCCGAAGAGGACTACTTCAGCCGCCGCTTCGGAGACCTGTTGCACGTGGACGACCCGCAGCGGCTCGACGTGATGGCCGCGGTCGGCTCGCGGCAAGGCCACCCGCCGACGCTCAATGCGAAGGATGCACTTGGCGTGCAGATGCTGGCTTACCAGATCGATGGTCGGCACGAGCAGGCGGCAGGCCTCGAAGCCTTCATCGATCGTATCGAGCGCCACTTTGCCATCGCCGATGAGTTGGTCGAGCTGTCGGGCCTGCTGCAGGCCCGCACGAACGTTGCAGCGACGCCAGTACCCGGGCTTGAAGACACGCCGCTGTGCCTGCACGCCGCCTACGGCGCGCGCGAAGTGCTCACGGCCGTGGGCTGGTTGACCGCGACGCGGCGTGCCCCGTTCCAGGCTGGCGTGCTGCCGCTGAACAGCCGCAAGACCGAACTTCTGTTCGTCACGCTCGACAAGAGCGAGGGCTATCACGACCGCATCTCTTACCACGACTACGCGATCAGCGCCGAGCGCTTTCATTGCAAACGCAGAACAGCGCGGGTCCGGACACGCCCGGCGGGCGCCGCTATCTGGAGAGCTCCACGAACGGCTGGCAGTTCCAGCTCTTCGTGCGCCCGCGCAAGGGCGATTCCTATCGCGCCTGCGGGCGTGTGGCGTTGGAGTCGGCGGATGGCGATCGTCCGATGAGCATCGTGTGGAAGCTGGAGACGCCGCTGCCGGTACGGCTATTCAGGGAGTTCAGCGTGCTGCGCGGGGTTTGACGCCCTTTCTACCGAGTTACGACGGTTGACCTCGATTGCTCAGCAACTTCAGAACAACACTCTCACCACTTCTAGACTCTCGCGAGCGTCTAGCAGGCAACTGAAGTTGAAGTTGACCCGTTTTCGCGGACACCTTACCGTCAAGAAGGAAGGAGTCCGATATGCCCAAGACCAAGCCGCCGTACCCGGAGGCATTCAAGCAGCAGATCGTCGAACTGCACATGGCCGGGCGCACGCCGGCCGAGCTGTCGCGTGAGTTCGGCGTCAGCGCGCAGAGCGTCACCGCGTGGGTCGCGCGCGCCGCGGCCGACGCCGGCAAGCCTTCTCGCGGCAAAGACGTTCTGAGCAGCGCCGAGCGCGACGAACTGACCCGATTGCGACGACGGGTGCGCCAGCTCGAGCAGGAGCGAGACATCCTGGCAAAGGCTACGGCCTGGTTCGCCGGCAAGGACGGCAAGACGTCCATCGGGTCTACGAACTCGTGAACGCGAACCAGGCCGACGCCAAGGTGGCCACCATGTGCCGCGTGCTGGGCGTGTCGACCAGCGGCTACTACGCGTGGCGCGATCGAGCCCCCAGTGCTCACGCGCTGGCCGACGCGGCGCTCACCGAACGCATCCGTGCAGTGCACGCCGACTCGCACCACACCTATGGCATGCCGCGCGTGCGCCGAGCTGATCGACCAAGGTGTCATCGTGAGTCGCAAGCGTGTGGCGCGGCTCATGAGAAGCCACAGCATCCGCGGCATCAGCCGGCGCCGTGGCTTCACGATCACGACGCGAAGCTGCCGCCACGACGCCAAGGCGCCCGATCTCGTGCAACGCAAGTTCGAAGCCGACGGCCCGAACCAGTTGTGGGTGGCCGACATGACCTACGTGCCCACCTGGGCCGGCTTCATCTACCTGGCCGTCGTGCTGGATGTCTGGAGCCGACGCATCGTGGGCTGGGCCATCGGCGAGACCATGACCGCCGATCTGGTGCTCAGCGCGCTGAACATGGCGCTGCAGCAGCGCAGGCCCGATGACGTGATCCATCACAGCGACCAGGGCAGCCAGTACGCCAGCATCGCCTTCGGCGAGCGCTGCAAGAAGATGGGCGTGCGCCCCTCGATGGGCAGCGTGGGCGATGCCTACGACAACGCGATGGCCGAGAGCTTCTTCGCCAGCCTCGAGTGTGAGCTGATCGACCGCAGGAGCTGGCAGACGAAGACCGAAGCGCGCTTGGCTCTGTTCACCTGGATCGAGGGTTGGTACAACCCACGCCGACGCCACAGCGCGCTGAGCTACCTGTCGCCGATGAACTACGAGAACAACACATCAATCCGTCACCGCCGCGCGGTGAACACGGGTTGCCCACCGTCGGCGCCTGCGTGGCATGCGCCACGCCGCCGGTGGACAACCCTGCGCCCGCGCACTTCGAAAGGGCTGAGAACCTCAGCCCGTAACCGTCCGCGGAAGGCAGTCAACTCCATGCCAGTCCAATCGGTAAATCCGATCGATTCGCCGAGCTTCGTCAACGCCGCATTGCTTGGTGTTCCACCGTAACGCTTAACGAACACCGCGCGCTTTCGGGCAACGTCCACGTCAGGCGCGCTTAGGTAGTCGCACAACAAATGAAATCGCTCACTCTTCAGCTTGATGGAATCCAGACAATCAAGTAAAGACTCTGCTCGCTGATTAAGCTCGGTTAATGATTTCGCGAAATAAGATGGATCACGCAGATAGCAATACTTCAGAGTAATGTACTTAAAGTAAGTTAGATCACCCGCAAGCAGAGTGTCGAGAATTTTCTCAACTTGTCCATTCTTCGTGAAGTGCTGCTTAAGCAAATGTGAGCCGCATATGAGTAGATTGAAGAGCTCGACACTATCCTCTCCGGGTGTCTGTTCGCCAGCGATCAATGCAGTTTTGGCTACCGCCACCAACTCTTCTGAAATCGTATGAGTAATGAAATCACCACCGATTGCTGGAAGTGCCCGCAGGCCATCCTGAATTATGGAAAGAAGTTGGCATAGGCCATAAGTGGTCCGAACTCGTAGATCGACAGATGTAATGTAGAAAGCGCAGTCGATAATACTTCGAGTGGCGAAGATCCAATTCTCCACAGAGACAGTTGACCCTTTGTTCAGCGACTTATTTGCGGCACGAGATAACGCCCGCAGGCTTCCAAGCAAACTTCCGCTCAAACTGCTGAATGGAACGTCATGACGCTTCGCTATAACACGTAGGTCGTGAATTAAACCACCGATCGCGTGACGCTGTTTGCTGCTGGCTGCGGTGGCTGCCTTCCAATCCGGACTGACAAGGACTTCGCTGACGCCGTTAATTCTAGTTCGGGTGTCTGCGCGTGCCTGGGTCAGGTTCGTAACGAATGGACGATGGTAATCTCGAACCTTCGACTCGTTGACATGAAGCTTGTATTTAAGTAGCTCCCGTCGCAGTAGCGATTCGATTTTCCTAACAATCTCTGCGCTATTGGAGAAGACCGAGTAGTCGTCCACGTACCGACGTATCGAGTACTGCTGCCCTTCAAACAGAGCGTCTTCTGCGAGCAGCCTTTGGACCTTTTGATCCACGTCCTGAAGAATGATTTCCGCAAATATTCTGGCGAACTCGGGACCAACCACAATACCATTGGTCTCGTTATAGTTTGATCGCTGCATCAACGAATCAAAACTCGACTCGAACGAATGCGCACCCTTATTCTTCTTGGCAAACTCTTTGCTTTTCGTTGCCCATGTAATGGAGTGCGTGTAGATGCTGTAAAAGCACTTTGAAATATCGAGTTGCTTGAGGAGTTCAAACTTCTTTTCGAGTCGAATGAACTCTCGCGACTCGTAGAACTTGTTGAGAAGATTGTATTTCTCGTAAGCGAAGTAGGAGACGAGCTTCGAGAGCTCAGGTTCGGAGCCTTCCGGTGTTAAGTGGACTTCGCCGGTTTTGTGTACTGAGTCGTTCAATGCTCCTAGAGAGGCCACATACACGGCGGCCACAGCTGCGGGCCGACGCAAGGAGTATTCGCTCCTATTGCAGTAGTCGAGAATCGATGATTCGTGTCGAGCATAGAAATCGCAGAACTCAAGTTGTGTTATGGGATGAACTAGCCCGAGTTGCGTTGTACGGTCACTATCTTTGCGAACACCATAGCTGTATGGAACGGTGTGCCCTCGCCACCCACGTAGGAGCTTGTCAATGAGCGGTTTTGCCAAAGGGTCAAGTGATCGGCACTGGCTGTAGTAGAGACGATCGTTACCGAAAATGACCGGCAACTCATACGGCAAGGTTTCAGTCAGAAGCGGCCTGAAGCGCCAGAAGTTCTTCTTGATGCGCTTAGACATTTCGCCAGGCCCTTTTGATCTCTTGTACTCGTTGTGCCGAAAACCTAGTCATCAGCTTGAGTTCAAAACCCTTAAAGAAAGAGATTATCTTTAGTGCATTTCGCTGGACAGGGTTGAACCGGGCGCCAATCGTACTTCCGGGTCTTATCAGCGATTGATAAAAGCCGTCCAATGCTTTCAGTTCGGCGCCCTGATGCTTGTTGACCTCGCCCTTTTCATAGGTTCCGCAGAGGCGATAGTTATAGTGGATTCCTGATTTTGCATACTTCGATGACTTCACGGACGTGGCGCCTTGTCGATAAACGACATAGTTTCCAGAAAGAAATCTCAGACGATCTTTCAGCAGCTGAAAGTCCTTATCCCGTTGGTTTGCCTTGAGACAGCACAATATTTTTGTTTTAAGTTTTGAGATCTTGCGGTCAGATATTCCGACGTACACCTTTCGTGGGTCCTTGCTGCCGCACATATTGGAGACTCGATAGCTGTATCCGAGGTATTCCAGTTGAACAATCGCTTGGTGACCCTTGTCCTCGCAGTTGAGCGAGATACTTGCAGACTTCGTGGCATTGAAAGACATTCCGGTAGGCAAGAAATTGGGTAGTGCCGTCTCAATGTTGCCTGTCGGCTCATAGGAAAATATTAGTATGTCGTCAGAGTAGCGGAAGTACTTGTATACGCCAGGAAGCTGCCTGACTGCTTTGTCAAATTCTTCCATTGCAAGCTCGGCAAGAATCGGGCTTAAGCAAATTCCCCTAGGCAAACCGATTGTTGTAGTTGCGCAAAATGTGCTGAAGAAGCAGTTGAGGTGTTTCCGCAGCAGCATCGGGACAAAAACGTCGTGAGTAAGTCGCTTGATAGTTCGTTCAAGCGGCAGCGTTTCGTAGAATGATGAAATATCACGCCGAACGAGATAAATAGGTGTTGAATCGGAGAGGGTTTCGATGACTCCCTTTACTGCGCGATCTCGGTTCTTGATTTCGACACGAAAGCGGCGGGCAATGAATTTTGCAAGAACTCTTAGAATTAGAGCCTGCGAGTAATCAGAGACAGATGAGCACTTTCGACCTTTGACGAAGGTGGCATGTATTGGGGAGAATGCAGGGAATCCATTGGTCGCAGTCGCGATTGCGCTATCAATGACTGCCTTTCGATTCTTCTTTAGGTCAACGCCGTATCGGCGAGAATCGCCGGCTCGAAAGGCTCCAGCAAAGGCGTGTTCGTCTAATGGTGTGTGCATATGTCTGCTTTGGTCTGAGCATGTTCAAAGTCGAAGGCACACGCCGCAGTGAGCCGCGCAGACGTGATTCGAGTGTTGCAGCCTCCGACGGTGGCGTAGTAGTCGGAGGTGATGGTGGTGCGCGCTCGCATCGACGCCAATGTAAGGCTGTCAGGTGGGGTGCATTTGGTCAGCCAGCTGCGCGCTGACTAGCCGACGGTGCCTTGCGGCGAGGCTTCGCAACTTTCGGCCGCGC
The DNA here is from genome assembly GCF_016702655.1 of Ideonella sp. Classification (GTDB taxonomy): domain Bacteria; phylum Pseudomonadota; class Gammaproteobacteria; order Burkholderiales; family Burkholderiaceae_C; genus CAIKUF01. The sequence goes on from NZ_JADJDO010000009.1 coordinate 277,089, forward strand.
AGCACCGCCAGTCAGCTCGCGCGCGAGCACCTCGAGCGCTTCCCGCTTCTCCAGCATGTAGTCGTGCCCGTCATAGTGACGCGCCTGGATCCCTGTGAGCCCATGCGACTGCACATGCCCGCGGATCTCGCGGCTGATGCGGTTCGCTGCCAGCAGCGTTTCCACGCCGGACCGGACGCGCTAGGCTGAAAGCCTTCGATCGCATCGCCGACGACTTGGGCCGCCCAGCCCGACAGCGTCGTGCCGAAGATCGACTTGACGCCCTTCGTCGTTGAGAAAACATGGTCGCCCACGCGTTCGAGCGCCTGCATGTCGCGCGCAGCACCCTTGGTGATCGGCACCGTGTGCGCCCGCGCGCCTTGGCCTGGGCGTCCCTTGGCGTCGTGGATGGTGATCGCGTCGGCGCGCACATCGGCCCAGCGCAGCCGCACGAGCTGCTCGATGCGTTGACCGCCCGTCAGCAGGTGCAGCCGCAGGCATCGCCCGCGCAGGCCCGGCAACTTCTCTATCAGCCGCCAGTAGGCTCGCAGTTCGTCGATGGTCAGCGGGCGCTTGTCTGCGCTGTCGAACTGGCGGTCGCGTTTTGTCAGCGCCACCGGGTTGCTCTGCACGCCGTAGGATTTGAAGGCGACCGGGATCGACGCCGACACCCGCACATCCATGGCGCACTGGTAAGCCGCGCGGAGATAGGTGCGCAGCTTGTTGGAAGTGCGGCCCTTGCCTTGCTCGACGAGCCTGCGCAGCATATCCACCACCTGCTCCTGCGACAGCTCGGACGCCGGCGCCTGTGCGATGGCGGGCCAGGCCTCCACGACATGCCGGTCGAAGATCCCTCTGCTTCTCGCGCACTGATGCGGCCCTTGCTGCGCTGCAGCTTCACGTACTCGTCCAGCAATGCGGCCAGCGAGTGCCTGGCCCGCTCTGCGGCTGCCGCGGCAGCCGCCGCTTCCGCGAGCTGTTGTTCTTCGCGGGCTTGCGCCAGGCGTTCGCGCGCGCTGAGCTTCGCCCCGCGCAGCCCGCCATCGTCCCGGTGCTGCTCATGCCGCATGGCCAACTCCCGGCAGCGCTCACGCGCGGCGGCCAGGCTGAACCCGCGCGGCGTCGGCTCCATCTTCTTCGGCGGCGCCGACGGGTCGTGAACGCCGATGGGCTCGCGAAAGGTGCGGCCGTCCAGCGAGTAGCGCCAGTACAACTGCACCGCCTGCGTGGAGAGCATGCGGGCCTGCAGCGAGCCGCCGTGCGGCGGTTGCTCGACCGTCACACGTAGGTTCCGGCGGGTGCGTGTTTAAGGAGCGGAGAGATGCCGCCCGGTCTGTTCAAGCTCATGTCAACGCCGTCGATGGGCCCCGGTTTTCAGCCTCGACTGGTGCATCGAGTCCCTACGGTGCCAGTGAGGACACTCTTTCCTGGTGCCAGTTTGGTGCCAGTCTTGAGCGGAATGGTACGGAATCTCGGGAGACGACGAAAGACCTAAATCATTGATCTATATGGATATCCTGAATCCCAGGAAGTCCCAGAAAATTCCAGTTTGAGGGCCTCATAAGCCTTCGGTCGTCGACGACGCTTGAGTAACCGTTGTTCTCATGAGCAGGCCCCAGAGGCGTTGGGGCGGAGCGACTGCTACTGCTCTGCAAGGGCCGCCATCTGCCGAGCTTCAGTCCTTAGGCAGGGCCGGCGGGAGCAAGTCTCCCCTCGTCACAACCCGAAGTTCGGCCTTCGACGGCCTTGCGAGTTGACGCGTGAGATCGTCTAAGCGGGCTGGGTCGAAGTGCCGTTGCGCACACAGGCGCACTATCTCTCGCTCGATCTCCACGCGCCCGCCCACCAGCACGCGCATACGCCGCACCTGGCCGGCGGCGGCCAGATCGTCAGGCTGCTTTTCCATGGTGCCTATCGTCGCGAGAATTCAGCGACAGTGCAACGATCATCTTTCTCGGCCAGAAGTTGGCGCAGGTGCCGCGCCTGCTTCGGGGAAGCTCGAAAGTGCGCACGGAGCGGTCAGCTGCGCTTGGGGAACGGCCGCACGACGTCCTCGGTCCGGACCTGACTGAGCCGCAGATCGACGTCGCGTTGCAGGCGCGTACGTACCAACCAACGGGCCACGACCACGGTGGGCAAGTAGAGAACTGCCAACGGCACGGCTGCGACGAGGACGAGCGTCGATGTGAACGCCGCAAGCATCAGCCCGCCCAACGACATGAACACCGGCCAGATCACGTCGCGGCTCTGCAGCACGGGCATCGGATCAGCACGGGTGAAGTTCACGCTGGCGCCGATGGTCAAGTTGACCATGCCCACCGGTCGACCGTCGGCCACCACGAACGTCACCGAGTGCCCACACCTGGCCGGCATGATGCGGCTGGCCACCGTCAGCTTGACCTCGCTGCTGGACCGCTCGCTGATCCACACCTCCCAGCGCTCCTGCGCCGGGTCGGGCTCATTGAGGCGTGGCCATCGGTTCATGTAGCGCCTGGCCTCGATGACGCGACCGCTGATGGTGGTGAACTCGTACATGGTGGCAACCTCGGTGTGGTGAGCCAACTCACGCTCCCACGAAACGTCGCCACCTCAAGTCCGCCGTCGATGCCCCGGTCAGCTCACCGCCGACGGCATTGCTCCCCAAGCGCACATCAGTCGGGCGCCATCCATGCAGTTGAAGCGCTCGGCGCTCCAGGCATTCGCCGCACGCATGGGCGCGAACTGCCGGCGCTGCGTCAAGTCGTCAGCGGTGCTGCTCGCCCAAAGCAGTCAGCCCTCCACAGGTCTTGCAGAGTGCGCGGCGCTGTTGCCCTTCGGTCGGTACCACCGATCGGCGGTGATCGCAGCGATACCCCCTTGAATCGCTGCACGACGCAGCGTCTTCACGGGGGGAACGATCATGGGAATCAAACGATGCCTGGCGTGTGGCGATCCCTTCCCGCTGCGAACGCAGTCGCCCGACCAGAGCTACTGCTCCGCTCCCGAGTGCCAACGCCAGCGCCGCAAGTTGTGGCAGCGCGAGAAGCGCCAGACCGACGACGACTACCGCCAGAACCAGGCCAGGGCCCAGAGGAAGTGGCTGGACAGCCAGCCCGACTACTGGCAGCGGTACCGCGCCACGCATCCGGAGTACACCCAACGCAATCGCGAGCAACAGCGTGCGCGCAGCGCCACGCAACGCGTCGGCACGATTGCAAAGATGGACGCGTCAAAGCCCGCGCCGGCGCTGGCTTCCGGCACCTACCGACTCAGCGCCATCGCCCCCAAGGGCGTTGCAAAGATGGACGCGTGGATCGTCGAAATCACCGTGCTGACAAGCACTTGAGGCCATTCCGCCGAGTTTGCAAAGAGACGACTCGTTCGGCTTTTTGGGGCAACACTGTTACTGTCACCACACACGCCGCAACGCGCCTGCTCGCCGCCGTGCCGACCACCAACGTACGCGCTGCCGACCCTGGCGTGCATCGGCAGCGACCGCCATTCCGCCACCCCTCCAGGTGAGGCCCCCATGGACCCGGGCAACGACAACATCACTGAAGACGTGCCACCGCCACCGCCACGAATGCGCGGGGCTGAGTACGTTCGCATGTCGACCGAGCACCAGCAGTACTCGACCGAGAACCAGGGCGACAAGATCCGTGAGTACGCCTCTCGTCGCGGCATCGAGATCGTCCAGACCTACGCCGACGAAGGAAAGAGTGGCCTGCGCATCGACGGCCGCCAGGCATTGCAGCGCCTGATCGCCGACGTTCAGAACGGCCGCGCCGACTTCCAGATCATCCTGGTCTACGACGTCAGCCGATGGGGCCGGTTTCAGGACGCCGACGAGAGCGCGTACTACGAGTACATCTGCCGCCGCGCCGGCATTCAGGTCGCCTACTGCGCCGAGCAGTTCGAGAACGACGGCTCGCCGGTGTCCACCATCGTCAAGGGCGTCAAGCGCGCCATGGCCGGCGAGTACAGCCGAGAGTTGTCGGCCAAGGTGTTCGCCGGCCAGTGCCGACTGATCGAGCTGGGTTTCCGGCAAGGCGGCCCTGCGGGCTATGGGTTGCGGCGAACCCTTGTCGACGTGCAAGGCGCCATCAAGACCGAACTGGCGCGGGGCGAGCACAAGAGCCTGCAGACCGATCGCGTGATCCTGATGCCCGGGCCCGACGACGAGGTCCGCATCGTCAACGACATCTACCGCTGGTTCATCGACGACGGCCTGGTCGAGTCCGAGATCGCTGGCCGCCTCAACGGCATGCGCGTGCAGACCGATCTCTGCCGCGACTGGACACGCGCCACCGTGCACGAGGTGCTGACCAACGAGAAGTACGTCGGCCACAACGTCTACAACCGGGTGTCGTTCAAGCTGAAGAAGCTGCGGGTGGTGAACACGCCGGACATGTGGATCCGCCGCGAAGGCGCCTTCACCGGCATCGTTGCGCCCGACGTGTTCTACACCGCGCAGGGCATCATCCGTGCGCGCGCCCGTCGCTACACCAACGAGGAACTGATCGACCGGCTGCGTGGCCTCTACCGCCACCGCGGTTTCCTGTCGGGCCTGGTGATCGACGAATCCGAGGGCATGCCCTCGGCGTCGGTCTACGTGCACCGCTTCGGCAGCCTGATCCGGGCCTACCAGATGGTCGGCTACACGCCCGATCGCGACTACCGGTTCCTGGAGATCAACCGCTTCCTGCGGCGCACCCACCCGGAGATCGTCGAACAGATCGAGAAGCAGATCGCCAGCCTGGGCGGCTCGGTGGTCCGCGATCCGGCAACCGACCTGCTGTGGGTGAACCGAGAGTTCTCGGTCTCGGTGGTGCTGGCCAGGTGCCAGACCACGCCCTGCGGTCACAACCGCTGGAAGATTCGGCTGGACAGCAGCCTGTCACCGGACATCTCGGTCGCCGCGCGCCTGGACCCCAGCAACCAGGCGCAGCTCGACTACTACCTGTTGCCGCGCATCGATTTCGGGCCGTCACGCATCAGCCTGGCGGAGCAGAACCCGGTCGAGTTCGAGAGCTACCGTTTCGGGTCGCTGGACTACCTCTACGGGATGGCGGCCAGAGCCAGGCTCAGGGTTGCCGCATGACTGCCCAGCTATCGGTCGGCGAGTGCGTTCGTTGCCGATCGACAAGATCGAGGTGCTGAACCCACGGGAACGCAACAGCCGCGCCTTCAGCGAAGTCGTCGCCAACATCAAGGCCATCGGCCTGAAGAAGCCGATCGTGGTGACGCCACGGACGCTGGACGACGGCGCCGAGCACTACCTGCTGATCTGCGGCGAAGGCCGGCTAAAGGCGTTCAAGTCCTTGGGCGAAACTGCCATCCCAGCGCTGGTGATCGTGGCAAGTGACGAAGACGCCTTCATCATGAGCTTGGCCGAGAACATTGCGCGGCGCCAATGGCGGCCATTGGAACTGTTGGCGGGCATCGAGCAGCTGCGGGATGCCGGCTACACCGCGAAGCAGATCGCCACGAAAACCGGGCTGGCCTTCAAGTACGTCCAGGGCATGCTGACACTGCTGCAGCAGGGTGAGCAGCGCCTGCTGGTAGCCGTCGAGAAGGGGGCCATCCCGCTCAATGCCGCGCTGGCCATCGTCGGCGCCGGCAAGGACGAACAAGCGATCCAGGCCGCCCTGCAGGAAGCCTATGAGTCCGGCACCCTGCGCGGCAAGCGCCTCATCGATGCTCGGCGCGTCCTGGAGCGCCGCGCCAGCCTTGGCCGGACGGTGGACAAGAACACGCCGCGCAAAGGCGCCGACGTGTCGACTTCGAGTCTGGTGCGCACCTACCAGAAGGAAGTCGAACGGCAGAAGCTCGTGGTCCGAAAGGCCGGGTTCACGCAACAGCGCCTGTTGTTCGTCGTCAGCGCACTGCAGGAACTCTTTCAGGACGAGAACTTCACCAACCTCCTGCGCGCCGAAGGGCTGGACACCCTGCCGAAGTACCTGGCGGAGCGGGTCTGGCCAGACGGGCGGCAGGCATGACAGGCGTTGTGCTCGGGTTCGTGCCCGAGCCCCTGATGGTGCCGCTGGACAAGATCCTGCCGTCGCGGAAGGTACCGGTGGGCCTGGCGACGTCACGCAAGTACAACCAGATCCGCGCGTCGATCGAGGAAGTCGGCCTGATCGAGCCGCTGTCGGTGGCGGCAATGGACGCCACGTCCGGCCAGCACCTGCTGCTCGACGGGCACGTCCGCTTGGTTGCGCTGGGCGACCTGGGCCACCAGGCCGCGCCGTGCCTGATCGCCACCGATGACGAGAGCTACACCTACAACAACCGCATCAACCGGCTGTCCACGATCCAGGAGCACTTCATGATCCGCCGGGCTGTCGAGCGCCGCGTCTCGCCCGGGCGCCTGGCCAAAGCCCTGAGTGTGGACATCAGCCACATCACCAAGAAGATCAACCTGCTGGAGGGCATCTGCCCGGAAGCCGTGGAGTTGTTCAAGGATCGGCAGTTCTCGGTGGAACTGGGCCGCGTGATCCGCAAGATGAAGCCGACGCGGCAGGTCGAGTGCGCCGAGTTGATGGTGGCCGCCAACAACATGACAGTGGCCTACGCCGAAGCGCTGCTTGTCGCCACTCCAAGCACCTCGCTGGTGGACGGTGTTCGCCCGCGCAAAGTCGTCGGAGTCGGTCCGGAACAGATGGCCCGCATGGAGCGCGAGATGTCGAACCTTCAGGGGCAGTATCGGCTGGTCGAGCAGTCATATGGCCAGGATGTGCTCAACCTGGTGCTCGCCCGCGGGTACCTGGCGAAGCTGCTGGAAAATGCCAAGGTCACGAAGTACGTGAAGCAACGGCAGCCGGAGGTGCTGGAGCAGTTCACCGCCATCGTGGCGACCACGTCGCTCGATCAGTGAGCACGCGCGCCGGCCTGCGCTCCACCCGTCGTGGCCCCATGGCGTCCGAACCGGGACGGTGCCGCTGCCCCTCTGCCGTCGGCGCCGCCATCCCGTCAGATGGCGATCCGCTCGACTTCATCGAGCTTGATCTGGTCGCCGCGCCGATCGTAGAGCCCTGTCGTTCGCGATGACTCGTGGTTGGCCATCTGCTGCGCGATCTCCAGACGCCCGCCGTTCTTCAGGTACTCGGTGATACCGGTCGCGCGAAAGCTGTGGCAACCGATGTGGGTTCGGATGCCCGCAGCTTCCACCCGTCGGCAAATCATTCGATGCACATCCGCCTGTCGCATTGGCCCTGTCGACAGCGCAGTGCCGCGGGCCCTTCGCCGTTCGAAACAGGAAGCCCTTCGGCCTCGGCGAGCCGGCGCCATCGACGAAGGCATGCAGGTAATCCTCCAGATTGTGGTGGCACGGCATCTCGTGCAGCTTGCCGCCCTTCTCATGCAGCCGAACCCAAGTGCGGCGCCGCTGCACGTACACATCCTCCAGCCGCATCTGCACCGCAGCCCCCACTCGCGCAAAGGTGTAGACCATGAGCCCGATGAGGCGCGCGGTCTCGAAGACCGATGATCGTGTCGGTCTCGATCGAATCGATGAGCGCCCGCACCTCCTCGGCCGACAAGACCGGCGTCTTGCCCTTCTTGAGCGAGTAACTCCGGACCTCGCACCGATGCCGCCGGATTGACCGGCATCACCTGGCCGACGACCAACCAATCGAACAACGTGCGCAGCGCCGCCAGTCGCTGCTTCACCGATGGCGCTGCAAGCTGCAGCTGCTCGATGTAGGCCGCGACATGCACGGGCTCGATCTGCTTCAGCGCCGCGATGCCGCGCGCCTGGCACCACCTCGCGAACTCAACGCCGGCCCGTGCATACGCCTTGCGCGTGTTGGAGTTGCTGATGTTCGCCGTGAAGAACTCCAGCGTCCGGCGGGCTGTCGCAGGGTCGGGCGCATACAACGCCGGCAGGCTGTCACTGAGGGTCGCCACCCCGTAGTTCGTCATGCTCTTGCCTCCAGGCCTTCATGATTGATAACGTCCTTTATCAATCACGAGGCGAAGACGTCAACTGACTCAGCGTCGAACGCGATGCCTCAGGCCCTCATCTCACCAAGCTTCACGCCAGAACGGTGCGCCCTCAGATCCAACAGGAATTGCCGCATGCGTCACCGCGAACCAATCCCCCCGCGACCCAGATCGACTCCAGGTACTGCCCAGAATCTGACTTCGAGCGATCACTCAGCAGCGGGCGCGATCGGACGCCGACAGGCCTCGAACTCACGGCCTCGATCTTCCAACATTGAGGCGTCGGCGAGGCTTCGACGCCGCGACCGGTCTCGAGCTCTCACACACAAGAGACCTGTTGCGGACGTAGCCCCGGGATCTTCGCTGTGCTGATGGGCAGGCTCCAGAAGGTGACCCGGCAGACGCACACTCGGATCTCAGAGAGTGTCACCGGCCGTAGTTGGCAATCCATCTGTCACAGCGTCACCGCAGCTAGCAACTTCGTCGCCGCACTGGATACACCGCCAAGCTCAGCCTTTTCGGCTGCAGAAAGGAGTCGAGCAACGTCCTTGTTCTTTGGAGATTTACCTATCAGACCATAGGTCTTGGCCAATTCGCACCAGTTGTTCTGGGGACCCGAATACCATGCGAGCTTTTGAAGAATTAGCTCATCGCCCTGGAGGCACTCATTGAGATAGTAGTCCCACTGGTTACTTGTCAGGCGAGCAAGAAGTTCGTTAGCGTCTGTCTGCGCAGCGTGCGAGCGGCCATAGCGATTGCCAAGCACAACAGCAAGGATTGCAGACATGCAAACCGGAAAGGCAGGCCATGGAATAGTCGATCCAAGCTTGGCCAGAGCACTAATGGCGGATGGTTCGTTGTAGAAGTTGTTCATCGCAGTATGCACCGTGATGATATTTCCCGCAGCCGCCGAGAATGTCTGCGAGCGAAGGGACTCCGGAACAAAATCGAAGCCCCGTACGCTGGATAGCGCCTTCTTGAGCGCAACGACTGCAGGGGTAGCGCCAGCTGAGACTACCTCCGCATACGCTTGACCGACAGACCACTTTTCAGCCTCTCTGAGGGCAGGCCACAGAGTTGGAACCAGCACCACCAGGTTGCCAAGAGTGTGCTCAAACGCAGCGCCAGACTTGCTCTTGCAACCGGACAACAAGATCCCAAGCGTCGTCTTCTTAAAGAAATACGGCGCGCTTTTGAGCATGTGAACTTCGTCGTCGTCTCCTTGAACGTGCGGCCCTCGAGGGCCGCACGGAAAGTCAGGAACTCCAGCGGTGCGATATTGCCTGGACGGCTGAGTATCGAGTTGACGCAGGTTCTGAGGAAGGACAGTGCTTCCTCTCGGGTCATTTCCTCTGTGTCGGTTCCATTCGGGGACAATCCGTCGAAATGCGCAAGCAACTCCAAGTGCTGTGTGAGTCGCTTGGCATCTGTGGAATTGATCAGACCCAATTCTCGCGCAAGTGTGATTGCTTCGAAGTCAGAAATGCTGACGGTGGGGACCGAATCCTCATTCAGATCGGAACGACCGAGCATTTCACCGACGAACGCCATTCCCAAACTCGCCAGCGTCCGCTTGAGTTGGGAAAGTGCCTTGTTTAGAACAAAGCCGGCCATCATCTCAAATGAGTCTGAGGTGAAGGCGCTAACGATCTGCCGTTGATCTCTTGTACTAAGGTTTACTGCCACCTGGGCAATGTCAACCGCAGTGCTCGCGGCCTTCGGAACGACTGAGCCAGTAGGCTCATTCCACGGGACGATGGCATTAGTCATGGTGTTCGCCTAGTTAGAATTGCGCGACGGCAGTCCGCCCGTCCTGAGACTCGAAGTACACGGCCACGATCCCTTTGCTCAAGAGTAATTTCAGGCTCTCAAAGGCTCGAGTCCGCGCACCGCCGGCTGCTGCCGGGTCGCGTTGTCGCTGCGTACGAACCCGCGGTACCCGACAACCCGGCCTGTAGTGTTAAACAGCGTGATGCCGTCACTTCGCACAACTCCGGCAACCAGTTCAGCTGCGGTCTGGAGGCGGCTCACCGAGACGGCCGTCTTGCCCTCCTGGACGTGCAGGTGGTATCGGTCAAGCAGGTCAATCGGCGGAGCCAACACGACTCGATCTAGAAGCTCCGGCGGCAGCTGATCGGCAGGAGCCGAGACGACAGCGATGAGCGCGCCGTGACTGTCCGCCACTGCCTTGGTGAGGATTCGCTCGACGAGGGCAGCAAACGGATCCTGATCGCCCGGCACTCCGCTGCAAATTGCCTTCGCCAACTTAGTAAGGTGCCCTCGCGTATCAGGTGCAACGGCGTCCAGATCGTCATTGAATCGGAACTCGATCCCGCTGCCGGCGTTCGTACGAACTTCGACCTTGTTAGTGGCGCTTTGCGCGATACGAACAATTGGAAAGCCGGGCTCGAGTTCCCCCAATAGAATCTCATCGACGGTGAGGGACGATGGATCACTGGATCCACAAAAGACGCCATAGTTGCAGGCAGCAGCGCCATCTGTGCGCTCGACGTAGATGCGCCAGTGCTGGCTGCAGAGCGGCGCTGCCGCCTTGAGGAGACTTCTCGCCGCGCTTTCCATTGGCTCGTCAGTACGAAGTGCCACGTGCTCACCCGCACCGGCCCTCCGAAGAAGGTCAGAAATGGAATTGCAGACAAATACAGTCGGCGCCAGCGGAACTCCTTCCTCCGTGTACGCCGCCAGTTGCGAGACGATGCCGCTGATTAAGTTTGCTGTCCGGGCACATTGAAGCCCCATCTCCGCGATCAAATCAGTGGCGTTCGAATGTAGATGCGCGCGGAAAGAAACGCTTTTCTGTGTGGGCACCGAATGCTCCTCCCGATTTTTCCATTCTATGAGGGAGCTCTCTCGACCTGCGGCGCTTGTCGCGTCAGGATCTTGCTCCGAGTGACGTTTCGCCTCTGCTTCAGCCGCGGCGCTCGCATCAACTTTGGGCGGGAGGAGAGGTAATGAATGCTCTGTGCGATTTCGCACGCAGGTGTGACGGCTTGGGCATCATCGGCGCTCTGCGGAAGAAGCTTTTGAGCTTGGTGTAGGAAGGCCTCCGGTGGGTTGCGCGCCACGTACTGGACGTCACGAATAGTGACTGAACTCGCCGAACGGCATAGACCTGCCCATTCAGACGGAACTACGCAATCCATGAAGTGCCTCCCAACATAGGCGGTGCTCGTTGGCGCTGAGCAGGTGCATCCCAACGCGGCGGTGCCCCAGGTCACCTCCGCTGGTCGGCCTCGAGGCCTTCATTGCGAACGGTCCACTCGACGGTCGCGAACTCAGGCACGACGTGCGGTTGACGATACTGAAGGTCAGCAAACAGTCCCGTGCTACTCCCGGCACCTCATTGCGGGTGTCGCGACAAGGCGCGCAGGATTGCCCGTGAGTACCGTGATCTCAATCTCGGGCAACTGCATCACTGAACGCCCCGATTCTTCATAGACCAACTCGACCTGGTCAGTCTCGGGCAACGGCATAAGGAAGGAGAATGCCTCCGACCAGATGAGCGCAGCTGCAGCCTCGTCTTCGGCGTCGCCGGCGCGGTCAGCGATGTCTTGTAGCGCGGCAAGCCGAGGCAGGAGTCCGTCCCATGCATCCGCCGACATACGATTGAGGTCCTCGTACTTGTCGACTGGGTTCGCGACCTTTCTGTCATCGAACAGTCGATCATGTACTGTCTTGATGACGGCCAAGAGTGCATCGTCATCGGCTAAGCCAAGCAGACGCTGCGCCCATAGATCCTGGTAGGCCTCCGTTGCGACGACCGTCAGCAGAATTGATGACGGTCGAGAGCCTGGGATGTCATCGAAAGTGCCGGCGGCCCAGGCCTTGGGGTATCGAAGCAGCCGGCGCAGTTGGTCCCGGTCGTCGCCGCTCACCGCACTCTTGAACCATTTGTAGAGCTTCTTTGGGTCGCTGTGCTCCCACTTGTCCGACAGGCAAGCCAAACGCCGAACGTCAGACTCCGTGTCCAGGTGATAAACCGGCGTGTCAATGTGGAACTGGCGGAGGTATGAGGCACGGGAGCAGCGCTCCTTGGCTGGCACCTCTACCCTTTGCAGTTCGTGGCAAGTTACCTCGTAGTCGAGCAACTCAGCCTGAACCCACTCCCGGAGTTGCTTTTGGCGTCGGCTCTGCGTTCTGCGATTGATCCCACTCGAAGTAGACGCCAACGTCGACGTCGTACTCCTCGCCAGTCCGCACTGGCTTGATGAGCGTGGCGTACTTGTATGACCCTTGGAGCCAGGTCGAAATGCTGTAGCCGTGCTTGCTGAGTGCCTTCTTCATGTGGTCGGCAAGGCTGTTCCACTGCTCCTGCAGAAATTCTCGCTGTTCCGTCGTCGGGGTCACTCGCCCAATGAGCGTCTGGTCTCCACTCCCGTTGAACAGTCGTGATGCCTCGCCCATCACCCTTCCTTCACCAGTTTGAGCTGCGGCCGATGAGTCAAGTAGGGTTGCAGCTTGTTGCCGAGCACATCCGTCGTAGCCTTGTCCGCAAGCGCCTTCAGCGTCTTGCAGAGCTGCGCCGGTGGCCACGTCTAGCCCAAGGTCCTGGGCCTGCTCTTGGGACGGCTCATGGTCCAGCCGGAAGTAGCGGTCCTGCAGCCTGTGCTGAATCAGTTGGTCGACGAACTGCTGTTGGGCTGAAATGGTGACAGAGAACAGACGTTGGTCCTCCATCCAGTCAGCGATGCCGAACTGGCGCCCCGCAGCGAATGAGACTGAGTAGCTATTCGTCGTTGTGCCCACGCTCAGGATGCGGATCGCCTCCACCGGTACAGCGAAGAAGTGCTCCGCTTCGTGCAGCGCCACCAAGTCCGGCGAATTGGCGAAGAGCCCGCCATCGGCATACAGATTGCCTCCGACCTCTGCCAGTTCAAAGAACGTCGGTGCAGCCGCCGTGGCCAAAGCCACATCTACCGCCTTGAACTTCCAGTCACGCGTCCACTCGGCCTTGTGTCGTGTCTTGAAAACCTGCGGCCTACCTTGCGTGACATTGACGGCAGGGATTGCCACAGCATGCTTCGCATCGTTCAGGGTGGCATCCTTGTCGATGAGCTTGGCGATGGCCTCACGAAGCGGTTTCGTCGAGTAACGTGGCTTCCGCGAGTGCCGCCAAAGGTCGATGCCCTTTCCGACCTTGGACGTCGGCGGTTCATGGAAAGGAAAGATGGCCGAGCCGAACTCCTCGAACACTGCGACGACCTTGCTCATCGGCACTTCGAAAGCTACAGCCATTGCGACAATGCCCCGATGGAGGTTCCGCAGGTCAAGTCGAAGCGCTGGCCGATGGGCAGATGAATGTGGTCCTCAATGACCTGCAACGCTCTAGCGGTGAACAGTCCGCGATAGCCTCCGCCGGTAAGCGAAAGGGCCTGGAAGGGTTGTGCTTGGGACCAAGTCATCTACTACTTCCGAAGGCGAATTGATGGCGAGAGTGCCGCTCGCCTGCAGTCACGGCAAAGCCAAGCAGCACACGAATGTAGCTGCGATTCGGAGGTGCCCGTTCATGTTCGGCTCCCTGTTGTTGGAGCTGTCCCTGACCGGATGTCGGTGACGGGCTCGGCAAATCGCTATAACTCCATCTCCGCCCCCCGCTGCCGCAGCCACTCCTTGCGCTCGCGGTAGTCCGGCATCACCTTGTCCACCTCGTTCCAGAAGAGATCGGTGTGGTCCCGTTGATGGGCGTGACTCAGCTCGTGAACGACGATGTAGTCGATGATCTTGGCGGGGGCCATCAGGCACTTCCAGTGGAAGTGCAGGCCACCGCCGACCAGGCTGCTGGCCCACCGGTAGCCCAGTTCCTTCACCTGGATCGCGCCCGGTTGCACGCCGACGCGCGGCGCATAGTGCTTCACCCGCTGCGCCAATCGCACCCTGCCCCGCCCGATGTAGAAGTCCCTGACGGCGTCTTGCGCCGCCGCCTTGCCGCCCGCATCGACCACGCTGCGCAGCAGGCAAAAGCGGCCATCCTTCAGCTTCAAGGGCTCGTCCTGTTCCGCAACCAGCAGCAGGCGGTAGGCGCTGCCCAGGTACAGGAAGCTCTCGCCGTTCACCCATTCGCGCACCACGCGGGTGGCATTCAGGTCGCGCCATTCGGCCAGGTTACGGTAGATCCACAGGCGCCGGCTGAACACGGTTTCGTCCACCTGCTCGGGCGTCATGCGCGCCGGGGGTCGCACGGTGATGCAGCCGTCGCGTTCGATGACGATGTCGGTCGTCTGCCTCGGCGTGCCCGGCAGCAGGCGGTACTCGATGTCCTTGATGTGGCGGATCTGCATTTCAGGTTTCGGGTCAGGGCTTGCCGGGGCCGGCGGCCTTCAGCAATTCGTCGTGCCGGTTCTTGGCCAGCTTCATCACTTCCACGGCCACACGCTCCCGCTGCGCCAGCAACGCGTCGATCTTCGCGCGGCCGATCGGGTCTTGATTTCGCCCGCAGGCGCTTTTGCTTGTCGGGGCTCTGCCAGAAAGTCGATGCTGCCGATGGTCTCTTGCAGCAGCTCGACGATCTGCTCCATCAGCACCTTGAAGGCCGGCAGATCGGCCGGAGGCACGTCCGCGCTGCCGAAGCCGATCTGTGCAATGTGTTCGTAGAAGGTACTGGCCTCGCGGCCCAGGCCTTCGACACCCTGCTTTCGGCCGGCGACCGCTTCGACACGCAGCTCTTCCAGCTTCTCCACCAGCAGGTCCCACTCGTCATGGTGACGCTCGATCAGCGCATCCACCTTCTCCGACAGCTTCTTGTAGAACGCCGGGTCCTCGTCGTGGTGCACGGTGCAGTGCTTGCGGATGGCGTGCTCCATCTCGCTGGCCTTGGCCTCGTCGTTGCCTCCCGCATGCTGCTGCAACCGCTGCAGAAAGTCCTCCGCCAGCAGTTCCACCGGCGGCACCTTGGGGTTGATGCCCAGGCTGATGAGGTGCTCGTTGATCAGCGCCTTCACCTTCTCGCCTGCGTCGCCCAGTTGCAGGCTGGCGTCCTTGTATCGTTCCTTGGCCACCTGCAGGATGTAGCCGAAGCGCTTGGCCGGCACACGAAAAGGCTGTGCAGAGGAGTGCGGCAGGACGATGTCCAGGCTCATCAGGAACTTCTTCAGGTACACCTCGAAGTCGGCACGGTAGCGCTCGTCGCCCAGTGCCTTCACGGCGGCGTGCACGACAGCGGCATCCTGCTGCAGGCCGGGCAGCTCGCCGTTCACGAAGGCCTTGATGCCGGCACGCCCCTTGCCTTCGAAGTGCTGCAGCAGCCGCTGATAGCGCTCTTCAAGCACCGGCAACTCGGTGGTGATGTTCTTCAGGCCGTCGTGCAGCTCCTGCAGCTCGTCGGTCGCCGTGTACAGCGTCAGCGCCTCGGTCAGGTGGTTGGCCAGGCCGATGTAATCCACCACATAGCCGCGCTGTTTGCCGCGCATGACCCGGTTGGTGCGGGCGATGGCTTGCAGCAATGTGTGCTCGCGCAGCTTCTTGTCGATGTACATCACCTGCTCGATGGGCGCATCGAAACCGGTCAGCAGCATGTCGCA
>NZ_JADJDO010000010.1 GCF_016702655.1 Ideonella sp.
CGTCGACCAGCGACACGACGACGTTGTTTCGATAGACGGCGAAGCGCTTCGCCGGGTCGGAGCCGTTCCAGGTTTTCAGTCCGGCCGGGCAGGGCGCGTCCGGCTGCAGCAGGGCGCGGGCGAAAGCAGCGCTCATGCGGCGGCCTCGAGTTTCGCGTGGCGCGCCATGACAATTTCGGCCTGGCGCGCTTCTGCGGCGAGCACGGGGAATTCCGGAATGTCGTTGTCGCGCTCGATCAGGGTCGGCTGCGGGCCGGTGAGGGAAAGGGCGAAATCGTAGAGTGCTGCCCACACCGCCTCCGCCACGGGCGCGCCGTGGCTGTCGATCAGCAGCGGCGCGCCGGCCGCGTCGACCTCGCGGGCATGGCCGGCGAGGTGGATCTCGCCCACCGCCGCGAGCGGCAGGGCGCGCAGGTAGGCGCGCGCGTCGCGATGGTGATTGATGCAGGAAACGTAGACGTTGTTGACGTCGAGCAGCAGGCTGCAGCCGGTGCGTCCGACGACTTCCGAGATGAAATCCGTTTCGGCCATCGTCGAGGCCTCGAACTCGACGTAGGTGGCCGGGTTCTCCAGCAGCATGCTGCGGCCGAGGCGCTCCTGCACCCGGTCGATATGGGCGCAGACGCGGGCCAGCGTGCCGGCGTTGTAGGGCGCCGGCAGCAGGTCGTTGAAGAAGGCGCCGCCGTGGCTGGACCAGGCCAGGTGTTCGGAAAAGATTCGGGCCGGTAGCGCGCCAGCAGCACCGCGAGGCGGTCGAGATGGGCCTCGTCGAGCGGGCCGTCGCCACCGATCGACAGGCCGACGCCGTGGATCGAGAGCGGGGTGTCGGCGCGGATGCGCTCCAGGTAATGGTGGAAGGGGCCGCCGGCCACCATGTAATTCTCGGCATGCACTTCGAAGAAGCCGATGGCAGGCCGCGTATCGAGGATGTACTGGTAATGCTCGGGCTTCAGGCCGATGCCGCCGCGCGCCGGCAATGCGGCCGGCGCGGCGCCTCCCCTGAAAAAAGGCGATGGGGGTTCGCGTTCGTCATGGGAGGCGCTCCGGGCTGGTGAAGACGATCAGGCTTTCTTTTCCTTGAACTCCTTGAGCTGGCCATGGCCGGTCGGCGAGGTCGGCGAGGCGGTCTTCTCGCACGTGCCCTTCGGCACCATCGACCAGGCGTTGCCCTGGTAGTCGATCTTCGAGGTGCCGGCGCAGGACGTGCCGGCGCCGGCCTTGCAGTCGTTCTTGCCCTTGAGGGCGACGCCGTAGCACTTCTCCTTGTCGGCCATCTTGTCCTGCGCCGCGACGGGGGCGGCGGCGAGGGTCAGGGCGGTGCCGAAGGCGAGGGCGAGGGAAGCGGCGGTCACGGATTTGTTCATGTCGGTCTCCTGTTGAATTTGGGGTGCAGGGCCGGCCGGATTGGCCGGCCCTTGTCGAAAGAGACCGGCCGGCAGTCGAAATCCTTACAGCTTGAAATATTTAAAAAAAAGTCAGTCCCGGCGGGACGGCGCAACGCGCGGTGTTCAACCGCGCCAGCGCACGCGCTGCGCACCAGCGCGTCCACCTGGCCGAGCGAGTCGGGCGAGTCGGTGATGACGGCGTAGAAGCCCTGCCCGCCAGGCCGCGCCAGCGCGTTCCAGCCGCCCACCTTCGCCTGCTCGCTTTGCGCCTGCATGCGTTTGCCTGGGATGAGGATGAGCGTGGCGAGCTGGCCCTGCTCGGTCTCGAAGACGATGTGCCAGCCGGTGCCTTCCGGCACCGGGCAGAGCTTCATGAAGCGCACCTTGCCGAGCGAGGCCTGCATCTCGCCGCCGAAGGTATGCATGACGCGGCGGAACAGTTCGGGGTCGGCCAGGCGCGCGCTGGTGAAGGATTCCGGTTCGTGCATGACGTGCTCGATGGCCAGCCGCGCGTAGTCCTGCGAACCGGTGTCCTTCCACTGCAGGATGCCGAAGGCAAAAGTCAGCACCACGGAGGCGGCGAGCATGCCCAGTCGCGGCGAGAAGCGGGTCCCCCGTCTTGCGGCGCAGGACGATGCGCTCGGCCAGGCCCCCGGGCACCGGCACGGCGAGGGCGGCGGCCAGCCGCGCCTCGTTATCGTTGATATCGGCGGCGAAGCCGCGGCAGGCAGCGCATTCTTTCAGGTGCGCCAGCGCATCGGGCGAGAGATGTCGCGGGTCGGCGAGTTTTTCGCGGCGGAATTCCATGCAATTCATTGGGCTACCCTCGCTTTCGCGGGATCGGACAGATGCGCGCGCAGCGCCTGCCGCGCGCGGGTGAGGCGGGTCATCACGGCCCCCTCGGTGGTGCCGAGCATCTCGGCGATCTCCCTGCACTCGTAGCCGCCCAGCACCTGCAGCACCAGCGGCTCACGATAGGCCTCCGGCAGCGCCTCGACCAGTTGCTCCAGTTCCAGGTGGGCGCCGGCCTGGACGGCGGAGGGCAGGTCGAGGTCCTGCGGATCGTCGTCCGTACTCTCGAGGCGATTGCGCTCGTAGAGGCGGGCGTGCTCGTTCCTCAGGATGGTGATCAGCCAGGGCTTCGCCGCGGCGAGGTCCTCCAGGCTGTCCCAGTTCTTCCAGGCGCGGGCGAAGGTCTCCTGCACCAGTTCCTCGGCGACGAAGCGGTCGCGGCACAGCCAGTAGGCGTAGCGGTAGAGGTCGGCGCTATAGGCACGCGCGGCCTGGTCGAATTGGCGCTGGCTGAACAGGGACATGGCAATGGCCTCCACCGGATAAGACCGGCGCAGGCGGTGAAAGCTTACACCGCGCACGTCGATGCGCTGGCCGGACGCGGTACAATCGCAGTCAAAATCCATGACAAACATGAGCTTGGGATCATTTCTCGCCGTCGGCGGCGGCGCCGCGCTGGGCGCCTGGGCGCGCTGGGGCCTCGGCGTAGCCCTCAACCCCCTGTTCCCGACGGTGCCGCTCGGCACGCTCGCGGCCAACCTCATCGGCGGCTATCTCGTCGGCTTCGCCGTGGCATTGTTCCACCATCACGCCGGACTGTCGCCCGAACTGAAGCTGTTCCTCATCACCGGCTTCCTCGGCGGACTGACGACCTTCTCGACCTTCTCCGCCGAGGTGGTGGCCCTGATCGAGCGAGCGCAATATGGCTGGGCGCTTACGGCGGCGGGCGGGCACCTCTTCGGTTCTCTGCTCATGACCGGTCTCGGCATACTGACCTTCACCCTGCTCGCCAAATGAAGTTCGATCCGGCAGCGCCTGGCCGCGCGGCCGGCGATCGCCTATGACGACGAGCTGCCGGTCAGCGCGAAGCGCGGCGAGATCGCCGAGGCCATTCAAAAAAACCAGGTGGTGATCGTCTGCGGCGAGACCGGCTCGGGCAAGACCACGCAGCTGCCGAAGATCTGCCTGGAACTCGGTCGCGGCGCCCACGGATTGATCGGCCACACCCAGCCGCGCCGCATCGCCGCCCGCGCCACGGCGACGCGCATCGCCCAGGAACTGAAGAGCGAGCTCGGCCGCGCCGTCGGCTTCAAGATCCGCTTCACCGACCGCGTCAGCCCCGACAGCTACATCAAGCTGATGACCGACGGCATCCTGCTCGCCGAGACGCAGGGCGACCCGCAGCTGCGGCAGTACGACACGCTCATCATCGACGAGGCGCACGAGCGCAGCCTCAACATCGATTTCCTGCTCGGCTACCTGAAGCATCTTCTGCCGAAGCGGCCGGAGCTGAAAGTCATCGTCACCTCGGCGACGCTGGATGCGGAGCGCTTCTCGAAACACTTCGACGGCGCTCCGGTGATCGAAGTCTCCGGCCGGCTCTATCCGATCGAGATGCGCTGGCGGCCGCCGGCGGACAACGTCGACCTGCCGGACGCCATCGTCGACGCCGTCGATGAATGCCATCGCAACGGCCCGGGCGACGTGCTGGTGTTCCTGCCCGGCGAACGCGAGATCCGCGAGGCGGCCGAAGCGCTGAGGAAGCACCACCCGCCCGGCACCGAATTGCTGCCGCTCTACGCGCGCCAGTCGGCGCAGGAGCAGCAGCGCGTCTTCGCGCCGGCGAAGGGCCGCCGCGTCGTGCTCGCCACCAACGTCGCCGAGACCTCGCTCACCGTGCCGGGCATCCGCTACGTCGTCGACGCCGGTCAGGCGCGCGTCAAACGTTATTCGATCCGCAACAAGGTCGAGATGCTGCAGGTCGAGGACATCGCCCGCTCCGCCGCCAACCAGCGCGCGGGCCGCTGCGGCCGCGTCATGAGCGGCGTCTGCATCCGACTGTATGCCGAGGACGACTACCAGAAGCGCCTGGCGCACGCCGAGCCGGAGCTGCTGCGCTCCTCGCTGGCCGGCGTCATCCTGCGCATGAAGTCGCTGCACCTGGGCGAGGTGGAGGCATTCCCCTTCCTCGACAAGCCGCTGCCGCGCATGATCGCCGACGGCTACCAGCTGCTGGAGGAGCTGGGCGCGGTGGACGACGCGCGCGAACTGACGCAAAGCGGCCGCGAGCTGGCGAAGCTGCCGCTCGACCCGCGCATCGGCCGCATGATCCTCGCCGCGCGCGATGGCCACTGCCTGCGCGAGATGCTGATCATCGCCGCGGCGCTGTCGGTGCAGGACCCGCGCGAGCGGCCGCCGGAGCAGGCCGGCACAGCCGACCAGGCCCACGCCAAGTGGCGCGGCGACGAACAGCAGCAGCGCTCGGAGTTCCTCGCCTGGCTGAATCTGTGGAAGGCGTTCGACGCAAGTGGACCGCACGCCTCGCAGCGCAAGCAGCGTGACTGGTGCCGCAGGAATTTCCTCCAGCTACCTGCGCATGCGCGAAGTGGCGCGAGGTGCATTCCCAGTTGCACACGCTCTGCGGCGAGCACAGTTAGCGCGAGAACGAGAAACCGGCCACCTTCGACCTGATCCACAGGCCCCTCCCTCGCAGGTCTGCTCGGCAATGTCGGCCTGAAGAGCGAGGAGGAAGGCCACTACCTCGGCGCGCGCGGCATCCGCTTCTGGCCGCACCCCCCGGTTCGGCGCTGGCGAAGGCCGGCCGCTGGATCGTCGCCGCCAAGCTGGTGGAAACCACGCGCCTGTATGCGCGCTGCCTGGCGAAGATCGAGCCCGAATGGCTGGAACAGGTCGGCGCGCACCTGGTGAAGCGCCACGTCTACGATCCGCACTGGGAGAAGAAGACGGGCCAGGTGCGCGCCTGGGAGCGCGGCACCCTGCACGGCCTGGTGCTCTACGCCAGCGGCCGGTGACCTACGCCCGAATCGACCCGAAGCTCGCGCGCGAGCTGCTGATCCGCGAAGGCCTGGTACAGGGCGAGCTGCCGGAAGAGTTCGTTCGCCACGCCCGCTTCTTCCAGCACAACCGCAAGCTGGTGCGCGACATCGAACAGCTCGAACACAAGACGCGCCGCCAGGACGTGCTGGTGGACGAGGACTTGATCTTCGCCTTCTACGACGCGCAGATTCCCGCCGAGGTGGTGGATGTCGCCAGCTTCGAGCGCTGGCGCAAGGATGCGGAAAAGGCCGAGCCGAAGCGGCTGTTCCTCACGCGCGAGCAGCTCATGCGCCACGATGCCGCCGGCGTCACCTCCGAGCGCTTTCCGCCGCAGATGGAGATCCACGGCCAGCGCTATCCGCTCGCCTACCACTTCGAGCCGGGCACCGAGGACGACGGGGTGACGCTGACGGTGCCGGTGGCGGCGCTCAACCAGGTGCCGGCGGTGCGCTGCGAATGGCTGGTGCCGGGCCTGCTCGAGCAAAAGGCAACGCAGTTCGTGAAGACGCTGCCGCAGAAATACCGCCACCGCCTGCAGCCGGTCGACGAATTCGTCGCCGATTTCGCCGAGGCGCCCCACGAGGCCGACGAGCCCTTCCTGCGCGCGCTGACGCGCGCCGCCGAGGAGAAGATGCAGCTGAAACTCCCGCTCGACGCCTTCCGCGCCGAGATGGTGCCGCCGCACTTCTTCATGAACTTCCGCACGGTGGACGAGCACGGCCGCATGCTCGGCCAGTCGCGCAACCTGCAGGAGCTGCGCAGCCGCTTCGCGCAGAAGATCGAGCAGACCTTCGCGCGCGCGGAAGTGAAGGAGGAAGCTTCGGACGGCGTGTTGCAGGGACTGACTTCCTGGAGCTTCGGCGAACTGCCGGAAATCATGGAAGTGCAGGCCGGCGGGCGGCACCTGTGATCGGCTTCCCGGCGCTGGTGGACGAGGGCGAAACGGTGGCGCTGCGCGTGCAGGACACCCCGGAGAAGGCCGCCGCCGCGCACCGCAGGGGCCTGCGCCGGCTGTTCGCGCTGGAACTGCGCGAACAGGTGAAGTTCGTCGAGAAGTCCCTGCCGCGCGAGCTGGGCCTGCTGTTCATGGCCTGGGGGACGGAGGCCGAGCTGAAGGGCCAGATCGTCGCGGCGACGCTGGAGCGCACCTGCATGCTGGAACCGCTGCCGGCCGACGCTGCGGCTTTCGCCAAACGCAAGGACGAGGCGCGCGCCCGCGTCAGCCTGGTGGCGCAGGAGATCGCGCGCCTGATCGGTGCGATACTGGCGGAGCACGCGGCGCTGCAGAAGAAGCTGGCCCCGCTGAAGGCGCAGCCGGCCGTGGCCGAGGATATCCGGAACCAGTGCGCGGAATTGCTGCCGAAGGATTTCATCGTCGCGCTGCCCTTCGAACGGCTGGCGCATTGCCCGCGCTACCTGAAGGCGGCGGCGTTGCGCATCGACAAGCTGCGCGCCGATCCGGCGCGGGACGCGCGCCTGGCACAGGAGTTCGCGGCGCTGTATAAGCCCTGGGAGCGCGAACGGCAGGCGCGGCGCAACAGCGGCGCGCCGGATCCCTGGCTGGAGGAATTTCGCTGGCAGCTGGAGGAATTGCGCGTCGCGCTGTTCGCGCAGGAGCTGAAGACGCCGATGCCGATGTCGGTGAAACGCCTGCAGAAGGCCTGGGACAGCCGGCCGCGGCATTAGCGCCTGTCATTCCCGCGAAAGCGGGAATCCAGTCGTTTCGCGGACCCATGGATTCCCGCTTTCGCGGGAATGACGAAGGATAGTGAATGACCGAAGTATTGAAAGCCTACGGACGCGCCCTGCGCAGCCTGCTGCAGCCCGGCATCCTCCTGCATCTGCTGTGGCCGACGCTCGTCGCCGTCGCCTTCTGGATCGCCGTCGCCTGGGTGAGTTGGGACACGGTCGGCGCCGGCGTCGAGCGCCTGTTCCTCGAAGTCAGCTGGCTCAATTGGCTGCAGATGCGCTGGGAAGCCTCGGCCTGGCCGGCGCGTTCTTCGTCAAGGTGGTGCTGGTCCTGCTGCTGATCCCGCTCATCTACGGCACGGCGCTGTTCATCGTCGCGGTGTTCGCCCTGCCGCTGATGCTCGAGCGGGTGGCGGAGAAGGACTATCCCGGGCTGGAGAGGCGCAACGGCGGCACGCTGGCGGGCAGCATCGGCAACGCCCTGCTGGCGGTGGCCGTGTTCCTCGCCGGCTGGATCGTCACGCTGCCGCTGTGGCTGATTCCCGGCATGGGCATCGCGCTGCCGCTGCTGCTCTCGGGCTACCTCAACTACCGCGGCTTCAGCTATGACGCGCTGTCGGCGCACGCCGGCGCCGACGAGATCGACGCCGTGCTGGCGCGCGAGCGCGGCGGGCTGTATCTTGCCGGCATCGTCGCCGGCCTGCTCGCCTTCATTCCCGTGATCAACCTGGTCGCGCCGGCGTATGCCGCGCTGGCCTTCATCCACTATTGCCTTGAGACGCTGCGGCGGGAGAGGGCGAAATGACTATCGGCGCGATCATCATCGGCGACGAAATCCTTTCCGGCAAGCGCCAGGACAAGCATTTCGCCAAGGTCGTCGAGCTGCTCTGGGCGCGCGGCATGGCGCTAGACTGGGCGCAATACCTCGGCGACGACCGGATGCGGCTGACCGCGGCGCTCGCCGCGAGCTTCGCCTCCGGCGACATCGTCTTCAGCTTCGGCGGCATCGGCGTCACGCCGGACGACCACACGCGCCAGGCCGCCGCCGCGGCTCTGGGCGTCGGCATCGTCCTCCATCCCGAGGCCGAGCGCGAGATCCGCGCCCGCTTCGCGGACGAAACCACGCCGCAGCGGCTGATGCTGGGCGAGTTTCCGCTCGGCAGCGCGATCATCCCCAATCCCTACAACCGCATCCCCGGCTTTTCCATCCGCCGGCATTACTTCTTCAGGCTTTCCGGTGATGTCCTGGCCGATGCTGGAATGGGTGCTGGATACCCTGGTTGCCCACCTTCATCGCCGTGACGCGCGACGAACAGGCGATCATCGTCTGAGGCGCCGGGGTCGGCCCCTGCTGGACCTGATGAACCGCATCACGCAGGCCTACCCGCAGGCGAGCCTGTTCAGCCTGCCTTCCTTCGGCGGCGAGGGCGTGCGGCGCCACATCGAGCTCGGGATGCGCGGCGAGCCGGCCGCCGTGGAACAGGCGATGGCAGAGATTCGCGCCGAGGTGGCGCCGGCTCGGCTATGGTGGGCCGCCAGATAAAAAAAAGCCCCGGCCGAAGCCGAGGCTTGAATCCGCCCCAATGCTGGGGCTGGAGGAGGACGGTACGGCCTGAAAGCTTAGGCAGCCTTCTTGGCTTTGGGGGTCGCGGCGGCGCCGACGGCCTTGACGGTGGCGTTGGTCGCGGCAGCCACGTTGGCTTCGGCGATCTCGGCAACCTGCTTGGCAGCCTTGCTCATCGTATCGTAGGCCGAGTTGGCGGCAGCGATGGCGGACTTGACCGCGGCAACCGCGACGTCGGAGCCGGCCGGGGCCGACTTGGCGGCCTTGTCCAGCGTGGAGGCGACGTTCTTGTTCGCTTCGGCGAACTGGACTTCGACCAGCTTCGAGAACTCTTCCTGGGTCTGGGCGGAGATCTCATTTGCGCTGCGCAAGTAAGCAACGGCCTTCTCGACGGCGGGCTGGTAGGGTGGCCTGCAGGAGATGACTTCCTGAAGATCCTTGGCGCCGAGCAGGGCCTTGGCGTTATTCACGCTGTCTTCCAGCACGGCACAGGCGGTGTTCAGGTTCAGCGCGGCGAAGCGCTCGGCGCTCGCGAACGCGGTGTTAGGCAGGGTCAGCATGGATTCGACGTTGGCCTTGTTGGCGGAAGCCAGTTGCTCAGGGGTGAGCCTCATGGTTCTCTCTCCTTGAATTGATAAGTGGTGTTTAACGGGTTCAATCAATCTTGTTGCATCGCAGCATGGTTCAATTATAAGGGTGAATTAGCCCAAGTCAAGAAATATTTTGTGCAAAGCAGCAATTAATCCAGGATTATTTTATTTTCCATATTTAACAACAAGATGAAAGTTAGTAAGCACTTATTATTGTTGCCTTCCCATGCTGCTTTTGCGGCAATGCACCCAGGGTTTGAGGACAAATGACCGGGAAAACAGGCCGGCAATCCTTTTGCTTGCTGGCAGCGCAGGGGCTGTTCGTCCCTGCTCTGGAGCACCGGCTTCATCGGTGCCAAGCTGGGGCTCCCTACGCCTGGCCGCTGAGCTTCCTGCTGATCCGCTTTGCCTGCGTCATCGGACTGCTGGGCCTGCTGGCGCTGGTCCTGCGGCGGCCCTGGCCCACAGGCCGACGCAATGGAGTTTATATCGCTGTTGCAGGCGCGTTACTGCGGCGATGGCGGCTGTCTGTCCGGGGTGTTCCTGGCCCATCCACACCGGCATGGCGGCGGGGGTGGTGGCGTTGATCGTCGGCATCCAGCCGCTGCTGACGGCGTTTCTCCAGCGCATCGATGGTGGGCGAGCGGGGTCAGCGGGCGGCAATGGATAGGCGGTGCTCGGCTTCGGCGGCGTGACGCTGGTGGTGTGGGACAAGCTGGGCTTCGGCGGGCTGAGCAGGGGCCGGGTTTGCCTTCTCGACGCTGGCGCTGGTCAGCATCACCTCGGCACCCTCTACCAGAAGCGCTACTGCGCCGACCTGGATCTGTGGAGCGGCTCGGTGATCGGTTCGTCGCCGCCGCGCTGGTGCTGCTGCCATTCGCTCGCCTTCGAGACGATGCGCGTCGCGTGGACCAGTAGCGGTTCGTCTTCCGCGCTCGGCTGGCTGATCTTCGTGTTGTCGCTGGGCGCGATCTCGCCTGCACCTGCTGATCCGGCGCGGGGCGGCGACGCGGGTGTCGGCGCTGTTCTCGTGCCGCCGACCACGGCGCTGCTGGCGTTCCTCATTTTCGGCGAGAAGCTCGGCCTGGCGGCCGTGGCGGGGATAGCGATTGCGGCGGCTGGCGTCGCCATCGCCGTTCGGAAGTAACGGACTATCGGTTCTTGAAGTCCGGCTTGCGCTTGTCGACGAAAGGCGGCCATGCCTTCCTGCTTGTCGGCGAGCGAAAGCGGCGTGGAAGAATGCGCCGCTCGAACAGCATGCCCTCGGCGACGGCCCTTCGCAGGCGCGGTTGACGCGGTTCCCTGACCATCATGACCACCGGCAGCGAGTAGCCGGCGATGGTTTCGGCGGTGGCGAGCGCGTCCTCGAGCAGCTTGTCGGCCGGCACCACGCGCGCGACCAGGCCAGCGCGTTCGGCTTCGACCGCGTCCATCATGCGCGCAGTGAGGCACAGCTCCATGGCTTTCGACTTGCCGACTGCGCGCGGCAGGCGCTGCGTGCCGCCGGCCCCCGGCAGGATGCCGAGCTTGACTTCCGGCTGGCGAACTGGTTCCGTGTCGGCGGCGATGATGATGTCGCACATCATCGCCAGCTCGCTGCCGCCGCCGAGCGCGAAGCCCGCCACTGCGGCGATCACCGGCTTGCGGCAGGTCTTCACGCGTTCCCAGTTGCGGGTGATGTATTCGCCTTGTACGCGTCCATGCTAGGAGAAGTCCGCCATCGCGCCGATGTCCGCACCTGCGGCGAAGGCCTTTTCGGAGCCGGTGATGACGATGGCGCCGATGCCCTCGTCGGACTCGAAGTCGTTCAGGGCAGCGGTGATTTCATTGACCACCTGGTCGTTGAGCGCGTTGAGCGCCTTGGGGCGGTTGAGGGTGATGAGGCCGACACGGCCGCGTTTCTCGGCGATGATCATCTCGAAGCCTGGGGCTGTCTCCTTTTGGGGTTCAGTAGGCGGGGCGCTGGTGGGGATGGCTGCGCGGGCGGGCTGGTTGCCGCCTTGCCTGTTCTTCGGCTGGATCACGGCGCGCACCCTCCCGGCCGGGCATGACGCCGCCTGCCGGGGCGTTGGTGGCGAGATAGTTCGCGGTGATCGGCGTCGTACCCCAGGACTGGCCGCGCGACCTGGTCGCCGCTGGTGACCTGGCGCGGTTGAAGAGCTTGGCCCTCTCGCTCCGGCTGTCGTACTCGATGCGCTCGCCCGCCCCTCGACGTATTCGGCCTGCCGTCGCGGCGCTGGCGGAAGGTGGCCAGGCCCTTTGCCGGCCGCGGTCGCGACGCCTCTCTGGAGCCGGCGGCGTCTTGGTGACGATCTTTGTCGCCGCAGATCGTCAGCGCCCTGGGTGAGCATCACGCCGCCCTCAGAAGATGTGCACCTGTTGTTGATGTCGTCCACCGGTCAGGCGGTCGGCTTCGATAAGTTAACCGGCTGGTCGCGATCGGCCTTCGGCGAGCGCGGCGAGGCGGCGACCAGAAGTGCAGCCGCGGCGGACGAGGAGTTGCTCAAGTGGGGATCCGGCGGCGGGGTGGCATTGTGGTGCTATTGTGACCTGGCCGATGAGTGGATGAGCTGCGACTTGTTGAAAAGGTCATCCGCGGGAATGCTTCACCTGACCAGGCGCCCTGGGTGCCGCGCGTCATCAGCACTGGCGAGTCGGTGCGCGCGCTGGGCGTCGGGCCAGACCAGGTGCGTCGTCGAGTCGAGGGCGAGCTGCAGGCCCCCGGTCTTCGTCGCCTCGCGCACGCGGGCTGTTTGCCGGCAAGGTCGACCTGCTCCCCGCAGGGCGACGTCCGCCGCGCGCGGGGTGAGCTGGGTGGTGGCCGCCGCCTGCCAGGAGCTGCAGGCGAGGCTCGCGAGCGGTGATGAGTTGGCGGGTGATAAGCCGTTTTGTCGGCGAGGCTGCTCTGCGACTCAGTTGCCAGAGCCGTGCGCCCAGCGCGCTTTGAATCCGACGACGCGGGTGTCGGGGCGAAGATGTCCGGGTCGTGCCGGTCATTGGCTGTCGCTGACCGCGTCGCTCCGGTGGGTGACGCGCTCGAGCCACACAGGTGACGCCGGCCAGCGCCGGGAGGGCGAAGATCGACCGGCGCCAGGTGTCGACCTTCATGCTGATGACCTTGGCGCGGATCAGGTCGTGGGTGGTGAGCGCGCCCGCCAGCGGGCCGTTGCCTGATCGAGCTCCCGCAGTTGGTCGGCTGATGCGTAGGTCCTCCATCGTCGCTGCACCTGGGCGAGCCAAGGCGCGATGCTGCGTGGGGATTGCGCGTCATGACCTGCGCCACCGGCGGGCACTGCGCAGGTCGCGGCCTTTTTCCAGGGCGCGGCGCAGGTCCGTCGGTGAAGATGCCAACCGGCACGCGTCGGCGTCGACCACCGCGGTCAGCGCCTTCACGCCCCGGCGGTAATCGCCAGCACGGCATCGGCGAGCGTGGCATGCTCGCCGACACTGTGCGAACCGCCGCGACGGGGGCGCATAGTCGCCGCGGACATGCGTCAGCAGGCGGCGGCCAAGCGCGCCGCCGGGGTGGAGCGGGCGAAGTCCCGGCGTGAAGTTGCGCGCGTCGAGCAGCGCGACCGCGAGCGCGCGCCGAGCGCGAGCGCCGCGGTGGTGCTGGCAGTGGGGGTGCGGTTAAACAGAGCTGGCAGCCCTCTGCCGACACCGGCGTCGAGGTGGGCGTCGGCTTCGCGCGAGCGGCGAAGCCGGATTGCTGGTGACCGACCCGAGGCGCATTCCCTGGTCGCTTGACCAGCGGCACGATGGTGAGCGCAGTTCCTCGCTCTCGCCGGAGTTCGACAGCGCGATCAGCGTCGTCTCCGCGCGGTGATCATGCTTGCGAGGTCGCCGCGGGCGGCTTCAGCGGCCTGCATCGAAGTAGGCCGGCGCCGGTGCTGGCGAGGTGGCGGCGAGCTGCGCGGGACGATGGCCGGACTTGCCGACGCCGGCGACGACGACCGGCCATGGCGGGCGAGACATCGGATGGCGCGCCACTCCTGGGGAAGCCGGCGTCGAGGCGGCCACGAAGTCGGCCCTGAGCGCACGCGGCCGGCGGCTAGATGTGCGCCGCTTTCGCCCGAAGCTCGGGGCCTTGGATTTGATCGGCGTTTTCGTGCCGAAGGGGTTCCTGGTTCATACGGGCGCGTGCAGTAAAGCTCAGAGGAAATGATACCAATAACCTGGCGGCCGCCTGGCACCTGCATGTCGTGCCCACGCTGCAACCTGGTTCTCGTCCTGCTCGCTGCCGCCGGTTGTGATGGTGGCCTGTTCTGCGGCCCTCAGCTGCTGGTGCTCTGCCTACCTGCTGGTCGGCGCCGCCTCGGGCCGCACGCGCTGGACCTCATGCAGGACTCCGGGCGGCGCGCCACCTGGCCTGAGTTCCGTGGTGTTCCTGATGTTCTCGATCGGCCTCAGGTTCTCCACGACGCGCCTATGGCGATGAAGCGCACGGTGGGCGCTCGGCTCGGCCTGGCCCAGGGTGCTGCACGACCGTGCCTCGCCCCACTTGGTCCGCCGGCGTGCTGGCGGGGCATGGATGACCGGTCTCGCCTGGGCGGCACGCTCGCGATGTCATCCTGACCGTGATCCTTCCGGTGTCTCGGCGAAGCGCATGGAGATTCAGGAGTCCGGCACGCCGCGAAGTCATCGGCGTGCCGCTGTTGAACCTGGCGAAGGTGGTGCCGCTGCTGATCCCGCATTGCCCGGCATTGTCTCTGGGCTGAGGAGACAATGGCGGAGACCTGGCGTCCGCGGCGGCTGAAGGCGGCCGTGCTGCTGTCGCTGGTGCTGTTCTTCGGCCAGCGCCTGATGCGCGGGTGGTTACGGTGATGGCGCGCGGCGCGCGCTCGGGCGAGCTCTTCAGGCGGCTCAACGTCGCTGGATCACGCTCGGCCTGGCTTGGCTCACCGAGCTGGCCGGCCTGTCGCCTGCGATCGCCTTCCTCGCCGGATGCTGATCACCGAGACGGAATACCGCCACCAGGTGGAAGAGGACATCAAGCCCTTCCGCGACGTCCCTGCTGGGGTTGTTCTTCGTCACCGTCGGCACGTTCCCGACGCCGGCGTGATCGTGCGACCCAGTGGCGGTGGGTGGCCGGCCTGCTGGCGCACTGTTAACCGGCAAGTTCGGCCGTCTGGGCGGCCTGTCGCGGGCCTTCGGGTCGCCGGAAAATGGGACCGTGCGCTCCGGGTTGTGGCCAGGCGCCGGCGGCGAGTTCGGCTGATGCTCATCGCGCCGGGTCGGGGCACCCTGCTGCCGGGCGCCGTGCTGCGGGCGGTGGTGGCGGCGCTGGTGCTCTCCGCCCTGCTGGCGCCGCTGATCCGGTGATGCGCAGCGAAAAGTCGTGATACGCTACCGCCTCCGGAATGGATCTTTGCTTTATGGAGGGCTGACGCAGATCGCGGCCAGCTCGATGGCGCGAAAGCACGCCATCATCTGCGGCGGCTACGGCCGCGGCAGCTAATCTGCGGCGCGCTTCCTCGAACAGGCGTCTCCTACATCGCCCTTGACCTCGACCCGGAGCGCGTGCGCGAAGCCGCGCGCTGGCGACACCGTGGTGCTGGCGATGCCGCCCGGCGCGGCTGGTGGCGGCCGGGCTGATGCGCGCCAGCATGCTGATCTCGCGGCCTATGCCGTGCAAACTCTGCCCTCCGCGTGCTGGCGCTGGTGCGCGCGCTGCGGCAGGCTGCCGGTGGTGGTGCGGGCGGTCGACAAAGGCGACTTGGCCCGCCTCGCAGGGCGACACCGCAAAGGTGGTGGAGAGTGCTCAGGTGCCATCATCCTGCCTCACCTGCGCCTTTACTGGTGCTGCTCAGCGTGCCGAATCCGCACTTCCCGCGTCGTGCGGCGCTTCCGCGAGTGCGCGAGCAGCATACGACCTGCTGCGCGGCTTCTTCCACGGGCGTCCGACGCCGCCGACGACCTCGACGAGGCGCGCCAGCCGCGCTACTGCATTCGCTGGTGCTGAATCCCGGCAGCCGCCGGGGCATCGACCGCAGCATCGCCGAGATCGACCTCGAGCGCTACGGCGTCGCCGTCACCGCCATCCGCCGGCGCGGCACCCGTCGCCGTCAGCCTGGCACCGAGGCCCGGCGAGGCCGGCGACGTGGTGGTGCTGATGGGCGTCCCAGCGCGCCCCTGGCGGCGGGAAAGGCCAGCTGCTGCAGGGATAGGGAAGCCCGCCTTCGGGCGGGGCTTCGAGCATGGGAGCGCTTCATTGCCGACGCACACCGGCCTCCCCACGCGCGCTGGCGTCGTTGGCGAAATTGTATAAGGATGACGTATGGGCGCCAAATTGGCGCTCGTTTTATGCACATCACCCGCATCGCTGCCGGTCGTCGTGTTGCCGTCATCGACGGTGGTGTCGCGCTGGCGGGCGAAGCGGCGCAAGATGTTCGAGAACAGATGTAGAAGTTGGCGGCTGAGGGCGTGGCGCCCGACCAGACGCAGCCTCGCCGGTGACGCCGAGGCGGCCGCCGTCGGCGTTCTTCGGCATGCTCGTCGCCGAGGCTGGTCGCCGACGGTCGGCGTGCCGGTGGCCGGGCCGGTTAGTACGCCGTCCTGCCGGAACAACCTGGATACCGTCCGTCACGGTGGTCGAATTCTGGCGTGCCGTTAACGCAGCCCGTTGGCCAGGCCGGCGGCAGAAGGGTGATCGCCACGGTAACCCGCGCCGATGTGGGCGAGTGGCGGCAATCGTCGCCGGGCAGGGCGCGGTACTTGTCCTGGTGAAGGCGTCAGACAGGGTGAAATGTTGCGGAAATCGTTCATAAGGTTCTTCACGCGGCGCCTTCCGTGATTGATGGCCCTTCAGCACGCCGCCGAGCAGCAGGCCGACAATCCCTGCTACGATGGCGATTTCGACCAAGGGTGAAGCATTGTCTTTGTCTCATTTATTGCTGGTAAAGGAAGCCCGACTATCCTTTAGCAATAAGGATGC
>NZ_JADJDO010000011.1 GCF_016702655.1 Ideonella sp.
CCGCTGGCGAGCGAACTCGACCTGTCGTCATTCCGGCGCTGGTACATCGGTGGCGGCATTCTCGCCAACCAGGATCGCGACGCGATCCACGCCCTGATTCCCGGCGTGCACATCTACTTTCAATACGGGCTGACCGAGGCCGGCCCGATCGTCACGGTGCTGAAGGAGGAAGACGTCGAGCGCGGTGCGGGCTCGATTGGTCGGGCCTTCGTCAACTTCGAGGTCAAGATCCTGCGCGACGACTTGAGCGATGCCGCACTCGGCGAGGAAGGCGAGATTGCCGTGCGTGGCCCGGCGGTCATGCCTGGCTACTACAAGCAGCCCGATGCGACCCAAGCCGTGTTCCACGACGGTTGGCTGCGAACCGGTGACAGCGGCGTCATGGACGCCGACGGGTTCGTCTACTTCCGTGACCGGCTCAAGGACATGGTCAAGACGGGGGCCTGAACGTCTACTGCAGGAGGTCGAGCGCGGCCTCGCGCAGCATCCGGCGGTGCGCGAAGTCGGGATCATCGGCATGCCGAGCGAGAAGTGGGGCGAGGAAGTCACCGCCATCGTTGCGCTGCGCCCTGGTCGCAGCGTCGAAGCCGGCGAGCTCATCGTCTATGCGCGGGAACACCTCGCCGCCTACAAGGTACCCAAGCGCGTGCTGTTCATCCCGTACGAGGAGATGCCGATCAATTTCAGCGGTAAGGTGTTGAAGCGCGAGCTCCGTGCGCGTTACCTTCCTTCCAACTGACCAACTGAGCCGTCGACCATGTCTATTCAACTCGAATTCCAATCTGGTGTCGCCTGCGTCACGCTTGATCGCCCGGAGGCGATGAACGCAATGACGAAGGAGATGGACGCCCAACTGCGCGCCATCTGGCCGGAAGTCAATGCCCGTAGCGACGTGCATGCCGTCATCCTCACCGGCGCCGGCCCCAAGGCGTTTTGCTCCGGCGCCGACATCGGCACGCTGCTGCCCTATCTGCAGGAAAGGGCACGCCACGAGGACGACAGCGGCGACTTTGCCGGCATGAGCCGTGAGCCCCCGACCAACAAGCCGATCATCGCGGCGATCAACGGTATCTGCGTGGCCGGAGGGCTCGAACTGGCGCTGGCGTGCGACTTGCGCATCGCCGAGGAACACTCGGTCTTTGCGCTGCCCGAAGTACGTTGGGGCGTGATCGCGGGAGGAGGTGGGATCACGCGGCTGTCGCGCCTGATTCCGGACGCCGTGGCGATGGACATGTTGCTGACGGCGCAATCGATCGATGCCACCCGGGCCCTGCAAGTCGGACTGGTCAGCGAAGTCGTTGGCACAGGCAAGGCATTCGAGCGCGCGATGGCAAAGGCTGAATCGATCGGACGCATGGGGCCCCTGGCCGTGCGGCTGACCAAGGAAGTTGCCCGTCGAGGCCGGGACATGGGCCTGTACGCGGCCCTCGAGTTCGAACGCGTGGCGTTCCGGCGCGCGATGTTGAGCGAGGATGTCAATGAAGGTGTTGCGGCATTCGTCGAGCGCCGCACGCCGCGCTACACCGGTCGCTGAAGGCGGCTGCCGTGACGATCCAGGCCACCGAACGTCGCCGGCTGATGCAGACGCGGCGAATCACTTGCGAAGGCTACGCACGCGATGACGGGCTCTACGAGATCGAATCGGAGCTGATCGACTCCAAGCCCTACGCGGTCATCGTAGGCGATCGCGAACGCATCGAAGCCAGCGAGCCATTCCATCAGATGCGCCTGCGGCTGGTGATTGACACGGATCTGAACATTCACGAGGCCGCGGCCGAGACCGTGCACGCGCCGTACCTCGGCTGCCCCGACATCAATCCCGCGTATGCCGGTCTGGCCGGGCTGAACCTGGGGCCGGGGTTCATGAAGCAGGTCCGCGAACGATTCGGCGCAGGCGCAGGCTGCACGCACCTGACCGAACTGCTCGGACCGGCAGTCACGACCGCGATGCAGACCGTCTGGCATGTGCGAGACCAGTTGTCGATGCCGAAGTCGCTGCGGCGGCCTTCGCAGTCTCTCGATGGCCGACCACCGGAGGTGGACCGCTGCCACGCGTTGCGCATGGACGGCCAAGCCGTCCGCCAGCACTATCCGCAGCTTCATGCCTCGCAGGCGGGGCCGGCATCGGTGGACCCTTGAGTCAGCGCGCATGCCGATGCCCTCACTTGCGAGCACTACACTGACAAGCGTTCGTTCGGACAGGACAGTTCAGGGACTCGTGAGACCCCGATCGCGACCTCAGGCCGTCCACCTGCAACTCCGTTTCGATGAAGGGATTCAGATGCGAAAAGCTGGCACGCGCGGCGAGACGACCTGGCTGGCGATTCGAGAAGCGGCGGTCGAGTTGATCGCGATACATGGCTTCGAGGGGTTCAATCTCCGCGAGTTGGCGGCCCGCTGCGGGATCAAGGCGGGATCGCTCTACAACCATATCGATTCGAAGGAAGGCCTGCTGAAGACGCTGCTCGAAAGCATCATGGCCGACCTGCTACGAGAGTTCGACGAGCAAGTGGCGGTCATCGACGATCCGATCGAACAGATTCGGGCGGCCGTGCGCCTGCATATCCTCTTCCACACGCGACGGCGGACGGAAGTGATCATCGGCAACACCGAGCTGCGCAGTCTGTCTCCCGCGAGCTATCAGGCAATTACGGCCCTGCGCGATCGCTACGAGAACAATCTGCGACAGATCATCTCGAAGGGCGCAGCTCGAGGCGTGTTCCATATTCCCGACGCCAAGATCACATCCTTCGCGATCATCGCTGCACTGACAGGCGTGGGCCACTGGTATCGCTCGAATGGCAGCC
Source organism: Ideonella sp. (assembly GCF_016702655.1). Classification (GTDB taxonomy): domain Bacteria; phylum Pseudomonadota; class Gammaproteobacteria; order Burkholderiales; family Burkholderiaceae_C; genus CAIKUF01. The sequence goes on from NZ_JADJDO010000011.1 coordinate 2,808, forward strand.
TCAGCCAGAAGCGATTAATCGAAATTCACGAACAGCTGGTGCTACAGGCGCTCGGTGTGGTCGACGAAACTGCAGAGGCAACTGGTTCCGAGGTCACAAGGCATGCGGCCACTTCTTGAGGTGGAACACAGTCGGTCGCACGACGCCCATGACTGTCATGGCGTGCCGGTGCTCGGCTTCGGTGCCTCCCAGCTCGGTGAGCAGCTCAGCCGCTGGCACGCGATCGGCCACGCCGTCGTGCTGATCGGCGAGGCGACGGCGATGCGCACCGCCAACCCTTGCGCGGCGGGCCTGCGCACAGCCTGACTGCCGCACTCAGCCAACCGTTGCCTACCGCGAGGAGAGATCGTCATGATCGTTCGCATGGGATTGCTCAACAAGAAGCCCGATTGGAGTCTGGAGGACTTCCGCCGCTACTGGACCGAGACCCACGGCCCGATCGCCGCGCGTCTGCCCGGCTTGCGCGGCTACCTCCAGCACCATATCGTCGAGACGGCCCAACGCGGCATCACCTACAAGCGCGGTCCCGAGCATGTCGACGGCTTGTCCGAGCTGGTGTTCGACGACGATGCCGCGATGCGTGCGGCACTCGCTTCCGAGGTGGCACCGTCGCTTGCCGAGGACGAGGCCCGCTTCCTGGGCAGGCTGCGCGTCATCGCGGTAGATCGGCGCGAGATGATTGCGCCGGATCCGGGCCGCAAGCTGCTCAAGCGAATGTCCTTTCTGCGCCGGCGCGCCGACGTCGATGCCGCGACCTTCGAGCGCGAGTGGCGCGTCGAGCACGCGCGGCTGGTCAAGCTGATGCCCGGCGTGAGCGGCTATCGCCAGAACCTCGTCATCGAGCGCCAAGCAGTCAAGGGCACGCCGTGCAGCTACGGCGAACTACCTATCGACGGAGTCGTTGAACTCTGGTTCACCGACACCGACTCGCTGAACGCAGCGTTCGCCTCGCCCGAGGGCGTGCGCACGATGGCCCACGCGGAAACGTTCATCGACGAGATCACGCCCTTCCTGGTCGAGACGCGGGCAATTGTTCAGTAGGCGCCGGATCGGATGTCCGGCCTGTGGTGGGCATCAAGGCGACCAGCCCGTCGAGCGAAGTGCCGACCCAGTCAACCCGCTCGCAGCCGATGCGCTCGCCGACGTGGGGTGCGTCCGCCTCGCGCGGCCCGTGGCTCGAGCCCTTGCGCCCGCCGAACCGTGTATGCGGATCGACACCCGCCGCCGGCGCTTTGACTGTCTCCATGCCCCCAGGTGGTCACTGACGGTAGGTCGGGTCGATGCGGTCGACGATGCGCTGCAGCGCGTCGAACGCATCGACCCTAGCTATCGCCAGTGAGCGCCCCCCGATGGGTAGCATGGCGGCGCTTGGTGGTCGTGCCGCCCTGGCTCGACCGCGCCGTCGATGGCGTGCTCGCCGATCAGTGCCACAAGACCAACCCGCGTATCGCCACGACCGGCGAACACCGCGCGCTGCTCGAGGCGTCGAGATTGCAGCGCGCAAACGCCAAGGCCCAGGGGTGGACAAGGCGATGGCGCTGGAGTTCCTTGGTGCTACCAAGGACGCCGGATGGCGGTGGGTCGCGGCCGACGCGGCAGGCAGACCTCGACGCGCACCAGCCGCACGTCGAGTGAAAACACGCATAGGGCGCTGCCAATGGGCTGGCTATGCTGTACGGCTCAGACTTGCACGCGGTCGCCGAGACAGGATCGTGTCGGCCCAGGACAGCCGATGTCGGGTCTTTCTTGCGATTGAAGGGACAACGCCATGAACGCACGCCACTTCAGCACCCTGGACGAGCATCCATCGGAGAGGCCGGCGCTCTGGAGCCACATCAACCAGGGTTTCTTCGGCGCGCTCGATGTCGAGTGCCTGCACGACGGGCCGCTGAACGCCGAACTCGATGCCTACAGCCTCGGCCCATTGAACATGTTCATGATCGAGGCGCCGGCGCACCGCGTCAGCCGCAGCGACATGCGCGCCGCAATCCCGCTCGACGAAGTATTCAAGCTCGTGCTGCAACTCGAAGGCGTGGCCGACATCCGCCAGCGCGACCGGGTGTTCCGCCTGCACCCCGGCGACTGGAGCCTGTACGACCCGCAGGTCCCGTACTCGATCACCAATCACGCCCATTCGCGGCTGCTGGCGATCACGATCCCGCGCCAGCAGTTCAAGGGCATCAAGATGCCCGAGCTGCACACCTGCGAGGCGCACACGCCCGGCATGCGCGGCCTGTATGCGGTGCTAGGCTCGTTCCTTGCCTCGCTGTCGGAACAACTGCCTTCGCTGCCCGACGGCGTCGGCCAACCCGTGAGCGAGACCGTGCTGGGGCTGCTCGCCTCGACCTTGGCGACGCACCGTGACGAGGGCCTGGGCGCAACGCAGATTCCGAGCGTGTTCAAGGCGCGCGTGAAGCAGTATGTTCACGCCCATCTGGCCGACTCCGAGCTCTCGCTCGACCTGATCGCGCAGCAACTGCGCTGCTCCAAGCGCTACCTGCACCGCGTGTTCGAAGACGAGGCGCACACCCTCGACCGCTTCATCTGGCTGACGCGGCTCGAGCGCTGCAAAGAGGCGCTGCGTGCCACGGCCGGGCGCCACAGCTCGGTGTCGGAGATCGCCTTCGCCTGGGGCTTCAACAGCAGCGCGCACTTCTGCCGCATGTTCAAGGCGCAGTTCGGCGTCTCGCCGCGCGACTTCCAGCGGCGCGAAATGGAAGCCGAAGCGCCGCGCTCCGCCACCCTGCATCACTGACGCAGTTGGCGCCATCGCCGCCTGCCGGTGGCGCGGGGCACGTCGCGCCGCCCCACCCGCCCGCCAGATTGCTGCCGTGCAGGACCACGGCCATTTGCCTGAGGCCGGCGGGTCGGCGATGGGGTGGTCAGCTGACCTTCAGCGGCGACCGATCACGGGCGGCCAACGACCCCAAGCAGCCGGTCAGCCGCTGATGTCGCGTGCATCTAAGCGGACTGACAAGTACCGTGACGCAACTACTTGGCGCTCTGGCCGTTGTTGCCAAGCGAGCGCTGTTTTCCGCGCAAAGCATCATACGTCTCCTTCAACAGCGTCGAGCCTTGCTCCGCGTAAGCGTTGCATAGCCACTCGGCTTCTTCGACCTCACCCGCCTCTGCCAATCGTTTGACGAATCCGATCACGTCCTCCTTGCGGTAGTCCGGCAAGAATCCGGACATCGCCGCGCGGAAGATGGTCGCCACCTCCTTCGGATACTGACTCGCAAGACGCGCAAGGTTCTGAACCAGCACATAGCCATGATGTCTAACCTGCGCATGAGGCGCCGCTTCAACCAATGCCTCGACGGCGTCCGGCGTAAGGTTGTGAATGAAGACCGCCAGCTGGCAGAGGGCCGACTGCAGCTCAGGTACGTCAGCGCGGTTTACCCGAACCTGCTCTGCCACCCTCATCCAGAACACCAGTATCTTGGACGTGCGGGCGGAAGGCTCGGCCTTCCCTCGAAGCGTCCAAAAAAACCAGCACAGTTGCGATAGCTCCTTTACCTTCAGCTCCGAAACGAGTTCACTGAGCAGCCCACTTCCATCCAGGCTCTCCATGCCTTCAAGATAGGCAAGCCCCAAGAACTGCAGAGCCCTCTCCGCCACCTCGTCAGGCAGGCCTTCCGAGTAAACCATCCGCCTCAGGTGTCCGCCTGTGACAAGGCACTTGAATAGCCAGTCATACAGGTGGCGTTGATACGCAAAGCCCTGCGCCGCACACCTCCAAGCAGCTTCGCTGGTGGACGAGAAGAGCCTATCGAAGTTGGCTTCCAGTCCACTCTGCGCTTAGGTAGTGGAAGTTCGCGCAGTACATCCCCGCCATCGCCGCAAAGTCAGCATTCCGCCCAGACTCGCTAGTTGCCAGTTCAGCATCAAACACCGGTCCAACGGCGAGCCAGGTCTCACCCGAACTCCGGTTTGCCGCAACCTCCTTGCGCCGCATTGCTAACGCGACGTGAATAAAGGACTCCAGAGCCCGCCCTCTGGGGGAGTTGATTGCATGCGAAACGGCGTCGCTCGACTCCCCGGCATCTGTTGGAGTAGCGTCGAGAACAAGTCGCAGAACTTGAAGGCACGACTTGTGGAACTCGGATGGCAGGTGGCGCTCTGTTCCGGTTGCACCTTTCAAGAGGTCAGCAATGTCGCTCACAACCCAGTGCACTGAGGGCTCCCACCCTTCAGCTTGATCGGCAGCCAAATCGACCCGGAAGGCCTGTGCGGAAACGATGGCCTCCACGAGCGACAGCGTAGCCGGCCAATTGATATCTCGCTTGTCGTCGGACCACCGCTCCTTGAGTCCCCGAAGGAGCCCATGCTGATATGGACGCGCCAAGTCAGCAAAGAGCCCGATTCGCCCCGCGAAGCCGTCCTCGCTGGCCCTTACCGCTGCAGAGATAGATGAGGCGAGCCCTCGACATGTGGGACCATCCCAACTCCGGCTATCAGGCACAAAGTCCTTGAGGAAGGCCACCAACTCTTCATCGGACATGCCCAGGAGCGCATCGGATGCGACGGGGCTTCGGTCGCCCACCCATCCGACAGTGGAATACGTGTGGAAGTCTGGGTGGTCTCGTACCGGCCCCAGCGTTCCACCAGCTTCTGGTACTTCTCATCTACTTGCAAGTCGCCAAGCCCGAAGGCCGGATGTAAGAGGTCACGCCTATGAGTCTCGTCCCACTCCACCCTTCGCGCCTCGTCCGAACACTCCCCCTCTAGCTTCTCTACGAATCCCAAGAATTGGGCCCTTTGGGGGACGGAGAATCTGGAGAAAGCCTTATTGATGAACCAATAGAGCTCATGCCAGTAAGGAACCTCGAGAAACCAACTCTCCGTCGCGCATTCCCAGAAGGCTGCCCCGACGGTTCCGTAGTGCTCACCACATACGTAGATCCCCACGCGAGTGAGCGTCGGATAAGGAGATTGAAGGAGCGACTTGACAATGGACAACGCTGCAGGAGAGCCGCTGCTCGTAGCACCTAGAGCGGCATCACGAACGGCGTCAACGAGTACGACGCGTGCGTCTTCCTTGTGGGCATCTTGCTCGTGGTCTTCAATCGCCGAGCGCCATATGTATGAGTACTTGTCGTCTTCCACCGAGCCAATGTATTCGGTCAAGCGGCGCGCCAAAATGTCAACGGCGACAGCGCCACAGCGCTCGCCGAGCTTCCGTGCTGAAGGCTTCAGCACTTCGCCCAGGTAATGACTGTCCAACAGACCGACTTTGTCGCTCATGACGGTTCCCCGGTGCGCCGAATCATCGACAGCGCATCGACCAGCAGCAGTGCCCTATGCCAGTTCGCTGGCTCTGAACTGTCCAGGAGTCGCGGCAGGAGCTTCGCGCCTAGCTCGTGACCGACCATGTTGGACTCGAACCGACCCGAGAGCCAGAAGCGAATCATGTCAACGTCCAGGTCCGTCAACACGTCAAGTGGCAACTGCGACAGGACTGTGGCAAGGGACCACCATGTCCTCCAATTGTCCAATCCTCGCTGCTGAGCGTCGGAACTGATAGCCCGAACAATGCCGGCAATTCGAGTAGCCTGGTCGCCCTGTGCTGACGCGGCAATCTGCTCGAGATAGCGCAGTGCAGGCCACCCCTCAGCCTGATACATGGTGCCACGTTCGCTCTCGACAACCTTCACTTTGGGGCTGTGTTGCGGATTGAAGAAGCCCGCGTTGTCAAGGTCGCCGAACCAGACCGCGTCATTCAGGGAATTGACAAAGTACGATGCAAGCTCGGGCCGACTTCTAACCAAACGAAGCGCCGCTTCTCGATTGACTGCAGTAGGCGAAGCGATACAACTATCGAGGTGCGACTGAAGGTCCAACGTCGTTGGGTCTCGTACATCCAACTCCGATTTCCAACCCTTGAATACTTCAACTACTTCCTGATGGCCCTTGGCGTCGATGCAATACGGAACAACACAAACCCCACACTGGTCGCGAAAGAAGTGTTCGATGAACCGAGTCTGGACCGACTCGGTTGACCGATGGGCATACAACAAGAAGTGCCGTGGCTCAGCCGTCCCAGTTCGCAGCGACTCGTTGGAACGGATGATGTGGTCAAGACCTCCAGTTCCGCAAGCCCATAGCCCACGAACAGCACCGTATGGCTCTTGAACATTGCCGAGAGGAACGCCTGAACTCTCAGGGCCGCGTAGTGTTCGATGTAGTCCTTCAGCGAGACGACCATCGAACTCGGGTCCGTATAGGAACCATGGAGATGGATTACAGCTCCGCGTTCGGTGAGCAGCGCGGAGGACAAATGCTCGCGCAGATAGTACTTAGGTCCTCTGCCTGGGCCTTTCGCGGGTTCCGCCTCCACCACCTTGACCTCTGTTTGAGGAGTTCCTCCGGCCGTGCATCGTCGAGCCACTTGTCGTAGTTGGTCGTGACGAAGACTGGTCGCAAGCTCGACAGCAACTCATAAAGCTCAGGGCCAATCGGCGCAGGCTTGGCCGGGTGCAAGATGCTGTCGAAATCTATTGCTATGCCCTTCTCCTTGGCGAGCGCGATCGCAATCGAGAGAGTGCGCCGTGCGTCGCCAAGTCCGCGCAACTGTTCCGCTTCCAAGAAGCTGAGCACGCCGCCCTCCTTGAGTGCGCCAACGACTTGGCTCGCGAATCCACGCCAATCGGGGCTACCGCAAAGCATCGACGCACCTGCGCCGACGAAAACCACCAGTTCGCCGTGCTTGGCAGCGTCCTTGAGAATCTGATCAGGTACGTAGGTTGGGGCTTCGGGCATGCCTCAACTCCGGCTTGGCCGCTAGTTGGCGTACTCGTGGGGATAGGAGTGGAGGATATCGCGCGCCATGCTGAAGTGCCCCGGACGCTCGACTCCACCCGACTTCAGCCCAGCCTGCGGTTTGAATGTCGGCAATTCGCCGACGCATATACCGTCCACGGAGTGACTCCTCCTGGCCGTCCAGCGCCTACCAGCGGACGCTTCCGAACGACAACTCAGCGACGCATAGCCGCCGACCAACGTCGAACGACTGCTATGGCTTGGAGACCGGCCTGTGAGGTTCGCAGGCGGAGCGTTCCTACCCGCCCGCCAGATAGCTGCTGTGCAGGATCTCGGGCCGCTGTCTCAGGTCGTCCGAAGTACCCTCGAACGCCATGCGCCCACGCTCCAGCACATAAGCTCGGCTCGAGATTGCGAGCGCCAGCGTCGTGAACTGCTCGATCAGCAGCACGCCCACGCCGTCGCGCGCCACCTGCTGCACGACCTCGGCAAGGCGCTTGACGATCATCGGCGACAAACCCAGCGACAGCTCGTCGATCGCCAGGTAGCGCGGCCGCCCGATCAGCGCCTGCGCGATGCACACCATCTGCTTCTGCCCGCCCGAGAGCGAGCGCCCGGCCAGCGTCAGCTTGGGCTCGAGCTCGGGGAAGATCGCCAGCACGCGGGCGATGGCAGGCTGCACGTCGGCCAGCGGCAGCAGCGTGGCCGCAGCGCGCAGGTTGTCGAGCACCGACAGCTCGCCCAGCACGCGGTGCCCCTCGGGCACCACCGCCACGCCGAGGCCGCGCACATGCTCGGGCCGGCGGTCGTGCAGCGCCTGGCCTTCAACCTCGATGCGCCCGCCGCTGACCGGCAGCGCGCCGGCGATCGCCATCACCGTGCTCGACTTGCCGGCGCCATTGGCGCCGAGCAAGGCCGTCACCTCGCCCGGCGGCACGCGCAGCGAGATGCCGTGCAGCACGGCCTTGCCGCCACGGTGCAGCAGCAGTGAATCGACGCTCAGCATCGCGACGCGCCAGGCGGCCTTCTCATGCCGTCCCCAGGTAGGCCGCGCGCACGGCCGGGTCGTCAAGCACCGCCCGCGTCGGCCCGAGCGCGAGGCGGCGGCCGAAGTCGAGCACCAGGGTCTGGCTGCAGGTCGCGGCGATCAGGTCCACGTCGTGGTCGATCAACAGCACCTGCGAACCGCAGAACGCGGGCACGCCGCAGATGGCGCGGCGCAGGGCGCCGGCCTCCTGCTCGGTGAGGCCGGCCCCGGGTTCGTCGAGCAGCAGCAGCTTGGGCCCGCCGACGAGCGACTTGGCGATCTCGACCATGCGGCGCTGGAACAGGTTGAGTTCGCGGCCGAACAGCGTGGCCACGCTCAACAGGCCCACATGCGCCAGCGCGCGCGCGATCTGCTGGCCGGCCGCAGCGCGTGCATGCGGCACGTGGTCGAGCACGGCCTGCACGTTGTCCCACACGCTCAGGTCTTCCACCACCTGCTCGGTCTGGAACGAGCGCGCACGCCGAAGCGCACGCGCGCGCGGGCTTCATCGGCAGCAGCGGTGTGCCCTCCACGTCGATTGTCCCGCGCTCGGCCGCACCAGGCCGCTGAGCACATTGACGAGCGTCGTCTTGCCGGCGCCGTTGGGGCCGATCAGGCCGCACACGGGGTCGCTCAGCTCGGCGTCCAGGCCGTCGATTGCCTTCACGCCGCCGAAGGCGACGGTGAGCCCGTGGATGCGAATCACGGATTCGCCCCTGCCCTGGCCAGCCGCGCGCGCAGCGCCGCAAGCCCGCCGGCGAGTTGCCCCGCGATGCCGCTCGGCGCGGTGATCAACGCATGCAGCAGCGCGGCGCCGAAGAAGATCATCGCCAGGTAGCCGTTGACATTGAAGTCGGTCAGCAGCGCCGGCACCGCGCGCAGCAGCAGCCCGGCGATCAGCGCGCCGGCCCAGTGATAGACGCCGCCGACGACGGTCAGCGCGAACATCATCACCGATTCGCTGGCCGCAAAGGCTCGCCCGCTCAGCTGGCCCACGCCGCCGGCCAGCAGCGCGCCGCCCACGCCGGCGCAAAAGCCGGCCAGACCGAAGGCCCAGGTCTGGTAGCGCAGGATGTTCACCCCCGCGGCGATGGCGGCTGCGTCGCCGCGCCGGATCAGCGCCCAGGAACGTCCGGCACGCGTGCGGCGGTGCAACTCGATCAAGGCCAGGATTGCCGCCAGCCACACCGCCACATAGCGCAGATAGGCGGCATCGGACAGCGCCACTGCCGGACGCGGCATGAGCAGCCGCTCGCTGCCCTGGACCTGCCCCAGCCAGCCCGGGCCACCGTCGGGATAGCCGTAGACATTTGCGACAACCTGGTAGCCGCCGGCCATCATCATCGTGATGAGCGCGAGATACAGGCCCTTCATGCGCAGCGCGGGCAGGCCGGCAACCATACCGACCGCGCACGAACTGAGCCCGGCCAGCAACACACACAACTCGAACGGCCAGGCCAGGCCATGACTCAAGCGCAATGCCACCCAGCCGCCCACGCCGAGCAGCGCATATTGGCACAGCGAAACCAGGCCGAGCTGGCCGTACAGCACCGCCAGGCCGGCGACAGCCACCGACAGCGAAAGGCCGAAGTGAGGGTCTTGATCCAGTAGGCGTTGCTGACCCAGGGCAGCACCAGCCCGATCAGCAGCACGGTGGCGACCATCAGCGCGAGCGAGCGCCATGCCTGCCGCGACACGGCAGCCAGCGCGGGCTGGACCTGCGCCAGCTCGTGGTCTGCGCGCACCTTGGCGACCGCACTCGGGCCAATGCTCACTGGACTACCCTCCGCACTACGTGCTGCGGGATGAGCGCTTGGGAGCGGCCCGGCGCGCTCATGCCTGTCTTGCGTCGCCGCGTGCGAACAGGATCATCGCCAACGCGATCAGGAAGGGCGTTGCGGTGCGAAATGGCGCGAAGCTCGGCACCTTGATCGCCAGCGCCTCGAGCACGCCGATCGCGACGCCGCCAGCCACCGTCGCCGGCAGCGAGCGCAATCGGCCGACGATCGCCGCCGCGAACGCAGGGATCACGAGGAAGGTCAGCAGCGTCGCCTGCAGCCGCACGATGTTGGCCAGCAGCAGCCCGCACACGCCGGCAAACGCGCCGCTCAGCAGCCAGGCCACGGTATCGACCTGCAGCACGCGGATGCCCAGCAGCGCGCTCAGATCGCGGTCGGTGGCCAGCGCCCGCATCTTCAGGCCAATGCGCGTGCGGCCCAGCAGCAGCGCCACCCCGGCCATCATCAACACCGCCAGCAGCAGGCCCAGCACGCGGGTGTAGATCAGGCGCACGTCGCCGCCGGCGAGGGCGAACTCAAAGGCCCCGCTGTCGGTCGGCAACACCAGCCGGCGCGGCTGCTCGCCCCAGTACCACTCGGTGAAGCCGAGCACGATCAGCGCGAAGCCCAGTGTGCCGATGCTGCGGATGGTCGGGTCGCGCGCTGCCAGCCTGGGCGCCAGCCAGCGGCCGTAGGCCAGCGAGAGCAGCACGGCGGTCAGCACCGCTGCCGCCCATGCCAGCGCCTGCGGCCACTCGCGGTCGAGCAGCGACCAGGCCACGTACGCGCCGATCGCGCCGAGCGCGCCGAACGCGAAGTTCAGCACGCCCGACGATCGGTACAGCACCACCAGGCCGACGCCCGACAGCGCATAGACCGCGCCCACGCCGAGGCCCGAGATCAGGAACGGCAGCAGCGTGTCCACGAGCGGTGTTCGCGCGACGTGCCTACTTCAGGCCCATCTTCACCTCGTCGGCACGCACATCCACCAGTTCCGGATCGTCGGCCGTCAGGCAGCCGCCGGGGAAGCTGAAGCCATTGCCATCGACGATGCCGATCGGCCCCGAGTTGTTGGCGTTGTGGCGATTGCCGGCGCCGACGTAGAACGGCTTGCACAGGATGTCGCTCTTGAAGTTGCTCACCTTGCGCAGCGCATCCGTCACCGAGGCACGGTCGATCTTCTTCGGGTCCATCTTCAGCAAGGTCTCGGTGACGAGGCGCGCGGCCAGGTAGCCGGCCTGCGAGAAGGTGTCGCGCGGATTGGACTTCTCACCGAACTGGTTCATCACGGCGAGCCAGTTCTTGTTGTCCGCCCCGGCCGATTCGAGCGGGTTGAACTCCAGGTTGACGGCGAAGTTCTTGCTCCAGTACGGCCCGATCGCCTTCGGCACGTCGAGGCTGTAGGCCGGCGCCGCCGACACGAAATGGATCTTCTTGCCCAGCCCCTGCTGCTCGGCCGCGGCCAGCATTGGGATCAGGATGCCCTTGGGCACGTTCATGATGATGGCGTCGGGACTCTTCGAGGCTGCCTGCAGCATGGTCGAGGTCGCGTCGGCCGAACCCGGGTCGATGGTGAGGGTCTCGACCTGGACACCATTGGCCTTGCCCCATTCCTTGGCGCCTTCGCAACCCCAGTTTCCGAGACTGGGGATGTTGGGGATGATGCAGACCATCCGCTTGCTCTTGAAGGTCTTGGCTGCGTACATCGCGGCAATGGTGGCGCTGATGCGCGGGCCGGCGTTGATGGGCACGTAGTTCTTCGCGAAGAAGCACTCGCGCGGCACGCCGGTGCCGGCGATGACCATCACGCCCTCGTCGGCGTACATCTTCGCGTTGGCGCCGCACTCGACGAAGCTGGTGCTGCCGGCGAGCGCGACGACCTTGCGGTCCTTCACCAGCTTGCTCGCCACCTGGGCGGCGGTCTCGGGGTTCCACTGGTCATCGGCAACGATGAAATCGATCGGCCGGCCGTTGATGCCGCCGTTGGCATTGACGCACTTGAAGTAGGCCGCTGCTGCCTGCGCCGAGGCGCTGAAGTCGTCGGGCCCGGTCTTGCCGACGACGGCGCCGATCGGGATCGGCTCCCCTGTCGCCGCCTTGCCGTTGTTCAGGCCGCACTTGGCCTGCGCGAAGGCGCCGCCGCAAGCGGCCACGGCAACGAGGGCTGCGACAAGGCGCAGGGCGGGAATGGTACGAAGCTTCATGTCGTCTCCTGGTTGAGTTGGGGGTGGGTCGTGAGCGGCGTTCAGACCGCCATGCAAACGCTCTTGAGCTCGGTGTAGCTCTCGACCGCGGCGCGGCCCAGGTCGCGGCCCTGGCCGGACTGCTTGTAGCCGCCCAGCGGCAGCGCGTTGTCGAGCACGTTATGCGCGTTGACCCACACCGTGCCGGCCTGCAGGCGCGGCACGATGCGGTGCACGGCTGACAGGTCGTTCGACCACACGCTCGCGGCCAGGCCGAAGGGGGTGTCGTTGGCCTGGCGGATCGCGTCTTCGACATCGTCGAAGGGCACCGCCACCAGCACCGGTCCGAACACCTCTTCGCGCACGATGCGCATCGATTCGGCGGTGTCGACAAAGACCGTCGGCTGCACGAAGTAGCCGCCATCGAGCGCGCGCGCACCGCCGGTCACGGCCGTCGCACCCTCTGCCTTGGCGCCGGCGATGTAGCCCATCACGCGCTCGAAGTGCCGCTTCGAGACCACCGGGCCGAGCTGCGTCTCGGGGTCGAAGCCGGAGCCGATCTTCATCGCCTCGGCGGCAAACGCGAGGCGCTGTACCACCTCGTCGAAGCGCTTGCGCTGCACGTAGATGCGCGAGCCTGCGGTGCAGACCTGGCCCTGGTTGAAGAAGATCGCCATCGCCGCGCCCTGCGCGACCTGTTCCGGGTCGGCGTCGGCGAGCACGATCATCGGCGACTTGCCGCGCTAGCTCGAGCGTGAAGCGCGTCATGTTGTCTATCGCCGCATGCCCGATCGCGCGGCCCACCGGCGTTGAGCCGGTGAAGCTGATCTTGTCGACGCCGGGGTGCGATGCAAGTGCTGCGCCAGCCGTCGCACCGCGGCCGCAGACCACGTTCAGCACGCCGGGCGGAAAGCCCGCTTCGATCGCCAGTTCAGCCAGGCGCAGCGCCGTGAGCGGGGTTTCCTCGGAGGGCTTGAGCACCACCGTGCAACCGGTCGCGAGCGCCGGCGCCACCTTCCACAGCGCGATCGCAAGCGGGAAGTTCCACGGCACGATCGCGCCTACCACGCCCAGCGGTTCGCGCTGGGTGTAAGTGATCCACTGCGGGCCGGGAATCGGGATCGAGTTGGACAGCGTCTGCCCTTCGAGCTTGGTCGCCCAGCCCGCCATGTAACGCACGAACTCGGCGCCGGAGCCGACGTCGATCATGCGGGCGATGCCTTGCAGCTTGCCGCTCTGCAGCGTCTCGAGCGCGCTCAGCTCGTCGGCATGTTCCTCGATCAGCAGCGACAGGCGAAACAGCAGCCTTTCGCGGTCGGCCGGGCGCAGGCCACGCCAGGCTTTTCCTTCGAACGCGCGGCGGGCGGCGGTCACGGCGGCGTTCACGTCGGCGGCATCGCTGTCGGGCGCCTCGGCGACGATCATCTCGGTTGCCGGGTCGGTGACGGGAAGGAAGGCGCCGTTGGCCGGCATCGCCTCGACGCCGTCGATGAAATTGCCACGACGGCGCCGCGTCAGGAAGCCGACCTTGGCAAGTTGGGCAAGCGAGAGTTCGCGCGGATTCATGGGCCGGTCTCCTGGTTCGGCTTGTCTTGTCTATGGCTGCATCGCCCGGGCGACGAGCAGCGTGTCGGTGAACTGCTCGAAGCGCCGCACGAGGCCGCCCTCGACCTGCCACACGTGGACGACGCGCGCGTTCATCGCCTTGCCGGTCTTGCGGTAGGTGCCGCGGTAGTCGCCGACGCCCACCACGCGGTCGCCGCCGTCGATTAGGGATTCGAGCTTGAAGCCATAGCCTTCCCACTCGGCGCCGAGTGCCATGAAGACCTTCTCGATCACCTGCGCCGGGCCGACATGCGTACCGGCGCAGGGGAATCCCTCCATCTCGGTCCACTGCACGTCGGGCGCGACCTCGGCCATCATGCCGGCGAGGTCGCCACGGTCGGATGCGGCGTAGTGGTCGGCGACGATCTGGTAGGCGGTGCGCATGGCGGCAGGCTCCTTGGGGTTCGGGTACGCGTTTCAGACCGGCGCGAACTCGGTCGGGTAGAAGGTCATCGAGGCCTTGCGCATGAACGCGCCGGCCGGGTTGTTGGCCACCTCGCCGGCGCCTGTGACGCCGAGGAACTTGCCGGTCGAGCGGCCGGATTCGAAGTTGAAGAAGAACACCGACGCGACCGGGATCAGGAACTCGCGAAAGGTGAACAGGTACTGCTCGTCGTCGAACTTCCAGTAGCTCGCCATGTCGACGTCGCCCTGGCCGCGCTGCACGCCGACGAGGCATTGCCAGGCATAGAGCTCGCTGCTCAAGTAGGTGTGCTCGTAGGTGTGCTCGGGGCTGTAGACCTGCCAGGTGCGCAGGCCGATCAGGTCGCGCGTGGGGTGAGGCGCGGCGCCGCTGGCGAGCGCGGCATCGGTGCCCAGCGTGCCGGCGCAGAAGTCCTGCGCCACGCGCGGTTCGGCACCGGCTTCGGCGGCGTCGCGAATGCGGCTGCGCACGCTCAGCACGCGCCGCGTGCGCGTGTTGACGATGAGCGTCATCGCGTGCTGCGGCCGGTTGGCGTAGGTGAGGTCGATGAAGAAGGTGTCGGGCGCAACCTCGATCGCCTCGCACCAGTCGCTGCCGCTGCCGGCGCGTGCGCCGGTCTCGGCCCAGACCACCTCGTGCGCGTCCTTGAAGCTGAGCGTCAGGCTGAAGCCTTCGAGTTGCAGCACAAGCGTCTGGCCGACGAGCGCATTGCTGGCGGGCAGGCGGTTGGTCGCGATGCCGGCAGCGAAGTCGTCGTAGTTCTTCCAGCCGGCGGGGCGGGTTTGTTCGGTGCTCATGGCGGCGTCTCAGGCTTCGTGGGCAAAGGCGATCGTCGGCAGGTCCACCGCCGACGCGCCGCCATCGACCATCAACGAACTGCCGGTCACCATCGCCGCCAGCGGCGAGGCGAGGAACAGCACCGCGTTGGCCACGTCGTCGGGTTCGGCGGCACGGCCCATCGGCACGTCGCGCGTGACAAGCTCGTAGGCCGCATCGGTGCCGTCGAGGCGGTACTTGTCGACCAGCACCTGCATCTGCTCGTCGGCCATCGCGGTGCGCACCCAGCCCGGGCAGACCGCGTTGACGCGCACGCCGTGGCGGCCGTAGTCGCGCGCCAGTGATCGTGTCAGGCCGATCAGCGCGTGCTTCATCGTCGTAGCCGATCACGCCCGGCCCGGCGAAGTGGCCAGCCAGCGACGACAGCACGACGATGTTGCCCTTGCGCGCGATCAGCTCGGTCATCAGCTCGCGCGCGCAGACGAAGGCGGTGTCGAGGTTGAGGCGCGTCGACAGTGCCCACGACGCGTCGTCGGTGCCGAGCACGTCGCCCACGCCATGCCCGCCGGCATTGGCCACCAGCACGTCGACGCCACCGAAGGCTTCGCGTGCGGCGGCAAGCGCGCGCCGCACGTCGGTCGCGTCCGCCGCGTCGCCGGCCACTGCGATGCCGCCCAGCGGCATCGCAACTGCTGCCAGTGGCGCGGCGCGCCGGCCCATCAACACGACCTTGCCGCCGCCGGCAGCGAACTGGCGCGCCACCGCCGCGCCGATGCCGGTGCCGCCGCCGGTGACGAGCGCCACCTTGCCCTGAATTGCGTCATCGCGCTCTCGCTATCGTTGCTGCGGGCAACTCTAGGCCGGCGGCCGCCTGCATCGTTGATCGATCGCGCAGTGATCGTGTACCGCCAGCGCACAGCCCGGTTCGGGTCATGTGCCGGCCAGCATGAAGTCGGCGCAGCGCTCGGCAATCATGATCGTCGGCGCATTGGTGTTGCCGCTGATGATGCGCGGCATCACCGACGCGTCGCAAACGCGCAGGCGCTGCACACCGTGGACCCGCAATTGCGGATCGACCACGGCCAGCGCATCGCTGCCCATGCGGCAGGTACCGGCCGGGTGGTAGACCGTTTTCGCGCGCTGGCGTACGTAGGTCTCCAGCGCCGCGTCGTCGATCTCGGCCTTCGCCGACGGTGCAAGTTCCTCCGAGACCAGCTTCGCCAGCGAGGGGGCGCGCAGGATGCGCCGCGCCAGCTTGAGCCCGCGCACCAGCGTGTCCGCATCGGCCTGCGCCTGGAGGTAGCCGCCGTCGAAGTGGATAGGCGCCATCGGGTCACTGCTGCGCAGGTGCACCCTGCCGCGCGACTCGGGGTGCAGGAAGCACGGGTTGATCGAAATGCCGTGCCCGGGCAGCGGCTCGCGGTCGACGTCGCCGACCAGCGTCGGCAGGACGTGGAATTGCAAGTCGGGCTGGCCGCTGCCGGTGGTGTCGACGAAGCCGCCGCTCTCGACGACGGTCGAGGTGAGCAGCCCGGTCTTGAAGAAGGTCCACTGCACGCCGTGTTTCAGGGCAGTGAGACCAGTGTCGCTGCCAGCCAGGCTGATCGGCTCGCGGGTGCGGCCGTAGACCGAGACCTCCAGGTGGTCCTGGAAGTTCTCGCCGACGCCCGGCAGGTCGCGCACGACGCCGATGCCGTGCGACTGCAATTGCGCGGCCGGGCCGATGCCCGACAGGAGCAGCAGCTTCGGGCTGGCAAGCGCGCCGGCAGACAGAATCACATCGCCGCGCGACAAGGCCGTCTGTGGCTCGCCCTTGCCGCCGACGAGGTAGCTCACGCCGGTCGCCGCGCCGTCCTTCGTCAGCACGCGCGCGACATGGGCGTTGGTCTGAACCGAGAGCTTGGCATTGCCGCGCACCTCGGCGAGATAAGTCGTCGCGGTGCTGCCGCGCCGGCCGTCGAAGGTCGTGCACTGATAGAAGCCGACGCCCGCCTGCTGGGCGCCATTGAAGTCGTCGTTGTAGGGCAGGCCCGCCTCCTGGGCGGCGCGCAGGAAGGCCAGGCTCAGCGGGTGGCGATAGCGTGCGTCGCTGACGGCCAGCGGCCCATCGGTGCCGTGGAACCGGTCGGCGAAGCGCCGGTTGCCTTCGGCACGCTTGAAGAACGGCAGCACCTCGTCCCAGCCCCAGCCGGGGCAGCCCAGGTCGCGCCAGCCGTCATAGTCGCACGGCGTGCCGCGGATGTAGACCATCGCGTTGACCGAGCTGCCGCCGCCCAGCGTGCGCCCTTGAGGTACGAACATCTTGCGCCCCGCCGCACTCGGTTGTGGCTCGGTCTCGTAGGTCCAGGCGCGCTCGGTGGCCAGCACGCGCACGAACGCGGCCGGCATGTGGATGAACTTGTCGTCGTCGGCCGGCCCGGCTTCGAGCAGCAGCACTGAGCGGCCGGCAGAGACCAGCCGGTGCGCCAGCACGCAGCCGGCCGAGCCGCCGCCGACGATCACATGGTCGAAAGTCTGTTGCGACATCCAGGCGCCCCGTTGATGCGAACCGGGCGCGATGCTCGCTCGCGTCGCACTGCCGATCAAGCGTCCAGACACGCCATGCGCCGCAGGGCAACGCGTTGTGCGCCGCCAGTCAACGAACGGCGATTCGCGGCGCGCCTCGGGCGGGCGCCGTGCGGGTTCGCGGCCTCGCGACCACGGCGGCCTCAAGGTCCCATGACGGCTCGGGCCCGAAGCGCGCGGCCTCGACGATTCGCTGCCGCACCGCAGCTTCGTCTGGATCCCGTCGATCAAGGCGATCGTCGGCGGCGTCAACGTGTTCGGCGGGCTGCACGCCTGGACGGCCGATACGCAGAGCGTGCAGGAGCGCGCCGCCTGGAGCGCCAAGCTCGCGGCCATGGCCGCGCTGCAACCGGCCATCGTCGTGCCCGGCCACATGCTTCCCGGCCAGGCGCAGGATGCGTCGCAGATCGCCTACACGCCGGCCTATCTGGCGCGCTTCGAGAGCGAGCTGGCCAAGGCCGCCAACGCCGCCGCGCTGATCGACGCCATGAAGGCCGCCTACCCGAACGCCGGCCTGATGGTGGCACTCTGACATCGTAAGGTCATCAAGGGCAGATAAGTGGGAGACCCTGTACCACGCCGTGACGAGCGGCGCAGGGTTTGTTCGCTGCACGCTCACGGGGCGGTTTGAAGACGCAGGTCATGCACCGCAGCCAGGTCACAGCGCGCTCCGCAGCGCTGGCCCAGGCTCGAGCGCTGGCGAGTGCCGGTGGCCTCAATTTGCTGCGCGCCGTCGGTCACATGGCACTGCCAGCTCCGCGGCCGGCGCTCGCGGCACCGGGCCGAGTGCGCTTCTTTGGATTGGACAAGCTGTCCGCCGCTGCGCGCAGTTCTTTCATGCTCATCACGTACTCGCTGTTGTCGACGAGGCGCCTGAGTGCCAGGTCGATGAACGCCCTTGCGCGCGCCGGCTGCGCGTTTCGACTGCCGTAGTACACGAAGTAGCTGTACCGATCCGGAATGTGATCGACGAGCAGGGGTCGCAACTGCATGGAGCGGATGTACGGCGCCGCCGTCACCCCCGCCAGTTGGCCGATCACCCGCCCGGCCAGCACCGCGTGAAGCTCCAGGATCTCGTCGTTGGTGCAAATCGCCGGTACGACGGGCTGCTGGACTTCGTCCTCGCCCACCTTGACGCGCCACGGAACGATCTGGCCCGTACCCGGATTGCGGAATACGCTGCACCGGTGGGATTGCAGCGCAGCGACGCTCTCCGGAGCGCCGTAGGTCCGCAGGTATTCCGGTGAGGCGCAGATGATCAGTTGCACCGGGAAGAGCGGCCGGGCGATCACACCCTCATGCGGCGAGAGACCGAGCCGGAAGCCCACGTCGACCCGGTCCTCCACCCAGTTCCCGACACGATCCTCGAGCTGCACATCGGGCACGATGCCCGGGTACTGCTGACAGAACTCGTCGATCAGCCGCCACAGGATGGGCTGGAAGGTCGAGCGCGGCCCGACGATGCGCAGCGGCCCGGCGATCTCGTCCTTGGCCTGGCGCACGGTGTGCAAGGCTCGCCGCAGCCCCAGAAGCGACGGCTGGGCTTCTTCCAGGAACCGCCGGCCCTCGTCGGTCAGCGCCATGGACCGCGTCGTGCGGTGGAAGAGCCTCACGTCCAGGTGCTGCTCCAGCTGTGCGAAGGCCTGGCTGGCCGCCTGCGGGCTGATGTTCAGCGCGGCAGCGGTCTTGCGCAGGCTGCCGAGCTCTGCTGCCGTCACGAAGATGGAAATGGAGCGCAGTTCGTTGATGGCCATGCCGGATCTCCTGCGTCCATTGTCGGCGCTGGCTTGTCAATCCATCAAGCTTTGCGCAGCTACTCACCTGCCAATCTTGTTCCTAGACTGAGGGTCCCTGACGCGTCATCCGAGGAACCTGCCGTGAATCGACTCGCCGCCGCCCTACTTGCCAAGATCCTGGCCCTGTCCATGCTCGCTCCCGTGGGCGCTGCCGAGCCCGAGCTTCAGATCTCTCGCGCAGGCACACGGCCGGTAAACCAGGCATCGGCACACAACTTCACCGGCGGCGCAACCGTCGAGATGCTGCGTATGCCCGCCGGTCCCGACCGCGCGTCCGTCGGCTCCGTGACTTTCGCGCCCGGCGCGCGCACCGCATGGCACACGCACCCCCTCGGGCAGACGCTGGTGGTCACCGCCGGTGTCGGCCGCGTGCAGCGATGGGGCGGCCGGGTGGAGGAGATGCGCGCCGGTGACGTGGTCCGCATCCCGCCGAACGTCAAGCACTGGCACGGTGCCGCGCCTGGCAGCGCGATGACCCACCTCGCGATCACGGAAGCGCAGGACAACAAGACCGTGGACTGGCTGGAGACCGTCGTCGATGCCAAGGACGGCGCGGCGCCAGCCGCAGAGGCGCCGGCACAACCGTCGCGGGCGCAGCGCTTGATCGGCGATGTCGCGCCCAAGTTGGCCGAGCTGACCGACGAGGTGCTGTTCGGTGATGTCTGGGCACGCCCCGGGCTGTCGCCGCGGGACCGCAGCCTGGTCACGGTGAGCGCACTGATCGCCCTGAACCGGCCCGAGCAGTTGCGCTCGCACATGTCGCTGGCGCGAACCAACGGCGTGGGCAAGGACGAGCTCGTCGAGACCCTGACGCACCTGGCGTTCTACGCGGGTTGGCCGAATGCCATCACGGCGGTCGGCGTGGCGCGCGAGGTGTTCTCGACGACCCCGTGAACCGGCTTAGCGAACGCGCGGAATGACTTCAGCCCAGAACCGGACCGCTTCTTCCACCCAGCCTTCGGCACTCGTGCCGGTGCCAAGCCCGAAGCCGTGGCCGAGGCCTTCGTACCGGTGAAACTCGACGCGGGCGCCCTGGAGACGCAACGCGGCCACGCGGCGTTCCATGACGACCGGCGGCGCGATGCCATCTTGGTCGCCGACAACAACGAAGGTCGGTGGCTCGTTCGGTGTGTAGCTCGAATGGCCGGTGTAGGCCATCACGACGACCGACGGCTTGGGCAGCGCATCGCCACCGAATCGCGCGCCACCGTGGGAACCGATGCTGGCAGCCATCCGCGCGCCGGCGGAACTGCCCCAGACGGAGTAGCCGGCCGTGGCGATGCCGAGTTTGGCCGCGTTTCGGAACAGCCAGGACAGCGCCGCCGCCATGTCTTGCGTGGCGGCCTGCTCGCCCAGCCCGGGGCGATAGCGCAGCACGAAGGCGTTGTAGCCCTGCCGGCTGATCTGCTGCGCGTATGGAAAGCCCTCGTGGACCGACCCGACATAGGCAAAGCCGCCCCCTGGAGCGATGAGTGCGAACGGTGCCCCGGGCCTGCCGCGGAAGAAGAAGAGGCCCGTGTTCTCCAGGGTTGGATCAGCACGCCGTTGGTCGGGCGTGTAGAAGCGATGGAAGACCTCCTGACCGCGACGGGCGTCGTCGATCATCCGGTTCAGCGCCTCGACGACGACAGGCGGTTCGACGTGACTGTGGTACGGCAGCAGCGATCCGATCTGCCGCAACGGCAGCGCCTCGTCATAGCCTCGATCGTCCCAGGGCAGCAACAGGCGCGCGTGGCCGGCAAACGCCGGGTGGCGCAGCAGATCGCGCAGCCGGTCGTCGACGCTCAGGTGCATGTGTTCATGTCGGGTTTCAACGCCGCCACGGCTGGCCTTCGCGGCATCCTGGGCGACGCGAGCGGCATCCGCTTCAACGTTGGGACACAACGCGGCGAGCGCCGCTGCAAACATCGGCCCGATCGGTTTCATGTCGTTGTCTCTGGTGCCGCGCAAGGAGTGCCCCGATGGATCCTGCGGCCGCAAGTGGCCGGTGGCGCAGGGCGTGACCAAGGCGCTGGTCGCGAACGGGCACGTGGACGGTGATGGCGATGGCCATCACTGTAGGTCGCGAAATTGCCGCGCACCAGTGCGCCGCGGCTTGTTGCTTTGGCAAGCCATCCTTGCCAATCCGGAGCGCTTCACGACGACCGGCAAAGGCGCATTGTCATCGAATGGATTGTCTATTCATCAATCGATAGCTCACTATTCGAATGCCAATCGACCGCCTACAGTGACAGCATCGATCAACGAAGTGGAAAGTCGCTCCGTCATGGACCACGTCACCTTGAACAACGGCATCCGGATGCCGATCGCCGGCTTCGGCGTCTTCCAGATCCCCGATCCCGCAGAGTGCGAGCGCAGCGTCGTCGACGCCATCGAAGCCGGTTACCGGTTGATCGACACCGCAGCCTCGTACATGAACGAGGAGGCGGTCGGCAAGGGTCTGCGCCGCAGCGGCGTGGCGCGCGATGAACTCTTCGTCACGAGCAAGCTGTGGGTGCAGGACGCGGGCTACGAGCGCACCCGGCAGGCCATCGACAAGTCGCTGCGCCGCCTGCAGCTGGATTACCTGGATCTGTTCCTCATCCACCAGCCCTTCGGCGACGTGCATGGCGCCTGGCGCGCGATGGAAGAGGCCACCAACGCCGGCAAGCTGCGCGCGATCGGCGTCAGCAACTTCCACCCGGACCGCCTGATGGACATCAAGGCCTTCAACGAGGTGCCGCCGGCGGTGAATCAGATCGAGGTGAACCCGTTCCACCAGCAGGCCGAGAGCGTGGCCTTCATGCGCGACAACGGCGTGCAGGCCGAGGCCTGGGCGCCTTTCGCCGAGGGACGCAACAACCTCTTCCAGAACGAGGCCCTCGTCGATATCGGCCGCAAGCACGGCAAGTCGGTGGGGCAGGTGGTGCTGCGCTGGGTCGTCCAGCGCGGCATCGTGGCCCTGGCCAAGTCCGTTCGCAAGGAGCGCATGGTCGAGAACCTGGCCATCTTCGACTTCCAGCTCGACGACACGGACATGACGCGCATCGCCATGCTCGAAACCGGCACGAGCAGTTTCTTCTCGCACCGCGACCCGGCCATCGTGAAGCGGATGGCCGAGTACCGGCTCGACATCTGACCATCCAGGAGAACTGTCATGCGAAACACTGATCCGAACGCCCTCTCCGGTCACTCCCGCGAATCCGTCTCGCGCCGTCAGCTACTGGCGACCGCCACGACCTTGGGCGTGGCCCCGTGGCTGCTGTCAGCCCATGCCAGCAGCGGCGCCGCCGGAAGTGCGTCCCCCGTTCACCGCAACGCAGGGTCTCGGCGCAAGCTGGGCCCGATGGAGGTCTTCCCCATCGGGCTGGGCTGCCAGTGGCACCCGGGCCGCAGCCCCCAGGTGGTGAACGACCTGTACGCCAGCAGCACCGACCGGCAAGCGGCCATCGCCTTGATCCGCCGCGCGGTCGATTTGGGCGTGACACTGATCGACACCGCCGAGGTCTATGGTCCCTTCATGTCGGAAGAGATCCTCGGCGAGGCCCTCCAGGGCATTCGCGACCGTGTCGCCGTATCCACCAAGTTCGGCTTCGACGTCGACCCGCAGTCGGGCGCGCGGCGCGGCGGGCTGAACAGCCGCCCCGAACACATCCGGCAGGTCGTTGAGGCGCAGTTGCGGCGACTCCGAACGGATCGCATCGACCTGCTGTACCAGCACCGCGTCGATCCGCAGGTGCCGATCGAAGACGTGGCCGGGACGATGAAGGATCTGATCGGCCAGGGCAAGGTGCGTCACTATGGTTTGTCCGAACCGGGCCTGCAGACGGTCCGCCGCGCCCATGCCGTGCACCCGGTGGCGGTGATCCAGAATGAATATTCGATGCTGTGGCGCGGTCCGGAGGCGCAGGTGCTGCCGCTGTGCGAAGAGCTCGGCATCGGCTTCGTGCCCTGGAGCCCGTTGGGCATGGGTTTCCTCACCGGCACCGTCACCGCCAGGCGCCGGTTCGACGACCTTGACTTCCGCGCAAGCGTCCCGCGCTTCGCGCGCGATGCCTTGCCGGACAACATGCCCTTGGTGGCGTTGGTACAGACCTGGGCGCGCCGCAAGAACGTCACGCCGGCCCAGATCGCACTCGCCTGGCTGACCGCCCGCAAGCCCTGGATCGTGCCCATCCCTGGCACCACAGACGTGGCGCATCTGGAAGAGAACGTCGCCGCCGCGTCGATCTCGTTCAGCGCCTCCGAGCTGCAGGAGCTGGACACCGCCCTGGCGGCGATCCCCATCCGGGGTGCGCGCCTCTCGCCACCCGTCTTGGGGGCCACTGGTGTCGAGGCACCGCTGAAGCGGTGATGCCAGTTTCGATCAGATTGGCGTGCACGTCCGAATCGTTGAGCGGCCGCTGATGCAGTTCGGAGCGATCGGGGTGGTTGGAGTCGCCGTGCGGGGGCCGCGCATGTGCGCCAACGCGCCGGTCAACCCGCCGCTGCCGGAAGCGAAGGCCGGCAACACGATCACGCTCGAAGGCCGGACGCTCGAAGTGCGCGTGCTCGAGATTCGCTCGCCAAGGCCGCCAACGCCGCCGCGCTGATCGAGGCCATGAAGACCGCCTACCCGAACGCGGGCCTGATGGTGGCACTCGACATCGGTGCCAAGGTCAACAAGGGCGAGATGAAGTGGTGAGCGGCTCAGTCCTTCGACCGCATGCCGAAGGGCTGCCTCGGCGGCCCGTCGGCAGCCGCAGCATCAGGGTCAGCGGATGCGCGTTCGAGGGCTGGAAGCCATAGTGCGCGTCGAACTGTTTGGCCCGATCGCCCAGGGCGTGGACCAGGAGTGCGCGAACCCCGGCGTCGTCGACAACGGTGATCGCCGCCGAAGCCACTCGTCCAACGATGTCTCGCCGCATGCGAAGGCGTCGAGCCGATGCGCGGATGTGAGCGGCTCGGGCTGGGCCGGGACGAGGCTCAAGCAGACCGGCCTCGACGGGCGCGCTTCTTGACCTCGGCACCCGACTTCCACGGCGCCTGGCACGGCGAGTCGCGGCGAACTGAACGACTGCGAACGGCTCGCGAACTCGTCTCCGATGAAGGCCCGAGTCGAACGGGTCAGACGGCGTCCGGCGGCGCGTCGCGAAAGAACGACGGCGGTAGCATGGCTCGCTCGAGCATCTCGATGCTGCGCTGCTCGACGCCGCGTTGGATGAAGAACTCGCGCCAGCCGCGGACGACGGCGAGCATCCCGTCGATCAGCGCCTGCGCCTCTTCCTTCGTCAATCCGAACACGTCGCACCGGGACAGGATGTTGTAGAGGCTGGCGGCTCGCCCGAACCGGCCGACTTCGAGAGCCAGGTCGCGACGTTCGAGTGAGACCAGCGGCACTGGCAGGATGTCGTAGGCGGGCGATAGGCGCCAGCCACCCTTTTCGTGCAGCAGCGCGTGATTGCGAGGGTGGTCGTCGTTGTTGGTGACCATGGCGTTGAACACCATGCGAAGGAACAGTTCGCGGCGGTCGTCATTGCTCTTGACGGACCAGCGCCGAAGTTCATCGGCCAGCAACAGGTACGACCACCGGTCGCGGCCAAGGTAGCCGTCCTCGGCGTCGATCACCGTCAGGCCCGACACGAGCCCGTAGCGCCGGTAGGCGTTGGCATCCGGGTTCCATTCGCGGTCGAAGCGGTCGAGCATGAGGGTGTCGCGCCCGCCGACGGGCTCAAGGCGTGCGCCACAAACTCGAAGGCCGGTGGCGCGCGCAAGCTCCAGCGTCGCGTATTCGATCCGCTGCATGTTGTGCCGGTCGGCTTTTTCCGGCAGTTTGGCCAACCAGATCTTGTGGTTGTCTTCGACCGTCACCTTGGGTCTTGCGCCGCCCATGCTCGTGCCGGGTTCGAGTTCCTCGAGGACCTCGTGGGGGAGCCGCCCGTCTGCTTCGAGCTTCTCGGCGGCTTCGATCAGGGCAGCCAACTGGTGGGTGCGATTGAAAGGTCGCCTCGGAGCAGGCGGCGTCGCGGTTGGTCCGAAGCTCAGGTTGCCGGCGCCATCGTCGGGCCCGTTGAGCAGGTACTCCACTTCCTGGATGTCCGCTTCGGGGCGCTGCAGCTTGGCCTGGATGACTCGGCGACCCCATGCGTCCGGGCTGGCGTCGCGAACGGCACGGGGATGCCCTTGAGCTTCGTGAACTTGCGCGGGCGCGTCGACAGGGGCAGGTGGAATGGGTCCAGGGCCACCACCTCCGGCCGTTCGAGATACCGCTTGCCGTACGTGAGGGTGCCTTCAAAGGCGCCCGCGCCAACGGCACGCACCTTGAGGTGCGCACATGGCACGGTCTCCATTGTCCCGGGAAGCTGGATGTAGACGTAGCAGGCTTGTTCGTCGTCGGTCATCGGTCAGAAATCGTTGTCGCTGTCGACCGGGCGGCGCACGCGCTTGGGCCGGCGAGCGGCCTCCAGGATCTTCCGTGCTCGTCAGCCTCGGGGTCGGCAAGCGCAACGGCAGTGTTGAGCAGGCCCAGCTTCCAGAGCACGGTGAAGGCGGTGGTGACGGTCGCGCCCGATGCACCCTTCTCGAGGGTGTAGAGCGTTTTGCGAGTGATGCCGCAGGCTTGCGCCAACTCCGCTTGGCTCAGGCCGCGGCGGATGCGAGCGAGTCGGACGTTTTCGCCCAGTCGCTGTACTGCGGACGTGACCTCCAGCGGAGTTGTGGCAGCAGCCATTGCGCTACCCATAAATGCTACTTGAAGGGTAGTAATTTACCCATCAGTTTGGCTCATGTCAACCCGCGTTCAGGAACGGCCGGTTCGGGCGCGTCTCTTGAGGAAACGCAAGGCCGCCCGAAGTTTTCTCAACCCCGCGGGGGGCCGCTCAGGCTGTTCTGAGTGCGCCGACCCGTATGCGGCCATCGACCGCGCACACCGAATCTGCGAACGCGAGCACCGGGTTGAGGTCGAGTTCCTCGATCTCCGGCAGTTCGGCGAGCATCATCGACAGGCGCTGGATAAGCTCGACGAGCGCGCGCTTGCACAGCGCCGGGCGGCCGCGAACGCCGTCGAGCAGGGCCGCGGCGCGGATTGCCGTGAGCATGCCCTGCGCCTGCGGCGCGCTCACGGGGCAGAGGCGAAACACCACGTCTCCGAGCACTTCGACATGCACGCCGCCGAGGCCGAACATCAGCATGTGCCCGAGCCCTGCGGCGCGCGTCGCGCCGACGATCAGTTCCTGGCCGCCGGGGACGAATTTCTGCACCTGGAAGCGCAGCGCCCCGAGGTGGCCGAGGCGACCCTGCATGTCGCTCACCGCTGCACGCACGGCCTGCGCGTCGGCAAGGTCGATCGCGACGCCGCCGACATCGCTCTTGTGGCTCGCCGCCTCGGCATCGACCTTGACGACGACCGGGTAGCCGATGCTTTGCGCGGCTCTCGCGGCGCTCTCGGCGTCGTCGACGACCACGCTCGCGGCCATCGGGATGCGGTAGCAGCCGAACAGCGCCGCCACCTCGCCGGCGCCAAGTTGGCTGCGCCCGGCGCGCAGCGCCGATTCGACGATGCTGCGCGCACGCCTTGCGTCGACGTCGTCGAACACTTTCGGCGCAGCCTGCGGGCGCGCGCGCAGGCGCCGGTAGCGATCGAGCGCGGCGAGGGCTCGCGCGGCCTCGCTCGGGTAGGCATAGCAGGGCACGCCGCCATCGACCAGCAGGCGCTGCGTGGCCCGAAAGCGCTCTTGCGTCAGGTCGGTCATCAGGTTGCACACGATCGGTTTGCTGCGCTTCCTCGCCGCGGCGACGATCTCGCGCGCGATCGCCTGCGTGTCGGTAAACGACGGCGTGACGAAGTTCAGGTACAGCGCGTCGATGTCGGGGTCGTCCTGCAGCACCTCGATCGCGGCGCGGAAGTGTTCGGCCCCGGCGGTGGCAACGACGTCGACCGGGTTGGTGAGCGCCGCCTGCGGCAGCAACGCGCCGCGCAGCCTCTCGACCGACACTGCCGACAGCGGCGGCACTTCCAGCCCCTCGGCGACGAGCGCGTCGGTGGCGATCACCGCCGGCCCGCCGGTGTTGGCCAGGATGGCGACGCGCGGTCCGCGCGGGATGGGCTGGGTCGCAAACGCCAGCGCGGCGCGCACGAGCTCGCCCTCGTCGCGGAACGACAGGATGCCGGTCTTCTCGAAGATGAGTTCGGTCGCGATGTCGACGCCGGCCAGCGAGCCGGTGTGCGACGACGCAGCCTTGGCGCCCTGTTCGGTGCGCCCGGCCTTCATCGCCAGCACCGGCTTGCGCGCCGCCACGTCGCTCGCGACTTCGAGAAACTCGCGCGGGTCGGCAAAGCCCTCGGTGTAGAGCACGACCGCGCGCGTCGCCTCGTCGTCGCCCCAGTAGCGCAGGATCTCGGCGATCGACACGTCGCAGGCGTTGCCGTTGGAGGCGTACATGCGCAGGCCCACGCCGGTGTCGGCAAGCCCCTGCAGGATCAGGCCGCCAACGCCGCCGCTGAGCGCCGCGAGCGAAATCGCGCCCGCCTGCGGCATCGTGTTGGTGAAGTTGCAGTAGGCGCGATGCGCGGCATCGGTGTTGATCGTGCCCTGGCAGTTGGGCCCGAAGACGCGGATGCCGTAGCGCCTGGCCTCGGCCATGAAGGCCTGCTGCAGGCGCGCGCCCTCTGCGCCCACCTCGTTGAATCCGGCCGAGTTGATGATCACCGCCTTCACGCCCTTCTCTCGCCGCACTGCGCCATCACGCCGGGCACCTGCTCGGCGGCGACGATGATGTGCGCCAGGTCCACCGGACCCGGGATCGCGGCCACGCTGGCGTAGGCCGCAAGGCCGCGAATCTCGCTCGCGCTCGGGTGCACCGGGTAGATGGCGCCGGTATAGCCGAAGGCCTGCAGGTTGGCGATCACCGAGTGGCCGACCGCATGCTCGCGCGCCGACGCGCCGACAACGGCCACCGCGCGCGGCTTGAAGAAGGCGTCGAGGGTCATACACGCTCCAGCAACTGCTCGACAAAGGCCTCGACGTTGATCTTGGTCTGCTCGTCGGAGACGCAGCGCAGGTCGTTGAGGTCGCCCGACAGCACCAGCGCGGGCACGCCTGTCTGCGCCTCCAGCCGCTGCGGCATGCCGTAGCGGTTGTTCGAGTTGTAAGGGCAGGTCTTGGCGTCGTGGTAGATGATGCCGTCGATCTCGAAGCGATCCAGCATGTTCTTCAGGTAGGCCTGCTTGTAGTCTTCGGCGCGGACGATGAAGAGCTCGAGATAGGCGCGCGCCATGCTGCGAAACGGGTCCTGGCCGTCGAAGGCCGGAAAGACCCAACTGCTGCAATAGGTCGACGCCAGCACGCTCGCGCGCAGCGAGGCGAACATCTCCGAGTGCTGGCGCAAGCGCCCCCAGACCGGCATGCCCTCCCAGTACAGGCGCAACTGCTCGCCGTCGACCGCGCCCACGCCATCGGCAACGCGCTGGCGCAGCTCGGCCAGCAGCAGCTCGTAGTAGTCGATCGCTTCCTGCGTGCCGCGCAGGCACACGGCCGGCCCCATGTGGATCGTGCCGTCGAAGAAGGTCAGCGGCGTGGGCCGGTTGCGCGCCGTCTCGAGCACGTCGCCCCACAACTGGCTGCAGCGGCGCGAGAGCGCCACCGTCTCGCGCAGGCGGTCGATGTCGAGCCTGGCGCCGGCCACCGCCTCGAGCGTCGGCACCAGTGCCTCGATCTGGCGTGCAACGTCATCGACCAGGCCTTCGCTCACGTCGACCACGTTCTTCGGGCTCGAGATCCCGATCGCCGGGACCTTGAGCTCCTTGGCGTACCAGTTGAACCAGTCCTGCACGTCGCGGCACTGGTTGGTGTTGTAGACCAGCACGTCGGGCTTGGGCACCGAGGCGATGCCCGGATAGGCCTTGGACAGCGGCGTCGACTTCTTCAGGTAGGAGCCGATGTCGGAGGTCAGGTAGGAGCAGATGTCGGGCGAATAGCCGACCGCATTCGCCTCCGGGATCAGATCGGTCGAGTAGCGCGTCGAGCCGAGCATGGCGCCGTGGTTCTCGGGGAAGTGCACCGCAAACCCCATCGCGCGCAGCAGCTCGGCCGGCCCGACGCTGGTGCACCACGCCACCTTGCGGCTGCCCGTCGTGGCGGCCTCGTTCAGGCCGTAGAAGTAGTCGGACATGATGCGCGCCATCTGTTCGGTGGCGCGGATCTTCTTGCGTGCGGGCGGGTTGCTGGTGGTCATCTTCAGTCTCCTGTGGTGTGCGCGGCGCTCGTCTCGCCGGACGCTGCGGCCTCGCCGTCGATGGCGTGCAGCGCGGCGCCGACGGCGCCGACGAGCTGCGGAAATTCGGCCAGCCGCACCGGCCTTTCGATCATCTCGGCCGTCATCGCGACGAGATAGGCGTTGTGGGCCACGACGCCGCCGGTCATCACGACCTGCTCGGTCAGCGAGTCCATCTCGAGCACGCGCCGGATCATCGAATAGAAGATGCCCTTGACGATGTCGCTCACCGGGCGCCCGGCGCGGATGTTCTCGAGCACCTCGGTGGCCGAGAACACGGTGCAGAAGCTCCCCAGCTTGATCATTCCGGTGGCTTCGCGCGCGAGCGCGTTCATGGTCTCGAGCGAGACGTCGAGGCGGTTGGCCATCTCCTCGAGGAAGGCACCGGTGCCGGCCGCGCACTTGCGGTTCATCTTGAACGACAGGCGCCGGCCGGCGGCGTCGATCTTGACGACCTTGTTGTCCTGGCCGCCGATGTCGA
Source organism: Ideonella sp. (assembly GCF_016702655.1). Taxonomy (GTDB): domain Bacteria; phylum Pseudomonadota; class Gammaproteobacteria; order Burkholderiales; family Burkholderiaceae_C; genus CAIKUF01. The sequence goes on from NZ_JADJDO010000011.1 coordinate 32,433, forward strand.
TGATCGTGATCGCCTCGGGGAAGTAGTGGTAGGCCCCGCGCGCCAGGCAGCCGATCTCGGTCTTGGTCTGCTCGGTGATGAAGGCGACGTTGCCGCGCCCGTAGCCGGTGGAGACGGCGTTCGCGATGTCGCCCTGCTGCGCGCCCGCCATCGCGAGGGCAGCATCCAGGCAGGCCTTGGCGGTGAGCGTGAAGTCGATGCCCGACTTGCGCACCGCATGGCCGAGCAGGCGGCCCTGCGCATCGATGACCGCCACCTTGGTGCGCGAGGCACCGAGGTCGAGGCCGACGTACAAGGGGCCGCCAGAAGGGCTCAGGGACAAGGTGCTCATTGCTTCGCGGGCTGCCGCAACCGTTGGAGTGCCGTTGTTCCGAGACTAGGCGCGGGCGCGCGCTTCGCGCTAGCCGCGGCTGGCAACGCTCGTCCGATTCGGGCAGAAATCTGGGCAGCCCTGCAGCAGCCGGCGCAGCATGACGATGCCCTTGTCCGAGGTGACCAGGTGCTCCTCCGAATGCTCGGCAATCACGCCCTGGCCGACCATCGCCTCGACACCGTTCGGGTACAGGCGGTGTTCCTCCTCGCTCATTTCCTCCCACAGCTTGCCAAGCTGCTCAAGCGAGTCTTTGATCCGGACCTCGAGCACTGCCCGAACTGCGGCGGCGAGCTCAAGATCATCGCCGCGATCCTGGAGCGGCCGGTGATCGAGAAGATCCTCACGCACCTTGGACTGCAGGCCCGTGCGCCGCCACGCTCACCTGCGCGTGAACAGGCCCTGCAGGCGGCCTGAGCGCAGTCAACCACCGTCGATCGAGCGACCCGGCACCGTGGGTCGCAGGGGTCGCCTGAGTCCGAGGGTTTTCGGGCCGGGGGCAATGCGGCCGCGTCGCATGGGTAAACCCGCAGACGAGCGCTGTGCTGGGCGCGTGCGCCCGGGTTCATCGCCGCTCGGCGGCTACCGTCGTTCACAAGAACCGCATTCGGAGCCTCGACAGACGGGCCCGACTACCCCTTCGTCACGGAAATAGGGCCTTTGAACGAACCATCCTCAGGTCCAGGCGCTGCAGTACGCCGCCATCGACAGCACATAGACCCAGGCGTTGCCGATTACCGACCGCCCCTGCGCGGCGCGCCGGTCGCCTTAGGTCGCCACCGCGAACAGCAGCAACACATAGGCGAAGGCCACGTCGATGACCAGCGGCGCGCCGACCATCAATCGTCCCGGCCTTCAAGGATCAGCGCCAGTGCCGCGATCAGCACGGCCCACGGCACGAACAGCGCTAGTTGAACAGCGCTAGTGCGTCGCAGCACAGCGCCAGCAGCCGCTGCGCGCGCAGGCGTTCGAGCTTGGCGCTTGTCTCCAGTTCATCGGGCCTGGCGGCCGCCAGCCCTGTCCGCAGCTATTCTGTCCGCGGGCCTGGCCGGGGTCTGACGTATGCCTTGCCTTTCGGTATCTCAGGGCTCCAGGCCAGCCCAGCCGTAGACCTCGCGGCACATCGCCTCCACAGACTCGGGCCGGTCCATGCCGGGCAGGTCGGGTTGACGGCGTAGCCTGGGCGGTGAGCAGCAGCGACAGCATGCGGTACGACGGGCGGAAGCCCGCCAACTGGTCCGGCGTCACCGGCACGGCCTGTCCCGGCCGCTGCGGATGCAGCTCGTCGCGCAGGTAGAAGGCCTCGAATCCGGCCAGGCGCCAGCGGCCGTCGCGGCGCTCGGCGCGGTACAAGAAGCGTGCATGGCTGGACAGGAAGACGTCCACACCACCCAGCGTGCCCGGGATGTCGATGGTCGCGGCCAGGCTGGCCACCGCGCGCTCGCCGTTCAGCCGCACGCCCACCGGTCCCAGCCGGTGCGTGCTAGCACGCCGCGGGCGCGCCATGTCGATCGAGCGCTCGACGAAGTCCGGCCCGGTGCCGCTGAACCAGCTCAGGCGCACGATCGAATCGGGGTGGAAGCACTCGCGCATGCGCGCCCAGCGACCGAGGTCGCGGCATTCGCGTTCTGTCAGCACCAGTTGGGTGACGGCGCTGGTGTCGGTGGCCTCGCGTACGTCCTTGGGAAGGGCGGTGCCCATGCGGCGGTCTCCGGAAGGGGCGGGCCGCTATCGTAGCTAGTCCCCGAGCCCGCTTTAACTCCAGGGTTCATCAAACCTTGCCCACCGAATTCCACCTGCTTGACGCATCTACATTACGTATACTATTGCCGCATGGAGTTCAGTTTGGTCAGAAGCGAAGCGCGCCGCGAACTTGGGGCCCATGGGCTCGACTTCGTAGCCGCTCCTCGCGTGTTCGAAGGCGCGACTTACACCTTCGAGGATGATCGGTTCTCCCTACGGCGAGCAACGCTTCGTCACGCTCGGATTGCTCGCCGGCACTCCTGTCTCAAGCGTTCACACGGAGACCGAACATGAAATCCGCGTCATCTCGTTCCGCAAGGCAACCACCCGTGAAGCAGAGATCTACACTGCTGTCCGGTTAAATCTTGAACAAACTCAACTGGTTAGCGGGGTCAGGCGATTCGAATCGGGAGGCATCGGGCTGCAAGGCGCATGAAACCTCGGTTTTCTCGAAGGCCCCCGACAGATCTGTCATATGTAGAGCGAGGCATCGGTTGAAGCTCCCCTTCTTGCGTGCGATCAGCACGTAGGCGGCCCGGCGCACAGACCTGCGTCTTCACGGCGTTCTCCGCTGTTGCCGGAACTGCCGCGCAGGTGCTGCTTGATCCCCGAAGAACAACTCGACCTGCCAGCGGCTCTTGGGCAGCGCGGCGATCTCGGCGCGGGCGGCGCCGTGTTGTTGGTCAGAAGATCAGCGCTCCCCGCCTCGGGATCTGAACCTGCGCGGCGCAGGTGCTCCGGGATACTCTTCGCCGGGTGGTGCCCGTTGAGCCTGCCCGCTGGTCGCTGATGATGCCGGTGCTGCGGTCGGTGGGGCCGAGTGCCACGCCGGGCATCCACGGCGCTTCGCGCGCTGCGAAGGCGCCGGCCCTGATCAATGCGTGCAGCCGCGCGGTCCCTCACCGCGATCCATCACGTAGAACGCGCCGGCCTCCCGAGGCCCAGCGGGTCCAGCACGTTCGTCGTGCGCCTTGCCGTCGCTGATGTGGCGAACGCGGGGATCGCGCGCAGGTCCACCAGCGTGTGCCGGCCTTCATCGCGCCTTGGTCGAACGAGCGCCCCCCGAACAGACTCAGGCCAGATCGATGGTGCTGGATCCAGGCAGGCCGTGTTGTCGGGTCGCGCCGGCCCCGCGACGCCTTCCCGCCCGCCGGATCACAGGCCACCAGCCCCGGCCGCCGCCCGCGCGCCCGTTGGCATCGGCCCGGCCGGCGCTTGACCGCCGGGCAAAGCCCATCGCGACCGGCTTGCCGGCATTGGCCGACAGGCTGGCCTCGTGTCGCGCGGACTCGCGCCAGGTCAGCTGCGCGAAGGCCGCCGGCACGGAACGCTCGGCACGGGGCCGGCCGTGCCACGCCCTTCCGCCGTGGCCGCCGCGGCAGAGCGTGGGCTGGTCCACGGCCCGAACTCCGCGGCCTGGGCGAACAAGGTCTGCCGCTCATGCGTGCTCCCGGGCGGTGAGGCCAGGGAAAGTACGCGGTTCTCCCGGTAATCAGTTCAAGTCCACAAGGTCAGCCTACAACCCGCCAGTCTCAGCTTCCGGCATGGCTCATTTACGGGCGCGGAGAGATCTACTTATGGAAATCCAACACTGATTGGGGGCTCGCCTCAAGGCAAGTCCGCAACGCCGACTCCGACCGACGAGCATCCTGAAGCTGACATTCGTCACATCATGCCGTGGTGTCGTTCGCAGGGGTTTGCAGCCATTGCCTTCAAGTCTTCCATCTCGCTTCGTGTCGATCCAAGATGTTCTCCGAGTGGTTCAAGGCGCAAGGCCCTGGCTACCAAACGCGTATCAACACTGTTCTGCGGGCGTTTCCGGGATGCATCGGTTCAGCCCCGTCAACCCCGTGTTCCAGCGTCAGGCGCGTGCCACACACTGGCTGTGCATATGACGGCTGGATCGAATGCCACAGGTTGACCGAGGTCATTGATGCGACACGGTTCCGCGAATGCAACTGCGGTTCAGCCGCCCCTTCGCAGTGTCTGCGACGGCAGTTCCGCGAAGCGCTGCCGGTAGTCCGCGGCAAAGCGGCCGAGGTGGCCGAAGCCCCAGCGCAGCGCCACCTCGCCCACGTCGCCGTCGCCGCGTTGCAGGTCGTCGTGCGCGGCTGCGAGGCGAATCTCGCACAGCCGCTGCATGGGCGTGACGCCGCGCCAGGACTGGAAGCCGGCGCCCAGCGTGCGGACGCTGACGCCGACGGCGCCGGCGATGTCGGCCAGGGTCGGCTGGCTGCGCCGCATGGGAGTGCATGAACTCGTCGGCGGCGCGCATGGCGCGGTGCAAGTGGACGGCTCGGCGCGAGCAGGCGCTCGCTGGGTTGTGCTGGTGCTCGGTGAGCGGCGTGAGCATTGCCGCCTCTTCGAGCCGGCGGTAGACGAGCGGGCGCAAAGCACGGCGGCGGCGGCGCAGGCATAGTCGAGCAGCAGTTGCGCGATGCGCATCCAGCGCCCGTGGGCCACGCCGCCGGGCGTCAGCACGGCGCGAACTCGAGCGCGCCGCGGCAGGCTCGCCCTGAGCAGGCTGGCGCACAGGGCCATCATCGCCGCGACGTCGATGCGCACGTTCAGGCGCTCGCTGTCGGCGCTGAAGCCGCTTGACGACGTCGCGCGTCGCCGAATCGACGACCACGAAACCGGCGCCCCCGGCACCGCCTTCGCGCCCGCTGGAAATCTCGGAATGCCCGCGGGTCTGCGTGGTCACGAGGAAGGACTGCTCGGACGCATCCTGGGCCAGTTCCACCGCGGTATTGAAGCTCAGCGACGAGAGCACCAGCGAGCCGAGCTCGCGCAGGCGCAGCTGCATCCTGAAGTCCCGATGCGCCCCTGCAGCAGGAGCCGGTGTCGGCTGTAGATGGGCGGCGGTTCGCTCGAGGCGAGCAGCGGGTCGGCACTGCTGAACGCAGGCGCCGTCGGGCGTGCGAGCGCGTGTTGCGCCCTTTCGCCGAGCAGGGGCGAGCTCGGGCAGTGCGCCAGCGGCACTGGCGAGGTTGCGCACCATCGAGGTTCAGCATGGTTGCGTGCAAGTTGGCGAGCGAAGTGCCAGACCCCGGATGGCCTGGCGACGTCCGGGCACTCGCCGGGCATGGTAACCGAGGCCGGACCCTGGTGCCCCTCACCCCGACCCTCTCCCCGAGTACGGGGGGAGAGGGAGCCAGAAACGCTCTCCTCTCCCGCCTGCGGGAGAGGGTCGGGGTGAGGCGGGACTAGTGATCACTCCACAATTCGCTGCTTGCATGCAAGTGCGGTCGCAGACCATAGTGCGACATCCCACTCAGCGCGCAAAGCTGCACGATGCCGACCCCGACTGCCCTCACACCCCCATCGCTGCCCATCCCGGCTCCGGCCTGCGCGGCCTGGTCCGCCTGGGCATCGCCGCGACACTCAGGTGACCGATCTGGTCGAAGCGATGCACCACACGATCGCGTCGAGGTGGCGGCATCGTCTGGCCCTCACCGAGGGCCGCACCTCGGGGATCACCCGGCTTCCGTGTACACTGACGCGTGCGCGCGGTGACACGCGGCGTCGGCCGCGGGGTCGATGCTGCTCGGCGCGGTCACGCGCCAGCGGCACCGTCGCGGCGACGCCCCAGCGCGAGGGCGCTGATCAGCGCCCTGAACGGCATCTGGGGCGACCACCTCGCCGCGACCGGCAACCCCGCTCGCTGTTCAGGCCTAGCCGCATGGGCGGCCCGCGCGCTCGACTGGCGTCTTGCGAAGAGACCGGCTTAGCAGCACAAGTTGCCGAACCTCGCTCCCGGCTGCTGGTGCTGGCCCACGGCCAGTGCATGGGCGACCTGCAATGGACGCGCCAGGGCCACGACCATGGCTGAGCCCTGGCGCGCGACCTCGGCTACACGCCGGTCTACCTCAACTACAACGGCGGCCGTCATGTGTCGCAGAACGGGCGCAGTTCTCGGCCTTCCTCGAGCAGCTGGTGGCGCGTTGGCCCGGTGCCGGTGGACAGGCTCGCGATCCTCGGCCACAGCATGGGCGGCCCTCGTCGCGCGCAGCGCCTGCCGCCATGCCGCCGAACAGGGCGAAGCGCTGGCTGGCCCCGCTGTCAGCTCGTGTTCCTGGGCACGCCGCACCATGGCGCACCGCTCGAGCGCGGCGGCCGGCTCGTCGTACGCGGCACTCGGGCTGAGCCTATGTCGGGCCATTCGCACGCCTGGGCAAGACGCGCGCAGCGCCGGCATCACCGACCTGCGCTTCGGCAACCTGCAGGATGCCAACTGGCAGGAGCGCAACCACGCCACAACCAGCACCACGACGACCGCCGGCCCACGCCGCTGCCGCAGGGGTGTGCAGGCCTACCTGCTTCGGCCTCGCTCGCCGAGCGCGAGGCCGGGTGCACCGCGCGGTGATCCGGCGACGGCCTGGTGCCGCTCGCGAGGCGCTGAAACGAACACCGCCGGCCCAGACTCGCGCTGGCCGTACCTGCGACCGCACCGGCATGTGGTGAGTGGCTGCGGGCATCTCGACTTGCTGTGCCGGGACGAAGTGTCGGCGCAACTGCGTTTTGGTTTGGCGTAGGCGGTTATCCACCGCCCGGTGCCGGCCTCGCGCGTGAGTGCGCGCGCGGCGGGCTTACTGCCGAGCCGCGAGATGCACCGCCGATCACGCGCTGCGGATGAAGCGCAGAACCTGCCGCGTCGTGGCCTCGTCCTCGTCGAAGCCGCCATGCGTGGTCGCCGGTGCTGTTGCGCCCCGGCGACCCAGTGCACGGTGGTGCGCGGCAGTTGGAGCCGAGGACGCGCCTTAGCAGAATCTCTCAGGCCGGGGATGGGCGTGCGCGGCTGCCTTCCGAGGCCTCGTTCACCAGCCACAACAGCGAAGAGCGCCGATACAGGCCTGCCAACTCGGGTCTCTTCCTCCGGCCCGGTCGGTGAGCGGGAACTGGCTGTTCGCGCCCGATCGCCCGCCCTCGACGAGCGGCGCGACGAGGCAGTCGAACGCGTCCAGACGCAGCGCCGGCACCATGAAGGTGCGACTCAGGCTTCAGGCCATCCGGAGACCCGTGCGCGCGATCGCGGGTCGCGCCGACGATCGCCCCTACCGGTAATGGCAGACGAAGTGCATGCGCACGATTTCCGGTTCCTGACCTGGTGCTTGAAGTAGCGGTACAGCGGCACGGCGCCGGCCTGCTCGTCGTCGGCCACCGGCGGGCGTCAGCGTTCTTGTCGCGGTAGCAGGGCAATGAAGGTCAGCGTTTTCCTTCATCTCGCGCCAGAACAGCGTTCCGGGCTTGGCGAGGCGGACTCGGGGCGGCTGTTCCACCAGCGCTCGAAGCCGCCGCCGGCACCGGCTGCGCGCGGGCCTGACCGCGAAGCGCGTCTTCGATCATGTCGGCCAGCGTGTCGAGAAGCCCGTCTCCACATCAGGAAGACGGGCGGGATGCCGGTTCTCGTAGGCTTCGGGATCAGCGCGCCGCGACCACGGCTGCTGCCGTTTCGCCAACCAGGCCGCCGTGGGCGAAGATGCAGACGTCGAACGGCCCGTCCCGAACTCCCAGTGCTCACCCGAAGCGCGTTCCAGGCAGGGGCCGGCCAATGCGCGCAGGTCGTCCGGGCGTGGTGCGGAAGCTGGCCCGCTCGCCGAGAGCTGGCCGTCGTTGCCCAGGTTGACGATGTAGGGCGAGCTCGCGATTGCGCAGCACCTGGCTCGCGGCGAGGCACGGCCACCGCTCATCTTCAGCGTTGCGCGCTGGGAGAGCTCGCGATGCTCGGCGGTCACGACGCCGAGTTGCGCAACCCAGCAGTCCATCGCGGTGGCGATCCAGTCCTCGTAGCCGAGGATCGCGACGCCGTGCGAGCGCCGGTCGCTCCCCGGGAGTTCCTGGACCCGGGAAGCCGCGCGTTCGTCGTAGCCGGCGATCGCGAACGCGTGCCCGGCATGGGCCGCGCTGCCGCCCACGTCGGGATCTGCCAGACCTTGGCGATGCTCTCAGGCGGGCGTGCGCGGTGTCAGCTGGTTCGCCTTCGACCCAACCCGGTGGCGGCCGCAGCTCGCACGTACAGGATGCCGACTTCGTTCAATGCGGTATGCATGTCGGCGATCTGCTCGGTGGCAATGCGGTAGTAGGCGCCGAGCGGTCGCGTACGGCATCGAACCACCAATCGTCCTCGATGGGATTGGGGGCGGGCGGCATCTCCAGCGCCGGGAACAGCGCTTCGCGGCGGGCGCCGTGCGCGTACCAGCCAGCAGGTGCGCCACCACGCGCGCAGACCTTCATCGCGCGCCGGGCCGGTAAACTCGTCGTTGGCGCGCCATCGAGTAGAGCATGAACGGCGAGATGGCGGCGGCATTGTTGCGCTTGCAGGACAGGTGCTCAACGACCAGCGCAAGGGCCAAACCGGTGCAGGCATTGGTCTCTCGCCCTGGTGTTTCACAGGCAGTGCGTCGTCGGGTGAACCTCAGCCTTCGGTGCCAGCGCGATGCTGGGCTGGGAAGAACCGGTCGCGAAAGTCGATCCCGGTCGGGGCGCGCGACGCGCTGCCAGACGGACTGGCCGGCGCTGCGGTAGTCTTATTGCGCGCAGGAAGGTCGTCTTCTTTGCGGGTGGCCCATCGTCCGACTCCGTTGCCGTTGCGGGGCGGGCATCTCGCGCGGTGCGGCGCTGGCGACCATCCCAAGGGTCATTGGAGTACCTTCGTGCTGCGGATTCCGGTGTTCGCCCACTGGGGCAGCCCGTCGGTGTACACGCAACCCGGTCAATCCGCATCGCCAGCAGCACCGAGGTCGTCGTGCGCACCACGCGCCGTCGATCTGGCCGATCTCGTCGAGCAGCGCATCGAGGCGTTGCGTGCCAGGCGCGACCACGGCGAAGATAGTCGAACTCGCCGCTTACCGCGGCAAGCTGGCGCAGCTCAGGGGCAGCAGCGAGGCGCTCGATCACCGCGCGCGCGCCGCCTTCGGACTCACCGCCAGGTTGACGAAGGCCTGCACGCCCCTGCTCGCCTTCCCCGGTCGCGGCGGGCGCCACGGTGTAGCCGACGGTCCCACCGCTCAACTCCAGCCGCGCCAGGCGCTGCGACGACAGTCGTTCGCGCGACGCCGAAACCGCGTCTTAGCGTCGCCGTCGGCGCGCGCGCGTTGGCCTGCAGCGAGGTCAGGCGCCGGTCGAGGCTAGACCGGGGTGGTGGTCATGGCGCTCGGCTCGATGCGATTCGGCTATTGATGCTGACGTTTCGTCGTGTGTTTGGAATTTTATGACGTTGTAGTGCTTTATTTCGACAACGCTCGTCGCTACAGTGCTTGCCATTGCGTGCCGCATCCGGCGCGCCCGCAAACCCTGGCGGAGCCCCGTGGTAGGAATCGCGCCCTGCTCGGCGCCGGCCCTCGGCCGGACCATCGCCCGCCTGCTGCACGCGAGCGGCGACTACCAAGTCACCGTTGTGGACAAAAACGCCAAGTTCCTC
>NZ_JADJDO010000012.1 GCF_016702655.1 Ideonella sp.
GGACGCTGGTGCGCGACATCCATCTCGCCACCAGGCTGTGGCCCGACTGCCCGGCGCCCAGAAAGTGGGTTTCTACCCCAGGCGGAGCGCTGCCGGTCGTGATCGAGCCAGCCAGCCGCACTTGCGGCGCGTCGGCCTGACGGCATCGAGCGGTTGCCGCCCGGCGCGCTCAGCAGTCTCGACCGATGGCGTGCCCGACCAGCACACCGCGGTCGAGGCCGCGCTCGCCCGCGCCGGTGTCGGCAGGCTCGCGTTCCGCCGGTTGGCGCTGTCGCATGGGCTATCCGGTGCCGCTGATCAGGATGCAGCTCGCGCTTCGATTCGCCGCTGTGCACTGACTACTGACCGCCGAGCCGGCGCCAGTAGCTGCTAGCTTAGCACCACCTGACCTGCTTTCGGTGAGTCCGTTGAAGCTGCCACTGCAGCCGAGCCTAACGCGGGCGCACCGCCACCCGCCCGCTGCGACGTCCTGGTCGTCGGCGCCGGGTCCGGCCGGCAGCGCGTGCGCGCGCATGCTGGGGCAGGCCGGCATCGACGTCGTCGTCGACCAGCATGCCTTTCCGCGCGACAAAGGTTTGCGGCGACGGCCTGATCCCCGACGCGCACGCGCGCGCTCCGCGCCGCCTGGAAGCCTGCTCGGGCCGTGATGGCGCAGGCACGGCCGGCCACGCTATCGGCTGGTCGGGCCCGAGCGGCGGGCGCATCGACGCCTGCCGGGGACCGTGGCCGTGCTACCGCGCGGCGGCTCGACGACATCCTGTACAAGGCGGCGGTCGCGGCCGGCGCGCACTTGCCCATCGCGCCGGCGCTTCGGCGGCGCCGCTGGAGGACGGCGCCAGGGGCGCGTCGTCCGGTGCGGCTCAAGAGTCATTGCCGCGTTGCACGAGATCCGCGCGCCCCTGGCTCGTGCTCGCCACTGGGTGCGCCCGTGCCGCAGGCATTGATGGCGGCGCCGGCATGTGCGAGCGCCGCACACCGGGCGTCGCGCTGCGCGGCTACGTGAAGGACGATGCGATGGTCGGCCGCATCCAGCGCGCTCGACGTGGTCTGGCATCGCAAGCTGCGGCCCGGCTGTAACCTGGATCTTTCCCTGTCGCGACGGCGTGTTCAACATCAGCGTCGGCATCGCTCCGCAGCCACCGCACGCTCAAGGACGAGGCGCCTGGGGATGAAGGAAGTCAACCTGCGCGGTCTCCGGCGCACCTTCACGAGGTCTACGCGCCGGCGCGCAGGTTGATAGCCGGCGGCTTGCTGCGGAGTGAGGCTCAAGGGCGCGCCGCTGCGCTGCGCTCTCGAAGGGCGCGCTTTTTCGAGGCCGGGGCTGATCGTCGCCGGCGAGGCAGCCGGCGCGACCTACTCTCTCGCCGGCGAGGGCATCGGCAAGGCGCTCGAGACCGGCATCCACGCGGCACGCGGGTGATCGCCGCGGACCGCAATAGCGACGCCGACGCCGCGACGCGCGCCATCCACTGAAGCGCGTCTCGCTGCGCTCAAGCCGCGCTTCGAGCTCTACGAGAGGCCAATCGGGTCAGCGTCTACCCCTGGCTGGACGATCTCGTGATCTGGCGCGCGAAGAGCTGCCCGCGCCTGCTGGCACGCACAGGCGGCGTGCTCGGGGGACGAACAACCCCGGCAACCTGATCAGCCTCAAGGGTCTGCGGCGGCTGTTCATGGAATGAAATGACGGCCCCAAGACACCTGCGGTGTCGCCCCAAAGGATCTCGGCCCTCTTGGGAGCGGCCCGGCAGGGCTCGAGGAACCGCAAACGGAGCGCGCGATGTATCAACTACTCGGCATGAACTGCAACACGCCCACCGACATCATGTTCAAGCTTCACCGGCTTCGCGACGCGGGCCGAGGAGCACAAGGACACCTTCGGCGTCGCGCCTTCTTCGAGGGCCGCGGCGTGCGCTGCTTCGTCGATGCGGCGAGCGCGCGTGCGTCGAAAGTGGCGACGCACGATCGCCTCGTACCCGATCCGCAGCGAACGTGATCGCGCATCCACAGGCGACGCAAAGGCGGCGGGGGAAGCAGGGCCGGGTCGCGCTCGAGGGCCGCCACCCCTTCGTGCGCGGGCTGTGGGGCCGCTACTGGGTGTTCGCGCACAACGGCGACCTGAAGGGCTTCTCCCTGAGCTCACGCGGCGTTCAGGCCGGTCAGCGACACCCGACAGCAGAGCGCGCGCCTTCCGCACGGCTGATGCAGGGGAGTTGAACCGGGGCCCACGCCAGCGTGCCGAGCGTAGCCGAGAGCTCACGATGACGCTGGCCGAGCTCGTGCCCCGGGTCGCGGACGGCGCTCAGCTTCATGCTCAGCAACGGGGTGTCGCGCTGTGGGCGCATTACTCGACGCGGCTCACGGCGTGGTGCGTCGCCATCCGTTCACGACCGCGCACCTGCAGGACGGGGACCTGAGCGTCGACTTTGCGCAGCACACCGCCCAGCGACCGGGTCGCGATCGTCGTCACCGAGCCGCTCGATCGACGAACCCTGGCATGCGTTCGCGCCCGGCGAGCGCTCAAGGTGTTCGAGGGCGGCGAGCCGGTCGGCCAGGCTGCGGCCCCCGGTGCCAGCACCGATGGATCGCGCCGATGTAGCACACTAGCGGGCCAAAGTCCCAGGCGACTGCCCGCCATGCCGACCCCCCGCTCAGCCCCGCTTCGACATCTTCTATCGCCCGACGCGCTGACACAGCTGCTGTTCGACTATGCCGCCGCGCACCCGCAGCTGGTCAGCGTCGAGTCGATCGGCAAAGAGCTACGAGGGGCGCGACATCTGGGTCGCGACGCTGACCAACCTCGCCACCGGCGCGCCGCAAGACAAAGCCGGCCTTCTGGGCCGATGGCAACATCCATGCCGCCGAGGTCACGGCGAGCACGGCGGTGCTATGCTACCTGCACCAGCTCGTCGATGCCTACGGCAGCGACGGCGAGCCGGGCGCCGCATCACGCAGCTGCTCGACACGCGCGCTCCTGTGCCCGCGCCTGGCCCGGACGGCGCCGAACTCGCCGCTCGCCGACCGGCCGCGCCACATCCGCCTCATCGACGCGGCCCTACCCGTTCGACGAGCCGGCCTTCGAAGGCCTGACGGTCGAAGACATCGACGGCGACGGACGCGTGCTGTCGGTCCGCATCCCGGACCCGCACGGCACCTACAAGCGCCACCGCAGGAGCCGCGGCTGATGGTGCCGCGCGAGCCGGGCGAGTTCGGTGGCGAGTACTTCCGCGTCATCCCCGAAGGCACGATCAAGGCCTTCGACGGTCTATCGATCACCGTCACCGCGATCCGGAAGGGCTCGACCTGAACCGCAACTTCCCGACCCAGTGGCGCCAGGAGTTCCGAGCAGGTCGGCGCGGGCTATCCGGCCAGCGAACCCGAGGTGCGTGCGATGGTCGACTTCTTCGTGAGTCACCCGCAACATCGGCGCCGCGATCAGCTACCACACCCACAGCGGCGTGATCCTTCGTCCCTTCGGCACGCACAGCGACGACGAGATGATCCCCGAGGACCTGTGGGCCTACCAGCGCTTCGGCGAGATTGCCGAAAAGGCCACCGGCTACCCGGCGATCAGCATCTTCCACGAGTTCAAGTACCACCCCAAAGAAGTCATCACCGGCACCCAGGATTGGGTCTACGAGCACCTCGGCGCGCTGTTCTGGGTGGTCGAGATCTGGGGCCCCGAACAAGAGGCCGGGATCACCGACTACAAGTGGGTCGACTGGTACCGCGACCACCCGGTCGAGGACGAGATCAAGCTCCTCAGAGTGGAGCGACGAGCAATGCGGCGGCAAGGCGCATGTGGACTGGAAGCCCTTTCACCACCCGCAGCTCGGCGCGGTCGAGATCGGCGGATGGGACCGGCTCAACTACTGGCGCAACCCGCCGCCGCACCTGCGCGAACGCGAGGCGGCGCGCTTCCCGACCTGGATGACGCAGGTCGCGCTGTCGCTGCCCAGGCTGGAATTGCTGCGCACCGAGGTGCGTGCGCTCGGCCCCGACACCTGGCGCGTGCGCCTCGCGGTGGCCAACAGCGGCTGGTTGCCGGCCTACATCAGCAAAGCGCGCGCTGCAGCGCAAGGTGGTGCGCGGCGTGATGTTCGAGATCCACCTGCCGGAGGACAACCCAGCGATCAGCCTCGTCGGCGGCAAGCAGCGCATCGAAGGGCCGCAGCTCGAGGGCCACGCGCCCAACACTCCGCTGCACGCCTTCGTGCAGGGCCGCGACGTGACGGCCGATCGTGCCGTCGCCGAATGGGTGGTGCGCGCCGCAGGGCACGCGCCTGGCCCTGACCGCGCGCGCCGACCGCGCCGGCGCGGTGCGCACCGAGGTCAGCCTGGATTGATCGTTCCGCTCACCAGCGGTGCACGGCTCGCCCTCGGCCTCGCCGCGCTGCGTAGTCCAGCGTCAGCGCCGCGAGATCGCCGCCGAGCGCAGCGAGCCGCGCGAGCTGCCAGCGCGCCCCGGTCGCACGCGCGGCGACGCGCGCTTCGATGAGAGCCATCCAGCCATCGGCGAGCGATGGTTCGACGCCGAGCGTCGCCAGGCCGGCGCGGGCCCGCGGCACGAGCGTGGCCAGCAGGTCGGTCGCCGCGCAGGACTCTCCGTCGAGCCAGCGCAGCCGGGCGTCGAGGCCGAGGCGCGCGAGCCTCGTAGAAGCTGCGTCGGGCCGCGTCGAACGGCAGGCGCGACTCCGGCGCGGCGGACTCGGTGGCGAGCGCGGTGACGAGGCCGATCGCGAACGCGAGGTTGGCCATCATGTCGACGATCGTCGGCCCGGCGGCCATCGGCCGATGCTCGACGCGCAGGTGCGGTCGGCGGTCGGCGTCGAAGCCCACCAGCGGCCGGTTCCAGCGCCAGATCGTGCCGTTGTGCAGGCGCAGGTGCGCCAGGCGCGCGGCGGGCTCGTCGATCTCGATCGGCAGCAGCGGTTCGAAGCGCTCGATGTTCTCGCGGAAGCACTCCACCAGCGAGTAGCCGGCGTAGCCTGCCGAAGCCGATCGCGCCCAGAGCGGCGCGTGCGCGCCGTCCTCGCGCGTGCCGATGTTGAGCGCCTGCTCGAACAGCGCGATGCGCGTTTCCTGCCACAGCCGGCGACCGAACAGCAGCGGCGAGTTGCCGGTCAGCGCGACCACCGGCGCCGAGGCGAGCAGCGATGCGTTGTAGGTGCGCACGATCTCGTCGGCGGGCACCTGCAGGTGGACCTGGAACGACGTCGCCGCCGCCTCGAGCATCACGTCACGATGCTCGACGTGCAGCGCACCGCCATCGGGGGCGGCGATGTCGAGCCGGATCGGACGCCCGTGACGCTGGCGCAGCACCTGCTGGTTGAGCGCGCGGTAGCGGGCGCGGTCGGACAGGTTGGCCATCGTCAGGTCGGCGTCGGTCACCGTCGGCAGGATGCCGATCGCGACCACCTTGAGGCCCATGGCTGACGCCACTTCGGCGCAGCGGCGCCAGGTCCGTTCGAGGTCGGCCGCCAGGCGGCCGAGTCCGTCGCCGGCGACCGGCTGCGGCGGCACGTTGATCTCGATGTTGAAGCGCCCGAGCTCCGTCACCACGTCGGGCGAGCCCAGGCGCTCGATGAGAGCGTCGTTGCACGGCGCCGGGCGGCCGTGGCGGTCGATCAGCCAGGCTTCGAGCTCCAGGCCGGCGACCGGCGCGTGCGACGACAGGCGGCGCTGCTCGACGAGTTCGTGCAGCACCTCGGTCTCGGCGCGCAGGCGCGCCTCGAAGCGCGAGAAGTCGTGCCGGTCGAATCGCGTGCGCTTGATGTCCTGCCCCCATGGTAGGCATTGAAACGCCGCGCCAGCCCCGGCGCGTTGCCGTCGATCAAGCGGTGGCCGGTGCGCCCATGAACTCGCCGACGAGGCGGTGGAAGTGATGCACCGCGCGCTCGTGCCGCGGCGCGCGACCGCGCGAATACAGGCGCGAGCGGATGCCGCGCTGCACCGTCTGCACGACCGCTTCGTCCTCCATCTCGACCTCGTCGAGCGCACCCGCCGCGCCCTGGCCGAGGCGCGACGCATCGCCGACGTAGGCACGAACAGCACCCGCGTACGCGATATGCCGAGACGGCCGACGACGTTGAGCGACAGGCCCCACGGGTAGACGTTGAACATCAGGTTCAGGAAGGCCCAAGTAGTAGTAGGCCGCGATGCGCTGGCCGTGCTCGGGCGAGGTTGGCGGCAGCTCGAACGCCGCTTCGACGTCGCGCGCCGTCGCGACCTGCAACGCGGCGCGGCGAAATGTCTCGACGCGGTAGCTCGCCTGCTCGATCGTCTGCGCGAGGCCGGGATGCACGAAGGGGATGTGCAGCCCCTCGAGATAGTTCTCGACGTACAGCGCCCAGTGCGCGTCGAACTCGAGGTCGCGGTCTCGCGAAGGATCGTGGACGAGTTCGTCGAGCTTCAGCCATGCCAGCCGCGTCGGCAGGTCGCCGAGGAAGTCCGCGAACGGCGCCGCCGGCGCGAGCGATGCAAACGCGAGCGGCCCGAACTCGGCGAGCGCCACCTGCGGCAGGTCGTCGCGCGGCGACGGGAAGTCGCGCGCGCCCTCGAAGCCGGGCATGAAGCTCATGCGCCCGTCGAGATCGAAGCGGCGCGAGTGGTAGCCGCAGCGGATCTGCGCCGCGCGGCACGGCGCGTGGACGAGCAGGTTGCCGCGGTGCGTGCAGACGTTGGACAGGCAGCGCAGCCGGCCGACTTCGTCGCGGGCGAGCAGCAGCGGCTCGTCGAGCAGGCCGGGCAGCATCTGGCGCGGCGAGAGCGACCCCGGCGCGGCGACATCGCCGAGGTCGCCGATCCACTGCCAACTCCGCGCAAAGACGCGCTCGGCGGTTGCCGCGTAGAGCGCCGGATCGAGGTAGAAGGACTTGTCCAGCGTCGACGCCGAGTGCACGTCGGCGTCGACGGCCAGCGCGGTGGCGGGATCGGCGGGCGTCGTCACGCCGCGATGATGGCACGCGGCGGCGCGCCCTTCAGCGCGGCAGTGCGCTCGCCAGCACCGGGAACAACTTGACCAGGCCGTCGGACATCACCTCGACGGCGATCGCGGCGAGGATCAGCCCCATCAGCCGCGTCATCACGTTGATGCCCGTCTTGCCGAGTGCGCGCGCGATCGTGCCCGACATGCTGAACGCGGCCCAAACGGCGAGACCGATCACGACGCCGTAGCCGGCGAGGATCGCGTGCTCCCACCAGTGGCGCGTCTTGTCGGCGTAGATGACGACGGTGGAGATCGTCGCCGGGCCGGTGAGCAGCGGGATCGTGAGCGGCACGACGGCAATGCTGGCGCCGGCGTCGAGGCGGTCGTCGCCCTCGCTGACGGCCTCCTCGCTGCGCGCCTCGGCCGGCTTGGCGTTGATCATCTGAAGCGACGAGATGAGCAGCAACAAGCCGCCGCCGACCTGGAAGGAGGCGAGCGAGATGCCGAAGAAGTCGATGATGCGCAGTCCCGCCACCGCGCTGACGGCAATGACGCAGAAGGCGGTGAAGGCGGCGACGCGGATCGTGCGCTGCCGCTGTGCCCGGTTGAAACCCTGCGTGAAGTGGATGTAGAACGGCACCGCGCCGATCGGGTTCACGATCGCCAGCAGCGCGACGAGCGGCTTGTAGATGTCCACGCGCGATTGTCGCGCGCGAGCGCTCAGGACCGCGCGAGCTCGCCCAGGTAGCGCAGGCCGGCCAGCGCGCGCACGCCGTACCACGAGAGCAACTCGCCATCGACGCGCTGCACGCGCGCCTGCGGACACAGCGCCTGCGCGGCGGCAGCGTGTCCGGCGTCGAAGGCGAACGGCTCGGACGACAGCAGCGCGCGCCCGGTGCCGGCGAGCCAGGCCTCGTCGCCCCGCACGGCGGGGTAGCGCGCAGCGCCGCTCGCGCCGCCCTCGGCGGCCGGCTCGGTGAGCCAGCAGATGCGCGCCAGCATGCGCGAGATATAGGTGTCGCGCGCGACCGTCATCCAGGGGTCGTGCCAGATCAGGTACAGCACGCGCTCGCTCGGGGCCGCGATCGGCGCGCCCAGCGCGCGCGCAAACTCGGCGCGCAGCGTCGCCGCACGCTACGCCACGCCGGGCTGGCCGGCGAAGACCTCGTTGAACTGGTCGACGAGGGCCAGGTTGTCCTCCGGTGCGCAGGGGTGCGTCACGACGATGTGCGGCACGAACTCGCGCAAGGCTTCCGACCGTCTCGGCGCGGTTCTCGTCGACATTGACGAGCACGTGCGTCGGCGCCAGGCGGCGCAGCCGGGCGAGCTTCACGTCCTTGGTGCCGCCGACCTTGGGCACGCCGGCGAGTTCGGCCGCGGGGTGGATGCAGTAACCCGTGCGCGCGACGAGCTGCTCGCGCAGGCCGAGCGCGACTATGAGCTCGGTCAGGCTCGGCACCAGGCTCGCGATCCGCGGCGGCGCGTTCACGCCGTTGCGATTCGCATGGGCGCGGCCGCGCCGTGCACTGCCAGGTAGACCGCGCACGCGCCACGCAGGTAGACGAGCCCGGGCAGCACCAGCGCGAGCGCGAACACCACGCCGCCGCCGACGAGCGCCGCTGCGCCATGCGTCGTGGCAGCGACCGGTACGCCGACGGCGCCGAGGCTGCGCAGCCCGTAACCGAACAGGCCCCCCATCAACTGCTGCGCCGGCACCTCGACGCCGACGACCGCCACCCCCAACTCGGCCACGATGCGCCCGCCGGCCATCACGACGAAGCTCGCGACGGCGCCCACGGCCGCCGCAAGCAGGCTCACGGCGCCCATCAGCAACGCGACCGTGAGCAGCCGGGTGCGGATCAGGCCGAGCAGTTCGCGCACCACGGCCAGCGCGCTGGCGCCCGACCAGACAGCCGGCGCGGCAAGCGGCACGACCACGGCCAGCAGCGCCAGCAGCAGGGCGCCGAATACCAGCACCGCCACCGGCACGGCCAGGCCGAACAGCAGCGGCCCGAGCACCGGCCCGCTGACGGCGCTGCGGCACAACCAGAGCAGGCCGACCATCGTGCCGGCGATGATCGAGCCCAGCGCCAGCAGCATCAGCAGCGCGACGATCAGCCGGTGCGCGCTGGCGAGTGCGTCGCGCAGCGCGTCGCCGATGTCGCGCACGCTGGCGCCGCGTGCCTGGTCCATCACCAGCAGCCCGGCGGCGTTGCCGCCGTAGAAGGCGACCGTGAGCGCCGCACCGGCCTGGATCGGCCCCCACCAAGCAGCGCCTCGGGCGAGCGAGGCCTCGGCCATCGCGAGCAACAGCCCCGCCGACGCGAAGGCGCCCAGCAGCGTGGCCAGCGCGCGCAGATTGCGCAGCGCGTCGATCCCGCCCAGGATGCGGCCGAGGGCGTCCAGCGGTTCGAGCACCCGCGGCGCGGGAGCTTCGGGGCTGCGGTAAGAGGCGTCGGGGTCGGTCACGGGGCGCTGCCGAGTTCGGATCGTCCCGATTCTGGACGATGTTGCTGGCGGCCCGTGAACGCCTGGGCGCGTGCCCGTTCCTCTTTCGCCCAGGCACCCGGGCTGGTTCGAAAACAACACATTGCCGCGCGGCGCGGCGCCGGCCGTCGCGCAACGCGCCGGATTTCCTTGATAATGAATTGTCTGTGTCTGGCAGCGGCGCCTTAGGCCTTGAGTTTTTCTGGACGGGTTGAAGCTCCACATAGGTTCGGGTCATCATTTCAGGAAACGAAAGGCGCCTTCCATGGGCAACAAACTCTACGTCGGTAATCTTGCCTACGGCGTTCGCGACGACGGGCTGCTGCAAGCGTTCGCCCAGTTCGGCACCGTGACCTCGGCCAAGGTGATGATGGATCGCGACACCGGCCGCTCCAAGGGCTTCGGCTTTGTCGAGATGGGCAGCGACGCGGAAGCGCAGGCCGCCATCAACGGCATGAACGGCCAGGCCCTCGAAGGCCGCGCCATCGTCGTCAACGAGGCGCGCCCGCGCGAAGAGCGTCCGGGCGGGTTTGGCGGCGGGCGCAGTGGTGGCGGGGGCGGTTACGGCGGCGGTGGCGGCGGCTACGGTGGCGGTGGCCGCAGTGGCGGTGGCGGCGGCTACGGTGGCGGCGGTGGTGGCTACGGCGGCGGTGGCGGCGGTGGCCGCACCGGCGGTGGCGGCGGCTACGGCGGCGGCGGTCGCAGCGGCGGTGGTGGCGGCTACGGTGGCGGTGGCGGCGGCAGCCGCGGCGGTTACTGATCGGGGCTGGTTCGCATCCGGTCTTCTTGCGCCTGCGCGACAGCGGGCGGGCGCGGGTTGGATGAACAAGCGGCGGTGCGCGAAGGTGCCCGCCGTTTTTTGTTGTTCCGACCGCTCGGGCAGCGGCGGGTCCGCGCCTACTCCCCCGCGCGGCGCTTGCGCGGCCGCCCGGCAAAGGCACGGTCGAACAGCCCATCGGGCAGCAGGCGCAGCAGCTTGGCGACGACGCCCATCTGCCACGGGATGACGCGGTAGCTCGCCCCGGCGGCGATCGCCGCGCCGGCCTGGCGGGCGAAGTCCGCGGGCGTCATCAGGAACGGCATCGGGTAGCGGTTGCGCGCGGTCAGCGGCGTGGCGACGTAGCCCGGGCACAGCGTCACGACCTTCACGCCGGAGGTCCGGCATTCCCCGCGCAGGCTCTCGCACATCGAGATCACGGCCGCCTTGCTCGCGCAATAGGCGCCGTGGCCCGGCAGCCCGCGGATGCCGCCCACGCTGGCGATGCCCACGAGCGCCCCCGAGCGGCGCTCGCGCATCGCATCGACGAAGGGCTGGAAGGTCGCCGCCATGCCGACGACGTTGGTCTCGAAGGTTGCCCGCAATTGCTCGAGGTCGGAGCGGAGCGCGATGTCGACGCCGACACTGATGCCGGCGTTGGCGATCACGATGTCGGGCAGGCCCATCTCGGCAATGCAGCCGCGCCCGGCGGCAGTGATGCCGTCGATGTCGCGCACGTCTGCGGCATAGACGCGCGCGGAGTCGGCGCCGATACCGCGCTCGGTCAGCCAAGCTTCGATCTCGGCTCCGCGCCGGGCAACCAGCGCGAGACGCGCGCCCTGCGCCGCGTAGTGCTCGGCGAGCGCCATGCCGATGCCGCTCGAGGCGCCGGTGATGAACACCAACGGACGCGTCATGACGACCCCTCGTCCAGGCAGTGCCGTGGCCGATTCCCTACGAGGAACGCAGGCTGCGCCTCCAATCCCGCCTGCGCGGGCTTGGACGGCCGGTGTGCCAGCCGTGTCCCGCGGCGGGCGCGGGCCGGCCTGGGACCGGCCTGGCACTCGGCCCGCGGACACAGTGCCGATACAGCCTGTCTCATGGCATCGCCCTTGCCGGTGTCCTGCTCGCGCTGCCCAGCGGTGACGTGGCAAAGGAGGCGCGCACATGGCCCTTCATCGCGACCGTTCGCTGCAGGTGATCGTAGTCGAACGAGTCGGCCCGGATCACGGTGCCGCCGCGGGCCATGGTCACCGGCAGGTGCGAGCGCAGCCGCTCGGTCTTGAGGTAGGCGTGCAGGAACTCGCCGCGAAAGCTCAACCCCTCCTCGCCCGGTTTGGCGCTGCTGCGCGTCACTCGCGCGTCGCCCAGCAACTGCACCTCCGAAGCGTCGGCGTTGGCGAGCGCGCGCTGCGCGGTGGCCAGCGTCAGGCTGCCGTCGGGCGAGTGGCCCCGCACGGAAGGACGTTCGATCTCGAGTGTGTCGGTGTCGGGAAAGTGGCGCAGCGTCTCGCCCTCGATCTGTGCGCGCAGCCTGCCCTCGGCCGTGAAGCGCTGGACCGAGAACGCGTGCATCGTGTAGTCCGGCTCGTGGCGCACCGGCGCGGCTGCGGGCGGCTCCTCGGGCACGGGCGTGTTCTTCACCAGCCACCAGCTGCCGAGCGCGAGCAAACCCATCAGCAGCATCGGCAGGTAGGACGACAGCGCGTCGACAATGCGCGCCGGCCAGGGCAGCGCCCGCCAGCGCGGATGAGCCTCGCCGCGCGGCGCGCCCTGCAGCGGTGCCAGGGCCTCCAGCGGCTCGAGAACGCCCTCCGAACTCATGCGCCCCCGTCCAGCGTCCGCAGCTCGCCTGCCAGCAGATCCACGTAGCGCCCGCTGGCGCACAGCAGCAGGTCGCAGAACTCGCGCGCGGCGCCGTGGCCGGCAGCGGCGCGTCACGTGGTGCGCCCGGGCGCGCACCTCGGCGTGGGCCTGCGGCGGTGCGCAGCCAAAAGCGGCGCGGCCGAGTAGCGGCAGGTCGGGCCAGTCGTCGCCCATTGCAGCGACCTCTCCCCAGCCGAGCCCGAGTTCGGCCAGCAGGCGCTCTGCGGCGGCGAACTTGTCGGCGGCGCCATAGACCGCGTGCCCGAGGCCGAGGTCGGCGACGCGCCGGCGCAGCGCGGGCGAGTCGCGGCCGCTGATCACGAGCGGTGCGATGCCGGCCTGCTGCAGCAACTTCAGTCCGTGGCCGTCGAGGGTGCTGAAGGCCTTGAACGTCTCGCCGTGTTCGCTCAGGTAGAGCCTGCCGTCGGTGAGCACGCCGTCGACATCGAAGATCGCACCCCGAATGCCCTGGGCCTGGAGCAGCAGTGCGGGCGCGAAGCCCACCACCGGGTCCGAGCGCGGGCTTGGGGGTGCCACTTCAGTTGCTCCACCGCTCATCACGCGACCCGCGACGCATGAAACGCGTTTCTTCGTCCCCGGCAGGGGACCGGTCGCCGCAGGCGACCAGGGGAGCGCGATGCCGCCCAAGCGGGCCGAGCCCGATCCGGGTCTCCCGGTCGGGTTCGGAGCCCCCGCGGGGGGCGGCCGCTCGGCGGCCGGGGGTGGTGAGTTTCAATTCAGATCACCTTGGCGCGCATCAGGTCGTTGGAGTTGAGCGCGCCGATCAGGCGTCCCTCGGCATCGACGACGAGCAGGCTCGTGACGCGGTGGCGCTCCATCATGTCGGCCGCATCGACGGCGAGCGCGTCGTCGCGCACCAGGTGCGGGCGCGGATGCATGACCTCGTGCGCGCGCAGCGAGCGCAGGTCTTCTCCCTTGGCGACGAGGCGGCGCAGGTCGCCGTCGGTGAAGATGCCGAGCACGCGGCCCTCGCCGTCGGCGACCGCGGTCGCGCCGAGGCCCTTGTCGGTCATCTCGCGCATCAGCTCGATGAAACCCGCCTGCGCGGCGACGCAAGGCACGTCGGTGCCCGAGCGCATCACGTCGTGCACGTGTGTCAGCAGCTTGCGCCCGAGCGCGCCGCCCGGATGCGAGCGCGCGAAATCCTCGGTGCGAAAGCCCCGTGCGTCGAGCAGCGCCACCGCGAGCGCGTCGCCGAGCGCAAGCTGCGCCGTCGTGCTCGCCGTCGGGGCGAGGTTGAGCGGGCAGGCTTCCTGCGTCACGGCGCTGTCGAGGCACAGGTCGGCATGGCGCGCGAGCGTCGAGTCGGCGCCGCCGGTCATCGCCACCACGTGCACGTCGAGGCGCTTCAACACCGGCAGGATGACGTTGAGCTCGTCGCTCTCGCCGGAGTTGGAGATCGCGAGCACCACGTCGCCCGGCGCGACCATGCCGAGGTCGCCGTGGCTCGCCTCGGCGGGGTGGACGAACAGCGCCGGCGTGCCGGTCGACGACAGCGTGGCCGCGATCTTGCGCCCGATGTGGCCGCTCTTGCCCATGCCCATCACGACCACGCGGCCGCGGCAGGCGAGGATCAGCGCGACTGCGGACGCGAACCCGCTGCCGGTGCGCCCCTTCAGCCCGAGCAGCGCCTGCGCCTCGATCTCGAAGGTCTGGTGCGCGAGCGCCAGCGCGCGTGCCGGGTCGAATGCGGGATGGATGGACACGCCGTGCGGCTGCGCTCCGTTACGATGAGATCATTCTAGGCCGCGTCGTGGCCGCGCCGCGCGCTGCCGGCACGCTGCTTGCTCAGCCCCCGCCCATGGTCACCACCTTCGAACTCGTGCTGCTGTACCTGCTCGCCGCGGTGGTGGGCGTGGTCGTGTGCCGGTCGTTCAAGCTCCCGCCCATCCTCGGCTACCTGATCGTGGGCGTGCTGATCGGCCCGCATGCGCTCGCGCTGGCCAAGGATTCGGCCGGCTTCCAGTACCTGGGCGAGTTCGGCGTCGTTTTCCTGATGTTCGTGATCGGGCTTCACTTCAACCTGCCCAAGTTGAAGAGCATGCGCACGCTCGTGTTCGGCCTCGGCCTGAGCCAAGTCGTGCTGACCATGCTCGCCGCTGCGGCGGGCAATGCGCTGCTCGCCTGGACGATGGCGCAGTTCGGCCAGCGCTGGGGCCTCGCCTGGCAGGGCGCGGTCGCGCTCGGCGGCGCGCTCGCGATGAGCAGCACGGCGATCGTCGTCAAGCTGATGGCCGACCGCCTGGAGCTCGAGAGCGAGCACGGGCGGCGCGTACTGGCGGTGTTGCTGATGCAGGACCTGGCCGTCGTGCCGCTGCTGGTGCTGATCCCGGCGCTCGGCAAGACCGGCCCGGGCGAGGCGGCCGACCTGGGCGT
Source organism: Ideonella sp. (assembly GCF_016702655.1). Classification (GTDB taxonomy): domain Bacteria; phylum Pseudomonadota; class Gammaproteobacteria; order Burkholderiales; family Burkholderiaceae_C; genus CAIKUF01. The sequence goes on from NZ_JADJDO010000012.1 coordinate 14,433, forward strand.
TGCGCTCGGCCTGGCCGCAGCCAAGGCCGCCGCCCTCCTGACCTTGCTGCTGGTCGGCGGGCCGCGCCTGATGCGCTGGTGGCTGACGCTCGTCGCGCGGCGCAAGAGCGAGGAGCTGTTCGTGCTGAACCTGCTGCTGCTGACGCTCGGGCTGGCGTGGATCACCGAGCTGGCGGGGTTGTCGCTGGCGCTCGGCGCCTTCGTCGCCGGCATGCTGATCGCCGAGACCGAGTTCAAGCACCAGGTCGAGACCGAGATCCGCGCCTTCCACGACGTGCTGCTGGGGCTGTTCTTCATCACCATCGGCATGAAGCTCGACTGGCGCGCCGTGGCCGAACACTGGCCGCTCGTCGCGCTGCTGACGACGCTGCCGGTGCTGTTCAAGCTCGGCCTCGTGACCGGGCTGGCGCGGCTTTTCGGCGCGCAGCCGGGGGTGGCCCTGCGCACCGGCCTGTACCTGGCGCAGGCGGGCGAGTTCGGCTTCGTGCTGCTGACGCTGGCGACGCAGCAGCGCTTGGTGCCGCTGGCGCTGCAGAGCCCGGTGCTCGCGGCGATGGTGCTGTCGATGCTCGCCACGCCGGTGATCGTGCTCTACAGCAACCGGATCGTGATGCGGCTCGCCGCGAGCGACTGGCTGATGCAGTCGGTCGCGATGACGACGATCGCCAAACGGGCGATGAACACCGAGGCCCATATCATCATCTGCGGCTACGGCCGCAGCGGCCAGAACCTGGCGCGCCTGCTCGATGCCGAGCACATCCCCTACATGGCGCTCGACCTCGACCCGGATCGCGTGCGCCAGGCGGCCGCCGCCGGGCAGAGCGTGGTCTTCGGCGACGCGGCGCGCCTGCAGAGCCTGATGGCCGCCGGGCTGGCGCGCGCGAATGCGGTCGTCGTGAGCTATCCCGACACGCCTTCGGCGCTGAAGATCCTGCAACTCGTGCAGGAACACGCGCCGCGGGTGCCGGTGATCGTGCGCACGATCGACGACGCCGACCTCGAGCAACTCCAGGCGGCCGGTGCGACCGAGGTCGTGCCCGAAGCGATCGAGGGCTCGCTGATGCTCGCCAGCCACGCGCTGGCGCTGGTCGGCGTGCCGATGCGGCGCGTGATCCGCCTCGTGCAGGAGCAGCGCGACGCGCGCTACGGCCTGCTGCGCGGCTACTTCCACGGCGCCGACGACGACACCGTGCACGAGATGCACAGCCGGCGCCTGCTCTCGGTGACCTTGCCGCTGGGCGCGGGCTCCAAGGGCGTGAGGCTCGCCGATCTGGTGCTGCACGCGCTCGACGTGAACGTGGTCTCGGTGCGCCGCTCGGGCGGCGCCGTCGTCAAACCGGCCGACGACCTGCAGTTGACCGGCGGCGACACGCTGGTGCTCGCGGGCCTGCCCGAGCCGCTGGCGCTCGCCGAGGCCAAGTTGCTGGCCTTGCGGTGAACGCCGCACGGCGCAGCGACCGGGCGCCGCCGCGGCCGCACTCGGCCGGCGCCTGGGCGGTGGCGATGCGGCCGCGCAGCCTGCCGATCGCCGTGAGCCCGGTACTGGTGGGCGCGGCGCTCGCCTACGAGCGTACGGGCAGCGTCGATCCCATCGCCGCGGCACTGGTGCTCGGCGCGGCGCTGCTGATGCAGGTCGTGACGAACCTGCAGAACGACGTCGGCTACACCGTTCGGGGGGCCGAGGCCGGCGGCACGCGCATCGGCCTGCCGCGCGCCACGGCCAACGGCTGGCTCGGCGTGCGCGAAGTGCGCGCGGGCGTCGTGCTCGCGGCGCTGCTGGCGACGGCGATCGGGCTGGCGCTGGTCGCGCTGCGCGGCTGGCCGGTGCTCGCGATCGGCGTGGCCTCGCTCGCTGCGGCGCTCGCCTACATGGGCGGGCCGAAGCCGATCGCCTACACGCCACTCGGCGAGTTGACCGTATTCGTCTTCTTCGGCCTCGTCGCGGTGCCGGGAACGGACTGGGTACTCAGCGGCAGCGTCGGGGCGGCGAGCCTGATCGGCGGCGCAGCGATCGGCGCCCTCGCCGCGGCAGCGCTGGCGGTGAACAACCACCGCGACCGCGAGCACGATCGCAGCGCGGGGCGGCGCACCTTTGCCGTGATCTTCGGCGAGCAGTCCTCGGCGCGCCTGTTCGCCACGCTGCTGTTCGCGCCCTTCGCACTCCTCGTCCCGCTGGCCCTGGCCGCGCGGGCGCCGACGACGCTGTTGCCGCTCGTGCTGCTGCCCGCTGCGCTGCGCCTGCGGCGCGACTTCGGGCGCTGCCGCGAGCCCGGCGCCTTCACCGCCTTGCTGTTGCGCAGCTTCAGGTTCGAAGCGGTGTTTGCGCTGCTGCTCGTGGCTGGAGTCCTGCTCGCGCGGCTCGCCTGAGGATCAGAACCCCCAGAAGAGCGATGCCTGGATGGTGCTCCACGGCCGTGCCGCGCCCTGCGTCTGCGCCTGGATCACGTCGCCGGGCCAGGCGATCCCGGTCACGCCGAGGAAGAACAGCTGCTTGGAGATTGCCCAGCGCACGACGAGGTCAAGTTCGTTGCCATAGGTCTTCTGCCCCGTCGGCAGCGGCACGTCGGCCCACAGGTGGTAATAGTCGAGCGTGAAATTCAAGCGCGCATCCGGCCCACCGTTCAGGCGCACGCGGTGCGAGTTCAGGTTGGTGTTGGTGACCACCTTCTTGAAATTGACGCCCTGTACCCATTCGTCCAGTCCGCTGGACAGCGGGGCGTCGAAGGCCTCGCGCGTGGCCGTGCCCGGCCGGTCGCCGCTGAAGCTCGCGTAGCGGTAGAGCAGGCTCGGCGTCCACGGCAGCGTCTTGGCGGTGTAGGCGAGCTGCGCGTACCAGGCGCGCGCCGAGACCGCGGCCTCGGTGCTGTCCTGCCAGGCGGCCTCGGCGAGCGTGCTGAAGCCGCCGCCCAGATCGCGATGGCCGGCGCGCAGGTTCAGCGTGCGCTCGCCCTTGCGTGGCGTGAAGCTGCCGTCGCCGTTGCGCAGCCTTGTGTCCGACCTGGGAACGCGGTAGGCCGCGAGCCCGAGGTCCCAGCCGGCGTCTTCCAGCCAGCCGGCGCGCAGGCCCTGGAAGCGGGTGTTGCTGTCGAAGGCCTTCAGTTCCGCCGGATCCAGGTCGAAATACTCCAGCTCCAGCGGGCCGTTGCGGGCTTCGGCCAGAACCGCCATCTGGTAGGTGGTGCGCGGGTTCAGGTACAGCGCCGGGTTCGGGCCGGCGTTGGCACCCGCGGCGTAACGCGAGAACAGGAAACCGCTGTTCAGCTGCCAGTTCTGCCGGCCGACCGACAGGCGCGCCGAGCGCTTTTCTTCCGGCTGCGCCCACAGCACGCCGCCATAGACCTTCTCCCACATCGTCTCGGTGCGCGTGTCGGAGCGGAACAAGTCCTGGCCGGTGGCGCCGGAGGTCATGCCGGTGGCCTCACCGTACAGGTACAGGTCCGGCCCTCCGAACCGGGTGGCGCCGGCAATCCCGAACTCCACCATGCCCTCGGCCCAGCTGGTGCGGCCGGGGCCGGGCGGATCGAGCGCGATCGGGCTCTGGCTCGTGTAGGTGGGCGCGCTGCCAAACCACGGGTTGTAGTCGCTGTACAGGCCGCCCCAGACATTGAGCTGCAGCCGCAGCAGCGCCTCGCTGCTTTCGTACAGCACCGGCAGGCTGCTGCGCTGGCCGTCGACCAGCCAGCCATGCACCACCGGTTTCGTGTCCGCGCTCAATGTTGCCGAGATGACCAGCACGATGCTGCCCGGCCGCTCGCTCGCATAGACCGCATAGCTCACGTCGCGCAGCCCGGGCAGCGCGCCGAGTGCGGCGACGACCTGCTCGGTCAGCGGTTGGTTGAACGAGCCCGAGCGCAGCCGGCGCGTCTGCTCCTCGACGCGTTCGCGCAGCGCGCGGTCGCCTTCGTCCGAGCCGGTGCCGCCGTAGAGGTCGAGGAACAGCAGGTTGACCGCGTAGCCGGTGAACTGCTGCGGCGGCAGTGCGGCACGCACCACGCCGGGGGCGGGCGTGTCGGACACGGCAGACCGCTCCGGCCGCTGCGCCGCCTGAGCCGCGGCCAGCGTCGCGCAGGCGGTGAGACCGAGCGCCGCGCCGAGCCCCCGAAGCCGGGCCGAGCTCGGCAGTGCGTGCGCCATCAGTCGGCGGTCGGCATCTTGCTCTTGTAGCTGCCGCCGCCGTCGACGTGCAGGTGGATGCCGGTGACCCACGCTGCCGCCGGCGAGAGCAGGTAGTTGAAGGCGTAGGCGATGTCGAGGGGCGCGCCGCGCCTCTTGAGCACGAAGGAATCCGCGAGGCGCTTGAGCATCGCCGGGTCGTAGCCGGCCTTGAGCGTGGCCTCGCCGTTATCCACCGAGCCGATGACGATCGCGTTGCAGCGCACCTCGGGCCCTGACATCGCGGCGATGCTCTTGCTCATGTGCAGCAGCGCGGCCTTGGCGTTGCTGTACGAGATGAACTCCGGCGACGGCGTGGTGCCCACCGCCGAGCCGGAGATGGTGATCGACGCGTTGTCCTGCTTCTTCAGGTGCGGCATGCACAGCTTGGACAGGTTGTAGGCGCTCACCGTGTTGAGCAGGTAGGACTTCATCATGTAGTCCATGCTCACGTCCCACAGCGGCGTGTACTCGCCCCAGCCGACGTTGTTGATCAGCGCGGTGATCTTGCCGAACTTCTTCAACGTCGCGTCGACGAGCGCCTGTTGCTCGGCCTCGCTGGTGACGTCGGTCCTGATCGCCAATGTCTCGCGGCCGGTGGCCTGCTGCACTGCGGCGGCCACCTTCTCGGCGTTCTCGAGGTTGAGGTCGCTGACGACCACGTTGGCGCCTGCTGCCGCCAGCACGTGCGCCGTAGCGCCGCCGATGGCACCGCCGGCGCCGGTGATGATGACCGCATAGCCTTCGAGGCTGAACGGGTTGGCAAGGATCTGGAAGGGGTCGTGGGCCACGGGGGTCTCCGAAGAAGGTTTGGGCGAAGCCGGTGCGCGCCGCGGCGGCGCGCGCTGGATCAATCGAGTTCCTGCACGCCGCCACCGCTGACGGTGAGCACCTGGCCGCTGACCCAGGCCGACGCCGGCGAGCACAGGAAGAGCGCCGCGTTGGCGATGTCGCGCGCCTCGCCCAGGCGGCCGAGCGGCGTGTGCTTGAGCATCGCCTTCTCGATCTCGGGCGTCAGCACGCTGGCCAGCGCGGCCGTCTTGATGGCGCCCGGCGCGATGGCGTTGACGCGGATGCCCATGGGTCCCAGGTCGAAGGCGATGTTGCGCGTCAGGTGGTTTTCGGCCGCCTTCGACGACGCGTACGAAGCCATGCGCTGGTTCTTGTTCTCGCCGGCCATCGAGCTGATGTTGAGCACCGCGCCGCCGCCGGCCTTTTGGATGTGCGGCGCGCACAGCTGCGTCAGGTGGAAGACCGAGAAGACGTTGAGCTCGTAGGCCCAGACGAAGGTCTCCATCGGCATGTCGAAGGGCTTGGGCCCGCCGCCGCCGGCGTTGTTGACCAGCACGTTGATCTGGCCGAAGGCGGCCAGCGCCGCATCGACCAGCGCCTGCCGGGCCGCATCGCTGGTGACATCGCAGGCCACGCCCACCGCGCGGCCACCGGCGGCCACGATGGCCTGGGCTACCGCATCGGCGGTCTCCTTCTTCAGGTCGCTGACCACCACCGCCGCACCGGCCTGCGCAAACAATTCGGCGATGCCGCGCCCGATCCCGGCGCCGCCGCCGGTGACGATCGCCACCTGGCCTTGCAGGCCAAACACGTCCTGTAGGTTCATATTCACTGGGCTCCAGCAATATCGACTGCGGCAGAATTCTCACAGGCGACCAGGGTGCCGGGCAATATCGAAATGAGTGCTGTCGCCCATTTTGGGCGGCGCAGCATTGATCGCGCCCTACGAAGGCGGCTCCAATCGCTTCTCCCAGAGCTTGGCCTGACCCGCGGCACACATGAAGTTCTCCAGCACACCCCCTCGCCTGGCCGATGCGCTGCCCGGCAGCCTGATCAACGGCGTGATCAATGGCGCCATCGCCTGGTCGGCCTTCAAGGGCAGCGCGCAGGTGCCGCTGTCCGTGGACAGCATCGTGGCGCCGGGCGTCACCGCACTCGGGAATGCCGCCACGGTGGCCTTCGCGCTGACCTTCATCATCACCTCGATCACCTTCTTCGTGTTCCGCTCCGGCGCGCGCAAGTCCGGCACGGCGCCGCCCGCACTGACCGGGATCGGTTACTGGCCCGCGGGACTGGGTATCGCTTTGCGCAACACCTTGCTCGTCTTCGGTGGCTTCGTCGCCGCGGCCGTGCTGTGGCAGCGCTTTGTCGGCACCCTGCTCGTCGGGCCCCTGGCCGCCACGCTGGTGGTGGCTGCGGTGGCCGCCATCGCGACCGCCTTGGCCGAGTGGCGCACCAAGCGGGAGATGTTCGGTGCGATGGGCTGACCCGGCGTGCGCCCGAAGCCCAGTCCCGGACGCGCGGGCTGTGGTTGCGGCGCGGCGGCACCGGGGTCGCGGGGCCTGGCTGCTGTGCCTGGTGCTGGCCGCAGGGCCTTTCGCGCTGCAAGCCCAGGGCACGCCAGCAGGGGCATCCCTGCAGGCGGAACTGGAGCAGGCGCGGGCACAACTCAATGGCCTGCAGGCCTTGCCGCCGCTGCAGCGCGAGGGTCAGGCCGACCGGCTGCGTGCCCTGAATCGACAGGTCGCCTTGCTGGGTGCGCGTGTCGATGCGCTGTCGTCCCCGGCCGAAACAGCCGTGCCGCCGCAGCCCGCCGCGCTGGAGGGCACGGCGCCCTATGCCACGGCCCAGCTCGACCGGCTGCGCGACCAGCTCGACAGCCTGGAGGCCCAGCGTGCCGCGTTGCGGCCCCTGCAGGCCTCGCTGGCTGCCGAGCGCCAGGAGGCCGCAACCACGCTGCGCAAGGCGGCCGAGGCGCTGCGCCTGCGTCGTGAACAGACCGAACGCGCACGCGACGATGCGGCGGACCACCGCGCCCGCGACGAGCTGGAAATGGCTCAGCTCGAACACCGGGTGGCCGAGTTGGAGCTCGAACGCATCGACCGGGCGCTCGCCCAGACCCAGGGGCGGCTGCACGCGCTGGACGATCCGGCTCGCCAGCTCGCCGCACAGATCGACACGGCACGCGCGGCGCAGCGCATCGGTGCCGAGGATCTGGCCGCCGTGCGGTCCGCCGCGGACAAGGAACGCCGCGCCATCGCCACGCAGCGCGCCCGGCTGGAAGCCGCGCTGCGGAACAGCCGGCCGGACGGCGCGGCGCCGGACAGCGCAGCGCAACGCCGGGCGCGCTGGGACCGCGACACGCTGGCGAGCCTGACCGAACTCGACGCCGTGGTGACCGCCCGTGCCACCGTGTGGCAACAGCGCCAGGCGGCGCTGGACGCGCAAGGGTCGGACACGGCACGCGCGGCGGCGGCGACCGAGTTGCAGCGCTCGATCGACCAGGCGCGCGCGCACGAGCGCGGCATCGACGAGCGGCTGGCCTTGCTGCGCTCGGAGCTGCGGCTGCAGCGCTCGCGCATGGAGGCGGCCTCCGGCGACGCCTCGGGGCAGGCCGCGGAGCGCCGCTCGCTCGACAGCCTGCAGCGCCGCCTGGAAGTCGACGAGGATCTGCGCGCGGAACTGGCACGCGTGGCGTTGCTGCTGGAACGCAGCCGCAGCGACTTGGCCGATGCCGCTGCCCCGCCGTCGTCGCAGGACCTGCTGGCGCGGCTGCGCGCCGGCACGCTGGCCCTGCTGGCGGCGGCGTGGAACTACGAGCTGTTCAGCGCGCCCGAGACGCTGGTGGTCGAAGGCCGGCCGGTCACCATCGACTATGGCGTGACGGTGGGCAAGAGCATCGGCGTGGTGCTGCTGTTCGGCATCGGCTGGTGGCTGGCCGCGCGCCTGGGCCGGCGCGTGATCGAAGCGTTCGTGCGCCGCGGCACCCTTGGCGACGCGCAGGGCCGGGTGCTTTACCGCTGGCTGATGACGGCGCTGCTGCTGCTGGTGTTGTGGGCGGCGCTCAAGCTTGCACGCATACCGCTCGCTGCGTTCGCATTCCTCGGCGGCGCGCTGGCGATCGGCATCGGCTTCGGTGCGCAGAACCTGCTGAAGAACCTGATGAGCGGCGTGATCATCCTGTTCGAACGCAAGATCCGTGTCGGCGACGTGGTCACGGTTGGCGGCGTGTCCGGTACGGTCGGCGCGATCGACCTGCGCGCGACGACGCTGCGCGGCTTCGACGGCATCCAGCAGATCCTGCCGAACTCGTACCTGCTGGAAAACCTGGTCGGAGACTGGTCGCAAAGCCCAGGGGGCCTGCGCACCGAGCTGCGGGTGCCGGTCGCCTATGGCACGGACAGCCGCGCCGCTGCCGCGCTGATCCTGGAATGTGCGCGGGCGCACCCGCAGGTACTGGCGACCCCGGCGCCCGACGTGCTGCTGGACGAATTCGCGGCGTACGGACCGGTCTTCAAGCTGTGGATCTGGACCGCACTGGGCGGCGCGCGCGCGGCGCCACTGGTCGCGAGCGACCTGCGCTTCGCGATCGATCGCGCCTTCACCGCGCGCGGCATCGCGCCTCCGGTGACGCGCCACGACATCACCCTGGCCCCGGCTGCGCAACCCTAGGAATCGCGAGGCGCCGGCCCGGCGCGCTCGCGCGCGAGCGCCTCCTGCGCATCCTGCAGCACCGAGCCGATCACGCCCGAGGCCTGCATGAAGCGGCGCACGGCATCGACGCTGAGCGCATGCATCTGCGGGTCGACGGACGCGACGTTGATCACATAGCCTTCGATCCCTCTCAGCAGCCGGCCCTGGGCTTCAAGCCGCTCAAGCTTGCGGCGGATCGTCTCGCGAGGCCGGTCCATGATCTGGGACAGGTCGCGCAGGCGCACCGGCCGCAATCGCGCCTGCGACCCCGGGATGCGGCCGTCGGCGCCGAGCACGCTGGTCGGGCTGGAGCCTGGCGGCATCAGGTGGGCGACATTGAGGTGCGCGATGGTGCCGAACAGGATCATCGCTTCGGTGTCGTTGTCGAAGTGGCGCGCGGCACGGATCACCTGGTCGACGATGAAGCGGTTCATCGTGAACGCGGCCAGGCTGAACGCGCGCCCGTAGGCCGGCTCGGCGTCTTCGGCTGCAACGCGCTCCTCGCCCGGCAGCCCCGGTGCGGCGAGGTCCTGCTGCGCCGGAGCCGATTCGAATTCAGGTGACATGGAGTCGAGAGCGCGCCGCTCGTTGCCGGCCGCTCAGCCCAGCAAGCGCACAAGCAGCTTGTACAGGCGCACCCAAGGCGACAGCGGCTGCGTGAAGTCGGCCCGGTTCTCGGGCTCGATGTTGCGCATCGGCGCGCCGCGGTCGAGCGTGTTGTCGACGAAGGAGGCGAGCGAAGCCACGCCTGCCGCCTCGATGCCGGTGCCCGAAGTCGATGATCGTCAGGCAGTGCCAGTCGTTGAGGTTGCGGAAGTAGGGCTGGTGAAAGCTCACGTTCGTGTAGCC
>NZ_JADJDO010000013.1 GCF_016702655.1 Ideonella sp.
GTCCTGGCCAAGCCCATCGGCTCGATCTGCGACATCGCCTGCGACTACTGCTTCTATCTCGAGAAGCGCGAGCTCTATCCGCGCGGGCAGTCGTTCAAGATGTCCGACGAGGTGCTGGCGAAGTACATCGAGCAGTACGTCGAAGCGCAGCCCACGCCTGTCGTCGAGTTCGTCTGGCACGGCGGCGAGCCGACGCTGCTGGGGGTGGACTTCTACCGCCGCGTGGTCGAGCTGCAGCGGCCCTTCCGGGGCAAGAAGGAAATCCGCAATGTCATGCAGACCAACGCCATGGCGCTGGACGACGAGTGGTGTGCCTTCTTCAAGGCGAACGACTTCTTCATCGGCGTCAGTTTGGACGGGCCGCAGGCGGTGCACGACCGCTACCGCAAGGACCGCAAGGGCCAGGGCACCTTTGAGCGCGTGATGGCGGGCGTGCGCCTGTTGCAGAAACACGGCGTGGAATTCAACGCGCTGGCCTGCGTCGGCCGCGAGACAGCGGCGCACCCGCTGGAGGTCTACCGCTTCTTCAAGGACGCCGGCATCCACTACATCCAGTTCACGCCCATCATCGAGCGTGAACCCGACGAGGGCACGAAGGCCATCAAGCTTTGGCTGGCGCGGCCGGCGGTGCTCGACCGGCGCGAGCCCAACACGAAGGTCACGCCGTGGACCGTCGAGCCCGAGGCCTACGGCGACTTCCTCATCGCGATCTACGAGGAATGGGTGCGCAATGACGTCGGCACCACCTTCGTGATGAACTTCGAATGGGCGCTCACGGCCTGGGTGGGCGAGCCTTCGCCGATGTGCATCTTCTCGAAGACCTGTGGCCGCGCCGTGGCCATCGAGCACGACGGCAGCGTGTTCGCCTGCGACCTCTACGTCTATCCCGAATACAAGCTCGGCAACGTGCTCACCGACGCACTCGGCGCGATGGTCGATCGATCGGTGGCGGGCGGCTTCGGCCCGCACAAGGAGAGCACGCTGCCGCGCTACTGCCAGACCTGCGAGGTGCGCGACGCCTGCTGGGGTGGCTGCCCGAAGCACCGCTTCGCGGTCACGCCCGACGGCGAGCCCGGCCTGCACTACCTGTGCGCCGGCTACAAGAAGTTCTTCCGTCACATCCGCAAGTACCTGCGCGCGATGAGCACGCTGCTGGAGAACGATCTGCCGGTATCTCTGGTCATGCAGGCCGTGGACGGGCCGCTGATCGTGACGCGCAAGCCGAAGGACACCACGGCCTGAACAGGGAGCGCTGAGCATCATTCGCGGAGTCGGGCTTCGAAGTGGACGGACCACGCCAGGATCGTGGGCGTGGCGATCGCGGCGCTGTGGCTGACGGGCTGCGCGACCATCGGACCGGGGACCATCCCGCGCGACCGCTTCGACTACGCAGCGGCGATCTCCGACTCGTGGAAGAGCCAGATGCTGCTCAACCTGGTGAAGGCGCGGTACGGCGATGTGCCGGTGTTCCTGGACGTGGCCTCGGCGATCAACTCCTACTCGATCGAGACCGGCATCAGTGCCGAGGCCGAACTGCCGGTGATCACCGTTCCGGCGGGATGATCGCTGCAGCGTCGCTGCGGGGTTGAGGAGGTCGATGAATCAGGTGCCTCTGGCGGCGGGGGGCGCTCCAGGTCTGGAATCAATCCGCCGGCTGGCGGCACAAAGCGTCGCCTTTACCGGTTGAGCGAATTCGCGGTGGAACTGCAAAGTCCGGCACAGGACGTCAGTGGGTACTGATCGACCGCTTACCGAATTCGGCGGCCGACGTCGATCCGGGTCCAAGGCGCGACGAGGATCGGAGTAGTCGGCGGCCGCCTCACAGAAGTCATGCGATAGCTGACGCCACGCACGCTAGTTGTTGAGACTGCCAGATGGGCGGCCGCTTGTGAATGTCGGCTCACGCGGCACACCAGCCGCTCGCTCTCGAAGGGCGAGCGGCAGCGTGGGTCGTCAACTACCGGCCAGGTTAGCGGGGAGCAGTCGTTCTGCCTTTGATGGAGGCGCCACGTTAGCCTTGATCGTGGACGCCACGCAGACCGTCGACGCTTGGGTGAAAGCCCTACGCACCCGATCGGGATGCGCTACGGCGCGCTGGCGGCGTAGCTCCTCTGTCCGCGGGCCGGTGCCGTTCGCGCCTGCGCGTTCTCGGCGCTCACCGGCGTCGCGCCTTGCCAACCTACCGCACCGCAGCCCGCGGGGGCGCGTCTGACTGCGGGATCCAGGCTCAGTTGGAGAACTTGTAGTTGGTCTTGGTCCGGGCGCGAATCTCGTCGCGGTACTTCGCCATCTGCATCTGCTGCAGGCGCTGCTGGATCTGCGGCTTGACTTCGTCGAGCGGCGGGAACTGCGATTCGCGCACATCGACGACCTTGATCACGTGCCAGCCGAACTGCGACTTGACCGGGGCGTCGGTCATCTCGCCCTTCTTGAGCTTGACCATGGCCTGCGAAAACTCGGGCACGTAGGAGCTCGCGCCGGCCCAGTCGAGGTCGCCGCCCTTTTCACCCGAGCCGGGGTCCTTGGAGCTCTTCTTCGCTAGCTCTTCGAAGCTCGCGCCGCCCTTGATCTGCGCGATCAGCGCCTTGGCCTCGTCCTCGTTCTCCACGAGGATGTGGCTCGCGCGGTACTCGCTGCCGCTGGCCTGGGCCTTGAACTTGTCGTACTCGGCCTGGACATCGGCCTCCGTGACCGGATGCTTCTTCTGGTAGCCGGTGAAGAGTTCGCGGATCAGGATGCTCTGGCGCGCGAGCTCCATCTGGTTCTTGTAGGCGGGCGTCGCCGGCAAGCCCTGGCGCTCGGCCTCCTGCACGAACATCTCGCGCAGCACGACCTCGTCGCGGACCTGGCTCTCGAGCTCGGGCGTGACCGGCTGGCCCTGGCTCGTCGCCTGCGCCATCAGCGCTTCCACGCGCGCCTTGGGCACCGGCTTGCCGTTGACGATGGCGACGTTCTGCGCAGCCGCCGCCAGCGGTGCGAGCAGCGCTGCCGAAGCCGCAAGCGCGAGCGCTGAGCGAGACAGGGAGGCAATGGTCGGCAAAGCAAACATGGGGCAGGGGCCTTTCGTCGGGCGGAAGCTGGGTTGGTCGAGGCGCCCGGCCGCGCCGCCGCTCAGGCGGGGCGCGCGGTGCGCGGTTCAGAGCTCGTCGGGGGTGCGCGCGTCTATCGCCAGCGCGTGAATGCCGCGCGGCATCAGCGCGGCGACGGCATCATAAACGAGGCGGTGCCGGCGCAGGCGCGGCAGGCCGCGGAAGGCCTCGGCGGCGATGCGCACGCTGAAGTGCCGCCCTTCGCGCGCCCCGGCGTGACCGGCATGCAGGTGGCTGTCGTCCTGCACCTGCAACTGCGTCGGCGCGAGCGCCGATGCGAGCGCCTGCGCGATGTCCTCTCCGGTCACGGGCATGGCTGCACCCATTTCAGTTGCTCTCGGGCGGCTGCTCGGCCACGCTGCCCTCGGCCGGCTTGATATGCCGGCTCAGGTAGACGCCTTGCGCGAGCGTGAACAGCAGCATCAGCCCGAGCCCGCCGAAGAGCTTGAAGTTGACCCAGACAGCGGTCGAGAAGCTGTAGGCGACGTAAAGGTTGAGCAGCCCCATCATCGCGAAGAACGCGATCCAGGCGAAGTTCAGGCGTTGCCACACGGCGGCCGGCAGCTCGAGCTGCTCGCCCATCAGCGCCTGCAGCAAGTTCTTGCGAAACACCGCCTGGCTGATCCAGAACGCCAGGCCCATCGCCCAGTACAGCATGCTCGGCTTCCACTTGATGAAGGTCTCGTTGTGGAACCAGACCGTCGCGCCGCCGAGCACGACCACGAGCGCCAGGCTGACCCACAGCATCAGGTCGACCTTGCGCCCGCGCGCGAGCAGGAAGCCGATCTGCGCCAGCGTGGCGACGATGACGACCAGCGTTGCAAGCAGCACCGGCCCTTCGGTCGGCCCGACGACACCGCCGTTGACGAGAAAGCCGAAGTGCCGCGTCGCGAAGTCGGCCGACGCCTGTGCATCGGCCTCGGCAAACTTGAAGGTGCCGAAGAACAGCAGGATCGGCAGGAAGTCGAACAGGATCTTCATGGGTGCGCAGCGCAGTCGGATGCGCTCTCAGCGCGAAGGTTCGAAGTTTATCGCTGCCGAGTTGATGCAGTAGCGTTCGCCGGTCGGCTCCGGACCGTCGGGGAAGACATGACCCAGGTGCGAACCGCAGCGGTTGCAGCGCACCTCCACCCGTACCAGCCCCAGGCTGCGGTCGACGATGCGCTCGATGACCTCGGCGTTCACCGGCGCGCTGTAGCTCGGCCAGCCGCAGCCGGCGTCGAACTTGGTCTCGGCCGCGAACAGCGGCGTGCCGCAGCCGACGCAGTGGTAGCGCCCGGGTTCGAAGTGATCCCAGTACTTGCCGGTAAAAGGCCGCTCGGTGGCGGCCTCGCGCGCGACCCGGTACTGCAGGGCGTCGAGCTCGGCACGCCACTGCGCGTCGGTCTTGTGGACCGCATAGGTCTTGGTGGGTTCGTTGCTCATGAGGGTGATGGAAAGAGGCCAGCCGCGCGTGCCGCAATTGTCGGCCAGGCCCGGCAGCGGGTGGCGAGTACGGGCATTGCCGAGGCGTCGGGTTGTCGCGTCGGCGACAGGCCCTGTGCAGGCGGGGCGCCGGCTTTCCGGGCATTCCCTGAGTGTGCGCCACGCAAACGCTTGTAGTCTCGGTACCCGTCCGCCGTTGGACTTGAGGGAGATCCATCGCCATGAACTTTTCTCTGAAATGCATCGCCGCGGGCGTCATGCTGGCCGGCGCGGTCGGCGCCTATGCCCAGAAGGGCGAGACGGTCAAGATCGCCATGATCGAGGGGCTGTCCGGGCCGTTCGCCAACGTCGGGCAGAACCAGCTCAGGACGTGGCAAATGATTGCCGCACACTTCTCGGGCGCGAAGAACCCGGCCGGCGTGAACTTCGAGGTCGTACCGATGGACAGCAAGAGCTCGCCTCAGGAGGCGCTCAACCTGCTCAAGTCAGCCGTCGACCAGGGCTTTCGCTACGTGACGCAGGGCAACGGTTCGAACGTCGCCGTGCCGCTGGCCGACGCCGTTGCCAAGCACAACGAGCGCAACCCGGGCAAGGAGATCGTCTACCTCAACTACGCTGCCGTGGACCCGGTGCTGACGAACGAGAAGTGCACCTACTCGCACTTCCGCCTCGACGCCGACACGTCGATGAAGATGGCCGCCCTGACTTCGTTCATGAAGGACCAGCCCAAGGTCACCAAGGTCTATCTGCTCAATCAGAACTACTCGCACGGCCAGCAGGTGTCGCGCTTCTTCAAGGAAGGCATCGCGCGCAACCGGCCCGATGTGAAGATCGTCGGCGACGACCTGCACCCGCTGGGCCAGGTCAAGGACTTCGCGCCCTACGTCGCGAAGATCAAGCAGTCGGGTGCCGACGCGATCGTGACCGGCAACTGGGGCCAGGACATGACGCTGTTCGTGAAGGCGCTCAACGACGCCGGGATCACGGTGCCGATCTTCGCCTACTACGCCGGCGTCTCGGGCACGCCGACGGCGCTTGCCGCGAGCAGCGGGCTGCAGGTCTACCAGATCGCCTACAACCACTCCAACTACGGCGGTGAGCTCGGCATGCTGATGGAGCAGTACAAGAAGAAGTACAACGACGACTTCTACACCTTCTCGATCTACAACGCCGTCGTGATGCTCAGCGACGCGATGGCCAAGGCCAAGTCGACGGATCCGATGAAGGTCGCGGCGGCGCTCGAAGGCCTGCGCTTCAAGGGCTTCAACGGCGAGACCGAGGTGCGCAAGACCGACCACCAGCTGCAGCAGGGCTTGTGGATCTCGAGGTGGCAGAAGGTCGATGCGAAGAACAAGTACAGCGTCGAGAACACCGGATTCACCTTCGCGCCGGTCAAGTACCTCGAGGCCCTACATTGCGAGCACGCCGACGTCCTGCGACATGAAGCGGCCCTGAACGCAGCGCAAGCCTTGCGCAAAACGGCACGACGGCGGGTGAGGCCAGCGATTCACCCGCCGGTTTCTTGTCAGGGCTTCCCTTCGTCAGGGCGGCTGCAACCGGCGGCACCTTGGAATTCTTCGTCATCTCCCTGCTGAACGGGCTGAGCTACGGCCTGCTGCTGTTCATGCTGAGTTCGGGCCTGACGCTCATCCTCAGCATGATGGGCGTGCTCAACTTCGCGCACACCAGCTTCTACATGCTGGGTGCCTATTTCGCGTACACGATCTCGGGCGTGATCGGCTTCTGGCCGGCGCTCGTCATCGCGCCGGTGCTCGTCGGGCTGTTGGGCGCCGTGTTCGAGGTCCTGTGCCTGCGCCGGGTGCACAAGTTCGGGCATGTGCCCGAACTGCTCGTGACCTTCGGCATGTCCTACCTGATCCTCGAACTGGTGCAGCTCGTGTGGGGCCGCGCGACCGTGCCCTACGGCCTGCCCGAGCAACTGCAGGGGCCGCTGTTCTCGCTCTTCGGCACCCAGTTCCCGAAGTCGCGCTCGTTCATCATGCTGGTGGCGCTGCTGATGCTGCTCGCGGTCTGGCTGCTGCTGACGCGCACCCGCATCGGCCTCGTGATCCAGGCCGCGCTGACGCACCCCGAGACGGTGGAAGCGCTCGGCCACAACGTGCCGCGCGTGTTCATGCTCGTCTTCGGCGGCGGCACGGCGCTGGCTGCGCTGGCCGGCGTGATCGGCGGCAACACCTACGTCACCGAGCCGGCGATGGCCGGCGCCGTCGGCTCGATCGTCTTCGTGGTGGTGGTGGTGGGCGGCATGGGGTCGCTCGCGGGTGCCTTTCTCGCATCGCTGCTGATCGGCGTGCTGCAGACCTTCGCGGTGGCGATCGACCAGTCGGCGGCGACGGCGTTGCAGGCCTTCGGCGTCACGGTGAGCGCGCAGACCTTCGGCTACGAGTTGCTGAGCCTGAGCGTCGCCCAGGTGGCGCCCATCCTGCCCTACCTGCTGCTGGTGCTGATGCTCATCTTCAGGCCCAAAGGCCTGCTCGGCAAGCGGGAGGGCTGACATGACCGCCCCAAGCTCACTGCGTTTGCTGCCCCCGAGGGGCGCTCAGTCGGCTTGGGACGGCCCGGCGTCCGACTGAGATGGCCTCGAGCGCTGCCAACCCCGCGGGCAAGGGCCGCCTGCTGACCTGGGCCCTGTTCGCAGCCGTGCTCGCGATCCTGCCGTGGATCTTCCGCAGCAGCCTCGCGCTGTCGATGCTGTCGCAGATGGGCTATCTGGTCATCATCTGCCTGAGCTACAACATCCTGCTCGGCCAGGGGGGCATGCTCAGCTTCGGCCACGCGGTCTACACCGGCCTGGGCTCGTTCATCGCGGTGCACGCGATGAACCTGGCGGCCCAGGGCGCCGTGCCGCTGCCGCTGGTCGTGGTGCCGCTGGTCGGGGGTTGCGCGGGGATGTTCTTCGCGGCGCTGTTCGGCTACGTGACGACGCGCAAGTCGGGCACCACCTTCGCGATGATCACGCTCGGCATCGGCGAACTGGTCGCAGCGATGTCGCTGATGTTCCCGGGCTTCTTCGGTGGCGAGGGCGGCGTCACGACGAACCGGATCTACGGCACGCCCTTGCTCGGGCTGACCTTCGGCCCGCAGATCCAGGTCTACTACCTGATCGCCTGCTACTGCTTCGTCGCTACGGTGCTGATGTTCGCGTTCACCGGGACGCCGCTCGGGCGCATCCTGAACGCGGTGCGCGACAACCCGGAGCGGGTCGAGTTCGTCGGCTACGACACGCAGTGGGTGCGCTACCTGGCGTTCATCATCGCGGGCTTGTTCTCGGGCATCGGCGGCGCGCTGGCGGCAATCAACTTCGAGATCGTCAGCGCCTCCGACAGCCTGAGCGCGATCCGCTCGGGCGGCTACCTGCTGTTCACCTTTCTCGGCGGGGCGACGTTCTTCTTCGGCCCCATCATCGGCGCGGTGCTGCTCGTGCTGGCCTCGGTGCTGCTGTCGGAGCTGACCAAGGCCTGGCTGCTCTACCTCGGCCTCGTCTTCCTGTTCATGGTGATGTTCGCGCCGGGCGGCATCGCGAGCCTGGTGATGATGAACCTGCGCGTGGCCCGCTTCGGCAAGTTGGGCCGCTTCGCGCTGCCCTATCTGGGCCTCGCGCTGACGGGCGCCGTGATGGCCGCCGGAGCGACCGCGCTCGTCGAGATGATCTATCACATCCAGCTCGATGCCGGGCTCGGGCCGACGCTGCGCTTCCTCGGCGTCGTGCTCGACACGCAAAGCGCGGGCAGTTGGCTCGGTGCCGGTGTCACGTTCGCCGTGGGCCTGGCGCTGCTCGAGTTTGCCAGGCGCCGGTTTGCCCGCCTCTGGAGCCGGACGCAGGAAGAGATCGAGGCCGAAATCAGGCAGCGGGAGGTCAACCAGTGAGCTTCGCGCTGGAACTGAAGGACCTGCGCAAGTCCTTCGGCAAGACCGAAATCATCCGGGGCGCAAACCTTGCCGTCGCGCCGGGCGAGCGCGTCGCCATCATCGGGCCCAACGGCGCCGGCAAGTCGACGCTGTTCAACCTGATCAGCGGCCGCTTCGGCGCCACGAGCGGCGATATCCTGCTCAATGGCCGCAGCCTTGCCGGCCTGCGCCCGTTCGAGATCAGCCGCCTCGGGCTGGCGCGCAGCTTCCAGGTCTCGAACCTCTTCAACCGCCTGTCGGTGTTCGAGAACCTGCGCTGCGCGGTGCTGTGGTCGCTCGGCTATCGCTACGCGTTCTGGAAGTTCCTCGCCAACCTCCACGACGCGAACGCGCGCGCCGAGGAGCTGATGACGATGATCAAGCTGAAGAACAAGCACGACACGCTGGCGATGAACCTGACCTACGCCGAGCAGCGCGCGCTCGAGATCGGCATCACGATCGCCGGCGGCGCGAACGTGGTGCTGCTCGACGAACCGACCGCGGGCATGAGCAAGAGCGAGACCCGGCGCTTCGTCGAGCTGATCCGCGAGGTGACGGTCGGCAAGACGCTGCTCACCGTGGAGCACGACATGGGCGTCGTGTTCGGCCTCGCGGACAAGATCGCGGTGCTCGTCTACGGCGAGGTCATCGCGTTCGACGAACCCGAGGCCGTGCGCGCCAATGCGCGCGTTCAGGAGGCCTACCTCGGCTCGGTGCTCGCCGACCAGCAGGCCGCCGAAGCGGGCGGGCATTGAAATGGCGCCGCTGCTGCAACTGCAAGGGCTGAATGCCTTCTACGGCAAGAGCCACATCCTGCACGGCGTCGACATGCACGTCGGCGAGGGCGAGATCGTCGCCCTGCTCGGACGCAACGGGTCGGGGCGATCGACGACCGTCAAGGCCGTGATGGGCCTGGTGCATGGCCAGGGCTCGGTGAAGTTCAAGGGCGAGGAAATCCTCGGCCACCATGCCTACGACATCGCGCACCGCGGCATTGGCTACGTGCCCGAGAACCGCGACATCTTTCCGAAGCTGACCGTGCACCAGAACCTGATGCTGGGCGAGAAGCGCGGCCGGGCCAAGCCGCGCTGGAGCTTCGACGACATGTACCGCATGTTCCCGCGCCTCAAGGAGCGCCAGCACACCGAGGCCGGCGTGCTCTCGGGCGGCGAGCAGCAGATGCTCACGCTGTGCCGCACGCTGATGGGCGACCCCGACCTGATGATGATCGACGAGCCGACCGAGGGCCTCGCGCCCAAGATCGTCGAGCTCGTCGCCGAGTACCTGAAGGAGCTGCAGCGGCGCGGCATCTCGGTGCTGCTCGTCGAGCAGAAGCTCGCGATCGCGCTGCAGATCTCCGACCGCTGCCTCGTGATGGGCCACGGCAGCATCGTCTTCGAAGGCACGCCCGCCGAGCTGCGTGCCAATGCCGACGTGCGCAAGGAGTGGCTGGAGGTCGAAGGGGGGCCGGGGCCCCCGGGGGGCGGCGCCCCGGGGGGGGCCCGCCGGCCGGGGGGGGGCTGATTTGCCGCAGGCGGGAAGGCGCAAGGCTGGCCTGTCGTGGATGGGCCCGGTACCGGATCAAGGTCAGCATCAAATGATGCACTTGGAGGTGTAGACTGAACTTCCTTTCTAACTCCTGGAAGTTGCCGTGCGCACGACCGTCACCCTCGACGATGAATTGCTTGCCCAGGCTAGCGAAGCGATGGGCATCACCGAGCGCTCCGTGCTGCTGCACGAGGGCTTGAGATTGATCGTGCAGCGCGAAGCCGCCCGGCGGCTGGCCGCGTTAGGCGGCGTCGCGCCGGACCTGAAGCTGCCGGCGCGCCGCCGGCCCGCACCCGTGCCGGCCCGCAGTGCCCGCCGAGGCAAGTAGCACGATGCTCCTCGTCGACACGTCGGTATGGTCCGACCACCTCCGGGGACATGACTCGGCCATGGCCTGGCACCTCGAAGCAGGGGACGTGCTGACCCATCCCTTCGTGATCGGCGAATTGGCCTGCGGTTTCTTTCCGCGGCGCGCGGAAACATTGGCCTCATTGCGCAAGCTGCCCGCCGCGCCCTTGCTTGCCTTGGCCGAGGTGCTCGGTTTCATCGAGCGTCACGCGCTCGCCGGCAGGGGCGTGGGCTTTGTCGACATTCACTTGCTCGCCGCGGCACGCGTGAGCGGTGCCGCGGTCTGGACGCGCGACAAGCGCCTGGCGGCCGCTGCCGCCGCGCTGGGCTGCCTGCATCGTCCGCGCGCGCACTGAGGAGTGTCTTGTCACGCCTGGGACACGCTGGCCGCTGGCCGCCGACCTAGAATCGAACGGTCGTTCCATTTTTCTCATCCCCATCCCTTCGAGGTCAACGCATGAGCGCCAGCTACGAGCTCCGCGGCAACGTCGCCGTCATCACGTTGGACAACCCTCCCGTCAACGGCCTCGGGTACGCGACCCGGGTCGGCATCACCGACGGACTGGCGCGCGCGATCGCCGACCCGGCGGTGGCGGCGGTCGTGCTCACCGGCGCCGGCAAGGCGTTCTCGGGTGGCGCCGACATCCGCGAGTTCGGTTCGCCCAAGGCGATCGCCGAGCCCAACCTGCTCTCGGTGATCCTCGCCCTCGAGGCGAGCAACAAGCCGGTCGTCGCGGCGATCCACAGCGTGTGCATGGGCGGCGGGCTCGAGCTCGCGCTCGGCTGCCACTACCGCGTCGCCGCGCCGGGTGCGCAGATCTCGTTTCCAGAGGTCAAGCTCGGCCTGATCCCCGGCGCCGGCGGCACGCAGCGCCTGCCGCGCGTGCTCGGTGTCGAGACGGCGCTGAACCTGATCGTCAGCGGTGAGACGGTCAAGAGCGAGCTGCTCGCGCAGTTGCCGGGCCAGAAGCTCTTCGACAAGCTGATCGACGGCGACCTGATGGCCGGCGCGCTCGCCTTCGCCGCCGAGAGGGCGGGCGAGGTCGCCCAGGGCGCGCCGTTGCCGCTGGTGCGCAACCTGAAGGTCGCGCACCCGAACGCCGACGCCTACCTGCAGTTCGTGCGCAACACGGTCGGCGCGATGAGCCGCAACTTCCCGGCGCCGCTGCAATGCGTCGAGGCCGTTGCCGCGTCGCTCAAGCTGCCCTTCGACGCCGGGATGCGCAAGGAGCGCGAGATCTTCCTCGCGCTGATGATGACGCCCGAGTGCAAGGCAATGCGCCACGTGTTCATGGCCGAGCGCGCGACGAGCAAGATCCCCGATGTGCCGGCCGACACGCCGACGCGCGCCGTCGCCAAGGTGGCCGTGATCGGCGCCGGCACGATGGGCGGCGGCATCGCGATGAACTTCCTCAACGCTGGTGTTCCCGTCGTGATGCTGGAGATGAAGCCGGAGGCGCTGGACAAGGGCGTCGCGACGATCCGCAGGAACTACGAAGCGCAGGTCAGGAAGGGCAAGCTCAAGCAGGACAAGCTCGACGCGCGCATGGGCCTGCTCGCGACCACGCTTTCCTACGCCGACCTTGCCGACGCGGACTTGGGTGTAGAGGCGGTGTTCGAGGACATCGCGGTCAAGGAGCAGGTCTTCAAGCAGCTCGACGCGGTGATGAAGCCGGGCGCGATCCTCGCCACCAACACCTCGACCCTCGACGTCAACCGGATCGCCGCGTTCACGAAGCGCCCGCAGGACGTGATCGGCACGCACTTCTTCAGCCCGGCCAACGTGATGAAGCTGCTCGAGGTCGTGCGCGGCGAGAAGACCGCCAAGGACGTGCTCGCCACCGTGATGCAGCTGGGCAAGAAGATCAAGAAGACCTGCGTGGTCTCGGGCGTCTGCGACGGCTTCATCGGCAACCGCATGATCGAGCAGTACTCGCGCCAGGCCGGCTTTTTGCTCGAAGAGGGCTGCACGCCGGAGCAGGTCGACAAGGCGGTCGAGAAGTTCGGCTTCGCGATGGGTCCGTTTCGCATGGGCGACCTGGCCGGCAACGACGTCGGCTGGTACATCCGCAAGCGCCGCTACGTCGAGAAGCCCAACCTGCGTTACAGCAAGACCGCAGACCTGTTGTGCGAGATGGGCCGCTTCGGCCAGAAGACTGGAGCCGGCTGGTACGACTACGTCCCCGGCAAGCGCGATGCGATCGCGAGCCAGGTCGTCAACGACATGATCGCCAAGCACCGCGCCGCGCTCGGCATCACGCCACGCAAGATCTCCGACGACGAGATCGTGCACCGCCTCGTCTGGGCGCTCGTCAACGAGGGCGCGAAGATCGTCGAGGAGGGCATCGCGCTGCGCGCATCCGACATCGACATGGTCTACCTCACCGGCTACGGCTTCCCGCTGCACCGCGGCGGGCCGATGTGCTATGCGGACACGGTGGGCCTGTTCAACGTCGTGCAGGCGATGAAGCGCTTCCAGCGCAACCCGCACGACGACGCGGCGTTCTGGGAGCCGGCGCCGCTGCTCGCGCGGCTGGCGGCCGAAGGCAAGACATTCAGTTGAGGTCTCGGTGATCAAGCGCGTCTTGCTCGGGCTGCTCGCGCTCGTCGTGCTGCTCGTGCTCGCGGTGGCCGTCAATACCTGGCGCCAGGGTTCGCGCCAGATCGACGTGCCGCCGCTGGCGCCGATCGCGGTCGACGAGAGGGCGGCGGGCGAGTCGCTCGCGGTGGCGATCCGTGCGCGCACCGTGTCGTCGCAAGCCGACGCGGCGCTCAACGCGGATCAGTTCCGGACCCTGCACGCGCACCTCCAGGCGCGCTACCCGAAGCTGCACGTTGCCCTCGAGCGCGAGCTCGTCGCCGACCTGAGCCTGCTCTACACCTGGCGCGGCAGCGACGCAGCCGCGAAGCCCATCTTGCTGATGGCGCATCAGGACGTGGTGCCGATCGCGCCCGGTACCGAGAAAGACTGGCAGGCCGAGCCGTTTGCCGGCACGGTGAAGGACGGATACGTCTGGGGCCGCGGTTCGTGGGACGACAAGGCGAATCTGATCGCGCAAATGGAGGCCATCGAGATGCTCGTCGCGTCGGGCTTCCAGCCGCGGCGCACGATCTACCTCGCCTTCGGCGCCGACGAGGAGGTCGGCGGCCTGCGCGGCGCCAGGGCCATCGCGGCGCTGCTCGCCCAGCGCAAGGTGAAGCTCGACTTCGTGATCGACGAGGGCCTGCTGATCACCGAGGGCCTGATGCCGGGGCTCGACAAGCCGGCGGCACTCGTCGGCATCGCCGAGAAGGGCTACCTGTCGGTCTTGCTCTCCGTCGCTGCGACACCCGGGCACTCGTCGATGCCGCCGGCCAGCGGAACGAGCGCGATCGCGATGGTGAGCGCGGCGCTCGCCCGGCTCGAGGACGGCCAGTTGCCCGCCGCTATCCAGGGCGTGGCGCGCGAGATGTTCGAGACCGTCGCGCCCGAGATGAGCGGCTTCAATCGGGTGGTGCTCTCCAACCTGTGGCTGTTCGGCCCGATCGCGCGCAGGCAGCTCGAGGCCGGCGCGAGCACGAACGCGATGCTGCGCACGACGACGGCGCTCACGATCGTCAACGCCGGCAACAAGGAGAACGTGCTCCCCGGCCGCGCCGAGGCGACCGTCAACTTCCGCCTGCTGCCGGGCGACAGCCTGGCGAACGTGCAGGAGCACGTGAAGCGCACCGTCGCGAACGAGCGCTTCGAGCTCGCCGTGCTGCCGGGCGCGACCGAGCCGTCCAAGGTTGCGCCGACCGACAGCGCGTCGTACCGGCTGATCGAGCGCAGCGTGCGCGAGCTGTTTCCGGGCACGATCGTGGCCCCCGGGCTGATGGTCGGCGGCACCGACTCGCAGCACTTCGGCGCGATCTCCGACCACATCTACAAGTTCTCGCCGGTGCGCGCCAGGCCCGAAGACCTGACGCGCTTTCACGGCACGAACGAACGCGTCTCGACCGCCAACCTGGCCGAATTGATCCGCTTCTATCACCGGCTCGTCGAGCAGGCCGCGAAGTAGCCCCCCCTTTTCTTGCAGGAGTCCGTTGCCATGACCCAAGCCGTGATCGTTTCCACCGCCCGCACGCCCCTGGCCAAGAGCTGGAAGGGCGCTTTCAACATGACGCACGGCGCGACGCTCGGCGGCCATGCGGTCAAGGCTGCCGTCGAGCGCGCGGGCATCGAAGGTGCCGAGGTCGATGACGTGATCATGGGCTGCGCGACGCCCGAGGGCGCGACCGGCAGCAACATCGCGCGCCAGATCGCGCTGCGCGCCGGGCTGCCGATCACGACGAGCGGCATGACCGTGAACCGCTTCTGCTCGAGCGGGCTGCAGACGATCGCGCTCGCTGCGCAGCGTATCGTCGCTGGCGAGGGCGAAGTGTTCGTCGCCGGCGGCGTCGAGAGCATCTCGTGCGTGCAGAACGAGGCCAACCGCCACATGATTGCCGACCCCTGGCTCGTCGAACACAAGCCGACGATCTACTGGAACATGCTGCAGACGGCCGAGCAGGTGGCCAAGCGCTACAAGATCGACCGCGAGCGCATGGACCGGTACGGCGCGGCAAGCCAGCAGAAGGCCTGCGCGGCGCAGGAGGCAGGCAAGTTCAACGACGAGATGATCGCCGTGACGACGCTGGCCGGCGTTGCCGATGCGCAGCTCGGCCTGCGCTCGAAGGAAGTGACGATCAGCGCCGACGAAGGGCTGCGCCCCGGCACCACCTACGAGTCGGTGGCTGGCATCAAGCCGGTGTTCCCCGGCGGCGTGATCGCTGCCGGAAACGCGAGCCAGTTCAGCGACGGCGCCGGTGCCTGCGTGCTGATGCACGAGAAGCTCGCCGAGCGCAAGGGCCTCAAGCCGCTCGGCCGCTTTCTGGGTTTCGCCGTCGCCGGCTGCGAGCCCGACGAGATGGGGATCGGGCCGGTGTTCGCGGTCCCCAAGGTGCTGAAGCGCCTGGGGTTGACCGTTGCCGACATCGACTTGTGGGAGTTGAACGAGGCCTTCGCGGTGCAGGTGCTCTATTGCGCCG
Organism: Ideonella sp.; assembly: GCF_016702655.1. Taxonomy (GTDB): domain Bacteria; phylum Pseudomonadota; class Gammaproteobacteria; order Burkholderiales; family Burkholderiaceae_C; genus CAIKUF01. The sequence continues at coordinate 15,369 of NZ_JADJDO010000013.1, forward strand.
ACACGCTGGGCATTCCCATGGACAAGCTCAACGTCAACGGCGGCGCGATCGCCGTCGGCCACCCTTATGGCGTCTCCGGCCAGCGCCTGACCGGCCACGCACTGATCGAAGGCAAGCGCCGCGGCGCGCGGAAGGTCGTCGTCACGATGTGCATCGGCGGCGGCATGGGCGCCGCGGGCGTGTTCGAAGTGCTCTGACAAGGAGGCGTCCATATGCCTGTACCCAGCCTCGACGAGGCGCGCACATTCTTCCGCCGCACGCCGTTCATTGCCGACCTCGGCGTCGGCGTCGACGCGATCGACGAGGGCGAGTGCCAGACCTCGCTCGCGATCGCGCAGCGCTTCCTCCAGCACAGCGGCCAGGTCCATGCCGGCGTGCTGACCACGATTGCCGACCATACGGCTGGCGCCGCGGCGCAGACCCTCGCCCCCGAGGGCGTGTTCGCGGCCACCGCCGAACTCAAGCTCAGCCTGCTGCGCCCGGCCCGGGGCGAGCGCATCGTCTGCCGTGCGCGCGTGCTCAAGCCCGGCAAGTCGCTCTCGTTCGTCGAGGCCGACGTGTTCTGCGCCGCTGCGGGCGGCGACGAACAGCTCGTCGCGCGCATGAGCGCGACCATGGCCTTCATCAATGTCCGCAACCTCGTCTGAAAGGCAATGCCATGAGCACCCCCGTCCAGAAGCTGTTCGACCTCTCGGGCCGTACCGCCCTCGTCACCGGCGGTTCGCGCGGCCTCGGCCTGCAGATCGCCGAGGCGCTCGGCGAGGCCGGCGCGAGGATCCTGCTCACTTCGCGCAAGGCGGCGGACCTCGAGGAGTCGTCCGCGCACCTGAAGGCCCGGGGCATCGATGCGCTGTGGATCGCCGCCGATGCGAGCCGCCCCGACGAGGTTCAGCGCGTCGCCGCCGACGCGATGCAGCGCCTGGGCAAGGTCGACATCCTCGTCAACAACGCCGGCGCCACCTGGGGTGCGCCGGCCGAGGACTATCCGCTCGAGGCCTGGGACAAGGTGATGAACCTCAACATCCGCAGCGTGTTCCTGATGAGCCAGGCGGTCGGCAAGGCGAGCATGATCCCGAACGGCGGCGGGCGCATCATCAACATCGCCTCGATCGCCGGGCTCTCGGGCTCGGGACCGGAGATCAAGTTCATCGCCTACGGCACGAGCAAAGGTGCGGTCGTCAACTTCACGCGCACGCTGGCCGGCGAATGGGGCCAGTACGGCATCACCGTCAACGCGCTCGCGCCGGGGTTCTTCCCGAGCAAGATGACCAAGGGCGTGCTCGAGATGCACGGCGCCGACAACCTGGCCGCGCACGCACCGCTGCGCCGCCTCGGCGACGACGACGACCTCAAGGGCGCGGCGCTGCTGTTCGCGTCGGCCGCGGGCAAGCACATCACGGGGCAGATTCTCGCCGTTGACGGCGGGGTGAGTGCGGTGCATGGCGGGTGAATCCGCGGTGGGTCCGGTTCATCGCGGTCGTCGTTTGTGCGTCGCGAGCGCGCTCTCGGTGGCTGTGCGCGAGCGTCGCGCCAGGCGCCGCCCGCCGGGGGCTCATACTGGGGCGGTCGGCGCTGCGCGCCGACTGCGCTGCGGTGCTCGGTCTTCAGTCGCGTCGCAGAACTCGCTGCGCTCACTTCGTTCGCTCCGCTCAGACAGCTGCGACGAGTCAGATCACGAAGCGCGCTGCGCGCGCCGACTGAAGACCTGTGCTCCTCGCCGCCCCACAAATCGCCCCCGGCGGGCAGCGCCTGGCGCGCTGCTGCAGCGGTGCTTGTTGCCCCACATGTCACCAGCGGTTCAGCAAAGGCGGGTCCGGGCAGGCTGGGGCGCGCCTGGGAGGCGCCGAGCATCGCAGGGCTCGTGGCCGCGCGCCGCAGGCGCGCTTCGTCCATCTGACTCGCCGCGACTGTTTGAGCGGAGTGAACGAAGTGAACGCAGCGAGTTTCGCGGCGGGCCGCGAGCGCGAGAAGCACAGGGGAGTCGGCGCGCAGCGCCGGCCGCCTCCGTGAAGCGCCCCAGCCTGCCCGGGCCCGCCTTTGCCGCGAGGGCGGAGGCGTGAGCACAAGCCCCAAGGGCTTCGCCGTCCACATCCCCTTCGTCGAGATGGTCGGCCTCGAGTTCGTCTCGTGCGACGCCGGCGCGGCCGAGCTCGCGATCACGCTGCGCGACGAGTTGTGCAATTCGTGGAGCGTGGCCCACGGCGGCGTGACGATGACGCTGCTCGACGTGGTGATGGCGCACGCCGCGCGCAGCCCCAACCAGCCGGGTCATCCGACGAGCGAGAGCGTCGTGACGATCGAGATGAAGACGAGCTTCATGCGCCCCGGCCTCGGACGCCTGGTCGGCAAGGGGCGGCTGCTGCAGCGCACCGCGTCGATGGCGTTCTGCGAAGCCTCGGTGTTCGACGAAGCGGGCCAGCTCGTCGCGCACGGCACCGGCACCTTCAAGTACATCCGTGGCCTGCCGGCGGGCGGGCGCAGGATCCAGCGGCCCGACGCGTCGGACTGACCACAGGCTTCACCCAAGGAGTTCGCATGAGCACGATCAACCGCCAATGGCAGCTCGCCTCGCGCCCGAGCGGCGAGCCCACGGCCGCCAACTTTCGCCTCGTCGAGGCGCCGCTGCCTGAGCTCGCCGACGGGGAGGTGCTGGTGCGCCATCACTTCCTGTCGCTCGACCCCTACATGCGCGGCCGCATGAACGACGCCAAGAGCTACGCCCAGCCGCAGCCGCTCGACGCGGTGATGCAGGGCGGCACGGCGGGCGAGGTCGTGGCGTCGCGCAACGCCGAGTTCGCGGTCGGCGACAAGGTCGTCGGCATGGGCGGCTGGCAGGAGTATTCGGTCGTCGGCGCCGCGCAGCGCGGCATGCTGCGCAAGGTCGACACGACGCACATCCCGCTGTCGGCCTATCTCGGCACGGTCGGCATGCCGGGCGTCACCGCGTGGTACGGGCTGAACCGGATCATCGCGCCCAAGGCGGGCGAGACGGTCGTCGTCAGCGCGTCGAGCGGCGCCGTCGGCACGGTCGTCGGCCAGCTCGCCAAGATCAAGGGCTGCCGCGCGGTCGGGCTCGCCGGCGGGCCGGAGAAGTGCGCCTTCGTGACCGACGTGCTCGGCTTCGACGCCTGCATCGACTACCGCCAGCACCCGGACCTGAAGTCGCTCAGCGCGGCGCTCAAGGACGCCTGCCCGCAGGGCATCGACGGCTACTTCGAGAACGTCGGCGGCGTCACGCTTGATGCGGTGCTGCAGCGCATGAACGCGTTCGGCCGCATCGCCGTGTGCGGCATGATCGCCGGCTACAACGGCGCGCCGATCCCGCTCACGCAGCCGCAGCTGATCCTCGTCTCGCGCCTGCTCGTGCAGGGCTTCATCGTCAGCGAGCACATGGATGTCTGGCCGCAGGCGCTCGCTGAGATCGGCGCACTCGTCGCGGCGGGCAAGCTCAAGTACCGCGAGTCGGTGGCCGAAGGTCTCGCCTCCGCGCCCGAGGCCTTCTTCGGCATGCTCAAGGGGCGCAACTTCGGCAAGCAGCTCGTCAGGCTGGTCTAGCCTCGAACCCGGGTCGCACAGGAGGCCGCGATGGACGCAACGCACGAAGTATTCAACCAGGCCGAGCCGCTCGTCGGCACCAACCTGTTCAGCGGCAACCGCGCGCTGCGCGATGCGCTCGCCTTCAACGCGCCGGCGCTGCCGACGGCCGAGCTCGAGCAGCTCGGGGCATTGGCCGGCAGCGCCGAGATGCAGACCCACGCTCGCCTTGCCAACGTGCACCTGCCGCAGCTGCGCAGCCACGACCGGCTCGGCCGCCGCACCGATGTGGTCGAGTTCCACCCGAGTTACCACGCGCTGATGGCCGCGGCCATCGGCGCCGCCCTGCACGGCACGCCCTGGGCCGGCGGCGCGAATGCGCACCTGCGGCGCGCGGCCGGCTTCATGCTCTTCACCGAGGTGGAGCCTTCGATCCTGTGCCCGATCTCGATGACCTACGCCGTCACGCCGGCCCTGCGCGCCAACCCGGCGCTCGCCGCCGAATGGGGCCCGTTGCTCGCGAGCCGCGCCTACGACGGCCGCTTCGTGCCGGGCACGCAAAAGCCCGGCGTCACGATGGGCATGGGCATGACCGAGAAGCAGGGCGGCTCGGACGTGCGCTCGAACACGACGCAGGCCAGCGCCGACGGCGACGATGCCTGGGGCCGGCGCTACGCGATCGTCGGCCACAAGTGGTTTCTCTCGGCGCCGATGTGCGACGCCTTCCTCGTCCTCGCGCAGTCGGCGGGCGGGCTGTCGTGCTTCTTCATGCCGCGCATCCTGCCCGATGGCAGCGTCAACGCGCTGCGCATCCAGCGCCTGAAGGACAAGCTCGGCAACAAGGCCAACGCGAGCTCCGAGGTCGAGTTCGCCGGCGCCACCGCCTGGCTCGTCGGCGACGAGGGGCGCGGCGTGCCGCAGATCCTCGAGATGGGCAACATGACGCGCCTCGATTGCGCCCTCGGCACGAGCGCGCTGATGCGCCAGGCGCTCGCGATCGCGCTGCACCACACCGCGCAGCGCAGCGCCTTCGGCCGCCCGCTGATCGAGCAGCCCGCGATGAAGAACGTGCTCGCCGACCTGGCGCTCGAGAGCGAGGCCGCGACCGCGCTCGCGCTGCGCCTCGCGCGCACGATGGACGCGCCGGGAGACGCGCACGAGGCGCAGATGCGCCGCCTGCTCACCCCGATCGCCAAGTTCTGGATCTGCAAGCGCGGCAGCGCCTTCGGGCAAGAGGCGATGGAGTGCCTGGGCGGCAACGGCTATGTGGAGGAGGGCGGCGAAGGCGTGATGGCGCGCATCTACCGCGAGATGCCGGTCAACTCGATCTGGGAGGGCGCGGGCAACATCATGGCGCTCGACCTGCTGCGCGTGCTGAGAAAAGGGCGGCGAAGTGGCCGATGCGCTGGCTGCCGAGCTCGCGCCCGCACGTGGCGCGAACGCGGCGTTCGACCGTTTCGCCGACACGCTGCCAGGCCGCATCGACGAGGCCACGCAGGAGGCCGACGCGCGCCGGCTGGCGCAGGACATTGCGCTCGCGGTGCAGGCGGCGCTGCTGCGCCGGCACGCGCCGGCGTTCGTCTTCGACGCCTATTGCCGCTCGCGCCTGGGCGGCGACTGGGGGCAGACCTTCGGCACGCTGGCGTCGAACACGGCATTCGACGAACTCATCGCGCGCGCGCTGCCCGCCTGACCGACCCGATTGCAACCAACCCGCCGAAGGACCCTCGACGATGAAGACATTCCAGGGCCGCACCGCGGTCATCACCGGCGCTGCCTCCGGCTTCGGCCTCGAGGCTGCGCGCATCGCCGCACGCGAAGGCATGAAGGTCGTGATGGCCGATGTGCAGCAGGATGCGCTCGAGAAGGCCGTGGCCGAGGTGCGCGAGCTCGGTGCGCAGGTGGTCGGCTTCAGGCTCGACGTGTCCAATGCGGCCGAGGTCGAGGCGCTGGCCGAGACGACGATGGCCGCTTTCGGCGCGCCGCACTTCGTCTTCAACAACGCCGGCGTCGGCGCGGGCGGCCTGATCTGGGAGAACACGGCCAAGGACTGGGATTGGGTGGTTGGCGTCAACCTGATGGGCGTCGCGCACGGCGTGCGCGTGTTCACGCCGCTGATGCTCGCCGCGGCGCAGGCCGACCCGGGCTACGAGGGCCACATCGTCAACACGGCGTCGATGTCGGGGCTGCAGAACGCGCCCAACATGGGCGTCTACAACGCGACCAAGCATGCGGTGGTCGCGATCAGCGAGACGCTGTACCACGACCTCGCGCTCGTCACCGATCAGATCTCGTGCTCGGTGCTGTGCCCGTTCTTCGTCCCGACCGCCATCAACAACAGCGAGCGCAACCGCCCGGCCGGGATGCGCGACGAAGCGGCCCAACCGACGCGCAGCCAGCTCATCGCCCAGGCGATGAGCGACAAGGCCGTCGGCTCGGGCAAGGTCACCGCCGCGCAGCTGATGCAGCAGGTGTTCGACGCAATGCGCGAGCGGCGCTTCTACATCTACAGCCACCCGCATGCGCTGGCGAGTGTGCAGCGGCGCATGGAAGACGTGATCCAGGGCCGCAACCCGACCGACCCGTTTGCCGGCAAGCCGCAGATCAGTGCCGATCTGCGGGCGGCGCTGCGCGCCGCGGGTTGACTCGCTGGGCAGAGCGCACTGCCGTTTGCGCCTGGACGCGAGCAGGGCGACGCAAATTCGCCCTGCAGCGACCCCCTCATTCAGGGGGGTGGTCGAAGCTTCGCTACAGACCGTCCCGTCCTCCTGTCCCGGGCGACCATGCCATGGCCGCACTGCGTCGGCAGGCCGTAAGTTGACTGGTAATCGGCGAAGGCGCGCGTTGCGCATGCCTTGAATCGATGGGAGAAGATGCAGACGCTGGCGTCTTGACGACTGCGGGCAAACCCTGATGGTTCGAGGTCGTATGGCGATGCCATGAACCGGCTCGCAGCCGATGTTGCGATTGACTGCGGGCACGATCTGCCGGAGCATTCTTCGTTACCAAGGTGTAATAAGAACGGAGCCGCGCCATGTTTGAACGGATGCTTCCTCTCGACGACATGGTTGTACGCAGCCTGAGGGTCGGGGGCGCACCAGTCGAACCCGGTACGGAGCCGCTCGGTGAGCGCGAGACCGGCCTGCCCGTTGCCAACGTGCAGCGGTGGCATTCGGCGATCGATGCCGCCGAGCAGGTCGGGAAGAGTGAGCGCGGGGCGGCCGCCGACTCGCAGGACAGCCCGACCGTCGATGATGCGATTCAGCTCGCCTTGGCGGCTCACTTCGCCGGACCTGCCGTCGGCCAGTCGGAGTTGCGTTGGCCGGCGCAAGCCGCCCCTTCGGAGATCACGGCCAATCCCGTCGCATCGCCGTTGATCAGTGTCGCCGACATCGTTGTCGGCGAAGGCGACGGCATTGCCTACGTCACGGTCAGCCTGAGCGCGCCCGGGACGAATGCCGTCTCGGTGAACTACGCCACTGCCGCCGTCACGGCGAGCAGTGGATCCGACTTCACGACGACGAGCGGGACGCTCAATTTCGCGATCGGCGAGACGTCGAAGGTCGTCCAGGTGACGCTGCTGGAGAACGCGAGCGTCGAAGGGCTGGAGCATTTCCGGCTGAACCTGAGCGCGCCGGTCAACGCGACGATCGCGAAGGCTTCGGCGATGGTCGGCATCGTCGACAACGACAGCGTCGTGGCCACGCCAGGGCTCTACGTGCGTGACGTGGTCGTCGACGAGGCGGCTGGCACGGCCAGCTTCGTCGTGATGCTGGGCGGGCCTACGGGGCAGGCCAGCGCAAGCACGGTGACGGTGGACTACAACACGGCTAATGGCTCAGCCGTCGGTACCGACTACGTGTCCACGGGCAGCACGTTGACATTCACGCCGGGCCAGACCGTCAAGACCGTGGTTGTGGACCTGAAGGACGATGCGACGGCCGAGGGTGCAGAGCGCTTCCTGCTCAACCTGAGCAACGCCGTCAACGCGACCATCGTCGATGGGAGGGGCGTGGCGACGATCGGTGCGAACGACGGTGCGTTAGCGGCGACGCCGACCTTGTCGGTGGCCGACATGGTCGTCGGCGAGGGCGACGGCTACATCGACGTGGTGGTCAGCCTGAGCGCGCCGAGTGCCTCGGCGGTGTCGGTGGTCTATGCGACGCAGGATGTGTCGGCGGATGACGGTGGCTACGACTACGACGCGGTCAGCGGCACGCTGAATTTTGCGGCAGGCGAGACGACCAAGACGGTGCGCATCCAGCTCGAAAGTTCGGCCAGTTTTGAGTACGGGCTGGAGCATTTCCGCTTAAACCTGAGCGCGCCGACCAACGCGACGTTGGGCAAGGCGTCGGGGATGATCTCGATCGTCGACAACGACACTGTTGCGGCCTCGCCGGAGCTTTCGTGCGCGACGTGGTGATCGACGAGAAGGCGGGCACGGCGACCTTCGTCGTGCTGCTGGGTGGCGCGAGCGGGGTGGCGAGCGCCAACACGGTGACGGTGGACTATGCGGTGGCCGGTGGCAACGCGACCTCGGGGTCGGACTACAACGCCAACGCCGATGCGCTGAGCGGTACGCTCACCTTCGGGCCTGGCGAGGTGGTCAAGACGGTGACGGTGGCGATCACGGACGACGCGACGGCCGAGGGCGCGGAGCGGTTCCTGCTCAACCTGAGCAACGCCGTCAACGCGACCATCGTCGACGGCAAGGGCGTGGCGACGATCGGTGCGAACGACGGTGCGGCATCTGCGACGCCGACCTTGTCGGTAGCCGACATGGTCGTCGGCGAGGGTGACGGCTACATCGACGTGGTAGTGAGCCTGAGCGCGCCGAGCGCATCGAACGTCTCGGTGGCCTATGCGAGGCAGGAGATCGGGACCTGCTACGACGGCTACGACTTCCAGCCGGTCAGCGGAACGCTGAACTTTGCCGCCGGCGAGACGACCAAGACGGTGCGCATCCAGCTCGAGGGTTCGGGCACCTACGACTACGGCACGCTGGAGCACTTTCGCTTCAACCTGAGCGCGCCGGTCAATGCGACGCTGGCCAAGGCGTCGGGGATGATCTCGATCGTCGACAACGACACTGTTGCGGCCTCGCCGGAGCTTTTCGTGCGCGACGTGGTGATCGACGAGAAGGCGGGCACGGCGACCTTCGTCGTGCTGCTGGGTGGCGCGAGCGGGGTGGCGAGCGCCAACACGGTGACGGTGGATTACGCGGTGGCCGGTGGCAACGCGACCTCGGGGTCGGACTACAACGCCAACGCCGATGCGCTGACCGGCACGCTCACCTTCGGTGCGGGTGAGGTGGTCAAGACGGTGACGGTAGCGATCACGGACGACGCGACGGCCGAAGGCGCGGAGCGGTTCCTGCTGAACCTGAGCAACGCCGTCAACGCGACCATCGTCGACGGCAGGGCGTGGCGACGATCGGTGCGAACGACGGTGTGCTGGCGGCGACGCCGACCTTGTCGGTGGCCGACATGGTGGTCGGCGAGGGTGACGGCTACATCGACGTGGTGGTCAGCCTGAGCGCGCCGAGCGCCTCGGCGGTGTCGGTGGTCTATGCGACGCAGGAGGTCGGCCGGCTGACGGCGGCTACGACTACGACGCGGTCAGCGGCACGCTGAACTTCGCCGCCGGCGAGACGACCAAGACGGTGCGCATCCAGATCGACGGCTCGGCAAGCTATGACTACGGGACGCTGGAGCACTTCCGCTTCAACCTGAGCGCGCCGGTCAATGCGACGCTGGCCAAGGCGTCGGGGATGATCTCGATCGTCGACAACGACACTGTTGCGGCCTCGCCCGAGCTTTTCGTGCGCGACGTGGTGATCGACGAGAAGGCGGGCACGGCGACCTTCGTCGTGCTGCTGGGCGGCCCGGGCGGGGTAGCCAGCGCCAGCACGGTGACGGTGGACTACACGGTGGCCGGCGGCAACGCGACCTCGGGGTCGGACTACAACGCCAACGCCGATGCGCTGAGCGGTACGCTCACCTTCGGGCCTGGCGAGGTGGTCAAGACGGTGACAGTGGCGATCACGGACGACGCGACGGCCGAGGGCCTGGAGCGAATCAACTTCGTGCTCGGCAATGCCGTCAACGCGACGATCGCCGATGCCAACGGGGTAGCCGTCGTGGGTGCGGGCGATGCTGCCGACGCGGCGTCACCGTCGCTGTCGGTCGCTAACAAGACCGTCAACGAGAGCGACGGCTACATCGACCTGGTGGTCAGCCTGAGCGCGCCGAGCGCGTCCAATGTGTCGGTGGCCTACGCGACGCAGAAAGTCACGGCGGCTGACGGGGGCTACGACTACGACGCGGTCAGCGGCACGCTGAACTTCGCGCCTGGCGAGACGACCAAGACAGTGCGCATCCAGATCGACGGCTTGGCAAGCTACGACACACCAGGCGTCAGCGAAACCTTCCGGCTGAACCTCAGCGCTGCGGTCAATGCGACGATCGCCACGCCCTTCGCGACGATCTCGATCGTCGACGACGACCTCGCCGGCCAGAAGGTCTTCAGCTACGGCATCAGCGACGACGTCTACACGATCACCTTGCCGTCGGACGTGATCGTCGAGAACGTCGACGGCGGCACCGACCTGGTGAACTCGAGCATCGACTACACGCTGGGCGTGAACCTCGAGAACCTGACGCTGACCGGCGCCGCGATCAACGGCACCGGCAACGACGCCGACAACGTGCTGATCGGCAATGCCAACGCCAACACGCTCACCGGCCTGGGTGGCAACGACACGCTCGACGGCATGGCCGGCGCCGACACGATGATCGGCGGTCTTGGCGACGACACCTACAGGGTCGACAACGCGGGCGATGTCGTCACCGAGCTGGCCGGCCAAGGCACTGACAATGTTCTGTCGAGCATCAGCTACACCCTCGACGCCGGCAACACGCTCGAGAACCTGACGCTGCTGGGCGGCGCCAACCTCAATGGCACCGGCAACGGCGTGGCCAATATCCTGACCGGCAACAGCGGCAGCAACAGTCTCGACGGCAAGGCGGGCGCCGACACGATGTTCGGCGGCGCCGGCAACGACACCTATACCGTCGACAGCGCCGGCGACGCAGTCACGGAAGTGGCTGGCGAAGGCAACGCCGACACGGTGCGGTCGAGCATCAACTACACGCTCGGCGATGAGCTCGAGAATCTGGTCCTGCTCGGCAGCGCTGATCGCAGCGGCACCGGCAACGCGCTTGACAACACCATCACCGGCAACAGCGGCAACAACAGCTTGAACGGCATGGCCGGCCAGGATGCGATGGCGGGCGGCGCAGGCAACGACACCTACACGGTTGACAACAGCGGCGACACAGCGACCGAAAGCATCGGCGAGGGCACCGACCTGGTCCAATCGGGCGTGAGCTTCACGCTCGGCGCGAACGTCGAGAACCTGACGCTGACCGGTGCCGGCGCGATCAACGGCACCGGCAACGACTCCGCCAACGTGCTGACCGGCAACACCGGCAACAACGTGCTCGACGGCAAGGCGGGCGCCGACACGATGAAGGGCGGCAAGGGCAACGACACCTACATCGTCGACAACGCAGGCGACGCGGTGACTGAGCTTGCCGGCCAGGGCTCCGACCTGGTGAAGGTTGGCATCGGCTATACCCTGGGTGCCGAAGTCGAGAAGCTGGCGTTGACCGGCAGCGCCAACATCGACGGCACCGGCAACGGCCTGGACAACGTGCTGACCGGCAACAGCGGCAACAACGTGCTCGACGGCGGCACGGGCTCGGATGCGATGGCCGGTGGTGCGGGCAACGACACCTATGTTGTGGACGACCTCGGCGACACCGTCACCGAGAGTGCGGGTGAAGGCACCGAACTCGTGCGGGCGAGCGTGAGCTTCACGCTTGGTGCGAACATCGAAAATCTCACGCTGACCGGCGGCGCGGCGATCGACGCCACCGGCAACGAGTTGGCCAACGTGCTGACCGGCAACTCCGGCGCCAACACGCTCGACGGCAAGGCAGGCGCCGATGCCATGAGCGGCGGCGCGGGCGGCGACACCTACGTCGTCGACAACGCCGGCGACACCGTTACCGAGAGCGAGGCCGGCGTCACCGACCTCGTGCAGTCGAGCGTGACCTTTGCCCTCGGCGCGAACATCGAGAACCTCACGCTGACCGGCACCGCGGCGATCAACGGCACGGGCAACGAGCTGAGCAATTCCCTGACCGGCAACAGCAAGGCGAATCTGCTCGATGGCGGCAGCGGCACCGATGCGATGGCGGGCGGCTCAGGCAACGACACCTACACGGTCGACAACGCCGGTGACACCGTGACCGAGAACGTCGGCGAAGGCGCCGACCTGGTCCAGTCGAGCGTTAGCTTCACGCTCGGTGCCAATGTCGAGAACCTCACGTTGACCGGCGCTGCGGCCATCGACGCCACCGGCAACGAGTTGGCCAATGCGCTGACCGGAAACACCGGCGCCAACACGCTCGACGGCCTGGCGGGCGCCGACGCGATGAGCGGTGGCGGCGGCAACGACACCTACATCGTCGACAACGTCGGCGACACCGTTGCAGAGTCGGCGGGCGGAGGAACCGGCGACCTGGTGCAGGCGAGCGTGAGCTTCACGCTCGGCGCCGAGGTCGAGAAGCTGACGCTGACCGGCAGTGCGGCCATCAACGGCACCGGAAACGGCCTGGCCAACGTGCTGACCGGCAACACCGGCAACAACGCGCTCGACGGCAAGGCGGGCGCCGACACGATGAAGGGCGGCAAGGGCAACGACACCTACGTCGTCGACAACGCCGGCGACGCGATCACCGAACTGGCCGGCCAGGGCTCCGATCTGGTGAAGGCCAGCATCGGCTACACCCTGGGTGCCGAAGTCGAGAAGCTGACGCTGACCGGCAGCGCCAACATCGACGGCACCGGCAACGGCTTGGCCAACGTGCTGACCGGCAACACGGGCAGCAACGTGCTCGATGGCAAGGCGGGCGCGGACACGATGAAGGGCGGCAAGGGCAACGACACCTACGTCGTGGATGACCTCGGCGATACCGTCACCGAGAGTGCCGGTGAAGGCACCGACCTCGTGCAGTCGAGCCTGAGCTTTGTCCTCGGTGCCAATGTCGAGAACCTCACGCTGACCGGTGCGGCGGCGATCGACGCTACCGGCAACGAGTTGGCCAACGTGCTGACCGGCAACTCCGGCGCCAACACGCTCGACGGCAAGGCAGGCGCCGATGCCATGAGCGGCGGCGCGGGCGGTGACACCTACATCGTCGACAACACGGGCGACACCGTCAACGAGTCCGAATCCGGCGTCACCGACCTCGTGCAATCGCGCGTGAGCTTCACCCTCGGCGCCAACCTCGAGAACCTCACGCTGACCGGCGCGGCGGCGATCAACGCCACCGGCAACGAGCTGGACAACGTGCTGATCGGCAACGCCGGTGCCAACACGCTCGACGGCAAGGCGGGCGCCGATGCGATGAGCGCCGGCGCGGGCGGTGACACCTACATCGTCGACGACGCAGGCGACACCGTGACCGAGACCGAGGCCGGTGTCACCGACCTCGTGCAGTCGAGCGTGAGCTTCACGCTCGGTGCGAATGTCGAGAACCTGACGCTGACCGGCGCTGCGGCCATCGATGGCACCGGCAACGAGCTGGCCAACCTGCTGACCGGCAACGCCGGTGCCAACACGCTCGACGGCATGGCGGGCGCCGACGCGATGAGCGGTGGCGGCGGCAACGACATCTACGTTGTCGACAACCTCGGCGACACTGTCAGCGAGCACTTGAATGAGGGCAGTGATCTGGTCCAGTCGAGCGTGACTTTCACGCTCGGCGCCGACATCGAGAAGCTGACGCTGACCGGCAGTGCGGCCATCGACGGCACGGGCAACAACGGGAAGAACACGCTGATCGGCAACACCGCGGCCAACACCCTGGACGGCAAGGGCGGCGCCGACGCGATGAAGGGCGGCAAGGGCAACGACACCTACTTCGTCGACCACGCCGGCGACGTCGTGACCGAGCTGGCCGGCCAGGGCACCGCCGATCAGGTGCGGTCCAAGATCACCGTCACGCTGGCCGCCGAAGTCGAGAACCTGCGCCTGACCGGAACCGATGCCATCGACGGCACCGGCAACACCCTGGACAACACGCTCTACGGCAATGCCGCGGCCAACCGATTCACCGGCGACGCAGGTCACGACACCTTCGTCATCGACGGCTTGCTTGCGTCCGACACCATCACCGACTTTGCGAGCGGGACCGACCGCTTGCAAGTCAGCATGGCGGCCATTCCCGTCGGCGACGGCGACAAGCTCGTCGAGGGCGCTGTCGTGAGCGCCGGCCCGGGCGGATTCGACGCGTCGGCCGAGTTCGTCGTGATGACCAGCGACATCGCCGGGGTCATCGACGCCACGGCTGCATCGTCAGCCATCGGCTCGGCCTTCAGCGCCTACGCCGTCGGCAGCAAGGCCTTGTTCATGGTCGACAACGGCACCGACTCGGCGCTGTACTACTTCAGCGCGCTCGATGCCGACGCGGCCGTGGAAGCCAACGAGCTGACGCTGCTCGCGACGCTGCAGGGCACTGCCTCGACGGCCACATCGGATCTGATCTTCGGGGCTTGAGAGCATCCCAGGCCCCTGGCGGTGCCCGGCGGCGACGACAACGGAGTACGCCTTCACGCCTTTGCGACAGCCATGCGGTGCACGGCTAAGAGACGCGCCCTCACTTGCGAAGCCGACCCGGCGCATCGCGGCGCGGCCGGTCTTTGATCGAGGTCAACAAGTATGGCAATCGGCGGGGATGCCCGGCCCTCGGCCCCGTGATTCCAGGGATGCCCGGGCTTGACGCGTTGGCTAGGATGGCTGTTGCCCGGCCGCGCCCGGCGGGCAAGCCGACCGCCGGAGGAGCGCCATGGCCACCATCCTGTTCAGCAGCATCGTCGATGGCAGCGCGGTCGAATTCGATCCGTTGAACGACGTGCTGATGTTCGACGTCGCCGGGGTCAGCGCGGCCTCGGTCGGCCTGAGTTTTGCGCCCGACTTCACGAGCATCGCGTTCGTCGCGGGCGGCATCTCGTTCACGCTGAAGGACACGGTGAGCCTGGCCCGGTTCACGAGCAAGAACGTGACGTTCGCCGACGGTTCGGCGCTCCTCGTCGGCGACGACAGCATTCAGCCCGACGACGACGCGCTCGCGAACCAGCTCTTCGCGACGATCCACGACGACCAGTTGTTCGGCCTCGGCGGCGCTGACCTGCTTTCCGGCGGCGCCGGCAGCGACCGCCTCGACGGCGGCAGCGGCGCCGACGTCATGCTGGGCGGGCTGGGCAGCGACACCTACGTCGTCGACGACGCGGGCGACGTCGTCGACGAGACGCCGACGCCCGACGCCCTGCTGCTCAGCACCGACAGCGCCGGCGTGCAGGCCAACGACGACAGCGAGGGCGCGTCGGTCTCGGCGGACGGCCGCTACGTGGCGTTTTCGAGCTGGGCGAACAACCTCGTCGGCGCCGACAGCAACGGCGCGTCCGACATCTTCGTCAAGGATCTGCAGACCGGCGTGCTGGTGCGTGCGTCCACCGGCGCCGGCGGTGCGCAGGCGAATAGCGACAGTCTCCATGCCGCGATCTCGGCCGACGGCCGCTACCTGCTGTTCGACAGCATGGCGAGCAACCTCGTGACCGGCGACTCGAACACGTACTCCGACGTCTTCCTCAAGGACCTGCAGACCGGCAGCGTGCGCCGCGTCAGCACCGACGGCGCGGGCCTGCAGGCCGAGGGCGGCAACAGCTTCGATGCGTCGTTCTCGCCCGACGGCCGCTACGTGCTGTTCACGAGCAACGCGAGCAACCTGTATGCGGGCGACACGAACGTCGCCTCGGACGTGTTCGTCAAGGACCTGCAGACCGGCGCGATCCGTTGCGTGAGCACCAATGCCGCGGGCATGCTGGGCTCCAGTCACAGCACTGCCGCGTCGTTTTCGGCCGACGGCCGCTACGTGGTGTTCCAGAGCTACCAGAGCAGCCTGGTGGCGGGCGACACCAACGGCAGGCCCGACATCTTCGTCAAGGACCTGCAGACCGGCGCCGTGCAGCGCGTCAATACCGCCGCGGACGGCACGCAGGCGGGCGACGACAGCTATGGCCCCGCGTTCTCGTCCGATGGCCGCTATGTCGCGTTCCACACCCGCGCCGGCAACCTGCTGCCCGGCGACGACAACGGCGAATCCGATGTCTACGTCAAGGACCTGCAGACCGGCATCCTGCAGCGCGTGAGCACCGGTGCCGCGGGCGAGCAGGGCAACAAGAGCAGCTTCGATGCCGTGTTCTCGCCCGACGGCCGCTATCTCGTCTTCGAGAGCTTCGCGAGCAACCTGGTGCCGGGCGACACCAACGGCAAGTTCGACGTCTTCGTCAAGGATCTGCAAAGCGGCGCGATCCGGCGCGTCAGCACCGATGCCGGCCTGGCGCAAGGCAACTCGGACAGCTTCGACGTCTTGTTCTCGGCGGATGGGCGCAGCCTCTTCTTCGGCAGCAATGCCACGAATCTCGTCGGCGGCGACGGCAACGGGGCGACGGACATCTTCCGCGCCGCCAATCCCTTCGTCACCGACGACGGCATCGACAGCGTGCTGGCCTCGGTCAGCCACGCGCTGGCCGATGGCGTCGAGAACCTGACGCTGACCGGCGCCGCGGCCGAAGGCTCTGGCAACGCGCTCGACAACGCGATCACCGGCAACGGCGCGACCAACAAGCTCTACGGTGACGCCGGCGACGACACGCTCGACGGCGGCGCGGGCAACGACACGCTCGCCGGCGGCACCGGCGACGACACCTATATCGTCGACGCCGCGGGCGACATCGTCACCGAGTACGACGGTTTTGACCCGCAGTGCCTGAGCCTGGGCAGCGTGGGCCAGGCGGGCGACGACGACAGCTGGAACGCCTCGCTGTCGGACGACGGCCGCATGCTCGCCTTCGAGAGCGACGCGAGCAACCTCGTCTTCGGCGACACGAACAACTGGGCCGACATCTTCGTGCGCGACCTGCAGACCGGCGCGCTGCGCTGCGTCAGCTCGGGCATCGGCGGCGCGCCGTCCAATGGCGAGAGCCGGTTCGCGGCGGTCAGCGCCGACGGGGGCAGCGTGGCCTTCGAGAGCGATGCCTACAACCTCGTTGCCGGCGATGCCTTCGGCACGTCCGATGTCTTCGTCACCAACCTGCAGACCGGCGCGGTGCAGCGCGCGAGCACGAGCAAGGGCGGCGCGGCGGGCAACGACGGCAGCTACGCGCCGTCGATCTCGGCCGACGGCAGGTTCGTGGCCTTTCACAGCTACGCGAGCAACCTCGTGGCCGGCGACACCAACGGCCTGCCGGACGTGTTCGTCAAGAACCTCGACACCGGCGCCATCCGGCGCGTCAGCACCGACAGCGACGGCAACCAGGGCAACCACTACAGCTTCGAGGCGGTGATCTCGGCCGACGGCCGCTTCGTCGGCTTTCGCAGCCTGGCGAGCAACCTCGTGGCCGGCGACAGCAACGACGCCTACGACGTCTTCGTCAAGGACCTGCAGACCGGCAGCGTGCAGCGCGTGAGCACGAGCGCCAGCGGCGCGCAGGGCAACGAGGACAGCATGGGCCTCGCGCTCTCGGCCGACGGGCGCAAGGTGGCCTTCTACAGCTACGCCGACAACCTGGTCGCGGGCGACACCAACTTCCAGGCCGACGTCTTCGTCAAGGACCTGCAGACCGGCGCCATCGAGCGCGTCAGCACCGACGCCGCCGGCGCGCAGGGCAACGCGGGGAGCGTCGAGCCGGCGTTCTCGGCCGACGGCCGCTACCTCGTGTTCAGGAGCGTCGCGAACAACCTGGTCGCGGGCGACACCAACAACGTCGCCGACATCTTCGTCAAGGACCTGCAGACGGGGCAGATCGCGCGCGTGTCCACCGGCGCGGCGGGCATCGAGGCCGACTACCGGAGCGGCGGCGCGAGCCTGAGCGCCGACGGCGCCTGGGTGCTGTTCCACAGCGAGGCCGACAACCTCGGCGCCGGCGGCCCGGAGGAGACGGACGACGTCTTCCTCGCTCGCAACCCGCTCGTCCAGCACGGCGGCGGGGTCGACACGATCCGATCCAGCGTCAGTTACACGCTGCCGGCACATGTCGAGAACCTGGTGCTGACCGGCATCGGGGGCATCAGCGCGACCGGCAACGAGCTCGACAACGCGCTGACCGGCAACGCCGGCAAGAACGGCCTCAACGGCGGCCAGGGTGCCGACACGATGATCGGCAACGAAGGCAACGACACCTACACCGTCGACAACGCCGCCGACGTCGTCGTCGAGGCGCAGGGCGGCGGCGTCGACACAGTCAAGGCGTCGATCAGCTACACGCTCGGCGCGCAGCTCGAGAACCTGACGCTGCTCGGCAGCGCAGCCCTCGACGGCAGCGGCAACGCGCTGAACAACAAGATCACCGGCAACGCGGCGGCGAACTTGCTCGACGGCGGCGCCGGCAACGACGACCTGAGCGGCGGCATGGGAGACGACAGCTACGTCGTCGACAGCGCCGGCGACGCGGTCACCGAGGCCGCCGACGCCGGCACCGACACCATTCTCGCGAGCGTGAGCTTCAGCCTCGCGGCGCTGCCCGAGGTCGAGAACCTCACGCTGACCGGCAGCGCGAACATCAACGCCACCGGCAACGGCGCCGGCAACGTGCTTGCCGGCAACGCCGGCAACAACACGCTCGACGGCGGGCCCGGCAGCGACACCGCGAGCTACGCCAACGCGAGCACCGGCGTGACCGTCAACCTCGCGCTCTCGGTCAGCCAGGACACGGGCTTCGGCAGCGACCTGCTCAAGAGCATCGAGCGCCTGATTGGCTCGCCCTTCGACGACACGCTGGTCGGCAACACGGCCAACAACACGCTCGACGGTGGTGCGGGGCTCGATCTGCTTGCCGGCGGCACCGGCAACGACACCTACGTCGTCGACAGCCTGGGCGACCTCGTGATCGAGAACGCCAGCCAGGGCACCGACCTCGTCAAGGCCAAGCTGTCGTACGTGCTGACCGCCAACGTCGAGAACCTGACGCTGATCGGCCAGGGCAACTTCGCCGCGGTCGGCAACGGAGCGGGCAACGTGCTCACCGGCAACGCCGGCAGCAACCTGCTCAACGGCGGCGACGGCGTCGACACCGCGAGCTACGCCAACGCGACCGGCGCGGTGGTCGCCGACCTTGACCTCGGGACGGCAACGGGCTTCGGCAGCGACACGCTGGCCGCGATCGAGAACCTGGCCGGCTCGAGCTACAACGACACGCTCAAGGGCAACGGCGGCGCGAACAAGCTCACCGGCGCCAAGGGCTTCGACTGGCTCACCGGCGGCGGCGGCAACGACAAGTTCGTTCTCGACGACCTGCCGTCGTCCGACACCATCACCGACTTCGCGAGCGGCGCCGACCAGATCATGCTCAGCATGGCTGCGATCCCGGTCGGCGACGGCGACGCGTTCGTCGACGATGCGGTTGCCATCAGCGGCCCGGGCGGGCTTCTCGACCGCTGCCGAACTGGTCGTCGTGACGGCCAACATCACGGGTGCGATCGACTCTGCCAAAGCCGCGGCGGCGATCGGCTCGGCGAGCAGCGCCTACGTGCCCGGGCGCAAGGCGCTGTTCATGGTCGACAACGGCAGCGACTCGGCGCTGTACTACTTCAGCGCGCTCGATGCCGACGCCGCGGTGGAGGCGGGCGAGCTGCAGCTGCTGGCCACGCTGCAGGGCACGGCCTCGACGGTCACGTCGGATCTGATCTTCGGGGCTTGAGCCAGAGGGTTGCCGCGCCCCAGCACTGCACGCCGGAGAACGACAATCCCTCCGATGGCCCCGCGCTGCTCCAACCCCTGCTCGGCCCGCTGCGCGCGGTGCTGGGCTACAGCCTGCTGATCAACCTGACGCTGCTCGCGCCGTCGATCTTCATGCTGCAGGTCTTCGACCGCGTGCTCTCGACGCGCAGCGCCGAGACGCTGGTCGTGATGGGCGTGATGGCGGTGGCCACGCTGGCGCTGATGGGCATGCTCGAGGCGCTGCGCTCGCGCACGCTGGGCGCGCTCGGCGTGCTGATCGAGCAGCAGCAGGGCGAGCGCCTGCTGCGCCACGCGGTTGAGGCGGCGGCGCAGGGCGGTGCGGGCGCCGCCGATGCGATGCGCGACCTCGCCCGCCTGCGCAGCTTTCTCGGCGGGGCCGGCATCGTCGCGCTGTGCGACGCGCCGTGGAGCCTCGTCTACGCCGGGCTGATCTACCTGTTCCACCCGCTGCTCGGCGTGGTCGCGCTGGCGGCGATGGTCCTGCTCGTGCTGATCGCGTTCATCAACGAGCGCCTGACCCGATCGACCATCGCCGAGCTCGGCGCGGCCCAGCAGCAAGCCGCGCGCGTTGTCGACGGCGCGCTGCGCCACGCCGAGGCGACGCTCGCGCTCGGCATGCGCGGCGCGCTCGTCGCGCGCTGGGCGGCGCGCGCGCGCGAGGCGCAGCAGATCACGCTGCGCCTGGGCGCGCAGGGCGGCACCATGAGCGCGCTCACGCGTGTCGCGCGCCAACTGGTGCAGGTGCTGATCCTCGGCTTCGGCGCCTGGCTCGTGATTACCGACCGCGCGACGCCGGGCGTGATGCTCGCCACGACGATCATCCTCGGCCGCGCGCTGGCGCCGGTGGAGCTGCTGATCGGCGGCTGGAAGGGCCTCGTCGACGCGAACGCCGCCTATTCCCGGCTGCGCGCGCTGCTGCAGGCCTTGCCGGCCGAAGCGCAGCGCACCGAGCTGCCGCCGCCGCAGGGCAATGCCGAGCTCGACGGCGTGAGCGTCGCCGCGCCGGGCAGCGAGCGTCTGCTGCTGGCCAACGTGTCGCTGCGCATCGCCGCCGGCCACATCGTGGCCGTGGTCGGCGCGAGCGGCTCGGGCAAGACGACGCTCGCGCGCGTGCTCGTCGGCGCGCTCGCGCCGCAGGCCGGAACGGTGCGCCTCGACGGCGCCGACATTCGCTCCTGGGACCGCGAGCGCCTGGGCGCGGCGATCGGCTACATGCCGCAGGACGTGGCGCTGTTCGACGGCACGGTGGGCGAGAACATCGCCCGCCTCGGCGTGCTCGACTCCGACGCAGTGCTGCGCGCCGCGCGCGCCGCGCACGCGCACGACATGATCCTGCGCCTGGAGCACGGTTTCGACACGCCCTTGCGCGACGGCGGCTACCAGCTCTCGGGCGGCCAGCGCCAGCGCGTCGCGCTCGCGCGCGCGGTGTACGGCGAGCCCTCGCTCGTGGTGCTCGACGAGCCCGACGCGAGCCTCGACGCCGAGGGCGAGCAGGCCCTGCTGCAGTGCCTGCGCGCGCTGCGCGCGGCCGGCCGCACGGTGGTCATCGTGACCCAGCGCCGCGGCGTGCTGGCGGTGGCCGACAAGGTGGTCGTGATGCGCGCCGGCGCGGTCGAGCGCGTTGCCGATGTCGAGACCGGCGCGACGCCGGCACTCGGCGCGGGAGCGTCGGCGTGAGCGCGGCGGCCTTGCCCGGTGCGCCGCCGGCCTTCGACGACGACGCCGCCGATCTGCACCGGCGCATCCGGCGCTGGGCCTGGATCGGCGTTGCCGCGGTGGCGCTGTGGACGGGCCTGTTCGCGCTCTGGGCGCTCGCCGCGCCCATCCTCGGCGCGGTGGTCGCGGTGGGCGTCGTCAAGGCCGAAGCCAACCGGCAGACCGTGACGCATCGCGACGGCGGCATCGTCGCCGAGATCCTGGTCGCCGATGGCCAGGCCGTGCAGCAAGGCCAGCCGCTCGTGCGCCTCGAGGACGCGCGCACCGACGCGTCGCTCGAGGCGCTGCAGGCGCAGCTCGACGCCGAGCGGCTGCGCGCCTCGCGCCTGGAGGCCGAGGCTGCGCTGCGCGAAGCCTGGGCGCCGCCGGCGGGCGACGAAGCCCGCTCAGGCGCACGCCGGCGCGAGGCGCTGGCGCGCGAGCAATCGAGCTTCGTTGCCCGCCGGCGCGCGTTGGCCAGCCTGCTCGAATCGGTGCGCGCCCAGCTTGCCGACACGCGCGCCGAGATCGTGGCCACCGAGCGCAACATTGCCGTCACGACGCAGGCGCTGACGCTGATGCGCGACGAGCTCGCGTCCAACGAGGCGCTGCTGCAGCAGGAGTTCGTCAACCGCACGCGCGTGCTCGGCTTGAAGCGTGCGGTGGCCGAGTACGAGTCGCGCATCGCCGCCAGCGCGGCCGAAGGGGCGCAGGCGCGCCAGCGCGCGTCCGAGCTCGAGGGCCGGCGCGAGAGCGCGCGCGGCGAGTACGTGCGCGTGGCGACCGAGGAACTGCGCGACACGACGGCGCGCATCGTCGATCTGGAAGAGCGCCTGCGCGCGCTCGCCGACACCGCCGGGCGCAACCTCGTCAGCGCGCCGGTCGCGGGCCGGCTCGTCAACCTGCGCGTCAACACGGTCGGCTCGGCGCTCGGCGCGCGCGAGCCCATCGTCGACATCGTGCCCTCCGGGCTGCCGCTGCAGATCGAGGCCCGCGTCGGCGCCGCCGCGGCGACCGACATCGCGGTCGGCCAGGAAGCCAGCGTGCGCCTGCTCGGCGCGCGCCAGCGCAGCACCGGGCTGCTTGCCGGGCGCGTCTCGGCGCTGTCGGCCGACGCGATCGCCGACCCGCGCAGCGGGGCCGAGTACTTCACCGTCTGGGTCGAGCTGCGGCCCGAGTCGGTGCCCGACGAGGCGCGCTACGTCGTGCGCCCGGGCGCGATGGCCGAGGTCTACCTGCGCACGTCCGAGCGCACCGCGATCGAGTTCCTGCTCGAGCCGCTGACGACCGGCATGGCGCGCAGCTTCAGGGAGCAGTGAGGCCGGCCCGCCTCAACAGGCGGCTGCCTGCAGCGGCCTGGCCGTCTGCGCATCGATGACGACGAGTTGCACGCGGCGCTGCACGCCGGGCTCGGCCTGGGTGCGCGGCGCGAAGCGCAGCGGCGCATCGCCGCCCAGCGCATCGACGGCGACGAATTCGCGCACCACCGCATCGTGGCGCAGCGTCGCGCCGCTGTTCTCGCCCGCACCCACCTGCGACACGTGGCCGTCCTCGGTGACGGCCCAGAACGCCGCGAGCCGCATCGGCGCGCCGGGGCCGCGGACGATGCGCGCGACGTAGCCTGCCTCGTCCTGCGCGAGCGTGACCTGCACCGTCGCCGGCCGCGGCGCATCGCGCGGCAGCGCGGGCCAGGCGCGGTAGTCCTTGCCGTCGACGATGACCTGCGGCGTGTAGACGAAGCGCGCGCCGGCGCGCTGGCTGACCGCGTGCTGGCGCTGCGTGTAGGCCGGGTCGGCAAAGCGATCCTTCCAACCCAGGCGGTCCCAGTAGTCGACGTGAAACGCCAGGCGCACGATCCCGGCCTGGCCCTTGAGGCTCGCGAGCCAGCGGTCGGCCGGCGGGCAGGAATTGCAGCCTTCCGAGGTGTAGAGCTCGACGACGGTCGGTACCGTCACGCCGCCCATGGCCTTGCAGGCCGATGCTGCCGCGGCACCCGTCGATAGGGCGAGCGCGATGGCAAGGCCGAGACGCAGAGCAGGGCGCAAGGCGAGGGTGGGCAAGGTGTTCTCCTTGGGTGGGATCAGGCCTGGGTCGCGCCGGCGCGCGAATTCTTTCCGGTCCACCGCGCACTGCCACAATCGGCGCGCCCATGAGCATCACCCAGAGCACCGCCGAGCCACGCCAGGCCCTCGTCGTCGGCGCCGGGCCTGCGGGGCTGATGGCGGCCGAGACGATGGCCGCGGCGGGGATCGCGGTCGACGTCTTCGACGCGATGCCGTCGGTGGGGCGCAAGTTCCTGCTCGCCGGCAAGGGCGGGCTCAATCTGACGCATGGCGAGCCGCTGCCCGCCTTCCTGGGCCGCTATGGCGCGCGGCGCGCAGCGCTGGAGCCTGCGCTCGCCGCCTTCGGCCCCGAGGCCTTGCGCGCCTGGGCGGCGGGGTTGGGGATCGCGACCTTCGTCGGCACGTCCGGGCGCGTCTTCCCGGCGGACCTGAAGGCCGCGCCGCTGCTGCGTGCGTGGCTGCACCGGCTGCGCGCGGCCGGCGTGCGCCTGCACATGCGCCACCGCTGGCTGGGCTGGGGCGAAGGCGGCGCGTTGCGCTTCGCCAGCCCCGACGGCGAGCGGACCCGGCGTGCCGATGTCGTCGTGCTCGCCCTCGGCGGCGCGAGCTGGCCGCAACTCGGTTCGGACGCCGCCTGGGTGCCGCTGCTCGAAGCGCGCGGCGTCGCCATGGCGCCGCTTGCGCCGTCGAACTGCGGCTTCGACATCGGCCGCACCGAGGCCGGGCCCGAGGGCGGCGGCTGGAGCGAGTTCTTGCGCTCGCGCTTTGCCGGCCAGCCGATCAAGCCGGTGTCGCTCGCGCACCCGGCGTCGGGCTTTGCGCGCCAGGGCGAGTTCGTCGTCACCGAGACCGGCATCGAAGGCAGCCTCGTCTACGCGGCGTCGGCGGCGATTCGCGACGCCATCGCTGCCGGCGGCGAGGCCGTCGTCCACCTGGACCTGCTGCCCAGCCACGACGCGGCCACGGTGCTGCGCGAGGTGGCGCGCCCGCGCGGAGCCCGGTCGCTCGCCACGCACCTGAAGAGCCGCCTCGGCATCGCCGGCGTGAAGGCGGCGTTGCTGCACGAAGTGCTGCCGGCGCAGGCGCTGCACGACGCCGCCGCGCTGGCACGCGCGCTCAAGGGCTTGCCGCTCACGCTCGCACGGCCGCGCCCCATCGCCGAGGCGATCAGCACCGCCGGCGGCGTCGCCTTCGAGGCCTTGACCCCCACGCTGATGCTGCGCAGCCTGCCCGGCGTCTTCTGCGCCGGCGAGATGCTCGACTGGGAAGCGCCGACCGGCGGCTACCTGCTCACCGCCTGCTTCGCGACCGGCCGCGCGGCAGGCGAGGGCGCGGCGGCCTGGCTGGCGCAGCAGTGACACGCGGGCAGGGCGCGCTCAGCGGCACGCGATCTCGACGCGCCGGTTCAGCGAACGCCCGGCCTCGGTCGCGTTGTCGGCGATCGGCTGCTTCTCGCCCAGCCCCTGCGCCGATAGACCTGCGCGGGGAATGCCGCGCGCGACGAGCGCGGCGACGACGGCCTCGGCCCGGCGCTGCGACAGCTGCTCGTTGTAGGCGTCCGCGCCCTCGCTCGAGGTGTGGCCGATGACGACGATCGCCGACGCCGGCGCGGCCTTGAGCCCTGACGCAAGCGCATCGAGCAGCAGGTCCGACTCGGGCCGCAGCGTCGCCGAGTCGAAGTCGAAGCTCACGCCGTGCAGCACCGAGCCGCAGCCGGGCGGCCGCACGGCGCGCACGGCGCACTGCGTCACCGCACCCGGTGCGGCGTCGCCGGCGTAGAGGCGAAACGGCGCGCCGTTGGTCGATCGCACGCCGCTGATCGCGCCGTCGTCGCCGAGGGCGAGAACGAACACGCTCGGCACCTTGTCCTTGCGGTCGCGGCCGGTCGCTCGCAGCACGTTGCCGCTGACCGTGCCTTCGAGGTCGCCTTCGCGGTCGTAGCAGCCCGAGACGACGGCGCCCTGCTGCATCAGCTCGAGCAGCACGCCGCGGCCCTTCCACTTGCCGCGGAAGCCCTGCGACAGCGGCACGGCCTGCTGCGTGCCGTGGCCGACGAGCTCGCTGAATTCGAGGAAGGTCTTGTCGCGTTGCACGTCGATGCCGCCTTCGAGCGTCAGGCGCACCCAGCGCACCGGTATCTCGGCCGCGACCGCAAGCGAGGTTGCCTGCCCCTTCGCCGCGTGGGTCGAGAGCGCCGCTTCGGCGAGGACGCGAAACGGCCCCTCGGCGCTGCTGTCCGCGCCCGCGATCTCGACCTTGCGCACGAAGGTCTGCGCCGGGCTCGGCGTCTCGAGCACGCTGGGGATCGAGAACGCCTTGAACGTCGTCGCCGCGGGCAGCCGGTACACGAACGTGATCCGGCTCTGCGCGCCGCCCGGCCTGGGCGTCAACACGAAAGTGCGCGGATCGCCGTCGATCGCGAGCAGCGCCTGTTCCATGCTCACGCCCAGCGCCTTGGCATCGCCGCCGACTCCGACCGGGACCGCACCTTGGGCGAGGCTGAGGTAGTCGATCTGCGGCTGCGCCTGGGCGTGCGCCGCCGCGGCCTGCGCTGCAAGCAGGGGCGGCAGCAGGAGGCGGCGCAGTTCGGTTCGAGCGGACCTTTGTGGCATGGTGAAGACTCCTCGAAGCAGGATGGCCTGTCGCGCGACTTCGCGCTCGCTGCGACCCGCGGGGTGTCGGTCGCGAGCTCGGGGTCACGGGCACGATCTTGCATCGTCCGAGGGCGCCCGCGCAATGCAGGTGAGCAGCGCGGCAGGGCTGCGCTCACGCGTCGTCCGTGCAGGCGGCGAATCGCCGTGCCCCGGGTGCCGGATGCGAGGCCGCTCGCCGACGGCGCCGGCCCACGCTGTGGCACACTGCGCCGCCCTCAATATCCCCGGCCCGTCGACCTTGTCTCCCTCCACGCCCTTCGCATCACGCTCCAGCTCGCCGCCGAGATCGGCGCCCGCCCGGCCCAGATCGAAGCTGCCGTGGCGCTGCTCGACGGCGGCGCGACCGTGCCCTTCATCGCGCGCTACCGCAAGGAGGCCACCGGCGGCCTCGACGACACGCAGCTGCGCACGCTCGAGGAGCGGCTCGGCTACCTGCGCGAACTCGACGAACGCCGCACCGCGGTGCTCAAGATCATCGCCGAGCAGGGCAAGCTCACGCCCGAACTGCGCGCCGCGCTCGAGGCCGCGGCGACCAAGCAGGCGCTCGAGGATTTGTACCTCCCGTTCAAGCCGCGCCGCCGCACCAAGGCGATGATTGCGCGCGAAGCGGGCCTGGAGCCGCTGGCCGACCGGCTGTTCGGCGATCCGTCGCTCGCCCCGGCGGCCGAGGCGGCGGTCTTCGTCAACGCCGAGGCCGGTTTCGCCGACGCGCAGGCCGTGCTCGACGGCGTGCGCGACATCCTCGCCGAGCGCTGGGCCGAGGATCCGGCGCTCGTCGGCAGCCTGCGCGAGTGGCTGTGGAGCGAGGGGCGGCTCGCGTCCGCGCTCGTCGCGGGCAAGGACGCGAACGATCCCGAGGTGGCGCGCTTTCGCGACTACTTCGACTACGCCGAGCCGATCCGCGGCGTGCCGTCGCACCGCGCGCTGGCGGTGTTCCGCGGCCGCGCGCAGGAGGTGCTCGACGTGCGCCTGCAGGCGCCCGACGCCGCGCCGGCCGAGCCCGGCGCGCGGCCCGCGGCCACGCTCGCCGAGGGCCGCATCGCGCTGCACCTGCGCTGGAGCGACCGCGAGCGCGCGGGCGACGCGCTGGTGCGCAAGACCATTGCCTGGTGCTGGCGCGTCAAGCTCTCGCTCAGTCTCGAGCGCGATCTCTTCGCCCGCCTGCGCGACGAGGCCGAGCGGGTCGCGATCAAGGTCTTCGCCGCCAACCTGCGCGACCTGCTGCTCGCGGCGCCCGCAGGCCCGCGCGTCGTGCTCGGGCTGGACCCGGGCATCCGCACCGGCTGCAAGGTCGCGGTGGTCGATGCCACCGGCCGCGTGCTCGCGACCGACACCGTCTTTCCGCACGATCCGCGGCGCGACTGGGACGGCGCGCTGCATGCGCTCGAGCGGCTGTGCACCACGCACGGCGTGAACCTGGTCGCGATCGGCAACGGCACCGCGAGCCGCGAGACCGACAAGCTCGCCGCCGAGCTGATCACGCGCCTGCAGACGGCGGCGCCGGGTGCGCGCATCGAGCGCGTCGTCGTCAGCGAGGCCGGCGCGTCGGTCTATTCGGCGAGCGAGCTCGCGAGCCGCGAGCTGCCGGCTCTAGACGTGAGCCTGCGCGGCGCGGTCAGCATTGCGCGGCGGGTGCAGGACCCGCTCGCCGAGCTGGTGAAGATCGACCCCAAGAGCATCGGCGTCGGCCAGTACCAGCACGACGTGAGCCAGCCGGAGCTCGCGCGCAGCCTGGCGGCGGTGGTCGAGGATTGCGTCAACGCCGTCGGCGTGGACCTCAACACCGCGTCGCCGCCGCTGCTCGCGCGCGTCGCGGGGCTGTCGGCGACGGTCGCCGACGCGGTGGTGCGATGGCGCGATGCGAACGGTGCCTTCCGCAACCGGCGCCAGTTGCGCGAAGTGCCGGGCCTGGGCGCGAAAACCTTCGAGCAGGCGGCCGGCTTCCTGCGCATCCGCGGCGGCGACGATGCGCTCGACGCGTCGGGCGTGCACCCCGAGACCTACCCGGTCGTGCAGCGCATGCTCGCGGCGCTCGGCCGGCCGGCGGCCGAGGTGCTGGGGCACAGCGACGTGATCCGCAGCTTGAAGCCCGAGGCCTTTGCCGACCAGCGCTTCGGCGCGATCACGGTCAGGGACATCCTCGCCGAGCTCGAGAAGCCCGGCCGCGACCCACGGCCCGACTTCAAGGTCGCGCGCTTCAACGACGGCGTCGAAGACATCCGGGACCTCAAGCCAGGCATGACGCTCGAAGGCACGGTCAGCAACGTCGCCGCCTTCGGCGCCTTCGTCGACCTGGGCGTGCACCAGGACGGCCTGGTCCACGTGAGCCAGCTCGCCGACCGCTTCGTCAACGACGCGCGCGAAGTGGTGCGCACCGGCGACGTGGTCAAGGTCAAGGTGCTCGAGGTCGACCTCGCGCGCAAGCGCATCGCGTTGACGATGAAGCAGGGTGCCGAAGTGCGCGGCGCAGCGGCTGCGGGCAGGGGGCAGAGGCAGAGCGGCGTGCCGGGCCGCGCAGGGCCTCGCGCGGCGGTGCAACAAGGCCCGACGGCAATGGCGGCAGCCTTGATGGGGCTGCGGCGGCGCACATAGTTCGCGCCGGCCGCACCGTCAGCGCAGCAGCAGCTTGAGCATGCGGTCCACCAGCGGCCCATAGGGCGGCGCGAGCAGGCTGACGCTCGAGACGCGCGCCTGGTGGAACACCGGGCGCAGCTTCGAGAAGTTGTCGAAGCCTTCGCGGCCGTGGTAGTGGCCCATGCCCGACTCGCCGACACCGCCGAAGGGCAGGTCGTGCTGGCCCACGTGCAGCAACGCATCGTTGATCGACACGCCGCCCGACATCACGTGCGTGACGATGTGCTCGAGCGTCCGGCGCCGGTGGCTGAAGGGGTAGAGCGCCAACGGGCGCGCCCCGGCGTTGATGCGCGCGATGGCCGCGTCCAGATCGTCGTAGGCGATCAGCGGCAGGATGGGGCCGAAGATCTCGCGCGCCATCAGCTCGCAGTCGGCCGGCGCCTCGAGCAGCAGGTGCGGCGCGATCTTGCGCGCCTTGCGGTCCAGCGCCGGCCCCTTGAGCAGCGGGATCAGCGTCGCGCCGCGCTCGCGCGCCTCGTCCATCGCGCTTACCAAGCGGTCGAAGGCCTGCGTCGTGACGATCGAGGTGTAGTCGGCCGACGCGAGCGACGCGTAGCGCTTGGGCACGATCTCGCGCGCGAGCCGCACGAACTCGGGCAGGCTCGCGCGCGGCAGATAGACATGGTCGACCGTCGTGCAAACCTGGCCCGCATTGAGGCACTTGACGTGCAGGATGCGCTCCGCCGCGGTGCGCAGCGGGAAGTCGGGGCACACGATGGCCGGCGATTTGCCGCCGAGCTCCAGCGTCACCGGGCACAGGTTGCGCGCGGCCGCGGCCATCACGGCGCGGCCGGTGCCGCTGGAGCCGGTGAACAGCAGGTGGTCGAAGGCGAGCTGCGAGAACGCGATGCCCACGCCGCCGGTGTCGTCGAAGACGCGCAGCTTCTCGGCTGCGAAATAGGCCGGCAGCGTCTCGATCAGCAGCCTTGCAAGATGGCGCGAGTTCTCGCTCATCTTCACCAACGCACGGTTGCCGGCGGCAAAGATCGCAACCAGCGGCAGGAAGCTCAGGTTGATCGGGAAGTTCCAGGGCACGATCACGCCGACCACGCCCAGCGGCTGCGGAACCACGCGGTTGGACGCGAGGCCGAACAGCTTGCGGTCGATGGCGCGCTTTTGCGGCTGCATCCAACTGCGCAGGTGCTTGAGCGTGACCTGGATGTCGGCGATCACCGGCATCAGCTCCATCAGCAGCGTCTCGTGGCGCGAGCGATGGCCGTAGTCGGCGCTGATCGCGTCGCAGATCGCTTCCCGGTGATCGAGGATGTAGCGGCGCAGCCGCAGCAGATCGGCCTTGCGCTCGGCCAGCGTGGGCAGGGGGTGGGCGAGGTGCGCCTGGCGCTGCAGTTGCAGCGCGGCGTTCAGGGTGCGGGTCAGGCGGGCTTCGCGCGTCTGAGCAAGGGCGGGGGTCTTGGGCGGCATGGCGCTAGTTTGGATCAGAACCTGCGGGCAGGGCTGGAGTGGGCTGCCTAGTGCAGTGGCCGGGGCCCATACTCGGCGTATGTCGAGCTTCAAGCTGCGGCCGCGATGCGCGGACCTTTGATTGCCCTCGCGTGCGGTCTGGCGGCTGCCGTGGTCGTTCTGCGCGCCTTGTACGGGGGCGCCGAGCCGCAGTCGACGACGCGACCCGCGCCTGTGGCCCCGGTGCCCGCCAGCGCCAACGCGCAGGCGGTGACCCCGCAGCCACTGCCGCAGCAGGTGCAGCCGCAGCCTCGGCCGCCAGTGGCGCCCGCCCGGATGCCCGGCGCGCTGTCGGCCGCATCCGCGATTGTGGCGACCACGACGAAGCCCGAGTCGCCGCAGGCAAGCCCGGCGGTGGCCTCGGCGTTTGCGCTGTCGAGCGATCACCAGGCCCTGATCCAGGGCGCCCTGCTTGCCACCGCCGACCATGATCGGCTCGAGCGCGAGCCGCGCGACGATGCATGGGCCACCGAGGCCGAGCGGCTGATCCGCCAGGAACTTGCGCGGCATCGCAGCGCGGTCGACTTCGACGTCATCGCAGTGGACTGCCGCCAGACCCTGTGCGCGATCCAGGCCTTCAGCAACGGCGAGAACGGCCATCGCCAGTGGGTCGAGGCCGTGGACGAGCTCTACAAGGTATCGCTGGCCAACGTCTTCGAGTCGGTCAACACGGCCTTCCCGACCCGGGGCAGCAGCCGCTCGCCGGTGCTGACCTTCCTGCACCGCAAGCCGGTGGCGCCGAACGGTTGAGACGGCCCGCCTGCGAGGCTGAGCGACACGCCGCCCGAACCTGCATACGCGGGGCCCCGTCGCCGATGGCGGGACGGGATGCCGCTACAGTCGGCCCCTATCCATGGAGCGAGGAGACACCGAATGCGCCGCACCCTGATCGCCGCCGTCATGGCCCTGGCCTGCGGCCCCTTGCTGGCTGGGGAAACCGCCTGGATCACGGTCGGCGACGCCGCCTGGCAACTCGTCGCCGCCGAGACCGCCGGTGCGCGCCTGCTCTCGTCGCGCGACGTGGCCGTCGGCGTGCCCGCCGAGCGCGGCAGCGCACGCCTGGTGCCTGCCGTCGAGCGCGTGCACGCGGTGCAGCTCGATGCCGACAGGCTGCCGCAGCTCTCGACGCGCGTGCACGAGGAACTTCGCCGCTGCGGCGGCTTCGTGCGCCACGAGTCGATGTCCGAGGCGCTCGCGGTGCTGCACCGGCTGCAAGGCAAGGCCGAACCGGCGCTCGCGCCGGGCTACGCGATCGACGACGCGGCCGAGGTCAACGCCGGCCTGCCGCTGGCGCAGGAAAGCCGCATCCTCGCGACCATCCAGCGCCTGTCGGATTTCCAGAACCGGCTCTACGACTCCAGCCACGGCGTGGCCGCGTCCGACTGGCTGGCCGGCGAGTGGCGCGGCATCGTCGCCGGCCGTTCGTGGATGAAGGTCTCGCAGGTGCGCCATGCCGGCTGGCCGCAGAAGTCGGTCAAGCTCGTGATCAAGGGCAACGGGCCGAACACCGCCGAAACCATCGTGCTTGGTGCGCACCTCGACTCGATCGCGGGCAGTGCCACCAGCGAGGTGCGCGCGCCGGGCGCCGACGACGATGCGAGCGGCGTCGCGGCGCTGACCGAGGTGATCCGCGTGCTGACCGAGCGCAACTACCGGCCGCAGCGCACGATCGAATTCATTGCCTATGCCGCGGAGGAGGTGGGCCTGCGCGGCTCGCAGCAGATCGCCAAGAAGTACCAGCGCGCCGGCAAGCCGGTGGTGGGCGTGCTGCAGTTGGACATGACGGCCTTCCAGGGCGATCCGACCGATCTGTGGATCTACACCGACTACACCAACGCGGCGCAGAACCAGTTCGTGGCCGACCTCGCCGCGGCCTACCTGCCGCTGCTGAGCGTCGGCTACGACCGTTGCGGCTATGGCTGCTCCGACCACGCCTCGTGGACAGGGCGCGGTTTTGCGGCCTCGTTCCCGTTCGAGGCCAGCGACGCGCACTACAACAAGGCGATCCACACCGCCAACGACACCACGGCCACCTTCGGCAACCAGGCGCTGCATGCGCTGAAGTTCGTGCAGCTCGCGCTGGCCTATGCGGTGGAACTGGGCAGCGATTGAAAAGAGGCTGACCACCCCCGGCCGCCGAGCGGCCGCCCCCCGGGCTCCGAACCCGACCGGGAGACCCGGATCGGGTTCGGCCTGCTAGTGCGGCACCGCGCTCCCCTGGTCGCCTGCGGCGACCGGTCCCCTGCCAGGGACGAAGGCACATGCCTCATGCGTCGCGGGTCGCACGATGCGCCCGAAGCCGCTCGCCTTGCGGTGGTAGCGATCGTCGGCCGTGACCAGCACCGCATCGGTGCTTTCGAGCGCCTCGGCGTGGTACAGGGTGTCGAAAAGATGGTGCTGCAGGCGAATCGAGAGTTGCAGTGCGGTCGAGTAGACGGCTTCGCCGCCGCCGATCTGCATCTCGATGTCGAGCAAATTCTTCAGCGAGGGCACGGCAGAGCCCGGCATCTCGCGCGCGAGCACCGGCTTCCGCCCTTCGAGCGCCGGGCTGCGTGGCGCGCGGCGGCGAGCACGATCAGGGAGCGTAGTCCTGTTCCTGCAGTGCGATAGGCTGCCCATGCGGCGTGCGCTCCGCCGCGCGGCCCCAGGCGTCGCGCGTACGCGCGAGTTCGGTGGCGGTGGTCGCGCCCTTGCCGGCAACGATGGTCTCGAGCGCGGCCAGCCAGTGCCGGTAGTAGGTGTCGCCGAGATCGGCGTCGCCGCGAGCCTGCGCCGCGCCGATCTGGGCCGCGAGCGCCTCGGCCCACTCGGGCCAGGTGAAGAGGCCGCGCTCGTGCAGCGATACGATGAGCGCGAAGGCATGCGCCTCCCAGGGCTCGCGAAAGACCGGCTCGTCGCCGGCGCCGGGCGGCTGGATCGTTGGGTTGTTCATGCGAGGTCGAGATACGGTTCCCAGGCATCGATCGCGACGCGCAGGCCCGGCGCGGCGCCTGCGCCCCACAGCTCGGTGCCGTCGAACACGACGCCGTAAAGCCACTGCGGCTGCTCGCCCAGGCCTTGCGCGTTCGAGTCGGCAAACACATGCACGCCGTGCACGCGCTCGACGATACCGAGCTTGCCTTGCGCATAGCCCGGCAGCCGGGTGTGGTGGCGGGCGCGGGCGGCACGCGTGCGCACGCGGTCGCCGGGCTTGAAGCGCGCGGTCGTCGTCGCGGCGCGTTCGGTCGGGGACCCCTTGGCCAGCGCTGCCGCCACGTCGGCCGCGCGCAGCATCCGGCCCGCGGCGACGCCTGAGGCCACCGCGTCGGCACGCGCTGCGAGCAGCTTTCCGAGCGCAGCGATCCAGATCTCGTAGTAGCTCAGGCGCCCGTAGTCGGGCAGCGTCTCGCGCGTCGCGCGGCTCATGTCGATGTTCCAGGCGCCGAGCGCGCCGGCGGCGAGCGTCACCGCAAGCGCGCGCGGCTCCCAGGCGGCGTGAAAGCGTTCGCCCTCGGGCTCGGGCGTCACGCTGCCGTACCCCGGCTGGCCGCCGAGGTCGGCGTGGTTGATGTAGGCCATCGTCAACGCGCCACCTCGCCCGGCGCGAGCGCAAGGCCGGTGCCGATCATCGAGTCGCGCGTCACGAGCGCGGCGAGTTCGTCCTCCGACAGGCCTTCGCTGCCGGGCGGGCGCTGCGGGATCACGAGGTAGCGCACTTCGGCGGTCGAGTCCCAGACGCGGATCGCGGTCGCTCTCGGGCAGCGCGACGCCGAAGTCGGCGAGCACGCCGCGCGGATCCTTGACCGCGCGCGAACGGTAGGGCGCGCTCTTGTACCAGGTGGGCGGCAGGCCGAGCACCGGCCACGGGTAGCAACTGCACAGCGTGCAGACGACCATGTTGTGCTGGCTGGGTGTGTTCTCGACCGCCACCATGTGCTCGCCCTGGCGGCCGCTGTAGCCCATCGAGGCGATCGCCGCCGTCGCGTCGCGCCGCAGCCAGTCGCGAAAAGCCGCGTCGCGCCAGGCACGCGCGACGACGCGCGCACCGTTGCGCGGCCCGATGCGGGTCTGGTAGGTGTCGATCAGCACGTCGAGCGCGGCCGGGTCGATGACGCCCTTGCCGGCGAGCACGGTCTCGAGCGCACGCACGCGCAGGTCCATCTCGCCGAGGGTGCTGTGCTCGTGATCGTGATCGTGGTCGTGGTCGTGGTCGCCCATGCGCCGCATCGTAGCGCGCCCGCGCAGTTGCGGCATCATGCGAGATGATGGACGACGCGAACTCGACACGGCAGGTTGCCGATTGGCTGCAGCGCATCGGCCTGGCCGAGCACGCGCCGCAGTTTGCCGCGCAGGGCATCACGCCCGACCTGCTGGCCGAGCTCGACGATGCGGACCTGAAGGAGCTCGGCGTCGCGCTGCTCGGCCATCGCAAGCGGCTGCGCGCGGCGATCGCCGAACTCGGCAAGGCCGCGCCCGCCCCGGCAGCCGCTGCCGCACCCGCGCGCGACGCCGAGCGGCGCCAGCTCACGGTGATGTTCGCCGACCTCGTTGGATCGACGCAGTTGGCCGGGCGGCTCGACCCGGAAGACCTGCAGCGCGTGATCCGCAGCTATCACGCCGCGGTGGCCGAAAGCGGTTGCGCCTTATGCCGGCCATCTGGCGCAATTGCTCGGCGATGGCTGCCTGGTCTACTTCGGCTATCCGCAGGCGCACGAGGACGATGCGGTGCGCGCGCTGCATGCGGCGCTCGCCGTGCTCACCGCCATTGCCGCGCTGCCGGCCCAAGGGGCGACGCAGCTGCAGACGCGCATCGGCATCGCCACCGGCCTGGTCGTCGTCGGCGAGGTCGGCAGCGGCACCGCCGCCGCCGAGCAGACGGCGAGCGGCGAGACGCCCAACCTCGCCGCGCGCTTGCAGGCGCATGCGGCGCCGGGCGAGATCGTGCTCTCGGACGAGACGCGCCGCCTCGTCGGCGCAGCGTTCGAGCTCGACGCGATCGGCCCGCTCGAATTGAAGGGCTTCGCGGCACCGGTGCCTGCGTGGCGCGTGCGCGGCGAGCGCAGCGTGGCGAGCCGTTTCGAGGCCCAGCACGAGAGCGCGCTGGTCGAGTTCGTCGGCCGCGCGAGCGAGGTTGCGCTGCTGCTCGAACGCTGGCAGCTCGCGCGCGACGGCGAAGGGCAGGTCGTGCTGCTCTCGGGAGAGGCGGGGATCGGCAAGTCGCGCATCGTGCAGACGCTGCGCGAGCGCCTCGCCGGCGAGCCGCACGCGACCGTGCTGATGCAGTGCTCGCCCTACCATCGCAGCAGCGCGCTCTATCCGCTGGTGCAGTACTTCGAACACCGCGCAGGCATCGCCCCGGGCGACGGCCCCGAGTCGAGGGCGGCCAAGTTCGAGCGCCTGATTGGACCGGGCATGGCGCTCCCGGCCGCTTCGCACGGACATCTGCTGCGCCTGCTCGGTGCTTCGGCCGGCGACGCAGCGTCGCCGCCGAGCGAGAACCCGCAGCAGGAGAAGGCGCAGGTGCTGCAGGCGCCGGTCGACCTGCTGCGCGCGCTCGCGCGCCAGGTGCCGGTGCTGATGCTGATCGAGGACGTGCACTGGATCGACCCGACGACGGCCGAGCTCGCCGCGCTGACGATCGAGCAGTCGCGCGACATGCGGCTGCTGATCGTGATTACTTGCCGGCCGGAGTTCGAGTCGCCCTGGGGCAACGCGGCCAACCTGACCCGTCTCACGCTCAACCGGCTCGGCCAGCGCCAGTCGGCCGAGCTGGTCGCCGCGGCTGCGGGTGGGCGCGCGCTGCCCGGCGAGGTGCTCGCCGAAATCATCGCCAAGACCGACGGCATTCCGCTCTTCGTCGAGGAGCTGACGAAGACGGTGCTCCAGTCCGGGCTGCTCGAAGACACGTCCGAGGGCTGGCGCCTGCGCGGGCCGCTGCCGCCGCTGGCGATTCCGTCGACGCTGCAGGACTCGCTGATGTCGCGCCTGGACCGGCTTGCGCCAGCCAAGGAGGTGGCACAGGTGGGCGCGGTCATCGGGCGCGAGTTCTCGGCCCGCCTGCTCGGCGCGGTGTTGCGCATGGCGCCCGACAGGCTGGCGCAGGCGCTGGCCGAGCTGGTGCGATCGGAACTCGTGCAGCGGCGCGGCGTACCGCCCGACGAGAGCTACGTCTTTCGCCACGCGCTGATCCGCGATGCCGCCTACAACAGCCTGCTCAAGGGCCAGCGCGCGCTGCGCCATGCGCAGATCGCGGCCGAGATCGCCGCGCTCGAACCCGATACCCAGGCGTTGCGCCCCGAGCTGCTGGCCTACCACTGCCAGGAGGGTGGCCAGGCCGACGCTGCCTTCGACTACTGGCTTGCGGCGGGCGACCTCGCGCTGGCCCGCGTCGCGCTGCGCGAGGCGGCAACGCACTACCGTGCCGCGCTTGCGCTGCTGCCGCGCCTGGAGGTGCAGGCGCAGCGGCACGACGCCATGGAGCTCGACCTGGTCATGAAGCTCGGCCATGTGCTGATGCAGACCGACGGCTTCGCAGCGGAGGCGACGATCGCCAGCTTCGAACGCGCCCGCGAACTGGCCTCTCGGCTCGGCCAGACCGACGCCTGCGTCGTCGCCTGCAGCGCCTTCGGCGCCTCGTTGTGGGCGGGCGGGCGATTCGATGAGGGCCTGGCGCTGCTCGAGCAGTTCGGGCCGGAGGAGCTGGCCGCGCTCAAGCCGATGAGCCGCGTGTTCCGCGCCCTCGTCGTCGGGCTGATCAAGTTCCATCTGGGCGCACTGGACGAGGCGCATGGCATCGCCCAGGCGACGCTTCGCGAGCTGGCCGCGATGCCGGCGCAGGACCTGCAGGACGTGAGCGGCGCCGATGCACGCGTCGTCGCGCTGACGCAGGCGGTCGCGGTCTGCGTGCCACTCGGTCTGCTTGAACAGGCGGATGCCTACACCAACGCGGCGATCCAGGTTGCGCAGGAACGCGCGCACCCGCCCACACAGGCCTGGGTCCTGTCGCTCGAGCGCTGGATGGCGTATCGCCATGGCGATGTCGAAGAGTCGATCCGGCTGTCGAAGGCGCGGCTCGCGTTGACGGAGGGGCTTGGTCTCGACTCGCAGTTCGGCGCCGGCAAGGTGCTGCTCGGCCGCGCGATGGTCGCATTCGGGCAAGTGGAAGAGGGCGCGCAGCTGCTGCACGAGGGTTTCGCTCGACTGTCTGGCGATGGGTCGCAGACCGGCGTCACCGAGTACGCCGCGCTTGCGGCCGAAGTGCTGATCGATGCCGGGCGGGTGGCCGAGGCGGAGCGCTTTGTTCGCGTCGGCGAGCAGGCTCTGGCCGATCTGCACGAGCGCTTCTTCGCGGCCGAACTGGCGCGCCTGCGCGCGCGCTTGCTGCAGCATGCGGGCGACGGCGTTGCCGCGCAAGCGGGGCTGCGCGAAGCGATCGCGATCGCTTCGCAGCAGGGCGCGCGGCTGTTCGCGCTGCGCGCCGCGTGCGACCTGGCGCGCCTGCTCGCCGATCAAGGCCGCGCCGCCGAAGGCCTGGCGCTGCTGCGGCCGGCGCTCGATGCGCTGCCGCAGGGTCACGACCAGCCCGATGCGCGGCGCGCGCGTGCGCTGCTCGAAGCGCTGGCGCGGGCGTGACGGCGCTCGGCTACAATCGCGTTCACGACCTCACGAACAAGAGCGAGAAAGGCAACCCGGTTATGACACCGCGAACTTCCACCCCCGTCACCGAGGTTTGCTGACCGCCGGCCAGTCACGTCGATCCATGTTCGTACGAAAAGGCGCGGTCGATCACCGCGCCTTTTTCGTTTCATCAGCGGAGTTTGTCCACCATGGTCTCGATTGAATTGCCCGATGGCTCGAAGCGAAGTTTCGACCTGCCGCCCACGGTGGCCGAGGTCGCCGCAACCATCGGCGCCGGGCTCGCGAAGGCCGCGCTCGCGGGCCGCATCGGCACGGGCGCCGATGCGCGGCTCGTCGACACCAGCCACCGCATCGAGGGCGACGCCAGGCTCGCCATCGTCACCGACAAGGATGCCGAGGGGCTCGAGATCCTGCGCCACTCGACGGCGCATCTGCTCGCCTATGCGGTCAAGTCGCTGTTTCCCGAGGCCCAGGTGACGATAGGCCCGGTGATCGAGAACGGCTTCTTCTACGACTTCGCCTACAAGCGCCCGTTCACGCCCGAGGACCTGGCGGCGATCGAGCAGAAGATGGGCGAACTCGCCAGGCTCGACGAGACGGTCTCGCGCCGCGTGTTGCCGCGCGACGAGGCCGTTGCCTGGTTCAAGAGCCTGGGCGAGGACTACAAGGCCGAGATCA
The DNA here is from genome assembly GCF_016702655.1 of Ideonella sp. GTDB lineage: Bacteria > Pseudomonadota > Gammaproteobacteria > Burkholderiales > Burkholderiaceae_C > CAIKUF01. The sequence continues at coordinate 53,574 of NZ_JADJDO010000013.1, forward strand.
TCTCGAGCATCCCGCCCGGCCAGGAGGTGAGCCTGTACCGCGAAGGCGCGTTCGAGGACCTGTGCCGCGGGCCCCACGTGCCGAGCACGGGGCGGCTCAAGCACTTCAAGCTGATGAAGGTGGCCGGCGCCTACTGGCGCGGCGACCACAACAACGAGATGCTGCAGCGCATCTACGGCACCGCCTGGGCGACCAAAGACGAGTTGCAGCAATACCTGCATCGGCTCGAGGAGGCCGAGAAGCGCGACCACCGCCGACTGGGACGTGAACTCGACCTGTTCCACCTCGACGAGCACGCGCCCGGCCTCGTCTTCTGGCACCCCAAGGGCTGGACGGTCTGGCAGCAGGTCGAGCAGTACATGCGCGCCGTCTACCGCGACAACGGCTACCTGGAGGTCAAGGGCCCGCAGATCCTCGACAAGGGCCTGTGGGAGAAGACCGGCCACTGGGACAAGTACCGCGAGAACATGTTCACGACCGAGTCGGAGAAGCGCGACTACGCATTGAAGCCGATGAACTGCCCGGGCCACATCCTGATCTTCAAGCAGGGCATCAAGAGCTACCGCGACCTGCCGCTGCGCTACGGCGAGTTCGGCCAGTGCCACCGCAACGAGCCTACGGGCGGGCTGCACGGCATCATGCGCGTGCGCGGCTTCACGCAGGACGACGGGCACATCTTCTGCACCGAGGAACAGATACTCGAGGAGTGCGTTGCCTACACGGCGCTGCTGCGGCGCGTCTACGCCGATTTCGGCTTCAGCGAGATCATCTACAAGGTGGCCACGCGGCCCGACGCGCGGATCGGATCCGACGCCATCTGGGACAAGGCCGAGCAGGCGCTGTCGGAGAGCCTGCGCCGCTCGGGCTGCGACTTCAAGCTCTCGCCCGGCGAAGGCGCGTTCTACGGCCCGAAGATCGAGTACACGCTCAAGGACGCGATCGGCCGCGAGTGGCAGTGCGGGACGATGCAGGTCGACTTCTCGATGGCGGGGCTGCTCGGCGCCGAGTACGTGGCCGAGACGGGCGAGCGGCGCACGCCGGTGATGCTGCACCGGGCGATCGTCGGCAGCCTCGAGCGCTTCATCGGCATCCTGATCGAGCAGCACGCCGGCGCGCTGCCGGCCTGGCTCGCGCCGCACCAGGTGGTCGTGGCGTCGATCACCGAAGAGCATGCCCCATACGCCGCCTCCGTCGCGAAAATGCTTCAAAAACAAGGAGTTAGAGTCGCAACCGATTTGCGCAACGAGAAAATCGGCTATAAAATCCGCGAGCATTCGGTGCAGAAGGTTCCGTACATCCTCGTCGTTGGCGGCAAGGAACAGGCAGACGGGACCGTTGCGGTGCGTGCCCGCGGCAATCAGGATCTCGGTGTGATGCAGCTCGAGGGCTTCGTGGCGAAGCTCTCGCAGGACCTGGCATCGCGCCGTTGATCGCTGGGTTGCCGCGCGCGCGTGCTTTCGTCGTAATGGGGCGCGGCGCCTGCGCGTCCTTTGAAAGGCTCACACCATCGCTACATTCCTTGACCGTCGGACTCCCAATGTCGAGCGCAAGCATCGGCTGAACCGGGAGATCATGGCCCCTGAAGTGCGCTTGAACGGCGTCGAGAACGAACCGCTAGGCATCGTCAACATCAACGACGCGCTGCGCATGGCAGGCGACCTCGATGTCGATCTGGTCGAGATCGCCGCCACCGCCGATCCGCCGGTGTGCCGCCTGATGGACTACGGCAAGTTCAAGTACCAGGAGCAGAAGCGCGCTGCCGAGGCCAAGTCCAAGCAGAAGGTCATCGAGATCAAGGAAGTCAAGTTCCGCCCCGGCACCGACGAAGGCGACTACGCGATCAAGATGCGCAACCTGCGCCGCTTCATCGGCGAGGACGGCGACAAGGGCAAGGTGACCTTGCGCTACCGGGGGCGCGAGATCACGCACCAGGACATCGGGATGCGGTTGCTCGAGCGCATCCGCGACGAACTGGCCGACATCTCGGTGGTCGAGAACATGCCCAAGCTCGAAGGGCGGCAGATGATCATGGTGCTGGGGCCGAAGAAGAAGAACTGAAGTCGGATTGAAGATTCAACGCCGCGGTCTGGTCGCCGTGGCGTTGCAAGAAGCCCCTGCAGGCCAACAAGACCGCAAGAACCTTGCGGGCGCCTGCAGGAGCAACCTAGAAGGAGCAGTCATGCCCAAGATGAAGACCAAGAGCGGCGCCAAGAAGCGCTTTCGCGTTCGACCGGGGGGCACCGTCAAGCGGGGCCAGGCGTTCAAGCGCCACATCCTGACCAAGAAGTCCACCAAGAGCAAGCGCCACCTGCGTGGCGCCGTCGCGGTGCACGAGACCGACGTGGGCCGCATGGCGCAGATGCTGCCATTCGCGGGCCTGTGATCGTCTTCAACACTTGAAAAGGAGTCGACAACCATGCCTCGCGTCAAACGTGGTGTAACCGCCCGCGCTCGTCACAAGAAGGTCCTGGCCCTCGCCAAGGGCTATCGCGGCCGCCGCAAGAACGTGTTTCGCATCGCCAAGGAAGCGGTGATGCGCGCCGGCCAGTACGCCTACCGCGATCGCCGGACCAAGAAGCGCGTGTTCCGCAACCTGTGGATCGCGCGCATCAATGCCGCCTCGCGCGGCCTCGGCCTGACGTATAGCAAGTTCATGGCCGGCCTGAAGAAGGCACAGGTCGAGATCGACCGCAAGGTCCTCGCCGACATGGCCGTCAACGACCCGGCTGCCTTTGGCAGCATCGTCGAGAAGGCGCGCGCCCAACTGGGCTGATGCCGTGCGAAGGCCGGGCCGCCCGATCGGCCCGGCGCCACGGCAGCAAGCCACCGCAGGCCGCGCTCCACGCGGCCTTTTTCATGTCTGCGACGACCCCGACAACGATGAACGACCTGGATGAGCTGGTGCTGGCGGCGCAAGGCGACTTCGAGCGCGCTATGGCGCCGGCCGAACTCGAGAACGCCAAGGCGCGCTACCTCGGCAAGGCTGGCCGGCTGACCGAGCTGCTCAAGGGCCTGGCCGCGCTTACAACCGACGAGAAGAAGTCGCGCGGCGCAGCCATCAACGCCACCAAGCTGCGCGTCGAGGCGGCGCTCGCTGCGCGCCGCCAGGCGCTTGCCGATGCCGAACTCGAGCGCCAGCTCCACGCGGAGGCGCTCGATGTGACGCTGCCCGGGCGCCAGCGCGGCAGCGGTGGCCTGCACCCGGTGTCGCGCACCATCGAGCGCATCGAATCGATCTTCGCGTCGATGGGTTTCGACGTTGCCGACGGCCCCGAGATCGAGACCGACTGGTTCAACTTCACCGCGCTCAACAGCCCCGAGAACCATCCGGCGCGCTCGATGCAGGACACCTTCTACGTCGACCTGAAGGACGCCGAGGGCCGCTGGCTCAACCTGCGCACGCACACTTCGCCGATGCAGGTGCGCTATGCGCGCGTCCATGCGCGCAAGTACGCCGGCCGCGAGCACATGCCCGAAATCCGCGTCATTGCGCCGGGTCGCACCTACCGGGTCGACAGCGACGCGACGCACTCACCCATGTTCCACCAGTGCGAAGGCCTGTGGATCGGCGAGAACGTGAGCTTCAAGGACCTGAAGGTCGTCTTCACCGACTTCTGCCGCCGCTTCTTCGAGACCGACGAGCTGACGCTGCGTTTCAGGCCCTCGTTCTTCCCGTTCACCGAGCCGAGCGCCGAGATCGACATCGCGTTCGCGAGCGGTCCGCTGCAGGGCCAGTGGCTGGAGGTGGCAGGCTCCGGGCAGGTGCACCCGAACGTGGTGCGCAACTTCGGCCTCGACCCCGAGCGCTCGATCGGATTCGCCTTTGGCATGGGGCCGGACCGCCTCGCAATGCTGCGCTACGGCGTCAACGACCTGCGCCTCTTCTTCGAGAACGACCTGCGCTTCCTGGCGCAGTTCAAGTGACCGTTTCGAGACCCCGATATGCAATTTCCAGAGTCCTGGTTGCGCGAGTTCTGCGATCCGCCCATCGATACCGCCGCGCTGGCCGAGTTGCTCACGATGTCCGGCATGGAGGTCGAGACGCTGCGCCCGGTCGCGCCGCCGTTTTCCGGCGTTGTCGTCGGCCGGGTGCTGTCGGTCGAGCGGCACCCGAACGCCGATCGCCTGAGCGTGTGTCAGGTCGATGCCGGCACCGGCTCGACGCTGACCATCGTCTGCGGCGCGCCCAACGTGCGGGCCGGCATCAAGGTGCCGTGCGCGCTCGTCGGCGCCGAACTGCCGTCCGCCGATGAGGGCGGCAAGCCGTACACGATCACGCTCGGCAAGCTGCGCGGCGTCGAGAGCCAGGGCATGTTGTGCTCGGCGCGCGAGTTGAAGCTTTCCGACGACCATGGCGGGCTGCTCGTGCTCGACGAAGGTGCGACGGTCGGCAACGACATCCGGCGCCAGCTCGACCTCGACGACACGGTCTTCACGCTCAAGCTCACGCCCAATCTCGCGCATGGCCTGAGCGTGTACGGCGTCGCGCGCGAGGTGGCTGCGCTGACCGGCGCGCCGCTCAAGGAGCCGGTGTTCCCGCCGCTCGCGCCGGCGCATGCCGATGTGCTGCCGGTCCGCGTCGAGGCGACTGACCTGTGCGGGCGCTTCTCGGGCCGCATCGTCCGCAACGTGGATCCGCGCGCGAAGGCGCCGGCGTGGATGGTCGAGCGCCTCGCGCGCTGCGGCCAGCGCTCGGTGACGGCGCTGGTGGACATCTCGAACTATGTGATGTTCGAGTTCGGCCGTCCGTCGCACATCTTCGACCTGGACAAGATCCACGATGGCCTGGTGGTGCGCTGGGCGCGCGCCGGCGAGGCGCTCGAGCTGCTCAATGGCAGCACGGTCGAACTCGACGCGAACGTCGGCGTGATTGCCGATGGCAACACCGTCGAGTCGCTCGCCGGCATCATGGGCGGCGAAGCGACCGCAGTGTCGGATGCGACGCGCAACATCTACGTCGAGGCCGCTTTCTGGTGGCCGGATGCAGTGGCCGGGCGCTCGCGGCGCTTCAATTTCTCGACCGACGCCGGGCACCGCTTCGAGCGCGGCGTCGATCCTTCGCTGACGGTGGAGCACATCGAGCGCATCACGCGCCTGGTGGTCGACATCTGCGGCGGCGAGCCAGGCCCGATCGACGACCAGGTGCTCGCGCTGCCCGAGCGCAGGCCGGTGACGCTGCGCGTCGCGCGCGCCGCCAAGGTGATCGGGATGCCGGTCTCGCAGGCGCAGTGCGAGGGCGTGATGACGCGCCTCGGGCTCGCTTTCGAGCGCGAGCCCGGGCTGCTGCACGTCACGCCGCCGAGCTGGCGCTTCGACCTGGTTGCAGAGGAAGACCTGATCGAGGAAGTGATCCGCGTCATCGGCTATGCGCAACTGCCCGAGTCGCCGCCGCTTGCGCCGGTGACGGCGAGTGTGCGCAGCGAGACGGCGCGCAGCCTCCACGCGCTGCGTCACCGGCTCGCCGCGCTCGACTACCACGAGACGATCAGCTTCAGCTTCGTCGAGGAGCGCTGGGAGCGCGAGCTCGCCGGCAATGCCGATCCGATCCGGGTCCTGAACCCGATCGCGAGCCCGCTTGCGGTGATGCGCTCGTCGCTCGTCGGCAGCCTGGTCGGCGTGCTGCGCTTCAACCTCTCGCACCGGGCCTCGCGCGTGCGCATCTTCGAGGCCGGGCGCGTGTACCTGCGCAATCCGCAGGCGCGCGCGGGCGATGTTGCAGTGGCCGGGCTAGACCAGCCGTTGCGCGTCGCCGGCCTGGCCTATGGGTCCGCCGACCCGGTGCAATGGGGCCAGCGCGAGCGCGGGGTCGACTACTTCGACGTGAAGGGTGATGTCGAGCTGCTGCTCGCGCCGCTGCAGGCACGGTTTGTTCCGGCCGCACATCCGGCACTCCACCCGGGGCGCAGCGCGGCGGTCGAGCTCGACGGCGAACGCATCGGCTTCGTCGGCGAACTCCACCCGCGCTGGCGCCAGGCCTACGAACTGCCGCTCGCGCCAGTGCTGTTCGAGCTCGACGCCGCGGCGCTGCTGCGGCGGCGCCTGCCGGCCTATCAGCCGATCGCGCGTCAGCAATCGGCCTGGCGCGACCTGGCATTGGTCGTCGGCGAGGGTGTCAGCCACGACGCGTTGATGGCCGCCATCGGCGCCGGCCCGGACCGGCTCGTGCGCTCGGCGCGGCTGTTCGACCTCTACAAACCGGCTGCCGCCACGGCCGATTTGGCCGCCAGCGAACGCAGCCTGGCCGTCAGGCTGGAACTGCTCGACGACGCCGCCACGCTGACCGACGAGCGCATCGAGGCCGAAGTAGCGCGCCTGCTCGAGCGCCTGCGCACCAGCGTCGGTGCGCGGCTGCGGGCCTGAGGGGAGGGACGATGAGCGCGGACATCCCCCCCGCCAAGCGCGTGCTGCTGCCGACGCTCGAGACGCCGACGCTGACCAAGGCCGAGCTTGCCGAGCTGCTTTTCGAGCGCCTCGGATTGAACAAGCGCGAATCCAAGGACATGGTCGAGGCCTTCTTCGAGATCATCCACGCCGCCCTCGTCGAGGGGCGCGACGTCAAGATGTCGGGCTTCGGCAACTTCAACATCCGGCGCAAGGCACCGCGCCCGGGGCGCAACCCGCGCACCGGCGAGGCGATCCCGATCAAGGCCCGCAACGTGGTCACATTTCACGCAAGCCACAAGCTCAAGGGCATCGTGCAGGGCGAGATCGCAGTCGACGACGAGTTCGAGTAAAGTCTTAGCTCTAATTGCCGATCTCATTGATCCATATGGAGAAAGCGCTTCCGGCCATCCCCGCCAAACGCTACTTCACGATCGGTGAGGTGAGCGAGTTGTGTGGCGTCAAGCCGTATGTGCTGCGCTATTGGGAACAGGAGTTCACGCAGCTCAAGCCGATGAAGCGGCGCGGCAACCGGCGCTATTACCAGCACCACGAAGTGCTGCTGATCCGGCGCATCCGCGAACTGCTCTACGACCAGGGCTTCACGATCAGCGGTGCGCGCAACCGGCTCTCGGAGGCCGCTGCGCGCGGGCAGGGCGCGGTCGCGGCTGGGTCGCCGATCGATCAGGACCGACCGGAGGCGCAAGCGCGACCTGGCGGCAATGGCAGCGCCAGCGCAACGCCGGCCGCACGCGATCCTGCCCCGGTGCCCGCCTCGATGGACGCGATGCGTCGCGAACTCCAGGCCATCCGCGACCTGCTGCTGGCGCCATAGCCGAAGCAATACGGCGCCTGCCGTATACTTGACCCTTGAAATCGGGGCGTAGCGCAGCCTGGTAGCGCACTTGCATGGGGTGCAAGGGGTCGCGAGTTCGAATCCCGCCGCCCCGACCATAGAAGACGAGGGCCAGCAGTTCATCATCGGCTGCTGGCCCTTTTGTCTTTCGTGACCGGCCGAATCGCGGAGGCCACCCCAGAGCACGACAGCGCCGCGCCGCCTGCCTCGCCGGCGAATGACAGGGTGCGCGTGGCGCAGCCATCCTGCGCGAGCATGCATTCAAAGCCGAGTTCGGCAGCAGCGCGTGCCGCCGTGTCGATGCACCGGCGGGTCATCCATGCCGGGTACGACGAGCCGGGTCGCGCCGACACTGCGCAAGCTGCTCGAGCAACGTCGTCTCTCGCAAGCTATCGGGGTCTATGCTTCGTGACGGCGGCTTCGCCGGCCATGGCTTGCCCGGCCGCCGGTGCGGTGCTCATGTCGGGGCGATCAAGCTGTCGTTCGCGGCTGCGCAGGCGCCTTGCTTCGACTCGTGCCGGCGCAGCCGTTGCAGCAGCCGCAGCGCGGCGCGCTGCGAGCTGCCGATGCCGCGGCGCAGTACCTCGTCGGCGCCGCGCCAGAAATCGTCGATCGCCTCCTCGCGCAGGCGCGGCGCCCGGGCGTGTGCGCGTTCGTGCAGGCGGGCCAGGGTGTCGCTGTCGAAGGGGCCTTGCATGGTGGGCTTTCGGATGGGGTGGACGATGCAGTCACTGTAGGCCGCGGCATCCAGCTCGGAAACCGCTTCTTGCGCCAATAGGTGTTGCAGCTTCTGCAACACCGCGGCATGATCGAAACATGCACCTGCAGCTCGACGACGTGGCCCTTTTCGTGCGCATCGTCGAGCTGGGCACGCTCTCGGCCGCTGCGCGCGAGCGCGACGTGCCGGTGAGCCAGGTCACCCGATCGCTGGTGCGGCTCGAGGCGGCTTGCAGCGCGCGGCTGCTGCACCGCACGACGCACCACCTGAGCCTGACCGACGAGGGCGAGCGCGTGCTGGCGCATGGCCGGCGGCTGCTCGACACCGCGGCCGAGCTGGAGGGCGAACTCAGCGGCCGCATCGCCGGGCCCAGCGGCTGGGTACGCATCGGCGTCAGCCCGGTGCTCGCGCAGTCGGTGATCGCGCCGGTGCTGGCGAGCCTGTACCGCAAACATCCGCAACTGCACGTCGACATCGCTGCAGAAGACCGCATTGTCGACATGGCGCGCGAGGGTATCGACCTGGCGCTGCGCACCGGGCCGGTCGACAACGAGAACCTGGTCGCGCGGCCGATCGCCGATCTGGCCCGCTCGCTGTACGCGGCGCCGGCCTACGCGGCCGAGTTCGGGCTACCGAAGGATGCCGACGAACTGCATCGGCACCGGCTGATCGGCTTCTCGGACAACCCGCGGCTGAACCGCTGGGTGCTGGGTCGCGAGCCCGGCGCGCGCGAACTGCAGGTGCAGGGCCACACCCGCACCGACAACACCGCGGTCGTCCTCGCGCTCGCGATGGGCGGCGTCGGCATCGCGCGCCTCGCCGACCTCGTTGCACAGCCGCTGCTCGAAGCCGGCGCGCTGGTGCGCGTGCTGGACGGGCAGGTCGCGATTCCCGCGGTGCCCATGGTCGCGGTGATGCCGCGCGACCGCCACCGGCTGCCCAAGGTGCGCGCCGTTGTCGAGCATCTGCTGCGCGCGTGGCACTGAGGCCAGCCCCGCCGCGGCGAGAGCTTCAGAGCGCGCGGCCGACCACGGCGAGCACGAAGACCAGCGTGCCGAGCGCGAGATTGGTCGCGACGAGGAGGCGGATCGTGTTCAGCGCCGCTGCGGCCCGCGGCGGCTCGCGTGCCGCCAAGGCGCGCTGCAGCCGGACAAAGGGTACGAGGCGGATCCAGCCGAAGATCGCGATCATCGCGAGGCCGACGGCAAACATCGCATGCACGCTCCAGTGCATGGCGCCAAAGCCGCCGCCGACGGCGATCAGCGCCAGGCCGCTCGCGAGCAGCACGACGATCGCCGCCGTGACGGCAGTGAAGAAGCGCGCCAGCGCCGCGGCCATGAACACCAGCCGCTGCGGTGGCTCGAGCGTCGCCACCGCGGCCGGCCGTACCGCGAAGTGCATCGCCGCCATGCCGCCGACCCAGAAGGTCGCGGCGAGCAGATGCAGGCACAGCAGCAGGGCTTCGTTCATGGTGTCCTCAGTCGAGCGCCGGGCCGTCCCAAGCCGACTGAGCGCCCCCTGGGGGCAGCGAACGCAGTGAGCTTGGGGCAGTCATTTCAGCATTCGACGATGTTGACGGCGAGGCCGCCGCGCGCGGTCTCCTTGTACTTGGTCATCATGTCGGCGCCGGTCTCGCGCATCGTCTTGATGACCTTGTCGAGGCTCACGTGGTGCGTGCCGTCGCCGCGCAGCGCCATGCGCGCGGCGTTGATCGCCTTGACGGCAGCGATCGCGTTGCGCTCGATGCAGGGGATCTGCACCAGCCCGCCGACCGGATCGCAGGTGAGGCCGAGGTGGTGCTCCATGCCGATCTCGGCCGCGTTCTCGGCCTGCGCCGGCGTGCCGCCGAGCACCGCGCACAGCGCGCCTGCGGCCATCGAGCAGGCGACGCCGACCTCGCCCTGGCAGCCGACCTCGGCGCCCGAGATCGACGCGTTCTCCTTGTACAGGATGCCGATCGCCGCCGCGGTGAGCAGGAAGTCGATCACGCCTTGCTCGCTGGCACCCGGCATGAACCGCGTGTAGTAGTGGAGCACCGCCGGCACGATGCCGGCAGCGCCGTTGGTGGGCGCGGTGACGACGCGGCCGCCGGCGGCGTTCTCCTCGTTCACCGCGAGCGCATACAGGTTGACCCAGTCCAGCACCTGCAGCGGGTCGCGCAGCGCGGCCTCGGGGTTGCTGCACAACTGGCGGTGCAGTTCGGCGGCGCGCCGGCGCACCTTGAAGCCGCCGGGCAACGTGCCGCCGGTCTTGCAGCCACGCGCGACGCAGGCCTGCATCACGCCCCAGATCTTCATCAGCCCGGCGTCGATCTCGGCGTCGCTGCGCCAGTGTCGTTCGTTGCGGCGCATCAGTTGCGCGATCGTGCAGCCTTCGCGTGCGGTGAGCGCGAGCAATTCGGCGCCGCTCGCGAACGGCAGCGGCAGCACGGTCGCGTCGGGCGCGATGACCTTGTGCAGGCTGCCGTCGGCGGCCACCTCGTCGCTGACGACGAAGCCGCCGCCGACCGAGTAGTACTGGCGGCTCGCGAGTTCGGCGCCGCTGTCATCGAAAGCCGTGAAGCGCATGCCGTTGGCGTGGAAGGGCAGCGTCTCGCGGCGGTGAAACACGAGGTCGGTCTTCTCGTTGAAGCGAACAGCGCGCCTGCCGAGCAACTGCAGGCCGCGCGCACCGCGGATCGCCTGCAGCAGCGCCGGGATTGCGTCAACCTCGACCGTGTCGGGCTCGTGGCCGGCGAGGCCGAGCAGCACCGCCTTGTCGCTGCCGTGGCCCTTTCCCGTCGCGCCGAGCGACCCGTAGAGCTGCGAGCGCACGCGCGCCGTCGCATCGAGCAGCCCGTCGTGCGCCAGGCGCAGCGCGAACAGGCGCGCCGCGCGCATCGGGCCCACGGTGTGCGAACTGCTCGGCCCGATGCCGATCTTGAACAGGTCGAAGACCGAGACCGCCATCGCTGCGCGCTGCTGCGTCCGATCAGGCGGGCCGCGACCGTGCCGGGACCTTGCTCACTGCGCGTAAGCCTCCACCGGCACGCAGCTGCAGAACAGGTTGCGGTCGCCGTAGACGTTGTCCACCCGCCCGACCGGCGACCAGTACTTCTGCCGCCGCAGCGCCGCTAGCGGGAACGCCGCCTGCTCGCGCGTGTAAGGGTGCGGCCAGTCGGTCCTGGCGAGCGCCTCGGCGGTGAAGGGCGCCGCCTTGAGCGGGTTGTCGTCGCGCGGCCAGACGCCTTGCTCGACCTTGGCGATTTCGGCGCGGATCGCGAGCATCGCGTCGACAAACCGGTCGAGTTCGGCCAGCGACTCGCTCTCGGTCGGCTCGACCATCAAGGTGCCGGCGACCGGGAAGGAGAGCGTCGGCGCGTGAAAGCCGTAGTCGATGAGGCGCTTGGCAACGTCTTCGGCGCTCACGCCCGAGCTCTCCTTCAGCGGCCGCAGGTCGAGGATGCACTCGTGCGCGACGCCGCCGCCCTTGATGCCGGCGACGTTGCCGCTGAAGTGGATGTCGTACGTATCGGCGAGCCGCGCGGCGACGTAGTTGGCGGCCAGGATCGCGACCTCGGTCGCGGCGCGCAGGCCTTCGGCGCCCATCATGCGCATGTACATCCAGCTGATCGGCAGCACGGCGGCGTTGCCGAGCGGTGCCGCCGAAATCGCGCCGACCGCGGGCGCGGGGGCCTCGCTGCCGATGCCCTGTGCCTGGGCTAAGCTGCGGTGCCCGGGCAGGAAGGGCACCAGATCGGCAGCCACGCACACCGGCCCCACGCCCGGCCCGCCGCCGCCGTGCGGGATGCAGAAGGTCTTGTGCAGGTTCAGGTGGCTCACGTCGCCGCCGAACTCGCCCGGCGCGGCAAGGCCGACGAGCGCGTTCATGTTCGCGCCATCGACGTACACGCGCCCGCCATGGCGGTGCACGAGCGCGCACAGCTCGCCGACATGGGCGTCGAACAGGCCATAGGTCGAGGGGTAGGTGATCATCACCGCGGCCAGGTTGGCGCTGTGTGCCTCGCATTTGGCGGCCAGGTCGGCGAGATCGACGTTGCCTTCGGCGTCGCACTTCGTGACGACGACCTCCAGCCCCGCCATCTGCGCGCTCGCCGGGTTGGTGCCGTGCGCCGATTCGGGGATCAGGCAGACTCTCCGATGCGCTTCGCCGCGCGACGCGTGGAAGGCGCGGATCGCGAGCAGCCCGGCGTACTCGCCCTGCGAGCCGGCATTGGGCTGCAGGCTCACGCCGGCGTAGCCGGTGGCCTGGCACAGCCAGTCGCGCAGCTGGCGGTCGAGCTCGGCGTAGCCTGCGAGCTGGTCGGCCGGCGCGAACGGGTGGACGTTGGCGAACTCGGGCCAGGTGATCGGGATCATCTCGCTCGTTGCGTTGAGCTTCATCGTGCACGAGCCGAGCGGGATCATGCTGCGATCGAGCGCCAGGTCCTTGTCCGACAGGCCGCGGATGTAGCGCAGCATCTCGGTCTCGCTGTGGTGGGTGTTGAACACCGGGTGCGTGAGGAACGCGCTCTGGCGGCGCAGCGCGGCGGGGATCAGCGGCTCGACGCCCGCATCGAACCGCGCCATGTCGGGCAGCGCCTGCCCGGGCCGGGCGAACAACCGCCACAGCGCACGGATGTCATCGCGCGTGGTCGTCTCGTCGAGCGCGATGCCGATCATCGTGTCGCCCCACTCGGGGAAGCGGCGCAGGTTCATGCCTGCCGCCACCGCGCGCGCGGCGATCTCGGCCGTGGCCGCGCCGGTGTCGATGCAGATCGCATCGAACGCGGTCTCGCTGCGCAGCTTCGCGCCCAGCTCGCGCAGGCCCTGCGCGAGCATGGCGGTGTAGCTCGCCACGCGCAGCGCAATGCGCTTCAGGCCCTCGGGCCCGTGGTAGACCGCGTACATGCTCGCCATGACCGCGAGCAGCACCTGCGCCGTGCAGATGTTGCTGGTCGCCTTCTCGCGGCGGATGTGCTGCTCGCGCGTCTGCAGTGCGAGCCGGTAGGCGGGCCGGCCGTGCGCGTCGATGCTCACGCCGACCAGGCGCCCGGGCAGGCTGCGCTTGAGCTCGTCGCGGCACGCCAGGTAGGCGGCGTGCGGCCCGCCGGCGCCCATCGGCACGCCGAAGCGCTGCGTGCTGCCGAGCGCGATGTCGGCGCCGAGTTCGCCCGGCGGCACGACCAGCGTCAGCGCCAGCAGGTCGGCGCTGACGATGAAGGCGGCCTGGTGCGCGTGGATGCGCGCCGCGTCGGCCCGCACGTCGTGCAGAGAGCCGCTCGTGGTCGGGATCTGCACCAGCACCGCGAAGTAGTCGCCGCCGTCGAGAAGATGGTCCCACTGCGCGGCCGAGTTCGCGAGCACGAGCTCGATGCCGAGCGGCGCGGCGCGCGTGCGGATGACCTCGATCGTCTGCGGATGGCAGTCGCCGGCGACCACGAAGCGCTGGCTGCGGCTCTTGACGCTGCGCCGGGCGAGCGTCATCGCCTCGGCAGCAGCCGTCGCCTCGTCGAGCATCGACGCGTTGGCAACGCCCAGGCCGGTCAGGTCGCAGATCATGGTCTGGAAGTTCACCAGCGCTTCCATGCGGCCCTGCGAGATCTCGGCCTGGTAGGGCGTGTAGGCGGTGTACCAGGCCGGGTTCTCGAGGATGTTGCGCAGGATGACGCCCGGCGTGTGCGTGCCGTGGTAACCCTGGCCGATGAAGCTCTTGAGCACCCGGTTGCGGCCGGCGATGGTCTTCAGTTCGGCCAGCGCCTGGGCTTCGGTGAGCGGCGCGGGGAGTGCCATCGGCGTGCGGCGAGCGATGCTGCGCGGCACGACGGCGTCGATCAGCGCCTGCCGCGACGCGGCACCGATCGCCGACAGCATGCGCTGCTCGTCGGCGGCCGATGGGCCGATGTGGCGCGCAATGAATTCGCTCTCGTTCTCGAGGGCGGCAAGCGGGGTCGGGGTGGGCGTCGGCATGGGGACGATCGATCCTGCACGGCGGGCATCGCCCGCGAAGGGGGTGGGCAAACGCGAGATGGCGGCCCGGCGGCCGCCTTGCGGGGCAGCTACAGCGTCTTCAGGAGCGCGTCGTATTCGGGCACGTCCATCAGCTGGTCGTACTCGGTCATGTCGGCGATGCGGACCTTGAAGAACCAGCCATTGCCCATCGGATCCTTGTTGGCGAGCGAGGGGTCGGCGCGCAGCTCCTCGTTGACCTCGACGACCTCGCCGCCGACCGGCATCGCGACATCGGCCGCGGCCTTGACCGACTCGACGACGCCGGCGACCTCGCCCTTCTTGAAGCTCGCACCGACGGCCGGCAGATCGACGAAGACGATGTCGCCCAGCGCATCCTGCGCGTGCAGCGTGATGCCGACCGTCGCGGCCTCGTGGTCCTCGATGTTGATCCATTCATGGTCGGCAGTGAAGCGGGTCGTCATCGTCGGTCTCCTGGTCTGGTGTCGTGAGGGGGGAGAAGTGAAGGTGGCTCAGCCGCGGTGGTAGCGGTGGGGGGTGAACGGCATCGCATGCACGCGCATCGGTACCTTCTGCCCGCGCACCTCGGCCTGGACCTCGTGGTGCGGCAGCGCGTGGTTGCTCGCCAGGTAGGCCATCGCGATCGGCTTGCCGAAGGTCGGCCCGAGCGTGCCGCTGGTGACGAGGCCGATGCGGCGGCCCTGCGTGTCGAAGAGCTGCGCGCCCTCGCGCACCGGGACGCGTTCGAGCCCGACCAGGCCGACGCGCTTGTGCGGTACGCCGGCGACCATCTGGTGGTCGATCGTCTGTGCGCCAGGGTAGCCGCCGGCACGCTCGCCGCCGGCCCGGCGCACCTTCTGGATGGCCCAGGTCAGGCCGGCATGAACCGGGCTGACGCGGGTGTCGATGTCGTGGCCGTACAGGCACAAGCCGGCTTCGAGGCGTAGCGTGTCGCGCGCGCCGAGCCCGGCGGGCTTGACGTCGCGTTGCGCGAGCAAAGTGCGCGCGAGCGCCTCGGCCTGCGCGGCAGGGACCGAGATCTCGAAGCCGTCTTCTCCCGTATAGCCCGAGCGCGTGACATAGCACTCGGCGCCGGCGAGTGCGAACGCGCCGCCGGTCATGAAGGTCAGCGCGGCGACGCCCGGCGCGAGGCGTCCGAGCGCAGCGACCGCCTTGGGCCCCTGCAGCGCGAGCAGTGCCTGCTCGGGCAGCGGCTGCACCGTGCAGCGGTGGCCGATGTTCGTCGTCAGGTGCGCGATGTCGGCCGCCTTGCAGCCGGCGTTGACGACGAGCAGCAGGTCGCTGTCCTTGCCGATCGCGCGGCGCGTGATCATCAGGTCGTCGAGAATGCCGCCGGCCGAGTTGGTGAAGAAGCCATAGCGCTGCCGGTTCATGCCGAGGCCGATCACGTCCACCGGCACCAGCGACTCGAGCGCGCGGTCGGCATCGGCGCCGAGCAGCCGCACCTGGCCCATGTGCGACACGTCGAACAGGGCCGCCGCAGTGCGGCAATGGCGATGCTCGGCGAGGACGCCTTCGGGATAGGACACCGGCATGTCGTAGCCGGCAAACCCGACCATGCGCGCGCCGAGTTCGAGGTGCAGCGCGTGCAGCGGGGTGCGTTGGAGGTCGCTCGCGGGGGTTGCGGTATCGGTCATGGCGAACCTTTCGAGGGCGTTGCGAGCCCCCACTGTATCCCGGTGGGGGAGCCCTCGCTGTCCGCTTTACCTGAGAGATTGGCGGCGCGCGCCTTGCGGCCGCGCGCTGCTTGCCCCTTCGGTGGGCTGGCTCGCGGGCCAGCCTCTCTCCAGTGAGGAACGCCCGTCGTCGCCTCGGGGCGCTTGCCAGTCCTTTTGCCTGAGCGTTCGGGGTCCGGCCCCTGCGCCTTCGGCGTCCGCTGCGAAGCGCCGCAGCGGCTCTCTCCTGACGCGGGGAGTGTAGCAGCGGCTGGCTGCGGGGCTCGCGCGCGAGCCCTGCGCGCGTAGAGTGAGTGGATTCGCGTAAACCCCAGCTGTTTCGCTTCCGCATTGCTCGATAGCGTCGGATTGAACTTTACGGCGCCGATCGGCGGCCTTATCGTTCGCGCCTCGCACCGCACCGAATCGTTGCGGACTTGTTTCGCATCCAACCCGTCTTCCCTGGAGGTCTTCCATGCGCAACCGGATCACATCTTTGCTCGGCGTTGCAGCCGCAGCGCTGGCCGTCACGACGCCCGCCGCGGCGCAGAAGGCGCCGCTGCAGAAGCTCGGCAAGGGCGAGGGCCAGGTCGACATCGTCGCCTGGGCGGGCTACATCGAGAGCGGCAAGACCGACAAGGCCTTCGACTGGGTCACCGACTTCGAGAAGGCGACCGGTTGCAAGGTCAACGTCAAGACCGCCGGCACGAGCGACGAGATGGTCGCGCTGATGAACGAGGGCGGCTTCGACCTCGTCACCGCGTCGGGCGACGCGAGCACGCGCCTGATCCGCGGCAAGAAGGTGCAGCCGATCAACATCGCGCTGATCCCGAGCTACAAGAACGTGGATCCGCGCTTGCAGAAGGCCGGCTGGCACACCGAGGGCAACGTCCACTACGGCGTGCCCTACCAGTGGGGCTGGAACGTGCTGATGTACAACACCAAGGTCTTCAAGGACAAGCCGCCGACCTCGTGGAACGTCGTCTTCGAGGAGCAGAACCTGCCCGACGGCAAGAGCAACAAGGGCCGGGTGCAGGCCTTCGACGGGCCGATCTACATCGCCGACGCCGCGCTGTACCTGATGAAGAAGAACCCGGCACTCGGGATCAAGGATCCGTACGAGTTGAACGAGGCCCAGTACAAGGCCGCGCTCGACCTGCTGCGCGCGCAGCGCAAGATCGTCGGTAAGTACTGGCACGACGCCTTCGTGCAGATCGACGACTTCACGAACGAGGGCGTGGTCGCTTCGTCGAGCTGGCAGTTCCAGGCCAACATCCTCGGTTCGAAGAAGCAGCCGATCGCGACCGTGGTGCCGGTCGAAGGCGCCACCGGCTGGGCCGACACGACCATGATGCACGTCGAGGCCAAGCATCCGAACTGCGCCTACCTGTGGATGGAGCATTCGCTCAACCCCAAGCTGCAGGGCGACCTGTCGGCCTGGTTCGGTTCGGTGCCTGCCGTGCCTGCGGCGTGCAAGGGCAACAAGCTGCTCGGCGACGACGGCTGCAAGCGCCAGGGCTACGAGTCGTTCGACAAGATCTCGTTCTGGAAGACGCCGACGGCGCAGTGCAAGACGCAGAACGACCAGTGCGTGCCGTATCACAAGTGGGTCTCCGACTACATCGCGGTGCTCGGCGGACGTTGAGCGTCGCACCGCGGACGCTCAACGCCCTTGGCGTTGATGCACCGTCCCCCCCCGAGCCCCCTCATAGCGGGGGCTCCAGCGTGAAGGACGAGCCGGCCTTGCGGCCGGCTGATAGCGCATGACGGCTGCGGTGGTTCTGGATGGCGTAACGTGCCAGTTCGGCAGCGGGCTGGGCGCGGTGCGCGCCGTCGACGGCGTGGACCTCACGATCGAGGCCGGCGAGTTCTTCACGCTGCTCGGGCCCTCGGGCTCGGGCAAGACGACCTGCCTGCGCATGATCGGCGGCTTCACGCTGCCGACGTCGGGCCGCATCCTGATCGGCGGCGCGGACGTGTCGCTCGCGCCGCCGTACGCGCGGCCGGTGAACACCGTGTTCCAGGACTACGCGCTGTTCCCGCACATGAGCATCCGCGACAACGTCGCCTATGCGCTGATGGTGCGCAAGGTCGGCAAGGCCGAGCGCCATCGCCGCGCCGACGAGCTGCTCGAACTCGTCGAACTCGGCGGCGTCGGCGACCGCCGGCCGGCGCAGCTCTCCGGCGGGCAGCGCCAGCGCGTCGCGCTCGCGCGCGCGCTGATCAGCCAGCCGCAGGTGCTGCTGCTCGACGAGCCGCTCGGTGCGCTCGACCTGAAGCTGCGCGAGCAGATGCAGATCGAGTTGAAGGCGCTGCAGCGGCGGCTCGGGATCACGTTCCTGTTCATCACTCACGACCAGCACGAGGCGCTGTCGATGAGCGATCGCATCGGCGTCTTCAACCAGGGCAGGCTCGAGCAGGTCGGCACGCCGCAGGCGGTCTACAACGCCCCGGCGACGCGCTTCGTGGCCCAGTTCGTCGGCGCCGCCAACGTGCTCGACGGCGACGCGGCGCGCCGCCTGACCGGCCACGCGAGCGCGATGCTGCGTCCGGAGCGCATCCGCCTCGGCGCCGCCGACGGCGCGCGCGCGAGCGGGACGCTGCGCGAGGTGCAGTACTTCGGCGCGTTCACGCGCGTCAAGGTCGACGCCGGGGGCGTGCTGCTGCAGGCCGACCTGCCCGATGCGCAGGGCGACAGCGCGCCCGGCCTCGGCGCCACGGCGCACCTGCACTGGGACGAGCGCGCCGTGCATCCGCTCGGCGCGGCAGGGGCGGGCGGGTGAACGCTATCGCGCAGCCGGTGCCGGGCGGCCCGCTGCGCCGCGCGTCCGACCTGCTCTACACGCGCCGCGGCTTGCTGCTGCTCGCGCTGCTCGCGCCGCCGCTGCTTTGGTTCGGCGTCGTCTACCTCGGCTCGCTGTTCGCGCTGCTGGCCAACGCCTTCTTCGGTCTCGACGACTTCACCGGCCAGGTGGTGCGCGAGCTCACGCTGAACAACTTCGTCGCGCTCGCCGAGCCGGCGAATCTGGATGTCGCGCGGCGTTCGGTGTCGATGGCGATCGCGGTCACGCTGGCCTGCATCGCGATCGCCTTTCCGCTCGCCTTGTACATGGCGCGCTACGCCACCGGTGCGCACAAGGCGCTGTTCTACATCGCGGTGATGCTGCCGCTGTGGTCGAGCTACCTCGTGCGCCTGTACGCGTGGAAGCTGCTGCTCGCCAAGGAGGGCGCGATCTCGTGGACAGCGCAGCAACTCCACCTCGTTTGGCTGCTCGACGCGCTGCTGGCCCTGCCGGCCGTCGGCGGGCCGAGCCTGAGCTTCTCGACGCTGGGTACCTTCATCGTCTTCGTCTACATGTGGTTGCCGTTCATGATCCTGCCGATCCAGGCGGCGATCGAGCGCATCCCGGCGTCCTGCATCGAGGCCTCGGGCGACCTCGGCGCCGGCCCGGCGCTGACGCTGCGCAAGGTGATCCTGCCGCTCGCGCTGCCCGGCATCGCCGCCGGATCGATCTTCACCTTCTCGCTCACGCTGGGCGACTACATCATTCCGCAGGTCATCGGCGACAGCACGCGCTACATCGGCCAGGTCGTCTACCTGCAGCAGGGCGTGGCTGGCAACGTGCCGTTCGCCGCCGCGTTCTCGCTGGTGCCGATCGTCGTCATCGGCATCTACCTGTGGCTGGCCAAGCGCATGGGGGCCTTCGATGCGCTCTAGCCTGGGCTTGAAGCTCAGTGCCTGGAGCGCGGTCGCGTTCCTGCACGTCCCGCTCGCTTTGATCTTGCTCTACGCCTTCAGCGCCGAGGACAAGAGCTACGTCTTTCCGCCGCCCGGGCTAACAACGCAGTGGTTCGGCGTCGCCTGGCAGCGCGAGGACGTGTGGGACGCGATCCTGCTCAGCTTCGAGGTCGCCGCGTGGTCCACCGCGATCGCGATCGTTTTGGGCACGCTGGCGGCGGCCGCTCTCGCGCGCGCAAAGTTCTTCGGCCGCGACGCCATCTCGCTGCTGCTCATCCTGCCGATCGCGCTGCCGGGCGTGATCACCGGCGTCGCGCTGCGCTCGGCGTTCGGCACGCTCGAGATCCCGTTCTCGTTCTGGACCATCGTGATCGGGCACGCGACCTTCTGCGTCGTCGTCGTCTTCAACAACGCGGTGGCGCGGCTGCGGCGGCTGAACCCGAACCTGATCGAGGCCTCGATGGACCTCGGCGCCGACGGTTTCCAGACCGTGCGCCACGTCGTCCTGCCGCAGCTCGGCTCGGCGCTGCTCGCCGGCGCGCTGCTCGCGTTCGCGCTCAGCTTCGACGAGGTCATCGTCACCACCTTCACCGCCGGGCAGCAGACGACGCTGCCGATCTGGATGTTCCAGGAGCTGATCCGCCCGCGCCAGCGCCCGGTGACCAACGTTGTCGCGGTCGTGATCATCGCGCTGACCTTCATCCCCATCCTCGCCGCCTACTGGCTGACGCGCGCCGACGAACCGGTGCAACGCTGAACGAACTCTCACGCAAGGAGATTCACCATGGCCGACATCGCATTGCCCACCGAACTGCTGATCGACGGCGCCTTCGTCCCCGGCGAAGGCGAGCCCGAGAACGTGCTCAACCCGTCCACCGGCGAACTGCTCGTCGCGCTGCGCGAGGCCTCGCCCGACCAGGTGCACCAGGCGGTCTCGGCCGCGCACCGTGCGTTCGACGCCTGGAGCGAGACGACGCCGATGGAGCGCTCGCGCCTGCTGCTCAGGCTCGCCGATGCGATCGAATCGCGCGCCGAGGAGTTCGCGCGCCTCGAGTCGCTGAACTGCGGCAAGCCGTATGCGCGCGCGCTGGGCGACGAGATCCCCGCCGTTGCCGACTGCTTCCGCTACTTCGCCGGCGCGGCGCGCTGTGTCAGCGGCACCGTCGCCAACGAATACCTGGCCGGCCACACGAGCATGATCCGGCGCGACGCGATCGGCGTCGTCGGCTCGATCGCGCCATGGAACTACCCGTTGATGATGGCGGCATGGAAGACCGCGCCGGCGCTCGCCGCCGGCAACACGGTCGTCATCAAGCCGAGCGAGCAGACGCCGCTGACGACGCTGCTGCTCGCCAGGGTGGCGGCCGCGATCCTCCCGAAGGGCGTGTTGAACGTGATTGCCGGGCGCGGCGCCAGCGTGGGCCAGCCGCTCGTCGAGCACCCCAAGGTGGCAATGGTCAGCCTGACCGGCGACGTGAGCACCGGGCGCAAGATCCTGCAGGCCGCGACCGGCACCTTGAAGCGCACCCACCTCGAACTCGGCGGCAAGGCGCCGGTGATCGTGTTCGACGATGCCGACATCGACAGCGTGGTCGAAGGCCTGCGCACCTTCGGCTACTACAACGCCGGGCAGGACTGCACCGCCGCCTGCCGCGTGTATGCCGGAGCCAAGGTCTACGAGCGGCTCGTGGCCGACCTGTCCGCCGCCGTGAAGACGATCAAGGTCGGCCTGCAGGACGACCCGGAGGCGGAGATCGGCCCGCTGATCAGCGAGCGCCAGCGCAGCCGCGTCGCGGGTTTCGTCGAGCGCGCGCAGATGACGGGCCACATGGAGGCAACGGCCGGCGGCAAGGCGCGCGCCGGGTCGGGCTTCTTCTACGAGCCGACCGTCATCGCCGGCGCGCGCCAGGACGACGAGATCGTCAGGCGCGAAGTCTTCGGCCCGGTGGTCAGCGTGACCCGCTTCACCGACACCGAGGAGGCTGTTCGCTGGGCCAACGACAGCGACTACGGCCTGGCCTCGTCGGTCTGGACGCACGACGTCGCCAAGGCGATGCGGGTCGCGAAGAAGCTGCAGTACGGCTGCACCTGGATCAACACCCACTTCATGCTCGTCAACGAGATGCCGCACGGCGGGCTCAAGTCCTCCGGCTACGGCAAGGACCTGAGCATGGTTGCGCTCGAGGACTACACGGTGGCGCGGCACGTGATGGTCAAGATGTAGCGCCAAGCCCCTGTCGCAGGCTGGCAAGCCCGGCGGCGGCAGAATGCCGTCGACACATGCGACGGCGCGCTGACGCCGGCTGGCGTGAGCAGGGGAGCCAGATGGCGAGAGCGGGCCGGATCAGAGGGTGGGGGTTCGAGCGCGGATGGCGCGCGCTGCTGGCCTTGGCCAGCGCGGCGATGCTGGCTTGGGCGGCAGCGTCGGCAGCGCAGGACACCCCCGCCATCGCCAACGCCGAATCGTCGGCACCGTCGCCCGCGGCTGCCCTGCAGGGCGCGCCGCTGCTGGCGGCCCTGCGCGGCGGCGGCTACGTCGTCTACTTTCGCCATACCGCCACCGACTTCTCGCGCAGCGATGCAGGCATGCGCGACTACGCCGACTGCGCCAACCAGCGCCTTCTGTCGGAGCAGGGCCGGCGCGACGCGCGCGAGATCGGGCGCAGCATCCGTGCCCTCGGCCTGCCGGTTGCCGAGGCCTTGGCCAGCCCCTACTGCCGCACGATGGAGCATGCCCGGCTGATGCTTCCGGGGGTCGCGGCGCGCAACGAGATCCGCGAGGCGCAGGGCGGCGACTATGCGGGCCTCAAACGGCTGCTGGCGCAACCGGTCGCTGCCGGCGGCAACCGCTGGATCGTCGGCCACGGCATCCCGTTCCGCGCGGTGGCCGGGCCGCCGCACCTGGCCGAGGGCGAGGCGGTCGTGATCCGGCCCGGCACGACGGGCTGGACTGTCGTCGCCCGGATCGCCGTGGCGGACTGGCCGGCGCTCGCAGCCCAGGCGCGCTGAGCGGCCGCCGGCCATGGACTCGGTCTCCCAGATCGCGCTCGGTGCTGCCGTCGGCGTCGCCGCGATGGGCCGGCGCACGGCGGTCTGGAAGGCAGCGCTGTGGGGCGCCGTCGCCGGCACGCTGCCCGACCTCGACGTGCTGATCGACCACGGCGACCCGATCTCGAACATGGTGCTGCACCGTGCCGAGACGCACGCGCCGTTCTGGCTCACGCTCGCCTCGCTGCCGTTTGCCGCGGCCGTCGCGCGCCTGCACGGCGAGTGGCCGCTGTGGCGCCGCTGGTGGCTCGCGATCTGGCTCGTGCTCGTCACGCACCCGTTGCTCGATGCGATGACGGTCTACGGCACCCAGTTGGCGCTGCCGTTCTCGAACCATCCCTTCGGCGTCGGCAGCGTGTTCATCATCGATCCGCTGTACACGCTGCCGCTGCTCGCGGGTGTCGGCTGGGCGCTGGGCAGCAAGGGCAGCCGGCGCGGCCTGGCCGCCAACGTTGCCGGCCTTGCGCTCAGCACGGCCTACCTCGCCTGGGGCGTCGTCGCGCAGCAGCAGGTCGAGCGCATCGCGCGCGCGTCGCTTGCCGCGCAGGGCATCGCTGCCGAGCGCCTGCTCGTCACGCCGACGGCCTTCAACTCGCTGCTGTGGCGCGTGGTTGCCGTCACCGACGATGACTTTCACGAGGGCTTCCACTCGTTGCTCGACGCCGAGCCACGAATCGTCTTCGATCGTTTCGCGCGCGGCATGGCGATCTCGCCCGAGGTGCAGGCGATCGCCGGCGTGCAGCGCGTCGCCGCGTTCAGCAAGGGCTTCTACAAGTTGCAGCACGAGGGCGCGCTTGTTGTCGTGACCGACCTGCGCATGGGCCAGGAGCCGGCCTATATCTTCAGCTTTGCGGTTGCCGAGCGGCGTAGCGCAGCACTGCCCCTGGCCACGCCCCGCCAGATCGGTGCGCGCGTGGATCTCGAACGCGGCCTGCCCTGGTTGTGGCGGCGCATGTGGGGCGAAGCGCTGGCGCCGCCGCGCTGAAGACGCGTACTCAGGGTCGGCGCATGCCGAGCCAGACGACCGCCCCGACGACGATCAGGCCGCCGGCCACCTGCACCGGCGCGATCGATTGGCCGAGGATGGCCCAGGCCAGGACAAGCGCGAAGATCGGCTCGACGTTCATGATCGCCGAGTTGCCGACCACGCCCAGCCGCGGCAGGACGGTGAACAGGATCGTGAGACCGGTGCCGTAGAGCAGGGTCAGCGCCGCCAGCCCGGCCCATCCGGCAGGCGCGACGGGCAGGTGCAGCCCGCCTTGCAGCCCGGTCCCGGCGAGCGCGAGCACGGCCACGATCGTCATCGTCGTCATGGTGCGCACGCGGCCGTCGACGTCGGCCGCTTCGTGCTGGGTCAGCACGAGCGCGAGGCCGAAGGTTGCGGCGGCGGCGAACGCGAACGCGACGCCGGCGCCAATCTGCTGCCAACGTGTTGCTGCGCCGAGGCCGGACGCGCTGCCCAGCACGTCGAGCGCCAGTGCCAGGCCGAGCAGTATGACCGGCATCGCGAGCAGCACGCGGCGCTCGGCGCGGTGACGGTAGAGGATGCGCGCCCAGAGCGCGGTCCAGAGCGGGAAGGTGCTGAACGCGAGCAGCGCCAGCGCCACCGGCAGGCGGGCGACGGCCGAGTACAGGCACAGGCTCTGCACGGCGACCAGCACGCCGATGGCGGGCAGCGCCCTGCGGTGGCGCGCAGCGAACCTCAGCGGCACGCGGTAGAACGTGACCAGCACGAGGAGGACGAGTGCCGTCACGGCGCTGCGGATCGTGACCGCAGTCGCGACGTCGACGCCGTTGTCGAACGCGATCCGGGCCGCGACATGGTTGCCGCCCATCATCACGGCCACGAGGAGCAGCGTCGCGAAGGCGGCGCCGTTCAGAGATGCAGAGGGTCTCGGTGTCATGAGCGGCGATTGTGCCGGCCAGCGCGCACCGATAATCGCGAGGCAATGAGAGCCCCCACGCTTGTCGCTTCGCTCCTGCGCTGCCCCAAGGGCCACGAAGTGGCCCCTGCGGGGCCATGGGGGCGCAGTCCGGCTTGGGGCGGCCCGGCGCCGGACTGGATGACGGCCCCCACGCTTGTCGCTTCGCTCCTGCGCTGCCCCCCGAGGGGGCGCAGTCCGACTTGGGGCGGCCCGGCGCCGGACTGGAAATGAAGATCCTCATCCTCGGTGCCGGGCGCGTCGGCGAAAGCGTCGCCGAGAGCCTGGTCTCGGAGCAGAACGACATCACCGTCATCGATACCGACCCGGTGCGGCTGGCGGGGCTGCAGGACAGGCTCGACCTGCGCGGCGTGGTCGGCAACGGCATCCAGCCCTCGGTGCTGCGCGATGCCGGCGCCGATGATGCCGACATGCTGATCGCCTGCGCGCCGCTGGACGAGACCAATCTCGTCGCCTGCAAGGTGGCGCACGACGTGTTCCACATCCAGACCCGGATCGCGCGCGTGCGCAGCCCCGAGTTCACCGACGGCAGCGCGCTGATGGGCAAGGAGGGTTTCGCAGTCGACGAGGTCATCTGCCCCGAGGAGAGCCTGACGACCTACATCCGCAAGCTGATCGAGTACCCCGAAGCGCTGCAGGTGCTCGAATTCTCGCAGGGGCGCGTGAGCCTGATCGCGGTGCGCGCGGTCGAGGGCGGGGCGCTGGTGCACCACGTGATCTCCGACCTGCCGTTGCTCGCCCCCGGGCTGCCGATGCGCATCGTCGCGATCTACCGCCGCGACGCGATGGGGCTGGACCAGCAGATCACCTGCGACGGCAGCACGCGCATCGAGATCGGCGACGAGATCTTCGTGCTCGCCGCCAACGAGCACATCCGCCAGGTGCTGGAGGCCCTGCACCGGCGCGACGAGCCGGTGCGCCGCGTCATCATTGCCGGCGGCGGCCGGGTCGGCCTGCGCCTGGCGCGCCATATCGCGGGCCGGTACAAGGTCAAGATCATCGAGAGCAACGCGGCGCGCTGCGAATACCTGACGACGCAACTGCCAGGCGACACGCTCGTGCTCCAGGGCGACAGTACCGACGAGGAACTGCTCGACGAAGAGCACGTCAAGAACGCCGATCTCTTCCTCGCGCTGACCAGCGACGACGAGGACAACATCATGTCGTGCCTGCTCGCCAAGCGCATGGGCGCGCGGCGCGTGCTGGCGCTCATCAACCGGCGCGCCTATGCCGACCTGGTGCAGGGCCAGGGCACGCAGATCGACATCGCGGTCTCGCCGGCGCAGACCGTGATCGGTGAACTGCTCGCCCACGTGCGGCGTGGCGACGTGGCCGCGGTCTACAGCCTGCGCCGCGGCGACGCCGAAGCGCTCGAGGCGGTGGTGCGCGGCGACCGCAAGAGCTCCCGGGTCGTCGGCCGGCGCATCGAGGAGCTGCCGCTGCCGGCGGGGGTGCAGATCGGCGCCATCGTGCGCGAGGCGCCGGGTGCCGGGGCCAAGACGGGCAAGCAGGTCATCATCCCGCACCACGACACCGTGATCGAGAGCGGAGACCACGTGGTCGTGTTCGTGCCGCGCAAGCGCATGCTCAAGCAGATCGAGAAGATGTTCCAGGTCAGCGCGACGTTCTTCTGAGCCATGAGCCCCTGCCCGGCCGCTCCGAAGGGGGCTCGCAGCGAAGTGCAACCCACGGAGGGCTTGCGGTGAGCGCGCCGCTGGCCGTCGTCGCGCTCGTCGGGCGCATGCTGGTGCTGTTCGCGCTGCTGATGGCGGTGCCGCTCGCGTTCGCGCTTTCGGCGCACGATCCGGCCGAGGGTGCCTTTCTCGCCGGCATCGGCGTGACGGCCGCCGCGGGTATCGCGATCAGCTTGGCTACGCGCCGATTCCGGCGCGAACTGCAGGCTCGCGACGGCTTCCTGCTCGTCACGCTGACCTGGGTCGTGATGCCCGCCTTCGCCGCGCTGCCGCTGATGCTCGCGATCCCCGGGCTGAGTTTCACCGACGCCTATTTCGAGACGATGTCGGGGCTGACGACGACCGGTGCGTCGGTACTCACCGGCCTTGACGCGCTGCCGCTGTCGGTCAACGTCTGGCGCTGCTTCCTGGTGCTGGTGGGAGGGCTGGGCATCATCGTGCTCGCGGTCGCGATCCTGCCGCTCCTGGGTGTCGGCGGCGCGCAGCTCTTCAAGGCCGAGTCGGCCGGGCCGATGAAGGACGCCAAGCTCACGCCGCGCATCGCCGAGACCGCGCGCGGACTGTGGGGCGTGTACTTCTTCATCGCGTTGCTGTGCTTCCTCGCCTACCGCTGGGCGGGGATGAGCTGGCCCGACGCCTTCATGCACATGTGCGCGACCATGGGCCTCGGTGGCTTCTCGTCGCACGACGCGAGCTTCGGCCACTGGAACTCGGCGACGATCGAGGCCGTCGCGGTCGTCTTCATGATGCTTGCCGGCGTCAGCATGGCGCTGTACTTCAGCGCCTGGCGCGAGCGCTCGCCGCGCCCGCTGTTGCGCAACGTGGAGGCGCGCGCCTTCGTCGGCGCGATTTTGGCGGCGATTGCCGTCGTGTCGGTCTATATCTGGGCCTACGGCACCTATCGCAGCTATCCGGAGGCGCTGCGCCACACGGTGTTTCACGTTGTTTCAATCGGCACGACGACCGGTTTCGCGGCGCAGGACTATGCGCTGTGGCCGATGTTTGCGTCGCTGACGATGCTGCTGCTGGGTTGCTTCGCGACCTGCGCCGGCTCGACCGGCGGCGGCATCAAGATGGTGCGCATGCTGCTGCTGCTCAAGCAGGCGCAGCACGAGCTGGTCCGCATCGTCCACCCGAGCGCCGTCAATCCAGTCGTGATGGGCGGCCAGGTCGTGAGCGCGCGCATCATGCAGAGCGTGATCGCCTTCATGATGATGTACGGCGCCGCGATGTCGGTGCTGACGATGCTGTTGTTGTTCAGCGGCCTCGACGTCGTCTCCGCCTTCACCGCAGTCATCGCCTGTGTCAACAACATCGGCCCCGGTCTCGGCGACGTCGGCCCATCGGTCAACTACGGGACGCTGACCGACTTCCAGACCTGGGTCCTCGCCGCCGGGATGCTGCTCGGGCGGCTCGAGCTGCTGTCCGTGCTGGTGCTGTTCACGCGCCAGTTCTGGGATTGAAGGGCCGCGCGGCGCCGCCCGCGCAGCCCAGGTTCGCCGCATGCGCTATCGTGGCGCCATGAGTCCCCGCCGGGCCGCTCCCAAGGGGGTTCGCCGCCCAGTGCGCAGCACGGAGGTCCTTCAATGAGCGACGACTTCGCGACCCTGCGTCGCATCGTGCGCGACTGCCGGACGATCGCCGGAGGTGGAGCTCGAGCGCTGGGACCTGCCGCGCGCCGCCAGGTGTAGTGCCGGCGCAGTAGGCAGGAAGTGGACTCGGCCGGCATTCACCATGGTGGCTCAGGATCGGCACGGCGTGAAGTCGATCGACCTTGGAATCTTCTCGCCGACGGCTCGCGACGAGCTGCTCTGCTTGCAGGTGAGGCTCGACCCGGAAGACTGCGCCTACGACTACAGCAAGCTGTATTTCAGCACCGCCCCGGATGAGGCCTACGCCGAAGAGCGTGTGATCTGTTTTCGCGTTCGAGCGCGCAACGCTTTCGAACAGGTCGGCCTGCCGCTGCCGCCCCGATGCCTGCAGACCGGATTTCTCCGTATGCGTCTCGACGGACTTCCGTATTCCGCGGGGACCACCTCGGTCGAGGCGGTGAAGCTGCTCGAAGCCCGCCCCGACGACGAACTGACGCGACATGCACGTCTCGTCGGCCAGAAGGAATGGGTGCGCAAGGAAGTTGAGCGCAGCGAAGGCGAGCGGCGGACCCGGCTCGGGCACTACCCCGAGTCTCTAAGCCTCGAATTGACGCCGCGCTGCAATCTCACCTGTTCGCACTGCAGCAGCCATGGCACGGGCGAAGTTCACCAACTCAACAACCGACGCAAGGAACTCGATCTCGGCATGCTCGAGCGCCTGGCGCACGAGGTCTTCCCCCACCTCACGCTGCTGACCCTTGTGGGGCGGGGCGAGCCGACGATGGTGAGCGATCGGCTCTGGGCCAGGCTGACAGAGTTGCTGGAGTACTACCGGGTGTTCCTGAGCTGCGTTACCAACGGCTACTTCATCCGCCGTCGCATTGACGCGGCGGTACTGGCGCTGATCGATACGTTGACGATCTCGATCGATGGCGTGACCGCCGATATCTTCGCCGCGAACCGCGGCGGCGCAAGCCTGGACCGCGTGCTCGCAAATGTCGCCTAC
This sequence comes from Ideonella sp., assembly GCF_016702655.1. GTDB lineage: Bacteria > Pseudomonadota > Gammaproteobacteria > Burkholderiales > Burkholderiaceae_C > CAIKUF01. Next base: position 82,175 of record NZ_JADJDO010000013.1, read on the forward strand.
TTCCATGATTTACGAAGTAAGGCAGCATTGGCACGCCGGCCGAAGCTCGGCCTGTCCTGGACGCTGAAGCGCAACAACATCGCCGAGTTCCCTGACTTCGTGCGACTGGCAAAGCGCTTCGACCCCGACTTCCTGTACGTGCGCCATTTGCTGGTCTTCCATGAGAAGGACAGGGGGCAGTCGTTGCTCGGGCACGCCGACCTCGCCAATCGCTACCTGGGCGAAGCCTATGCAATGCTGCGCGGGTCTCGCATCAAGCTCGACGTGCCACCACTGATGAGCAGATAGCATGGACGCTGGCGCGACTGTCGATGTCGACGAAGCACCTCGTGGAGCAGACTCGAAGTGCCTGTTCTTCCATCGTACCGGGGTCATCATGGCCGATGGAGAGGTGGTCACCTGCGCGAACATGTACGCAGCGCACGCAGGTCAGTTGGATCGGCAGACTTCGTTCCTGGATGTGTGGAACGGCGACGCGATGCAATCAGTGCGCGGGACGCTCGGCACGGAGCAGGAATGGAGCCAGTGTCGGTCCTGCTGGTTCCGCGAGATTCGCTACCACGCGCAGCGCGAGGCTTGGGACAGGAGGCAGTCGTACTCACTTGAGAACGACACGAAATTCACCGACGCGGCATGGGACTTCACCGGCTACGGAAAAGGCAGGGACGATCAGACCAGTCCTTCGGAATCTGCTACCGTAGATCCGACGAAGACGAGGGACCAGGGCGATCGAAGTCCAAGCCCAGCCACCACAACTCAGCGAGTCGGGACGGCGGCGCGCTTTCGCGTGCCGTTCTTCATAGGGCGCCGGCGACGCTGCGGACATTCTGCGCTTGCATCCCAATCTCGCGGCACCGGAGGAAACGCACTTCTTCCGCTGGCCAGAGCCGTTTGGCAGTACCGGCTTCGCGGATTATCTGCAATCGAGCCCGGTGTTCAGGCGTCATCGCTCGCTCGATGGCATCAGCGAACCGGAATTCGTCGGGTGTTGGGGACGGTGTCACGCGGCTGTCCGCAGCTCTACCCAGCGCAGCCCGGCCCCGCGGGCGGGGCGGGCCGCCCCCGCGCCGCCGCGCGCGGGGCGCGGGGGGGCGGGGGGCCGGGCCGGCGGCGGGCGTCCGCGCGGTCAGGGGTCGGTCGGGTCTGTTCGTTGGCAAGGCGTCAAGTGCGAGCCTCGTCGGCGCGGCAACTCTGGAACGGGGGGCCGGCATGCTGGGCGCTGGGGGCGAAGCATGAGGACTTCGCCGCCGCGCCGTGCAACGGTCCTCCTTCGGGGGCCAGCCCTGCTTCCGAGCTGGCCGCCGACGAGCAGGTTCTAACGCCGGCGCGCATCGGCTCGCTGGCCGCGGGGGCGGGGGGGGGGGGGGGGGGGGGGGGGAGGGCCCCGCGCGCCCCACGATGCGGGCCGGCCCCGCGCATTCGGTATCGTTCCCAGGCCCGTCCGCCGACTGACGACATCACCACCCTGCGCCGCATCCTGCGCGATTGCCGGACGATCGCCGTCGTCGGCCTGTCGGCGCAGTGGCACCGGCCGAGCGTGTTCGCGGCGAAGTACTTGCAGCAGCACGGCTACCGCATCGTGCCAGTCAATCCGCGCTGCACTGAACTGCTCGGCGAGCGCTGCTACGCGAGCCTGGCCGACATCCCGCACCCGATCGACATGGTCGATGTGTTCCGGCGCAGCGAAGACGTGCTGCCGATCGCGCGCGATGCGGTGGCGATCGGCGCGCGCTGCCTGTGGCAGCAGATCGGCGTCGCCAACCTCGACGCCGACCGCCTGGCGCGCGAGGCCGGGCTGGCCTCGGTGATGGACCGCTGCGTAAAGATCGAGCACGCGCGGCTGTTCGGCGGCCTGCACTGGGCGGGCGTCAATACGCGCGTGATTTCGGCGCGGCGGCCCGTCTGACGACGCGAGAGCGACCATGGCCGACCATGTCTTCCACCCCGAGACCCTGGCCATCCACGCCGGTCAGATCCCCGACGCGGCGACCGGTGCGCGCGCGCTGCCGATCTACCAGACGACGAGCTTCGTCTTCGACAGCGCCGAACACGCGGCGGCGCTGTTCAACCTGCAGACCTTCGGCAACGTCTACTCGCGCCTGTCCAACCCCACCGTCGCCGCGCTCGAGGAGCGCGTGGCGGCGCTCGAAGGCGGGCGCGCAGCGGTCGCGTCGGCGAGCGGCATGGCCGCCGAGGCGATGGCGCTGCTGACGATCCTGCAGCAGGGCGACCATGTCGTCGCCGCGGGTGCGCTCTATGGCGGGACGGTGACGATGCTCGCCGTCAACCTGCGCAAGTTCGGCATCGAGACGAGCTTCGTCGATGCGACGCGGCCCGACGCCTTTGCCGCAGCCATGCGCCCCAATACGCGTGCAGTCTTCGTCGAGAGCCTCGGAAACCCGAGCCTCGTCGTGCCCGACATCGCCGCCGTCGCCGAGCTTGCGCATGCACACGGCGTGCCGCTCGTCGTCGACAACACGGTGCCGTCGCCCTTCCTGTGCAATCCGCTCGCGCTCGGCGCCGACATCGTCGTCCACTCGGCGACCAAGTACCTCGGCGGCCACGGCACGACGCTTGGCGGCGTGATGGCCGAGGCGGGCAGCTTCCCCTGGGGCAACGGCAAGTTCCCGGGCATGACCGAGCCGTCGCCGGGCTATCACGGCGTGATCTTCCACGAGACCTTCGGCGACTTCGGCTTCACGATGCGGGCGCGCATGGAGACGCTGCGCGTCTACGGCGCCGCGCTCGCACCGGCGAGCGCTTGGCAGATCCTGCAGGGCATCGAGACGCTGCCGCTGCGCATGGAGCGCCATTGCGAGAACGCGCGCCGCGTCGCGGCCTTCCTGCAAACGCATCCGCGCGTGCGCTGGGTCAACTACCCGGGCCTGCCCGATCATCCGCAGTACGAACTCGTCGCAAGGCAGATGCGCCGGGTCGGCGGCGCGCCGGGCGCGTCGGGGCTGCTGGCCTTCGGCGTGCGCGGTGGCGCCGCGGCGGGCGAGAAGTTCATCGAGGCGGCGCAATTCATGAGCCATGTCGCCAACATCGGCGACACTCGTACGCTCGTCATCCACCCGGCATCGACGACGCACCGCCAGCTCGACCCTGCGCAGCAGCTCGGCGCCGGCGTGCTGCCCGACATGGTGCGGATGTCGGTCGGGCTCGAGCACATCGACGACATCCTGTGGGATATCGACCAGGCGCTTGCGAGGACAGCATGAACACGACGACGATCTACGACTCGGGGCTCGACCGCAACGACGCCAACTTCGTGCCGCTCTCGCCGGTGAGTTTTGTCGAGCGCAGCGCCGAAATCTTCGCCGACCTGCCGGCGGTGATCCACGGCGAGCGCCGCAACACCTGGGCGCAGACGCGCGAGCGCTCGGCGCGCCTCGCGGCGGCGTTGCGATCGCTGGGCGTCACTCGCTTGGCGACAGTCAGCGTGATGCTGCACAACACGCCCGAGATGGTCGAGGCGCATTACGCGGTGCCGGCCATCAATGCGGTGCTCAACACGCTCAACACGCGCCTGGATGCGCCGCTGCTGGCGTGGCAGCTGAACCATTGCGAGGCGGCGGTGCTGATCACCGACCGCGAGTTCGCGCCGGTGATGCGCGAGGCGCTGCGCATCCTGAAGACCGAGCACGGCCGCGCCCCGGTCGTGATCGACGTCTGCGACAGCGAGTACGCCGGGCCCGGCGAGCGCCTGGGAACGCTCGAGTACGAGAGTCTGCTCGGCATGCACGACCCCTTGCCCGTGCTCGCCGGCCCGCGCGACGAGTGGGATGCAATCGCGGTCAGCTACACCTCGGGAACGACCGGCGACCCCAAGGGCGTCGTGACCCACCACCGCGGCGCATACCTGAACGCGGTCTGCAACGCGGTGACCTGGACCATGCCCAACTTCCCGCGTTATCTGTGGACGCTGCCGATGTTCCACTGCAACGGCTGGTGCTTCCCGTGGACTGTGGCCATGCAGGGCGGCACGCATGTCTGCCTGCGCGGCGTCAACGCCCAGGCCATCCTGGCGGCGATCCGCGAGCACCGCGTCGACCACTACTGCGCGGCGCCGATCGTGCACAACCTGCTCATCGCGGCGCCGGCCGAACAGCGCGCCGGGATCGCGCACAAGGTGCGCGCGATGGTCGCGGGCGCGGCGCCGCCGGCGGCGATGATCGAGGGCATGGCCGCGATCGGCTTCGAGATCACGCATGTGTACGGCCTGACCGAGGTCTACGGGCCGGCGGCGGTGGCCGTCAAGCGCGAGGGTTGGGCGTGCGAGAGCCTGTCCGAACAAGCGCGCCTGAACGGCCGCCAGGGCGTGCGCTACCCGCTGCAGCAGGGCATGACGGTGCTCGATCCGCAAACCATGGTCGAGGTGCCCGCCGATGCGCAGACCATGGGCGAGATCATGTTCCGCGGCAACATCACGATGAAGGGCTATCTCAAGAACCCGGTCGCGACCGCGGCAGCGTTCGAGGGCGGGTGGTTCCATACCGGCGACCTGGCGGTGATCGAGCCCGACCGCTATGTCAAGATCAAGGACCGCAGCAAGGACGTGATCATCTCCGGCGGCGAGAACATCAGCTCGATCGAGGTCGAGGATGCGCTGTACCGGCATCCGGCGGTGATGGCCTGCGCCGTCGTTGCGCGGCCGGACCCGAAGTGGGGCGAGACGCCGCTCGCGTTCGTCGAGATCAAGCCTGGCGCAGAAGTCACCGCGGCCGAGTTGGTCGCGCACTGCAAGAGCCTGCTCGCCAGCTACAAGGTGCCGCGCGAGATCCGCTTCGAGGAGATCCCCAAGACCTCGACCGGCAAGATCCAGAAGTTCATGTTGCGCGAGCGCGCCAGGTCGGCGAGCGCGATCGAGTAGGAGCCACGACGATGAGTGCTGATCCCTTCGTGCGCGTCGAACGCGACGCACGTGACGTCGTCACGCTGACGCTCGACCGCCCGGCAGCCTTCAACGCGCTGTCCGAGGGCATGCTCGCCGCGCTGCAGGCCGAGCTCGATGTGCTGGCCGGCGACGAGACCGCGCGCGCGGTCGTGATCGCCGCCGCGGGCAAGGCCTTCTGCGCCGGGCACGACCTGAAGGAGATGCGCGCTGCGCCGTCGCTGGACTACTACACGACGCTCTTCGACCGCTGCGCAGGCGTGATGCTTGCCGTGCAACGTCTGCCGGTGCCGGTGATCGCGCGCGTGCAGGGCATCGCTACGGCCGCCGGCTGCCAGCTCGTCGCGATGTGCGATCTTGCGGTGGCGAGCCGCGACGCGCGCTTTGCCGTCAGCGGTGTCACGCTCGGGCTGTTCTGCTCGACGCCGGGGGTTGCTTTGAGCCGCAATGTCGGGCGCAAGGCGGCATTCGAGATGCTCGTCACGGGCGAATTCATCAGCGCCGACGAGGCGCGCGCAAAGGGGCTCGTGAACCGCGTCGCCGAACCGGCCGAGCTCGACGCCGAGGTCGAGCGCCTCGTCGCGAGCATCGTTGCCAAGCCGCGCGTCGCGATCGCGATGGGCAAGGCGCTGTTCTACCGTCAGCTCGAGACCGGCATCGCTGCTGCCTACGAAGACGCCGGCCGGACGATGGCGTGCAACATGATGGACGCCGCCGCGCTCGAAGGCGTGCAGGCCTTCATCGACAAGCGCAAGCCCGACTGGCGCTGACGCGCACGGCGCGACGCCGTCAGTTCCCGCCCAGGTGCAGCTTGTAGGTTGCGCCAGTCGAGATGCGGCAGTCGCCCGTGCCCTGGTAGGGCGTCGTCATCTGGTAGTCGCACGACATGATCGTGCCCTTGGAGCCGTAGGCGCTGGCGACGCCGCGCTTGTCCTCGTTGGAGACGCGCGTCGCCTCGCCGGTCAGGATCTCGCCGAGGTAGTTGACCTGGAAGCGGCCCTTGCCCGTCATCAGGTTGGTCACCGTGCCGCTGATCACCCCACCGGCGGCGGCGGCTTCATTGGTCGGGTACATGCGCGCGTTCAGGACGGCCGGCATCTGCGCGCCGGGCATCTGGCCTTGCGGTGCCGCAGGCGCCGGGATCGGTGCGCCGACCGGCGGCAGCGGATAGGGATCGTAATACACGGCGCCGTCGGGGCCGCGCACCGGAACGACATAACAGGCCGACAGCGTGGCCGCGACGGCGAGAGGCACGAGATAGGTTGCGAAGCGATTCAAGGCCTGCTCCTGAAGTAGACACCGCCGCAGCTTGTGGCGCCGACCGACCGGTGCAAGGCATGATCGGTCCGCGCAATGCAGGCGCATTGCGAATCGTCAATCGGCGCGGCAATCTGCGCATCGGCGCGTCGCGCTCGCGCTGCGCGACGCCTGCGGTGCGGGCGTGAAAAGTTCGCGCAGTTCGTTCGATGGGCGGCACGCGTGGCCCCTAACATCGGCCAGTCCTCGGCAATCGGCTTCACTCCATGCATGGGCTTGCCTGGCTCGTTACGCGTGTTCTTTCGGTCCTGATCGGCGCAGCCTTGCTGCCTGCCGCGCAAGCCGCGCCGACGCGCAGCGTCGACGGGGTCGTGATGCGAGTCGTCGACGGCGACAGCCTCTGGTTTGCGCCGGCGGACGGCGGCGCGCCGCTCGAGGTGCGGCTGCAGGACATCGACGCGCCCGAGATCTGCCAGCCCTGGGGGCCCGAGGCGCGCGATGCATTGCAGGAAAAGGTTCTCAACAAGACCGCGCGTGCACAGATCAGCGGCCTGGACACGCACGGCCGCACGCTGGCGACGCTCTACCTCGATGACCTGAACGTCAATCAGTGGCTGGTCAAGGAGGGCCAGGCCTGGAGCGGCCGCTACCGCCACGACCGGGGGCGCTATGTGTCCGAGGAGCGCATGGCCAAGGCGCTGATGCGCGGCTTCAATGGCGCCGGCGGCGCGGTCATGCCGAGGGATTTCCGGCGCGATCACGGGCCGTGCGTGGCCGGCACGGGCGCTCAGGCGATGACACCTGTCGCCGCGGTGCCATCCGTGCGCGTTGCGCCGGCGACCGCGCTGCCGGATGCCGCCTATCGCTGCGACGGCCGAACCTACTGCAACCAGATGCGCTCCTGCGCCGAGGCCACCTTCTTCCTCAAGAACTGCCCGGGCGTCAAGATGGACGGCAATCACGACGGCGTGCCCTGCGAGCAGCAGTGGTGCCGGCCCTGACGCCTGCCTTCAGCGCCGCCAGATCGTGACCTTCCAGTTGTCGATGCCGTGCTGCACCGACTCGCCCTGCGATCCTGAGGCGTGCCGAACGTAGCCGAAGCGCAGCGTGGCGCCGGTGGCCGAGAAGTCCGGGCACGATTCGCCGATGTTGCACGCCGGCCCGTCGAACTGCCGCAGATCCTGCTGGCGCAGGCTGTGGAACGCCACCCCCGCCCAGCCCGCGCGGCTGCAGATCGACGCATCTGAGAGGTACCTGCGCCCGCTCTGCTCGATGAACACGCCCGTCTCGACGAAGTTGCTGCCCGACGGATTGAGCAGGATGCAATCCTCGGCATGGTCGATGACGCGGATCGCACCCTGCAACGCCGGGTCGTAGGTCGCCGCCAGCCACAGGTGGGTGACGTTGGAGACGCCGGAACCCGGCGCCACCTGCACGGTCATCTTCCGGTAGGCGCCCGGATGGCCGTCGGCCGGGGCCCGCTCCTCGGCATGGGTGAACGAAGGGTAGCCGGCGACGATCGCAGGCGCGGCCTGCCAGTTGCTGGCCACGAATTCCTGGTCGCCCAGCACGATGCCGGGTGTGGCCGAGACCGCGAGCTGCGTCGTGGCCTGCAGTGGCGTCGCGTTTCCTTGCCACGCGAGCGCCATGAATATCGCGCCGTCGTCGGCAAGGGTGACACTCGCCAGGGAGTAGGTCTTGGCGGTTGCACCGGGGATGTCGTTGAAGGTCGCGCCGCCGTCCGCGGATCGGCGCCACTGGTAGCTGTAGGCGCCGCTGCCATGCGCAATCACCGCCATCAGGCTCAATGGAGAGCCGACCTGAACCGTGACGGACGGCGGATCGATGCTCAGCGACGGGGGCGGGGGCGGCTGCGGCCCGCAGGAATCCGGATAGACGTCGCAGATCGAGTCGTCCAGGCCGCCGCCGCCGCTGCCGACGATGGCGGCAAGCCCGATCGCAGCGATCACGATCTGCAGCGCGGCGCTATGGACGCGGCTGGCCAGGCCCGGCTTGGTGTGCATGTTCATGGCGACCCCTGTCGTGACCAGGATGAAGGATCAGGACCGCGGCAGCCAGTGATCCGGCGGTCGCGGCCAGGATGTCGGCACGGTCGAAAGTGCCGCGCAGGATGTAGTTCGCCAGCGCATCCCCCACAGCGCTTTGGCCGAAGAGGCACTGAAGCGCTTCGGCGATGGAAGCGCTGATCCGTTGGTGCTGGGCAAGCTCGAGCAAGACGTTCACAGCCCACCACGCCGCACACGCGCCGCAGGCCGGCCGCGCACAACGCGGGCGCGCAGCCGAAGTGAACAGGCTGAACGCAAACGGGTGCACGAAGCTCGGCAGCCAGGAGCCCATGGCGCCGAAGAGCGGCCCGGATTGAAGGACGGCGAGCGCCGGGAACAGCATCGCACGCGCGGGGTCTCGGTCTGCGGCATAGACGAGCAGGCCCAGGGCCAGTGCCAGACCGCCGATCGACCACAGACGAGCAGTCACCCGCCACTCGAAGGCGCACGCAGTGGCGTCGGCGCCGCACGGCGTCATGCTCGACCCATTCGAACGTACCCCAGCGCCAGCGCGTGACATCGTTTTGACTGTAGGCATCAGGCCGACGCCCGGATTGAGTCGGCTCAACGTGGCGCCATTTGCGGGCTGCCGATGCCGGTCGGCTCGCGAATCACTCGCGCCGCGCGCCTCGAGCCCGACCCCGCCCTCGTGCATAACCCAGGCGATGTCGTGCGTCGTGTCCGTGCTGTCGCAGGTTCGCCACCGGCACGCACGCGTCGTTCAGGGTCAGGTGCAGGCTCGCATCGGCAGGCGCCAGCCGAACCAGGCTGAGCGGCGCTGCCTGCCTGTCAGCGGCTCGCGAGCGAAGCCGCGGCTTGCGGGTACAGCCGCGCCAGCACGCCGGCGCAGATTTCCTCGACGATCGGTGCGAGTGAGTCCGCCAGTTCGCCGATCTCGCCGTGCCGTTCGCGCCGCAGCCACAGCGCGTGCAGCGCTTCGCGCCGCGACGTCACCGCCGCGTCGACCGCGTCGGCCCAGAAAGCCGGGTTCTCGCCTTCGCTCCAGTCGCCGCGCCCGCGGCCGAAGTGCGCGACGGCGAGGTAGCCGATCAGCGCCGAACGCACCAGTTCGTCGAGCACCGCATCGGTCCACGCGAGCGTGGGCTGCGCAACGCCGCGCAGCAGGTTGACGCCGCGCGCCACGCCGAGTGCGCCGAGCGCACCGAGCACGCCGCCTGCGAGCAGCCCGCCGCCGAGCGTCAGCCCGCCGGTGGCGAGGTCGGCCCCCAGCCCGGCGAGCGCTCCGCCGACCGCGCCGCCGAGCACGCCGGCCTTGCGCTCGTCGAGCGGCACGGCCAGCGCGTAGTGCTCGGCCAACCGGAGCAGGACCGTCTCGGTCGCGTGGCCGCCAAGGCCGTGCAGCCGGATCAGACTATCGGTCGATGCGCGGATGTCGGCATCGAGCCTTTCGGCGAGACGCGCCATCGCGGCTTCGCGCGGCGTCGGCTGGCCCTCGCGGCGCAGCCCGATCGCGCTGCCCCATTCCCGCAGCCGGCCGCGCCAGCCTGCGTCGCCCGCCACTTCGCGGTCGAGCGCCGCGCGCGCCAGCCGCTCGGCGAGCGCGCGCATCGAAGCGCGCCAGACCTCCCGGTTGCGCTCCCCGTGTGCGCGGCGCAGCCGTTCGAACGCAGCCTGCCGGGCCGGCGCAAGCGCCGCCGCCACCGCGCCGAGAAGCGTGTCCTCCTGAACCCAACAGCGCGCGAAGGCGTCGAGCGCCAGCACGTCGCGCACGCATGCGCTGCCGCGGGTGCGCGCGCGCCAGCGATCGAGCTCGGCCGATTCGTCGTCGGGCGGACGCGGCGCGCCAAGCTGGTTGAGCAGCACGATCACCGGCCGCTCGAGCAGCGTGAGCACCTGGAGCTCGGCGTCGAGGTGGCCGGCGACCTCGGGCGGCTCGGCCGCGTTGACGAGGTAGAGCACCAGGTCGCTGCGCTCCATCACGTGCCGCACCGCGCGCTGCGTGGACCACCACGGCCGGTCGCGCCACCTGTCCCACACCTCGTCGCGCAGCCAGGCGAGCGGGTTGCCGCGGCGCGCGAGCTGGCGCGCGAGGCGCACGCTGTCGCCGAAGCCCGGCGTGTCCCAGAGTTCGAGCGCGAGGCCCTCGTCGGGCAGCGCGACGAGCGTGTGGCGCTCGGCCGCCTCCGTGACATGGGGCGCGTCGCGCACCTCGCCCACGTCGCGCCGCAGCAGCGTGCGCGCGAGCGTCGTCTTGCCGACGTTGGTGTGCGAGACGAGGCTCAACACCACCGTGCCGGGCGGCCGGTCGAGCGGCGTTGCAGATGTCTGATCAGCCACCGCCGGCTCCACGCGCACCGGCGCCCAGATCGACGAACAATGCCTCGAGGCCGCTTGCCGCGACGAGCGCGCGCCACGCATCACGGCGCTCGGCGCGGCGCTGTTCGCGCACCTTGCCGGTGAATCTCTCGACGAAGGCCGATTCGTCGACCACCACCCGGCACGCCGCGGCGCCGTGGCAGCGCAGCGCCGCGTCGATGAACGCGCCGTGGGTCTCGCGCTCGGGCGTCGCGACGAGCGCGAACAGCAGCACCGCGACGTCGGGCGCCGGGTCGATGCGCCACGACTGCGGATCGTCCTCGGCGCCGATCGGCAGCGGCGCCGAAACCGTGACGCGCAGCCGCCCATCGACGAACGGCGCCAGCGCCGGCTCGATCGCGTCGCGCTGCTGCGGCGTGAATGCCATTCCGTACGGCAGCACGTGGACGGCGAGCGGCGCCGCAGATCCTGCGCGCGCCGCGCGCCGTCGTTCGTCGGCGCTGATCTCGATCGGCAGGTCGCGCGCGAGCGTGCGTGCACGCCAGGCCGCGCGCGTGGCGAGCAGCGCGCGCGGCACGATCACCAACCCGCCGACGGTCAGCGCCCACCAGTGGATCCAGATCCGGGCACCTGCGCCGCCGCCGCTGGCAAAGCGCATCGCTTCGAGCGCCGCGGCGTCGGGCAGCGGCGTTGCGGTCAACGCCGCGGCCGGGCCCAGCAGCAGCGCGACGATCCGCTCGACGTCCGCGGCATCGAGGAAGGTGCTGTCCCAGCCGGCCCGGAAGTCGAACACGAGGCCGCGCGCGTACATCGACACGAGAACGCCGCAGGCGAGCGCCGCGGCGGCGGCGTGCAGCGCAGTCGCGATGCGCGCCGCGTGCAGCGCCCGGCCTTGCTGCGCCCAGTCGATCGCAAAGCGCCCGAGCGGCGGCGAGCTGCCGCCGCGCCGCCCGGCCCAGGCCGTCCAGGCGCCTTGCACCCGGCGCCGCAGCGCCCCGCCGCCGACCTCGTCACGGTCTCCGCCCGGGCGCAGTGCGCGCAGCACGAGCAGCGTGTAGACAGCCAGGTTCCACGCGATCAGCGCCACGAGCGGTGGCGCGAGCACGTGGATACGGCCGCCCGAGCCGATCGAGTCGGCCGCGAGTCCGAACAGCACGGCGACGCCGACTGCCGCAGCGGTGGCGGCCGAAGCCGAACTGCGCAATGCGTCCTGCAACGCTGGCGCGCGTGCGACCAGCCGCTCGGCGATCAGGCGCGAACGCCGCACCGCGATCGCTGTCGGCGACGCTGCGGCGCCTTCGATGCGGGCAGCCTCGGCGTCGGCCCACGCGGCGTCACCGTCGCGCCAGGGCTCGGCCGGCCCGGATTCGAACGCGCGCACGAGCAGCAGCGCGCGGGCGTCCTGCTCGGTCATCCGGCCTGGCTGCGACCGCGCTGCCGGCGCTTCAGCGCGGGGGCGTGCCGGCCGTCGCGCGCGCTGCGACCGCGCCGCTCACATCCCCGCATAGTTCGGGCCGCCGCCGCCCTCGGGCGTGACCCAGACGATGTTGCCCGTCGGGTCCTTGATGTCGCAGGTCTTGCAATGCACGCAGTTCTGCGCGTTGATCTGCAGGCGGTCGCCGCCGTTGTCGTCCTTCACGAACTCGTACACGCCGGCCGGGCAGTAGCGGCTCTCGGGGCCGGCGTAGCGCGCGAGGTTGATCGCCACCGGCACGCCCGCGTCCTTCAGGGTCAGGTGCGCGGGCTGCTGCTCTTCGTGATTGGTGTTGCTGATGAAGACCGAGCTCAGGCGGTCGAAGCTGATCTTGCCGTCGGGCTTGGGGTAGGCGATCTGCTCGCACTCGGCGGCGGGCTTCAGATACAGGTGATCCGCCTGCGCGCGGTGCAGCGTCCACGGCGGGTTCTTGATGCCCAGCTTGGGCAGCAGCCACTGCTCGATGCCGGTCATCAGCGTCGCGACCAGGAAGCCCTTCTTGAACCACTGCTTGAAGTTGCGCGAGCGGTCGAGCTCCTCGTGCAGCCAACTGCGCTCGAACGCCTGCGGGTAGGCGCTGAGCTCGTCTTGCCGGCGCCCGGCGACGATCGCGTCGAAGGCCGCATCGGCGACCAGCATGCCGGTCTTGATCGCCGCATGGCTGCCCTTGATGCGGCTCGCGTTGAGGAAGCCGGCGTCGCAGCCGACGAGCGCGCCGCCCGGGAACACCGTCTTCGGCAGCGACAGGATGCCGCCCGCCGTCAGTGCGCGCGCGCCGTAGGCTATGCGCTTGCCGCCCTCGAAGGTCGGCTTGATCGCAGGGTGGTGCTTCCAGCGCTGGAACTCCTCGAACGGGCTCAGCCAGGGGTTGGCATAGTCGAGGCCGACGACGAAGCCTACCGCGACCAGGTTGCCTTGCAGGTGGTAGAGGAAGGAGCCGCCATAGGTCTTCTTGTCCAGTGGCCAGCCCGCGGTATGCAGGGCCAGCCCGGGCTGGTGCTTGTCGGGCGCGACTTCCCACAGTTCCTTGATCCCGATTCCGTAGCTCTGCGGGTCGCGGCCGGTGTCGAGCTGGTACTTCGCGATCAACTGCTTGCCGAGGTGGCCGCGCGAGCCCTCGGCAAAGATCGTGTACCTGGCATGCAGCTCCATGCCGAGCTGGAAGTTCTCGCCCGGCTCGCCGTCCTTGCCGATGCCGAGGTTGCCGGTGGCAACACCCTTGACCGCGCCTTGCTCGTCGTAGAGCACCTCGGCAGCGGCAAAGCCGGGGAATATCTCGACGCCGAAGGCCTCGGCCTGCTGGCCCATCCAGCGCACCAGGTTGCCTAGGCTGATGATGACGTTGCCGTGGTTCTTGAAGCAGTCCGGCAAGAAGAACTCGGGCGTCGCCTTCGCACCCTGCTCGTCGAGGAACAGGAACTTGTCGCCGGTGACCGGCTGGTCGAGCGGTGCGCCGCGCTCCTTCCAGTCAGGGAACAACTCGTTCAACGCGCGCGGGTCCATGATCGCGCCCGACAGGATGTGCGCGCCGGGCTCGGAGCCCTTCTCGAGCACGACCACCGAAACCTCCTTGCCCTGCGCTGCGGCGAGCTGCTTGAGGCGGATCGCGGTTGCCAGTCCGGCCGGGCCGGCGCCGACGACGACGACGTCGTACTCCATCGCTTCGCGGGGACCGAACCGGGCCAGGATCTCTTGTGCGTTCATGGGTGTCGTTCCCGGGCCGCGCCGCGCGGCTCGTGCGCCGGATTCTAGGCGTTGGGCTGCGTGCTATCGTCGCCGCCGAACCCATGCAGGAGCCTGCCCCCATGAGCTACACCATCGACCTTTCCGGGCGCGTGGCGCTGGTCACCGGCGCATCGAGCGGCCTCGGCGCGCAGTTCGCGAAGACGCTTGCCGCGGCCGGTGCCGGCGTCGTGCTCGCCGGCCGGCGCGTCGAGCGCCTGAAGACGCTGCGCGCCGAGATCGAAGGCAACGGCGGCGACGCGCATGTGGTCGAGCTCGACGTCACCGACCACGCGAGCATCAAGTCCGCCGTCGCGCACGCCGAGACCGAGATGGGGACGATCGACATCCTCGTCAACAACTCGGGCGTCGGCTCGACGCAGCGCCTGACCGAAGTCATGCCCGAGGACTACGACTTCGTGATGAACACCAATACCAAGGGCGCGTTCTTCGTCGCGCAGGAGGTCGGCAAACGCATGATCGCGCGCGCCCAGGGCGAGGCGCCGGGCACCTTCATCGGCGGGCGCATCGTCAACATCGCTTCGATGGCGGGCGTTCGCGTGCTGGGCCAGATCGGCGTCTACTGCATGAGCAAGGCGGCGGTGATCCACATGACGCGCGCGATGGCGCTCGAGTGGGGCCGCTACGGCATCAACGTCAACGCGCTCTGCCCGGGCTACATCGACACCGAGATCAACCACCACCAGTGGACCACCGAGAAGGGCCAGAAACTGATCGCGACCTTGCCGCGCAAGCGCATCGGCCAGCCGCAGGACCTGGACGTGGTGCTGATGATGCTGTGCGCCAACGAGAGCCACTTCGTCAACGGCGCGGTGATCCAGGCCGACGACGGGTTTGCCGTATAGGGCCCGAGCGTGACGCTCAGGACGCTGTCGCTGCTCGAGGCGCGCGTGCTCGGCGTGCTGGTCGAGAAGCAGCACACGGTGGCCGACAGCTACCCGTTGTCGCTGAACGCGCTGTTGATGGGCTGCAACCAGAAGACTGCGCGCGACCCGGTGATCAACGCCAGCGAGTCCGAACTGCTCGTCGCAGTCGATGCGTTGAAGGCGCTGTCGCTCGTCGTCGAGGTCAGCGGCAGCCGCGTCAGCCGCTACGAGCACAACGTCAAGCGCGTGCTCGGCGTTCCCGGCCAGTCGGTCGCGCTGCTCACGCTGCTGATGCTGCGCGGGCCGCAGACGGCCGCCGAGCTGCGCGCCAGCACCGAGCGCCTGCACCGCTTCGCCGACATCTCGTCGGTCGAGGGTTTCCTCGACGAGCTTGCCGCGCGCGAGCCGCCGCTCGTGGTCAAGCTGCCGCGCGCGCCCGGCGCACGCGAGCAGCGCTGGGCGCACCTGCTGTGCGGGCCGGTCGACATGGCCGCCGCCGCGCCGCAGGGCAGCGGCGAAGACCACATCGTCGCCGCGGGCGAGATCGCGGCGCTGAAGGCCGAGCAGGCGCGTCTCGCGCATGAAATCGAGGCGCTGCGCGCGCTCGTCGTGCGCATCGCGGGCGAGCTCGGCATCGACACCCCTGCAGCCGGAGCCACCGATGCGCTTTGAGATCCCGACCGAGAAGAAGCTCAGCTACGAGATGCGGATCCCGATCCGCTGGGGCGACATGGACGCGATGGGCCATGTCAACAACACGCTGTACTTCCGCTACATGGAGATCGTGCGCATCGAGTGGATGCACGCCATCGGCCAGCCGGCCGATCCGCAGGGCCAGGGCTTCGTGATCGTCAACGCGTTCTGCAACTTCATCCGCCAGCTCGAATACCCGGGCGAGATCCTGGCCCGGCACTACGTGGCCAATCCGGGCCGGTCGAGCTTCGACACCTTCATCACGCTCGAGCGCAGCGACGATCCGGGCGTGATCTACGCCAATGGCGGTGCAACCACGGTGTGGCTGGACTTCCCGGCCAAGCGCACGCTGCCGCTGCCGCCGGCCCTGCGCGCGCTGCTCGAATGACGGCATCGGCGCGCGGCGTCCATGCCACCCACCGGGCCTGGGTGCGCGAGGCGATCCGCCGCATCGAGGCTGATTTCCAGCGCTCGAGCGACACCCACCTGATCCCGGTCGGGCTGCCCGGCTTTGCCGGCATCGCGCTGTACCTGAAGGACGAGTCGAGCCACCCGACCGGCAGCCTCAAGCACCGGCTCGCGCGCAGCCTGTTCCTGCATGCGCTGTGCAACGGCTGGCTGCGCGAGGGCGGGGTGGTCGTCGAGGCGTCGAGCGGCTCGACGGCGATCAGCGAGGCCTATTTCGCGCGCCTGCTCGGCCTGCCCTTCATCGCGGTGATGCCGCGCGGCACCTCGGCGCAGAAGATCGCGGCGATCGAGTTCCACGGCGGGCGCTGCCACCTCGTCGACGGCGCGGCGGCGATCCATGCCGAGAGCGAGCGCCTTGCGCGCGAGCAGCGCGGCCACTTCATGGACCAGTTCACGCACGCCGAGCGCGCGACCGACTGGCGCGCCAACAACAACATCGCCGAGAGCATCTACGCGCAGTTGCAGCGCGAGGAGCATCCCTGCCCGGCGTGGATCGTCGCCAGCGCCGGCACCGGCGGCACGCTGGCGACGATCGGCCGCTACGTGCACTACTGCCGCCACGACACGCGCGTCTGCGGCGCGGACGCCGAGCGCTCGGTGTTCTTCGACCACTACGTCAGCGGGGATGCGTCGCTGACGATTGCCGAGGGCTCGCGCATCGAGGGTATCGGCCGGCCGCGCGTCGAGGCCTCGTTCGTCCCCGGCGTGCTCGACGCGATGGTCAAGGTGCCCGACTTGTGGAGCCTGGCTGCGATGCACAGCCTGAGCGTGCGCCTCGGGCGCCGCGTCGGTGGTTCGACCGGCACCAACCTCGTCGCCGCGCTCGCCTGTGCGCGTTCGATGGCCGCGCGCGGCGAGCAGGGGGCGATCGTCACGCTGCTGTGCGACGCCGGCGAGCGCTACCGGCACAGCTACTTCGACGATGCCTGGCTCGGCGCGCAGGGCCTGGAGTGCGGGCGCGAGAGCGACGCCATCGACGCGCTGCTCGACCGCGGCGAATGGCCGGATGAACTGCTTGCCGCGTGGCGGCTGGCGGGAGACGCCGCAGCATAGTCTGGCGCGCGATCGTCGTTGCATCGTTCGTGCTCTTGTGCCTTGCGGCAAGCACCGTCGCATGGCCGGCGGCCCCACGAATCGGGGGGATGGCGCTATTTCTTCGGGCGGCGAACGATAGCAAAATGGTCTGACCTTCTCGATCCAACTGGAGTCCACATGCAATCACCCTATGCACGCGCTGCACTTGGCGCAGCGCTTATCGCGTTCGGCGCGCCGGCGCTGGCCGGCATCACCGACATTGTCGACTTCCAGGGCGTGAACGCCTACGAGTCCACTTATTCGATTCCCCATGCGCCGGACTTTTTCGGCGTCGGCGATGGCAGGCTGACGGCCGTGCTGGCAGGAAGTGCGCTCAATGGCAGCAGCCGCGACTTTGGCCACTTTCCGGGCGACGAGAACTACGACATCTACTTCTCCAACGCCGACGGAACGCTCAATGCCAATGGCAGCTACATCACCATCGACGGCAACTGCTTCGTCGCCTACAACTGCTTCAACATCAACGAGGTCTCGCTGGTCGTCAACGGCAGCGAGCAGTTCGCCACGTCGGTGGTCAGGTCGATCTATGGGCGGGCGGGTTCGTTCACGCCTGGCTCGCATGTGAACGCCGCCGACGGCAACATGTTCAGCTTCACCCAGTTGGGCGACACCATCGGGCTGGGCGATGAAGCGCGCATGAGTATCACGCTCGAGTTTGCGAATGTGCCGTCGATCCCGGAGCCACAGACCACTGTGCTGCTGGCACTCGGTCTCGGGGTCCTGGGCTGGACAGCCCGGCATCGCCGGGGCTGAATCCACGAGCCCGAGAGGCGCCTACGACGGCGCCGGCCGCCGCGCCGCCATCCGCGCCGCGCGCGGGCTGAGCGCGCCGGGAAAGTAGATCGCGGTCAGGCTCGGCGTGTGCACCGGCACGAAACCTTCGCGCTGCGGCGCATCGCCTTCGAAGCGGCGCCAGCCGCGCAGCCAGTAGATGTCGTCGCAGGTTTCGAGCAGGCCGAGCGTCTCGCGGTCGCCGACGAGCACCCCCTGCACGCGCAGGCCAAGTGCGGCCTTGGCCTGGTCGAGTTGGCGCAGCATGACTTCGGTGCAGCCGAACTCGCCGTCGCTGACGAGAAGCAGGTCGGCGCTGCGCCAACCCTCGTTCGTCACGAGTTCGATCACGCGCTCGAGCGGCGCCTGCAGGTCGGTGCCGCCGTCGAAGCCCTGGCCGATGAAGTCGAGCAGGTGAGTCAGGCCGCCGCGGCCGAGGTCGAGCTCACGTTCGAGCAGTTCGCTCTTGCCCCCGAAGGCGATCAGCCGGCAGGCGCGCTGCTCGCGGTGGGCGACGCGCAGCGCCTCGATCGCCACCGCCTTGGCGACGTTCTCGGGCGCGCCGCGCATCGAGCCCGAGGTGTCGATGCAGACCAGCATCGGCCCGCGCGCAAGCGGCGCCGGGTCGGCCGCGGCGGCCGGTGCGCATTGCCGGGCCTGCGGGTCGGCGACCTGCTCCTGCAGCACCGCCTCGGACTCGTAGGTCAGGAGCCGGCTTTCGGCGAGGCGCGCGCGCCAGAGCTTGTGCAGCACCGAATGCGTGATCTGCTGCGCTTCGCTCGAGAGCATGCGTTCGATGCGGTCCGACAGGCGGATGCCTTTGAGCTCGCCCGGCGCGTCGGGCAGAACGGTCTCGCGCCAGCGCACCGCGCGCGGCTGCGCCTCACGCGGCGCCTCGCTGCGTGCCGGCGCGGCACCGGGATGCGGCGCGGCGCGCCCGATGCACGCGATCAATTCGGCGAGCGGCTGCAGGTGCGGCAGCAAGGCGGCGATGCGCTCGGCCTCGCGCCATTCGCGCGAGTTCAGCAGGCCGCGCATCTCGTCGCGGCGCAGCCGGGGCAGGTCGCCGAGGCCTTGCAGCAGCGCAAGCATGGCCTCCCAGCCGGCCTTTTCGATCGTCCATTCGGCGCGGAACTCGGCCGCGACGCGCGCGATCGCCTCCGCGCGCGCGACCCAGGGCAGGTGATCGTTGATGCGATCGAGGTGCCACAGCAGCGTGCGCAGCACCTGCTGCGCGAGCGCCGGGCTGTCCTTGCACAGCGCAGGCAGGCCGAGCTCGCCGACGGCACTGCGCAGCGCGCCCACGGCAGCTTCGTCGCCGAAGTTCAACGCCGCGCCGGGCAGCGCGCCTTGCACTAGCGCGTCCAGCCACTGCGGGATTTCGTCCAGACGCTGCACGCAGTCGCCGCAGGCGGTGACGAGCCCGGGCAGCCAGAGCTCGCGCGGCAGCGCGGCCAGCCGGTCGTAGGGCGCGTCCAGGTCGCGCATCGATCAGGCCGGGATGGCGATCGGTGGAGGTGCCGGATCGGCGAGGCGCTCATCGAGCGGCAGTTCGGCAAAGCCTGCGCGAGTCGCCTGCAGCCGCTGCACGAAGCCGCGCAGCGTCGCCAGCGTCTCCTGCTGCGCGCCGCACAGCGTGGCGGCGAGCTCGGGCGGCAGCCACAGGCGCCCGGCAACGACGCGCGCCGTCGCGTCGGCCTGCGCCTGCAGCGGCGCGAGATGCTCCTCGGCGCGCACCAGAACCTCGTCGGCCTGCGCGACGCGTGCGTCGCGGTGCGCCGGGCTGTAGCGCTTGCGCAGGTGAGCCTCGAGCGACTCGGTCACGATGCGCAGCATGCCGGTGTCCTGCGCGCCGCCGATGGCACGCGCGAGCGCGATCTTGCCGGCGCCGCCGTCGTCGGGCTGGTTCTCGGCGCTTTGCTCGATCTCGAGCTGGCGCTCGAAAGCCTCGACGGCGCGCCCGAGCCAGGGTGCGTCCTGCACCACGGCCTCGGCGACGGACTCGGCAAACCACTGCTGCAGCGGAGCGATCTGCGCCGGCTCGGCGGCCAGCGCATAGGGCGCGAGCCACAGATCCCAGGCGTCGACCGCGGCGCGGCCATCGGTCAACGCGGCGGTGCGCAGCAGGCCGACGAGCTGGCGCCAGCGCCGGTCCGACACCGCGATGCCCTGTGCCGCCGCCAACGCGCGCAGCGCCTGCAGGTGTTGCAGCACCGGCGCCGGCAGCGCGACCCGGTCGCGCCGCTGCTGCAGTTCGTGCAGCTCGGCGCGCGTGATCGGCGCCGCGCTCGGCGCGGGGCTGCCCTCGGGCAGGTTCAGCAGCGCCGCAAACGACGCGTCGCTGACCGGAGCCACCGGCACGCGCAGCAGGAAGCGGTCGTAGAAGGCGTGCAGCGACTCGTCGGCCGGCACTTCGTTGGTCGCGCCGACGACGCAGACGAGCGGCGTGCGTGCGCGGCCGGCGCCGTTGTCGAATTCACGCTCGTTGAGCAGCGTCAGCAGCGCGTTCAGGATCGCCGAATTGGCCTTGAACACCTCGTCGAGGAAGGCAATGCCGGCAGTCGGCAGGTAGCCGGCCGTGAGGCGCTCGTAGCGGTCGTCCTCGAGCGCCTTGAGCGACAGCGGGCCGAACAGCTCCTCGGGCGTGGAAAAGCGCGTCAGCAGCCGCTCGAAGTAGGGTGCGCCGGCAAACGCGCGGTGCAGGCGGCGCGCGAGCTCGCTCTTGGCCGTGCCGGGCGGTCCGATCAGCAGCACGTGCTCGCCGGCAAGCGCGGCGAGCAGGCACAGCCGCACGGTCGCGCCGCGCTCGAGCAGGCCCGATTCGAGGTCGGCGATCAGGCGCTGCAGGCGCGCCGGGGGCATGACGGCTTTCATGGGTGGATTGTGTCGCGACTGTTGCGCGACCCTTCAGGCGCTCAGCAGGCGGTTGACGAGATCGGGCGTCGTCGCCGCGCCGTACTTGCGCATCAGCCGGGCGCGGTACACGTCGACGGTGCGCGGGCTGATCGCGAGCCGCTTGCCGACCTGCTTGCTCGTCAGGCCTTCGATCAGCAGTGCCGCGATCTCGCGCTCGCGCGGCGTCAGCTCGACGCGCAACTGGCGCCGCGACGACAGATCCTCGAAGCTCCAGATGCCCTCGGCGTGCGGCTGCCGCGGGTCGAGCGCGCGCCCGCTGACGCGGCACCAGAACAACTCGCCGCCCGCATCGACGCGGCGCATCACGCGCTCGTCGGCATAGCGCCCGCCCGCGTCGAGGCTGGCCACGATGCGCTCGCCGGTGCGCAGGAACTCGTCGTGGGTCGGGTACAGCCGCTCGAAGCTCTGCCCGACGAGCGCTCCGCGCGCGGCACCGAACATCTCTTCGACGCGCCGGTTGCAGGCAAGCATCTGCCGGTTGCGCGAGAGCACGAGGCCGACTGGCGCGAGGTCGAAGGCGGCCTCGAAGTCGAGCACGGCGGGCAGGGCGGGATGAATCATCGGGGGAGGATTAGTCAATTCTACGTAACGACTACGTAATGCATTACGTGTACGCTTCGCAACCGCATCGAACCCGAGGAGAAAGCTGATGAGAAAGGTCTACCCGAATGCGGCAGCCGCGCTGCAGGGCATCGTGCGCGACGGGCAGTTGCTCGCCGTCGGCGGCTTCGGCCTGTGCGGCATCCCCGAGGCGCTGATCGACGCGCTGCGCGACAGCGGCGTCAAAGGCCTGACCGTGATCTCCAACAACGCCGGCGTCGACGGCTTCGGCCTCGGCAAGCTGCTCGAGACGCGCCAGATCAAGAAAATGATCTCGAGCTACGTCGGCGAGAACAAGGAGTTCGAGCGCCAGTACCTTGCCGGCGAACTCGAACTCGAGTTCACGCCGCAGGGCACGCTCGCCGAGAAGCTGCGCGCCGGCGGCGCGGGCATCCCGGCCTTCTTCACGCGCACCGGCGTCGGCACCATCGTCGCCGAGGGCAAGGAACTGCGCGAGTTCGACGGCCACACCTACGTGATGGAGCGCGCGCTCGTGCCCGAGGTCGCGCTCGTCAAGGCGTGGAAGGCCGACGTGAGCGGCAACCTGATCTTTCGCCGCACGGCGCGCAACTTCAACCCGGCGGCGGCGATGGCCGGCAAGACGACGGTGGTCGAGGTCGAGGAACTCGTCCCGACCGGCACCTTCGATCCGGACGCCGTGCACCTGCCCGGCATCTACGTGCACCGCATCGTCGTCAACGCCCACCCCGAGAAGCGCATCGAGAAGCGCACGCTCAGCGAAAAGAAGGGAGCCTGAGATGCCCTGGACCCAAGACCAGATGGCGGCCAAGGCGGCCGCCGAACTGAAGGACGGCTACTACGTCAACCTCGGCATCGGCATCCCGACGCTGGTGGCCAATTTCGTGCCGGCCGACATCGAGGTCTGGCTGCAGAGCGAGAACGGCATGCTCGGCATCGGACCGTTCCCGACCGAGGACGAGGTCGACGCCGACCTCATCAACGCCGGCAAGCAGACGGTGACGACGCTGCCGGGCAGCAGCATTTTCGGCAGCCACGACAGCTTCGCGATGATCCGCGGCGGCAAGATCCACCTGAGCATCCTGGGCGCGATGCAGGTCAGCGAAAAGGGCGACCTCGCCAACTGGATGATTCCCGGCAAGATGGTCAAGGGCATGGGCGGCGCAATGGACCTCGTCGCCGGCGTGCCGCGCTGCATCGTGCTGATGGAGCATGTGGCGAAGAAGAAGGACGGCACGATCGACCTCAAGATCCTGCCCAAGTGCACGCTGCCGCTGACCGGCGTGGGCGTCGTCAACCGCATCATCACCGACCTCGCCGTGATGGACGTGACGGCCGAGGGGTTGAAGGTCGTCGAGATGGCGCCGGGGTGACGCGCGAAGAACTGCAGGCCAAGACGGGCGTGCCGCTGCGCTGAAGTCTGATCAGCGCCCGACTGCGATCGCCCGCGCGGCCTCGGCCACCAGCGCCGGGCCCTTGTAGATGAAGCCGGTGTAGATCTGCACCAGGTCAGCCCCAGCCGCGATCTTGGCTCGCGCGTCGGTGCCGCTCATCACGCCGCCGACGCCGATGATCGGGTAGCGCTTGCCGAGCGCGGCGCGCAACTGGCCGATCACGCGGTTGCTGGCGGCAAACACCGGCCTGCCGCTCAGGCCACCGGTCTCCTCGGCGTGCGCAAGGCCTCGCACCGCGTCGCGCGCGATCGTCGTGTTGGTCGCGACCACGCCGTCGATGCGGTTCTTCTTCAAGGTCTTCGCGATCAGCGCGATCTGCGCGTCGTCCAGGTCGGGCGCGATCTTGACGAACAGCGGCACGCTGCGGCCGTGCGTCGCGGCGAGTTCGAGCCGGTGCGCCTGCAGCGCCGCGAGCAGCGCATCGAGCGCGGCGTCGCTCTGCAGCTCGCGCAGGTTCTTCGTGTTCGGGCTCGAGATGTTGACCGTCACGTAGTCGGCGTGCGGGTACACGCCGGCCAGGCAGAGCCAGATAGTCGTCGGTGGCGTTCTCGATGGGCGTCGCGGCGTTCTTGCCGATGTTCAGGCCGAGGATGCCGCCGCGCTGGCGGAAGGTCCGCGCGCGCTTGACGTTGGCGACGAAGGCATCGAGACCTTCGTTGTTGAAGCCGAGCCGGTTGATCAGCGCCTCGGCCTCGGGCAGGCGGAACAGGCGCGGCTTGGGGTTGCCCGGCTGAGCTTTCGGCGTCACGGTGCCCACTTCGATGAAGCCGAAGCCCATCGCGCCCAGGCCGTCGATGCAGCGGCCGTTCTTGTCCAGCCCTGCGGCGAGGCCGACGCGATTGGGGAAGGCCAGGCCGGCCAGCGTTATCGGGTCGGCGATGCGGGCCTGGCTCCAGGCGCATTGCGCGGGCGTGTTCTGCAGCCGGGCCAGCGATGCGAGCGTCAGGTCGTGCGCGGTTTCGGGATCGAGGCTGAACAGCAGCGAGCGCGCGAAGGGGTAGGGGACGAGGGACATCGGTGGCGGGCGGGTGCGACGGCGGATTGTCGCAAACGAGCGCGCGCTCACGGCGCCGATAATCAGGCCCACTCCAGTCCCGCAACTCACGCCAGATGACGCAAGACGAACTCAAGGCCCTGGTCGGCCAGGCTGCCATCGCTCATGTGCCGCCGGGCAGCGTGATCGGCGTCGGCACCGGCTCGACCGTCAACTTCTTCATCGACGCGCTCGCGCGCATGCCCCGCGGCATCGCGGCGGCGGTGTCGAGCTCGGAGCAGAGCAGCGCTCGCCTGCGCGGGCATGGCATTGCCGTCATCGACGCCAACGAGGTCGAGTCGCTCGCCGTCTACATCGACGGCGCCGACGAGATCGATCCCCAGGGCTGCATGATCAAGGGCGGCGGCGGCGCGCTGACGCGCGAGAAGATCGTCGCCGACCTGGCCGCGCGCTTTGTCTGCATCGCCGACGAATCCAAGCTCGTGCAGACGCTGGGAAGGTTCCCGTTGCCGGTGGAGGTGATCCCGATGGCGCGCGAACAGGTCGCGCGCCGGCTGCGCGCGCAGGGCGGCGAGCCGAGGCTGCGCGCAGGCTTCGTCACCGACAACGGCTGCCAGATCCTCGATGTGCATGGCCTGGCGATCGTCGACCCGGCGGCGACCGAGCGCGACCTGTCGCAGTGGCCGGGCATCGTGAGCGTCGGCGTGTTCGCGCGCAATCGCGCCAGCCTGTGTCTGCTCGGCACCCCGGCAGGCGTGCGGACGCTGACCTTCTGACGCGGGCGCTGCCAGAACCGGCCGAAAACAGCGTAACCTCGCAGGGTCGTCAACGCATCCACCGCAACCCAGGACACCAGGCCCATGGCAAAACCCAACTACTCGTTCGAGAAGCGCCAGCGCGAATTGCAGAAGAAGCAGAAAAAGGAACAGAAGCTGGCCCAGCGCCGGGCAGGCGAAAACAAGCCTGCCGATGCGCCCGCGGACGATGCAGCAGGCCAGGGCGCAGTGCCACCCGAAGGCAGTCCGCAGGCGACACCGTCAAACGCGGCCTGAGACGAAACTGACCACCCCCGGCCGCCGAGCGGCCGCCCCCCGCGGGGGCTCCGAACCCGACCGGGAGACCCGGATTGGGTTCGGCCCGCTCGGGCGGCGCCGCGCTCCCCTGGTCGCCTGCGGCGACCGGTCCCCTGCCGGGGACGAAGGCACATGTTCGATGCGTCGCGGGTCGCGCGAAGCGCGGTGGAGCAACTGAGATGACGGCCCCGGGCTCGCTGTGTTCGCTGCCCTCAAGGGGCCCTTGGTCCGCTCGGGGCGGCCCGGCGCGCGACTGAGTCGCCCAAACGGCGCGCGCTCTCCCGCCGCGCCTCGCGCGAAGCAAAGCGCCCGGCATCGACAGCGTCGTGCAGGCTCGCGGCGATCGGGCACGGCGACCCGGCGATGACCGCCGCCAGCGTGCGCGCACCGAGCGCGGCCCAGGTGATGCCGCGCGAAGCCAGCCCGATATAGACGTAGAGCCCCGGCAGGCGCGGCACGAGGCACGGCTGATCGAGCCGCAGCCCTGGCTGCGCTGCGATGGCCGCGAGGTCCGGCACGGCGCCGATGACGGGCAGGCGGTCGGTGGCCACGCAGCGCCAGCCCACGCGGCCGGCCAGCTCGACACAGGCGCCGTCTCGCGGCGAGCTGCCGGTCAGGCGCTCGAGCCGGGCCAGGTTGTGGCGCTGGTCTTCGACGCGCAGTTGCGGATCGTCGTCGCCCGGCTGTGACGTCGCGCCGAAGAGCGCCGTCGCGCCGGGCAGCGCCGGCAGCACATAGCCGTTGCCGGTGATGGGCAGCAGCGGCAGCCTCAATCCCGGCGTAGCGAGCGGCAGTTCGGTGACCTGCCCGCGCACCTTGCTCAACGGCCAGCGCGGCTCGTCGAGCAGGCGCTGCGCGTCGGCGGCATTGGCGAGCACGACGACTGCCGACTTGGCAATCACCGCGCCCCTGACATCGATGGCCTGCCAGGCGTCGCCCGCACGCCGCAGCGCGGCCACCTGCGTGCCGCAGCGCAGCGTCGCCTTGGCGCCGGCACGCTGCACCAAGCTCGCCGCCAATGCAGGCGGCGCGACCCAGCCACCGCCGGGGTAGAACCAGGCCGGCAACGGCAGCGCGAGGCCGGCCAGGCGCGAGGCGTCGGCAGCAGGCAGCGCCTGCACGTAGTCCGGCGGCAACCCGAGCGCGTCGAGTTGCGCCCGCATCTCGGCCTCGCTCGATCTCGACTCGAGGCGCAGCACGCCGGCAACTTGGCCCGCTGCGCCATGCTGCGTGATCGCCTGCTGCACCGCGCCGGCCGCGTGCAGCGCCGCGGCGCGATTGAAGCGCGCGTGGGCGCCGTCCTGCGGGTTCACGATGCCGTGGAACACGCCCGCGCGATTGCCCGAAGTCGCGCCGGCCATCGAGGCCAGGCCCTCGAGCAGCGTGCAATTCCAGCCCTGCTCGGCGAGCGCCATCGCAGTCGCGCACCCGGCCAGGCCTGCGCCGACGATGATCGCGTGGCGCTCGCCGCCATCGGGCAGCGCCGCGGCAAGCCGTGCCGGCGCGCAGCGCGGCACGAAGCGCGGCGCAAAGCGCGCGCGCGTGATCTCGCGCTTGGCGCCGCTGCCCGGCGCGCGCTCGACCTCGAAGCCGGCCGTGACGAGGCCCTCGCGCACCATGCGTGCGACGCTCCAGGTCGCCGCCGTCGCATCGGGTGCGGCCAGGCGCGCGAGCGCCTTGAACACGCGCGGCTGCCACATCGCGGGGTTGCGGTCGGGCGCAAAGCCGTCGAGGAAGAAGGCGTCGACGCGGGCCGCAATCTGCGGCAGCCAGTCGGCCACGTCGCCGAGGGCGAGCAGCAACTGCACCTGCCCGCCGGCAAAGTCAAGGCGATGCAGGTCGGGCGTCGGCGATGGCCAGGCGTGCAGCAACTCGTCGGCCAGTTCGCGCAGCGGCGAGCCCTCGTGCGCGCGCGCCAGATCAGCGCGCGTGAACGGATGCTTCTCGATCGAGATGAAGTGCAGCCGCTCGCAGCGCCGCGGATCGCCGCGCCACGCGGCGAGCGTGGCGAGGAAGTTGTTGCCGAGGCCGAAGCCGGTCTCGAGGATCACGAAGCGCTCGCGCCCCTGCCAGCGGCCGGGCAGCCCGTTGCCGTGCAGGAAGACATGCGCGGCCTGTTCGAGCGCGCCCGAGCGCGGGTGGTAGCGGTCGCGGTACGCGGACGAGAACGCAACGCCCTCGGTGTCGAAGGCGAGCGTTGCGGCGACGAGCGGCGCGGTCTTCATGCGCAGCGCCCGCCGTTGCGCGGTCGGTTCAGACGCGCTTGCGGTACTCGTGCGTGCGCGTGTCGATCTCGATCTTGTCGCCGCTTTCGACGAACAGCGGCACCGCGATCTCGAAGCCGGTGGCGATGGTGGCCGGCTTCATCACCTTGCCCGAGGTGTCGCCCTTGACGGCGGGCTCGGTCGTGACCTCGCGCACGACGGTGGTGGGCAGCTCGACCGAGATCGCCTTGCCGTCGTAGAACACCACTTCGACCGGCATGTTGTCCTCGAGGTACTGGATCGCGTCGCCCATGTTTTCGGCCTCGACCTCGAACTGGTTGTACTCGGCGTCCATGAACACGTACATCGGGTCGGCGAAATAGGTGTAAGTGCAATCCTTCTTGTCGAGCACGATCTGGTCCATCTTGTCGTCGGCCTTGTAGACGACCTCGGTGCCCGAATTGGACAGCAGGCTCTTCAACTTCATGCGCACGGTGGCGGCATTGCGCCCGCCGCGGCTGTATTCGGTCTTGAGCACGACCATCGGGTCCTTGGCATTCATCATGATGACGTTGCCGGCGCGGATTTCCTGTGCGATCTTCATCTGGTTTCCTCGACTTGCGCTGGTTCGTGAGCCGGACCATCCGGCATTGCGCAAAGCCTTGAATTTTAAAGCATTTCTACCACCAGACCGAGCAGTTGGGTGGTCAGATCAGGGGCCACGGCCAGGCCGTCGCGCCATTGCTCGCAATGCGACTGCCATCGCGCGAGTGGTGGCAGACCGGGCGCCAGCGGCCCGAAGCCGTTCCAGCCCAGCATCAGCGCACGCAGCGGGTCCGCGACGCGCGCGTCGCCATCGGCCAGCATGCGGTCGAGGAAGGCGAGCAGCTTGGCTCGATGCGAGCCGTCTTGCTGCGGGTAGATCTGCCACACGAACGGCCGGCCGGCCCATTGCGCGCGCACGAACGAATCTTCGCCGCGCACGAAATTCAGGTCGCACGCCCGGAGCAGATGGTCGTACTCGGTCTGCGCGAGCCAGGGCAGGCACCGCACGCGCAGTGCGCCGCGGCGCAGTGCCGGGCCGAGCGCTGCGGCAATTTGTTCGGTCGCAGCGCCGGGCGCGGCCAGCAGCAGGGTCGGCGCCGCGCACAGGCGATCCACCAACGCGGGCAGGGCCGGGTTGGCGTAGCAGAACAGGCTCACCAGGCGCTCGCCCGCCTGCGGCGCAACGCCGTTCGCGGCCAGCCAGTGCGCGCGATCGAAGTCGCGCAGGCGCGCCAGCAGCCCCGGCTCGCACAGCAGCCCGCCGGTGTGCGGCGTGAAGCCGGGATAGAAGAAGCGCCTTTCGAGCGTCTTGCCGCCGGCAAGCGTCACCGGCGACGGCAGGCCGTGGCTGCGCTCGACGTACGCTTCGGCGCTCAGGTACTCGAGGTTGATCCACGCCGGCGCAGGCTGGCGTGCCGCCATCCGTTCGACGAAGCGGGGCGGCAGGTCGCAGCCGAAGGTCTCGACGACGACCGCGCCCGGTGCGAGGTCCGGCGCGGGCTCGGTCCAGGCGACGAGCTCGACGCCAGCCTGGCCCGAGGGCGCCATCCAGGCCAGCGCGCGCGCGTCGTCGACCCACAGTCGTACGCGCTCGCCGCGCGATGCGAGATCGGCGGCGAGGCGCCATGCGACGCCGAGGTCGCCGTGGTTGTCGATCACGCGGCAGAACAGGTCCCAGGTGCGCGGCATGGGCATGGCGGGGATTATCGGTAGCGGCACAATCGAAACAATGACTCAATCAGCGCCAGCGGACGATGACGCAGCAGCGGCCGGCGCCGTGCGCGCGCGCCTGCTCGCGGAGGTTGCCGCACTGCCGGCGCGGCCGGGCGTGTACCGCTACTTCGACGCCCAGGGCGGCGTGCTCTACGTCGGCAAGGCGCGCGACCTGAAGAAGCGCGTCTCGAGCTACTTCCACAAGAACCACGCCGGCACGCGCATCGGCCTGATGGTCGAGCGCATCGCGCGCCTCGAGACCACCGTCGTGCGCTCCGAGGCCGAGGCGCTGCTGCTCGAGAACAACCTCATCAAGGCGCTCAACCCGCGCTACAACATCCTCTTTCGCGACGACAAGAGCTACCCCTACCTGAAGATCACCGCGCCGCCGCCCGGCGTTGCGCCGACGACGGGTGCGGCGTACGCGCGCGTGGCCTACTTCCGCGGTGCGGTCGACCGCCGGCATCACTATTTCGGCCCCTACCCGAGCGGCTGGGCGGTCAAGGAGACGATCCAGCTGCTGCAAAAGGCATTTCGACTGCGCACCTGCGAGGACACGGTGTTCGCCAACCGCAGCCGGCCCTGTTTGCTGTACCAGATCCGGCGTTGCTCGGCGCCTTGCGTGGGCCACATCGCGCGCGCCGACTATGCGCGCGATGTCGACGATGCCGAGCGCTTCCTGCGCGGCGAGGCGGGCGAAGTGTTGGGCGCGCTGCAGGCGCGCATGATGGCGCACGCCGACGCGCTTGAATTCGAGCGCGCAGCCGAGCTGCGCGACCAGATCGGCGCGCTGTCGCGCGTGCTGCACCAGCAGGCCGTAGAGGTCAACTCGGGCGCCGCGTTCGACAAGGATGCCGACGTGCTCGCCGCGCGGGTGCAGGGCGGCCGGGCCTGCGTCAACCTGGCCATGGTGCGCGGCGGGCGCCATCTCGGCGACCGGCCGTACTTTCCGTCGCACGTCGATGCGCTGACCCCCGAGACCCAGGTCCTCGAGGCCTTCCTCACGCAGCACTACACCGCCACGCCACCGCCGCCGCTATTGGTGCTGAGCCAGGCGGTCGACAAAGACCTGATCGCTGCGCTCGGCGAGGCCAGCGGCGTGCGCATTGCGGTGCTGCACCAGCCGCGCGGCCAGCGCCGCGACTGGCTCGAGATGGCCGGGCACGGCGCCGAGATCGCGCTCGCGCGCCTGCTTGCCGAAGAGGGATCGCAGCAGGCGCGCACGCGCGCGCTCGCCGACGCGCTCGAGCTCGAGGTGGACGACCTCGCCCGCCTGCGCATCGAATGCTTCGACATCAGCCACACCGCGGGCGAGGCGACGCAGGCCTCGTGCGTCGTCTTCGAGGGCCACAAGATGCAGAGTGCGCAGTACCGGCGCTACAACATCGAAGGCATCACCGGCGGCGACGACTATGCCGCGATGCGCCAGGTGCTGACGCGCCGCTACGCCAAGCTCGCCGAGCAGCCCGATGCACGCCTGCCCGACCTCGTGCTCGTCGACGGCGGGCGCGGCCAGGTGGCGATGGCGCGCGAGGTGTTCGAGGAGCTCGGCCTCGACTTGTCGCTGATCGTCGGCGTCGAGAAGGGCGAGGCGCGCAAGGTCGGGCGCGAGGAACTCGTGTTCGCCGACGGCCGCGCCAAGGTGGCGCTCGCGCCCGACTCGGCGGCGCTGATGCTGATCGCCCAGATCCGCGACGAGGCGCACCGCTTCGCGATCACCGGCATGCGGGCGCGGCGCGCAAGCGTACGCACCGGCGGCAGCCGGCTCGAGGAGATCGCCGGTGTCGGGCCGAAGAAGCGCAGCCGGTTGCTGCAGCGCTTCGGCGGGGCGCGCGGCGTGGCCGACGCGAGCGTGCAGGACCTGATGACGGTCGAGGGCATCTCGAAGGATCTGGCGGAGGACATCTACCGTGCGCTCCATTGACGAGGCGGCACGGGGCAGGGCCGAAGTTCGGCACAATCGGCGCATGTTCTTCAACCTCCCCACGCTGCTGACCTGGGCCCGCATCGTCGCCATCCCGCTCATCGTGGGCGTCTTCTACCTGCAGCTCGAGCCGGGGCTGCAGAACCTCGTGGCCACGGTGCTGTTCGTCGTCGTCGCGATCACCGACTGGCTCGACGGGTATCTGGCGCGGCGGCTCAACCTTACCTCGTCGTTCGGCGCCTTCCTCGACCCGGTGGCCGACAAGTTCCTCGTCTGCGCCGCGCTGCTCGTGCTCGTGCACCTGAACCGCGTGCACGCGCTGGTCGCATTCGTGATCATCGGGCGCGAGATCGCGATCTCGGCGCTGCGCGAGTGGATGGCGCAGATCGGCGCCTCGCGCAGCGTCGCGGTGCACATGCTGGGCAAGGTCAAGACGGCCGTGCAACTGGTGGCGATCCCTTTCCTGCTCTTCGACGGGACGCTGTTCGGCGTCATCGACACCCATTTCTGGGGCACGCTGCTGATCTACGCCGCGGCGGTGCTGACGATCTGGTCGATGGTCTACTACCTGCAGAAGGCGCTGCCCGAAATCCGGGCCAAGGCGGGTTGAATGACAGCCCCAAGCTCACTGCGTTCGCGCCCCCCGGGGGGATGTCAGTCGGCTTGGGGCGGCCCGGCGCTCGACTGACGTGTCTTCGTCCACCATGCGCGGGCAGCGCTGGCTGCGCGCGATGCCCTGGGTCTTCGTGCTGATCTGGAGCACCGGCTTCATCGTCGCGCGCTACGGCATGGCGCATGCGCCGCCGATGTCGTTCCTGGCGCTGCGCTTCGCGCTGTCGATCATCTGCTTCGCGGCCTGGATCGCGCTCGCGCGCCCGGCCTGGCCGCGCGACCGGCGCCAGGCAGCGCACCTGGCCGTGGTCGGCTTGCTGATGCAGGCCGGCTACCTCGGGGGTGTGTGGAGCGCCGTCAAGGCGGGCATGGGGGCGGGCACTGCCGCGTTGATCGTCGGCCTGCAACCGGTGCTGACGGCGCTGTGGTCATCGCGCACAGGTGCGCGCGTGTCGGCGGGTCAATGGACGGGCGTTGCGCTCGGCCTGGCAGGCGTATTGCTCGTGCTGCGGCCCAAGCTCGGCGTCGGGGAGCTCGATGCGACCAACTTCGCGCTCGCGCTGCTCGCGCTTGCGTCCATCACCGCCGGCACGCTGTACCAGAAGCGCTTCGCGGGCACCTGCGACGTGCGTACCGCAAGCCTGCTGCAGATGCTCGCCGCGCTCGCGGTGACGCTGCCGCTGGCATGGCTGGAGGCGCAGCCCATCACCTTCGCGCCGGCACTCATCGGTGCCCTCGCCTGGTCGGTGCTGGGGCTTACGCTCGGCGGGAGCTCGCTGCTCTATCTGCTGATCCAGCGCGGTGCGGCGACGCAGGTGTCGAGCCTGATGTACCTCGTGCCGCCTTGCACTGCGCTGATGGGCTGGCTGCTGTTCGGCGAGCTGTTCACCGCCGGCATGGCGGTCGGCCTGGCGCTGGCGGCGGCGGGCGTCGCGCTCGTCATCGGGCCGGCGCGCAGGGCCTCGGCGGGATAGTCGCGCGCGCGTCGACAAAGCAGACTTGACGTGGCGCATGTCAACCTTGGTAACCCTGCGCAGCCCCCGAAAGAAGGGGTTGCGAATCGACTTAGAATCCGCTTCCGCGCTTGACAGGCAAGGGGACACGCGGCTGTAATGAACCGCGCTCCAGGGACTGCCGCAAAGCGCCCGAATACCCGATCGGCCATGCGTCGTGAACCACACTCCAGAGGGGACTCTTCGTGAACAAATCCGAACTGATTGAGCACATCGCCCGCCAGGCCGACATTTCCAAGGCTGCGGCAGCGCGCGCCCTGGAGGCCGTGATCGGCGGTGTGAAGTCGACGCTCAAGAAGAACAACAGCGTGTCGCTCGTCGGTTTCGGAACGTTCAGCGTCAGCAAGCGCGCGGCGCGCACCGGGCGCAACCCGCGCACCGGCGCGGCGATCAAGATCAAGTCGGCCAAGGTGCCCAAGTTCCGCCCCGGCAAGGCGCTCAAGGACTTCGTGAACTGAGCTTGGCCGTCCGGCCCTGCAGGCGCGGGTCCGGCATCGATCTCGGGGTGCTTAGCTCAGCCGGTAGAGCGGCGCCCTTACAAGGCGTAGGTCGGCGGTTCGAACCCGTCAGCACCCACCACCGAGACCGGCACGCCGTGCCGCTCGCAGTCGGTAGAATCGGCCCGGACCGCATGTACCGGCTGTCGAAGGCGAACCTCGGTTCGCCTTCGTCGCTTCCGGCGTGACGCGCCGACGCGGGCCTGCCGCGGCGCCCACCTTCCGACATCCCCTGTTCGAGGCTCTCGATGTTTGATTTCTTCCGCAAGCACATGCGCGTCATGCAGTTCGCGCTCGTGCTGCTGATCCTGCCGTCGTTCGTGTTCTTCGGCATCCAGGGCTACAGCCGCTTCGGCGAGGGCGGCAACGCGACCGTCGCCACGGTGGCCGGGCAGGCCATCACGCAGGCTGAGCTCGACGCGGCGCATCGCGAGCAGGTCGATCGCATGCGGCGCCAGGCACCGAATGTCGACGCGAAGTTCTTCGACACGCCTGAGATGCGCCAGCGCACGCTCGACGAGATGGTGCGCGAACGGGTCACGCTCGCCGCGGCCGGCAAGCTCAACCTCACGACCACCGACGACCGGCTGCGCCGGCTGTTCGTCTCCGACCCGCAGTTCGCCTTCCTGCGCAACCCGGACGGCAGCGTCAACAAGGATGCGCTGGCGCAGCAGGGCATGTCGTCCGAGATGTTCGCGCAGCGCCTTGCGCAAGATATCGCGCAGCGCCAGGTGCTGCTCGGCGTGTCGGGCAGCGCGTTCGCGCCGGTCGGCGCCAGCACGACCGCGATGGACGCGCTGCTCCAGCAGCGCCAGGTGCAGGTGATCCGCTTCGACGCCAAGGACTATGCGGCGAAGATCGTGCCGACCGACGCCGAGCTTCAGGCCTTCTATGACAACCCCGCCAACGCCGCGCAGTTCATGGCGCCCGAGCAGGCGACGATCGAGTACGTGGTGCTCGATCTCGACACCATCAAGAAGGGCATTGCCGTCAACGAAGACGACCTGCGCAAATACTACGAAGAGAACGCAGCACGCTACACGACGCCCGAGGAGCGCCGCGCGAGCCACATCCTGATCAAGGCCGACAAGGACGCGCCCGCCGCCGAGCGCGACAAGGCCAGGGCCAGGGCCGAAGCGCTGCAGGCCGAGGCAAAGAAGAACCCGGCCGCCTTTGCGGAACTGGCGAAGAAGAACTCCGACGATCCGGGCTCCGCCGAGCGCGGCGGCGACCTCGACTTCTTCGGCCGCGGCGCGATGGTCAAACCCTTCGAGGACGCGGCCTTCGGGCTCAAGCCGGGCGAGGTGAGCGCCGTCGTGCCGACCGACTTCGGCTACCACGTGATCGTCGTCACGGCGACGCGTGGCGGCGAGAAGCGCAGCTTCGAGGCGGTGCGCGCCGAGATCGAGGACGAGGTCAAGCGCCAGCTCGCGCAGAAGCGCTTTGCCGAGGTAGCGACCGAGTTCACCAACACCGTCTACGAGCAGCCCGACAGCCTGCAGCCCGTGGTCGACAAGCTCAAGCTCGAACTGCGCAGTGCGCAGGGCGTGCAACGCGCACCGAAGCCCGGCGCGACCGGGCCACTCGCGTCGCCCAAGTTTCTCGAGCAACTGTTCGGCAACGAAGCGCTGCGCAACAAGCGCAATACCGAGGCCGTCGAGACCGGCCCGAGCCAGCTCGCGTCGGGCCGCATCGTCAGCTACGCGCCGGCGCGCAAGCTGCCGTTCGCCGAGGTCAAGGCCAGGGCGCAGGCGGGCGTGGTCGCCGAGATGGCCGCTGCCCAGGCGCGCAAGGCGGGCCAGGCGCGCCTTGCCGCGCTGCAGCAGGCGCCCGACGGCGCGCTCGCCGCGCCTGCAGTCGTGGTCTCGCGCGTGCAGCGCCGCGACCTGCCGCCGCCGGTCATCGATGCGGTAATGCGCGCCGACACGGGCAAGCTGCCGGCGCTGGTGGGCGTGGATCTGGGTGAAGGCGGCTACGCGGTCGCGCGCATCGACAAGGTTCTCGGCCGCGACCCGGCGGTCGCCGACCTGAGCCAGCTCTCGACGCAGTATGCGCAGGCCTGGGCCGAGGCAGAGACCACGGCCTACTACAACGCGCTCAAGACGCGCTTCAAGGTCGAGGTCAACGCCCCTGCAGCCGGCGAGGCGGCCTCGGCGCCCAGATAGAGTCGGACCGCGCCGCTATACTCGCTCTCTCAGCGGTGGCTGTAGCTCAGTTGGTAGAGTCCAGGATTGTGATTCCTGTCGTCGTGGGTTCGAGTCCCATCAGCCACCCCAAAGAATGGCATTCAACAATCTGGCGTTGTTGAGGATGTGGGGCAACGACGGCACGATAGTGCCGCATCCACAGCTGAAGGGGCCAGGCTTCTGCGCCGCCCGAGACGCTTGCAGGGCATGCCCGCAGCCTGGGTTGACCGTCGGCGCGGGCAGCCAATCGCTGGTGCGCCGTCTCTTTCGATCGACCCTCAGCCCATCAACAGTGCGGCAACGATCAGCGCCAGCGCGAGGCCCTGGAATCCGACCCGCATCGACATCCATTGCGCGCTCGTGCGGTGGGCAATCTCGCCATGGTTGGCCATCGCGGCAACACCCAGGACGAGCGAGCCGACCACGCACAGCGCGGCCAGGCTGACCAGAAACGCCATCATGCTCATGATGCCTCCTTCGAACTGGCTGCGGCGCGCAGAGTGGGTCTGGTGCCCGGATCGAAGCACCGCAGCGGGCGATCTCCCTGTCGTGCGAAGCTACTCCTCGACCAAAGCCGGACCTTGACCTGCCGCAAACCGCCTGCACGCGCGTGCTGGCGGTGGATCAGTTCGCGTCGACCCGCGAGCGTACGGGTTGGGCTCGCGGCGCGAGTCCGGACCGGTGCGGGCGCGTCGCTGTCCGGCCGCGGTGGGTGGCCTTGCGCCCGTAGCGGTGTCGACGCAGCCGCGCGGCGCAGCGCTACCCCAGGCGCTTGGCCAGTGCCTCGAGTTCAGCCAGCACCGAGTCGGCCAGCGCCGGGAACTCCTTCAAGGCCGCGCTGGCGGCCTTGGCGTCCTGCTTGGCCTGCGCCTTCGTCGCGTCGAACAGCTTCCCGAGTTCGGGGTCCTTCTCGAAGGCCGCGTTGACGGCCTTGCTCTTGCCCGCGGCAGCCAGCGCGGACTCCTCCGACGCCGTCCGCTCGGCCGCCACGCGCAGGCGCTGCGTGCTGGCTTCGAGCGCCTGCTTGGCAAAGCCGATGAAGCTTGCCATCGCCTCGGCGGCAATCGTGCTCGCGTCGGCGGCGGCAGCCGCGCCGCCGCCGGGCAGCACGAGGACGGCGCCCGGCGCAAGCCGCTTCAGGTCCAGATGCGGATTGAGCGCCTCGAGCGCACCGGGCGCAGCCTTGGCACTCGCGGCAACGATGCGCTTGGCGTCGCTGACCTTGTCGATGCGGACGATCTTCATGCTGTGCTCCTCAGGCGCGGATATTCAGCGCGGCGAACTGCGAACCCATGCCGGGCGCTTGGATGATGCCGCTCGTGATGTTGGCGACCGCGGCAACGGACTTGGTGTTGTTCTCGATCGCGATCGAGATGTCGGTGTTGTTGCGCACCCGGTTGCCGTTGAAGATCGCCACCGGCGTCGTCAGGCTGATCGTTGCGCCACCGCCGCTGGACAGATGCTCGCAGCGGTTGTCGCTGAACAGGCATTCGCGCCCGGCAAATATCTGCGCGAGCTGCGCCGCGCCGCGGCCGACGAGCGCATTGCCGAGCACGCCCACCGACGCGCCGCCGGTGGCCGCCGCGGCCACATAGCCCTTGCTGCCGTTCAGCACCAGGGTCGCGCCACCCTCGAACGGCACCGTCGCAATGGCGCCGAAGCGCAGCGGGCCGAGCACTGCCGGGCTGCCCTCGGAAGCAATCGCCGCGGTTGCGGCCAGCAGCGCCATCCAGGCCGAGCGGCTCGGTTCGGCGCCGGGTTGCGCATCGCGCTCGACGTGGTTGCTCCCGACGTCGAGCTGCAGGAAGGGGCCGGCGACATAGACGCCGATCGCCCGTCCGCCGAATTCCGCGCCAGGCGCGAGTTCGACGATCTCGTTGCCCGTCACGCGCAGGCGCAGCGTTGTCAGCGCCGCAACGCCGGCGCGCAAAGGGGCCTCGAACACGGCCGCGCCGACCCGGCGCAGCACGTTCCCGCCCACGGTGGCGCCTTGTACGCGCGACAGCGCGATGCCGAGCACCGGCTCCTTGGCGGCTTCCTCGCCGGCAGGGCCGATGTCGCGCAACTGGTTGTTCTCGATCGCTGCTGCGTCGGCTTGCGCGTCGTCGGTCATCACGATGCCGTTGCCGCAGGCTTCGACGATATTGAGCTTGACGACGAGCGCGTCGACCGGCGCGCGCAGCGCGATGCCTGCGCCGGCGTAGCCCCGAATCTGGTTGGCGAGGATCTGGCACTGGCCGGTGCCGCCCTTGTCGAGGCCGGCGCGCAGCTCGATCCCGTTCGCGCCTGCCGCAGCGCCGCTGGCGTCGAGCTTGTTGTCGCCCATCCACAACCCGTCGAGGCTGGTCGCGATGCCGCCACCCATGCTCTGCACGGTGTTGCGCTCGATGCGCGCTGCCGACCCTGGCATGCCGAGGCCCAGCAACGCGATCGCGGTCTCGTTGCAGCCGAGCACCTGGTTGCCCGCGACGCGCGTCTCGAGCATGTGTAGCACCGGGCCCTCGAGCCGTACCGCGC
Source organism: Ideonella sp. (assembly GCF_016702655.1). Taxonomy (GTDB): domain Bacteria; phylum Pseudomonadota; class Gammaproteobacteria; order Burkholderiales; family Burkholderiaceae_C; genus CAIKUF01. Next base: position 119,506 of record NZ_JADJDO010000013.1, read on the forward strand.
TGCGCTCGCACCACAGCAGGTTGTCGGCGATCGCGAGGTCGGCACAGAACAGGAATCCGGCGCTGCCTTCGGCGCGCGGCTCCAGCGCCTGCACGCCGACCGGTGCCAGCAGCAGGTTGCCTTCGATGCGGCTCGCGAGGACCGCGCCGGCGAGCGCCACTGCCGCGCCGGGGATGTCGCCGCTGCCGACCACCGCCACCGCCAGGCGCGTCAGCGCGAGCCCGAGCGCGGTGCTGACGGCGATCGCGGTGCCGTTGTCGATACTCACGATCGCCAGATTGTCGAGCGCGACCGCGATCACGCCGCGCAAGTCGAACGCCGTTCCCGGTGCGACGATCACGCTTGCCATGCCCTGGCCGACGATGCGCAGCGAGATCGCGTCGTGCACGTCGATCGGCTGCTTTAGCGCGAAGCTTCCGGCGCCGATGCACACCGTGCCGCCACCCGCCTCGCGCACCTGGTTCACCGCGTCCTGGATCGTGAAGCTGCCGCTGGCGTGGCTGTCCTCGGTGACGCAGGCGGTGCAGCTGCAGTCGTCGCCGCCCGCGGGCGGCCACTTGCCGCGGCAGTCGCTGATCGTGCCCGCGGCGATGTCCCAGAAGCCGAGGCGCGCGTAGTGGTGGTGGATGGCACGCGGCGCAGCTTCGGCGAGCGGCTCGACCGACGCGTCGGCCGTGCGTGCGGCGAAGACCCACGCGTCGCCGCTGCGAAAGCCCTTGCTGCCGACGTTCGAGAAGCTCACCGTCACGCCGTTCTCGAGCAGCAGCGTCGTGCCGGCGGCCGGAATGTCGATCACGCCGGTCGACCCCGGCGCGTCCAGATCCTGCACCACGATGACGGTTCCGTTGGCACCTGTGCGCACGATCTCGCCGGCTTGGTCCCAGCGCCGCACGCGCATGTTGCGCGCCTCGGCCTCGGCGCTGTCGGGCAGTACCGCGGGCAGGATGTCCGCAGGCAGCGCCGGCGTGAAGCGGATGCGGCGGCTGGCCTCGTCGATCTCGGCGATCTTGCGCATCTCGCCGGGCGCTTGAGCGAACTCGCGCCGGTCGTCGGTGACCTCGATCCACTGCCCGACGGCGAAGCGCAGGACCTCGTCACGGCCGAGCGAGTCGAGCTCGAGCTCGGTCGCCGAGACGACGGTCGCGACGCGCGTCGCGACGCTCGCGTTGTCGCGCGACCACTTGAAGGTGGCACCCGCACCGGGCGCGCCGGCATCGTGCACCTCGACGCGGTAGAGCTGGTTCTCGAGCCCCGTGTAGCCGCCGCTCGGCGGCAGCTCGCAGGGGTCGGGCACCGCGCTCACGTCGAAGGTGCCGGTCGTCAGCCGTCCGGTGGACGGCGCGATGAGCGCCTCCCAGCCCGGGATCGCCGCGTCGGGCGAACTGCAATCGACCGTCGCCGGCGCCTCGTCGCCGAGCACGCGCACCTGCCACACGGTCTGCCGCCGCGTGCTCGCGTCGACGCCGAGTGCGGGCTCGACGAGCGCGGGCATCTCGACGGCGGTCAGCTCGCGCTCCCAGACGTCGAGGTAGACGAGGTGCCGGCCGCCGGTCGGCAGCGCGGGTGGCGGTTGCAGCCACGGCTGCTCGCTGTAGGTCGGATCCTGGCTGTAGACGGTCTCAGAGAGCAACGGGTCGAAGATGCGCTGCGCCGGATCCTCGCGGCCGAAGTTCTCCGCCAGCAGGCCGTCGACGTACATCCGGCCGCGGCCGATCGTGAAGCCGGCGCCGGACGGCGTGAGGTGAAAGGCGTCGGTCGTCGTCTGCGACACCGTGGCGCGGCCGAGCACGTCGCTCGCCAGCGCGCGCAGGCGCCGGTCGACGACGGCCACCTGCTCGTTGAAGTCGGCGTCGAGCAGCACGCGGCCCTGCTGCAGTTCGACGCCGGCGAAGGCGGCCAGCGGGTTCATGCGGATGCGGGAGAAGTCGGCGGTCATGGTCAGTCTCCGGTCGGAGGGCATGCAGGCTCAGGTCGCGTAGAAGTGGCCGGCGGCGAGGCCCAGGCGCAGGTATTCGTCGAGGCGGATCGCAGGTTGGCCTCGCGCTGCGGTTGCGCGAGCGCATGCATGAGGCCGATTTCGCCTTCGTCGTCGGCGCCCTTGCGGATCGCCGCGGGCGTGACCGACGCGAGCTGCAGGTAGGCCGCGTCGCCGTAGCGGCGCGAGTTGAACTGCGGTCGCAGCGCCGCGTCGTCGGCGTCGCTGACGCAGCGGTGGCGGCGCGGCGTGATCGCGCCCGCCGGCAGCCAGCTGAAGCGAACGCAGCCCTGTTGGCGCCTCTCGGCGCGCAGCGGCGCCGGCCACGCGGGCGGCGCGGGCTCGGGCAGGCGGGCGAGGAAGATCGTGTTCGACGCCAGCGTGAGCTGGCGCGCGTGGACGAGGCCGACGAGCGTGCAGTCGCGCAGCGTAGCTTCGGCGCCGGGCTCGCCGGCGGCGAGCCCTTCGTATGCGGCGAGCGTCGGGTCGGTGGCGTCGATTGCGCTGTCGCTGATCTCGATCTCGGCATCCGGATGCGCGCGGATCGCGCCGAGCACCGAGTGTTCGATGATCACGCGCGCGAACGGATGCGCGATCTCGAGGGCGAGGGCGCCCGGCACCGACGGCGCGCCGTCGGGCATGAGCGTGCGCCCCGGCACCAGCGTGCAGTCGCGCAGGATCAGCGTGCGCGGCTCGGTGTCGGCCGCGGCGGCCAGACGCAGCGTCGCGCCCGAGATCACGATTCCGTCGAGCACCAGCGTGCCGCGTGCGCCGATCGCGAGCGTGATGTCGGCGCCCGCGGCGAGCAGCGGGCGCGCGCCGTTGCGCGCCGCGACGACGACGCGGTGGCCCTCGACGCCGGGGGCGACGACGCCATCGACGGTGAAGGTCGGCGTCTCGGCGGTTGTCCGGCTGTCGTCGATGAGCAGCCGCCCGCCGGCGGCGATGTCGGCGAGTCCGGGCAGCCACGACGCGCCGCCGCCGACGCTGCGCTGCACGAGCAGCGTCTCGCCGTCGGGTACGCGCTCGTACTCGCCGCCGCCGACGCGGCGCGCCTGGCCGTGGTGCAAGCTCACGCTGAACGGCGTCGCGGCGTGCTCGGCGGCGCGGTTGGCGCCGAGCAGCACGCGCCCGCGCTCGGGGTCGAGGCCGATCTCGTCGGCGCCGACGTCGCCCTCGTGCGCCCAGTTGCCCGGGCTCGCCGGGTCGTCGCGCAGGTCGGCGATGCGCAGCAGCGGCGGCAGCGGATCGCCGGGTGCGGGGGCAGGCAGATTGATCGGCAGCGGCGCGCCGGCGCCGTCGTGGAGCACGACGCTCTTGCCTTCGCCCCAATCGGCGGTGCGGTTCAGCACCTGCGTTGCCGCGGACTGCGCCGCGCGCAGCGAGAGCGCCATCGCGCGCACGCCCAGCGGCTCGGGCACGTTGACGGGCTCGGCCAGCACGTCGATGGACGCCTCGGTGACGGGCAGGCGGTACAAGGCCATGTCGGCGCCGAGCGGGTTCACGCGCCAGCGCCGGCCGCTCGCGTCGCCGGGGTCGGCAACGAGCGCCACGTTCGAAAGCGGCAAGGCCTCGATGCGCCACAGGAAGATGCCGATGTTGGGGATGTTGAAGCGTCCCTTGGCCTGGTCGGGGCGGCGCATCTCGGCGGTGTGGGCGATGCGGTTGAAGGCGCCGCCGAGGCGAAGCAGCGTTGCGGTGTCGCGCAGGTCGGGCGTGGCGGGTGCGTGCAGCCGCGCGTGGTTCATGTACTGCGTCGTCGCGAGCTGCTCGAAGAACTCGACCGCGTGTGCCGGCCAGCCCGTCACGTCGCGCGCCATCTGCTCGAGCATCGTCGCCGTGCCCTTGCGACGCCGGTAGGCGATCGTGTTGGCCACGTCGGCGCGCGGCGACGCGACGGCCGGCACGCCGCCGTGCAGCGTGCGGTAGCCGATCAGGTCGCCGATGTAGGGCGCCACCCAGTCGGCGCAGGTCTCGATGAAGAGGTCGTCGTAGAGCTGCGCCGAGTTCTCCTCGAGCGCGGCGAACTGCTCGGCGAACAGCGCGACGAGTTCCTGCAGCTCGTCGCGACCGGCATCGCGCACGCGGTGCAGCGCCGGCAGCAGCGACCAAAGGCGCTCGGCCGTCAGGCTAGGCATGCTCATGTCATCACTTCCAGCGCGATGAGCGGCGTCGGCGCGAGCGTCAGCAGCTCGGCGCCGAGCACCGCGCCGCCGACGACGCGCGCGCGCGACGCGAGCAGCCGCTTCTGCAGCGACGCCGTCGTCTGCGCCGCCGGCAGCGTGCCGCCGTAGAGCCAGTCCAGATCGAGTGCGATGACGCCCGGCACCGCCTGCACCACGGCGATCACTTCGGACTGTTGCACCGGCTGCGCGAGCGATCGGGTATCGAAGGCGAACGCGGCACGCAGCGCGGCCTCGACGGCCGCCTCGACCTCGGCACGGTCATAGGCCTCGTCGGCAAGCAGCTTCAGGCCGATCTGGAACGTCGAGAGCTGTGCCGTCGCCAGTTGCACGCGCACCAGGGGATCGCCTCCTGCGCGCAGCGCGTCCTGCAGCGCGCCCCAGACCGGGCTTGCCGGCGAGAGCGCGGCGCCGGCCTCGGCAGCGACCGTGATCACGACGCTGTGCCCGCCGCGCAGCGCCAGCCACTCGGCCTGCGCCTTGGCGATGCCGGCGAAGGCGCGCGCGAAGTCCTCGTAGTCGAGCAGCGAGACGACGCGCGCTAGCGTGCGCGTCGCGAGCGGCATCGCCTGGCGCAGCGCCGCCGGGCTCTCGGCGTCGGTGCCGCCGGTGGCCGGCGCCGGGTTGGCGACGCCCTTCAGGCCGAGCGGGCGCGACGCGAGCTGGGTCAGGCTGTCGGCCTTGACGTTGCCGGCCGCGCCCAGGCCCTTGCGGTAGGTGGCGCGCACGTTGTTCTGGCCGGTCGGCGGGCGGGCGCCCATCACGCCGTCGCCGAATCGCGCCCAGAGCCGCCCGGCAGCGTCGGTCGCGAGCGTGTACGCCCGCTCGGCCGGCGCCGCGCCATAGAGCGTCGCGCGCGGCGTCCACGCGATGTCGCCGACGCGCAGCGTGATCTCCGGCGCGACGCCGGTGTCGGTGGCCGCGGCGCGCCAGGTCAGCGGCAGCTGGCGCAACTCGAACTGCGCGAAGGGCTGCGCCGCGCTGCCGGAGCCGAGGATCTGCGTCGCCGTCTCGCCGTGCGACGCGAGCGCGACGTTGGCGTGCACGACGACGCTGTCGCGGCTGAGCGCCGCCGGCAGCGCATCGTCGAGCTCGATCGTGCAGCGCACGCCCTGCGCGGTGATGCCGTGGATCGTCGTCAGGTGCACGATCGCCGCGCCGCCCGACGCGGCGCTGCCGCGCACGATCAGGCGCCGGCCCGGCAGCAACCCGTCGGCGGCGACCGCGAGTGGCAGCGTATCGCCGCTCACGTCGTCGGTGACCGGCACCTCGGCGAGCGTCAGTTCCTCCGACGCGCCGAACACCGCGACCTCGCGCGGAAAGTTCAGGAACTGGCTCGAGAAGTTCTCGCCGGTCAGCTCGAGCCGGCTCACCTTGCCCGACAGCGCGAACGCCGCGCGCGACACCTCGCTCGTCGCGCGCACCGCGTAGAGCTCGATCGCGGTGTCGGGCTGCCCGGCCTCGGGATGGTTGAAGTCGCCCTTGGCGACGACCGCCCAGCCGCCCGCCGCGAAGTCGCCGACGACCGCGTCGAGGTCTATCCACGCCGAGCTGCCCGACGGCGAGCGCGTGCTGGCGGTGAAGGCGGGCCAGTCGGTGGTGTAGTCCCCGCCGGCGTCGACGCCGCCCGGGTACTCGTCCTTGAAGATCGCCGGCATGCTGGCCCACATCGGCGCGTTGTGGCCGAACGCCGACGCGCGGCGGCGCAGCGCGAAGATGCGGGGCTGCGTCGCTGTCTCGCCCGCCGGATTGATCGACGCGAGCGGGCGCACGAACTCGATGCGCGTGCGGTCGTTGGCGAGATCGGGCACGACGGCGCTCAGGATGCGGAAGTCCCAGCCCTCGCCGCCGCCGGCAGGATCGGCGAGGAAGGCTTCGTGCGCGAACACGACCGCGTCGCCGGCCTTCAGTCCGGTGCGCACGCCGACCAGGTGTACCGACGTGTCGCCGGCCTTCGGCAGCACGGGCAGCGAGAGCGGCGGACGCAGCGCATTCCACGCCGCGCGCGCATCGGCGAGCGCTTCGACGGTCTCGAAGGTCTGCGGCTTCTCGTCGGGGCCGGGAACGCTCTGCACCTTGAGGCCGATCGGCAGCGAGATCAGCGCCGGCACGCCGGTGACGAAGGCGCCCGGCTCGGGCGGCAGCGCAGCCGGCGCGACCGGCGCCGTCTCGACGGTGAACGCGAGCCAGGTCTCGGCCGCGACGCCGGGGCGCGGCTCGTAGCCGATCAGCCGGCCGAGCTCCTGCAGCGACGCGCGGTCGAGCGCGGTGCGCAGGTAGTTCTCGTTGGCGGTGCGCTCCTGGTAGAAGGTCAGCACGTCGGCAGCGCAGGCGAAGGCGTCGATCAGGCCGAGCGTGAAGTCGTCGCCGTCGCGCGTCAGCAGCTTCGCCAGGGCAGGGCGGGCGTCGCTCGACAGGCCGACGACGAGGCTCTCGCGGAAGTCGGCCCAGGTGCCGATGCGGTAGGCGATCGAGGACAGGGCTGGTCGATTGCCGAGGATGCGCGGCGTGGCGGCCTGCACGCCGTCGCAGCAGCCGCACGCCGAGCTGGGGGACGACGCGCTCATTTGCCGCCTCCGATGTCGATCACGAGCCGTCCGCGCTCGCGGAAGTTGGGGTCATCGTCGAGCTGCGCGACCTCGAGGCGGCCGATCGCGATCACGCCGTCGGCGAGCGTCGTCGGGTCGGGCGCGCCAGGCGCTGGAAGCGCTTGGCGACGACCGACGCCACGCCCTCGACCGCCTGCACCGCGGCGACGAGGGCGCTCAGGTAGACCGCCTGGCCGAAGCTCCAGCGATCCGGGTGAAAGAACCCCGGCTCGCCGTCGGCGCGCACGCTGCTCGTCAGCACGTCGCGCAGCGCAGCAAGCACCTGGGCGCGGAAGTGCTCGGCCGCGACGCACACGTGCAGCTCGATGTCGAGCGCGACGAAGCGCGGCGCATCGACCTCGAGATCGACGCCGGCCATGCGAAAGCGCTCGAGGTGCCGCCGCAGCCGGCGCTCGAAAGGCGCATCGACCGCGCCGCCGCTGCGCCGGTCAGCGGTGACGAAGGCCGTGTGCCAGCTGCCGGTCCAGCGCATCGACGCTGCCGCGCGCTGCACCTCGCTGCGCCGCTCGGCGGCGCGTGCGTAGTCGTCGGCGGTGACGGCGCGCTCCTGCGTGCGGAAGGCCTGTGGCGCGTCGCGCCTTGCCGCTTCGACATCCTCGGGCTCGGTGCCGCCGAAGGCGGGCAGCGGGTTGGCGATCGAGATGAATGCCGCGCTGTCGGTGGACACCACGTGCGCCAGCGCCATCGCGCCGACATTGCCCGCGCTGCCGTTGCCGATGCGGTAGGTGGCGGCGAAGGTCGTGTCGGCGTCCGGGCGCTTGCCCTGCGCGTCGTTGCCGAAGCGCAGCGCGGCCCGTCGTGCATCGTCGACCTCGACGACGAAGTCGGCGGCCTCGGCGCCGCTCGCGAGCAGGTCGCGCTGCGCGGTCCATGGCTCGATCGCCGCGCCGAGTTGCGACGCTAGCGAGATCAGCGGCCGCGCGTCGCGCGCGGCGAGCGTCGCCAGCCGCGCCGCGTTCGCCCAGCCCTCGGCCGGGTCGTCGATCGGCACGGCGAGGAGCGCCTGCAGGTCGAAGCCGAACGCGAGCGGCGCCTCGCGCAGGCGCGGCGAGAAGCGCGGCGGCAGCGGCACCGGCTCGGCGGCGTCGCAGGCGTGCGGTTCGGTCGCGGCGACGGCGGCGAAGAGCGTGGTGCGCGGCACCTGCCAGGCGGGGTCGAGCCGGTCGGCGTTCTCGTCGAGCGTGCGGCCGTGGTCGGCGAGCACCACGTTGCCCCAGGCCTCGCTGACGGCGAGGCCGGGGAAGGCGCGCACCGAGATGCACAGCGCGAACGGCAGCGCGTCCTCGGCCGACCATTCGATCTCGGTCACGTCCAGCGGCGCGTCGACGGGTGGGTCGTCGAAGAGCTGGCCCGAGGCATCCTGCGTCGGCGTCACGGCAACGAGGCGCACGACGTGGCGGTGGCTGCGGTCGGCATCGCCGGCGAGCGCCGTCGTCGGGCTGACGCGCTCGACGAAGGCGATGCAGGCGCCGGGCTGCAGCAGCGGGTGGTGGCCACGCAGCGTCGCCCGCGTCGCGCCGCGCGGCAGGCAGCAGGCCTCGTCGCCCCAGGTGTGGAAGTCGAAGCGGTTGAGGTCGGCGTGCAGCGTCTCGTCGCGCACGGTTTCGAAGACGGTGGTGCCGGCGGCGATGGCCTCGGCGAGCTCGCGGCTGTCCGGCCGCAGCACGGTCGGCGCGTCGGCGATGCGGCTCAGCAGTTGCGTGCCGCGTGCGAGCGCGACGTTGTTGCCCGCGACCTCGAAGCGCACCCAGGCGCGCGCGTTGCAGCCTTCGTGCAGGTGGTAGTCGACGAGCCGTGCGTGGCGCCGCACCGAGACGCGCCGCCGCGCCGTGCCGAGGTAGGCCTCGGTGGCGATCGCGTCCTGCCGGTAGGCGAGGTTGTCGGCGGCGTAGGCGAGCAGTTCGACGAGCGTCACGCCGACGTCGGCCGCCGAGCGCTCGGTCCAGCCCGGCACGTTGAGCGACAGGCGGTCGAGCATCATGCGGCGCAGCGACTCGTAGTCGCGCGCCAGGTAGTCGATCTCGGGCGCGGACACGGCTGGCTGCGGGCAGGGCGGGCTCGCCGCGCAGTCGTACGGCGTCGGGCACTCGACCTTGAAGCCGAACGCGATGCGCGCCAGCGGCGGGTCGAAGGCGGGCGGCGCGGCGTCGCTGCCGGCCGCGGCGACGAGCGCGAGCGTGTAGCGCGAGAAGTCGCCCGCCTGCGCGGTGCGGATCACGAGCGTCCGCTCGGGCGCGTCGACGCCGTCGACGAGCGACGGCGGCTCGCCCGGCGGCAGCGCATCGGCAAGCGCGATCCATTCGATGCCGACCTCGCGGATGCGCTCGCCACCGAAGATGCGCACGTTGACAGGGCCGAGGATCAGCGCGCCGCCGCCATCGACGATCGACGCGTCGCGGCGCAGCAGGCGCGCGAACAGCGTGCGCTGGCGCAGCGCGAGGACCGGCTCGGCGCGGTCGCGCACCTCGACGAACTCGATCGCATTCGCGCTGCCGATCGCGCGCAGCACGTCGAGTCGACGCAGGTCGCAGCAGTGCTGTTGCAAGTCGCTCATGCCACGCCTCCCGGCGCGCTGAGGCGCGCGACCTGATTGCTGCCATCCTCGAGCAGCGTGTAGTCGACGCTGACGACGAGGGCGGAATCGATCGGCTCGACGGTCACCGCCTGCACCGCGATCAGGTGCGACAGATGCTGCTGCAGCGAGGCCTGGGCGAGGAACTGCGTCGTCGCGGCGAGCTGCACGCTGTCGGGCTCGAAGACGAGCGCCATCAGGCCGCTGCCGAAGGTCGGCCGCATTGCGCGTTCGCCCGGCGCGGTGAAGAGCACCTGCTCGATCAGGTCGCGCACATGGTCGGCGGCCGAGGTCTGCGCGCTGCGGCCGGTACCGTCTATTGCGTACGGGAAGTCGAGGTGCGGCATCGTGCAGGCCTCCTTCAGGTCGCGAGCACGCGCATCTGCGCCACGAGCGGCATCAGCGGCGAGCCCGACGGCGTGCAGATCGACTGGCCGGCGAGCGTGAGCAGCGGCGCGCCGCCCGCCATCACGCGCACGGCACCGGCGATCCACTGGCCGTTGACGCACGGCGGCGCGCCGGTGCCGGTGAGCGCGCAGCCGGCGACGACGTAGGGCGAAGCGAGCGTCACGACCGGCTGCGCCGACACGAGCACGCGCGGGAAGGGCGCCGCGGGCAGCGCCTGCCCGCCGTGCATGCACATCACGGTGGCGCCGAGGTGGAGGACGGGAGCGGGCATGGCGTCCTACACGATGGTCAGCGCGCCGAGGTTCACGTCCACCGTCGGCCCGGTCATGTTGATGATCGCGCCCTTGCCGTTGGAGATGATGATGCCGATGTCGCTCACCGAGATCATCGCGCCGGTGGTGGTCTGGATCAGGATGCCGCCCGTCGGCCCCGGCACGTCGCTGATCGTGATGCCGTTCTTGAGCGTGGTCTGGATCGTGATGCCGGGCACCAGCGGCGGCACGGCCTTTGCCATCACCGGGGTTTCGCCGGCCATGCCCCAGAAGCCGCCGGTCCAGATGGGAAAGTCGGGGTCGCCGCGCTCGAACTCGACCCACACGCCGGCACCCATCGGCGGCACCATGAACATGCCGGTGTTGATGCCGGCCCAGGGCACGCAGGGCATGGCCCAGGTCGACGGCACGATCGCGACGTCGGGAACGATCACCTGCACGCGGCCGATCAACATCGGGTCGACGTTCTGCACGACGACGCCTCTGTGCAAGCGCCGACTGGCCGAGAACGGCCCGGCGGGGTGAAGCGGCTCATACGGGCACCGTCGGCGTCGTCGAGACGAGCGCGTTGCGCGCGAGCTGGAAGCTCTGCTTGTAGGCGCCGCGTTCGATCTCGTGGGTCACGCTCTTGACGTAATACAGGCCATCGAACGGCAGGCCGGCGCCGCGCACGCCGACGAGCTTGCGCGAGCGCAGCAGGCGGCCGTAGCGCATCACGTCGAGCTTGCCGTTGCCGAACACCGAATCGCTGTTCGAGGCAGCGAAGGCAAAGCCCTTCATCAGCGCCTCGGGTGCCGAGAGCTGCGCGGTGTCGGAAAGCTGCTCGATCGCCGGCGGCAGCGGCGGGATCGCGCCCAGCATCGGGTTCAGCGGCGTGATGTCGGGGATCGGCACCGGGATCGGCGCCTTGCTCACGCCCTCCTGGAAGAAGACGATCGGCATCTTCTTGCGTTCGCGGTCGAAGTTGAAGTTCAGGCTCTCGACGTTGCTTGCGCCGTCCATGTTGGTCGTCAGCGCGGGCTGCGGCTCGCCGATGCGAATCTCAGGCCCCCAGTAGGCCTTGCTCATGCCGACCTCCGGGCCGGGCTCGAGATAGAACACGTAGCCCACGTCGCCGGCCAGGCGCCGGATGTAGGCCAGGTCGTTGCCGCGCTGCACCGGGATGCGCTGGATCGGCAGCGGCGGAAAGTCGGCGATGCTCGGGATGACGAGCGGGATCACGCCCAGCACCGCGTACTTGGCGAGGATCGTCAGCACGCGCACGGAAGGCGGCATGGCCGGGAAGGGCAGGCCGGAGAGTTCGATCACCGCCATCAGCGCCGAGAGGTCCTTGCCCTTGACGACGATCTGGCTCACGCCGCCTTCGCCCGGAATCGTCTCGACGTTGGTCGCCATGCCGTCGATCAGCGACTCGGTGCGGCCGTTCAGCGTCACGGTCAGCGTGACGCGCATCAGCGGCACGCCGCCACCGCCGCCGCTGAGCAGGAACAGCGTGCGCAGCGCCGAGCGCTGCGGCAGGTCGAAGGTGATCTCGAAGCCGCTCTGCGCGTCGCCCGATCCTTCGTCGACCTTGACCCGCGTGACCGCGTGCACGAGCTCGGCCGGCGCCGGTATCGGCACCGGGCCGACGTGCACGCCGAGTTGGAGTCCGCTGCTGGCCATTGCTCTCAAGCTCCTGTGGGCGGCACCGGCAGCGCAATGCGCGCGCCGACCTCGTCCGAAAGCTCGAACGGGTCAACCACCGCATTGCCGTCGGCGACGCGCCAGTACAGCAACGGCTCCTCGTAGGCCGCATGCGCGATCAGGTCGGGCCGCTCGCCGCCCTGGACGACGTGGAACGCAGCGACGGCGATCTCGCGCCGCGGCGGGATCAGGCGGCGCAGCCCGTAGGCGATCGGCGTGCCGTCGGCGCGCGCGAGCGTCGCCAGCGCCACGCCGCGGTAGCGGCTCGCAGGCGAGTATGGCGATGCGGGAATCGCGCCCGCGTCGATCAGCATCTGGACCGGATCAGACGACGTGCTCAAGGACTCCCCTTCGCGCTGCGCGCTGGGATGAGCGGGGAGCGGCCCGGGTCATGGATGCTCGAGATGCCGAGCGCAGCCAGCGTCGCGGCGCCGGCCTTGCCGGCGAGCGCCTCGCGTGCGCGCAGGTGGTTGATGAAGATCTGGCCACCCTTGTACGCGAAGCCGAGGTCGTCGATCGTCATCACACGCAGCCCAAGCGAGACCTTGGCGCGGATCGGGTTCAGCGCCGGGTCGAACGCCTCCTCGGTGATCGAGAACTCGATCAGCCGCACCGGCACCACGCGCTGCGCGCTCCACACGAACAGCACCAGCGGCGCCTCGGGCGGGACGATCTCGAGCGTGCCCGACGCGGCGAGCGCGTCGTGCGCCAGCAGTTCGGCGACGCTCGGATTGACGAGCGCCTCGAGCGTCGCCAATTGCGGCGCGACGCCGAAGGCGACGGCATTGGCGTTGCTGTCCGGGAACTGCAGCTGGTCGGTGGCGTCGATCTCGGCTTCGAGCTTGATCGACTCGACCGCCGGCCCCTTCAAGCGGAACGGCTGCGCGCGCTCGCCGCCGCCATCCCCGCCGACACCCTGCACCTGGTAGCTGCGCGACAGGCTGTCCGGGTTGTACTGCAGCGAGACCATGCGCAGCACCGCGCCGCCGCCAGGGGCGAGGATCACGAGGCCGCCCTTGACGAGGCGGGGCGAGGAAGACAGGCTCATCGTTGCTCTCCCGTGCCGACCACCCATGCCAGCGCGGCGTAGGCGTCGGCCATCTGTAGCAGCTGTTCGGCAGATCGGGCCGCCCATGCCTTACGGTCGAAGACATAGATCTCGTTCGCCTCGAACGGGCCGGCGAGGTGGATGAACTCGTGCAGCAGCACGAAGGCACGGACATCGTCGACTCCGCGCGCCGGTTCGCGGGATTGAAGCGTGCCCAATCGCCATGCCGAGCTCAGCGTCACCTTGCCGCCGCGGACATTGCCCTGGGCCTCCGCCAACTCGGTGGGATCGTCGAGGTCGCCGGCGACGAAGTCGGACAGCTTGGCCGCCGCCAGACCGTTGCGTGCGCCGCGCAGTACATCCAGTACATGCTCCACGCGCTCGCGGCCGGGGGAGATCTCGGGTGCGTCGATCTTCATGATATCGAGCAGCGCCTTTGCGACAACGCTGCCCGGGCGCGGCCTAGCCATCAGGGCGGCGATCGTCGCGTCGCACGCTTCGATGCCGCGCAGGCGGGCCGCGTCGATCTCGGTGCGAAGCGCGAACACGTCGTCCTGCGCCGTCGCCAGGCGCCGCTGTTCGCGCGCCGCCTGCCGCTGGCGCCGACGATCGGCGCGTGCTTCCTTGAGCGCACCGCGATCGCCACCGCGCAACGCGCCGACCCGCTCACGCCATGCACGCCGCTCGTCGCGCCGCGCACGCCGTCGCGCACGCCTCGACGAAAGGCGGTCCGAACCCCCGTCGGCGCCGGCGACGGCGCTGGGCTGCATGGACGGCGTGGCAGCGATGCGAAGGGCGACGCCGACGGTCAGACCCGGTGAACGCGTGGAACGCAGCGTCAGTGACACCGCGGCATCGGGCTGCACTGCCCGCAGTTGCGCCCAATCGAATGGGCCGCCTTCGATGCGCTCCATCGAGGCCGGCAAGGCTTCGATCTCGAGCGGATCGCCGAGCACAGTCTTCGGATCAGTATTGCCCATCTCGCGTCCGATCCGAACCGCAACGATGTCGCCATCGAAGATCTCGATACGCGTGGCATCCACCTGGGAACCTTCGGCACCGATGGGGAATCGTCGGGGCGTCGCGGTCTGTGGCCGCTCGGTGCCGATCTCGACCTCCAAGAACGGCGGTCCGCGAGCCGGATCAGGGTTGCACGCCGCGCAAGCCACAGCATCGCCGCCGCGCCGCTGCCGGCGCCGGCGGCCTGCACCTGCGCCACATGCATGAGTTCGTGGCCAATCAGCGCCCGGCCGGCGGACGTGGACGGACGGTATCGGCCTTCACCAAAGCCGATGTGGGTGCCGCTCGTGAACGCAAGCGCGTCCAGGCCGGAGGCGAGCGCGGCGCCGCGCTCGTCGGCATGCAGCCGTACCGCGGAGAAGTCGTGCCCGAGGCGCTGTTCGAAGTAGCGTCGATCCGCCCCTGGCAGCGGTTCACCCCCCGTCATCGCCAGCGGCCCGGCCGATGGCACCAACGCTCCGGTGCGCGGGCCAGGTACCGATCGGCCACGCGCGGCACGCTCCAGCGGGTGGTCGCGCGGCGCCACCCGCGGCGCGCCGTCGATCGCGGGCATGAAGGCACGGCTCATTCGCCTTCTCCCTTCGGCTTGTCTTCGACCGGTGCCGGCTTGGTGGGATCGCAGTCCTTGACGTGGTAGTTGTGCTTCGCGCCGACGGCCTTGAAGTCGACCACCGCGCCGGTCGAGTCCTTGACCCACTCGAGCTGACCTTCCTTCGCGTCCAGCGCCTCCTGCGCCGTGGGCTCCTTGTCGCAGGCCGCCTTCTTCACGATCGCCTTGGCGGATGCCACTGGCTGGTTGCGCGCGTCGCACACGGCCTGCTGCAGCACGGCTTTGCTCAGCTCGCGGTGGCGCTCCTCGTGATCCTTGATGAAGGTCTCGACGCGCCGGATCAGCGCGAGTTCCTTCTCGGACGGGCGGCCGCCGGCGAAGCGCGGGCGGATGATGCTCGACGTGACGCTCAAGCCCACCTGCGTCATCTTTCCCTTGTCGACCGTCGGGCTGAAGCCGATCGAGATGTGGGTGTGGCCACCGGCGCCGAGCACGGCATCGACATTGGCCGCGAACTCGACGGCCGTGTCGGCGCGGATGTCGGTCGGCACCGGAGATGCAGGCGTCCACGAGATGGCCTCGCCGCAACCCGCCGCCGCCTTGGGCGCCTCGCCCTCCTGCAGCGCCTGGCCCGGCGGCTCCATCGGCACTTCGGCAAAGTCGGCGCCGGCCGGGGTCGCTGCGGCGTCGGCGCCCGGCATCGTCAGCCGCGCGCCCTGACGCGCCGGCACCGTGCGCGGCGTCAGCGCTGCAGGAATGCGGGGTTCGCGATCGCGGCTCATGATTCGCGGCACTTCTTCTTCGGCAGCTTGCGTTCCGGCGGGATCGGGTGCGCCGCATCGATCGCCGCGCGGTCGGCCTCCTCGCAGGCGCCGGTCTGGTCGGGCTTCGGAACGCGCTCCGGGTGCGACAGCTTCTTCAGGTGCACGTCGACGTCGACCCGCCGCATGAACGGGAACACCAGTTCCCAGCGCGCGCGCCCGCTGATCTTGCGGCCCTTGGCATCGCGGCCGTCGACGAAGGCCTGGATGTCGTCGAGCGCCTGCTGGCGCTGCACCGGATCGGCGCGCGCGGCTGGATCGACCTGCAGCAAGTCGAGGCGTTCCTCGGGGCCGAGCGCGGCCAGCCGCGGAACGAGCTGGCCGGTCAGCGCTTCGTTGGCGGCCTCCGTGCCGGGGCGGGTGGCAGACTCACCGAACAGTTCGCCCACACCCTCGGCCGCCGGCAAGGCGGGGGCGCCCGCCGGCAGCTTCTTGCCGAGTTCGGCGTGCGCGTGCTCGGCGCGCCGCGTGGCGAGCGCTAGGTTGTAGTCGACCTTGCCCTCGGGCGAGGCATAGCCGCGCACCGAACGCACCTCGTAGCCCTTGCCGACCATCGCGCCGATCGCCTCGACGCGCGAGGCGAAGGCGGCCGCATCGGCCGGCGTGCTGCTGTCGAACTGGTACATCAGCGGCAGGTTCTGGGTATCGGGCTCGCGGTCGATGACTTCCTTCGTGCCGTAGGGCGTGCAGGTGTAGCGCGGCAGCGGCGGCGGGCAGTCGCAGCGCCAGCAGTCGACACGCTCGGTCTTGTCGGGGCCGCCGAACTTGCCGCCCAGCGTCAGCCCCGGCGTGACTTTCGGATCCTCGCCCGGACGCGGCTCGATCGACAGGCCGGGCTTGAGCGTCAGGTCCTTGATCGGGCCGATGTTGGGCAGCGGGATCTCGGCGCCGATGCTGAGCGTGCCCTTGGAGCTCGGCGCCTCGCCGGCCGGGCGCTTGTCGTCGACCTTGTAGCCGAGGTCGACCGCGAACCACTTCGTGCCGACCTTCAGGCTGAGCGAGTACTGCTCGGCCGAGAGCGTCGGTGTGCGCTGCACGTCGACGAATCCGGTGATCGTGAAGCTCACGCCCTTGGGCGTGACCTTGAGGGTGCCCGTCACGCGGATCTGCTGCTCGGCAGTGCCGAGCGTGCTCGTCGCGCCGACGCCGGCGCGCAGGATGCCGTCGACGGTGAGCGTGACGTCGCCCTGCGCCGAGATCTTGGCGCTGTCGAGTGCGGTGTTCGCCAGGCCGGGCGGGTCGGCGCCGGCCGCCGGATTGCTGCGCAGCGTGTCGAGCAGGTTCTTGCCGGCCTCGACGACGCGCGTGTAGTCGATCGACGAGTCGGCCGTCAGGCGCACGCTGCCGTAGCACAGCGAGTACTCGAGGCGGATCGCGTCGGCGTCGCGGTCCCAGCGGAAGATCTTGTCGCGCGGCGTGGTGCGCTTTTCGGGCGTCTCGGTGCAGGGGCGGTCTTCGAGCGTGCGCCGGATGCGCACGCCGCTCTTCTCGTCGATCGCGCGGTCGAACTCGACCGTGTCGGCGGCGTCGCGTTGCAAGCGTGCCTGCACGCCGGCGGCCGCACCCGGCGCGATGCGCCGCGCCCGGCCCGCGACGACCGCATCGGCCTGGGCGTCGGCCTCGCGCTCGAGCGGCGCGTCGGGCGCATCGGTCTCCGATGCGAGCGCCGGCCCCGCCGGCGCCGCGCCGCGCTGCTGGATCGTGTGCGTGAGTTCGTGCGCGAGCAGGTGCAGCCCCGCGCGCGTGTCGGGCGCGTAGCGGCCGGCGCCGAAGTGAACATGCTGGCCGACCGTGAACGCGTGTGCATGCAGCGCGTGCGCCGCGGCGTGGCTCGAGACATCGTCGTGGATGCGCACGGCGTCGAAGGCGGCGCCGAACTGCGGCTCTAGCCGCCGTCGCCACGCGGGCGCGAGCGTCGTGCCGCCGCCCTCGAAGCGCGCCAGGTCGAGCGGCGCCGGCACCTCGCTGCCGGGCGGCGCGCGGCGCTGCAGCTTCTTCCTGCGGCACGCCTCGCAATCGGCCTGGCCGGCGCTACATGCGCAGGCGCGCTGCAGCCGCGCCGTGGCCGGCCGTGCTGCGAGGCCGGTGACGAGCGTCATCGACGCGCCTCCAGCTGCGCGGCGACGCGCGGCGCGACGGCCGCCGCGATGCGTTCGTGCAACGCGGCCGGCGCCGCGCCAGCGGCGGCATTCGCCTGCAGGCGCTGCGCGATCGCCGCCGGCAACTGCGTCGCGAGCTGGCGCGCGAGCGCGCCACGATCGGTGCCTTCGGCCCCGTCGACCGTCAGCCGGACGATGTGCAGGTGCAGCTCGCGCGCGGACAGCGTCATGCCGAGCCTCCGGTGCCGAAGTTCCACGAGCGCTCGAGCTTCGCGAACTCGCCGCGCAGCGCCTGCGTCAGCAGCGCGTCGTCGATTGCCTGGCCGCGCGCAGCGGCGGCAAACGCCGCCTGCAAGGCCGCGGCGCGGATGTGGCCGCCCGCGAGCGGCGCACGCGCGAGCGCGGCGAAGTCGATCTGCGCCCGCGGCGCCCGCTCGGGCAGCTGCAGCCGCCAGAGGCGCTGGCGCATCGCCTCGTCGGGGAAGGGGAACTGCACGACGAAGCGGATGCGGCGCATGAAGGCCTTGTCGAGCGAGCTCTTCAGATTGGTGGTCAGGATCGCGAGGCCGCGATAGGCCTCGATGCGCTGCAGCAGGTAGGCGATCTCGATGTTGGCGTAGCGGTCGTGACTGTCCTTGACCTCGCTGCGCTTGCCGAACAGGGCGTCGGCCTCGTCGAACAGCAGCACCGCGCCGCTCGCCTCGGCGGCGTCGAACACGCGCGCGAGGTTCTTCTCGGTCTCGCCGATGTACTTGCTCACCGTGCTGGCAAGGTCGATGCGGTAGAGGTCGAGCCGCGCCTCGTTGGCGATCGCCTCGGCCGCCATCGTCTTGCCGGTGCCCGATTCGCCGGCGAAGAGCGCGGCGATGCCGAGGCCGCGCGCGCCGCGCGCGCCGAAGCCCCAGTCCTCGTGCACCGTGTGCCTGTGCCTGAGCTGCTCGGCGATCGCGCGCAGCTGCTCGAGCTGCGCGGCGGGCAACACGAGGTCGGCAAAGCGCGTGTCGGCGGCGATTCGCTGGGCGAGCGCCTCGAGCCCGCCGCGCGCCGCTTCGCGCAGCGCGTCCCACAACGCATCGGCGTAGGCCGCGCCGTCGGCGCGCGGATCGGCGCACAGCGCGGCGGCGGCGCGCGCCTCCTGCAGCAGCGCGGCGTCGACGCGAAACTGCTGCAGCGCCGGGCGCAGGAGCGCGCCATCGGCAGCAAATGCCGCGCCGGCGGCAGCAGGCGCCGCGCACTCGACGACGACGAACGCACGCTGCACCGCCTCGCGCAGGCGCGCGCGATCGATCGGATCGGCCGCGATCACCGCGGCGCCGCGCAGCCGGTCGACGACGCCTGCCAGCCGCGGCCGGGCGTCGGTCCCGTCGCCCCAGATCAGCGGAACGGCGCCCGACAGCAGCGCCTCGCGGTCCAGGCGGCGTGCCAGGTCGTCGGCCTCGGCGGCTTCGTGCGGCAGGTCGGCGATCGCGACTGGCAGCACGCCGGCGCCGCTCGCGCGCAAGCCGGCCAGCGCGGTATCGCGCAGCACGGCCGGCGCGCGCGTGCTGCCGCCGTGCGCCGTGACGAGCACCAGCGGCGCAGGCCCGCTCGCGGCAAGCGCCGCGGCGACGGCTGCGCTGCCCGCGGCGTCGGCGGCCGCCGGCTCGGCGGCACGCCGGATCAGTGGCCGCAGGCGCTCGTCCAGCGCGGCGACGCCGGTCAGCGCATGGAGCGCGCGCTCGTCGATCGAGAGCGCCGCGTGTGCCGGCGACGCGCCGGCGCCGAGTTCGAGCAGCCGCCACTGGCGCAACGGTGCAAGCGGGGACAGTGCGTCCCAATGCGGCGCGTCGAGCAGCGACAGCGCGAGCGAGAAGGTCAGCGGCGCGCCGATCAGTTCGCGCAGGCCGCGATCGAGCTCCACGCCCGCGGCCAACAACAGCAGTTCGCGCTCGAAGCGCGACAGGCCGAAGATGCGCGCGACGCGTTCGAGTGCCGGCGGCGCGGCCGCGTCGGCCGGCCAGGGTTCGGCGTGGGCCGCGCGCGGCGTCGTGTCGCCGCCGGATTGCAGGCGCGCCTGGATCTCGCCGCGCAGGCGCGCCAGTTCGGCGGCGAGCCAGCGCTGGTTGAGTTCGCTCCAGTCGGCAGCGTCGGCCGGCGCGAAGCTGGCCTCGGAGCGCGCGTTCATGCCGGCACCGTGACCTGATACGCCGGGTCGAAGCTCGGCGGCGACGTGGACTTGTCGACGAGCAGCGAATCGACGCCGTCGACGCGCAGGCGCAGCCACTGGGCGCCGGGGCTAAGCGTGCCCGGGAACTCGAAGTCGAGCGGATCGGTCGCGAGCGTGCGCCGCGCCGCGACTGCCGTGTTCGTGCCCAGCGCCAGCACCGCCGCCTGCTCGGGCCGCACCTCGGGCCGGCTGAACAGCCGCACCGTGACGCGCGCCGGGCCGGCCACGCGCTGGATGGCTATCGCCGCGAGGCCGAGCACTGCGTCGGCGGCGATCACCGGGTCGGGCGCGACGAGCAGCGGCAGCGCGTTCGTCTCGCGCTCGAGCAGTTCGCCCGGCGGCGTGAGGGCAAGGCTTGCCTGCATCAGCCCGGCCGGCAGGCCGGTCTGTGCGGCAGCGCCGGCGGGCAGCGTGAAGCTTGCGCTCGTGCCACCTGGTGCGACGACCGCAGCGACCTCGAGCGGCGCGGCGAGCAGGCGGTGGCGGAGCCGCGCGCGCACGCCGCTGCCTTCGAGCCGCACGCCGGCGAGCGTGATCACGTTGCCCGCGAGGGCCACGCTCTGCCGGTTGGGCGGCGTGATCGAGAGGATCGTCGGCCCGGGCGGGAGCATGTCGGGCTGCACGACGACGCCGCGGTCGCGCCCGGTGGCCAGGTCGGCCGGCCCGCGCGAGAGCACCGGCAGCGGCGAGCGCGCCGGCCGCGTGCCCTCGATCAGCACGACGCTGACCTGGTACGCGGCCGACGGCCGGTAATGCGATTGCGACGCCGACCAGAGCTTGCTCATCTCGTCGGTGTTGAGCGGCAGCGGCGTGATGCGCACCGCCTCGATCTGGTCAGCGAGGTCGCTCGCCGCGAGTGCCTGGAACGCGGGCGGCAGCATCGAGATGTCGAGCGGGCTCGGGTCGAGCGCGCGCCGGATCGCCGCGCGGTCGAGCACCGGCCGCTCGTGCAGCAGGTGCATCGCGTAGCCGAGCAGGATCTCTGTCTGGAAGTCCGACGCGCCGTAGGCGGTGACGAGGTAGTGCAGGTCGAGCGCGAGCGGCGCGTTGCTGACGCGCTCGCCGGTCGAAGCGCTGCGCGACGGCAGGTCGCGGTTGCGCCAGGCCGCGTTGGGCAGCGCAAGGTACATGAAGAGGTTCAGGCGCGGCGCGAAGTTCGCTTCGTCGACATCGACGCGGTCGGGCGCGACGGCGCTGACCGTGACCGGCCCGAGCATGCCGCTCACGTCGACGAGCCCGTTGTCGAGCAGGTTGCGCAGTACCGCGCTGACCGCGCCGATGGCCAGCGGCGAACTCATGCCCGACCCCCGCCGCGCAGATAGTCCGCCAGCGGTGCGACCGCGCCGCTCGGGCGCGGCCGGCGCTCGCTTTGCGCGGTTGGCGCGCTCGCGGCCGGCAGGCGCACGTCGATGCGGTCTATGGTCACGTGCACGATGGGCGGCGCGCCGCCTGCCGGCGGGCGGCGCTCGGCGAGCGCGTCGAGGCGCAGCGGCCCATCGTGCGGTACGTGGGCGGACACGGGTCCCGCCGATGGCGGGAGGCTTGGCGCTGCGGGCAGCTTCGGCTCGACGGGTACGACAGCGCGCGCCGGGTCAGCCTCGGGCGGCACGGCCCGGTCGAGCGGCGCGCTGCGCGGCGTGATCGATTCGGCCTGCTGCCGCGCCGAGGGCGCCGCCGGGTACGGTACGCGATCCGGCAGCCGGGCGGTGGCCACGAAACCGACGTGCGCTGCCACGGCCGGTGTCGGCGCCGGGGCCCGAACGGCGTGGGCCGGCGGCGGATCGGGGTCGCTGCGGGCGAGGAGATCGAGCGGGCCGGGCTGCCGGCGGGCCGGCACGCGCACCGCTGCGACACGCAGTGGCGCGACGGTGTCGACGGGCGCGGTCGCTTCGGCGTCGACCAACGGGGCCGCCGGCTCTAGCCAGCGCGGCGCGAGGTCCAGGCGCGCGGCGCCCGGAGCCGCGCTGCGGCCGGGGTCGAGGCGGCGCAGGAAATCCATCGTGCTACTGCGCCCGCGCAAGCTGCAGGTAGGCGCGCCTGCGCGCCGGGCTCAGCGCGAGAATCTCGCCTTCGGTCCAACCGTGGCGTTGCGCGAGCGTGTCGATGTCGACGAGCAGGCGTTCGGCGTCGCCCTGCAGCCGCGACCACAGCGCGGCGGCGGCATCGAAGGGCGCGCTCCAGGCGTTGCCGCACGCCGGGCAGACCACGTCGAACGCGACGCAGGCCGCCGGGTCGAGCGCATCCATCGCGTCGGACAGCGCGGCAAGCAGGTCGGGCGGCAGCGCATCGACCGGCCGCGGCGCGCCGTCGTCCGACGCCTGCTCGACGCAGCGGGCGAGCAGGTGCGGGACGAAGTCGTCGGCACGGGCCGCTTCGATCAAGTCAGCGGGGGCGGGCAGGCGAAACGCCACGCGCCAGCTGCCGTGCATGAGCGTGTGCAGGCCGCCGTCGTCGGCGCTCAACCGGCCGGCGAGGGCGCGCAGGTCTACCTCGAACGAGGCCTCGTCGCCGCACGCCGGGCAGCGGCTGCGCAGCGCGGCGCGGCGGCCGAGTTCGGCGCCGAGGCGGTCGAGCAGGCGCAGCCGTTGCGCGCCGACGGTGGGCGGCGCCAACGCGGCCCCGCCGCGCGCGAGCAGCGCCTCGCGCTCGAGGGTGCCCAGCGGCAGCGCCTGCTCCCACAGCGAGAGCAGCGCGTGCCCGTCGGAGAGGGCGGCGAGCATGGTCGTGGCGATGCGGGCTCAGGCCGGCTCGGTAAACGTCGGCTCGGCCGGCTCCTGCACGTCGTAGTCGCGCTCCCAGCCCTCGTTCTCGAGCTTGAGCGTCTGGATCAGGACCGCGTTGGCATTCGCGTCGAGGTCGGCCTGGGCCTGGAACTCGCTGACCCAGCAGCGAAACAGCTTGTACGCGAGGACGACCTGGCCCGCTTCGTTGCAGGCCTCGATGATGATGTCCTTGCGGAAGTCCTTCAGGCTGACCTCGGCACCGAGGCCCGAGCCGAAATTCCAGACCTTGTTGGCCCACTGCTCGAAGGCGGTGTCGTGCGTGACGCCGCGTTCGAGCGTGACCGCTTCGTACTTGGTGCGCCCGGGGCTCTTGCGCGAGGTGCTCGGGTCGCCGCCTTCGCGGTGCTCGACGACCTCGGTGCTGCGCTTGAGCGCGCCTACCTTGCTCACGCCGGCGACGTAGCGGCCGTCCCACTTGACGCGGAATTTGAAGTTCTTGTAGGGGTCGAAGCGCGACGCGTTGACGCTGAACTGGGCCATCTCATGTGCTCCTTTGCTACGCCGCCGTCTGGCCGGCCATCTGCTGCAGCTTCACGATCACGAACTCGGCCGGCTTCAAGGGCGCGAAGCCGACCACGATGTTGACGATGCCGAGGTTGATGTCGTTCTGCGTCGTGCTCTCGCCATCGCACTTGACGAAGTAGGCGTCGCGCGGGCTGGTGCCCTGGAACGCGCCCTGGCGGAACAGGTTGTTCATGAATGCGCCGACGTTCAAGCGGATCTGCGCCCACAGCGGTTCGTCGTTGGGCTCGAAGACCACCCACTGCGTGCCGCGGTAAAGGCTTTCCTCGAGAAAGAGCGCGGTGCGGCGCACGGCGAGGTACTTCCACTCCGACGCCAGCTGATCCGCGCCGCGCAGCGTTCGCCCGCCCCAGACCACGCGCCCGGCGACCGGGAACTCGCGCAGGCAGTTGATCCCCTGCGGGTTGAGCGTGCCGTTCTCGAGGTCGGTCAGGCGCGCGGCGAGGCCTGCGGCGCCGTTGAGCGTGGCGTCCAGGCCGGCGGGCGTCTTCCACACGCCGCGGCTGGCGTCGGTGCGCGCCAGCACGCCGGCTACCGCGCCGCACGGTGCATAGGCCTCGACGCGGTTCTCGCGCAGCGGGTTCGGCGCGAGGATGCGCGGGAAGTAGAACGCTGCGTTCTCGCTGCGCGTGAGCGCGTTGGCGAACGTCGTCGCCTCGGCGACGGTGTCGGTCGCGGCGGGCGGATCGACGAGCAGCATCGCGCGCCGTCGCGCGCAATAGGTCAGTGCGTTGGCCAGGTCGACGGCGTCGACGTCGTCGGTTGGCGAGTAGGGCGGCAGGCACAGGATGTTGAACAGGTCGGCATGCTCGAGCGCGAAGATGCCGGCACGGTCCGCCTCGAGCGACGCGCCGGTGACGACCTCGGCCGACGTGACCGCATCGCCATCGGCCGTGTCCGGCAGGACCGACGCGTCGGCGAAGGCGATCGGCGTCGCCGGCACGGTGATCGCGGGGCGCGTTCCCGCGCCCGAGACGACGCGTGCCAGCATGCTGCTCGAAGCCAGCACGCTCGTCACGAAGCGCGGGCTCGCGCTGTCGGCCGAGAGGTTGAAGTAGGTCTCGCGCGCGCCGGTGCCGAGGTGGGTCAGCGTCAGATTGAAGAGCGGCGCGGCGAGCGTCGTGCCGCCGGCGCCGGCGAAGTCGACCGCGGCGCGCAGTTGGGTCGCCCAGGTGCCTGGGTCGGGCAGCGAGTCGCCCGTGATCGACGTCCCGGCTTCGAGCACGAGGTCCCCGCCGCCGCCGTCGTGCGGCAGCGTGGCGGTGCAGGTCGCGGCGTTGTCGGCGGCAACGCGCACGACGAGCAGGTCGCTGCCGCCGTTCTGGAAGCAGTGCAGCGCGGCGAAGGTCAGCGGTGCGTCGTCCCACAGGCCGCCGAACACGCGCTCGAACTCGCCGAAGCTGAACACCCGCACCGGCCGGTTCAACGGGCCGCGGCGCGTTCGGCCGACCATCGCGGTGATCGACGTCGCGACCCCGGCAATGGTGCGGACGCCGCTCGGAATCTCCTCGATGTAGACGCCGGGATAACTGAGGACTGCGGCCATCGTGGGCTCCTGGTTCGGGTGGGCGGGTCAGTGAAGAAGGCGATGCGGTGCCAGCGGTGGCGCCATGCCGGCGTACCACTCGGTTCCGTCGGCGAGCCGTTCGCGGCGCAGCGCTCCGCTGTCGACGAGGTGATCGAGTGCCACGCGGACCTGCTCGACGCTGTACGCGCCGTCGTCGCCCACCCACCAGCGCGCGACGCCGGCCAGCGAATCGGCGGCCTGCGGATGGCGGGCGAGATAGGCGAGCAGCGCCATCTCGACGGGTGGGCAAGGATCTTGCGCGGTCATCGCTCGTGAACTGGGCATCGCCACACCAGATGCAATCCGCGTGCCCACGGCGTCGGCGCGCCAAGTCGTTGATTCCGTGTGCGCTCGCCAAGCTGGGCGGGTCGAACCTGACCCGGCGCCGGGTGCGGCGCGACCCACTGCATCAGGCCGGGCTGCGCTCGATCGCGTGCTTCTTGAGCAGCTTGCCGAGGGCGCGCCGCTCCATGCCGATGAGCTGCGCCGCGGCGCTGACGTTGCCGCGCGTCTGGCCCAGCGCACGCTGCAGGAAGTCGCGCTCGAAGGCCTGCATTGCCGCCAGCTTGGCCTCGCGGAAGCGCAGCGGGGCTGCTCCGGCAGCGCCCGGCGCCGCTGCGGCAGACATCGGTGCGGCACCAGGTGCCGTTTCACCCATCAATACGACACGATGAACCCAGTTCTCGAGCTCGCGGATGTTGCCGGGCCAGGGCTGCGCGACTATCCAGTCGAGCGTGGCGCCGGCCAGCCTGCTTTGCGCGAGCGCGTACTTGCGTGCATAGCGTTCGGCAAAGTGCTCGGCCAGCAACGCGCCGTCGCGGCCGCGCTGGCGCAGCGGCGGCAACTCGACATGCAGCACCTTGAGGCGGTACAGCAAATCCTGGCGGAACGTGCCCGTGCCCACCAGCGCCTCGAGCGGGCGGTTGCTCGCCGCGATCAGGCGCACGTTGCCCTGCTGCTCGCGCGCGCTGCCCAGCGGGCGGAAGCACTGGTCCTGCAGGAAGCGCAGCAGCGCCACCTGCGCCTTCGGCGCGAGCGCATCCACTTCGTCGAGGAAGAGCGTGCCGCCCTCGGCCTCGGCGACGAGACCGCGCCGGCGCTCGCGCGCATCGGTGAACGCTCCGCGCTCGTGGCCGAACAACTCGGATTCGAACAGCGTGTCGGGAAGCGCGCCGCAGTTCAGCGGCACGAAGGGCGCTGCGCTGCGCGCGCCGCCGTAGTGCACGGTGCGCGCGGCGACTTCCTTGCCCGAGCCGGTCTCGCCCTCGATCAGTACCGGTGCGTCGCTGAATGCTAGCCGGCGAAGGGTGGCCAGCGCGCGCAGGAACGGCGGCGACTCGCCGATGATCCGAAACGGCAAGCCGTCGCGGACCTGCTCCGCAGCGGGCGGCACGGCCTCGGCAAGCCTCGGCGGGTGAAGGGGCTGGTTCATGCACGGTTCGCGCAGCGCGCAGCGCGCCGCGAGCGAGACCGGACCGTCGCACCGGCGACAGCGGCTGAACAGCCCTAGGACTAGGGGCGCTGTGCGACCCTGGCGTCATTCAATCGTCACCAATTGTGTCGGGCGTGCGATCAGCGTCCGTACAACCTGCACAAAGCGGCCAGCCGCTCGCCGTGCCACGGTTCGACCTGCGTCCACTCGAAGCGCCAACCCCAGTTGCCCTCGGCCTCGCCGGGCAGGTTCATGCGCGCCTCGGTGGCGAGTCCCAGCACGTCCTGCAGCGGGACGATCGCGGTGTCGGCCACCGACGCGCAGGCGGCGCGGATCAGGTCCCAATGCGGCTCGCTGCCCGCGCTGCCGAGGTAGGCCAGCAGGTGGCTGCGTTCGTGCGCGCTCGCCGTTGCCCACCAGCCGAGCGTGGTGTCGTTGTCGTGGGTGCCGGTGTAGACCACCGCATCGGGCTCGTGGTGGTGCGGCAGGTAAGTGTTGCGATGATCGTCGCCGAAGGCGAACTGCAGCACGCGCATGCCGGGCAGGGCGAAGCGCCTGCGCAGCGCGGCGACGTCGGGCGTGATCAGCCCCAGGTCCTCGGCGATGATCGGCAGCGGGCCGAGCGCGGTGGCAATCGCGTCGAACAGTGCCGCGCCGGGGCCGGTGCACCAGCGGCCCTCGACCGCGGTCGGCGCGCTCGCCGGGATCTCCCAGTACTGCGCGAAGCCGCGAAAGTGGTCGATGCGCAGGATGTCGACGCGCTCGAAGCTGCGCGCGATGCGCTGCGTCCACCAGCGGTAACCCTCGGCTTCGTGCGCGGCCCAGCGGTAGAGCGGGTTGCCCCAGCGCTGCCCGGTGGCCGAGAAGTAGTCGGGCGGCACACCGGCGACGACCTGCGCCCGGCCCGCGGCGTCGAGTTCGAACAGCGGCTGCCGCGCCCAGACCTCGGCACTCTGGTGCGCGAGGTAGATCGGCGCGTCGCCGACGATGCGCACGCCGCGCGCATGGGCATGCGCCCTGAGTGCGCGCCATTGCTCGGCAAAGCGCCACTGCCAGAACTTGTGCGCGTCGATGCGCGCCGCGTGCGTTGAAGTGGCAGCCTGCAGCGCCGCGGGGTCGCGCCGTGCCAGCGCTTGGTCCCAGTCGCACCACGACTGCCCTGGCGCGTGATCGGCGAGCGCCATGAAGAGCGCGTAGTCCTCGAGCCAGTCGGACTGGGCGCGGCAGAAGGCGGCAAACGCGTCGCGATCGGCGCTGCTCGCGTGCTCGGCAAAGCGCGCTGCGGCGCGCTCCAGGCGCTCGAGCCGCCAGGGAACGACGGCGCCGAAGCGCACGCGCCGCGCGTCGAAGGCCGCGTCGGGCACGAGGTCTGCGTCGGTGAGCCAGCCCCGCGCGCGCAAATCGGCGAGGGCTATCAGCAGCACATTGCCTGCGAAGGCCGACGGGCTCATGTAGGGCGAATGGCCGGGGCCGATGCCGCCCAGCGGCAGGATCTGCCACCGCGTCTGCCCCGCCGCGGCAAGCCAGTCGACGAAGTGGTGCGCCGCCGCGCCGAGATCGCCCGACCCATGCGGCCCGGGCAGCGAAGTCGGGTGCAGCAGCACGCCGCAGGCGCGTGGCAGCCTCATGCGGCCCCCAACGGCGCGTCGCGCCCGTCCCCCCAAGGGGGAGTGAGCCGGCTTGGGGCGGCCCGGCGCCGGCTCATGACAGCCCCTCGTCCACGGAGTACCGTGGCCGATCCCCCGGGGGGATGCGGGCCGGCTTGGGAGCGGCCCCGGCGCTCGGCCCGCGGCACGGGGGTTGACACAGGGTGTCTCATGCGCCCTCCTGGCGCGCGAGCAGCGCGACAGCATGGCCGGCAAGTGCGTAGGACTGCGTGCCCTGCCATGCGCTGGCATCGTGCGCGCTGTCGATGCGCATTTGCCAGGCGCCGGGCGGGAGCGCGAACGCGTGGTTGTCGGCCTCGGCGTTGACGAGCAGTAGCCAGCGCCCGTCGAGCACGATGGCGAGCGTGCGCGCGCGGGTGTCGTGCCAGTCGGCGGTATCGAGCGCGGCGCCGTCGGCGCGCCGCCAGGCGATGTCGTGCACGCCGTTGCCGTTGAGCTCGCCGCGGTACCAGCCCTCGTGCAGCGGCCCGAGTTCGCGCCGCAGCGCGACCAGGCGCGCGGTGAAGTCGATGAGCGCCGGGTCGGCGCTGTCCCAGTCGATCCAGCTCGTCGGGTTGTCCTGGCAATAGGCATTGTTGTTGCCGTGCTGGCTGTGGCCGAGTTCGGCGCCTGCGGCGAGCATCGGCGTGCCCTGGGCCAGCAGCAGCGTCGCGAGCAGCGCGCGCTGCAGGCGTGTGCGCAAGCCGAGCACCTGCGCATCGTCGGTCGGCCCCTCGACACCGCAGTTCCAGCCCAGGTTCTCGGCGTGCCCGTCGCGGTTGTGCTCGCCATTGGCCTCGTTGTGGCGCCGCCCGCAGCTGAGCAGGTCGCGCAGCGTGAAACCGTCGTGGGCGACGACGAAGTTGACCGATTCGGCGGGCTCGCGCCCGCGGCGGTGGAACACATCGGCCGAGGCGCACAAGCGCTGCGCGAACTCGCCGCGGCTGCTCGCGTGGCCGAGCCAGAAGCGGCGCATGCCGTCGCGAAAGCGGTCGTTCCACTCGGCCCAGCCGCGCGGAAAGTTGCCGAGCTGGTAGCCGCCCGGGCCGAGGTCCCAGGGTTCGGCGATCATCTTCAACCCGGCCAGCAGCGGGTCTTGCGCGGCGGCGTGGAAGAAGGGCGCGTGCGCGTCGAAGCCGGCGTCGCCGCGCGCGAGCACCGGCGCCAGGTCGAAGCGAAAGCCGTCGACGTTCATCGTCTGTGCCCACCAGCGCAGGCTGTCCATCACGAACTGCAGCACGCGCGGGTGGCGCAGGTCGAGCGCGTTGCCGCAGCCGGCGAGGTTGTCGTAAGTCCCGGGCGCGCCGGGCAGCGTGCGGTAGTAGCTGCGGTTGTCGAGGCCGCGCCAGCTAAGCGTCGGGCCGTCGAGATCGCTCTCGGCGGTGTGGTTGAACACCACGTCGAGGATGACCTCGATGCCCGCCTCGTGCAGCCGCCTCACCATCGCGCGAAATTCCTGGCGTGGCGACAGACCGCCCTGGCCGCTCGCATAGCGCGGCTCGACGGCGAAGAAGCCGATCGTGTTGTAGCCCCAGTAGTTGGCCAGACCCTGCGCCACGAGGCGCGGTTCGTCCAGGTGCTGGGCGACCGGCAGCAGGCTCACCGCGGTGACGCCCAAACGCAGCAGGTGCTCGATCATCGCGTCGGACGCGAGGCCGGCGTAGGTGCCGCGCAGCGGCTCGGCAATGCCGGGATGCAGACGCGTCAGGCCCTTGACGTGCGCCTCGTAGAGCACGCTCTGCGCGAGTGGGCGGCGCGGGCGCGGTTCGGGCGCCGCGCCCGCGTCGTCTTCGTCGGCGACGACGCGCGCGCCGAGCGCGCCGCCGGGCAGGGCGACGATTTCGCGTGCATAGGGGTCGAGCAGCAGGCGCCGTGCGTCGAAGTGGTGCCCCTGCTCCGGCGCCCAGGGCCCGTGCGCGCGATAGGCGTAGACGAGGCCTGCGCCCGCTCCCGGCAGCCGGCCGTGCCAGATGTCGCCGCAGTGCGCCGGCAATGTCAGGCGCTGCAGTTCACGGCTGCCGTCCGCGTCGAAGAGGCACACCTCGATCGCTTCGGCATGCGCGGAAAAGACGGAAAAGTTGATGCCTTCGCCGTCGGCATGTGCGCCGAGCGGAAAGGCAAGTCCGGCGTCGAGGCGTTGCGGGCTCATCCACCCTGCCAGGCGAAGAACACGCAAGCCAGCGGCGGCAGGTCGATCACGATCGAATGCGACTGGCCCTGCCAGGGCAGGTCCTGCGCGGTGGCGACGGCGAGCGGGGTGCCGACGTTGCTGCCGCCGTAATGCGCCGAGTCGGTGTTCAGGCACTCGCGCCAGCGGCCGGCGCGCGGCACGCCGATCCGGTGCCCGCCGCGCACCGTGGGCGTGAAGTTGCACGCGACGACGATCGTCGCCGCGTCGCCGCGGCCGTGGCGCGCGAAGACGAGCAGCGAGCGCTCGGCGTCGCCATGGTCTATCCACGAGAAGCCCGCTGGCTCGCAGTCCTGCTCGTGCAGCGCGCGTTCGGCGCGGTAGAGCCGGTTCAGGTCGCGCACCAGGCAGCGCATGCCTTCGTGCAGCGGGTCGGCGAGCAGGTGCCAATCGAGGCTCGCGTCGTGGTTCCACTCGCGCTGCTGGGCGAATTCACCACCCATGAAGAGCAGCTTCTTGCCCGGGTGGCCCCACATGAAGCCGAAGTAGGCGCGCAGGTTGGCGAACTGCTGCCAGCGGTCGCCCGGCATCCTTGCCAGCAGCGAGCCCTTGCCGTGCACGACCTCGTCGTGCGACAGCGGGAGCACGAAGTTCTCGCTGAACGCATAGACCAGGCCGAACGAGAGCTCGTGATGGTGGTACTTGCGGTGGATGGGGTCGCGCTGCATGTAGGCCAGCGTGTCGTGCATCCAGCCCATGTTCCACTTGTAGTGAAACCCGAGCCCGCCGGCAAACGTGGGCCGCGAGACGCCGGGGAATGCCGTCGATTCCTCGGCCAGCGTCATCGCCTGCGGGCGCTCTGCGCCGACGACCTCGTTCATGCGCTTCAGGAACGCAATCGCCTCGAGGTTCTCGCGCCCGCCATGCACGTTCGGGACCCACTCGCCAGGCTCGCGGCTGTAGTCGCGATACAGCATCGATGCGACCGCATCCACGCGCAGCCCGTCGACGGCGTAGCGCTCGAGCCAGAAGAGGGCGTTGCCGACCAGGAAATTGCGCACCTCGGTGCGGCCGAAGTTATAGATCAGCGTACCCCAGTCGCGGTGAAAACCTTCGCGCGGATCGGCGTACTCGTACAGCGGCGTGCCGTCGAAGCGCGCCAGGCCGTGCGCGTCGCTCGGAAAGTGCGCCGGCACCCAGTCCAGGATCACGCCGAGCCCTGCGTCGTGAGCGCGCGCCACGAAGCGGGCCAGGCCCTGCGGCTCGCCGAAGCGCGAGCTCGGTGCGTACATCCCCGTCGGCTGGTAGCCCCAGGAGCCGTCGAACGGATGCTCGCTCACGGGCAGCAGTTCGAGATGCGTGAAGCCCATCTCCTGCGCATAGGGAACGAGGGTGTCGGCGAGTTCGTCCCAGCCCAGCCACTGGTTGCCATCCTTGCGTCGCCACGACGCGAGGTGAACCTCGTAGATCGAGACCGGCGCATCGAGCGCGTTCGCGCGCTGGCGTCCGGGCCTGGCCGGTGTGGGCGGCGGCAGCGAATCGATGACGACGCTTGCCGTCGCGGGCCGGAACTCGGCCTGGAACGCGTAAGGGTCGGCCTTCTGCGGCAGCAGCGTGCCGTCGGCGGCGACGATCTCGTACTTGTACGGGGCGCCCGCTCCGACGCCGGGGACGAAGATCTCCCAGACGCCGCATTCGCGGCGCAAGCGCATCGGGTGCCTGCGCCCATCCCACCGGTTGAAGTCGCCGACCACGCTGACGCGCGCCGCGTTGGGCGCCCAGACGGCAAAGCTCGTCCCCGCCGCGCCGCCGATCGTGCGCCGGTGCGCGCCGAGGATCTCGAACGGGCGCAGGTGCGTGCCTTCGGCGAGCAGCCAGACGTCGATCTCGCCCAGCACCGGGCCGAAGCGGTAGGCGTCGTCGAGCAAGGCCTCGCTGCCGTCGTGCCACTGCACGCGCAGCCGGTAGTCGGCCGGCGGCGCGCCGGCAGCGTCGGCCTCGAACAGGCCGTCGCGGCGGTGGTGCAGGGTGGCGAGCAGGCTGCCGTCGCCGGCATCGACGAGGGCCACCGTGCGCGCGCCGGGCTGGAAGCTGCGCACGGCGAAGCCGTCGCCGGCCGCATGCACGCCGAGCACCGCGAACGGATCCGCGTGCCGGCCGCGGCACAGCAGGTCGAGCTCGGCATCAGCGAGCATGTGGCTCCAGGTCGCGCGGCGCGAGGCCCCAGATGTTCTGCGCATACTCGCGGATCGCGCGGTCCGACGAGAAACTGCCCATCGCCGCGACGTTGGCGATCGCCATCCGCACCCAGGCCTCGCCGTCGCGGTACAGCGCGTCGACGCGCGTCTGCGCGGCGACATAGGCATCGTAGTCGGCGAGCAGCTTGTAGTGGTCGCCGCCCCACAGCAGCGCATCGACGACGCCGCGGTAGCGATCCGGCTCGTCGGGCGAGAACTGCCCGCCCGCGATCGCATCGAGTGCGGCCTTGAGCGCGGGGTTTCCTTCGTACAGGCGCAACGGCTGGTAGCCGCCGTGGTTCAGCGCCGCGATCTCGGCCGTGGTGTGGCCGAAGATGAAGATGTTGTCGGCGCCGACCTTGTCGCGGATCTCGATGTTGGCGCCGTCGAGCGTGCCGATGGTCAGCGCGCCGTTGAGCGCGAGCTTCATGTTGCCGGTGCCCGAGGCCTCGGTGCCGGCAGTCGAGATCTGCTGCGACAGGTCGGCCGCGGGCATGATGAGCTCGGCCACCGAGACGCCGTAGTTGGGCACGAAGACGAGCTTGAGCCGGTTGGCGACGCGCGCGTCGGCGTTGATCACGGCTGCCACGTCGTGCACGAGGCGGATGATCTGCTTGGCCATGTGGTACGACGACGCCGCCTTGCCGGCCAGGATCACGCTGCGCGGCACCCAGTCAGCTTGGCGGTTGGCGAGGATGGCCTGGTAGCGCGTCACCACATGCAGCAGGTTGAGCAACTGGCGCTTGTATTCGTGGATGCGCTTGACCTGGACGTCGAACAGGCTCGCCGGGTCGAGCCGGATGCCGAGCTCGCGCTCGACGTAGGCTGCCAGGCGCCCCTTGTTGGCATGCTTGACGATCGCGAACGCGGCGCGCAGCGCGCCGCTGTCGGCGTGGCGCGTGAGCGCGGCGATCTGGCGCAGGTCGAGCCGCCAGTCGGCGCCGATCGTGCGGTCGAGCAGGGCCGCGAGGCCCGGATTGGCCTGCGCCAGCCAGCGCCGCGGCGTGACGCCATTGGTGACGTTGGTGAAGCGCTCCGGGTACAGGCTCGCGAAGTCAGCGAAGATGGTCTTGACGAGCAGCTCCGAATGCAGCGCCGAGACGCCGTTGACCTTGTGGCTGCCGACGACGCACAGATGCGCCATGCGCACCCGGCGCTCGCCGTTCTCGTCGATCAGCGACAGCCGCTGCAGGAAGCCGAGGTCGCCCGGCCGCACCTGCGCCGCCTGGTCGAGGAACTCCTGGTTGATGCGCAGGATGATCTGCAGGTGGCGCGGCAGCACATGCTGCATCAGGCCGACGCTCCAGGTCTCGAGCGCCTCGGGCATCAGCGTGTGGTTGGTGTACGAGAAGATGCGCTGGCACTGCGCCCAAGCCGCGGCCCAGGGCATCGCGTGCTCGTCGACGAGCAGTCGCATCAGCTCGGCGACGCCAATCGCCGGATGCGTGTCGTTCAGGTGGATCGCCACCCGGTCGGCGAGGTTCTCGAGCCGCGCGTGTTCGAGCAGATGGCGGCCGAGCAGGTCCTGCAGCGACGCGCTCACGAAGAAGTACTCCTGGCGCAGGCGCAGCTCGCGCCCGGCGGGCGTGCTGTCGTTCGGGTACAGCACCCAGGAGATGTTCTCGAACTCGTTCTTGACCTCGGCCGCGCGCGCGTAGTCGCCGCTGTTGAACGCGTGCAGGTCGATGTGCGCCGGCGCTGCCGCCTTCCACAGCCGCAGCGTGCTGACCTTGTGCGTGCCGTGGCCGGGGACGACCATGTCGTAGGCCTTGGCCGCGACCTCGCCCGCATGGCGCCACAGCGCGCGCTCGCCCTGTTGCTCGACCCAGCCACCGAAGCGCACGCAGAAGTTGACGCCCGCGCGCGGAAACTCCCACGGCGTGCCGTCGGCGAGCCACGGATCCGGGTGCTCGACCTGGCGCCCGCCCGCGATGTGCTGCGCGAACATGCCGTACTCGTAGCGGATGCCGTAGCCGAACGAGGGCAGTCCGAGCGTCGCCATCGAGTCGAGGAAGCAGGCGGCGAGCCGCCCCAGGCCGCCGTTGCCGAGTGCCGCGTCGGCCTCCTGCTCGGCCACCTCCTCGAGCTGCAGCGCGTGGCCCTGCAGCGCGTCGGCGGCGGCGTCGCGCAGGTTCAGCGCCGCGAGCGCATTGCCGAGCGTGCGCCCGATCAGGAACTCCATCGACAGGTAGTAGACGCGGCGTGCCTTGTCGGCGCGCTCGGCAGCCTGGGTCTGCACCCAGCGCTCGGAGAGCTGGCGCCGCGCGAGACGGGCGGTGGCCTGCATCAGGTCGGCGTGGCTCGCCTCGGCGGGCGCGACGCCCACGGTGTCGAGCAGCATGCGGTCGAGATCGGCCTGTGCGGCAGGAGGGTCGTAGCTCGGGGTCAATGTCTGTTCCTCTTTCACGGGGACCGGTCGCTCGCGCCGGCTCCGAATGGTGCCATGATGTGGAGCAGGCGCTGCCGGCCCCGCCCGGCAGCGCGAAAACGGGAGCCTCGATGCAAGCAACGCAAGACCTCGCGCACAACCTCGACCTGCCCAAGCGCACCGTGGCGCTGGTCCTGGCCGGCGGCCGCGGCAGCCGGCTGCGCAACCTGACCGACACGCGCGCCAAGCCGGCGGTGTACTTCGGCGGCAAGTTCCGCATCATCGACTTCGCGCTCTCGAACTGCCTGAACTCGGGCGTGCGCCGCATCGGCGTCATCACCCAGTACAAGAGCCATAGCCTGCTGCGCCACCTGCAGCGCGGCTGGGCCTTCCTGAAGAGCGAGATGAACGAGTTCGTCGACCTGCTGCCGGCGCAGCAGCGCGTCGACGAAGAGTCGTGGTATCGCGGCACGGCCGACGCGGTGTTCCAGAACCAGGACATTCTGGACGGCTACGGCGCCGAGTACGTTCTCGTGCTGGCTGGCGACCATGTCTACAAGATGAACTACGCACTGATGCTCGCCGATCACGTGGCCCGGGGGCGCGCGTGCACGGTCGGCTGCATCGCGGTGCCGCGCGCCGAGGCGAGCGCCTTCGGCGTGATGGCCGTCGACGGCGACGGGCTGATCGTCGACTTCATCGAGAAGCCCGCCGACCCGCCGCCGATGCCGGGCGACGCGACGCGCTCGTTGGCGAGCATGGGAATCTACATCTTCAATGCCGACTACCTCTATGCCGAGCTCGCGCGCGACATGGCCGACCCGCATTCCACGCACGACTTCGGGCGCGACATCATCCCGCATGCGGTGCGCAACGGCTGTGCGACAGCGCATCCGTTCGAGCTTTCGTGCGTCTCGTCGCAGCCCGATCAGGCGCCCTACTGGCGCGACGTGGGAACGATCGACGCCTACTGGGACGCCAACATCGACCTCACCGCGACCGTGCCGCTGCTCGACCTGTACGACACGCGCTGGCCGATCTGGACCTACCAGCCGCAACTGCCGCCGGCCAAGTTCGTGCACAACCAGCACGACCGGCGCGGGGTCGCGGTCGAAAGCCTGGTGTCGGGCGGCTGCATCATCTCGGGCGCGGTGTTCCGCTCGGTGCTGTTCTCGAGCGTGCGCGTGCACTCGCATGCGAGCGTCAACTGGTCGGTGCTGCTGCCCGAAGCCCAGGTCGGCCGGCGCGCGCGCCTGACGCGCGTGGTCGTCGATCGCGGCTGCGTGATTCCGGACGACCTCGTGATCGGCGAAGACGCTGCCGCCGACGCGGCGCGCTTCGATCGCAGCGAGCAGGGCATCACGCTCGTCACGCGCGAGATGCTGGCCAAGCTGGCCGCATGACGCGCCCGCCCTTGCCCGCAGCGGCGCCGGCGCTGCGCCTGCTGCATGTCGCGGCCGAAGTGTTTCCGCTCGTCAAGACCGGCGGCCTGGCCGACGTCGTCGCCGCGCTGCCGCCGGCGCTGGCGCGTGCCGGCGCCGACGTGCGGCTGCTGCTGCCGGGCCTGCCGGCGATCGCCGAGGCCGTGCTGCACCAGCGCGCGGTGTGCGAGGTCGGACCCGTGTTTGGCGCCGCGCGCGTGACGCTGCGCTGCGGCCAGTTGCCGTTCAGCCATGTGCCGGCCTACGTGCTCGATGCGCCCTACCTGTACCGGCGCGACGGCGGCCCCTATCAGGACGCGTCCGGCCGCGAATGGCCCGACAACCTGCAGCGCTTCGCGC
The DNA here is from genome assembly GCF_016702655.1 of Ideonella sp. Taxonomy (GTDB): domain Bacteria; phylum Pseudomonadota; class Gammaproteobacteria; order Burkholderiales; family Burkholderiaceae_C; genus CAIKUF01. Next base: position 155,416 of record NZ_JADJDO010000013.1, read on the forward strand.
TCCTGGGTTGGGCCGCTGCGCACCTCGCCGCGGGCGAACTCGACCCGGCCTGGACGCCCGACGTGATGCACGCCCACGATTGGCACGCCGCCTGCGCCTGCGCCTACATGGCGGCCCATCCGTCCACGGCCGCAGCCTCGCTGTTCACGGTCCACAACCTTGCCTACCAGGGCCTGTTCGCACCCGCCGACTTCGGCCTGCTCGGGCTGCCGTCGCACTACATGAACGCCGATGGCCTGGAGTTTCATGGCCAGCTCTCGCTGATGAAGGCCGGCCTGCAGTTCGCCGACCGCGTGACGACCGTGAGCCCGACTTACGCGCGCGAGATCGCGACGCCCGAGTTCGGCTTCGGCCTCGACGGCGTGGTGCGCAGCCGCGGCGCGGCGGTTTCGGGAATCCTGAATGGCGTCGATGGCGACATCTGGGATCCGGCGCGCGACGCCGCGCTCGCCGCTGGCTACAGCGCAACCGAGCCCGGCGGCAAGGTACTGTGCAAGGCGGCGCTGCAGGCCGAGGCCGGGCTCGACGCCGATGCGGCGGCGCCGCTGTTCGGCATCGTCAGCCGCCTGACCGCGCAGAAGGGCCTGGACCTCGTGCTCGGCGCGCTGCCGGCGCTGCTGCAAGCGGGCGGGCAACTGCTCGTGCTCGGCAGCGGCGACCCCGACCTGGAGGCCGCGCTGCGCGACGCCGCACGCGCGCACCCGGGGCGCGTTGCGGAGCGGATCGGCTACGACGAGGCCTTCGCGCACCGCGCGATCGCCGGCGCTGACGTGATCCTCGTGCCGTCACGCTTCGAGCCCTGCGGACTGACCCAGCTCTACGGCCTGCGCTACGGCACGCTGCCGCTCGTGCGCCGCGTCGGCGGCCTCGCCGATACGGTGGTCGATGCAAGCGATGCCAAGCGCGCGACCGGCTTCGCCTTCGACGCGGCGACGCCCGAGGCGCTAGCACAGGCCTTGGCGCGCGCCTCGGCGTTGTACGACCAGCCCGCAGCCTGGCGCAGGATGATGCTGCGCGCGATGGCACAGGATTTCTCGTGGGATGCAGCCGCTGCGGCCTACCTGGCGCTGTATGCCGAGATCGCCCCGGCGCGCGGCGCCTGACCCGTTTTGGAGGCGTTTCTCGTTGCGACCGGCATCGTCGCCCTGGCCGAGATCGGCGACAAGACGCAACTGCTCGCCTTCATCCTGTCAGCCCGCTTCCGCCGCCCGACGCCGATCATCCTCGGTGTTCTCGTTGCGACGATTGCCAACCACGCCTTCGCCGGCGCCGTCGGCGCCTGGCTCACGACCGCACTCGGCCCGACGGTGCTGCGCTGGGTGCTCGGCATCTCCTTCCTCGCGATGGCGGTCTGGACGCTGATCCCGGACAAGTTCGACGAGGGCGACGCCAAGCTCGCACCGCGCGGCGTCTTCACGACCACGCTCATCGCCTTCTTCCTCGCCGAGATGGGCGACAAGACCCAGATTGCGACCATCGCGCTGGCGGCGCAGTACAACGCCTTCGCCGCGGTCGTCGCCGGCACGACGCTCGGGATGATGATCGCCAACGTGCCCGCCGTGCTGCTCGGCGACCGGATCGCGCACCGGATGCCGGTGCGGCTGGTGCACGCCATTGCGGCGGCGATATTCGCCGTGCTGGGCGCAGCGACGCTGCTGGGGGCGGGAAGGGCGTTGGGCTTCTGACTCTTCTCGGCGTTCGTGGGACTGGCACGCCAGCGTTGGCGCGCGAGGCCGCGGGCGGGCAGCCGCCAGGGCAACGGACGCAACACCCCGCCCTGCGGGCGGGGCGTCGGCGCCCTGCGCCGACCGCCGAACCGAAGCGCCGCGGCCTGCCCGGGCGCGCCCTTGCCGCTCCGACCGTCAATCCTCCGACGAGGCAAACCCCAGCACCACACGCCGCGTCATCGCGCTCTTCTTCTCGATCTTGGTGACGACGACGGCGCCGATGTCGGCGGTGTTGGCAACATGGGTCCCGCCGCAGGGCTGCAGGTCGACACCGTCGATCTCGACCAGCCGCACCCGGCCCTGGCCACGCGGCGGCTGCACGCTCATGCTGCGCACGAGGCCGGGGTTGGCGTCGAGTTCGGCCTCGCTGATCCAGCGCTGGCGCACCGGATGCGCCTCGGCGACCAGGCGCGCCAGGCCGGCGCCGATCGCCTCGCGGTCCAGGGGCTCGCTCATGTGGAAGTCGAGCCGCGCGTAGTCGGCCGTGATCGAGCAGCCGTCGACCGGATGCGGCACCAGCGCGCACAGCAGGTGGGTGCTGGTGTGAAAGCGCATGTGGCGCTGGCGGCGCCCGCGGTCGATGCAGGCCTGCACCGCCATTCCCGGCGCCAGGCCGGCCAGCGCTGCCTCCTGCCCGGGCGCGGGCAGGTGCACGATCTCGCCCGGCGCCGCGCCCTTGCGCGTGTCGACGATCGCGATCACGCTCCCGTCGCCTAGCGCCAGCGTGCCGCGGTCGCCCGCCTGCCCGCCGCCGTGTGGGTAAAAGACGGTGCGGTCGAGCCGGATGCCGGCCTCGTCGATGGCCGTGATCGTCGCGTCGCAGGCGTCGAGCGACGCGTCGTCGCGGAACAGTTCGAGGGTAGCGATCATGGGCGCGAGAATAGCCTGCCGTGGCGCCCAAAGCCCCGCCTGCAGCAACCGGGTCCCAAAGAGAGGACAATCGGGGTCTCGACGCCGTTCGCGGCGCCAAGCAATCATCCCCCGACTTCCAGCCCCTGCGCCATGGCAACACGACGTTCCACACCCGCAGCGCCGACCGACGGCACCCACAAGCTGCGTCAGACCCAGGCCGAATACACTGCCGCGCGGCCAGCGCCCGAGCGCGGCGTCAAGCCGATGATGTCCAACTCGCGGATGTATGTCTGCCGGCGCTGCCAGGCCAATTTCAAGACCGGCGACGGCAAGCCCGATCTTCGCCTGAGCGGCCTCGGCAAGTGCAACCGCTGCCTGGCGGCGACGGCGGTCGCCGCCTGAGCGGCGCAAGGCCGTCGCGCCTGCAGTGGCGGCTTCGATCGTGAACGGCGCCGCTGCCGGGCCCGTCGCGCTGGTCACCGGCGCGGCGCGCGGCATCGGCCTCGCCATCGCGCGCCGCTTCCTCGCGCGCGGCCACCGGGTCGCGATGCTCGACATCGACGGCCCGACGCTCGAGGTTGCCGCCACCGCGCTCAGCGATACCGACCGCGTGCTGGTGCTGGTAGCCGACGTCTCGCAGCCGCAGCAGGTGGCCGAGGCGGTCGGGCGCGCGGCGGCGCGCTTCGGGCGCATCGACGCGCTCGTCAACAACGCCGGCATCGCGATCTTCAAGCCCATCCTCGAGACCAGCTACGACGACTGGCGGCGCGTGCTCGCGACCAACCTCGACGGCCCCTTCCTGTGCACCCAGGCCTGTGCGCCGGTGATGGCCAAGGGCGGCGGTGGCAGCGTGGTCAACATCGCGTCGATCTCGGGCCTGCGCGCGAGCACGCTGCGCGTCGCCTACGGCACGAGCAAGGCGGCGCTGATGCAACTCACGCGCCAGCAGGCCGCAGAACTCGGTCACATGGGAATCCGCGTGAATGCGGTCGCGCCGGGGCCAGTGGATACGGCGATGGCGCTCGCGGTGCACAGCCCGGCGATTCGTGCCGACTATCACGCCGCGATCCCGCTCGATCGGTACGGCACGCCCGACGAGATCGCCGCGGTGGTGGTCTTCCTGTGCAGCGCCGAAGCGAGCTACGTCACCGGGCAGGTGCTGTCGGTCGACGGCGGCTTCGAGTCCACCGGCATCGGCCTGCCGGCGCTGCGCGGGCGCACGGGCGGCTGAGCGCACGCTCCAGCCGCGGTGGGGCTTTTGCGCGCCGGTGCGGCGCGCCGCGGCTCAGGTTGCCACAATGCCGTCAGTAGGCGCAATCGGGCCGCGAGCCCCAGGGGAGCAAGCATGTCGAAAGACGGACCGGCGGTGGAGCGGGTGATGCAGCGCGGTTTGCGACCCTGGTCCCCGAGTCGACTGGGCGCTGCGCTGCTGGCCTGCGCCGCCGTCGCGGCCGGCTGCGCGAGCATGAGCACGCCCAAGTCGCTGCCGGCAGGCGCAACCGAGGCCCAGGTCGTGGCGGCAATGGGCAAGGTCACCGGGCGCTACAGATTTTCCGACGGCGGCTTCCGGCTCGAGTTCGCGCGCGGGCCGCAGGGCCGCGAGACCTGGATGGTCGACTTCGATGCGGCGGGCCGGATGATCGACTCGGAGCAGGTGATGGACCTCTGGCACCTGAGCCGCATCACGCCCGGGCTCACCATCGATGACGTGCTGGTGCGCGTCGGCCACCCGGGAAGCATCAAGCCGATCCCGCGCCAGCAACTGTCGATCTGGAACTACCGCTATCCGACCAACGACTGCCTGTGGTACCAGATCTCGATCGGTGACGACGGCAAGGTGATCTCGGGCAGCCAGGCAACCGACCCGCAGTGCGACGTGGGGGCGATGCGCGCGGGTGTCTCGCTGTAGTGCAGCCGCACGATGCGGGCTGCCACGTCGGCGTGCAGCCGCCGAGGGGGCACAGGTCAGGGGATCGCGAGCCCGTCGCCGAGAGCGATCCGGCCGGGCAACTGCAGCGCCGGCGTGGACTGCTCCTTGAGCAACCGGGCGCCGTACTTCAGGCGCACGCTGGCCGAACATTCCCCGGGAGCGACGGCGACCACCCGTCCGCCTTCGATGCTGAGCGCTGCACTCTTGAAGCGTGCCGTCAGCTCGATCCTCAGGCGCAGTTCCGGCAGCGCGATCCCGGCCACCTCGGGCTGGATCACGGCCTCGTGCGTCGAGGCGATGTCGTGCTGGCCCAGCGGCACGATCGACACCTCGCCCGGCGGGTGCCGCACCGGATCGCGATACTCGCGCAACGCCGCTGCCTTGAGCCACGCGCCGGCCACGAGCTCGATCACGTCGACGTCCAGCGCATCGCGCAGCTTGCCGGCCGCCGCGTCGGCAGCGAGGCCGAACACGGTCGCAACCACGCTTGCCCGCCCCGGCGTCTGATCGACATGCGTGCGCAAGGTCGCCTCCAGATCGGCCGCGGCGACCGGGAGCAGCGCGGCGAGCTTGACTCCGGATCCGCTCATGAAGGACCTCCCAGGGTGGCTTGTTCAACCAGGTTCGGCGGGCCGCGCTCCAGCCGTACATGCAGCGCCAGCGCCGGTCCTTCGGCCTGCGGCAGGGCCGCCGACGAGCTGCCCGCGGCGACCGGCTCGAGGCGCACGCGGTAACGTACCGGAGACCACAGCGCGGCCGCGGCGCCGGCAGCCACGACCGCAAGCGCAGCCGCACCGCCCGCGAGCCAGGGCCAGAGCGGCCCGCGCGAGACGCGCAAAGTCACCGTCCCGCCCGTCGGCAGGCGGGCGCCCGGCGCTGGCGACTGGCCGATCACGGTGCCCGAAGGTGCCGCGTCGAAAGCAGGCTGCGGGTCGGCGAGGCGGGCGCCCGCCTGCGCCGCGGCCGCGCGCGCCTGGTCGAGGTCCAGGCCGGTCAGGTCGGCAAGGGGCGGCGCGCCGAGCGAGACCTCGATGCGAACCGCCGCTCCGGCATCGACGATCGTCCCCGGCGCCGGGCTCTGGGTCGCGATGCGGCCGGCGGCGACCGTGGTCGAGTCGATCGAACGTGGCTCGGCGCGCAGGCTTCCGCCGAGGCGCTCGACGGCCTCGTCGAGCGCCAGGCCCGTGACATCGGGGACGGTCACCTGCGCCGCGGCCGCCGCCCAGTAGCGCACGGTGCTGCCGCGCCGTGCCGTGCTGCCGGCGTTCGGCTGCTGGTCCAGCACCTGGCCCGGCGGCGCTTGCGATTCGCGCGTCTCGACCTCGCCGCGCAGGCCGACGCGGGCGAGCGCCTCGCCCGCGAGCTCGGCCGACTCGCCGACCAGTGCCGGCACCGCAACGAGCGAGCCGTCCGACACCTGCAACCGAACCGTCGTTCCCGGTGCGACCTCGGACCCGGCAGCAGGGCTCTGCGCGAGCACGACACCCTCGGCGCGGGTCGACGCCACGGCGCGCGCCTCGAAGGGCAGCTTTCGGCCGGCCAGGCGCTCGTGCGCGACCGACTCGTCGATGCCGACCACGTCGGGCACGGTGACGCGCGGCGGCGGGCCGCGGCTGACCGCGACCGAGACCATGCTGCCCGGGCGCACCTGCGTACCGGCGGCAGGCCTCTGGGCGAGCACGACGCCCACCGGCTCGGCGCTGTCGCGTTCGGTAACCGCGTCCACGCCGAGCCGGCGCTCGCGCAGCAGCGGCGCCTGCGACGCCAGCGTGCGACCGACCAGGTTGGGCACGGCGACGCTGCGCTCGGGCGTTGCCGGGCGGGTATCGGCAGGTCGCTCGGGTGGCGGCTCGGCAGGTCGTTCGGGCGTGGTACGGGCACCGGGAACGCGCTCCGGCGTCGCCGGCAGCGGCTCGGGCTGCGGCGGCGTGGTCGGCGGCTTCATTGCCTCTTGCAGCATCCGGCCGAGCAGGGCCCCCAGCGGATCGACGCTGGGCCTGGAGGTCGACCGATCCCTGGCAGGCGGCGTCCGCTCGGCGTCGGGCGGTGCAACCGAGATCACCACGTCGACCGGCGAGCCGATCTTGACTGGCGTGCCGGCGGCAGGCGACTGGCCGACCACGATCCCGGCACTGCCGCTGCGGCTCTCGTAGCGCGTCGCGCCCCGCACGAGGCGCGCCTCCTCGAGCAGGGTGTCGACGCGCCCGGCGGGCACGCCTTCGAGCCGGGGCACGGTGCGCAGATCGCTCTTGAAAGAGCGCACGGTCGTTGCCGATACCGGCGGCCCGTCTGCCGTGCCCGAAGTCCTCTGCGCGCCAACCCAGCCCGGCGCGGCCAGCGCTGCCGCGATCAGCAGCGCCGGGAGGCTGCGATACCGGGTGCCCATGATCGGCCAGGCGGGCCTGCCCAATTTGGCGCGCGCATGAGACTACGCGGCGAGCAACTGCCTCAGCACGAAGGGCAGGATGCCGCCGTGGAGGTAGTAATCGACCTCGATCGGCGTGTCGATGCGCAGGAGCACGGTGGTCTCGGTGCGGCTGCCGTCGGCGCGCGCGACGATGAGCGTCGCGTCGCTCTGCGCCTCGAGCCTGGGCAGCACGACGTCGATGACCTCGTCGCCCCTGAGGTTCAGGCTCTGCCAACTGTCGCCGGCCTTGAACTGAAGCGGCAGCACGCCCATGCCGACGAGGTTGGCGCGGTGGATGCGCTCGAAGCTCTTCGCGATCACGGCCTTGATGCCGAGCAACTGCGTGCCCTTGGCCGCCCAGTCGCGGCTCGAACCGGTGCCGTATTCCTCGCCGGCGAAGACGACCGTCGGTACGCCCGCGGCGAGGTAGCGCATCGCGGCGTCGTAGATCGCCATCCTCTCGGCGCCGGGCTGGAAGAGCGTGTAGCCGCCTTCCTCGCGCGAGCCGCCCTCGCGCGGCGGCAGCATCAGGTTCTTGATGCGCACGTTGGCGAAGGTGCCGCGCATCATCACTTCGTGGTTGCCGCGGCGTGCGCCGTAGCTGTTGAAGTCGGCCTTCTGCACGCCCTGTGCCAGCAGGTAGCGGCCGGCCGGCGTCGTCTCCGCAAACGATCCCGCGGGCGAGATGTGATCGGTCGTGATCGAGTCGCCGAACAGGCCCATGATGCGCGCGCCCGCGACGCCCGAGACCAGCGCTGCGGGCTGCATCGCGAAGTCCTTGAAGAACGGCGGCTCGGCGATGTAGGTGCTCTTCGGCCACGAGTAGACATTGCCGGTAACGCCCTGGATGCGCTGCCAGAGCTTGCCCGGATCGGTCTTGACGAGACCGTAGTTGGCGCGGAAGGCGCGCCCGTTCAGCGCGTACTTCATCAACTTGTGGATCTCGTCGCTCGTCGGCCAGACATCGCCGAGGAAAACGTCCTTGCCGCCCTTGTCCTTGCCCAGCGGCTCGGTCATCAGGTCGCGCGTCACGTTGCCGGCGATCGCATAGGCCACGACGAGCGGCGGGCTGGCGAGGAAGTTGGCCTTCAGGTTCGGGTGGATGCGGGCCTCGAAGTTGCGATTGCCTGAGAGCACCGCCGCGCAGACGAGGTCGTTGCGCGTGATCGCGTCGTTGATCTCGGCCGTCAGGTCGCCGGCATTGCCGATGCAGGTCGTGCAGCCGTAACCGGCGACCGCGAATCCGAGCTTCTCGAGGTAGGGCAGCAGGCCGGCATTCGTCAGGTACTCGGTGACGATGCGCGATCCCGGCGCGAGCGAGGTCTTCACATGCTTCTTGACCTTTAGCCCCGCCTCGACCGCCTTCTTCGCCAGCAGCCCGGCGGCGAGCAGCACGCTCGGGTTGGAGGTGTTGGTGCACGAGGTGATCGCCGCAATCAGCACGTCGCCGTTGCGCAGTTCGAGGCCGCTTGCGGTGGCGAAGGTCTGGTTCAGTCTCTCGGCCGGTTGGTTGAAGCCGTTGTCGGCCGGCGGCTTGGCAAAGAGGGACGCGAACTGCGCCTTCACGTTGCCGAGCGCGATCCGGTCTTGCGGCCGCTTCGGTCCGGCGAGGCTGGGTTCGATGCTGCCGAGGTCGAGCTGCACGACCTGGCTGTAGTCGATCTCTCCGGAACGGGGAATGCCGAACAGCTTCTGCGCCTTGAAGTAGGCCTCGAAGGCCTCGATCTCGGCCTTGGTGCGGCCCGTGCCCTGGAAGTATTCGACGGTCTTGGCGTCGACCGGGAAGAATCCCATCGTCGCCCCGTACTCGGGCGCCATGTTGCCTATCGTCGCCCGGTCGGGCACGGCCAGGCTCTCGGTCCCTTCGCCGAAGAACTCGACGAACTTGCCGACCACCTTCTCCTGGCGCAGACGCTCGGTCACGGTCAGCACGAGATCGGTCGCCGTCACGCCTTCGCGCAGGCGGCCGCTCAACTCCATGCCGACGACGTCGGGCGTCAGGAAGTAGACCGGCTGGCCGAGCATGCCGGCTTCGGCCTCGATGCCGCCGACGCCCCAGCCGACGACGCCGATGCCGTTGATCATCGTCGTGTGGCTGTCGGTGCCCACGAGCGAGTCGGGGTAGTAGAGCGGTGGCGCGACGCCTTTCGGCGCCGCGTGGCTATCGGCCGCCTTGTGCACGCCGCGCGCCAGGTACTCGAGGTTGACCTGGTGCACGATGCCGAAGCCCGGTGGAACGACGCCGAAGGTGTCGAAGGCGTCCATGCCCCATTTCATGAACTCGTAGCGCTCGCGGTTGCGCGCGAACTCGAGCTTCATGTTCAGGTCGAGCGCATTCCTGGAGCCGTAGTGGTCGACCATGATCGAGTGGTCGACGACCAGGTCCACCGGCACCAGCGGCTCGATCGACTTCGGATCCTTGCCCATCGCCGCGGCGACGTTGCGCATCGCCGCCAGGTCGGCGAGCAGCGGCACGCCGGTGAAGTCCTGCAGCACGACGCGCGCGACGACGAACGGGATCTCGGCGCTGCGCTCGGCGCGCGGCTGCCAGTTGGCGAGTTCAGCCACGTGCGCGGGCGTGACCTTGTCGCCGTCGCAGTTGCGCAGCACGCTCTCGAGCACGATGCGGATCGAGATCGGCAGCCGCGCCACGTTGGGATAGGTCTTCGCCAGCGCAGGCAGCGAAAAGTAGCGCCCTTCGCGCCCGGAGGCGGTCTTGAACGTGCGCCGGGTGCCGGCAAAGGCGTGCGCCGGCGCGGCGGAAGTCTTCTTCGTGGTCATGATGGCGTTGTCCTCCTCAGTCTGCAGCATTGCATGCCGGGAGTCTGCGCCGGATGCAATGCCCTTGTCGATGCCGGCCTTGCCCGCAGCGCCAGTGCCGCTCAGCGGGCGAGTTCCTTGGCCAGCGCAGTCGCATTCTGTGCCGTCATCCCGTAGATCGAGAGCTGCGGGTTGGCGCCGATGCTGGTCGGGAAGACCGAACCGTCCAGGATCGACAGGTTGGCGATCTGGTGGTGCCGGCCACGGCTCGTGACGACGCCTCGCTTGGGGTTCTCGCTCATCGGGCAGCCGCCCATCAGGTGCGCGGTGAACAGCGTCGTGCGGAACTTCTTCAGCGGCAGCTCGGCAATGGCCCTTCTTGCCTCCGGCCAGTTCGCGTAGTACGCCGAATCGAGATGCGCGGCGCGAACCTTGGTCGCGCCGGCGGCAAACTGCAGCTCGGCCATGCTGAGCAGGGCGCGCCGCGCGCCCTCCCAAACGTAGTCGCTCAGCTCGTAGTCCAGCACCGGGTTGCCATCGTCGCCCAGGCGCACGGTGCCGCCCTCGCTCTGCGGAACGAAGCCGTCGCGCAGCAGCGCGAGCAGCGAGTTCGCGCGTGCGAAATCGGCCATCCCCTCCTGCAGGTCCTTGCCGAAGACGTTGAAGGTCGCCGAGCCGATACCCGGAAACATCGGCGGCACCTCGAGCTTGTAGCCCATGGGTCCGGTGGCCCCGTCCTTCCACTGGAAGTGGTCCGACGCGATCGTCTGCGGCGCGCCGTAGAAGGCGTTGATCTTCTCCGGCATCGTGGCCATGGTGAGGACGACCGGATGGATCGTCGTGCGCTTGCCGACGAGCTGGTTCGGATCGGGCAATTGCGAACGCAGCAACAGCGCCGGCGTGTTCAGCGCGCCACCCGCCGCGACGTAGTGGCGCGCGCGGATCGTCACCGTGACGCCGGTCGGCGTGCGGCCGTCCTTGGCGCCGAGCGCTTCGCCGATCGCGGCCGTGATCTTGCCGTCGGCATGCTGCAATTGGCGCACGCGCAGGCGGTGGATCAGCGTCGCGCCGTGCTTCAAGGCCTCCGGGATGGTCGAGACGAGCATCGACTGCTTGGCGTTGACGGGGCAGCCGAAGCCGCAGTAGCCCGAGTCCCAGCAGCCCTTGACGTTGCGCGGGATGACGTGCGATTCCCAGCCGAGCTTGTCGCAGCCAAGCTTCAGGACGCTGTTGTTCGCGTTCGGCGCCGGCGCCCAGGGGGCGATGTTCAGGCGCTGCTCGACCATGGCGAACCAGGGCTTCATCTCCTCGACCGAGTGGCCGACGACCTCGTGTTCGCTGGCCCAGAACTTGAGCGTCGGCTCGGGCGTGCGAAAGCTCGAGGTCCAGTTGATGGTCGTCGTACCGCCTACGGAGCGACCCTGAAGGATCGTGATCGCGCCGTCCGAGGTCGCCTTGCCTGGCCCGCCGCCCTGATAGAGGTCGCGGTAGGCGCGCGCCTCCTGCATGTCGCGGAAGTCGGCCGAGGTCTTCAGCGGCCCTTCCTCGACGAGCACGACCCTGAGGCCCGCCTGGCTCAGGATTTCGGCGGACAGGCCGCCGCCGGCACCGCTGCCGATGATGGCCACGTCGGCCTCGAGCGTCTGCGCCGCGGCCAACGCCGAGGCGTCGATGACCTTCCAGCCCGAGGCGATGCCCTCCGTGTAGATGTCGGGAAATGCCATGGCTGGTTCCTCAGGCGTTGACCGCTTGGTACATGGCCGCGAGCGGGCCCGGATAGCCCACAGCAGCGAACGTCTCGGGGATGACGTAGTAGCTGCCCGCGACCAGCCGCACGAGGACATTGCCGCCCGAATTGAGCGTCGCCAGGCTGCTGCCGCGCCAGCGCTCCAGGAAGGCGGCAAGCTTTCCGGGGCCGGCCTCGTTCCACGCACCGACACCGGTCAGCACATAGCGCAGCGGGCCGATCGCGAGCAGGTCGAAGAGTTTGCGCAGCTCGGCGCGACTGTGCGCGTCGAGCGCGGCACAGGTGGCGTCGACATTGGCGACGGTCACGCGCGTGCGTCGCTCGCGCTCGGCAGGGTCGAGCGTCGTCAGGTCGAGCACGACCACCGGCGCGATCGCATTGAAGAGCTCGACGTCGGCAGGCAGCAGGAAGGCGAGGCCCTGCGCCGGTGCCTTGCCCGCGTCGCTGCAGCCGGGCAGGCTGGCGGCGAGCGTCAGCGCGAGCGAGAAGCCGGCGCCGACCTTGAGGAAGTCGCGCCGCGCCAGGCCGGACCCACCCTCCAGCAGGGCGTTCATTGCATGCTTGGTCATTGGTCGTTCTCGGTCCGTTCGGTGTTGCGTCGGTTCAGGCCACGTCGCGCAGTTCGCGGCGCAGGATCTTGCCCACCGTCGACTTGGGCAGGGCTTCGATGAAGCGCACGTGCTTCGGGATCTTGTAGCCCGTCAGCTCCTTGCGGCAGTGTGCGACGACGTCGGCCTCGGCGAGCGCCGCGCCGGGCGCCTTGACGACGAAAAGCTTGACCGCCTCGCCGGTCTTGTCGTCGGGAACGCCGATGCAGGCGCATTCGAGCACGCCCGGGCAGGCGGTCGCGACGGCCTCGATCTCGTTCGGGTAGACGTTGAAGCCCGAGACGATGATCATGTCCTTCTTGCGGTCGACGATCTTCAGGAAGCCCTTGTCGTCGAACACGCCGACGTCGCCGGTGCGGAAGTAGCCGTCCTCGGTGAAGGCCGCCGCGTTGGCTTCGGGCTGATTCCAGTAGCCGCGCATCACCTGCGGGCCCTTCACGCAGATCTCGCCCGCCTCGCCGATGCCGACCGCGCGACCTTCGTCGTCGAGGAGCTTGATGTCGGTCGAGGGCAGCGGCAGGCCGGTCGTGCCGCTGAATTCGGTGACCCACAGCGGATTGAAGCTCACGACCGGGCTCGTCTCCGACAGGCCGTAGCCCTCGTGGATGATGATGCCGGTCATCGCCTTCCACTTGTCCGAGACGGCGCGGATGACGGCCGCGCCGCCGCCGCCGGCGAGCTTCAGGCGCGACCAGTCGATCTCAGTGCCGCGCGGGTGCGCCACCAGCCCGGCATAGAGCGTGTTCACGCCCATGAAGACGTTCGGCCGGGCAGCCTTCATCGTGTCGATGAAGCTGTCGAAATCGCGCGGGTTGGGCACCAGCCAGTTGTCGGCGCCGAGCGTGAAGAAGGTGATGAAGTTCACCATCAACGCGAAGATGTGATAGAGGGGGATCGCGGTCACGATCACCTGGCCGGGCTCGGTCAGCGCGGGCGGCATGAAGGCCTTGAACTGCTCGGTGTTGGCAACCAGGTTGCGGTGCGACAGCGCCGCGCCCTTCGACAGCCCCGTCGTACCGCCGGTGTACTGCAGGAAGATCAGGTCGTCGCCGCGCACGTCCACCGGCGTGAACGGCAGCTGCGCGCCTTCGGCCAGCGCGTCCGCCAGGCTCACCGCGCCGGTCAGCCGCGCATCGACGGGCGGGCTGGGGAGCACCTTGCCGCTGCCGTCGCCGACGCCGTTGGTGATGACGTTCCTGAGCTTGGTCTTCGCCATGACCTCGGCCACCGTGCCCGACACGCCGCTGAAGACGACGATCGTCAGGGCGCCGGCGTCGTTCAACTGGTGCTCGAGCTCGCGCGGCGTGTACAGCGGATTCACGTTGGCCTGCACCGCGCCGGCGCGGATGATGCCGAGGAACGCGATCGGGAAGGCGAGCAGGTTGGGCGTCATGACCGCGATGCGGTCGCCCTTCTTCACGCCGAGCTTGTTCTGCAGGTAGGCCGCGAAATCGCGCGACAGGCGGTCGAGGTCGGCATACGAGAGCGTCTGGCCGGCGCAGCGAAATGCCGGCTTGTCGGCATGGCGCTTCATCGCCTCGTCCATCAGCGCCACCACCGAAGGGTAGGCGTCGGGGTCGATTTCCCTGGGGGTACTGCCGTAGCTTGCCTGCCAGTGCCTGCCTGTCATCGTCCTGCCTCCACGAGTCGGTTCGAAGGCGCCGCCGCTGCGGCGTGGGGGTGCGAGCTTACTACCGGCCGACCGCGGTTGCCGCGGCGGGCAGGTCCGGGCGCAGGGACGGGCGCGACCCTACCGTCGCCGACTGATAGTAATTTGCAATCATTCGTATAAGACTGCGTGACTCTGGCTGGCTTCAGGCGACATCGCTTGCACTACCGGAAGGCTTGCCTGCGCAGGTATGCGCGAGATCGTCAGGGCGGGCTGGCGGCTCCTCCTTTACCTGCGCATAACCCGCCAGCCCACCCTGCCGCTCGTTGCACCGCCGAGGCGCGCGGCGCTCGCGTAGATGGCGCAGGGCACTGCGGCGACCGGGTCGAGGGCGCCGGGTGACCGGATGCCGCAGGTAGAGGAGGAGACGCCTGCCGGCGCGCCGGCGGGCGGCGGGGGACACGGAGGCAGCCGGTCACCCGGTGGCCTCGACCTCGCGACAGCGGTGAAATGCAATTGCCGCGATGCAGCAAGGCCGGTAGACGAAGCTATCCACTTGGCGTACGGAGGCAACTCCCACATTGATGCGATTGAACGCAAAGGGTACGAGACCGTGAGTTCACCTCCACGATACCGCCACCGGGAGACCGCGGTTGCAGGAGCAGTTCGCACTTGCGAGCTAGTGCCGATGCGTGGCAGCACCGCGCGGGCTTAGACTCCGGCGGCAAGCACAGGAGCCCGCGTTGCGACCCACGAATCACGCCGATCCCGCCTATTTCCACAAGGTTGTCGATTGCCAATGGGCCTGCCCGGCCCACACCCCGGTTCCCGAATACATCCGCCTGATCGCCGCCGGGCGCTACACGGATGCGTACATGGTGAACTGGGTCTCCAACGTCTTTCCCGGAATCCTCGGCCGCACCTGCGACCGGCCCTGCGAACCCGCCTGCCGGCGCGGCCGGGTCGAGGAGAACAACGCCGAGGGGGAGGGCGCCGCGCGTCCCGAGCCGGTCGCGATCTGCCGCCTGAAGCGCGTCGCCGCCGATCGCAAGGAGCCGGTGCGCGACCGCATGCCCGGGCTTGCCCGGCGCAACGGCAAGCGCGTGGCCTGCATCGGCGCCGGGCCGGCGTCGTTGACGGTCGCGCGCGACCTGGCACCGCTCGGTTATGCGGTCACGGTCTTCGACGGCGAGGCCAAGGCGGGCGGCTTCATGCGCTCGCAGATCCCGCGTTTTCGGCTGCCCGAGTCGGTGATCGACGAGGAGACGGGTTACGTGCTTGCGCTCGGGGTCGAGTTCCGTGCCGGCGAACGCATCGCCTCGATGCAGCAACTGCTCGCTCAGGGCTACGACGCGATCTTCGTCGGCTGCGGGGCGCCGCGCGGGCGCGACCTCGACATCCCGGGCCGGGCCGAGGCGGCAGCGCAGATCCACATCGGCATCGACTGGCTGGCTTCGGTCTCGTTCGGCCACGTCACGAGCGTCGGCAAGCGCGTGATCGTGCTCGGCGGCGGCAACACGGCGATGGACTGCTGCCGCTCGGCGCGGCGCCTCGGCGCGAGCGACGTCAAGGTCGTCGTGCGCAGCGGCTTCGACGAGATGAAGGCCTCGCCGTGGGAGAAGGAAGACGCGCAGCACGAGGGCATCCCGATCGTGAACTTTCACGTCCCCAAGGCTTTCGTCCACGAAGGCGGCAGGCTCACCGGCATGCGTTTCGAGATCGTCGAGGCGCGCTACGACGAGGCCGGGCGGCGCAGCCTGGTGCCGACCGGCGCGCCCGACGCGTTGTTCGAGTGCGACGAGGTGCTGGTCGCCGTCGGGCAGGAGAACGCTTTTCCGTGGATCGAGCGCGAGTGCGGCATCGAGTTCGACCGCTGGGGTCTGCCGGTGCTCGACAAAGCCACCTTCCAGTCTTCGCTGCGGCAGGTCTTCTTCGGTGGCGACGCGGCCTTCGGGCCCAAGAACATCATCACCGCGGTCGCGCACGGACACGAGGCGGCAGTGTCGATCGACCGCCTGCTCAACGGCGAAGACGTCAGTGGCCGCCCCGCGCCGCACGTGAACCTGATGTCGCAGAAGATGGGCATCCACGAGTGGAGCTACGACAACGCGGTCTCCAACGACGCGCGCTACAAGGTGCCCTGGGCGAGCGCGGAGAGGGCGCTCGCGAGCATCAAGGTCGAGGTCGAACTCGGCTTCGATGTGGCGACGGCCTACAAGGAGGCCGAACGCTGCCTCAATTGCGACGTGCAGACGGTGTTCACGGCGCCGCTGTGCATCGAGTGCGACGCCTGCGCCGACATCTGTCCGATGGACTGCATCACCTTTACCGCCAACGGCGACGAGGCCGACCTGCGCTCGCGCCTCACGGCACCGGCGCGCAACGTGGCGCAGGACCTCTACGTCTCGGCGCCACTCAAGACGGCGCGCGTGATGGTCAAGGACGAGGACGTGTGTCTGCACTGCGGGCTGTGCGCCGAGCGCTGCCCGACCGGCGCCTGGGACATGCAGAAGTTCTTGTTCCAGTCGACCTATGCCGGCCCCAAGTGCCGCGACACCCGGGCGGCGCGCTCGCGGAGGGCCGCCGCATGATCCGCAGCATCGAGTCGGTCAACGACTTCGTGATCAAGTTCGCCAACGTCAACGGCTCGGGGTCGGCATCGGCCAACGAACTGTTCGCCAAGGCCATCCTGCGCATGGGCGTGCCGGTCAGCCCGCGCAACATCTTCCCGAGCAACATCCAGGGCCTGCCGACCTGGTACGAGGTGCGCGTCAGCGAGCGCGGCTACCTCGGCCGGCGCGGCGGCATCGACATGATGGTCGCGATGAACCCGCAGACCTGGGACCAGGACGTGGCCGAGATCGAGCCCGGCGGCTACCTGTTCTACGACAGCACGCGCCCGCTGCCGGCGAGCGCGCTGCGCGACGACGTCAACGTGATCGCGATGCCGCTCACCGCGATCTGCAACGCCACCTACGAGGACGCGCGCCAGCGCCAGTTGTTCAAGAACATCATGTACGTCGGCGCGCTCTCGGTGCTGCTGGGCATCGACCCGGCGGAGATCGAGCGCCTGTTCGGCGAGCAGTACCGGGGCAAGGAGCGGCTGCTCGAGTCGAACCTGCGCGCGCTGCAGGCCGGGCGCTCGTTCGCCAAGGATCACCTCGACGTGACCGTCGGCCTGCGCGTGCGCCACAGTGACGGCGTGGGCAAGCGCATCTTCGTCGACGGCAACAGCGCCGCCGCGCTCGGCTGCGTCTACGGCGGCGCGAGCGTCGCCGCGTGGTACCCGATCACGCCGTCGTCGTCGGTGGCCGAGGCATTCCAGTCGTACTGCAAGAAGTACCGCGTCGATCCCGAGTCCGGGCGCAACAACTTCGCCATCGTCCAGGCCGAAGACGAGATCGCGTCGATCGGCATGGTTGCCGGCGCCGGCTGGAACGGCGCGCGCGCGTTCACCGCGACCTCGGGGCCGGGCGTGTCGTTGATGACGGAGATCATCGGCCTCGCCTACTTCGCCGAGATTCCGGTCACGATCATCAACGTGCAGCGCGGCGGGCCGTCGACCGGCATGCCCACGCGCACGCAACAGGCCGACCTCCTGTCGTGCGCCTATGCGTCGCACGGCGACACCAAGCACGTGCTGCTGTTTCCAGAAGACCCGGCCGAGTGCTTCGAGCATGCGGCCGCGGCGCTCGATCTTGCCGACCGGCTGCAGACGCCGGTGTTCGTGATGACCGACCTCGACATCGGCATGAACCAGCGCCTGTGCGAACCGTTCGCCTGGGACGACACGCGCAAGCTCGACCGCGGCAAGGTGATGAGCGCCGAGGAGCTCGAGGCCGGGCGCGACTTCGGCCGCTACAAGGACGTCGACGGCGACGGCATTCCCTGGCGTACGCTGCCCGGCACGCATCCGAGCCGCGGCGCCTACTTCACGCGCGGCACGACACGCGACGCCTACGCGCGCTACTCCGAGGCCGGGCCGGACTACGTGTACAACGTTCAGCGCCTGCTGACGAAGTTCGCCACCGCCGCGACGCTCGTTCCGCAGCCCGTGCTGCGCGCCGCGGCGCAGCCGAGCCGGCTCGCGGTGATCCACTTCGGTTCGACCAGCCCGGCGATGAACGAAGCCCTCGACACGCTCGCCGCGGCCGGCATCCATGTCGATGCACTGCGCCTGCGCGCGTTTCCGTTCCCTGGCTCGGTGCGCGAGTTCATCGCCGCGCACGACCGTGTCGTCGTCGTCGAGCAGAACCGCGACGCGCAGATGCGCACGCTGCTCGTCAACGAACTCTCCATCGCGCCGGCGCGGCTGACGCCGGTGCTGCACTACGACGGTACGCCGATCACGGCGCGCTTCATCACCGCGGCGATCACGCAGCAGGTCTACGAGCTCGCGATCAGGCCGCGCAAGAGCAAGGGCGGCAAGGGCAGCGGCAAGGACAGCGGCAAGAAAGTCAAGAGGAGGGCCGTCGCGGCCTGAACCGAGCACCATGACCTATCTCACCAAGCCCCGGCTTCACCACCCCACGCTCGCGCGCAACCGCGTCGGCTACACGCGCCGCGACTACGAAGGCAAGGTCTCGACACTGTGCGCCGGCTGCGGCCACGACTCGATCTCGGCGGCCATCATCCAGGCCTGCTGGGAGCTCGACATTGCGCCGCACCGCGTCGCCAAGCTGTCGGGCATAGGCTGCAGCTCGAAGACGCCCGACTACTTTCTCGGCGCCTCGCACGGCTTCAACACCGTGCACGGCCGCATGCCGTCGGTGCTGACAGGCGCCAACCTGGCCAACCGCGACCTGCTCTACCTCGGCGTCTCGGGCGACGGCGACTCGGCATCGATCGGTCTCGGCCAGTTCGCGCACGCGATGCGGCGCGGCGTGAACATGGTCTACATCGTCGAGAACAATGGCGTCTACGGCCTGACCAAGGGCCAGTTCTCGGCCACTGCCGACAAGGGCTCGAAGTCCAAGAAGGGTGCGCTCAACGCCGACAGCCCGGTCGATCTGGTCGCGATGGCGCTGCAGCTCGGCGCGACCTACATCGCGCGCGGCTTCTCGGGCGACAAGGCGCAGCTCGTGCCGCTCATCAAGGGCGCGATCGCGCACCGCGGCGCAGCCTTCCTCGACATCATCAGCCCCTGCGTGACCTTCAACAACCACGCCGGCAGCACGCGCAGCTACGACTACGTGCGCGAGCACAACGACGCCGTCAACCGGATCGACTTCATCACGCCGCGCACCGAGATCACGGCCACGATCGCTCCCGGCGAGACGGTCGACGTCGAGCAGCACGACGGCACGGTGCTGCGCCTGCGCAAGCTTCACGCCAACTACGACCCTTGCGACCGCGTCTCGGCGATGGCGCATGTCCAGGCGCTGCACGCGGCGGGCGAGATCGCGACCGGCCTGCTCTATGTCGAGGCCGAAGCGCCCGATCTGCACGAGGCGCTGAACACCTCGGCGACGCCGCTGAACGCACTCGACGAGCGCGCGCTGTGCCCGGGCAGCGCGGTGCTCGACAAGATCAACGCCGGCCTGCGCTGACGGCAGCATCGCGGCGATGGCCGACGCTGCGACCTACGACTACGTGATTCTGGGCGCGGGCACCGCCGGCTGCCTGCTCGCCAACCGCCTGAGCGCCAATCCGGGCAAGCGCGTGCTGCTCGTCGAGGCCGGCGGCAGCGACAACTACCCGTGGATCCACATCCCGGTCGGCTACCTTTACTGCATCGGCAATCCGCGCACCGACTGGCTGTACCAGACCGAGCCCGACGCGGGGCTCAACGGCCGCCGGCTGCGCTATCCGCGCGGGCGCGTGCTCGGCGGCTGCTCGTCGATCAACGGCATGATCTACATGCGAGGCCAGGCGCGCGACTACGACGGCTGGGCCGAGGCCTGCGGCGACGATGCCTGGCGCTGGGAGCATTGCCTGCCGTTCTTCACCCGCCACGAGGACCACCATGGCGGCGCAAGCGCCTTCCACGGCACGGGCGGCGAGTGGCGCGTCGAGCGCCAGCGCCTGCACTGGGACGTGCTCGACGCCTTTGCCGCCGCGGCGCAGCAGGCCGGCATTCCGCCGACGAGCGACTTCAACCGCGGCGACAACGAGGGCGTGGGCTACTTCGAGGTCAACCAGCGCCGCGGCTGGCGCTGGAACACGGTGAAGGCCTTCCTGCGTCCGGTGCGCGGGCGCAAGAACCTGACCATCTGGACCGGCGCGCAGGTGCAGCGTCTCTTGCTCGAAGCGGGCGGCGACGGCCGGCTGCACTGCAGCGGCGCCGAGATCGCGACCTCGCAAGGCCTGCAGCAGGTGCGCGCGGCGCGCGAGGTGGTACTCGCCGCAGGCTCGATCGGCTCGCCGCAGATCCTGCAGCTCTCGGGCATCGGCCCGGGCGCGCTGCTGCAGCGCCACGGCATCGCGCTACGCCACGAACTGCCCGGCGTCGGCGCGAACCTGCAGGATCACCTGCAGATCCGCGCCGTGTTCGCGGTGAACGGCGCGAAGACGCTCAACACGCTCGCCAATTCGGCCTGGGGCAAGGCGAGGATCGCGCTCGAGTACGCGCTCACGCGCAGCGGCCCGATGAGCATGGCGCCGTCGCAGCTCGGCGCCTTCACGCGCTCGTCGCCCGGCAAGCGCTGGCCCGACCTCGAATACCACGTGCAGCCGCTCTCGCTCGACGCCTTCGGCGAACCGCTGCACCGCTTCGACGCGATCACCGCGAGCGTGTGCAACTTGAACCCGAGCAGCCGCGGCACGGTGGCCATCGTCTCGCCGCGGCCCGAAGACGCGCCTGCGATCGCGCCCAACTACCTCTCGACGCCCGAAGACCGGCGCATCGCCGCCGAGTCGCTGCTTCTCACGCGGCGCATCGTCGCGCAGCCGGCTTTTTCGCGCTTCGCGCCGCGCGAGGTCAAGCCCGGGCTGCAGTACCAGAGCGACGACGAACTCACGCGCCTGGCGGGCGACATTGCGACGACGATCTTCCACCCCGTGGGAACGACGCGCATGGGGCGCGCCGACGATCCGGCAGCGGTCGTCGATCCGCGCCTCAAGCTGCGCGGCATTGCCGGGCTGCGCGTCGTCGATGCCGGTGTGATGCCGACCATCACGAGCGGCAACACCAACTCGCCGGTGCTGATGATCGCCGAGCGCGCCGCGCAGTGGATGATCGAAGACGCGGCGCGGGCCTGACCTCGACCGCACTGCGATGGCCATGGATCCGCTTCGCATCGCAGCACTTGCTGCGCTCGCGCTCGCGTGCGCCATCGTCGCGCTGACGAACTGGCAGTTGCGCGCGCTGCAGCCGTCCTTCCTCGCACCGCAGTTCACCTACAGCCGGCAGGCGTTCGACGCGATCGTCTCGCGCTGGAGCGCGGCGCAGCTCGCGGCCTATCGGCGCCTGCTGCGCGCCGACTTCGTCACCCTCGGCTGCTACGCCGCGTTCGGCTGGCTGTGGGTTGGCGGCTCGGTGCAGCGCGAGCCGGGCCTGCTGGCGTGGGTCTTGCCCGCGGCGGCACTGTGCGACGCAGTCGAGAACGCGCTGCACCTGCGCTTCACGCGGCCCGTCGCGCCGGCCTCGGCCGATGGCTGGCATCTCGCTGCCGGCTTCGCGTCGGCGCTCAAGTTCGCGCTCATCGGCGCCTTCGCCTTGGCCGGCGCCGCCTTGGGCGATAACGGTCGGCGCGTACCGCACCCCTCACCCCCCCCCCCCGGGGCCGGGGGGGGGGGGGCCCCCCCCCCCGGGGGGGGGGGGGGGGCTGGCTCGATCCTGATCGCGCGCAGCACCAGCCCCGCCGCGGCGACCGCGAGCAGCGCGAACAGGGCCAGGCTCCAGAACTCGAACGGCACCCCGAACAGCGACACCGCCGCCTCGGCACAGGTGGCCGTGACCTGGAACATCCACGGCCAGGCCGATTCGAGACCGAGCGCGGTGATGAACTTGTCGGCGGCGGTCAGGTTGCACGAGTACGACTTGGCCGCCACCTCGTGCTGGTAGATCGCGGCAATCACGCCCGCGCTGGCGAGCGCCACCGTGGCGGTGTTGAGCGCGATGCGCAGGCGCCGCGCGGGCGCGAACGCGGTCGCCAGTGCAACGAAGCCGATCACGATGAACAGCAGCCGCTGCAGGATGCACCACGGGCAGGGCCGCATCTCGAATGCGTGTTGCGCGACGAGTGCTGCGGCTACTGCGAGCAGGCAGGCAACTGCCATCGCGAGCGGCACCGCGCGCTTGGGCCGGGTTGCAGGAAGCGCGTTCACGCCACTTCGGCGATGAGCTCGATCTCGACGCAGGCGCCGAGCGGGATCTGCGCCACGCCGAAGGCACTGCGCGCGTGCGCGCCCTTGTCGCCGAAGGCTTCAGCGAGCAGCTCCGAGCAGCCGTTGGTCACGAGGTGCTGCTCGGTGAAGTCGGGCGTGCTGTTGACGAGGCTCATCACCTTGACGATGCGCGTGACCTTGTCGAGGTCGCCCACCGCTGCCTGCAGCGTGCCCATCAGGTCGATCGCGATCGCGCGCGCGGCCTGCTTGCCGGTGGCGGTGTCCATGTCGCGGCCAAGCTGGCCGACCCAGGGCTTGCCGTCGCGCCTGGCGATGTGGCCGGAAATGAAGACGAGGTTGCCGCTGCGCACGAAAGGCACATAGGCGGCGGCCGGCACGGCCACGGGCGGCAGCGTGATGCCGAGGGATTTCAGGCGGTCGTTGACAGACATGGCTCGTTCTCGAAAGGCCGCGGAGGGCAGGGCCCGAATCCTACACTGCACCCACCATGCAGACCCCCTCCCGAGGCACGATGCTGGCCGTTCTGGCACTGGCCTGGCTGGCCGGCGTGGGGGCGCAGTTGCATCAGGCTCAGGCATGGGCGGATGCCCGCTACCTGATGCTGCTGGCGGGCGCTGGCGTTGCACTTCCCCTCGCGCTGCGCTGCTGGGGCCGACGGCCCTGGTCGGGCGCCGCGCTGGCGCTCTCGGCTGCCGTGCTGGCCGGCTTCGGCACCACCGGCCTGCACGCCACGCTGAGGCTGGCCGACGCGCTGCCGCCCGCGCTCGAAGGGCGCGACATCGCCGTTACCGGCGTTGTCGCCAGCCTGCCGCAGGCGGGCGACGCGGGCTGGCGCTTTCGTTTCGAGGTCGAGGACGCCAGCGCACAGGGCCTCGCCGTGCAGGTGCCGCACACGATTTCGCTCGGCTGGTACCGCGGCGCGCACGAAGACGCCGCGCTGCTGCAGCCGGGCGTCGACCTGCGCGCCGGGCAGCGCTGGCGCTTCACCGTGCGCCTGCGCCAGCCGCACGGCAACGCCAATCCACACGGCTTCGACTACGAGCTGTATCTGTTCGAGCAGGGCGTGCGCGCGACCGGCACCGTGCGCGACGCACCGCCGCCGCAATTGCTGCACGACGCTGCCGGCTATCCGGTCGACCGGCTGCGCCAGCAGGTGCGCGACGCGATCGCGCTGCACGTCGCCGATGCGCGGGCGGCCGGCATCCTGGCCGCGCTGGCGGTCGGCGACCAGGCGGCGATCACGCGCGACGACTGGGATCTGTTTCGTGCGACCGGCGTCGCGCACCTGATGTCGATCAGCGGCCTGCACGTGACGATGTTTGCCTGGCTGGCGGGCATCGCCGTCGGCTGGGCCTGGCGGCGCAGCACGCGCGCGATGCTGTGGCTGCCTGCGCCGCTCGCTGCGCGCTGGGGCGGCGTTGCCGCCGCTGCGGCCTATGCCCTGTTTGCCGGCTGGGGCGTGCCGGCACAGCGCACGCTGCTGATGCTGGCCGTCGTGACGCTGCTGCAGTCGCTCGGCCGCCACTGGCCCTGGCCGCTGGTGCTGCTCGCCGCGGCGGTGGCGGTGACGCTTGCCGACCCCTGGGCGCTGCTGCAGCCGGGCTTCTGGCTCTCGTTCATGGCGGTCGGCCTGCTGATGTCGTCGGCAGGCGCGGGCCTCGCGGGCGCGCGCACATCGACGCCGGAGGGCGCTGCCCGCGCCGCCCTCGGCCGCACCTGGATGGCCCTGCGCGGCGGGCTGCGCACGCAGGTCGTCGCGACGGTCGGCCTGACGCCGCTCACGCTCGTCTTCTTCCAGCAGGTGTCGCTGGTCGGCTTTGCCGCCAACCTGATCGCGATCCCGCTCGTCACGCTGCTCATCACGCCGCTGGCGCTGCTCGGCGCGCTCGCCGCACCGTTGTGGCAGCTGGCGGCGTGGGCAACGCAGGGCCTCGTCGCCGCGCTCGCCTGGCTGGCGCAATGGCCGTGGGCAGTGTGGAGCGTGCCGGCCGCGCCGGCCTGGGCGCAGCTCGCGGCGCTGCTCGCCGCGTTGCTGCTCGTGCTGCCGCTGCCGTGGCGGTTGCGCCTGCTCGCGATCCCGCTCGCGCTGCCGCTGCTGCTGCCACCGCGCGCGCTGCCGGCCGAGGGTGCGTTCAGCGTCGTCGCCGCCGATGTCGGGCAGGGCAACGCGGTGCTGGTGCGCACGCGCGGCCATCTGCTCGTCTACGACGCCGGGCCGCAATACACGCGCGACAGCGATGCCGGGCAACGCGTGCTGGTGCCGCTGCTGCGGGCCCTCGGCGAGACGCGCATCGACACGCTGATGCTGAGCCACCGCGACACCGATCACGTGGGCGGCGCGGCGGCGCTGCTCGGCGCGCTGCCGGTGGCGCAATTGCGCAGTTCGCTCGAAGACGGCCATGCACTGGTTGCGGGGCGCGCCGGCGAGTCGCTGCGCTGCGAAGCCGGCCAGCGCTGGGAGTGGGACGGCGTCGCCTTCGAAGTCCTTGCGCCGCCCGCTGCGGCCTACGGGCGCGAGCGCAAGCCCAACGCGCTGTCGTGCGTGCTGCGCGTGCAGGGCCGGCACTCGAGCCTGCTGCTCGCGGGCGACATCGAGGCCGAGCAGGAGCTCGCGCTCGTCGCCGCCTACGGCAAGGCGCTGGCAAGCGACTGGCTGCTCGTGCCGCACCACGGCAGCCGCACCTCATCGACCCCCGCCTTGCTGGATGCAGTTCGGCCGCGGCTGGCGATCGTGCAGGCCGGCTACCGAAACCGCTTCGGCCATCCGGCCGACGATGTGCTGGCGCGCTACCGCGAGCGCGGCATCGCGCTTCGGATCAGCCCCGATTGCGGCGCCTGGCTGCACAGCGCCGAAGCCGACGCACCACGCGAGGGCTGCTGGCGCGACGCGGCGCGGCGCTACTGGCACCACGCCGGTGCCGACTCCCCGCGATAGTGCGCCGGCAGACGCGCGGCTGAACGGCCTGGAATTTGCTACCCTGCATGCCAGGGCACCACGAGAGGCGGGGACATCGCAATGAGACCGAGCTTCGACGAGATGCAGGCCAGCGCCGACCGGGTGCGCGACCACTACGCCACCTACGCAAGCTGGCTCGCGCGCCAGGAGGGCGACGCGATGCGCTCGCGGCGCGAGGAGGCCGAGGTGATCTTCCGCCGCGTTGGCATCACCTTTGCCGTCTATGGCGCGCAAGACGACGACGGCGCCGGCACCGAGCGCCTGATCCCGTTCGACCTGATCCCGCGCGTGATCCCGGCGCACGAGTGGAGCGAGATGGAGCGCGGCCTGCGCCAGCGGGTGACGGCGCTCAACCGCTTCGTGCACGACGTCTACCACGAGCAGGAGATCGTTCGCGCCGGCATCGTGCCCGCCGAGCAGGTGCTCGCCAATGCGCAGTACCGGCCCGAGATGATGGGCGTCGACGTGCCGGGCGGCGTGTACTCGCACATCGCCGGCATCGACATCGTGCGCGCCGCGAATGCCGACGGCAGCGGCAGCTACTACGTGCTCGAAGACAACCTGCGCGTGCCCAGCGGCGTGAGCTACATGCTCGAGAACCGCAAGATGATGATGCGGCTCTTCCCCGAACTCTTCGCCCAGCATCGCGTGGCGCCGGTGGCGCACTATCCCGACCTGCTGCTCGAAACCCTGCGCGCGGTCGCGCCGGCCTCGGTCAACGAACCGCTGGTCGTGCTGCTGACGCCGGGCATGTACAACAGCGCCTATTTCGAGCACGCCTTCCTCGCGCAGCAGATGGGCATCGAGCTCGTCGAGGGGCAGGACCTGTTCGTCAAGGACAACTTCGTCTACATGCGCACGACGCGCGGGCCGCGCCGGGTGGACGTGATCTACCGCCGCCTGGACGACGACTTTCTCGACCCGCTCGCGTTCCGGCCCGACTCGACGCTCGGCTGCGCGGGGCTGCTCTCGGCCTACCGCGCCGGCAACGTGACGCTCGCCAACGCGATCGGCACCGGCGTTGCCGACGACAAGTCGATCTACCCCTACGTGCCGAAGATGATCGAGTTCTACCTCGGCGAGAAGCCGGTCCTCGAGAACGTGCCGACCCGGCTGTGCCGCGACCCCGACGACCTCAAGTACGTGCTCGACCACCTGTCCGAACTGGTGGTCAAGGAAGTGCACGGCGCCGGCGGCTACGGCATGCTCGTCGGCCCGGCTGCGACCAAGCAGGAGATCGAGGACTTCCGCGCCGCGCTGCTCGCCCGGCCGGGCGGCTACATCGCGCAGCCGACGCTGGCGCTCTCGACCTGCCCGACCTTCGTCGAGAGCGGCATCGCGCCGCGCCACATCGACCTGCGCCCGTTCGTGCTCTCGGGGCGCAGCGTGCAGATGGTGCCCGGCGGGCTGACACGCGTCGCGCTCAAGCAAGGCTCGCTGGTCGTCAACTCGTCGCAGGGCGGCGGGACCAAGGACACCTGGGTTCTGGAGGACTGACGCATGCTGTCCCGCACTGCCGACCACCTGTACTGGATGGCGCGCTACATGGAGCGCGCCGAGAACACCGCGCGCATGCTCGACGTCAACTACCAGACTTCGCTGCTCCCGCAGTCGGCCGACGCGGCGCTCAACGGCTGGCGCGGGTTGCTCAGCATCTCGGAGCTGGCGGGCGACTACGCACAGCGCTACGGTGACGTCAGCGCGCAGGGCGTGATGAACTTCATGGTGCAGGACGCGCGCAATCCGTCGAGCATCGTGAGCTGCATCGGCGCCGCGCGCGAGAACGCGCGCGCGGTGCGCGGCACGCTCACGACCGAGGTCTGGGAGACGCAGAACCAGACCTGGCTCGAGTGGAAGCGCCTGCTCGCGGCGGGCGACTTCCAGGACGACCCTGCCGAGACCTTCGAGTGGGTCAAGTTCCGCTCGCACCTGTCGCGCGGCGTGACCATGGGCACGATGCTGCAGGACGAGGCCTTCAACTTCATGCGCCTCGGCAGCTTTCTCGAGCGCGCCGACAACACCGCGCGCCTGCTCGACGTCAAGTTCCACGCCGCGGGCGGCACCGCCGCCGCGCCCGAGGGTGACGACGAGGTGCCCGACTACGACTTCTATCACTGGTCGGCGATCCTGCGCTCGGTATCGGCGTTCGAGGTCTACCGCAAGGCCTATCGCAACGTGATCCGCCCCGACAAGGTGGCCGAGCTGCTGATCCTGCGCGCAGACATGCCGCGCTCGCTCGCCGCCTGCATGGACGAGGTGGTCGGCAACCTGCGCCGGGTCGCCAACGAGCAGTCCGAGGACACGCTGCGCCGCGCCGGCCGGCTGCGCGCCGACCTGCGCTTCGGCCGCATCGACGAGATCATGGAGGGCGGCCTGCACGCCTTCCTGACCCGGTTTCTCGAGCGCGTCGGCGCGCTCGGCGTGGGCATCAGCCGCGACTTCCTGGTCGCGAGCTGAAAGATCGACATGTCGATCCACGTCGCGCTGAACCACGTCACCCACTACCGCTACGACCGCGCGGTCGCGCTCGGCCCGCAGGTGGTGCGGCTGCGGCCGGCGCCGCACTCGCGCACGCGCATCCTGTCGTACTCGATGCGCGTCGCGCCGGCCGGGCATTTCGAGAACTGGCAGCAAGACCCGCAGTCGAACTACCTCGCGCGGCTCGTGTTCCCCGACAAGACGCGCGAGTTCAGGATCGAGGTCGACCTGGTCGCCGAGATGGCGGTTTTGAATCCGTTCGACTTCTTCCTCGAGCCGTCGGCAGAGCATTTCCCGTTCGCCTACGACGCGTCGCTCGCGCACGAGCTCGCTCCCTACCGGCTGAAGGGCGAGTTGACGCCGGCGCTGGCCGAGTACCTCGCCGCCATCCCGCGCGAGAAGCGCCAGACGACCGACTTCCTGGTCGCGCTGAACCAGCGCCTGCAGAAGGACATCGCCTACCTGATCCGCATGGAGCCGGGCGTGCAGACGCCCGAGAAGACGCTGACCAGCCGCAGCGGCTCGTGCCGCGACTCGGGCTGGCTGCTGGTGCAGATCCTGCGCCACCTGGGCTTCGCGGCGCGCTTCGTCTCGGGCTACCTGATCCAGTTGAAGAGCGACGTGAAGGCGCTCGACGGCCCGAGCGGCACCGAGGTCGATTTCACCGACCTGCACGCCTGGTGCGAGGTATACCTGCCCGGTGCCGGCTGGATCGGATTCGATCCGACTTCCGGCCTGCTCGCCGGCGAGGGCCACATCCCGCTCGCCTGCTCGCCCGACCCCGGCTCGGCAGCGCCGGTGACGGGCGCGCTCGAGGAATGCGAGACGAGCTTCGAGCACCACATGAAGGTCACGCGCATCTGGGAGGCGCCGCGCGTGACGCTGCCCTACAGCGATGCGCAGTGGGCGGCGATCGATGCGCTCGGCCACCAGGTCGATGCCGACCTGCACCGCCACGACGTGCGCCTGACCCAGGGCGGCGAGCCGACCTTCGTCTCGGTCGACGACCGCGACGGGGCCGAGTGGAACACCGAGGCCCTGGGCCCGACCAAGCGCCTGCTCGCCGCCGACCTGATGGACAAGCTGCGCGCCAAGTACGGCGACGGCGGCCTGCTGCACTACGGGCAGGGCAAGTGGTACCCGGGCGAGCAGTTGCCGCGCTGGTCGTTGAACCTCTTCTGGCGCAAGGACCGCGAGCCGGTCTGGACGCACCCCGAGCTCTTTGCCGACGAGCACCGCGACGACGCCGTCACCGCGGCCCAGGCACAGCAGTTCCTGCGCGGCCTGGCGCAGCGCCTGGGGTTGGACGACCAATTCGTCTTTGCGGCCTACGAGGATGTCTGGTACCACCTCTGGCGCGAGCGCAAGCTGCCGGTCAACGTCGACCCTTTCGACGCGCGCCTCGCCGACGAGCTGGAGCGCGAACGCCTGCGCAAGGTCTTCGAGCAGGGGCTCGACGCCGTCGTCGGTCATGTGCTGCCTGTGGCTCGTCATGAGGCACCCCGCCCCGATACCAGCACGCCGCGCTGGCAGAGCGGGCGCTGGTTTCTGCGCGGCGAGCGCTGCTACCTGATCCCGGGCGACTCGGCGCTCGGCTACCGGCTGCCGCTCGACTCGCAGCCCTGGGCCGCGCCGCAAGACCTGCCCTGGGTCCATCCGCCCGACCCGACGCAGCACTTCGCGCCGTTGCCCTCGCACGAACGCCTGCGCTTCGCGCATCCGGTCGCCGCGCCCGCAGCGGGCGGGGCGGTGCCTGCGCCCCCGAGGTCGTCTGCGCCGCAGCGTTTCGAGTCGGCGGCTGCAATCACACGCACTGCCATCTGCGCCGAGCCGCGCGGCGGGCGGCTCTATGTCTTCATGCCGCCGATGGCGGCGCTCGAGGATTACCTCGAACTCGTCGCCGCGGTCGAAGCGCAGGCGCTCGCGATGGGGCTGCCGCTGATCCTCGAAGGCTACGAGCCGCCGCGCGACCCGCGCCTGGCGACGCTGCGCGTGACGCCCGACCCGGGCGTGATCGAGGTCAACATCCACCCGGCGCACGACTGGGCCGAGCTCGTCGAGCAGACGACGCACCTCTACGAAGCGGCGCACGAGACGCGGTTGTCGACCGAGAAGTTCATGCTCGACGGGCGCCACACCGGCACTGGCGGCGGCAACCACTTCGTGCTCGGCGGCGCGACGCCGGCCGACTCGCCCTTTCTGCGCCGGCCCGAACTGCTGACGAGCATGATCGGCTACTGGCACAACCACCCGGCGCTCTCGTACCTGTTCTCGGGCCTGTTTGTCGGGCCGACGAGCCAGGCGCCGCGCATCGACGAGGCGCGCAACGACTCGGTCTACGAGATCGAGATCGCGTTTGCCGAGGTCCGGCGCATGCTCGGCGAGGGCGAGCCGCCTTGCCCGCCGTGGATGATCGACCGCACGCTGCGCAACCTGCTCATCGACGTGACCGGCAATACCCACCGCGCGGAGTTCTGCATCGACAAGCTGTACTCGCCCGACGGCCCGACCGGGCGCCTGGGCCTGCTCGAGATGCGCGCCTTCGAGATGCCGCCCCACGCGCGCATGAGCCTCGTCCAGCAACTGCTGATGCGCGCCCTCGTCGCGCGCTTCTGGCAGCAGCCCTACCGGCCCGAGCGCCTGAAGCGCTGGGGCACCGAGCTGCACGACCGCTTCATGCTGCCGCACTTCATCTGGCAGGACCTCGAAGACGTGCTCGACGAGATGCGCGGCTTGGGCTACCCGCTGCACGCGGCCTGGTTTGCGCCGCACCTCGAGTTCCGCTTCCCCAAGCTCGGCGACTTCGCCGCGCGCGGCGTCCAGGTCGAGCTGCGCCTGGCGCTCGAGCCCTGGCACGTGATGGGCGAGGAGGGCGGCGCGGGCGGCACGGTGCGCTTCGTCGACTCGTCGGTCGAGCGCGTTGAACTGCACGTCACCGGCCTCGTCGACGACCGCCATCTGCTCGCCTGCAACGGCCGCGCCGTGCCGCTGCAACCCACCGGCAAGGTCGGCGAGTTCGTCGGCGCGGTGCGCTACCGCGCCTGGCAATCAGTCTCCGCGCTGCACCCGAGCATCGACGTGCAGGCGCCGCTGACCTTCGACCTCGTCGACACCTGGATGGGCCGCGCCATGGGCGGCTGCCAGTACCACGTGGCCCACCCGGGCGGGCGCAACTACGACACCTTCCCCGTCAACGCCTACGAGGCCGAGGCGCGGCGGCTGGCGCGGTTCTTCCGCATCGGGCATACGCCGGGGGAGATGAAGGTCCGGCGCGAGGAGCGCAATGCGGACTTTCCGTTCACGCTCGATCTGCGGCGGGCGGCGGATCGATGAGCCGCATTGCCGGCGCTTTGTCGGCCTTGACCGACCGGGGAGAGCAAGGCGTGATCGGACCTGCGCTCGATGTACGACGGCCGGCCTGGCCGTCGGGCTGGTGTCGAAACTTCGCGAGCAGACACGCTGCCGGCGCATTCCGTGGCCGATGGCTTTATAAGTGCAGAAGGGCGGGCTCGAACGAAAAAGCGAGGACCCGCGATCCTGCTCGATTTAGACGGCCTATGTCGACGCGACCATGAACATCAGACCGGAAGGAATAGGCCCACCGAAGGGGAACGAAGGGAAGTCGGACACGATGAAGACCGCAAGACATAGATCAACTCGCGTCCCGTTAGCCGGCCGTTCCATATCTCGTTGGGTCAGGTAACTCAAACCAATGAAAACCTGCTCCTCTTGGCCGCCATCGCCTGGTCGCACTGCGGCAGGGCTGGTTTGTACGGGCGGCGCGTGCCTTCTGCTCCGAGCGGGCGACCCATTGCACATCATCGTCCAAGCTGGCGAACTGTCATCTCTTTCCAGGTTCTTTCGTGATAGTTTGTCCCGCGCTGATTGCCTTCCGTGCGAGGAGGCTCGAAGCGAATCCGTATTCCTCATGCACGCTGCCTCAACCCCGGGTGGTCCGCTGGGCGCGCTGGGCAAGCGGCGCCGTCGCTGCGAAGACGAACGTTCATTGGCAGAAAATCTGGGCCGACTCATCACTCGACGCGCTTCTAAGATTGCGGACTGCGCAGTAGCTGTTCTACCCCTTCACTGAACAGACCATGCGTCCCCACGGAAGGGTCCGCGGGAGGAACTTGGGAGGAAGAGCATGGTGCCGGCGGGTACAGGAATCAGCTGGGAAGTCTCATCAACCTCTAGCGCACGTGGCATCATGGTCGGTGCAATCAGTTGAGGCAGGACATTCGACATCTTGAGAGGCTTTTACCCCAGCGTTCCTAGGGGCCTCAAACGCTGCACCTGCTGCCGCAGCTTTCACAG
This sequence comes from Ideonella sp., assembly GCF_016702655.1. Taxonomy (GTDB): domain Bacteria; phylum Pseudomonadota; class Gammaproteobacteria; order Burkholderiales; family Burkholderiaceae_C; genus CAIKUF01. The sequence continues at coordinate 187,093 of NZ_JADJDO010000013.1, forward strand.
GAGACCTTGGCGTTGGCTCCTCCCTCGGGTCACATGGTTGCGCTTCAGCAGGAAGCAAGAGCAGCAGCCAAGCTGCCATTGCGCCTACAGGTGTTTGAAGGTAAATCCTGCGAAAGCCTTCTACGAGCGCTTGGGCTTCCGCAGCGAGGAAGAGACGGAGTTCAGCTTCTTCCACATGCAACCTAACCCTTCTACAAGGACTTCCCGCAATGTCAAGCGGGCTGCAATGTATTTCCCCTTTCAAGACCGGCTTTGCATTCACGAGTTGGTCTGTTCGATCTAGGTGACATGGGCACGCGAAGGTGCGGTGCGACAGTGAACAGACTGCACATCTACAAACGGCCTTGTTGCACCTGTCGGTGCGGACCCAGATACGAACCGCTCAGCCGGGCTCCATTCGTTCCACGGGGTTGGGCACGATTGCCGCCGCGAGGGTTAGTCGAGTTCGCCAGCTGCCGGTCTGACCTGTCAATGCATCTTCGAGAGCACGTCTTCGGTGGAAGGAAGGAGTGGATTCGGCTTGGAGCTGGTTTGATCGGGTGGGCCGCTCAGGCCATGCAAGGCGTCGCCTGCGAGCGGTGGGGCGGCGCTGCGCGGTCTGCCTGGTTGACCGCTTTGCCGGCGGCTTGACGCTGACGTGGTGGGGATCGAAGACCTGCTCGCGCGTCATCACCGCCCACAGGATGCGTGCGTTCTTGTTGGCCATGGCCACGCACGCCTTTTGCCAGCCCACGCGCGCAGTGAGCTGCACCAGCCAGCGCGAGATCGGATCGTCGCGCTTGGGCGCACTCATCACCGCGGCCTTGGCGCCCTGGATGAGCAGTGTGCGCAGATAGTCGTCGCCGCGTTTGGTGATGCGCCCGAGCACGGCCCTGCCACCGCTGGAGTTCTGGCGCGGCACCAGACCCAGCCAGGCGCCGAACTGGTGGCCGCTCTTGAACTGCTTGAAGTCGCCCACGCTGGCGGTCAGGGCCGATGCGCCAAGTTCACCGATGCCGGTAAGCCGGGCGGCGCGCCTGGCCGCGGCGTTGGCGCGAACATGCATGCCCACCTGCTGGTCGCACCATTGCAGGTGCTCGTCGAGTTCGCGCCAGTGCTCGAACGCGCGCTGCACCACCAAGCGTGCCAGCGTGGTGAGCTCGTTGCTCGCGTCCTCGATCACGTCGGCCAGTCGCGCGCGCAGCACCTTCGGGCTCTTGCCGAAGACCAGATCGAACTCGCCCAGCACGCCGCGGATGCGGTTGATGCAGGCGGTGCGTTCTTCCTTGTAGCCCTCGCGCATTCGGTGCAGGCTCATCACACCTTGCTGCTCGGCGGTCTTGACGGGCACGAAGCGCATCGACGGCCGCGAGGCGGCTTCACACACCGCTGCCGCATCGGTCATGTCGTTCTTGCCGCTCTTGCCCTCCATGCGATAGGGGCTGACGAAGTTGGCCGCGATCAACCGCGCGTCCAGTCCGATCGCGCGCAACGCACGGGCCCAGTGGTGCGCGCTCGAGCACGCCTCCATCGCTACCAGGCAGCCAGCAGGAAGTTGTGCACACCAAGCCAGGAACTGATCGCGCTTGATCGAGCGCGCCGTCACGCGCCGCCCGGTTGCGTCCACCGCGTGCACCTGGATGACGTTCTTGGCCAGGTCCACACCTACCCGCGCAATCGCCGAACGTGTAATCTCGCCCATGGGCTTCCCCTTTCCAAGTTCAGATTGACTTCCCGCTCGTCAATCTTGGTGCCTCGACACCGTCATCGGACTGGGGAAGTCCTTCGTATTCGTTGCCCGACCGCAGGACTTCGCCCGCTCCAGCCAGCGGGTGAACTCAAACGGTAGCCCTCACGAATGCGGCGCATCCTCGCGATCGGTGGCGGTGGCTTCCTCATGGAGAGCGAGCCGTCGCCAATCGACGCGCTGGTACTTCGCCTCACTGCCAAGACCAAGCCCCGCATCTGCTTTGTGCCCACACCCAGCGGCGATCTTCCGGAGCACATCGAGAAGTTCTATTCGGCGTTCAGTCCCGAGGCTTGTTACCCGTCGCACCTGTCGTTCTTCCGACCGCCTTCGCCCGGGTCATTGCCCTTGGCGTCGTTTCGCGAGCATCTGCTCGCACAGGACGCCATCTATGTCGGTGGAGGCAACACGAAGTCTGCACTGGGCGTCTGGCGAGAGTGGGGCGCAGGTGAGGTCTTCGCCCAGGCCTATGCCGTGGGTATCTTGCTCGCAGGTGTGAGCGCGGGTGCCATGTGCTGGTTTGAGGCTGGGCTAACCGATTCCTACTGGGGTGCAGGCTATCAACCGTTGCCTTGTCTTGGTCTACTTCCCGGAGGTTGTGGCGTTCACTACCACTCTGACCCCGACCGCACTTCGCGGCTGCATGCCGCTGTCGCGGTATCGGCAGTACCACCGTCGGTGGCCATCGATGATTTCGCGGCTGTCCTGTTCGAGAATGAGGTCGTGTCAAAGGCCTTCTCTTGGGCGCCTGGCGCTTGCGCGTATCGCGTAGCGCTGCAAGATGGTCGTGCCGCGGAGACGGCACTTAAGTGCACAGGTCTCACGCGTGAGGGCAACCCTGCCTTCCAGCGGACCTGCCTAGGGCAGAGTCGCTGAACGCGAACGTTGGCGTCACAGGCCGTCCTTCGTAGTCACTCACACGCCCGGGAAACGCCATGTCCAAGCTTCGTGTAGCAAGTTTCACGATCTCGCTCGACGGCTTCGGCGCGGGCCCAGGCCAGGACATCGACAACCCCCTCGGCGTGGGAGGCACCTCGCTTCATGTGCGCATTTCAGCGATCGTGGACGCTCGTTTCGGCGTGATCGCGGACGGCGTTTCAGTGTGATCGTGGACGATCACGGCAAGCACGCGAGTGAAGTGTTCATCGTATCTCAGCCTTCCACGATGGTGCTCAAGTGCCGAGCGTTGTCCGCGCTGGCGATGCTTGTCGCCGGGGGGTGGGCAACGCGGCGTCGAAGGCGGTCGTTCTTGTCCGGTTGTTGAGGCAGGCTTGTCCACGGCGGCGGGCGTCGCCTGCGACGAACGACCGCCGCGGTGGGCAAGCCGTGTTCGATGCTTCGGCGGTGGCGCCCGCTCGGATTGCGCAGAGCCGGGTCATACCCTCACCTTAGCTTCTTGCGCGTCGACTCGCCCCTGAGGGGAGATCTGTACGCCGCGTGCACGATCCGATCGAGGATCGCATCGGCGAGCGTCGGGTCATTCAACCAGTCGTGCCACGCCGAGACCGGCAACTGGCTGGTGATCAGCGTGGCGCGGGCTCCGACGCGGTCATCGAGCAGCTCCAGCAGGTCGTTGCGCTCGGCCGGCATGATCGGCGCGATGGCGAAGTCGTCGATCGCCAGCAGATCGATCCGGGCGAGTTGCGCGAGACGCCGGCCGAAGCTGCCGTCGCCGTGCGCGACGCGCGCTCCTCGAGCAGCCGCGGCGCGCGCATGTACAGCACCGTGTCCGCTGCGCGCCGCCTGCTGGGCCAGCGCGCAAGCGAGCCAAAGTCTTACCCACGCCGGTGGCGCCGGTGATCAGCACGTTGTGCCCGTAACGCAGCCAATCGCCGCCAGCCAGCGCCGTAATCAGGGTTCGGTCCAGTCCGCGCGAGCCACGCCAGTCGATGTCCTCGATACAGGCGCTGCCGACCTTCAGCCGTGCCGCCTTCAGCAACCGCGTCGAGGCGTTTGCCGTCGCGCCAATCGATCTCGCGTTGTACGAGCATGCCTGTGCGTTCTTCGAAGCCGAGGCCGGCCGCCGCCGTTGGTGGCCTGGTCTGCCATCGCGTGGACCATGCCCGTCAGGCGCAGACCACGCAGTTGATCACGGTGTGTTCATTGGGCAAGGTCGTTCTCTTCGTCCGTGGTAGGTCAGTGGAAGTAGTCGGGGCCGCGCACGTTGTCGTGCACGGCAGGGTACCGCGTCAGCGCCGATGTCGTTGCCGGTTGCCGATCCAGCCAGCGGCCAGGATCGAGGCGACGCTGCTGGTAGGTCGGTGAGCGGATGGCGATCGCCCGCACGCAGGCCACGCATTGCCGTTCGCTCACCCGTATTTGCGCGCCAGGTGCCCGCAGCCCCAGGCACGCGCGGTAGCCTTGCTCGGGATGCGGGCGGTGCTCCATCTGCCAGCGCACGACGGCGGCTGTGGCCGCGCCGATGCGCTCGCCCTGGATGAGCCGCTGCGGTGTCCACTCGCGATGTGCGCGGTGCGACGCGGGCATGTGTTCGGGCACGGTCTGTGCGCACCGCGACGGCTGCTGTACGCATGGCAGGCCACCCGCTGTTGGCCAGCGATCTCCCACGGTGGCCGCGGTGACGCGCAGTTCGAGCTCGGTGCGCACGAGCCGGTGCGGTACGCTGTAGTAGTGGCCATCGAACTCGACGTGGTAGTCGATGTTCACGCGCACACGCTTGAAACGGGCGATCAGCATCCGCGTTTGGGGCATCGCCCGCAACGCCGGCCGGTCCAGCGTCTCGAACGCGCTGGCGCGGCAGCCGGGCAGCTTCTTGAACGCGCGCGCATTCAAATCGCGCAGCAGATCGGCAATCGCCGCGTTGAGCTCGGCCAAGCTGAAGAAGCGCCGGTTGCGCAAACGCGCGAGGATCCATCGCTCGACGACCTGGACCCCGACTTCGACCTTCGGCTTGTCGCGCGGGTGCGCTGGCCGCGCCGGCAGCACCGCCACGTCGTAGTGGCTGGAGAGTTCCTCGACGAATCGGTTCTCGGCGGCTCGTAACGATCGGGCGCGCGATCAGGGCGCGGGTCTGGTCGGGCACGATCAACCGTGGCACCCCGCCGATGAACTCCAGCGCGTTCATGATGGCGCCGATCCAGTCGGCGCCGGTTTGCCGGGCGGTGGCGCATGCGTACGTGTAGTTCGAGGCGCCCAGCACCGCGACGAACACCTGGGCCCGCGTGATCTCGCCGGTGCTCGCGTCCACCGGCACGGTCTGGCCGGCGTAGTCGACGAAGAGCCGCTCGCCGGCGAGGTGGGTCTGGCGCATCGAGCGCTTGAGCGCCGCCGCCCAGGTGCGGTACTTGACGCAAAAGCTGGTGTACTTGTACGCGGGCTGCCCGGCGCGCCAGCCCGCGCTGGTATTCCTCCACAGCAGCTTCAGCGTAACGCCGGGCCGCTTGAGTTCCTGGTGGATCGAGGCGAAGTCGGGCTCGAGCTGGCGGCTCGGCGCACGGGCGGCGGGTCGATACAGCCGCGAGTTCCTGGCCTCCGTCAACGTCTGGGCCATCGCCCAATCAACGTAGGCGGCGCGCGCCATCACCAGGGTCTTGCCGACGGTGGCCTGCCGATGCCCACGGCGCGGGCGGTCTGGCCGTAGCTCAGACCGGCTTCGAGGTGCAGGCGCAGCGCCTGTCGTATGTGTCGCATGGTGATCCTGTTGGTGGGCATGGCGGGGCCGAAAAATCGGCCAGCATGCCCGCTGTCAAGATCACTCGCGTGCCTGTCGGATCGTCCACGTTCAGGCTGAAACGTCGTCCACGATCAGCCTGAAACGGCGTCCATGTTCATCTGAAATACCGTCCACGTTCGCCTGAAATGGCCGTCCACGATGGGCTGAAATCCACACGCACTTCGCCGGTGCGGCCCTCTCACGCGAACGATTCAGAAGAACGTGTTCGGCAGCTGATAGTGGAGAAGGCGGCCATTTGATGATGACTTTGCCGCCCGGGCTTTCAGAACATCGGGGCCTGGATTGTCGGCAGGAACATGTTCGGGCCGGTCCGCGTTTGGCCCGGGTGAGAGCTGGCGGGGTTGGGTGGGGCGAGAACCCTGTCTATCACGTCCCGGTGTTCGTGTTGACCCCCCACTACGCGCGTGACCGCTTTGGTGATGGAAGGCGGAACGACCTTCCGCATCGTGACCGGAAGGCGTTGCCGCCGCCCCGGCGCAAGCGCGCGAAGCGGCCGCAGGTATGGATGTACGTCTTGGCGGCGGCGGCATCATCCAACAATATCTTCGCCAACG
>NZ_JADJDO010000014.1 GCF_016702655.1 Ideonella sp.
GATCTGCCGCAGCGCTCGCAGCTTGATGCGTACCGTGAGCGCCAAGGTCAGCGGTACTGCTTGAGCTGTGCGAACAGCTCCTCAGCTGAAATTCCTTCCTCACGGTCTGCCTCGTCGATCGCTTCCTCAAGTTCGGCCTGAAGGTGAGGCGGCAAACGCACGACACTGCCGGGCTCCTGCGCGTACACAGTGACGACAGTGCCCTCCGGCAGGAGGCTCCATTGAGCACGACCTTGCCTTCCACCACGGTACCGCTTACGACTTGCATGATGAGATGGTACCGCGCCCGGCCAGAAGGTGGGAGCTGGTGGTGGCCTGTGATGCCGAACGTTTGAGTTATAGGTCGGCTTTGCTCACGCGCCGAGGCGCTGCCTTGCCACGCTGCTGCGCAGTGCCAGGGGACGACGAGGACCCTCGTTCGGCCAGCCTGCCGGTAACGTACTTGTGCAGGACACTGGCGATGAGTGTCTGATAAGGCATTCCTCTTGCAGCGCCTTGACTTGAATGTCGCGAAGATCGCCAGAGGACAGGCGGATGTTCACCCGCCGATCCTTGATTGCCGTGGCTCGGGCCGCAGCTCGCAACTTGGTCAACTCGGCCTTTGTGGCGACAGACTTCAGCGTTCCCTTCTCGAACGCGGAAACCAACTCGGCTTCGTAGGGGTCAGTCTTCGGCATCTTGTTCACCTTGGCCTAGATAGTCTCGTGTCGCCTTGCGGCTCGGAATGACCGTCTTGAGGAAGTAGTGGTCCTTCTCCTCGACGAATGGCACCAAGTACGCATAGCCATCACTGGCAACGACAAGCACCCGCTGGTTGGGATACTTCGTCTGGTTCGGATGTGCCAGAACATCCAACAAGCCACCTGCCTCGACCGCGACAACCATCTGCTCGAACGACACGCCGCGCTCAAGCTTGAGCTGCTCGTTCTTCTCCGGGCCCCAGCGGAATGGCTTCACAGGTCGCAGTCTAGCCTAGTGTGTGCCTTTTGTCGCTACAGCGGCGACGTGATGGAGTTGGCGACGTCTGAATTCACCGGACCTGCGCGGCTTTTCGCGCAGGTCCGGTGGAATGATGGGTTGGACGGCAACTACTCATTTGGTCGAAACAGAATTTGTCGATGGTATGAGAGATATTTTTGGTGAAGAAAATTCAGTTCTCTGATGTGCTCCATGCCGGTAAGTCCAAGAAGGGCTGCGTCTTGTATGAGACGTTTTGAGATGAGAATCTTTCCTTCTTCGTCGAAAGAAATCAGCCCCGCATCAAATGCTTTGTCATAGACCGGAGATAAAGCCAAACCATTAAATGGATCGAGTCGCTCGGAGTTGCCTGATGCACTCCACGGTTTGATGTGGGAGGCCGTGATGAATTGCCCAGCGCCAGTTATTGCGCACTTGTGGCGCCACATGTCGAGAACTGATTTACGGAAACGCTGCTGACCTATCCGGACATTGAGCATTTCCTGTTTGGTAGTTGATGAAAGTAACGGGTTGTTGATTGTGCCCAGAAAGAAGAACACATCTGCGTCTTCTTGAAGGGCGGTGATGTACTCCAATAGGGTATTGAGTTCTTGAAGATGTTTTTCTATTTGCTCGCGCTTGATGGAGTTTGTTGTCTTCTCCGCAACACGCAGCACAAAATTTCGGCGGAATGTGACCGCCCGGAATAAGGCCTCTTTTTCACCAAGCCTAGTTATAGGAAAAGACTTCTGCTTATTCTTCCCTGCATCGTCCTGATAGTTGGCTACCCAATTTACTTCAGGGCTCTTTCGGTCCTTTCTTTCGCGATGCTCGCGAGAGACGCCGACGATCCCAGATGTATTGCGAGGAGAGAGTGCAAGAACGAGCTGTATTGAATGTCTGAGGGAGGGATCATTAGGATCAAGAAGGCCGAGTTCAAAGGCACTCCGTAAGAATTCATCGCGATGGTCTTTGGCTGCTTGGTACGAGAGGGCCTTTGATCCATATGTGCTGTCACTGAAGTTCTTGGACTCTTTGATCGGGTCGCGTTCAAATTGAAACTGCCAGCGATGTTCATTGCCGCGATCAAGGCGTTTTAGATACTTGCGGTCGGGGAACTCTTCGGTATCCATTGCCGTTCAACGTTGTCCATAACCTGCCCGCGGAGGCCGGCGAAGCCGGCCGGAGCGGGTCAGGTTGATGGGCGTGTTAGCCGTCCTTCTTGTCCTCGTCCGGAGGGTCAGGCCACAAGTCAGGGGCCTGCATGAACGAGTCGTCGGACTCGTTGATGCGTTCCTGCCTCTTGTTGATGTCGATCTCTTGGCGACGCCATAGATCGAGATCGTGATCGTCCGGAATCATGTGGCCCTTTTCGGCCGGCTTCGGGGTAGTAGCCATCCTAGTCCTCCTTGTGCAGGCCATTGGCCTTAAGAACATCTTGCTGGGCGCGTTTTCCCAGCGACTTGTCTTCGGAGATTTTCAAACCCGGCTCCGACTTCGTCAATTCGATGGCGACCTTCTGAAGTTTTGCATGCTCCCGATTGACGAGGTCTGCATCGCCTTTGCTTCGCCACGTTTCCCAAAGCTCGTCATATCGTATGCGGAGGTCAGCCCACCTACCCGCATGGCTCGCAGCTGCTTCAACCTTCTTGCTGTAAGCAAGAAGGGGCGATGCTATGGATGCCAGGGCTGCAGCGGCCGAGAGTGTTTTCCACAGGATGGGGAGCTCAGCGAAAATGCCCCAGCCAGCTACAGTCCCTGATGCCGCGATGGCCAAGAGGAGTTTCAAACCGAGGTCTCGCCTGGCGTACTTCTCCGTTACCAGTCGCCAATAGCGCTCGTTGAAGTCGGAGTCCAGCTTTGCCTTCCAAAGAATGCGTTTCATGTGAGCAATCCTTTGCTTGGACGGCTAACCTGAATGTCGGGCGACAGGCGCCACTATTCGGTTATTGGCGCAGCGGGAGCGCCACTATTCCAATAGTGGCGCACGGCCATCTCGGCCGCGATGCGATGGCCGCCGTGGTGCCGGCTTGCACGACGCGACAGTCGCGAGTAGACTGTATAAAAATACAGTAGTCGCTCTTGTTGTGCCATGTCCTGCCCTCCTGCCGCGATGCCTGTTGCCGCGCCTTCGGGGCTGATCGGGCGCGTCCGTGAGCACTTGCGTTACCTACACTACAGCTTACGGACCGAAGAGGCTTACGTCCACTGGATTCGTGCCTTCGTCCGCTTCCATCGCATGCGGCACCCGCGCGAGATGGGCGGGCCGCAGGTCGAGGCGTTCCTCTCCTGGCTGTCCGCCGAGCGCTCCGTGTCGGTGTCGACGCATCGGCAGGCGCTGTCGGCGCTGCTTTTCCTGTACCAGCGGGTGCTGGGTCAGCAACTGCCGTGGATGCAGTCCATCGGGCGGCCTCATCGCAGGCCGCGTGTGCCGGTTGTGCTCTCGCGCTCCGAGGTCGCGGCCGTGCTCGCGGGCCTGGAGGGCACGCACCGCATCCTGGCCCAGCTGCTCTACGGAACGGGCATGCGCATCGCCGAGGCCCTGCAACTCCGGGTCAAGGACGTCGAGTTCGATCGCCGGGTCATCGTGGTGCGAAGCGGCAAGGGCGGCAAGGACCGGGTCGTGATGCTGCCCGCCGCCTTGGAGCCGGGCTTGCGCGAGCAGCTTCGCCATGCGCGGGCGGTGTGGGAAGCCGACGCCCGCGCCGGCCGCGGTGGCGTGCAGATGCCCGACGCGCTGGAGCGCAAGTATCCGCGCGCCGGCGCGTCGTGGGCCTGGTTCTGGGTCTTTCCGCAGGCCGGGCATTCGGTGTGTCCGCGCACCGGCGCCGTGCGCCGGCATCATCTGTTCGACCAGACCTTCCAACGCGGCTTCAAGCGCGCCGTGCAGGCCGCCGGCATCGAGCGGCCTGCCACGCCCCACACGCTGCGCCACTCGTTCGCGACGCACCTGCTGCAGTCGGGCTCCGACATCAGGACAGTGCAGCAACTCCTCGGCCACAGCGACGTGAGCACGACGATGATCTACACCCACGTGCTCGAGGTTGCCGGCGGCGCGGTGCGCAGCCCGCTGGATGCCTTGGCGGCGGCGTGACGCGGTCTGGCCGGCGATGCGCTGCGCACCCCCGCTCAGCCGATGCGGCAGAAGGCCGTCGGGCTCACGATGCGCACGCCGTGAAACGGGTCGAGCACGCCGCGATGCCGCCGGGCAACAGCGCGCGGCTGATCGGCATACTCGTGTCGAGAGCCCAGCGCCGCTCAGCCACGCTTGCCGTCGCGCAGCAACTCGGCAAGCCGCTTCGCGTTCATTCCGGCGGCCGCGGCGCGCTGGCCCACCAAGTTACAGAAGCGCTGGCACTCGCGCTTGTCCACCTCGGTCAGCCGTTCGTACTCGTGCATCGACAGCACCACGGCCACGTTGCGCTGCCGGCGCCGGATGACCACGGGCTCGTGCGCGGCGTCGTCGATCACGCTGGCAAACGACTTGCGGGCTTCGCTGGCGGCGATGGTCTTCATCGGGGAGGTCCGGCGTTGCACAAACTGTACGCGCCGCACGAGTCTCGGATGCCCGCCTGACGCCTGTGCGACGCCCATGCTGCCCCGCTACGCCGAGCTGCACTGCCGCAGCAACTTCAGCTTCCTGAGCGCGGCGTCGCACCCCGAGGAGCTGGTCGCGCGCGCGGCCGATCTCGGCTATGCGGCGCTCGCCGTCACCGACGAGTGCACGCTCGCTGGCGTCGTGCGCGCGCATGGCGAGGCCAGGCGGCGCCAGCTGCACCTCGTCGTCGGCGCCGAGATGCAGCTCACGCTGCCGGCCGCGGCGCAGGGCGAGGCGGGGGCGCCGCATGCGCTGCTCGTGCTGCTCGCGCAGACGCGGCGCGGCTACGGCAACCTCTCGGAGTGGATCACGGTCGCGCGCCGGCGCGCGCAGAAGGGCGAGTACCTCGCGCATCCGTCCGACCTCGAAGGCCGGGTGCCGAATGCGCCGACGCTCGCCGGCCTGCCGGGCTGCTTTGCGCTGCTCGTGCCGCGCGCGGGGCAGGCGTTCGAACTCGTGTTCGCGCACGCGATGTGGCTGAAAACCTGGTTCGGCGCCGAGCGCTGCGCGATCGCCGTCGAGCTGCTGCACCGCGCCGGCGACGAGTTGCTCGCCGAGACGGCGCAGCGCGTGGCCGACGCGAGCGGCCTGCCGCTCGTCGCCGCCGGCGGCGTTCGCATGCACCTTCGCTCGCGCAAGCCGCTGCACGACGCGCTCGTCGCGACCCAGCTCGCGTTGCCCGTCGCGCAGTGCGGCTTCGCGCTCGAGCCCAACGCCGAGGCGCACCTGCGTTCGCGCGCGCGGCTGCAGGCGATCTACCCGGCCGAGTGGCTGGCGCGCACGGTCGCGATCGCCGGCAGTTGCAGCTTCTCGCTCGACGAGCTGCGCTACGAGTACCCGCGCGAGATCGTCCCCGAGGGCCACACGCCGGCGAGCTGGCTGCGCGCGCTCACCGAGGCCGGCGCGCTGCGGCGCTACCCACCGTCACCCCATCCGTCTCCCGCAGGCGGGAGGAGGGGGTGGCCTGCCGCCGTCGGTGCGCGCGCTCGTCGAGCACGAGCTGGCGCTGATCGCGCAGCTCAAGTACGAGCCCTACTTCCTCACCGTGGCCGACATCGTGCACTGGGCGCGCGCGCAAGGCATCCTGTGCCAGGGGCGCGGCAGCGCGGCCAATTCGGCGGTGTGCTACTGCCTCGGCATCACCGAGGTCGATCCGGCGCGCATGAACATGCTGTTCGAGCGCTTCATCAGCGCCGAGCGCAACGAGCCGCCCGACATCGATGTCGACTTCGAGCACCAGCGGCGCGAGGAGGTGATCCAGTACATCTACCGCAAGTACGGCCGCCACCGCGCGGCGCTGACGGCGGTGGTGATTTCGTATCGCCCGCGCTCGGCGCTGCGCGACATCGGGCGCGCGCTGGGGCTCGACCTCTCCGCGATCGATGCCGTCGCCAAGTCCGTGAGCGGCTGGCAGCGCGGTTCCTTCATCGATCCTGAACGCCTGCGCGAGAACGGCTTCGATCCCGACGCGCAGGTGACCAAGCTGTGGGTCGAGCTCGCCGGGCAGCTGATCGGCTTCCCGCGCCACCTGAGCCAGCATCCGGGCGGCTTCGTCATCGCGCGCGACCGCATCGCCGAGCTGGTGCCGGTCGAGAACGCGAGCATGCAAGATCGCACCGTCATCCAGTGGGACAAGGACGACCTCGATACGCTCGGCCTGCTCAAGGTCGACATCCTCGCACTCGGCATGTTGAGTGCGATCAGGCGTGCGCTCGCGTTCATCGGCGCCAAGCGCGACCAGCCCTTCGAGATGCAGGATGTTCCCGCGGAAGATCCGGCCACCTACGACATGATCTGTCGCGCCGATACCGTCGGCGTGTTCCAGATCGAGTCGCGCGCGCAGATGAGCATGCTGCCGCGCCTGCAGCCACGCTGCTTCTACGACCTCGTGATCGAGGTCGCGATCGTGCGCCCGGGGCCGATCCAGGGCGGCATGGTGCACCCCTACCTGGCCAACCGCGCGCTGCCCGAGAGCGAGGTCGCGTACCCGAGCGAGGAGGTGCGCCAGGCGCTCGCGCGCACGCGCGGCGTGCCGATCTTCCAGGAGCAGGTGATGCAGCTCGCCATCCTCGCTGCCGACTTCACGCCCGGCGAGGCCGATGCGCTGCGCCGCGCGATGGCGGCGTGGAAGCGCAAGGGCGGCCTCGGGCCGTTTCACGAGCGCCTCGTCGGGCGCATGCTCGCCAAGGGCTATACGGCCGAGTTCGCGGAGAGGATCTTCAAGCAGATCCAGGGCTTCGGCGAGTACGGCTTCCCCGAGAGCCACGCGGCGAGCTTTGCGCTGCTCGCCTACGTGAGCAGCTGGATCAAGTGCCATCACCCCGATGCGCTGCTCGCCGCGCTGCTCAACAGCCAGCCGATGGGCTTTTACGCGCCGGCGCAACTGGTGCGCGACGCACGTGCGCATGGCGTCGAGGTGCGGCCTGTGGACATTGCCATCAGCGCCGTCGAGGCGAGGCTGGAAGGCGAGTGCGACCGCAAGGCCTTGCGCGCAGTGCGCCTGGGCCTGAACCAGGTGGCCGGCCTGGCCGGCGAGGCCGCCGAACGCATCGTCGCCGCGCGTAGCGAGAAGCCGTTCGCGAGCGCCGAAGACCTGGCGCGCCGCGCCGCGCTCGACGCGCACGCGCTGCGTTCGCTCGCCGAGGCCGATGCGCTGCGCGCGCTGCTGCCAGCCGATGGCGGCCGGCATCGCCACCAGGCCGCGTGGGCGGTGGCCGGCGTCGACACCCGTCCGACCGCACTCCTGCACGCGACGCGCGTGACCGAGGACGCGGCGGCGTGCCTCGTCGCGCCGAGCGAAGCCGAGGACATGGTCGCCGACTACCGTGCGCTCGGCCTCACGCTCGCGCGCCATCCGCTCGCGCTGCTGCGCGAACGCCTCGCCGAGTTCCGCATCCAGCCGGCGGCGGTGCTGCACGGCTATCCGAATGGGCGCCTGGCGCGTGCGAGCGGCCTCGTCACGCACCGCCAGCGGCCCGAGACGGCCAAGGGCACGGTCTTCGTCACGCTCGAGGACGAGACCGGCGCCGTCAACGTCATCGTCTGGCCGCGCGTCGCCGAGGCGCAGCGGCGCGCGCTCGTCGGCACGACGCTGCTCACCGTCTACGGCACCTGGCAGCGCGAAGGCGAGGGCGAGCGCACCGTGATGCATCTCGTCGCCGCGAAGCTGATCGACCACACGGCGTTGCTGCAGGGGCTGCTCGCGCGCAGCCGGGACTTCCGCTAGGACGCGGAGCGAAGGGCGAGGGGCCCCCGAAGGGGGATCGACCAGCGCAGCGGCCGGCGAGCGCTGCGGGCTCGATGCCAGCGGCGCGAGAAGCTTGGACGCGGGCCAGTGCCTGGGCCGCTGCGGCAGAATCGCCCGATGAGCGTGCAAGTCGTCACCCTCGAACTGCGCCGCTGGCTCGTCGAGCAGAAACAGTCCGGCCAGCCGGACGAGGCCATCGTCGCCGCCATGGTGACGAGCGGCTGGCGCCGCGCCACGGCGCTCGCCGCGCTGGCCTCGGTGGCCGATGTTCAACCGCCGCCCGCCCCCGCGCCGATCGCGGCGATGCCCGAACCTGCGCTCGCCGACGGCGCCAACGCGCTGCGCGTGCAGGGCCGCGAGGTCGCCGTGCTCGCCGCGGTGACGCGCCCGCGCGTCGTCGTCTTCGGCGGTCTGCTCGACGCGCAGGAATGCGCCGAGCTGATCGAACTGGCAGCCGAGCGCCTGGCGCGCTCCGAGACCGTCACGCCGGCCAGCGGCGGCAGCGAAATCAGCCCGGCGCGCACCAGCGACGGCATGTTCTTCGCGCGCGGCGAGAACGCGCTCATCGCACGCATCGAGGCGCGCATCGCCGCGCTGCTGAACTGGCCCGTCGAGCGCGGCGAGGGCCTGCAGGTCCTGCGCTACCGGCCGGGCGCCGAATACAAGCCGCACTACGACTACTTCGATCCCCGCGAGGCAGGCACGCCGAGCATCCTGCGCCGCGGCGGGCAGCGGCTCGGCTCGCTCGTGATGTATCTGAACACGCCCGCGCGCGGCGGAGCGACGACCTTCCCCGACGCCGGGTTCGAGGTCAAGGCGGTGCGCGGCAATGCCGCCTTCTTCAGCTACGCGCGCCCGGACCCCGACACGCTGACGCTGCACGGCGGCGCGCCGGTGATCGAAGGCGAGAAGTGGGTCGCGACCAAGTGGCTGCGCGAGGGGCGGTTCGACTGAAATGAAACTGCGAGGGCGGGGGGGGCCGGCCCCGCGGGGCCGCGGGGGGGGGGGGGGGGGGGGGGGCCGGCCGGGGGGGGCGGGGCGGGGGGGGGGGGGCCCCCCCCCCGGGGGGCGGCCGGCCGGGCGGGCCCGCCGGGGGGGGGGGGGGGGGGGGGGCGGGGGGGGGGGGGGGGGGGGGCGGGGGGGGGGGGGGGGGGGGGGGGCGGGCGGGGGGGGCGGGGGGACGGGGGGGCGGGGGCGCGGGGGGGGGCGGCGGGGGGGGGGGGGGGGTGGCGGGGGCGGGGGGGGGGGGGGGGGGGGGGGGGGTCCTCAGCCCCCCGACGCTGCCGACATCCTTCGCCCCTTGGCGGTGGATCGCGGGGGGGGCGGCCGCCCGGCGGGGCGGGCGGCCGTCGCGTGCGCCGACGCGCCCCCCGCGCGGGCCGACGCGGCCGCCGCCGCGCGGGCTTGCCCTGCGCTTCGCTTCTGCGCGCTGCGGCAGACAACTGCGACGAGGCCGCTCACGAGGCAGGTCGCGCGCGCGCCGACCCGGGGCTGCGCTCCTCGCCGCCCCACACATCGCCCCCCCCGGGCAGCGCCTGCCGCGCTACAACGCTTGCGTATCGCGTGGGAAGCGACGCCTCTGCAAAGGCGCGCCCGCACAGGTCGCGCAGCGCCTCTGGGGCGCCGAGAAGCGCAGGGCTCGTGGCCTCGCGCGCAGCGCGAGTCGTGGTCTGACTCGGCGCGGTTGTTTGAGCGTAGAGAGCGCAGCGAACGAAGCGAGTTCCGCGCCGGGGCCACGAGACCGAGCATCGCAGGGCAGTCGGCGCGCAGCGACGACCGCTCCAGTGAAGCGCAGCGGCCTGTGCGGGCGCGGCTTTGCCGCCCCGGTCTTTGCACGAGAAGCGCAACCCGTTTCATGCGTCGCGGGTCGCGCGATGCGCGGTGGAGCAACTGAAGTGAAACTCACCGCCCCCGGCCGCCGAGCGGCCGCCCCCCGAGGGGGCACCGGACCCGACCGGGAGACCCGGATCGGGTTCGGCGCGCTAACACCGCCGCTCCCCCTGGTCGCCTGCGGCGACCGGTCCCCGAGGGGCGTTCAGTCGGCTTTGGGGGGCCCGGCGCTCGACTGATCGGCGCGGGTCACAGGCTCGCGTGTTCGAGGTGCTCGGGCACGCGCACGCGCCAGCCGAGTTCGTCCTGGATGCGCGTGCGCAGCGTGTCGGCGGCGTGCGCTTCGCCGTGCACGACGAAGGTCTGCGCCGGGGCGGCCTCGAAGCCGCGCAGCCACTGCATCAGCTCGTCGGCGTCGGCATGCCCCGAGAAGCCCTCGAGGTGGCTGACCTCGGCCTTGACGGCGACGTACTCGCCGAAGATCTTGACCTCGCGCGCGCCTTCGACGAGCTTGGCGCCGCGCGTGCCCGCGACCTGGAAGCCGGGGAAGACGATGTGGTGGCGCGGGTTGGGTGCCATCGCCTTCAGGTGGTGCAGCACGCGCCCGCCGGTGGCCATGCCGCTGGCCGAGATGATCACGCAGGGCCAGCGCGCGCGGGTGAGCTTCTCCGATTCGGCGGCCTTGCCGACGAGCCTGACGCCCTCGCACAACTGGGCCGCCTCGCGCGCCCGGATGCGCAGCAGCTTCGCGTGGCGCTGGTACAGCGCGGTGGCCTGCGTCGCCATCGGGCTGTCGAGGTAGATCGGCAGGTCGGCCGGAATCTCGCCCTGGCCGCGCAGCCGTTGCAGCACGAGCAGCAGCGCCTGCGCGCGGCCGACCGCGAACGAGGGCAGCAGCACCGAGCCGCCGCGGCGCACCGTCGCGCGCACGATCGTGCCCAGGCGCTGTTGCGCGTCCTCGTGCGGATGCAGCCGGTCGCCGTAGGTCGATTCGACGATCAGCGCATTGGCGCGCGCGACACGCTGCGGCGGCGGCATCAGCAGGTCGTTGCCGCGCCCGAGGTCGCCCGAGAAGACGAGCGTCGTGCCACCAGCCTCGAGGCTCACCGCGCACGCGCCGAGCAGGTGGCCGACCGGCGACAGCGACACGCGCACCGAACCGACCCGCGTGCTGCGTCCCGGCGCGAGCGGCACCATGCGCGCGAGCGCGCGCTTCGCGTCGGCCACGGTGTACAGCGGCAGCGCGGGCGCATGGCGCGAGCTGCCGAGACGGTTGGCGCGCCGCGCGTCTTCTTCCTGCAGGTGGGCGCTGTCGAGCAACAGCACCTCGGCCAGGTCGCAGCTTGCCGGCGACGCGAAGACCTTGCCCTTGAAGCCTTGCTTGACGAGCGCGGGCAGGTAGCCGCTGTGGTCGAGGTGCGCGTGGCTCAGCACGACCGCCGAGATCGACGCCGGCTCGACCGGAAACGGCGCCCAGTTGCGCTCGCGCAGCGTCTTCCAGCCCTGGAACAGGCCGCAGTCGAGCAGGATGCGCTCGCCGCCGAGGTCGACGAGGTGGCGCGAGCCGGTGACGGTGCTTGCAGCGCCGAGGAAGCGGATGTCCATGCGCGCGATCGTAGCGGAGGCCGCCGTGGTCACGCGCGGCGATGGTCAGCCCGAGGTGCGCCCGAGTTGCTGCAACCGCGCCGAGGGCAGGAAGTGCACGCCGGGCGGCAGTTCGTCGAGTGCGCGCACCATCGCCCGCGCCACCGTGGCGGCCGCGATCGGGCGCACGCTCGCCGGCACGAGGCCCAGCACCGGGCCAAGCAGGCGCGTGGCCCAGGCCTCGCCCGACCGCGCAGGCTGGCCGAGCGCCGCGCGGTCGCCGAGCAGCAGCGAGGGCTGGGCAAACAGCACGGTCTCGAAGCCGAGCGCGGCCACGGCCTGCTGCATCTCGCCCTTGACGCGGTTGTAGAACACGGCCGACTTCGCGTCGGCGCCGAGCGCCGAGACGATGGCGATGCGCCGCGCCCCGGCTGCCCGTGCAGCACGAGCAGTGTTGACGACGGCGTCGAGATCGACAGCGCGAAACGCCGCCTGCGATCCGGCGACCTTGATCGTCGTGCCGAGCGCGATGACCGCGTCGTCCAGCGCCGGCAGCTTGGGCAGCTTGGGCAGCCTCGCGAAGTCGATGCCTTCGTGCACGACCAGCCGCTCGTCGCGCGGCAGGCCGGGCAGCGCGCGCCGCAGCAGCAGGTGCACGGCACCGTTGCGCTTGTCTTCGAGCAGCAGCCGCAGCAGTTCGCGGCCGACAAGCCCGCTCGCGCCGGCGAGCAGCACGCGCCGCGCGGCGCCCTTCGCCTGGGCCATCGCGCCTGCCCCGCTCAGCGTCCGGGGCGACCGCCGCTGCGCCACCGCCGCCGCGCGACGGCGGGCCGTCGTGGCGGCCGCGGTTGCCCGGCGCGCCGCCGGCGTTGCCGTTGCGGTGCCCGCCGGTGTGCGCGCGGCCGCCGTCGCGCCGGGCGCGGTTCGCGCCTTCGCCGATCACCATGCGGCCGAGCACGATCGGCTCGGCGCGCTCGTTCGGATTCGGCTCGAAGCCGGGCACGATCTCGCGCGGTATCGAGCGCTTGATGAGGCGCTCGATGTCGCGCAGGAAGCCTTCTTCATCCACGCACACGAGCGAGATCGCCTCGCCCGGCGTGCCCGCGCGGCCGGTGCGGCCGATGCGGTGCACGTAGTCCTCGGGCACGTTGGGCAGCTCGTAGTTGACGACGTGCGGCAACTGGTCGATGTCGATGCCGCGCGCGGCGATGTCGGTCGCGACGAGCACCTCGAGGTCGCCGTGCTTGAACTCGGCGAGCGCCTTGGTGCGCGCGGTCTGGCTCTTGTTGCCGTGGATCGCCATCGCGCTGATGCCGCTCTTCTCCAGATGCTCGGCGAGCCGGTTCGCGCCATGCTTCATGCGCGTGAAGACGAGCACCTGGTCCCAGCCGTGCGTTTTGATCAGGTGCACGAGCACGTCTTTCTTCGCGTCGCGGCTGACCGGAATCACCTTCTGCTCGATCAGCTCGGCGGTCTGGTTGCGCCGTGCGACCTCGATCAGGCCCGGGTTGTTCAGCAGCCGGTCGGCGAGGTTCTTGATCTCGTCGCTGAAGGTGGCCGAGAAGAGCAGGCTCTGCTTCTTCTGCGGCAGGAGGGCGAGCACCTTCTTCACGTCGGGCAGGAAGCCCATGTCGAGCATGCGGTCCACCTCGTCGAGGACGAGGATGTCGACCTGCGACAGGTCGAGCGTGCGCTGCCCCGCGTGGTCGAGCAGGCGGCCCGGCGTCGCGACGAGGATGTCGACGCCGCGCTTCAGGCGGTCGATCTGCGGCTGCATGCCGACGCCGCCGAAGATCACCATCGACGACAGCTTGGTCATGTACTTGCCGTAGATGCGCACGCTCTCCTCGACCTGCGCCGCGAGCTCGCGCGTCGGGGTGAGGATCAGGCAGCGGATCGGGATCTTGCCGCGCGCGTCGCGCGGCGGGGCATTGAGCGACAGGCGCTGCAGCATCGGCAGCACGAAGCCGGCCGTCTTGCCGGTGCCGGTCTGGGCGCCGGCGAGCAGGTCGGCGCCGGTCAGCACCATCGGGATGGCCTGCGCCTGGATCGGCGTCGGCGTGTCGTAGCCGTGCTCGTGCACTGCGCGCAGCAAGGGCTCGGCGAGGCCGAGTTCGGAGAATTTCATGGGGATGGCCATTGAGTCGGCCCGTCGCCCGCAAGGGGCGCCAGTCGCAGGCCTGGAGGTGAGGCAAGCGCTGCAGGACGCGCGCTCGGGTCGGAAACGACGGCAGCAAGGAGACTGGATCAGCGCTGCGTGCGCCATTGTACCTGCGGTGGTGCGAGCGGCCGTGCGCGGGCGCGGTGGCAGGACTACCATAGCCGTGCGAACCACTCTCGGGACGCACGCTGGAGGGTCATGGGCGACACGACCACGCGGCAACGGCTGGCGGCGATCCTCGCCGCCGACGTGTCGGGCTATTCGCGCCTGATGGCCTGCGACGAGCCGGGCACGGTGAGCGCGCTCGACGCAGCGCGCGAGGTCTTTGCGCGCCACATCCGCGCCCAGCAGGGCCGCGTGATCGACATGGCCGGCGATTCGGTGCTCGCGGTGTTCGAGACTGCCGCCGGCGCGGTCGGCGCGTCGCTCGCGGTGCAGAACGAGATCGCCGAGCGCACCGCGGGCGAGGCCGAGGACTGCCGGATGCGATTTCGGATCGGCATCCACCTCGGCGACGTGATCGAGAAGAGCGACGGCACGGTCTACGGCGATGGCGTCAACACCGCGGCGCGGCTCGAGGCGATCGCCGAAGCCGGCGGCGTGTGCGTCTCCGACGCGGTCGAATGCGCGGTTCGGCACCGCGTCGCGGCGCGCTTCGAGGACCTGGGCGAGCAGGCGCTGAAGAACCTGGCGCGCCCGGTGCACGCCTACCGGCTGCGCCCGATCGTCGCGTCGGCGCCGCCGCCTGCGCCGGCTGCCGGCGCTCCCGCGCGCGAACGCGTCGACAAGCCGGCGATCGCCGTGCTGCCGCTCGACAACATGAGCGGCGAGCCGGAGCAGGAGTTCTTCGCCGACGGCATCACCGAGGACATCATCACCGAGCTGTCGCGCTTTCGCGACCTGTTCGTGATCTCGCGCAACTCGTCGTTCAAGTACAAGGGCCGGCCGGTCGAGGTGAGCAAGTTCGCGCGGGAACTGGGCGTGCAGTACGTCGTCGAGGGCAGCGTGCGCAAGGTCGGCACGCGGGTGCGCATCACGGTGCAGCTGATCGACGCCGAGACCGACCGCCATGTCTGGGCCGAGCGCTACGACCGCGACCTCGCGGACATCTTCGCCATCCAGGACGAGGTCACCTCGGCCATCGTCGCGACGCTGCCCGGGCGCATCGAGGCCGCGTCGCGCGACCGCGCGGCGCGCAAGACGCCCGACAACCTCGCCGCCTACGAGCTGGTGCTCGCCGGCAAGCTGCTGCACCACCGCAGCAACCGCGCCGACAACGATCGCGCGCTGGCGCTGCTCGAGCGCGCGATCGCCCTCGATCCGGCCTATGCCCACGCGCACGCGTGGAAGGCCTGCGTGCTCGGCCAGCGCTGGGGCTACAACTGGTGCGACGACCGTGCCGCGACCGAGGAGACCATCGTCGACGAACTGACGACCGCGCTCGCGCTGGACGACAACGACAGCGACGTGCACCGCATCCTCGCCGCGGTGAACCTGGTGCGCGAGTTCCACGACCAGGCCGTCTACCACCAGCAGCGCGCGCTGAGCCTGAACCCCAACGACGACCTCGTCGTCGTGCAGCAGGGCGAGATCCTCACCTGGCACGGGCAGGCCGAGGAGGGCGCAGGCTGGATCCTCAAGGCGATGCGCCTGAACCCCTACCACCCGGAGCGCTTCTGGAGCCACCTCGCGCGTGCCCACTTCGGCGCCCGGCGCTATGCCGAAGGCCTGGACGCGATCAAGCGCATCGGCGCACCCGACGCGACGCAGCTCGCACTGCTTGCCTGCTGCGAGGCCCGGCACGGCAATCTGCCCGCTGCGCAGGCGCGCGTGCGTGGTTTGCTGGCGCGCACGCCGCCGTTCACGCTCGAGGACTACCGCGCGACGCTGCACTACCGGCACGCGGCCGATCTCGAGCACCACCTGGAAAGCCTGGCCCAGGCCGGACTCGCGGCCTGAGGTGGCCGGGGGTTCTCAGGCGGCCAGCGTCAGCGCCGGCAGCCGCGGCAGTCGCGCGGCGAGCAGCGTCTCTGTCATCGGCCGCCCGGTCAGGTAGCCCTGGACCGAGTCGCAGCCCAGGCCGCGCAGGAAGTCGAGCTGGGCCTGCGTCTCGACGCCTTCGGCCACGACCTGCATCCCGAGACTGTGCGAGAGCGCGATCACGGCTTGCGTGATCGCCGCGTCGTCGCGGTCGAGCGGAAGCCCGCTGACGAAGGAGCGGTCGATCTTGAGCGTCTGCGCCGGAAACCGCTTCAGGTAGGCGAGCGACGAGTAGCCGGTGCCGAAGTCGTCGATCGCGATGTGCACGCCGAGCGTGTGCAGCCGCTGCAGCGTGGCGTGCGCACGATCGGGGTCGGCCATCAACACGCTCTCGGTGATCTCGACTTCGAGCAGGTCCGGTGCGATGCCGGCCGCGGACAGCGACTCGAGCACGTCGTCGATCAGCGTGTCGCTCGTGAACTGGCGCGCCGAGAGATTGATCGCACAGCGCGGAATGGCGAGCCCCGCGGCACGCCACTGGCTGAGCTGGCGGCAGGCAGCGCCCAGCACCCAGCGCCCGAGCGGCACGATCAGGCCGCTGTCCTCGGCGATCGGGATGAACTCCAATGGCGGTACGAGGCCGCGCTTCGGATGCTGCCAGCGCACCAGCGCCTCGATGCCGCGCAGCTCGCCGCCGGCGATGTCGAACTTGGGCTGGTAGTGCAGCACGAGCTCGCCACGCTCGATGGCGTGGCGCAGGTCGGTCTCGAGCGCGAACAGCAGCGCCGACTGCGCCGCGAGCGCTGCCGTGTAGAAGTGGAAGCTGTTCTTGCCGCCGGCCTTGGCCTGGTACATCGCCGCATCGGCGTTCTTGAGCAGCGTCTGCGCGTCGTCGCCATCGGCCGGGTACATCGCGATGCCGCAGCTGCCCGTGATCCACACGCTGCGTCCGCGCAGCGGCAGCGGCTCGCTGATGACGGCGAGCAGCTTGCGCGCCACGGCCGAGAGGGCGGCCACGTCGGCCTCGCCGTCGAGCAGGACCACGAACTCGTCGCCGCCCAGGCGCGCGATCAGGTCGCTCTCGCGCAGCAGCCCGCGCAGGCGCGCGGCCATGATCTGCAGCAGTTCGTCGCCGGCGGCGTGGCCGAGCGTGTCGTTGATCGCCTTGAAGCGGTCGAGGTCGAGGAAGCACAGGCCGAAGCTGCTGCCAGCGCGCCGCGCCCGAGCCAGGGCGCGCTCGAGTTCGGCGACGAACAGGTTGCGATTGGGCAGCCCGCACAGGCTGTCGTAGCTCGCGAGCTGCTGCATCCGCTGCGCGGCCAGCGTGGCCTGGGTCTCGTCGGTGCCGACCCCGCGATAGCCCTGGAAGCGCTCGTCGGCGTCGAAGATCGGCTCGCCGCTGATGCGGATGTGGCACAGCACCCCGTCGGGCCGGCGGTAGCCATAGCGGAAGTCCCGAAAGGGCTCGTGGCGCTCGATCTGCGCCAGGTGGCGGGCGAGCACTTCCGGGTCGACCTCGAAGCGGCTGCTTGCGCCGCGGCGCTCGCCGATGAACTCGACCGGGTCGATGCCGGAGGCTCCCTGGAAGCCCTCGGAGACGTAGGTGAACCGCAACTGCGCATCCTGCTCCCAGATCCAGTCGGCCGACAGCGAGACCAGGTTGGCCAGCCGCCCCTCGCTCAGGCGCAGGGCCTCGGTGCGTTCGCGCACGCGCGACTCGAGCTGGTCGCGTTCGGCCTGCAGCGCCTCGTTCAGGCGCGTCATCTCGCCCGAGGCGAGCGTCTGCGAGCGTTCGAGCAGGTAGCGCTCCTGGTCGGCGTCGGTGTAGGCGCAGCTGACGCGCTCGAGCAACGCCGCCCAGGGGCCGCCGGGCTCGGCCTGCGGGTCGATGCCGAGGCGCCGCAACTGGCGCGCGAGCAGGGGGTGCAGTGCCAAGTTCAGCCAGCCTCGTCGAGCATGGTGACCGTCATGGTCTGGTTATGCAGTTCGCTCACGCCGCTGCCGCCGAGCGCGGGCGAAATCTCGCCGTAGGAGTAGAAGCCGACGTGGCCAGCCCGTGCCGGCGCGCCGAGGGCAACGGTTTCGACTTCTTCTTCGGTGCGCTCGCCGAGCACGAGCCGGCGGCCGACGCAACTGACCGAGATCACGAGCGGCGCGTCGCCCGCCGCGACGGCGCGCGAGGCCTGCACGGCGGCGAGCGTCGCACTGTCGATCAAGCGATCGTTGTTGGTACGCATCAGGCGCGCGACGGCACCTTCGGGCATGTCGCCGGCAAAGGTCATGGCGCGCGCCGCCTCGTCGATGCCCAGGATGGTGCGTACCAGGGCCTCGCCGGTCGCGCCGGGGCGCCGGATCGCGAGCGGAAACAGCAGCGCCGTGCCAGGCAGCCCGGCCGCGCGCTCGCCGAGGTAGGTCTTGTACAGGTCGAGCGCGGGCTGCCCGTCGAGTTCGTAGAGCACGTTGCCCTGCGAGCGCGTGATGCGCCGTTCGGGGCCGAAATCCGACCAACCGCCGTCGCAGCCGTGGCTCACGCGCACGTGATCGCCGTACAGGCCGACGGCGCAGATGTGCCGCTGCCGCGGCTGCGACCCGTCGAGGACCCAGGTGCGCTCGAAGCGGCTGCCGTCGCCGGCCAGGCCGCCGCTGATCGACACGCCGCTCGGCAGCGAACCGCCCAGGCCCTCCACCAGGGCCGTGCCGTTCACGTTCAAGCCATCGGAGAGGACGAAGACGGCGCGCAACCCATTGGCCGGCAGTTGCGCGGCAAGGCGTTCGCCAGCGGCGCGCGAATCGCCGGCGCCGGCGACCGCGGTCAGTGCGCGGCACAGGGTGGTGCGCGTGAAGCAGGCCACGGCGACGCTGATGCTCGAGTCCGAGACCTGCGTGCCGGCGATCTCGCCCGATGTCGAGCAGCCGGCGATCACCGAGCGCGGAAAGGCCGCCGCGAGCTCGGCGAACGCGTCCGGATGATCGGCGTAGAGCGTGGCGCCGAACGCGAGCACGAGCGTATTCGGGCTGTCGAGTTCGCTCGGCAGCGGCGCCAGCCAGCCTTCGCCGTGGCGGTGGACAAGCGTCTTGAACAGCATGGCACAAGCTCTCCTGGCGCGCAGACCTGCGTCCTCGCCCGGATATCGGCCTTGCGCGGCTTCCCTTGAGCCGCCTCAGGTGCGCTCGGGCCCGGGCGCCCGCGGCCCGGCCACGAGCAGCAGCAGGCCGGCGAGCGCAAACGGTACCGCCACCCAGGCCAGGCGCTCGAAGCCGACGCTGCCGGCTGTCGCGCCGCCGATTGCTGCACCGGCGGCGGTGCCGAAATAGAGCATCGACGAGTTCAGCGACAGCAGGATCGGCGTCTGTGCCGGCGCGAGCATGGCCAGGCGCGACTGCTGCGGCGTCATCATCCCGAAGCCCGCGACGCCCCAGGCGAAGAACACCGCCAACATGGCGACGTAATGGCCTTGGGTCAGCGGCACCAGGGCCATCGTCGCCGCGAGCAGGCCGAGCTGCACCGGCATGGTGCGTTGGCCGCCGAAGCGGTCGTTGGCCCAGCCACCGGTGAGCGTCCCGGTGACGCCGGCGATGCCGAAGATCGCGAGCGTCGCCGACATCGCCTCGGGCGACAGCGGCGTCAGCGCCTGCAGTACCGGCCCGATGTACGAGAAGACGGTGAAGATCGCGGTGAAGTACAGCAACGTCAACGCCAGCGCCGCGGCGATCGCCGGCTGGATCAGCAGCCGCGACAGGCCGGCAAAGCTCGCCCCCGGCGCGGCGATGTTGCGTGGCAGCAGGGCGACCAGCCCCAGCGCGGCGGCGACGGCGCAGGCGCCGACCAGGCCTACCGGCCAGCGCCAGCCGAAGCGCAATCCGATCCAGGCGCCGAGCGGCATGCCGATGACGTAGCTGAGGCTGATACCCAGGAACACGAGCGACAGCGCCCGGCCGCGCTGCGCCGGCGGCGCGAGCGCGATCGCGATGCTGCCCGAGACCGGCGTGAAGACCGCGCCCATGCCCATCAGCACGCGGCCGGCAAGCAGCGTTGCCAGGCCCTGCGCTGACGCGCAGACGAAGTTGCCGAGCGCGAACAGCAGCAGCCCGAACACGAGCACCCGGCGGCGTGGCCAGCGCCCGGTGATCACGAGCAGCAGCGGCGCGAGCAGCGCGGTCGCGATGGCGTAGGCCGTCATGGCTTGGCCGGCAGTCGCGACGCTGACCTGCAGCGATTCGGCCAGCGGTGCGAGGATGCCGCCGAGCACGAACACCCCGGTGCCCAGGACGAGGTTGCACAGCATCAGCAGGTACAGCGGGCGGGGCATGCGGCGGGCGGGGCAGCGTCGGGACGCGCGGCCCGTTCGCGGGCTCGGACCGGTGCGGCGAGCGGCGACAATAGCAGGTTGGCGGCGCCCGCCGCAGTCACCGCACACCAGGAAAGCAATGGCCCAGTACGTCTACACCATGAACCGCGTCGGCAAGATCGTGCCGCCGAAGCGCCAGATCCTCAAGGACATCTCGCTCTCGTTCTTTCCCGGCGCCAAGATCGGCGTGCTCGGCCTGAACGGCTCGGGCAAGTCGACGCTGCTCAAGATCATGGCCGGCATCGACCACGACATCGAGGGCGAGGCGGTGCCGATGCCGGGCTTGCGCATCGGCTATCTGCCGCAGGAGCCGCAGCTCGACCCGGCGCAGAACGTGCGCCAGGCGGTCGAGGAGGGCATCGGCGGCGTGCTCGCGGCGAAGAAGCGGCTCGACGAGGTCTATGCCGCCTATGCCGAGCCGGATGCCGACTTCGACGCGCTCGCCGCCGAGCAGGCCGAGCTCGAGGCGCAGATCGCCGCCGCCGGCAGCGAGAACACCGACTTGCAGCTCGAGCTCGCCGCCGATGCGCTGCGCCTGCCGCCGTGGGAGGCGATGGTCGGCCAGCTCTCGGGCGGCGAGAAGCGGCGCGTGGCCCTGTGCCGCCTGCTGCTGGCCAAGCCCGACATGCTGCTCCTCGACGAGCCGACCAACCACCTCGACGCCGAGTCGGTCGAGTGGCTCGAGATCTTCCTCAAGCGCTTCCCGGGCACGGTGGTCGCGATCACCCACGACCGCTACTTCCTCGACAACGCGGCCGAGTGGATTCTCGAGCTCGACCGCGGCCGCGGCATCCCGTACAAGGGCAATTACAGCCTCTGGCTCGACCAGAAGGAGCAGCGCCTGGAGCAGGAGCAGAAGACCGAGGACGCGCGCACGCGGGCGATGAAGGAGGAACTCAAGTGGGTGCGCTCCAATGCCAAGGGGCGCCAGGCCAAGAGCAAGGCGCGCCTGGCGCGCTTCGAGGAGCTCTCCGACGTCGACTATCAGAAGCGCAACGAGACCAACGAGATCTTCATCCCGGTCGGCGACCGCCTCGGCCACGAGGTGATCGAGTTCAGCCACGTCAGCAAGAGCTTCGGCGACCGGCTGCTGATCGACGATCTGTCGTTTCGCGTGCCGGCAGGCGCGATCGTCGGCATCATCGGCCCCAACGGCGCCGGCAAGTCGACGCTGTTCCGGATGATCGCCGGCAAGGAAAAGCCCGACGCGGGCGACGTCAAGATCGGCTCGACGGTCAAGATGGCCTTTGTCGACCAGACCCGCGAGGAGCTGCAGAGCGACAAGACGGTCTGGCAGGACGTGTCGGGCGGTCTCGACAACATCGTCGTCGGCAAGTTCGTGATGCCCTCGCGCGCCTACATCGGGCGCTTCAACTTCAAGGGCAACGACCAGCAAAAGCTCGTCGGCAACCTCTCGGGCGGCGAGCGCGGCCGGCTGCACCTCGCCAAGACGCTGGCTCAGGGCGCCAACGTGCTGCTGCTCGACGAGCCGAGCAACGACCTCGACGTCGAGACGCTGCGCGCGCTCGAAGACGCGCTGCTCGAGTTCGCCGGCTCGATCATGGTCATCAGCCACGATCGCTGGTTCCTCGACCGCATCGCGACCCACATCCTGGCCGCCGAAGGCGACTCGAAGTGGGTCTTCTTCGACGGCAACTACCAGGAGTACGAGGCCGACAAGAAGAAGCGCCTCGGCGAGGAGGGCGCCAAGCCGCACCGGCTCAGGTTCAAGCCGATCCGCTAGTGCAGTGTTCGATGCTTGGAGGTGCTTATGTGGCGGCGAATTTGGCTTCCTGGCTAGGCGCAAACCGCAGCGATACCCAGAGGTATCGCGAGGATTTGCAACGACGCCAGGGAGGCAAAGGCGCGGTCGCATAAGTACCGGATAGCGTCGAACACTGCACCAGCCACCGTCGGGTCACCCCGAGGCAGCCGGGCTCGGTCCCTGCGGATGAATGTCCGCTGTCACCGGCGGGCACCTGAAGGCGGCGAAAATGCGATCTGCCGGCCTTTTCGGCACTATGTGTGGACACCGGCCCAAGCCGCCTTCGATGTTCCCGATTCCGCGTTTCCTGCGCAGCCTGGCCGTCGTGGCGACACTCGGCTCGGTCTTGAGCGCCTGTGCGCAACTCAGTGTTCCGACCGCGGCCTCCGCGCCGGCCAGGGCGCCTTCGCCGCCGGTGGCTGCCGGCCTGCGGCCCTTCGCCGAAGTCGTCAAGGACGCCAAGCGCCGCGACGGCCTGTTCCCGTTTGGCAGAAGGACGACAAGGTCTGGCTGGAGATCGCCGAGGCCGACCTGAACCAGCCCTACTTGCTCGCCCAAGGTCAAGACCGGCATCGGCGAGAACTACTTCTTCGGCGGCCTGATGGGCTTCGACGATGGCATCGTCGAGTTCCGGCGCATCCACAACCAGATCCAACTGCTGTGGCGCAACACCGAGTTCGTCGCCAAGCCCGGGTCGCCCGAGGCCTTCGCCGTCGAGGCCGCGTTCTCGCCGAGTCTGGTCGCGAGCACGGCGGTGCTGAGCCAGTCCCATCCGGAGCGCAAGACCATCCTCGTCGAAGCCAACGCCCTGTTCGTCGCCGACCTGACGGCTACCGCCGCGCAGTTGCAGCGCAGCTACCGCCAGGGCTATGTCTTCGACGCGCGCAACTCGGCGATCACCGCACTGCGCAACGCGCCCGAGTCGACAACGATCGAAGTGCTGAGCCACTTTGCGACGGCGTCCATCAGCCCGCCGCAAGTGGCGCAACCGGCGGTGCCGGTGCCGAGCGTGCCGCGCAGCGTGCCCGACGCGCGCAGCCTCTTCATCACGATGCACTACACGCTGGCGCGCCTGCCCGAGCAGCCGCTGCGGCCGCGCCTGGCGGACGCGCGCATCGGCCACTTCACGAGCTCGGTCGTCGACTTTGCCGACGACATTGCGCGCAACCCGCGCCAGCGCTACGTCAGTCGTTGGCGTCTGGAGAAGAAGGATGCGGCGGCGGAGTTGTCCGAGCCGGTCAAGCCGATCACGTTCTGGATCGATCGCACGGTGCCGTACAAGTACCGCGCCGCCGTCACCGCCGGCGTGCTGGGTGGAACAAGGCCTTCGAGGCCATCGGCTTCAAGGATGCGCTGCGCGTCGAGGTCCAGCCCGCCGACGCTGACTTCGACACGCTGGATCATGGGCGCGCGTCCATCCGCTGGATGACGAACGCCCGGCCCGCGTTCGGCGGCATCGGCCAGCGCCATGTCGACCCGCGCACCGGCGAGATCCTGAGCGCCGGCATCGCTCTCGAGAGCCTGGACACCCGCAACGTGCGCTCGGTGCGGTCGCAGGTGCTTGCGCCGCAGCTCGGCGCGCATGCGCACGACGCGAGTTGCGAGTTCGCCGAACTCGCCGGCGAGCAACTCGCCTATGCGCTCGAACTGCTCGACGTGCGCGGCGAGATCGACCCGGCGAGCCCCGAGGCGCAGAAGTGGGTCGAGGACTATGTGCGCCAGGTCACGCTGCACGAGGTCGGGCATGCGCTCGGGCTGCGCCACAATTTCCGCGCTTCGCGCGCCTACACCGAGGAGCAGCTTTCGGACCCGCAGTTCACCGCCGCCAACGGCACCACGGCCTCGGCGATGGGAACATGCCGATCAACCTGAACGCCCCGCGCGAGCGCCGCGTGCTGCAGGGCAGGCCGTTCACGACCGCGCTCGGCCCTTATGACTACTGGGCGATCGAATATGCCTACCGGCCGTTCGCGCTCGAGGAGGAGGCGGCGGCCCTGGCGCGCATCGCGGCGCGCAGCGCCGAGCCTCAGCGACCCCTTCGGCACCGACGAGGACGCAAGCTCGGCATCGACCCCGAGGTGATTCAGCTCGACCTCGGCAGCGACGTCGTCGCCTTCGCGCGCAAGCGCATCGCGATCGCGCAGGACATGCTGCGCCGCCAGGAACTGCGCGTGCCGCGCCTCGACCAGGGCTATGCGGTGCTGCGCCGCTCGGTGATCTACGCGGTCAACGATGTCGGCCGCGCGTCGGGCATGCTCGCGCCAGATTGGCGGCGTGCGCACGCTGCGCGACGCGCCGGGCAGCGGGCGCGACCCGTTGCAGCCGTTGCCGGCAGCGCAGCAGCGCGAGGCCCTGCAGCTCATCACGACCGAGCTCCTCGCCGCCGACAGCCTGCGCATCTCGCCCGCGCTGCAACGCCGGCTGGCGCCCGACTTTCAGGCGCGCCGCGATGCCATTGCCGCGGGCGACGGTGCGGCCACCGACTACGCGATCTCGACCCAGGTGCTCGACGTGCAGCGCAGCCTGCTCGCCGTGCTGATGAGCGACGCCGTGGCGGTGCGCCTGCTCGACAGCGCGCAGAAGGCCGGCCCCGGCGACGCCGCCGCGCTGACCGTCGCCGAGCGCTACGCGAGCCTCGCGCAGGCCGTGAGTGGAGGGGTTGGCCCTGGCGCCAAGGCGACCGACATCGCGCCGTTGCGGCGCGAACTGCAGCGCGAGCACGTCAATCGCGTCTCGACGTTGCTGCTGCGGCCGCAGGCGCTCTCGCGCGCCGATGCGCGCAGCCTGCTGCGCGCGCAGGCGCGCACGCTCGCCAAGAAGATCGACAGCGCCTCGCAGCGCGCCGGCCTCACGCCCGAGACGCGCGCCCACCTGCAGGACAGCGCCGAGACGCTCGCCCAGGCCCGCTTGCCGCGCAGATGGTGCCAGCGGCACCGAGAGGCGATGACGGCCCCAAGACACCTGGTGTCACCCCCCGAGGAGCTCAGCCCTCTTAGGAGCGGCCCGGCGAGGGCTGAGGCGAACCCGGACCCGCCAGCCCTGACCCCGCGCGCCGTCGTTGGCCCGCCAAGCCGCCGCCCGTCGCAGCGGTGCGGCGTGAGGCTGAACTCTTGGCGGCAGGCCGCTATCGTGCGCCGCATGAGTTCGC
>NZ_JADJDO010000015.1 GCF_016702655.1 Ideonella sp.
CCGCTCGACGCTCATCAACCGCAAGACCATCACCGGCGTGACGCTTTTTTTAGTATTCTACGCAGGCGCCAGCTCGTGAGCGTGAAGCCCCCCCGCGAAGCTCGAAGTCAGCCGCAGCTACGCGGGTTGTTCAGGGATGCTAGACGCCGGAGCAAAGGGCGAGGGCCCCGGAACGGGATCGACCCAGCACAGGCGGCGAGCAAGACGGGCTCGTGCCCGTCTTGCCCGTGCCATGAACGAAGGGCGAGGGAGCCCCGGAACGGGGATCGAGCCGCGCCAGGCGGCAACGCGTAAGGCGGGCTCGATGCCCGTCTTGCGAGTACGCGGAAGCGAAGGGCGAGGGGCCCGGAACGCGGAGATATGTAACCTGCAGGCGCCGGCGAGCGCGACGGGGTCGATGCCTGAAAGCTCGCGAATGCGCGCAGCAGCGTCCGCCACCCACCCATCACCCGGCCTGGCGCGAGGCCACCTCGACCTTCACGGCTCCGTGCGGAAACTCGATGGCTCCAGATGCCGTTCGATCAAGAACCCCTTCATCCACTCCGCGGTCACGTCGACGTGAACGGTCTTCGTCTCGTCCCTACACGGCGTGCCGCCTCCCGAATGGAGCAGGGCCGGCTCCGCCACAGCACTTCGCCGAGCAGCCAGCATCGACCGGTCAGCACCTTCCGGAAGCAGCTCCGGCGTCTCGCTGGCTGATGCGCACAGCCTTCTACGGCTTCCTCGGTGCCGGCCCCCGCAGGGAGTCTTCGCCGACCTGCTTGGCGCGTGGCCGCACTAAAGTCACTTCTATCCTTCACGGTTCCCTCACCATATCGGACGCGAAGTCTGCGATGAGTTGGCACCGGACTCACGAACCGGTACGGCACTCCCGTGGCCCCCGTATTGCCTGTAATCGCTCTTGCAAAACTCGATGTCTATCTGGGCGACACTGGCGGCCCACCCCATGGGCAAGTCGGTGCCAGAGGGCGTGCGTCGGGGGCGGCGGAGGGCTGGGGGCGTCCTGACCCGTGCTCCACAAGGCCCCAGCGGCGTCGGCCACCCTTCTGAACCGCGGAGGTTCAGCCCACTGTTGGCACTTTTTCCCAGCATCTGCGAAACGCGCCTGCCAGGCGCGCGGGCGCGCGACGTCGGGAGCGCGGTGTGCTCTGTACGCGTTGCCGCAACGCACACCGCCGCCCGCGAGGAAAGGCCGCGCCTGTCCCGGTCGGAGTTCTCCGAGCAGGAATGCTCAAGCTACCGACCGCAGGCGTTTCGCATCCGCCCGATGCGCTGCTGCCGTGGCCGCGGCTGCGACGTGGCGGCAGGACCGGGGTTGTGCGAGGTTACCTGCGTCGTGACCTGGATCGTTGCAGGCCCGAGCGGCGTGACCGCTCTCTTACCGCCGACGCCCTGGAAACCATGTCGACTGCCGGGCTCGGTCGGGCGCTGGTCCTCCTCGGCGCTAGGGCTTTCGGTGGCGGGCTAATAGCGCTGCGCGCGCTGCAAGCAGACGATGCCAGTCGGGCTTTCCGCTGCGGGGCCGGGGCCTTCGTACTCGGGATGGTGCTGATGCTGATCGGGCTGATTGCGGGGGTGATCGAGGCTTCGCCGGGCGCTGCCACGCGCCGGGCACCGTTCGATGACCGGGTGAACAGCAGATGAACGCCCTTCAGCGGGCGTACATCATAACCGCGCCAGACTGCGGTCACAGTCAATATTGACTGCGCTCACATGCGAAGGACAGCATACGTAGATTCGACCCCAATCCTGCTTCGACGCCCTTCTTTGACGCCGGTGCCAGCACCTCTTCGCTTGGCCAGCAGGCCAAGAACAACCAGGCCGGGACAGCGCAGACGACATCGGTCTTGCGCAACAGCCACGAGCGCGCGGATCGGCGTTGAGGCGATCACGCCCAGGGACCGGGAGCGCGCTGCGCGCGCACACGGCCGGTGACGGCTTCGACAGCGGCATGCAGGCCGCGTCCACCGCCACCGGCCCCGGCGAGGCCGGCTACAGGTGGCGCTACCCCTCGGACCCTGCAGCGGGCCGCGCGGTCGTGATCAATTACGCAGGCGCGAGTACCTCGTCAGTCGCGGCAGGACCAGACCCTGGTCGCTTCCTTGACGCGGCCCGCTCCTGACGTCTGCACTCGGTACTTAGCGCAGGCAATCGGCAAAGTCGAACAGGCCCCGGCAGCCCGGGCCAGTGCCGCGCCTCGACGACGGCGGCCGTGATCTCGGCCGCCCGCGCCGCGCTGCGACGCTCGCGTTCACGTGGATCGCTTCGCCTTCATGCGAACGCGCAATCAAGCCCTGCGCCGACCAGTTGGGTGGCGAGGATCCACGGCGACGCGAGCGGCGCCGGGACGTCGAACGTCGTGGAAGGCGAGCCAGTGTCGGACGTCGGAGAGCAGACCGCCGGGCCTGGCGTGCCGCGCCAGAATTGCTCCGGCCGTGCCCGCGCGGCGAGCCGGCCGCGCCGGCCTCCCGCGCCACCATCGACGCCGAGGCAGACCACGTGGGCCACGACCGGCAGTTGGAGCGCCGCCGCCAACCGGGCCAGGCCGGGCCAGCTGGCAGCGCGGCAACAACGGCGTAAGCGCGAACGGCTGCCGCGCCGGTAAGCCAGCCTGCGCGTGAAGCAACGATGTAGGCCAGGTGCGCGAGCAAGAACGACACCAGGCCGGGCAGGAAGCCCCTGCGGCCCACATCAGGGCCACGTCGCCCTGCGAGCGAGACCACGGGCCGGCAAGGATCCAGCGCCGCGCGGCTGCGCCGTCGGCGCCGCGCGACCAGACCAAATGTTGATGGAAGCGTCGTCGCCGGCGAGACGCGAACACGAGCGCCGGCGGTCCGAGCAGGTTACCCGGCGATGGCCGGCGGACGCTCCCGGCTGACGGCGACGGGTAGCAAAATTGGAGGGGCATCAGGAGGAATCCAGGGCGCGCGCGGGGAGCGCCGAAGATACCTCAGCGCCCGTCCGGAGTCAAGCCGCCACCGGCGGCAGGTGGGGCGCCTTCCAGCGTGCGACTTCGTCGGCCAGCGTCGGGCGTCCGAACAGGAAGCCCTGCACCATCAAGCAAGCCGGGCTACGCGCCGAGCAGGCGCGCCTGCTCGGGCGTCTCGACGCCTTCAGACACGGTGGCGATGCCGAGCGCGCGCGCGACGAGCACAATGGCCCGGATCCAGGCCGCGCGACGGTGGTTGCTTTGCGCGAGCCTGGCTCACGAAGGAGCGGTCGATCTTGAGCACGTCGACCGGGATCCTCGTGCGGGCAACCGAGCGACAGTGCACCAATGCCCGAAGTCGTCGAGCGCGAGGCTCACGCCGAGACCTTTCAGGCGGTGCAACGCTAGTCCAGTGCGTCGCTGTCACTGCATCGCCAGGCTCTCCAGTCACCTCAGGCGCAGCCACTGCGGCTGCATGCCGCTGCCGCAACGACTCGTGCTGAACGGGCTCTGCACGGGTCGCCCTGGCAGGATGGCCCGCGAAGGTTGACAGCAACGCTCGCCGGCGCGGCGGCGCAGGTGTCGCGCACCAGTACACGAACTGGTCGCGGGCCCGTCGACAACGCGCGCGCCGAGCGCGGCGATCAGGCCCGTCTCCTCAGCGACCAGGATGAACTCAAACGGCGGCACCAGGCGCGCTCGGGGTAACGCCAGCGCCCCAGCGCCTCGACGCCCGGCAGGGCGCCGCTCGCGAGGTCGACGACGGGTTGGTA
Source organism: Ideonella sp. (assembly GCF_016702655.1). Classification (GTDB taxonomy): domain Bacteria; phylum Pseudomonadota; class Gammaproteobacteria; order Burkholderiales; family Burkholderiaceae_C; genus CAIKUF01. Next base: position 3,703 of record NZ_JADJDO010000015.1, read on the forward strand.
GACGACGAAGAACTCGTCTCGCCCTGCGGCGCCGCAGCCGGAAGTCGTTCTCAACCCCCGCTTCCGCGCGACGCGCTCGTGCATAGTCGCGTCAAACAGCGCGTAGCGCCCCCCACCGGCACGCTTAGCCTACGTACATCGCCGGTGTCGGCGTGCGCGGCGGCATCCGCGTCGCCGCGGTTGGTGTCGCCTGTAACGCCGCGCCGAGCTCACGCTCGGTACCTCTTGGGTGCCGGTCTGGTGGGGCTGCGAAAGTTACGGGCAGCAGGCGCCACCCGACGGAGCTCCGGCGTCCTCAACGCCCCCGGATGCCGTCGAGCGGGATCACGACTCGCTCACCGCCGATGCGACCTCCGCAGAGTGCGCGCCGGACTCCTCGACACGCGGCGGGGCGCCGCCCCTCGCGCAGCGCGGCGCGCGGGCGCTGCGACAATCTGCGCGGCACAACAGCTCCGTCGCCGACGTCGTGGCCGGGGCTGTCGTTGAGCGGAGCTTGAAGCGGTCGAAGTCCGCGAACAGCACCGCGGACCGGTGATCGGCCAGGCGCGCGCGCGCTGCACACCCGCGCCTTGCGGCTTCTCGAGGATGGAGACGCGGTTGGGCCGGTTGCGTCAGGCCGTCGGTGAAGCGCTGCGCTGAGCAACTGCTCCTCGGGCTGCTTGCGCTGCGTGATCTCGGTGCCGGATCGCCACATGCTCATGACCCTGGCGTTGGCGTCGAGCACCGGCACCCCGGTCGTATCGACCCAGTACAGCGAAGCAAATCCCGGCCCGGTTGCGGACCTGCCGTACCAGGGGCGACCGATCGCGATACGGCGCCACATGGCGCGGCCCAGAACTAGCGCGAAGGTACGCTGCAGAACTGATGATGCCGATGCGTCTGGCCGATCAGTTCTTCGCGGCGGTACTGGCTGATCCCGCAGAAGCGGTCGTTAGCCTCCTGCGGTCGTTCCCGACGGGTCAGGATTGACGGCGACGATGGCATGCGTGTCGAGCGCGGGCTGCGGGGAGCGCAACTCGGCGGGAGGCCCCTGCTCAGCGCGCGCGCGTGCTTCGTCGGTGGCGGACCTCAGAACGCCCAGCGCCGGCTGATGTCGAGGTGCCGCCGGCTACACGCGTCGGCCGGCCGTCGTGGTCGCGCTCGATCCCGCTTGCCGCGGTCACGAGCCGGGCCCAGAACGGCCGGGTTTTGGCGCATCCGTACTTCGGCCTGGTATGCCATAGCAGGATCGTTCGGGTGGGCCTGCGGCTGCGCCTCGAGCTCAGGCAAATCGTCCGGATGGACGGGGCGCACTGGTGTTCAGACCGAGCGCGAGCTCGCCCGGTATTAGCCGAGCCACCGCATCCGGCGGTCGTTGAAGCGCACCACGCCGTCCGGGCGGTTCAAGCCACCAGGAACCGAACACGGCCCCTCGGCCATCAGGCGCGGGCGCGCCTCCACGCCCGAGGGCGCTTCTCCGGTCGGGTCGACAAAGCGGGCGACCACGCCCCTCGGCACCGCCCTTCGCGCCCACGGCCAGCAGCTGGGTGTCGATGGAAGACCAGTGCAGTACGCCGTCAACCAGGCGCGCGCCCAGGACCGTGCCGCTGACCGGCAGGCGGTGCCCAGCGTGATCAGCGCCGGATGGTCCACGGCGGCGTTCACGCTGCCGTCCACGCGGATACGGCGCATTTGCCGGGATCAGTTGGCTATCGAAGGCCTGGCGGATCTGCGCGGGGTCGAGGCCGGGGATGCGCGATGCGGCCGTGTTGCACTCGGCGATGCGGCCGCTCGCGTCAGCATTCCTCTCTCGCCTGACCAGCATGGTCTCGACCGACAGTAGCCCTGTGCACGGCGCTGCAGCATCTGCGGCGTGATGTCCCGACCGGACATCCGGAAAACCGGTCGGCCGCCCTGTTCGTCGAACAGCGGCTGCGGGTCGATATCGATCGAATGCGCGCCGATCTCTCCATGCGCGCGGTTACAGATCTCAGAGCTACACCGGCTCGCCAGTGCTGGATGGCGTGCAGCGGGCGCCCGAGCACGTCGGGCGCGGTGCGATCGCCTGCCCAGGGCGAACCCGGGCGTGCGGCCGGGCACCTCAACGAGCGAGCCAGCCCCGACGGGCGCGTGAACCCGTCGTTGACCCGAGACGATGCGGTGCTCAGCGTCGGTGAAGACGACGCCGTTGCCGGTGCACTGGGCCGCAATCGCGAATTACTTGTCTCCTCGGCCTGGGCGCGCTGCCGCTCGTGCTGCTGACGCAACGTGCACCAGCGGCTCCAGTACCGCCAGTGCCAGGCGGGCCGGGAACGCGCGAGCGTAAGCAACGCCCTCTCGCGATTGGCGCCTCCACCGGCGCGCCGGCTGCGCCGCGTCGGCCTGGACCTGCATCTCTGGCGGCGAGCACTCCACGTCGCGCAGAAGGCGTCGGCCTCGGCCTGCAAGCCGAGCGCGATCCAGCGGCATCATCTCGGCTTCTGACCTGGGGCGGGTAGGAGGCGGTCTCCACCAACGACGCCGCCTGCTGCCACGCGGTCGAGCAGCAGATCAAACACGCCGGCCTGCAGGTCAGCTACGCCGCACCGCTATTACTCGGTCAGCGGCTCGCTCATCCGCTGGGCGGCCCTGCTGCATCGCGGCCTGCGATTACTCCAGAGATCGTTCAAGTGCCCCCTGGCGTTACGCGGCGCAAGCGCGGCGGCACCGCCGGGCGACCGATGCGCTGGCTTTCGCTGCGCTGGTGCCCGGCCAGCATGATCAGCTCACGTCGACCTGGCGCGTTGCCTCGGCCCTCTGCGCCTGCCAGGCCTGCCAGCCCGACGCGGGCCCAGCCACGAGCAGGTGCCATACAGCACGGCGCGCAGGCCGCGCTGCGGTTGGCGCGAGACAAGCTCCACGCCCGGCCTGCGCCGGGCGTCGCGCAGCGCGCCGCGCGTTCGACACTGCGTAGCAACCATTACAACGGCGCGCGACCAGCGCGGCGAGCAGGCGCACGTCGAGCAGCGCGCGACCCCGGCCGCCGAAGTGGTGGTGCCGAACTGCTGGCGCGCCGGGACCGACGCAGTCCGGCGGCGAAGACGGTCGCCATCCACCGCCGCGCCATCAGCCAGAAGCGGCGCGCGCCGAGCCGGTGCGCACGCGGCAACCGGCGGCGGTCGGCGCTGCCACCGCGGGCTCCGGTCGGGTTGTCGTCGCTCAAGGGTCGGCGCCTTTTTCAGAAGTCGGTGCCCGACAGGCGCCACAGCATCCACTGGCACCTGCGGATATCGGCGCCCTGGCGAGCCAACCTGACCGCCGCCGCGTCAAGCTGGGGGCTGTGAGAACGAAGGCCGGCGTCTATCTTGCGGGCCCTTTTCCGCGAGAGAGCCCGCATGAGCGCCATCTTTGGTGGGATCTGACCTTCGGCCGGGCCAACGGCCCCGACATCCCGCCTGCGCGTGACCGGCGACGAGTTCTACGCGAGCTACAGGAAACGCTCGACGGCTCGGCGCGGTCAGCGACAGCGACCGCGGCCTGTTCTGCTACGCGCACCTGCACAACGGGATGTTCGTCTCGGGCGCGTTGCCGTCACACCGCACCAGGGCCGCTCGGGCCGCTGCGCCACCTGCGCGAGTCACTGGCCGCGCGCCACCAGCCGCTTCGAAGCGCGGCGGCTGCGCGGCCGCCCGGCAGCGCGCGCTGCCAGCAACGCCGCGGCATTGACATTCGGCCCGGCCAGGGCCTGCTCGAAGGGCGCCGCTGCCCAACGGATCGGTGCGCGAGCTGAGCGATCCTGGTCGAGTTCAGGACGTCCGGAACCACCTGCGTCACCCAGGCCGACCTGAGCGATCTGCTGAACGCGCCCGACTACACCCGCAACGGAAGCTTCTGCTCGGCGCGCGAGTACTTCCGGATCGGTGTCGTCGGGCAAGCTCGACTACGCGAACGACGTCGTCGGCCCGTTCCAGCCGAGCCAGAACCGGAGCTGGTACATCAACAACCTGCTCGTGCGGGAGGCGCTCGACCTCGCCGTGGCTGCGGGCGTCGACTGACCCGCTACGACTCACGCCACGAGGGCTTCGTCGATGCGCTCAACATCATGTATGCCGGGCAGACGCAGTACGAGGGCGAGTTGGCCGCACAACTCCACCATCGACCTGCGCTACGGTGGGGTATCGACCAACCTGTACCTGCTGACGAGCGCCGGGCGCAGCAGCGCCGACCTGAGCATTGGCACCTTCTGCCACGAGAACGGCCACCTGCTTTGCCGCTTCCCGACATGTACGACTACGGCGCCGTCAACCGCGAAGGCGATGGCGTCAAGAGCGCCGGCATCGGCAGCTACTGCCTGATGGGTTCGGGCAACCACCTCGACTCGGGGCGCACGCCGGCGCCGGTATGCGCCTACCTGCGCGACCTGGTCGGCTGGTGCAACACCGAGATCGCGCTCAACCGGCACCGAGGCGAGGGCCGAGCACGGCGCCTACGACACCGTGCTCAGGTTCGCCACCAGCACGCCCAACGAGTACTTCCTGTCGAGAACCGGGCCAAGATCGGCCTCGACCGGCACCCGTCGAGCGGCCTGGCGATCTACCACTGCGACACGCTCGGCTCCAACGAATTCCAGCAAGGCACCGGCCAGCGCCATTACCAGTGCGCGCTGCTGCAGGGCCGACGGACGCGCCGACCTCGAGCACAACCTCAACCAGGGCGATGGCGGCGATCTGTTCTCGGCGGTGGCCGGGGTTGCGGTCTCTAACGCGACGACGCCGTCGTCACGGCTATGGAACAGCGCCGATTCGGGCTCGTCGTCTCGGCGGTCGGCGTTCCCGACGCCAGCATCTCGTTCCGGGTCGGTGCCGCCGCCCCGGCGGCGGCTGGTGCGCGGCGAGAACCTGACGCGCCAGTCCATCCCCGACAACGATGCGGCCGGCATCGTGAGCCGGATCCACATCGGCGAGCCGGGCGAGATCAAGCGGCTGACTGCCAACGTCGACATCACGCACACCTACATCGGCGACCTGCGGGTCGAGCTGGCGGCGCCCGGTGGCGCGAGCGCCGTGCTGCACGACCGCAGCGGCGGCAGCAGCGACAACCTCGCGCAGCGCTACGACTCGACCTCCGTCGCCGCGCTCGCCGGCCTCGTCGGGCAGACCGCAGCGGGCGACTGGCTGCTCGCGGTGCGCGATCTCGAAGGGCAGGACCTGGGCAGCCTGAATCGCTGGAGCCTCGAAATGACGCTCGACGCCGCCGATGCCCCGGCCAGCGGCGAAGCCACGCCGGCGCTGGCGATCCCAGACAACGCCCCCGCCGGCGTCAGCAGCAGCATCGCCATCGCGCGCGCCGGCAACGTCGGCCAGATCAAGGTAGCGATCGACATCACGCACACCTACATCGGCGACCTGCGCATCGAGCTGGCCGCGCCCTCTGGCCGTAGCGTGGTCCTGCACGGACAGTTGGGCGGCGGCGCCGACAACCTCGTCGTCGCTCTACGACTCGGCGACGCCGCTGTCGCCGCTGTCGGCGCTGCGCGGGCAGTCGATGCTCGGCAACTGGACGCTGCGCGTCGTCGACGCGGCGGCGGTCGATGTCGGGACGCTGAACAAGTGGTCGATCGAGATCGTGCCCGCGCTTTGACCTAACACTTCTGCGCCGCGAGCGCCTCACGCTCCTTCTCCAGGCGCGCCGCCGATGCGGCGCGCAGCGCCTTGAGCTTCTCGCGCGGGTCGACCTTCACGGCAAGCTCGTCGAGCTTCATCTCGGCGATGAAGCGGCTCGGCACGCCGGCCACCGTCTCGCGCCCGCGCTTGCGCCGGCGCAGCGTCGAAACCGCGAGCGTGCTGCGCGCGCGCGTGATGCCGACGCACATCAGGCGTCGCTCCTCCTGCAGACGCTCGGCCGTCATGTCCTCGTCGTCGCTCCGGAACGGCAGCAAGCCCTCGTTGACGCCCGCGAGGACCACATGCGGCACTCCAGGCCCCTTGGCCGCGTGCAGCGTGGACAAGGTCAGCACATCGCGCTCGTCGCCGCGCTCGGCGAGGCTCACGATCACGCTGATCGATTGCGCGACCTCGAGCAGGCTCTTCTTCTCGCTCTCGAAACGGCCGCCGTCCTCGGTGATCTCGCCGCCGCAGCGGCGCGCGACCCACTCGATGAATTCCAGCACGTTGCCCCACCGCGCCGCGGCGAGCTTGGCGCTTTCTTCGCCGTCGTGCAGGTGTTCCTCGTACGCGATGTCCTTGAGCCAACCGATCAGCAGCGCCTTCGCGTCCTCGGCACCGCTCGCATGGCGGGCGCGGTACTGCAAGTCGTTGACGAAGCGGCCGAACTCGTGCAGCGAATCGATCGCCTTGCGCGGCAGCGCGGCCCCGAGGCTATCGGCGAACAGCGCCTCGAACAGGCTCGTCTTCCACTTCGACGCGAACTCGGCCAGGCCGGTCAGGGTCTGGTGGCCGATGCCGCGCTTCGGGGTCGTCACCGCGCGCAGGAAGGCCGGGTCGTCGTCCTGGTTGACGAGCAGGCGCAGCCAGGCGCACAGGTCGCGGATCTCGGTGCGGTCGAAGAAGCTCTGCCCGCCCGAGACCTTGTACGGGATCTGCGCCGCGCGCAGCTTGTGCTCGAACACGCGCGCCTGGTGGTTGGCGCGGTACAGGATCGCGAAATCGCTGAGCTTCACTTCACCGCCTGCCGCCCGGAGCGCCTGCACACGTGCGACGGCGCGCTCGGCCTCGTGCTCCTCGCCGTCGCACTCGAGCAGCGCGACCGGCGCGCCGTCGCCGAACTCGCTCCACAGCTTCTTCTCGTAGAGCTTCGGGTTGTTGGCGATGACGGCGTTGGCCGCGCGCAGGATGGCACCCGTCGAGCGGTAGTTCTGCTCGAGCGCGATGACCTTGAGCGCTGGGTAATCGACCGTCAGGCGCTTCAGGTTCTCGATCGTCGCGCCGCGCCAGCCGTAGATGCTCTGGTCGTCGTCGCCGACCGCCGTGAAGCGCGGTGCCTGCGGATCGGCGAGCAGGCGCAGCATCTCGTACTGCGTCGCATTGGTGTCCTGCACCTCGTCGACGAGCAGATAGCGCAGGGTCGACTGCCACTTCGCGCGCGTCTCGGCGTCGCGCACGAGCAGCCGAGCGACAGGCCGATCAGGTCGTCAAGTCCACCGCCTGGTAGGCGGCGAGGCGCTCCTCGTAGCGGCGCATGACGCGCGCGGCGCTGCGCTCGTCCTCGCCCTGTGCCGCCGCCTCGGCTTCATCGCTGGAAAGTCCCTGGTTCTTCCACAGGCTGATCGCCCACTGCCAGCGCCGGGCCTGCGCGTTGTCGGTCGTCGTGCCGGCGTCCTTCAGCACGCCGAGCACGTCGTTGGCATCGAGGATCGAGAAGTTGGGCTTCAGGCCGATGCGCTCGCCGTCCGCACGCAGCAGGCGCACGCCGAGCGCGTGAAAGGTGCTGACGACGAGGGAAGCCGCTGCACGCGCACCGACGAGGGCCTTGGCGCGCTCGCGCATCTCCTGCGCCGCCTTGTTGGTGAAGGTAATGGCCGCGATCTGCCCCGGCGCGTAGCCCGCCTCGAGCAGGCGCGCGATCTTGTGCACGATCACGCGCGTCTTGCCCGAGCCGGCGCCGGCGAGGACGAGGCAGGGGCCGCCGAGGTGGTGCACGGCGGCGAGCTGGGCGGAGTTGAGGGTGTCGGCCATGGGGCGGCGGATGATAGCCAAGGGCGCCGCGCCAGCTTGTGCTAAGGCACACTGGCGCCCATGACGCCGCCCCTACCTCGCCGACGCCAATTCATCGCACTGGGCGGCGCCGCTGCACTGAGCCCGCTCGCCAGCCTGCCCTTCATCCGTCACGCGCGCCGCCGATGTCGACCGCTTCGCGCTCGGCGTCGCGTCGGGCTCGCCGCGGCCGGACAGCACCGTGCTGTGGACGCGCCTCGTCGGCGCCGAACTGCCGGAGAGCGTGCCGGTGGCTTGGGAGATCGCGCGCGACGAGCGGTTCAAGGACATCGCGGCGCGCGGCAGCGAGACGGCCGAGGCGGCGTGGGCGCACAGCGTGCACGTCGACGCCGCCGGGCTCGCGCCGGGGCGCTGGTACTGGTACCGCTTCAGCGCGCTGGGCGCGCGCAGCACCGCCGGCCGCACGCGCACCGCGCCGGCACCGGGGGCCACCGAGCCTTTGCAGTTTGCGATCGCGTCCTGCCAGCGCTGGGACCACGGCCACTACGCTGCATGGCGCCACATGGCCGACGAGAACCTCGACCTCGTGATCTTCCTCGGCGATTACATCTACGAGGCCGCGCCGGGGCCCGCATCGGCCGGGCGCGTGCGCCAGCACGAGGGCAGCGGCGCGGTGCGCACGCTCGCGCAGTACCGCAACCGCTACGCGCAGTACAAGAGCGACCCTGCGCTGCAGCGCATGCACGCGAGCGCGCCGTGGATCACGGTCTGGGACGACCACGAGGTCGAAAACGACTACGCCAACGACCGCAGCATGGGCCTGGAGAGCGACTTCCTCGCCCGCCGCGCAGCGGCCTACCAGGCGTACTGGGAGCACCAGCCGCTGCCAAACGCGGTGCGGCCGCGCGGGCCGGACCTGCGTATCTTCGAGCGCTACGACTGGGGGCGGCTCGCGCGCATCCACGCGCTCGACGATCGCCAGTACCGCGACCCGCAGGTCTGCCCGCCGCCGGGCCGCGGCGGCTCCACCACGGTGACGCCCGCCGCCTGCCCGGCGCTGCTGGACGCCAGGCGCACGATGCTCGGCGCGGCGCAGGAGCGCTGGCTCGCCGAGGGTTGGCGCAGCGACGCGGGCGGCTGGAATCTGCTCGCCCAGCAGACGCTGATGGCGCGCTTTGCCTGGCGCGACCCGGCGCAGCGCGAAGCGCCCGACACGCCCGGCGGCCTCTACTGGACCGACGGCTGGGATGGCTATCCGGCGGCGCGCGCGCGGCTGCTCCAGGGCGCGCTCGAGCGCAAGGCGGCCAACGTCGTCGTCCTCGGCGGCGACGTGCACGCGAACTACGTTGCCGACCTGAAGCCCGACTTCGACGACGCCAAGGCGGTGGCGACCGCGACCGAGTTCTGCGGCACCTCGATCGCGAGCGAGGGCCTGGCGCAGAGCCGCGTCGATGCCGCGCTCGGCTTCAATCCGCATGTGCGCCACGCGCGTTCGGACCAGCGCGGCTATGTGCGCTTCACGCTCGATGCGAAGTCCCTGCAGGCGCAGTTGCGCGTGCTCGATGACGTGCGCCTGGCCGATAGCGCGATCCGCACCGCGGGCGTTTCGCGGTCGAGGCCGGCTGCCCCGGCGCGCAGCCCGCATAGGCCGGCCGTGGCGTCCATCCTCGCCGTCACGGTGCCGTTCTTCGCGCTCGTGCTGTGCGGCTACCTCGGCGCCCACTCGCGCGTGCTGCCGCAATCGGCGATCCCGGGCTTGAACGCCTTCGTGCTCTATTTCGCGCTGCCGTGCATGCTGTTTCGCTTCGGCGCCGGGACGCCGTTCGCGCAGCTCGTCGATCCGGCGCTGATGGGCATCTACGCGGCATGTGCGCTGGCGCTGATCGCCTTCACGATCGTGACCACGCTGCGCACCGGCGCCGCCGGCACCGGCGTCGGCCTGAAGGACGCGGCCTTCGGCGCCCTCGTCGCGGCGTTTCCGAACACCGGCTTCATGGGCGTGCCGTTGCTCGTCGCGCTGCTCGGCGAGCGCGCCGCGGGGCCGGTGATCGCGACCATGCTCGTCGACCTGACCATGACGAGCTCGCTGTGCATCGCGCTTGCGCAGGTGCACGCCGGCACTGCGGGCGATGCGGGGCTGCGCGCTGCGCTCGCGCGCGCCGGCCGCGGCGTGCTCGTCAACCCGCTGCCGTGGGCGATCCTGGCCGGTGCCCTGTTCGGCGCCGCGGGCTGGACGCTTCCCGCGGTCGTGGGGCAGATCGTGCGCATGCTCGGCGACGCGGCAACGCCGGTCGCGCTGTTCACGATCGGCGCCGTGCTGTGGCGCGCCGGGCAGCATGCGCACACGCGCACGCCGCCGGCGCAGTTCATTCCGGTGGCGCTGATCAAGGTGTTCGTCCATCCGCTGCTGGTGCTCTCGGGCGGGCTGCTGCTCAATGCGGCCGGCGTGCCGGTGCCCGCCTTCGGCCTCACCGTGCTCGTGCTTGCCGCAGCGTTGCCGAGCGCGAGCAACGTCTCGCTGCTCGCCGAGCGCTTCGAGGCCGACAACGGCCGCGTCGCGCGCATCATCATGGCCTCGACCGTGATCGCGTTCGCGAGCTTCAGCGCGATCGCATGGCTTCTCGGTGCGGGGGGTGCGCCATGACGGCACTCGCCGATCCGGCGGCGCGCATCGCGATCGTGAGCGCGATGCACGAGGAGTTGCGCGCGCTGCTGCCGCTGCTGCGGGACGTCCGGCGCATCGATCGCGCCGGACGCGCCTTCCACTGCGGCAGCCTGCACGGCCGGCCGGTGGTGCTGGTGCTCTCGGGCATCGGCAAGGTGGCCGCGGGGGCGACCGTGGCGGTGCTGGCGAGCGAATTCGCGCCCGCGGCGCTGCTCTTCACCGGCGTTGCGGGCGGGCTTGCCGATGGCGTCAAGGTCGGCGACCTGGTGCTCGCGCGCGAGCTGCTGCAGCACGACCTGGACGCCTCGCCGCTGTTCCCGCGCTACGAGGTGCCGCTGACCGGGCGTTCACGCTTCGGGGCCGACGGCGCGCTCAGCGACCGCCTTGCCGCGGCCGCGCGGCAGTTGCTCGCCGACCCGGCACGCGCGATCGGCGCCGATCATCTGGCCGAGTTCGGCATCGCCGCACCACGCCTGCACGAAGGGCTCGTGATCAGCGGCGACCGCTTCGTCGCCAAGGCTGCCGAAAGCAACGCGCTGCGTGCCGCACTGCCCGACGCGCTGGCGGTGGAGATGGAAGGCGCCGCCGTGGCGCAGGTCTGCGCCGATTTCGGCCTGCCTTTCGCGCTGCTGCGCGTGATCTCGGACCGCGCCGACGACAGCGCGCATGTCGACTTCCTCGCCTTCACGCGCGAGGTCGCGAGCGTGCTGACGCGGCTCGTCGTCGGTGCGGCGCTGGGCTCAGCCGGCGCCGGGCCGCCCCAAGCCGGCTGAGCGCCTTGCAGGCCGCGCCGGGCCAGAGGCCCGGCCCCTCGCCAGGCACGAACAGTCCACAGGACTGTTCATGTCCGGGCTCGGCCCCTCGGGGGCAGCGACAACCGAAGGTTGCGGCGCAGGCTCACATCGCGAAGCGATGTGAAGGCGCGAAGCGCCGGCCGCAGCCAACGCAGCGAGCTGGGGGTCGTCACCTCAGCCGACTGAAGCCGCGCGTCGCTCGGCGTACCAGGGTTCGAGGCCGGGGTCGCCGAACTGCGCAGCAAGCGCATCGGCCGCAGCGAGCGCGGCCTGCGCCTCATCCACGCTGCCGAGCAGCCGGCAGGCACGCGCCTGCTCGAGCAGGATGAAGGCGCGATCGACCTGCTCGGCGTGCTCGTTGTCGTTCGCGTCGAGCAGCGCCAAAGCGCTCAACGCATGCTCACGCCCCTGCGCCGCGTCGCCGAGGCCGTTGGCGACGAGCGCGCGCAGATAGGCCGCGCGCTCGTGGTGGACCCAGTTGCCGGCGCGCAGCCAGAAGCGCTCGGCCAGTTGCGCCGTCCGCTCGGTGGCCGATCGCAGGCTCGCGTGCGCCAAATCCTGCGGCGGACGTTCGATCAGGCCGGAGGCGATGTTGTTGGTGCACGCGGCCACCGCCGCGTCGAGCGGCGTGACGCCGTCCTGCCAGCGCGGCAGTTCGAGCGCCGGCAGGGCCTCGGCGACCGCGTCTGCTGCTGCAACAGCGGCCAGGCCCGGCACCCGATACATCGCCCGCGTCAGCGCGACCACGTCGTGGGCCTGTTCGACACTCGCGCCGCTCGCGCGCGCGAGTTGGTCGGTGTGCCGGGAGGCCGCGGCAGCGTCACCTGCAAGCCCCGCTGCAGCCGCGGCCTGGCGCCACAGCACGACCGGCGCTGCGGCGCCCGCCGCGCCCAGCAGCGGGGCGAACATCGCATTCGCCTCGCCCCAGGCGCCGAGCTTCTCGCCCAGCACATGGTTGAGCAGGAACGCGAGGCTGGGCAGCCGGTCGGCCGGCAACGCGGCCGGGCTGAGCCTGCGCAGCAGACCAGCCGCGCGTGCCGGGTCGGCGTCATGGCAGGCATCGGCCTCGTCGAGCCAGGCCTGGGCGTCGTTGTCGTTGTCTGCCATCGCGGGCACCTCCGTCGTGCACACTGTAGCGAAGCCGCGAACCGACCGCCCATGCCCGCACGCTTCTTCATCGACACTCCACTCGTGGCAGGCACCGACCTCGACCTGCCGCCCGGCGCGGCGCGCCATGCCCAGGTGCTGCGCCTGCAACCGGGCGCCGAGGTCGTGCTCTTCGACGGCCGCGGCGGGGAGTACGCAGCGACGGTCACGAAGATGGGCCGCAGCGAGGTCGGCGTGCGCGTCGGCACGCAGCGCGCCGTCGAGCGCGAGCTCGCGCCACCGGTCACGCTTGCGATCGGCATGCCCGCCAACGAGCGCATGGACACCCTCGTCGAGAAGGCGACCGAGCTCGGCGCGGCCGCCATCGTGCCGCTCCATTGCGAGCGCTCGGTGCTCAGGTTGCAGGGCGAGCGGGCGCACAAGAAGCAGCAGCACTGGCAAGGCGTCGCGATCGCCGCCGCCGAGCAGAGCGGCCGCACCCGGCTGCCGCAGGTGCATGCCGTGAGCTCGCTCCAGGCCTGGCTGGGGATCCTTGCGCCAACGCCAGGCGAGGTGCGCTGGCTGCTCGACCCGGGCGACGCGATGCCGCTGGCGCAGGCGATGAACGCGCTGGCCGGCGCGGCCGGTGTCGTCGTGCTCAGCGGTCCCGAGGGCGGCCTTGGCGCCGCCGAGCGCGCGCTGGCACTGCGCGCGGGCTTCGTTGCGGTCAAGCTCGGCCCGCGCGTGCTGCGCGCCGACACGGCACCGCTGGCGGTGCTGGCCTGCCTCGGCGCTTGCGCGCCGTGAAGCCCGCGCGGGCTGGCGCTGCGCGGCGTCCATCGGCGTCGGCTATTGCATTGATAGGCTCAATTGCATTGGCAAAGCGATAGCTTCATCCTAAACTTCTCTTCATCGCGGCGTTTGCCGCATTGACTGGAGAGCACGATGTCCAACCCCTTTCACAACCCCGAGTCGGTGACCATCAAGAACCTCGAATCGGCGTTCGCCGGTGAATCGATGGCGCACATCAAGTACCGCTACTTCGCCAGGCTGTGCCGCGCGATGGGCGACGAGGCGACGGCCGCGGTGTTCGAGGCCACCGCCGAGCAGGAACTGCTGCACGCCTTCGGCCACGCCGACCTGCTGTTCCCGAAGGCGAACATGACGCCCGCCAAGGCGCTGCAGTTCGCGATCGAGGGCGAGACCTACGAGTACACCGAGATGTACCCGAGCTTCCGCAACGCCGCCGTGGCCGAAGGCCGCGCCGACGCGGTGGCCGAGATCGACGAGCAGATCGCCGAGTCGAAGGAGCACGCCGAGGCATTCAAGGCCGTGCTCGAGAAGGCCTCGAAGCGCTTTGCCGCGCTCGCCAAGGTCGAGGAGCGGCACGCCAACAACTACCAGGCCGTGCTCGACAAGCTGGCTGCCTGATCCGACCCACTGAACCCCAGGAGAATCCATTCCATGAAGACCTACCAATGCATTGTTTGCGGCTTCGTCTACGACGAGGCCAAGGGCCTTCCCGCCGAGGGCATCGCCCCGGGCACGCGCTGGAGCGACATCCCCGAGGACTGGGAGTGCCCCGACTGCGGTGTCGCCAAGGCCGACTTCGAGATGGTCGAGGTCCAGGCCGCGTGATGACGAACGCAACGAGCGGCGAGGCGCTGCCGGTCGTCATCGTCGGCAGCGGCCTCGCCGGCTACACCGTCGCGCGCGAGTTGCGCAAGCTCGACAAGCAGGTGCCGCTCGTCGTGGTGAGCCGCGACCACGCGGGCTTCTACTCCAAGCCGATGCTGTCGAACGCGCTCGCCGGCGGCAAGACCGCGGCGACGCTGGTGATGAAGCCGGCCGGCACGATGGCCGCGGAATTGCAGGCGAACGTTCGCGCGCATTGCGAACTGCGCGCCATCGACGCCGAAGCGCGCACGGTCACGCTCGCCGACGGCGAGACGATCGCGTATCGCGACCTCGTGCTCGCGCTCGGTGCCGACGCGATCCGCATCCCGCTCGAGGGCGACGGCGCGCAAGACGGCGTGCTGTCGGTCAACGACCTCGACGACTACGCGCGCTTTGCCGAGCAACTCGAAGGCGTGAAGTCCGTCGCCATCCTCGGCGGCGGGCTGATCGGCTGCGAGTTCGCCAACGACCTGCTCGCGCGCGGCATTGCGCCGACCGTGATCGACCCCGCGCCAGGGCCGCTGTCGCGCCTGCTGCCGCCGCAAGCGGGAGCCCTGCTGCGCCAGCGCCTCGAAGCCGCGGGCGTGACCTTTCGTTTCGGCGTGTCCGCAACCCGCATCGACCGTGCGGCCGGCGGCGTCGTGCTCACGCTCGACGACGGGAGCCAGCAAGCCGCCGACCTCGTGCTGTCGGCAATCGGCTTGCGCCCGCGCACCGGCCTCGCCCGCGCGGCCGGTCTCGCGGTCGGGCGCGGCATCGTCGTCGATCGCGAGCTCGCAACGTCGGCGACCCATGTCTATGCGGTCGGCGACTGCGCCGAGGTCGCGGGCCACACGTTGCCCTACGTGATGCCGATCATGCAGCAGGCGCGGGCGCTCGCGGCGACGCTCGCCGGCACGCCGACCGAAGTGGCCTACCCGGCGATGCCGGTCGTCGTCAAGACGCCGGCCTGCCCGACGGTGGTCTGCCCGCCGCCGACCGACGCCCAGGGCGACTGGTCGGTCGAGACGGACGGCGAGTCGCTTCACGCGCGCTTTGCCGCTTCGGACGGCAGCCTGCTCGGCTTTGCGCTGATGGGCAGCGCCACGTCGCAGCGCCAGGCGCTCGCGGCGCAGGTGCCGGGGCTGATCGCATAGGACCCCGACCCAGTCGAGCGCCGGGCCGCCCCAAGCCGACTAAGCGCCCCTCGGGGGCAGCAAACGAAGTGAGCTTGGGGTGGTCATGTCAGGGCCGCGGAGCGTCCATGCGCAGCACGGCGCGGCGCAGCAGCCCGCGCAACCACACCAGCCCTGGGTCCTGCGAGCGGTACTTGTGCCACTGCACGCCCTGCTCCATCGCCGTGATGGGCAGCGGTGGGGGGCGGATCTCGATCGGCCACGCCGGCTGGAGGGCGCGCGCGAGCCGCGCATGCACGGTGGCGATGAGTTCCGTTCCGGCCACCATCGCCGGCAGCGCGGCGAACCCGTAGCTCGTCACCGCCACGCGCCGCGTGACGCCGTAGCGCTTGACGAACCAGGCCTCGAAGGATTCGCCGACGCTGCCCTGCGGCTGCATCACCACATGCCCGGCGCCGAGATAGCGCTCGAAGCTGAGCTCGGCGCGCGCCAGCGCGCTCCCGCGCCACAGCACGCACACGAACTCCTCCGTGTAGAGCAGTTCCTGCGGATGGTCTGGTGACAGAAAGCCTCTGGGGATGATCAGCAGGTCGGCCTCGCCGCGCTCGAGGCTGCGCTGCGGATTGTTCACCTGAGGCAGGAACTCGAAGCGCGCCGTGCAGCCCTCCTCGCCGGCGAGCGCCAGCAGGTGCGGCACGAAGACGAGTTGCGTGTAGTCGGACGCGAAGATGCGAAAACTGCGCTCCGACGCCGCCGGCTCGAACTCGGGCTGCATCGCGATCGTGCTGTCCACGCGCAGCAACACATCGCGCACCGCCTCCTGCAGGCTCTGCGCGCGCGGGGTCGCTTCCATGCGCCGCCCCACCTGGACCAGCAGGTCGTCATCGAAGTACTCGCGCAGCCTTGCCAGCGCGTTGCTGGTCGCCGACTGGCTCAGGTTAAGCCGCTGAGCCGCCTTGGTGATGCTGCACTCGGTCAGCAGCGCGTCGAGCGCGACCAGCAGGTTCAGATCCAGGCGGTTGAAGCGCATGGGCTCATCGATCTCGTGCACGGGTTAACCCGAAATCCATTCACGCGATCGAATCGTCAAGTTGAAACAAGCCATTTTTCATCAAGCCGGGTTCTCCGTACGCTCTCGCTAACCCGATTTCCCACCCCGCAGACAGGAGACGACGAATGGCCCTGCGCCAGGCGGTAGGCATGCTCGCGCCCGATTCCGGCTCGACGTCGCGCCACGGCTGAGACATGGCCGCGGTCAAGCATGTCGGCGTGATCGGCGCGGGCCTCGCGGGCCTCGCGGCGGCCCTGGCCGCGGTGCAGGCCGGGATGCGGGTCGACCTGTTCGAGGCGCGCTCCGCGCCGAGTGCGGTGCTCGCGCACATCGACGTGGTGCCTAACCTGCTGCGCGACCTGGTGACGCTCGGCATCGACGATGCCTGCGTACGCTGCGACTTCCAGTACCGCGGGCTCGAGGTGGTCGACGCCGAAGCCCGTACGCGCTTCGAGATTCCGACGCCGCGCCTGGCCGGCGTGCGCTATCCCCCGTCGCTGGGCATGGTGTACGGCGACCTGCTGCAGCTGCTGCGCGATGCAGGCCTCGCCCACGGTGCCCGGCTCCACCTGGGCACGCCGGTGCTCGACGCCTGGGACAAGGGCGCGATCGTGACCGCCGACGGCGAGCGCCACCGCGTCGACCTGTCGCTGATCGCCACCGGGCCGACGCTGCCCGCCGTGGCGGCCACCGCGCCGCGGGCGACGGCGCTCGCATCGCTGCCGCAACAGTGGTGCTATGCCCTGCTGCCGCGCCCGGTGGCGCTGGAGCGCACGACCTGGGTCATCGGCCACGGCTCGACCAAGGCCATGGTGGTGCCGGTGGACATGCGGCGCGCCGGCATCGCGCTCCTTCAGCCCGAAGGCGCGTCGCAGGCGCCGGCCGCGCTGCGCCAGACGCTCGCGGCCCAGGGGCCGCTGCTGCGCTCGCTCGGCGCGCTGTGCGGCGACGACATGCCCACCCAATTGCGCGCAGTGCGCAGCGGCGTGCTCGATGGCGAGTGGCATGCGCATGGCGCACTGCGCATCGGCCACAGCGCGCATGTGCTGCCACCGCACTTCGGCCAGGCGGCAGCGCAGACGCTTGAAGACGCGGTCGTGCTGGGCGATCTGCTGCGCGCACGCCCCGAACGCAACGCCCTGCTGCAGGCCTTCATGGCGCGCCGCGGCGAGCGCGCGCGCCGCGTGCACGCCCTCGTCGCGCAGGCCGCACGCTGGGATGTGCAGCCCGACGCGACCACCGACCTCAGAGCCCTGGCGGGCGAACTCGCGCGCATCGTCGCCGAGCCCGCCTGAGCGACACAAGCATCCACCCCGCCCGAAGATTCGACAGGAGCATCGGCATGACGAGACAACGCGCAAGACTCAACACCCCGCTGCGCCGCAGCGCGATCGCCATGGCCGCGGCATTGACGGCCGGCGCGGCCCAAGCGGTCGAGATCGACACCGGCAATCCCGACTGGGCGCTGCGCTTCGACAACACGATCAAGGGCAGCCTGACCTATCGCCTGAACGATGCCGACGCGGCGCTGGTGGACTCCTTCCGCCAGATCCCGACCGGCGCGCCGCCGCCCGCGCCTTCGAGCTTTGCCTTCCCGCAGGCGCTCAACTTCAACGCCGGCGACGACAACTTCCGCAACCGCGGGTTCGTCTCCGAGCGCGTTGACTGGCTGGGCGAGTTCGACGCCGTCTACCGAAGGAGCTTCGGCCTGCGCGTCAGCGCCGCGGCCTGGTACGACTTCGCCTACCACCGCTCGACCGACGCCCTCGATCCCACCAACGGGCAGAGCCCCTACGACGAGTTTGCCGATTCCACCGTCGACATCGCGGGCCAGCACATCGACCTGCTCGACGCCTTCGTCTTCGGCGGCTGGGACCTGGGCGACGGGCGCAAGCTCACCGTGCGCCTGGGCCAGTTCGCGCAACAGTGGGGAGAGAGCCTGTTCTTCGGCGACAACGCGGTAGCGCGCGCGCAGGGGGCGATCGACATCTTCAAGCTGCTGCAGTCCCCGAACGCGCAGTTCAAGGAGATCCTGCGCCCGACGCCGCAAATCGGCGCGCAGTTGCAGATCACGCCCACGCTCTCGGTGGGTGCCTACTACCAGTTCAAGTGGATCGAGGACCGCCTGCCGCCGGCCGGCAGCTACTTCTCGAGCGCCAACGTGCCCTGGGGCTCGTCGCTGCCCGAAGCGGTCGACATCCCTCCACCGGCACCGATCGCCGCACACTACCTGCTGCTGCCCGGCGCCGACGTCGAGGCCAGCAACTCGGGCCAGTTCGGCGTGCAGCTGAAGTGGCGGCTGCAGGAGACCGACCTCGGCCTGTATTACGCGCAGTTCCACGACAAGGCGGGCCAGCTCTACGGCGACCTGAACGTCTTCAACCCGCTGGCCAGCAGCTGGTATTACGTGTTCCCCGAGGACATCAAGGTGTTGGGCGGGAGCGCGTCGCGCACCTTCGGCGACTTCAACGTCGCGCTCGAGGGGTCGGTGCGCGACGACATGCCGCTGCGCAGCCAGAACATGCTCTACCCGGGCGCCTTCGCCCCGGCACCGCAGTACGCCACCGGCCGCACCGCGCATGTCAACCTGTCGACGCTGGCCACCTTCGGCCCGAGCTTCATTGCCCGCGAATCGAGCGTGGTGGCCGAGATCGCGTGGAACCGCGCGCTCAGCACCGACGACCCCGACAACGAGCTCGACAAGGGCCGCACGCGCGACGCCGCCGCGATGCAGGTCATCTTCACGCCCACCTACCGCCAGGCGCTCTCGGGCGTGGACCTCGCGGTCCCGATGGGCGTGCGCTACAGCCTGGCCGGCTGCTCGTCGGTCACGGTCTGGGACTGCAAGGGCAACGGCTTCTTCACGCTCGGCCTGGAAGGCAACGTGAACAACGCCTGGCAGTTCGCGCTCGGCTACCAGCAGTTCTTCGGCTCGGCCGTGCCGTTCGTCGACTACTCGCCGCTGCTGGCCGGCGGCTCGGCGATCTTCGGCCAGGGCAACAGCCTGCGCGATCGCAGCAACCTCACCTTCGCGATGCGCTACGCGTTCTGATCATTCACGGAGATACACCCATGACCCGCATCACCGATCCGATCCGCGCCGCGCGCACCCTGCTCGCCGCGGCCTGCATGGCTGCGCTGCCGGCGCTCGCCGCCGTCTCTGCCGACGAGGCGGCCAAGCTCAAGACCGAACTCACCCCGCTGGGCGGCGAGAAGGCCGGCAACAAGGACGGCAGCATTCCCGCCTGGAGCGGCGGCCACACGACGCCGATCGCCGGCGACAAGCCGGGCGGCCGTCGCGGCGACCCGTTCAAGGACGAGAAGCCGCTGTTCAGCATCGACGCGAAGAATGCCGCGCAGTACGCCGACAAGCTCAGCGACGGCGCCCAGGCGCTGCTGAAGAAGTACCCCGCGACCTTTCGCATCGATGTCTACAAGACGCACCGCACGGCGGCCGCGCCGCAGTGGGTGTACGACAACACGTTCAAGAACGCGACCCGCGCCAAGCTCAGCGGCGACATCGTCGAGGGCGCCTTCGGCGGCATCCCGTTCCCGATCGCGAAGAACGGCGCCGAGGTGATGTGGAACCACATGCTGCGCTGGCGCGGCACGTCCTGGGAGTTCAACGTCAACCAGTACCAGCTGACCGCCGACGGCAGGATGGTGCTGACCACCGACGGCCGGGCCGACCAGCAGATGCCGTACTACTTCCAGGAGGGTAGCCCCGAGTCCTTCGCCAAGGGCAACGAGTACTGGATGATCCGGCTGCTCAACGCCGGCCCGCCGATCCGCGCCGGCGAAGCCATCGCCGGCCGCGTCAACATCGACGGCAGCAAGGACCAGGCCTGGGTCTACCTGACCGGCCAGCGCCGGGTGCGCAAGCTGCCCAACCCCTGCTGCGACACGCCGACCCCGGCCACCGCCGGCGTGATGGCCTTCGACGAGATCGAGGTCTGGACCGGCCGACTGGACCGCTTCGACTGGAAGCTGATCGGCAAGAAGGAGATCTACATCCCCTACAACGGCAACCGCTTCCTGCAGCCCAAGACCGACGCCGAAGTCGTCACCAAGAACCACCTGAATCCCGACCACGTGCGCTGGGAACTGCACCGCGTCTGGGTCGTCGAGGCCGCGCTGCGCGCCGGGCAGCGCCACCAGGCGCCCAAGAGCCGCTACTACTGCGACGAAGACAGCTGGATCTGCGTGCTCGGCGACCGTTGGGACGCCAACGGGCAGTTGTGGAAGACGCTCTGGGCGCAGACCTTCGTCGCGCCCGACCTGCCGGGCACGCCGATCGGCTCGTTCGGCTTCAACGACCTGCTGTCGGGCCAGGCCTTCGTCGGCAACCTGTACAACGCCAAGCCCTCGCAGTATCCGATCAAGCCGCGCTTCGCCGACAGCGTGTTCACGCCCGAGGCGCTGGCCGGCGAAGGCGTGCGCTGAAATCCGCCGCACCGATAGCACTCGACATGAAACCTCGGCAACTGCTCGCGCCGGCGCTGCTGGTCGCATGGGCGGCCGGCCTGCCCGCCGTGGCCGCACCGGCTGCGGTGGGTGATGCGCTGGATCGGCCGGCGCTCGTCGTGCGCGACCCGTCGCACGCGGTGCTGCTGGCGGCGGCGCAGGCCGGCTCGCGCGTGGTGGCGGTCGGCGAGCGCGGCATCGTGCTTGGCTCCGACGACGCCGCGCGCAGCTGGCGCCAGGTGCCGGCGCCGGCAAGCGTCAGCCTGACGGCCTTGCGCTTCGCCGATGCGATGCACGGTTTCGTGGTCGGGCATGGCGGCGTCGTGCTCGCGACCGTCGACGGCGGGCAGAGCTGGACGAAGAAGCTCGACGGCCGCCGCATCGCGCAGCTCGAGCTCGAGGCCGCCAGGCACAGCGGCAACGCGGCGGCCCTGAAGGCCGCTGAGCGCCTGGTCGCCGACGGCCCGGACAAGCCGCTGCTCGACCTGCTGGTGCTCGATGCGCGGCGCGCGATCGTCGTCGGTGCTTACGGCATCGCACTCGCCACCGAGGACGGCGGCACCACCTGGAGCAGCTGGCGATCGCGCCTGGACAACCCCAAGGAGCTGCACCTGTACGCCGTGCGCCGCCGTGGCGACAACGTCGTCATCGCCGGCGAGCAGGGCCTGCTGCTGATGTCCGACGACGGCGGCACGAGCTTCAGGCGTCTGGCCTCGCCCTACAAGGGAAGCTTCTTCACCGCCGAACTGCCGGCCGACGGCGAGATCGTCGTCGCCGGTCTGCGCGGCAACGTCTGGCGCTCGACCGACGCCGGCGCCCACTGGACACAGGTGGCGTCGCCGGTGCCGGTGTCGATCACCGCGTCGGCGCAGCGCGCCGACGGCGCGCTGGTCTTCGTCAACCAGGCCGGCATGGTGCTCGGCCTGACGGACGGCCTGCTCAGGCCGCTGCCCGGCGGCCCGCTGCCGCCGCTGAACGGGGTGCTCGCGCTGCCCGACGGTGCGCTGCTCGCGCTGTCGGTGCACGGCGCGCGGCGGCTCGACGCAGGCGGCCCCGCGCCGCAAGGCCCTGCCCGGTGAACCTCGGCCCCGTCCCCGCAACGCACGCCGGCGCGCCCTTCGATCCGCGCTCCGGATCGGTGGTCGAGCGCGCGCTGTTCAACCACCGGGTGATCGTGATCGTGCTGTGCCTGCTGGCCACTGCCGTGCTCGGCTGGCAGGCGACGAAGTTGCAGCTCAACGCCAGCTTCGAGAAGACGATCCCCGCGCAGCACCCGTTCATCCAGAACTACCTGGCGCACCAGGAAGAGCTCAGCGGGCTGGGCAACGCGGTGCGCATCGCGGTCGCCAATCCCGGGCATCCGGCGCCGGGCCGCCCCAAGCCGGATGCGCGCCCCTCGGGGGCCGACGCCGCAGGCGTCTTGGGGCCCACTTCGGGCAGCATCTACGAGGCGGAGTACCTGGAGACGCTGCGCAAGCTCAGCGACGAGGTCTTCCTCGTGCCCGGCGTCGCGCGCAACCAGATGAAGTCGCTGTGGACGCCGACCACGCGCTGGGTCGGCGTCACCGAAGAGGGCCTCGAAGGCGGCCCTGTGATCCCCGACGGCTACGACGGCTCGGCGCGCAGCCTGCAGCAACTGGCAGCCAACATCGCGCGCTCGGGCGAGATCGGCCAGCTCGTCGCTCTCGACGCGAAATCGAGCGTGATCTTCGTGCCGCTGCTGGGCAGGGATGCCGAGGGCAAGGCGCTCGACTACGCCGCCTTCGCCGAACGCATCGAGGCGCTGCGAAACAAGTACGAACAGCAGGGCGTGCAGATCCACGTCACCGGATTCGCCAAGATCGTCGGTGACCTGATCGACGGCGTGCGTGCGGTGCTGATGTTCTTCGCCATCGCGGTGGCCATCGCCGCGGCGATGGTGTACGGGTACACGCGCTGCGTGCGTTCGACGGTGCTCGTCGTCGCGGCGTCGCTGATCGCGGTGGTCTGGCAGCTCGGCCTGCTGCCGACCCTCGGCTACGCGCTGGATCCGTACTCGATCCTGGTGCCCTTCCTCGTGTTCGCGATCGGCATGAGCCACGGCGCGCAGAAGATGAACGGCATCATGCAGGACGTGGGCCGCGGCCTGTGGGCCGCCCGAGGGCGGGCGCAGGGAGGCTTCCCGGACCTCAAGCTGGTGGCCGCGCGCTACACCTTCCGCCGCCTGTTCCTGGCCGGGCTGACCGCGCTGCTGGCCGACGCGGTGGGCTTTGCGGTGCTGCTGGTGATCGACATCCAGGCCATCCGCGAGCTGGCGATCGCCGCGTCCATCGGCGTGGCGGTGCTGATCTTCACCAACCTGATCCTGCTGCCGATCCTGCTCAGCTATGTCGGCGTCAGCCCCGAGGCGGCCGCGCGCAGCCTGCGCGCCGAGGCCGCGGATGCGGCCGGCGCCGCCCGGCACCCGCTCTGGGCCTGGCTCGACCGCTTCACGCGGCGGCGCGACGCGACGATCGCCATCGTCGTCGCGCTGGTGCTGGGCAGCGCCGGCTTTGCGGTCAGCACGCGCCTGGCGATCGGCGACCTCGACCCCGGCGCGCCCGAGCTGCGCGCCGACAGCCGCTACAACCGCGACGTGGCCTTCGTCAACGCGGCCTACGGCGCCTCGAGCGACGTGCTCGCGGTGATGGTCAAGACGCCCGACGGCCGCTGCTCGCAGTACGAGACGCTGAACAAGATCGATGCGCTCGAATGGCAGTTGCGCCAGATCCAGGGCGTGGAGAGCACGAACACGCTCGCGCTGCTCAATCGGCGCGTGCTCGCCGGGCTCAACGAGGGCAACCCCAAGTGGTACGAGTTCCTGCCCAACCAGGACATGCTCAACACCGTCACGGCCGGCGCGCCGCGCGGCCTGTACAACGACGCGTGCAGCCTGCTCACGGTCTACGCCTTCCTGCATGACCACAAGGCCGAGACGCTGACGCGGGTGGTCGATCATGTCGCGGCCTTCGCTGCCGCGAACGACACGCCGGAGGTGAAGTTCCTGCTCGCCGCCGGCAGCGCCGGCATCGAGGCCGCGACCAACATCGTCGTCAGGGACGCATGGACGCAGATGCTGTTCCTGGTCTACGGCGCGGTGATGCTGCTGTGCTTCATCACCTTCCGCTCGTGGCGCGCGGTCGTCGTCGCGGTGCTGCCGCTGGTGCTGACCTCGGTGCTGGCCGAGGCGCTGATGGTGGGCCTGGGCATGGGCGTGAAGGTGGCCACGCTGCCGGTGATCGCCCTGGGCGTGGGCATCGGCGTGGACTATGCGCTGTACATCCTGTCGGTCACGCTGGCGCAGCTGCGCGAGGGCAAGAGCCTGTCGGAGAGCTACTACCGCGCCCTGCTGTTCACCGGCAAGGTGGTGATGCTCACCGGCGTCACGCTGGCCATCGGCGTCGTGACCTGGGTCTTCAGCCCGATCAAGTTCCAGGCCGACATGGGGCTGCTGCTGGCCTTCATGTTCCTGTGGAACATGCTCGGCGCGCTGATCCTGCTGCCGGCGCTGGCGCACTTCCTGCTGAGGCCGCAGGCCCACGCGGCCGAGAGCCCGGCGCCGCGCCAGCACCCGCTGCACAGGCCGCGCGACGAGTCTGCCGCCGCGGCCGGCGGCCCCGAGTCCTTGCTTCAGAAGGCCTGACCATGGGTATCGATCTCATCAAGCATGTTCTGGGCGCCGCTGCGGCGTGCCTGTGGCTGACGGCCGCTGCGCAGACCGCTGCGCCAGCGCCGAACCCGCCGGCCACCCGCGTCGTCACGCTGGGCACCCAGGGCGGCCCGCTGCCTTCCCGCAACCGCGCCCAGCCGGCCAACGCCGTGGTCGTCAACGGTGCCATCTATCTCGTCGACGCCGGCAACGGCGTGCTGCGCCAGCTCACGCTGGCGGGGCTGGACTACCGCCGCGTCAGCCAGATCTTCATCACCCACAACCACGACGACCACAACGCCGACTGGGGCACGCTGATGGGCGTGCAGTGGAGCACGGGGCGGCGCGCGCCGGTGCAGGTCTTCGGCCCGGCAGGCACCGAGGACATGCTGCAAGGCTTCCTGCGCTACTTCGAGCCGAACGCGCGCATCCGCAGTGCCGACGCCAAGATGGCCGAGGCACCGCGCAACCTGTTTCGTGCCAAGGATGTGCAGCCGGGGGGCGTGGTCTACCAGGACGCCAACGTCAAGGTCAGCGCGGCCGAGGTCTGCCACTACCACTTCCGCCCCGACGCCACCGGCGTGACGAACGACAAGGCGCTTGCGTTCCGCTTCGAGACCGCCGACAAGGTCATCGTCTTCAGCGGCGACACCGGGGCCTGCGGCGAGGCGCTGGTGGCGTTCGCCAAGGGCGCCGACATCCTGGTGCACGAGGTCGTCAGCCTGCCGCTGGTGGAGGCCAGCCTGCGCGCGTTCATGGCGTCGCAGCCCGGCGCCAGGCCGCCCCCGGGACTGCTCGAGGAGCTGATGCGTCACATGGCCGACGACCACACGGTGCCCGAGGACATCGGCCGCCTGGCCGCTGCCGCCGGGGTCAAGAAGGTGGTGCTGAGCCACTTCGTTCCGGGTCGCGACGACGACCCCGACAGCGCCTATGTCGACGGTGTGAAGAAGCACTTTTCCGGGCCGGTGATCGCCGCGCGCGACCTGATGGAGTTCTGACCTTGTTCAAGTACTTCCCCACCAACTACGTCTGGAACCTCTCGGTCAATCTGGCCATCGAGATGGGCGCGCGCATCGGCGAGATCGAGGCCATGTGCGCCCCGCTGCAGGAGGCGGCCAAGGCGCCCGATGCCGCTGGCACCCAGGCCTTCCGCGAGACCTGGGTGCGCATGGCCGACCGGCTGTGCCTGCTCGCCGAAGAGGATCGCTCTCGCGGCAGGTTGCTGTCGGCGGGCGAGAAGCTCGGCCGCGCCGCCAGCTACCTGATCACCGCCGAGCGCCTGCAGGCGCATGGCGCGCCGGGGCGCGTGGCGTTGTACCAGCGCGTGCTCGAGCTCTTCGGCCAGGGCGTGAAGCTCGCGGGCGACAACTGCGAGCGCGTCGAGATCCCGTACGAGGGCGGGCATCTGGCGGCGCTCTACGTGCGCGCCGAGGGCGTCGCGGGCCGGGCGCCGATCCTGGTGCAGGTCAACGGGCTGGACTCGACCAAGGAGATGAAGTACCGCGTCGGCCTGCCGGCCTGGCTCGCGAAGCGCGGCGTCGCCTCGCTGGTCGTCGACCAGCCCGGCACCGGCGAGGCACTGCGCCTGCACGGCCTGACCGCGCGCCACGACAGCGAGCACTGGGCGAGCACTATCGTCGACTGGCTCGAGACGCGCGACGACGTCGATCCGCAGCGCATCGGCATGGAAGGCGTCTCGCTCGGCGGCTACTTCTGCCCGCGCGCGGTCGCCTTCGAACCGCGCTTCGCCTGCGGCGTCGCCTGGGGCGCCAACCACGACTGGCGCGACGTGCAGAAGCGCCGCCTGGAGAAGGAAGGCGACTTCCCGGTGCCGCACTACTGGGCGCACGTGTGCTGGGTCTGGGGCGCGAAGGACGTGGGCGAGTTCATGAAGATCGCCGAGAACGTGCACCTCGACGGCGTGGTCGAGCGCATCCGCGTGCCCTTTCTCGTAACGCACGGCGAAAAGGACTCGCAGATTCCGCTCAAGTGGGCCCACCGCACCTACGAGCAGCTGGTCAACAGCCCGCAGCGCGAACTGAAGGTCTTCACCGACCGCGAGGGCGGCGTGCAGCACGCCAGCTTCGACAACAGCATCAACGCCGGCCACTACATCGCCGACTGGGTCGCCGAGACCCTCGGCGGCCGCACTGCCACCCCAACCGAGAGCCGCTTATGAACATCATCGGACTCGATGCCCTGGTTTTCGGCGTCGACGATATCGACGCCTGCAGCCACTACCTGGCCGACTACGGCCTCGCGAACGCCGGCGACGGCCGCTTCGAGGCGCTCGACGGCACCGCCATCGTGATTCGCGCCAGGGCCGATCGCTCGCTGCCCCCCGGGCCGGGAACGGCGAGCATGCTGCGCGAGACCGTCTACGGCGTGGCCGACGCGGCGACGCTCGACGCGATCGAGGCCGAGCTCGCGCGCGACCGCCCGGTCACGCGCCGGGGCGGCGTGCTGCGCTGCGCCGACGACATGGGTTTCGCGCTCGCGTTCCAGGTCAGCGTGCGCCGGCCGCTCGCGCTGCCGGCCGAAACCGTGAACGCACCCGGCGCGGCGCCGCAGCGCGGGCCGAACGCGCTCGGGCTGAGCCCCGACATGGCAGCGCTGCCGCGCTCGCTGTCGCACGTCGTCTACTTCGTCCCCGACGCGGCACGGGCCGAGGCCTTCTACATCCGGCTGGGCTTCGTCTGCACCGACCGCTTCAGCGGCGTCGGGCCCTTCCTGCGCCCGGCCGGCACGCAGGACCACCACACGCTGTTCATGATCCAGACCCCGCCGCACATGCTGGGATGCGAGCACTTCACCTTCCACATGGGCGGGCCCACCGAAGTCATGCTCGCGGGCACGCGCTTCGTCGAGAAGGGCTACCAGAGCTTCTGGGGCCCCGGGCGGCATCAGCTGGGCAGCAACTGGTTCTGGTACTTCAACTCGCCGCTGGGCTGCCATGTCGAGTACGACGCCGACATGGACCTGCACGACGGCGCCTGGCGCGCGCGCGAGCTGCCGATGGGCGCCGACAGCTCGCAACTGTTCCTGTTCCAGTACCGCGCCAAGTGGGCGCCCTCGGGGCCGCCGCCCGCCGGCGCGCCGCGCTGAGGAGGGCAAGGTGCGCCTTTGCCATCTCGATGAGCTGCGCGACGGCGCCGCGCGTGGCTTCGACCCGCGCCGCACCGGGCAGGACACGCTGCTCGTCGTGCGCCGGGGCGACCGCCTGCACGGCTATGCCGACGCCTGTCCGCACCAGGGTACGCCGATGGCCTGGCGCAAGGATGCCTACCTCGACGCCGCAGGCGAGCGGATCGTCTGCGCCGCACATGGCGCGCAATTCGAGATCGACTCCGGGCTGTGCACGCTGGGGCCCTGTCTCGGCGCCTTGCTGAAGCCGGTGCCGCTCGCCGTGCGCGAAAACGGCGAGGTCCACATCGCGATCGACGCCCCTGCCGGGAACCTAGCATGACACTCGCAGCTCAACGCATCCTCATCATCGGCGGCGGCTTCTCGGGCATGTCGGCCGCGATCGAACTGCGCAAGCGCGGCGCCGATGTCGACCTGGTCGAGATCGACCCCGGCTGGCGCAGCTACGGTGCCGGCATCAGCCTGGGCGGCGCCACGCTGCGCGCGTTTCGCACGCTGGGCATCCTCGACGCCTTCCTGGCGCAGGGCAGCGCGAGCGACGGCGTGCACATCTGCGCCCCGCACGGGCCCCGGCTGAGCGAGCTGCCGACGCCGCGCATCGCCGGTGCCGACGTGCCCGGCGGCGGGGCGATCATGCGCCCGGTGCTGGCGCGCATCCTGGCCGAGGCCACGCGTGCCTCGGGCACCCAGCTGCGGCTGGGCTGCACCTTCACCGCCATCGAGCAGGACGCCGAGCGCGTGGAGGTGAGCTTCACCGACGGCCAGCGCCAGCGCTACGACCTCGTCATCGGCGCCGACGGCCTGTACTCGAAGGTGCGCGAGGCGGTGTTCCCCGCGGCCGCGAAGCCGCGCTACAGCGGCCAGGCCGTCTGGCGCGCCGTGCTGCCGCGGCCGCCGGAGATCGAGACCACGACGATCTGGATGGGCCCGCAGGTCAAGCCCGGCGTGAATCCGGTGTCCGCCACCGAGATCTACCTCTTCGTCACCGAGCCGCGGCCGAGCAACGACCACGTCGACCCCGCGACCTTCGTCGGCCACCTGCGCGGTCTGCTCGACGGCTTTGCGGCGCCCACGCTGCGTGCGCTGCGCGAGCAGATCGGCCCCGGTTCGCAGATCGTGTTCCGTCCGCTCGAGGGCCTGCTGATGCCGCGGCCCTGGTCGCGCGGGCGCGTCGTGCTGATCGGCGACACGGTCCATGCGACGACGCCGCACCTGGCCTCGGGGGCCTGCATCGGGATCGAGGATGCGCTGGTGCTGGCCGAGGAACTGGGCCGCGGGCCCGATCTGCCGGATGCGCTTGCCGCCTTCGAGCGCCGCCGCTGGGAGCGCTGCCGCATGGTCGTCGAGAACTCGGCCCGCCTGGGCGAGATCGAGATCGCCGGCGGCGACAAGCAGGAGCACGGCCGCATCATGCGCGAGTCGCTGATGGCGCTGGCGCAGCCGATCTGAACCTGAACCGAAACAGGAGCCATCGCCATGATCACCACCCGCTGTGTTCGCGGCCGCGCCGCGCTGATGGCCGGCCACTGCGCCGGCATGGTCGACCTGGTCGCGCTACCGGTCTGGGTCGGCACCCTGATCTCGGCCTACCGCTTCGACCCGCAGCAGGCGGGGCTGCTGGCGACACTGTTCCTCGCCGGCGCGGTGCTCGCGAGCGTGGTGCTGGCGCCGCGCCTGAACCGCCTGAACGGGCGCTTGACGGCAACCCTCGGCTACGGTGCCGCGGCGGTCGGCTTCGGCCTTGCGTCGACCACGGCGGAGTTCGGCACGCTGGCCCTGCTGCATGCGCTGTCGGGCGTCGCTGCAGGCGCGGCGCTGAGCGTCACGCACGGCACGATCGCGCGCAGCGCCAACCCGCACCGGCTGTTCGCGATCGTGGGCATGGCGCTGGGCGTCTTCGCGGTCGTCTTTCTCGGCTCGATGCCGCCGATCGTCGCCGCGTTCGGCGGGCCGGCCCTGTTCAGGATGCTGGCGGCGGTGATGGCGGTGGGCGCGATCTTCGCGGCGCTCGCATTTCCGGTGCCCGACGCCCCGGCCGCGAGCGCCGATGCGGCCCGCGGCACAGGCGCGCAGCCGCTGCCGCGCGCCGTCTGGTTCGGCATCCTCGGCGTGGCCTGCATGGGGCTGGTGCAGTCGATGACGTTCAGCTTTCTCGAGCGCGTGGGCAGCGATCGCGGCTTCGGCCTGCAGGCGGTGACGGGCGTGCTGATCGCGCTCGGCCTGGTCAACCTGTTCCCGCCCGTCCTGGCGGCGCTGCTCGAGAAGCGCTGGCCGGCGCGCCGCGTGCTGCTGGTCGGGCCGGCGCTGCAGGCGCTGCTGGTGGTGGTGATCATGAACTCGCCCGCCTTCGCGCCCTATGCAGCGGCAGCCTCGGTGTTCGCGGCGGTGATGATCTTCACCCATACCTTCGGCTTCGGCCTGCTGGCGCGGCTCGATCCGAGCGGCCGCGCACTGGCGGCCACGCCGGCGATGCTGATGTTCGGCGCCGCCATCGGCCCCATCCTCGGCGGCACGCTCGTCAAGGCCTTCGGCTACGGCAGCATCGCGATCGCCGCGGTGCTGATCGATGCGCTGGCGGTCTGGGCGTTCACGCGCATTCCGCGGCCTGCCGGCGCCGCGATGGCCGTGGGAGCGGCCGCATGAAGCCGCTGCGCCGCTTCGTCGACCTGTCGATCTATCTCGAGAACGACGTGCTCTCCGACCCACCGCCGCTGGCGCCCAGGATCACCTACCAGAAGCACGCCGACACCTTGCCCGAGTTCATGGCGATGCTGCCGGGCACCCGGCCCGAGGACTACCCGCAGGGCGAGGCGGCCGCCGCCGAGTGGGTGACGCTGACCACGCACAACGGCACCCATCTCGACGCGCCCTGGCACTTCCATTCGACCCAGGACGCGAAGAATGGCGGCACCCGGCCGTCGATCACGATCGACCAGGTGCCGCTGGAGTGGTGCTTCCAGCCCGGCGTGAAACTCGACTTCCGTCACTTCCCCGATGGCTACGTCGCCACCGCCGCCGATGTCGAAGCGGAACTCGCGCGCATCGGCCACGCACTCGAGCCGCTGGACATCGTCGTGGTCAATACGCGCGCCGGCTCGCGCTACGGCCACAGCGACTATGTGAGCACCGGCTGCGGCATGGGTTACGCGGCGACGATGTACCTGCTCGAACGCGGCGTGCGCCTGACCGGCACCGATGCCTGGAGTTGGGACGCGCCGTTCTCGTACACGGCGAAGAAGGTGGCCGAGACCGGCGACAAGGCGCTGATCTGGGAAGGCCACAAGGCCGGCCGCGACATCGGCTACTGCCACCTGGAGAAGCTGCACAACCTCGAGGCGCTGCCTGCCCACGGCTTCACGATCAGCTGCTTCCCGCACAAGATCCGCGGCGCCTCGGCCGGCTGGACGCGGGCCGTGGCCATCTTCGACGACCCGAGGCCGTCATGACCCTGCCGCCCATCCGGCGCGTCGTGACCGGCCACGACGCCGACGGCAAGGCCATCGTGGCCTCCGACGGTGCGCTGCCCGTCGTCGCCGAGATCGCCGCCATTGCGGGCACGGTCTTCCACGAAGTCTGGAGCACGAGCGGCGCACCCGCCCCGGTCGACAACGGCGCCGACCCGACCCTCGGGCCGCTCAGGCTCGCGCCTCCGAAGCTCGGAACGCGCATCCGCTTCGTCGACATTCCGCCCGACACCGCCGAGCTCCTGGCGCAGGGCGCGTCGAGGATGAAGGAGGCGTTCGCGCAGATCGGCGACGCGCAGGCCTCGACCGTGACGGCGCACTCGCCGCACCCGCTGATGCACCGCACCGAGTCGGTCGACTACGGCATCGTCATCGACGGCGAGCTGACGCTCGTGCTCGACGATTCGGAGGTCGCGCTCGGGCCGGGCAGCGTGGTCGTGCAGCGCGGCACCAACCACGCCTGGGCCAACCGCTCGGGCAGGCCGTGCCGGATGCTGTTCATCCTCGTCGACGGCCGCTACGACGCGCCGCTCGCCGCGGCCTTGGCGCGGCGATGAAGCCGCCGCACGCACTGGCCGGCGAGCGCGACCCATGCCGGCACGCAGGCCGGTCCGCGCTGCGTCGACAACCCGGACTGCCGATGCCCGGCAGGGAGATGCCCCGATGAAGTTCGCCACCCTGAAAGACGGCAGCCTCGACGGCCGCCTGCTCGTCGTCTCGCGCGATGGCCGGCGCGCCGTTGCGGCGACGGCGATCGCGCCGCACCTGATCGATGCGCTGCAGCGCTGGGACGCGCTGCGCGAACCACTGCAGGCGCTCGCCGACGCGCTCGATGCCGGCAGCGCGCCGGGCGCCTTTCCGTTCGAGCCCGCGGCCTGCGCCGCGCCGCTGCCGCGCAGCCCCCAGTGGCTCGACGGCTCGGCCTTTCTCAACCACGGCCGGCTGATGGAGCGCGCCTTCAACACGCCGCCGATCCCGGAGTTCGACACCCGCCCCGTGATGTACCAGGGCGCGAGCGACGATTTCCTGGGCCCCTGCGACGACGTGCCGCTGCCCGACGAGGCCGACGGCATCGACTTCGAAGGCGAGTTCGGCGTCGTGGTCGGCCCGGTGTCGATGGGCGCCTCGCCGGCCGCGGCGCTCGAGGCGGTGCGCCTGGTGGTGCAGATCAACGACTGGAGCCTGCGCGCACTCGGTCCGCACGAGATGAAGACCGGCTTCGGCTTCCTGCAGGCCAAGCCCTCGACCGCGTTCGCGCCGCTGGCGGTGACGCCCGACGAGCTGGGCGACGCGTGGCGCGAGGGCCGCGTGCGGATGCGGCTGTACGTGCAGTGCAACGGCGCGCGCGTGGGCGAGCCGCATGGCGGCGAGATGGACTTCTCGTTCGGCCAGCTGGTGGCGCACGCTGCGCGCACGCGCAGGCTCGCAGCCGGCACCATCGTCGGCTCGGGCACCGTGTCCAACGTTGCGCGCAGCGCCGGCTCGGCCTGCATCGCCGAGCGGCGCGTGATCGAGAAGCTCGACCTGGGCGAGATCCGCACCCCGTTCATGCGCTTCGGCGACCGGGTTCGCATGCAGGCGCGCTTCGACGACGGCCGCGACGGGCCGTTCGGCGTCATCGAGCAGCGCGTCGTCGCGGCGCGTTGAGGGGCGCGCGATGCATGTGCTCGTGACGGGCGCCAACGGCTACATCGGGCGTGCGCTGGCGCGCCGCCTCGCTGCCGGGGGCGCCGAGCGCCTCTCGCTGCTCGACCTGAGGCTGGACGACCCGCCCCCAGGCGAAGGCGTGTGCCCGATCGAAGGCGACCTTGCCGACGCGGCGTGGCTGCGGGCAGCGCTGGCCGAGCGGCCCGTCGACGCCGTGTTTCATCTCGCGAGCGTCCCCGGCGCCACCGCGGAGCAGGACTACGAGCGCGCGCGGCGCGTCAATCTCGACGCCACGACAGCGCTGCTCGAGTGCGGCCGCGCGCAGGTCGAGGCCGGCGGGCCCGCGCCGCGGTTCGTGTTCGCGAGCTCGATCGCAGTGTTCGGCAGCCTGCCCGCGCGCGTCGACGACGACACCCTGCCCGCACCGGCGATGACCTACGGCGCGCACAAGCTCGTCGGCGAGGTGCTGGTGTCGGACTTCAGCCGCCGCGGCTGGGTCGACGGCTGCTCGCTGCGCCTGCCCGGGGTACTGGCGCGCCCACCGGCGCGCACCGGCCAGCTCTCGGCCTTCCTGAGCGACATGGTGCGCGAGCTGGCGGCCGGGCGGCCCTGCACCTGCCCCATGTCGGCACAGGCGACGACCTGGGCCTCGTCGCTGCCTTGCGTGCTCGACAACCTGCTGCACGCCGCGGGCATGAGCCCGCCGGGCCGCCCCAAGGGCGAATACCGGAGTGCGCAGCACGAAGGTACTCCAGCAAGCCCGCCGGGCCGCCCCAAGGGCGAATACCGGAGTGCGCAGCACGAAGCTACGCCCGCAAGCCCAGCGGCGCCGCGCGGCCGCCGCGCCCTCACGTTGCCGACCCTGTGCTTCACGATGGCCGAGCTCGTCGACGCCATCGCCGAGGCCTGCGGGACCGATGCCCGAGCGCTGGTGCGCTATGCGCCCGACGCGCGCATCGAGGCGCTGTTCGGACGCTTTGCGCCCCTGGCCACCCCTTTGGCCGACGCCGCCGGATTTCGCCACGACGGCAGCCTGGTGCAGTTGGTGCGCAGGGCACTGGCGCAGGCAGACAGCGCTGGCGCTGCAGCGTGAACCGGCAGCGAATCGCCACCACCGAAGAAGGAGACGGACCTGATGGATGATCGAGAACGACAACTGGTCGACTGGCTGGCCGACATGAACGAGGACGATGCGCTCGCGCTCGCCAGGCGCATGCTGCTCGAGGACGGCAAGGACCCGCTGCGCGTGCTCGAGCTGTGCCGCAACGCGATGGACATCGTCGGCAAGCGCTTCGAGGAGGGCGAGTACTTCCTGCCCGAGCTCGTGCTCGCCGGCGAGATGCTCGAGACGATCGGCGCGATCGCCAAGCCGCTGATCAAGAACGCGCCCGGCGAAGAGGCCAGGAAGCTCGGCAAGGTGCTGATCGGCACCGTGCACGGCGACCTGCACGACATCGGCAAGAACATCGTCAGCTTCATGCTCGACATCAACGGCTTCGAGGTGCGTGACATCGGCATCGACGTGCCGGTGCAGACCTTCATCGACGAGATCGGCGCCTACCAGCCCGACGTGGTCGGCCTGTCGGGCTTCCTGACGCTCGCCTTCGACTCGATGAAGGAGACGATCGCCGCGATCGACGGCGCCGGCCAGCGCGACCGGCTTAAGATCATGATCGGCGGTGGCCAGATCGACGAGACGGTGCGCGCCTACACCGGCGCCGATGCCTTCGGCGTCAACGCCGTCGAGGCCGTCAATCTGTGCAAGCGCTGGACGGGGGTGTCAGCATGAGACAGCCTTTGTCAACCCCCGTGCCGCGGGCCGAGCGCCGGGCCGCTCCCAAGCCGGCCCGCATCCCCCCGGGGGATCGGCCACGGTACTCCGTGGACGAGGGGCTGTCATGAGCGCGGATGCAGTGCTTGCGCCCGCGCAAGGCGCAGCCGCGCCCCCTGGGCCACCCGGGCCGCCCCCGGTACCACAGCGTTCGCCCGCCTACGAGGCACGCTGGCGCCGCGTGATGGACTGCATCGAGCTGCGCCAGCCCGACCGCATGCCGACCGCCTTGTTCATGATGTTCTGGCCCGCCAGGTACGCCGGCATCAGCTGCAAGGACGTGATGTACGACCGCGAACGCGTGGCCCGGGCCGCGATCGAGATCACGCGCGAGCTCGACCCCGACCTGTGCTGCCCGAGCCTGATGACGACCGGTTTCGGATCGCTGCTCGACGCCACCGGCTACCGCCAGATCGAGTGGCCGGGCCACAGCCTGCCCGACGACCGGCCGTTCCAGTTTCTCGACCGCGAGTACATGCTCGCCGACGAGTACGACGACTTCCTGTTCGACCCGACCGGCTTCTACTACGGCAAGTACCTGCCGCGCGTCGCGGCGGCATTCGACGGCAGCCAGGCGCTGGCGACGATGGCGGGCGCGACCTATTTCGACGTGGTCTACAACACCGTCGTCTTCGCCGACCCGCGGCTGCAGGCGTCGATGACGCGCCTGTTCGACGCCGGCCGCCAGACCGCCCAGCATTTCGCGCAGGCGGGACAGCTGATGGGGCAACTCGCCGCGCTGGGCTACCCGTCGGGGATTGGCGGCGTGTGCTGCGGGCCGTACGACAACTTCGGCGACTACTTCCGCGGCGCCACCGCGATGATGAAGGATCTGTACCGGCGCCCGGCGAAGGTGCTGCAGGCGCTGGACAAGATGATGGTGCTGACGCTGCGCCGGCTGGCGATGCAAAAGCCCCTCATGAGCAGCCCGCTGGTGTTCATCCCGGTGCACTGGGCGCCCGATGCCTTCATGTCGCAGAAGCAGTTCGAGACCTTCTGGTGGCCGTCGTTTCGCGAGTTGATGCTGGGCATCATCGAGATGGACCTGATCCCGATGCCGCTCTGGGAGGCCGACTGCACCAAGCGCCTCGAGACCATCCGCGACGTGCCGCCGGGCAAGTGCCTGTACTGGTTCGAGCGGACCGACATGGCGCGTGCGCGCGAGGTGCTCGGCGACGTCGTCGCACTGCGCGGCGGCATGCACCCTTCGCTGATGACGATGGGCACGCCGCAGGAAGTCGAGACCGCGGTGGCGCGGCTGATCGACGAGGTCTGGGCCAAGGGCGGCAAGCTGATCCTCGACACCGCGTTCGGCATTCCCGACGAGACCCCGCTCGAGAACGCGCGCGCCATGTACCGCGCCGCCCGCAAGTACGGCGGCGGCTGAGCGGCGGCGCCGGCAACGCGGGACGGATAGCGCTTCGCGTTCAATTCTCAAGAACTGGGCAAACGTCTTTCTTGCGCGCAAGTCGCCGACTCGTGCTTCTCGGGCAGTCTCGCAGGCGTCGGCGCGGGATCAGGCCGGCGGGGTGCCCTGATCTGGACCGTCTACGGTCTTCGGCGGTCGCAGGCCAGCGACTTCTCCAGCCGAGGGCGCCGGGTGGCTGACGGAGCGAAGCAGAGGAGGAGGACCGGGCGGAGCACGGGCCGGGGGACATGAGCGTAGTCAGCCACCCGGTGGCCTTGGCTCGCGCCGTGCTCGCGGTGGACGACTTCTACGTGCGGCCTCGCCCCGAGCACCTCGGACTGTCCGACCGCGGAACCCGGCCCTCGGCCCGCTTGACGGTTCCCGCCAACTATCGGGCTGGACCCGACTGCGTATCAGCCTCCAACCCGATCAGGTCCGCGCCCGGTGACGCCCCGCCCTGCTGCGGTGTCGGCGGGGGAGCCAGGCGCCGCTTTTCTCCGGGGGCGGGGTCGCCCGGATCGTTCGGAATCGGCTGGCCGCGCAGGGCGGAGGGCGTCGCAGGCCTGTCGGCGCCGCCGCGATAGAGCGCGTCCAGGCAGGCCTGCACCTCGGGCTCGGCACGGCCCGAGTCGCGCAGGTCCTGCAGCGCGCGCTCGGCCGCGCGTGCCGGCGAGTACTGGGCCAGCGCGGCGTCGTCGCCGCCGGCAGCGCGCGGCGGGCGCTGGCGCTGCTTGCGCGAGAGCATCTGCAGCAGGTTCCAGGCCTTCTTGTGCTGCTCGATCGGCCACACCTGCACCCGGCCGCTGGCTTCGAACGCGCGCCAGATCTCGACCGCTCTCGCGGTGCGCAAAACGACCACGGTCGCCCGGTCGGTACCGATGCCCCCGCAGGAGATGTCGGCGAGCTCGGCCGAGAAGTCGGCGCAATGCCGGCACTCGGGGCGCTGGTAGTCGCGCGCGGCCTCTTCGAGCGGGATCGAGGCGACGTTGCCGTCCTTGCGCTGGATCAGCACCTCGCCCTTGATGTTGAACTTGGCGACGTCCTCGAGCGCGATGCCGAGCTGGCCCGCCACGCGCTCGGTCATCAACTCGGGGCGAAAGACCTCGCTGCAGAACAACCCGACGCTGAAGGCCACGCGCTCGGCCGGCCCGCGCAGGCAGTCGCGCTGGCGCGCCGTGACCGTGACCGACTTGCCGGGCTTGAGCAGCAGCGACGGGTCGATGCGCTCCATCTTGCGCAGCCCGGTGACCTGGCACGGCACGCCGACGAAGGCCACCCTGGCGAGCCGTGCCTTGGCCAGGCGCGCGAGCGCGAGGTTGTTCGGGCAGTAGGTGTACCAGCTGCCGGCGCTGGCCCGGATCTGCTCGACCGTCGTTGCCAGCTTGGGGGTCGGGAAGCACGGCGCGTCGTCTTCGCCGACCGCGGCCACGATTGCGCCATCGATCGTCTCGCGCTCGCGCGCCCAGGCCAGCAGTGCGGTGACGATGCCACCGTCCTGGGCCTGTGCCGGCGCCGCGGCGTCGTTGGCGCGCGCAACGAAGACATGGCGGTAGACGCCGAAGATGCCTTCGTAGCCGCGCTCGCCATCGAAGGTCGCATCGCGCAAGTGCGGCTCGCGCGGCCACAGGCGCGGGCAGACCGCGGCGCACGCGTCGCAGCCGACCCCGGTGCTGACGCCACAGTGATCGGCTGCCCCCTCGGCGTTGGGCCGCTTGGAGGGCTTGCCGGCGTTGATCTCGATGATGCGGTGCGGGCACACCACGACGCAGCTGCCGCACTCGGTGCAGGCACCGGCCGCGACGACGCGGTTCATCATGTCCCGGAAGGTCGGGCGGTCGGGTTCGAGCGGGGTCGGTTCGGTCATCGCAGGCGTTCTTCCGGGGTCGATGCCCGGGCCGGCCGGTCGGCCGCCCGGGGAGGGGGCAAAGGTCATTCGGCCAGCCCGGCGCAGGCCTCTAGCGCGGATTCGCGGCGCGTAGGCGCGGCGGCTGCAGGCGCGCGCGGGGATGCATCTGGCGCGCCGGCACGGGCCTCTTGCGACGCGGCCCGTTCGACGCGCTCGCGCGGCGCATCTTCGTAGAGCGTGGTGCGCTGGCGCGGCGTGCGTCCGGCGTCGACGATCACGGCGCGGATCGCCGCCGGCGTCATCTCGGTGCCGTGAACGGCGCCCGCGGCGCGCGAGATGCTTTCGTCCATGAGCGTGCCGCCGAAGTCGTTGACGCCGGCACGCAGGCAGCGCTTCATGCCCTCGACGCCGAGCTTGACCCACGACGCCTGCACGTTGGGAACGAGCGCGCCGAGCACGATGCGCGCGACGGCATGCATGAGCAGCGTCTCGCGCCAGGTCGGGCCGGCGCGCGAACCGCCTTTGAGGAACAGCGGCGCCTCGCCGGCAACAAAGGGCAGCGGCACGAACTCGGTCAAGCCGCCGGTGCGTTGCTGCAGACGGCGCAGGTGCAGCAGGTGTCGCGCCCAGTGCACGGGCCGCTCGACGTGGCCGAACATGATCGTCGCGGTCGAGCGCAGGCCCAGCTCGTGCGCGGTCTGCACCACCGAGAGCCACTCGTCGGTGCCCAGCTTGTCGGGGCAGATCACGCGCCGCACCTCGTCGTCGAGGATCTCGGCCGCGGTGCCCGGCAGGCTGCCCAGCCCGGCCTCGCGCAACGCCTGCAGGAACTCGCGCACCGACAGGCCCAGGCTGCGCGCGCCCTGGGCGATCTCGAGCGGCGAGAACGCGTGCACATGCAGCCCCGGCGCCGCGGCCTTGACCGCGGCCAGGATATCCAGGTAGTGCCGGCCCGTGTAGGCCGGGTGGATGCCGCCCTGGATGCAGACCTCGGTCGCGCCACGCGCCCAGGCCTCGGCGCTGCGGCGCGCGATCTCGGCCATGTCGTAGTCGTAGGGCGCGCCGCGCAGCGCCTCGTGCTTGCGCCCGCGCGCGAAGGCGCAGAAGCCGCAGCGGTAACGGCACAAGTTGGTGTAGGTGATGTTGCGCGTCACGACATAGCTCACGACATCGCCGTTGAGCTCGCGCCGGATCGCGTCGGCCGCGGCGCAGACCCGATCGACCTCGGCGCCGCGCGCGTCGAACAGCGCGACGATGTCGGCCTCGGTGGGCTCGCCGCGCAAGGCGCGCGCGAGCGCCGTCGCCACCGGGCCATCACAGCGCACGCCCGGCAGGTGCGCCTCCGCGGCCGGCAGCGCCGCTGCCGCACCCGGCGCCCAGGCATGGGCGCGTGCCAGCCCGTCGGCGTCGGCATGGCGCCGCACTTGCGGGCGCAGGCCGGCATCGATCCAGGTCTGCGCGTCGTTGACGAAGCGCGGGTGCGCTGCCAGGCGCTCGACCAGCAGCATGCCGGCATCGGCGCTGTGCCTGGCCAGCGCGTCGAGTTCGGGCCAGCGGCGTTCGGGGTTGACGTGGTCGGGGGTGACCGGCGAGACGCCACCCCAGTCGTCGATGCCGGCCTCGACCAGGCCGGCAAGCGCGCCCGCGGCCAGGTTGGGCGGGGCCTGGATGCTCGACGTGCCGCCGAAGATCAGGCGCGCGATGGCGATGGTCCAGCGATGCTCGTCGAATGACGGCTCGGCGGCCGCGGCCATGCGCGTGCCCGGCTTGGCGCGGAAGTTCTGCACGATCACCTCCTGCAGGTGACCGTGGCGCTCGTGCGCGGCGCGCAGCGCCAGCAGCGACTCGATGCGTTCGCGCCGCGTCTCGCCGATGCCCACGAGCAGCCCGGAGGTGAAGGGCACCGCCGCCTGCCCGGCCGCCTCGATCATGGCCAGGCGCAGTTGCGGGTGCTTGTCGGGCGCGCCGGCATGCGGCCCGCCGCGCTGCATCAGGCGCGCGGCCGCGGACTCGAGCATCAGGCCCATCGAAACCGCGACCGGCCGCAGCACGTCGATCTCGGCGCGCGTGAGCACGCCGGGGTTCAGGTGCGGCAACAACCCGGTCTCGGCCAGCACCCGCCCGGCCATCTCCGCAAGGTAGCCGACCATGCTCGAATGACCGAGCGCGGCGAGTTCGTCGCGCACGCCGGCAAAGCGCAGCTCGGGCTTGTCGCCGAGCGTGAACAAGGCCTCGCGGCAGCCGGCCTGCTGCCCGGCGCGGGCGACCGCGAGCACCTCGTCGGGCGTCATCAGCGCGCGCTGGCCGCGTGCGGGGGCGCGCGCGAAGGTGCAGTAGCCGCAACGGTTGCGACAGGCGTGGGTGAGCGGGACGAAGACCTTGCGCGAATAGGTGAGGCGGGCCCCGAAGTGGCGGTCGCGCAGCGCGGCGGCGGCCGACATCAGCAGGCCGAGTTCACCCGG
Organism: Ideonella sp.; assembly: GCF_016702655.1. Classification (GTDB taxonomy): domain Bacteria; phylum Pseudomonadota; class Gammaproteobacteria; order Burkholderiales; family Burkholderiaceae_C; genus CAIKUF01. The sequence goes on from NZ_JADJDO010000015.1 coordinate 43,658, forward strand.
CCGCTCGCCGAGTGCGGCCAGCGCGAGGGCATCGTCATCGCACAGGCGTTCGCCTCGGCCAGCGGCGAGGACGATCGCCTGCAGTTGCGCTGCAGCGAATTCAGGGACGGCATTCATGGAGTGCAGGCGCGCGGGCGCGCTGGGCAGGGATGAGTGAGCAGGCGTCGCCGGCAATGCCCGGCGCCAACGATTGCAGGAAGTGCCAGGTCCGCGTCGGCGAAGCCAGGCCCGAGAAGCGGGCCAGGTCCTCGGGTCGATCCAGGTCCAGCCCGAGGCCGGGCAGGCACAGCGTGCGGGCCGGCAGGCCCGCGGCGCGCGCGCCGCGCCGGTGACGGGCAAAGCTGTCGCAGCCGAAGCTCGGCCTCAGGGCTTCGGGGGGGCTGATCGCCATCGTGTTCGTGCCGCCACGGTCGTGCGCGGGCACCAGCGTCACGCCCCCGGCCGTCGCGCAGACGGCCTGGTGGGCTGCGATGACGCGGCTGACCTCGGCGCGGGTCAGCCCCGGCACATCGCCGGGAACGATGAGCATGCCGCCCCAGCCTCGCGCCTGCAGATGACCTGCGACCGCGCCCAGCGCGGCATTGAGTCCGCCCGGCGCGGGTTCTTCGAAGACCGCGGCGCCGCTGCGGCAGGCGACGGCCGCGGCGGCGGGATCGGCGGTCACGACGAGCACCCGTTGCAGCCCCTCGACGGCGAGCAGCACCTCGAGCACGTCCTGCAGCATCAGGCGCGCCAGCGTGGCGCGCTGTGCCGGCGTGCAGCGTGCCTGCAGGCGCCGCTTGGCGGAGGCGAAGGCCTTGACGGGCACGACGGCGCACAGGCCCGGCCGCGGCACGTGAATCGTGACCGTCACTGCTGCGCCTCGGTTGCAGCGGCGGCCCGGTCGCGCACGCGCTGGCGCAGCACCCGATCCGCAACCTCGAGCACGGTGCGCGCCAGGCGCTCGCGATCGTCCAGCGACTCCATCAGCGTCGGCGCGACCACGACCTGCACCGCGCCCGGCGCGTCGAGCGCGGGTTCGCCGGCATCGACGATGAGCGCGTCGATCAGGCCGGCATAGTGGCTTGCGATGCTGGCGTGCGTGACCGGCAGGCCGAGCTCGCCCATCAGCTTGGCCGTCGGGCCCTTGACGGCGCGGCCGGCGACGAGCGGCGACACCGCGACCACCGGCGCCGTGCAGGCGGCGATCGCGGCACGCACCCCCGGCAGCGCCAGCATCGGGTCGATGCTGAGCCAGGGATTGGACGGGCACAGCACGACCGCCCGCGGCGCCGGCTCGTGCGCGAGCCCGAGCAGCAACGGCGACGGGCGCGCGCCCCCGGCACCATCGAAGGCGAGCGCACGCACGGCGGGCGCGCAGCGTCGGCGCACGAAGTAGTCCTGGAAGTCGAGCCGCCCTTCGTCCGTCGCCACCCGGGTGCGCACCGGGTCGTCGCTCATCGGCGCGATGCGCGCGGCGATCCCCAACTGGCGCGCGAACGTCGCGGTGACCTCGCCCAGCGTCTCGCCGCAGCCCAGGCGATGGGTGCGCTGAACGTGCAACGCCAGGTCGGCGTCGCCGAGCGCGAACCAGGTCTCGCCGCCGAGGCGCTCGAGCGCGCCCATGAACTGCCAGGTCTCGTCGCGCCGGCCCCAGCCGCGCAGCGGGTCGGCCAGGCCGGCGAGCGTGTAGAGCAAGGTGTCGATGTCGGGCGAGATGGCCAGCCCCAGGTGGCGGAAGTCGTCGCCGGTGTTGACCACGATGTCGAGCGCCGTCGGCTCGAGCACGCGCGACAGGCCGAGCGCGAGCTTGGCGCCGCCGACGCCACCGGACAGCGCAAGCACGCGCTGTACCGGCGGCGCGCCGGGAGGCTGGGCGGCCGCTGCGCTCACCGGAACAGATCCTCGCTCGCCGGGCGCACCAAAGCGCGCGCGGGTCCGGGCTCGCCGCCGGCCGGCAGCCCGCGCACGACCACGACCGGCAGGCCCTCGGCGCCCTGACCCATCAGCATCGAGGCCGCCGAGGCGATTTCGTCGGCCTGCGCCACTTCGGTGACGCGCAGCGTGCGCCCGAACAGGTCTGGCTGGCCGCGCAGGTCGCGCAGCGCAGCCAGGCCGGCGCAACCGATGGCCACGCCCACCGCGCCGTAGCGCCAGGGGCGGCCAAAGCTGTCGCTGATCAGCACCCCGACATCCACGCCGGCGATGCGCCCGAACTCGGCGCGCAGGCGCGCGGCGCTGGCGTCGGGATCGAGCGGCAGCAGGAGCGCGAACTCGCCGTCGGCGGCATCGGCTACGTTGGACTGGTCCACCCCGGCGTTGGCCATCACGAAGCCCAGCCGGTGCTCGACGATCAGCACGTCGGGGCAGGCGCGCACGACGCGCACCGATTCGGACAGGATCAGCTCGACCAGCCGAGGGTCCTTGCGCACCTGCGCCGCGAGGTCGATCGCGCGCGGCGACGCCGTGACGCGGGCCAGGTCGATGCGGCGCCCCTCGACCTTGGAGACCACCTTCTGCGCGAACACGATCACGTCGCCGTTGCGCAGCCCGATCCCCGCGCCGTCGATGCCGGCCAGCGTCAGGCGCACCAGGTCGTCGCCCTCGTGCAGCCTCGGCAGGCCGGGCACTGCGTGCAGTTCGACCCGGGGGGCGGTCACCGCGGAGGCCATCGGGGCGTGTCGGCTTCGCCGCGGCAGCGTTGCGGCCTCAGGCCGGCGTCTTCGCGCTGCCCCAGCGCCGCATCTCGGGCATGACCTCGCGCGCGAACAGCTGCATCGAGCGGCGCACGGTCGCCAGGTCCATGCCGGGCGCGCGGAACTGCAGGCAGATCTGGTCGAGCGGGTCGTCGCGGTAGCGCTCCAGGCCGCGCAGCACCTCGTCGGGGGTGCCGATGTGGAACGGTATGCCGTAGATCCCCGCGCCGGGCGTGCGCCGCAGCTCGCCCACCGGCGGCAACGGCATGTCCCAGCCGCGGCGGCGATAGAAGTCGACGCACCAGTGCGCGCCCACCTCGGCCTCGTCCCAGGCCTGTTGCTGCGTCGGCGCCAGATGGACGATCAGCGGGCCGGAGACGATGCGCTGGTCTTCGCGCCGGCGCCCGGCCTTGGCGAGCAGTTCCGGATAGGTCTTCCACAACGGCGAATGGAGCGCCGAGGCCAGGTGGTAGCCGCGCTCGGCCGCCTTGGCGATGCTCTGCGGGCCCATGGCCGCCATCCAGATCGGAGGGTTCGGACGCTGCACCGGCTTCGGGCGCAGGCACACATCGCGGTATTGGTAGTACTTGCCTTCGTGCGTGAAGGGCGCCTCCTCGTCGAACAGCCGTTGCATGAACGCCAGGGCCTCGTAGGTGCGGGCGAAAGTCTCACTCTTGTTGATGCCGAACACCTTGCACTCGACTTCCATCGGCCCGGCGCCGATGGCCAGGTCGAGGCGCCCTCTGGATAGCAGGTCGACCGCGACCGCGTCCTCGGCCACGCGCAGCGGGTCGTGCAGGGCCAGCAGCAGCACGTAGGTGCCGAGCCGGATGCGCTGCGTGCGCGCCGCTGCCGCGGCCAGCAGCGGCAGCGGAGCCGAGTTCCAGTCGTCCTCCGCGAAGTGATGCTCCGAGATCCAGGCATGGCTGAAGCCGAGCTCCTCGGCCAGTTCGACCTCGGTGAGGAAGTCCTGATAAAGCTGCGACAGGTCCGACGGCTGGCCGGACAGGTTACGAAGGGCGATGGCGAGTCCGATGTCCATGGCGGGCGTGTCGATCGACGACTGGGTGGGAGGGATGGCGTGCAGACTACTGAGCGCGACCGCATTTGTAAAATCGATTGTTTGGATTCAAAATATTCTCGAAACGAATAGGTTGATCGCCATGCGCTTCAAGGGACTCGATCTCAACCTTCTGGTCGCCTTCGATGCCATCCTCGTCGAGGGGACCATCACGCGCGCCGCGCAGCGCGTGCACCTGAGCCAGTCGGCGATGAGCAATGCGCTGGCGCGCCTGCGCGAGCACTATCGCGACGAGCTGTTCGTCCAGGTCGGGCGCAAGCTGGTGCGAACCCCGCTCGCCGAGGCGCTCGCCGGGCCGGTCCGGGACATCCTGCTGCGGGTCGACACGACGGCCGCCCTGACGCCGGGCTTCGATCCCGCCGCATCGGCGCGCTGCTTCGTGCTTGCCGCGTCCGACTACATCATGGCCGTGCTGCTCGACCGGCTGCTGGCGCGCGTGTATCGCGAAGCGCCCGACATCACCTTCGAGCTGTTGCCGGTGGACCGGGGCATGGAGCTGCTCGAGCGCGGCGACGTCGACCTGCTGCTGTTCCCGAAGCAGTTCGAGCGCGCCGAGCACCCGGGCGAACCGACCATCGAGGACACCTACACCTGCGTCGTCTGGGAGGGCAACACCCAGGTCGGCGAGACGCTGACGCTGGAGCGCTATCTGGAGGCCGGCCACGTGGCCACGCGCCTGGGCGTCGACCGCATGCCGACCTTCGAGGGCTGGTTCCTGAAGCGCTTCGGCATCCAGCGCAGGATCGAGGTGGCAACCTACAACCTGACCTCGCCGCCGCGGCTGGTGATCGGCACCCAGCGCATCGCCACGGTCCACACCCGGCTCGCGCGCCAGATGGCGCATTCGTTGCCGCTGCGCCTGGTGGCGCCGCCGGTCGAGATTCCCAGGTTGATCAGCGTGATGCAGTGGCACCGCTACAAGGCCCACGATCCCGGCCTGGCCTGGCTGCGCCGCATGGTGCACGAGGTCGCCGCCGAAGACGACGATGAGGCGTCACTCATGCCGCCGTCGCGCCCTGCCTGAGGCCAGGCGGTCACCGTCGACGTTCGTTCGTCGATCGTCGCCATCGTACCGCTTGTCGATACGATTAGCTTGTTATACGATACACACGCACCACCACTGACCAGCACCAAGCCCCGCAGGCACAGGTGGCAAGCCACCGCCCAAGCCCACTGAACGACGCCGCGACGGCGCATCGAGACCATGCAGACCACGCTCACACAAGACGCCATGGGCACCCATCTCGCATGGCGACACGACGGCGTCACGGCGCGCATGATCGACTGGTTCTGGAGCAACATGGAGAAGGGCTTCATCCTCTGGCATCCGGAACAGCACGAGGCGCTCGAGTGGGCGGTGCCGCCCAGGCACGGCGACCCGCTCGGATCGATCCACATCGCGCCGCAGACCTGGAACGACGGCACGCGGCAGAACCTCTACATCCGCATGGAGAGGCTCGGCGACGTGGAGCCGCGGGTGCGCGACACCATCGAGTTCGAGCATGTGCTGATCGTCGCCGGCCTGGGGCTGGGCGAGGAGTGCCTGATCGACCCCAAGCCCATGGGCTACCGCATTCACCAGTGGCAGGCCACCGACTATGGCGTCGTCGGCAAGTCCTCGGCCATCGGCACCCGCCGCAAGGAGACGGTCGAGGACGGCAAGGTCTGGGCGGCCCACTGCGCGCAGGAGATCGGCAACTGGGGCGTCTTCCTGCCGGCGTTGTACCGGCTGTACCAGGCCGTCACCGACACGCGCCGCAACCCGTACGCGGACCTGTCGGTCGAGGGACGCGGCCGCGACGCGCGCTATCGCCACATCCCCGCTGCGTGAGGGCAGGCAACATGCTCAGAAGCTACCTGATCCTCAACATCACCGACTTCAGCAACCTGCCGATCCTGGAGCGCTGGCTGCTGCAGACGCACGCCGCCGAAACCCTGAGCCAGCTCGAGCCGATCCTGGAGCGCTACGTCAGCTACCGCGCAGTGCCGCCACCGCCGAGCTCCGAGTCCTTCTGCCCGTACAACTGGCGCATGACCGAGCATTGGTGGCGCGAACTGCCGTTTCGCGGCGCCGGCCTGCTCGACCAGGGCACATCGATTGCCGAACGCTGGCCCGAGAACTACACCGAGCTGCTCGGAATCGGCGGCGATGCCGCCCGCACCAAGACATGGCAGGGTTCGGTGGACGGTGGGCATCCTCCGGTATTCGCCTTCGTCGACTACCGTCCGAGCGAGGACTTCAAGGGCAAGGGCATGACCATGGATGCCGGCCCGAGCATCCGCTGGCTCAACGCGGTCAAGTATCCCGCGGGCGTGTCACTGGAGGAAGGCGAGCGCTGGTACCTCGAAGTGCACGCCCCGGAGGTCTGCCGCCAGCCGGGGCTGAAGCGCTTCTTCAGCTCGAAAACCGTCGAGCCGCGCACGAGCCCGTTCGTGCGCATCTCCGAGCTCTGGTACGACAGCACCAACGCCTGGCGCAACGCGGTGATCGATTCGCCGCCGCCCTATACTGCGCCGCCCTGGGCCCGCGATGCGCGCTATCCGTTCCTGCAACCGGGTATCGACTTCGTCAGCCAGTTCCTGCTCGAGGCCCCCACCGACGACTTCAAGCGCGCGCTGCGCCCCTACCTCACGACCTCTTGACCGACGGCGGGTGAGGCCGGGCACGGCCCGGCCGCGGGGCGTTCAGAACGCCACGTTGGCCGCGCCCTTGAGCGCCAGCATCTCGCGCGCCTCGTCGGGGGTCGTGATCGCGTAGCCCAGCTCCTCGAGCAGATGGCGGATCTTGCCGACCTGGGCCGCGTTGCTGGGAGCGAGCTGCCCGCGGCCCAGGTAGAGGCTGTCCTCGAGGCCCACGCGCACGTTGGCGCCCATGACCGCGGCGTGCGTGAGCAGGCTCATCTGGTGCCGCCCTGCTGCGAGTACCGACCAGCGGTAATCGGTGCCGAACAGCCGATTGGCGGTATCGCGCATGAAGGTCACGCACTGGGGGTCGGGACCGATGCCGCCCAGGATGCCGAAGATCGTCTGGATGAAGAACGGCGGCTTGACCAGCCCCGCATCGACGAAGTGCGCCAGGTTGTAGAGGTGCCCGACGTCGTAGCACTCGAACTCGAAGCGCGTGCCGCAGCCTTCGCCCAGGTCCTTCAGGATGTGGCGGATGTCGAGGAAGGTGTTGCGAAAGATGATGTCCTCGGTGCCTTGCACATACCCCTGCTCCCACGGGTACTTCCACTCCTTGATCCGGGCGGCCACGGGGTGGATCGAGAAGTTCATCGACCCCATGTTGAGCGACGCCATCTCCGGCTTGAAGCGCAGCGGCGGCGCCAGGCGCTCCTGCAGGCTCATCTTCGTCGAACCGCCCGACGTGATGTTGATGACAGCGTCCGTGGCGGCCTTGATCGGCGCCAGGAAGCGCGCGAAGACCTCGGGGTCCGCGCTCGGGCGCCCGTCGGCCGGATCGCGGGCGTGCAGGTGCAGGATCGCCGCGCCCGCGCGCGCCGCGTCGATGGCCTGGGTCGCGATGTCCTGCGGCGTCAGCGGCAGGTGCGGCGACATCGATGGCGTGTGGATCGCGCCCGTCACGGCGCAGGTGATGATGACTTTGTCGGGCTGCGCCACCGGTCTCTCCCTCGTAGGTCTTGCTGTTGCTCAGGCCTGTGCGTCGGCCGCGTTCATCGCCAGCAGGTGGCGCGTCACCCTCGCGCGCAATGCGGCCTGCTCGTCCGCGGACCAGCTGCGAAACCCCTGCCCTGCCTTCATGCCGAGCCGCCCCTGGGCGACCAGTTGCTCCAGGTACGGCGAGGGCGCGGGCCGGCTGTCGATCTCGGGCAGGACGGTGCGATGGATCGCCAGCGTCAGGTCGGTGCCCACCAGATCGGCGTTCTCGAGCGGTCCGAGCACGGGCAGGCGCCTGCCGAAGCTGGCCTTGACGACCGTGTCGACCGTCTCGGCGCTGCAAACGCCGGCCTCGACGAGCGCGATCGCCTCGCGCCAGAGGGCGTGCTGCAGCCGATTGCCAATGAAGCCGGCGACATCCTTCTCGACCATGGCCGGCGTCTTGCCGACGCTGGCCAGCAGGTCGAACATGCGCTGCGCGAGCCCCGGGTCGGTCTCGGGCGCCTTGATCACCTCCACCAGCGGAACCAGGTAGGGCGGGTTCCACCAGTGCGTGCCCATGGCGCGATGCGCACTGCGCAGCCCCTGCACGATGCGCGTGATCGGAATGACCGAGGTGTTGCTGGCCAGCAGCGCATGCGGCGGCGCCAGCAGCTGGAGCTGCTCGAACAGCTTGCGCTTGAACGACAGGTCTTCCGGACCCGCCTCGAAGACCAGGTCGGCGCTCGCCACGCACTCGCCGAGTTCCTCGACCGGCATGACCCTGAGCTGAGCGCTGCTGTCCTGGCCCAGCCCCTCGAGGTTGGACGCTATGCGCTCGCGCAGCGTCATCAGCGCCCCGCTGTCGGGGTCGTACACGGTGACGATGTGGCCGGCCGCGGCAAAGACCTGGGCAATGCCGTGCCCCATCAGGCCGGCACCGACGACGGCGATGTGCTCCTTGTCGGCCATCGCCATCAGCCCGCCGTGTAGCCGCCGTCGGCGTAGACGGTGTGGCCGGTGTGGAAGTCGGATGCCGGCGAGCACAGGAAGAGCAGCGGTCCGGCAAGGTCCTCCGGCTCGCCGAGCCGGCCCAGCGGCACGCGCGCCAGGAAACCGGCGCGCACCGCGTTGGCCTTCTCGTTGTCCTCGAACATCCAGGCCGTGAGCGGGCTGCGGAATACCGTCGGCGCGATCGCGTTGACCGTGATGCCGTGCTTGCCCCATTCGCAACCGAGGGCGCGCGTGAGCCCATCGGTCGCCGCCTTGGAAGTGCAGTACGCGCTGTAGCCCGCCGGGTGACCGAGCTTGCCGCGCGCCGACGACACGAGCACGACCTTGGCCCGGGTGCGCCGCGGGATCACGCGCTCGCCGAAGGCCTTGCACAGCAGCCAGCTGCTGGTGACGTTGCCGTCCATCACGGTCTCGAAGCGCTCGAGGCTCTGCTCGGTGATCGGGCAGGGATCGTTCAGGCCCGAGGCGACGACGAGGATGTCGAGCGCCCCGAAGGCGTCGATGGCCGCGGCCATGATGGCTTCGCACTGGTGCTGCGTGGCAGGGCGCCCGGAGACGGTGACGACCTGCGCCCCGAGGTCGCGGCAGGCAGTGGCGGTTGCGGCCAGCGCAGCCTCGTTGCCCGCCGACAAGACCAGTCGCGCACCTGCGCCGGCGAGCACCTGGCTGGCCAGGCTGCCGAAGGCGCCGGATGCGCCGGTCACGACGGCCACCTTGCCGCGCACGTCGAAGAGCGCGGCCGGGTTGCGCAGCCAGTCGGCGTCGCGGGTCATGGCTGCTTCTCCGGGTAGGGCATCGCGACCAGGATCGTCGCGACCTCGTTGCCGAGGTTCTTGACCGTGCGTACCTCGTGCGGGGCGATGCAGCAGCTGTCCATCGGCCCGAGGACCACCTCCTCGTCGGCCGTCCGCAGCGCGACCGCACCGGCCAGGACCACGTAGACCTTCTCGAGCGGCGAGCTGTCGGGCCCGGCGCCGCCGCCGGGCAGGTAGTGCGAGAGCCCGATCCAGAACTTCTCCGGACCGCCGGGCGCGAATCCCTGCAGGCGCAGCGATCGCACGTCGAAGTGGTTGGGCGCCTCGTAGGGCTGGGCCTCGCCGAAACGGGTGATTCGCATCGCGCCGCCCTCAGCCCCGGCCGTTCTCGATGCGGTAGCCACCGCGCTTGTCGACCATGGCCACGAGGCGGACCATGCAGCCGTCACCCTTGGTCCAGCGCCACGGGAAGGCAGCCAGCGTGACGCGCTTGCCGGTGACCTTGTCGATGTCGCCGCCAACGTTCTCGATGCCGCAGATGCCGGCCTTCATGATGGCCTGGTGGCAGGGCTCCCATTCGGGGAAGTCCTCGATCACCTTGCGCCCCGTCTCGCGCTCGTACTCGATGTTGACCTGCGCCAGCAGGCCGTGCGGTGCGCCGGGGCCGTGGGGGCCGATGGCCGTGCCCAGCGGATGGTCGAGCGCCTGCGTGTCGGTGCCGACCAGCTTGACCTTCTTGTTCGCGAACCACTCGCCGGCCTCCTTGTAGAAACCGGGCGAGTACGCGTAGTACATGCGGCTGTCGTCGTAGTAGCGGTGCCAGCCGGTGTTGACGATCACGATGTCGCCTTCGCGGATCTGCGGCGACGCGCGCTCGAGGTCCGCGGCCGTGATCACTTCCCAGCGCTGCTTCGGGATCGACACCACGACGCCGGTGCCGAAGAAATAGGGCAGCGGCACCTCGTCCATGAAGGGCGTGCCTTCGACCACGTGCGAGGGCGCATCCATGTGGGTGCCCGAATGCATCGACGTCGTGATGCGCTGCGTCAGCACGCCGCTCCTGGCCATGGTGTGCAGGCGCTCGATCTTCACGTCCTCGAAGTACGGCCAGCAGGGTTGGCCGAGCCCCCAGGGATGGCTCAGGTCGTAGAACTCGAGCCCCGTGTCGTTGTCGAGGTTCTCCTGGTAAGCGATGCCGCGGACCGTGATCGTCATGCCGTACTCCGATTCGGAAGGGTTGAAAGTTCGTCAATGCGTACCGTATCTCGATACGCTTGCACCACATAACAATGCATGATCCTGACTTTCTGCGGTATCGACGACCGATGGAATCAGTGTTTTCCCTTATGTTTGGGACCGGATGCGGCCGGGTGCTGGCGCATCGCTGGCACACTGCATGCGGTTCATGACGCTCGGGGAGCAACGGTTTGGCCACGGACAATCGCGTGTTGCCGGTCCTCGCGGACCCGGCGGTGGATAGCGGCGAGCGCGCCGGCGGCATCCAGGTCATTGCGCGCGCCGCAGCGGTGCTGCGGGCGCTTCGCGATCACCCGGCCGGACTCACGCTCGGCGAATTGGCGCGCCTGCTGGCGTTGCCGCGATCGACCATCCAGCGCATCGTCGACGCCCTGGACCAGGAGCAACTGGTGATGGCGGCCTCGCCGACCCGGGGCGTGCGGCTCGGGCCGGGCCTGCTGCCACTCGCCGCGGCGGCCCGCTTCGAGATTGCCGAGTTCGCCCGCCCCGCGCTGCAGGAGCTCGCGCGCGAGTGCGGCGAGACGGTCGACCTCTCGCTACTCGACGGCACCAAGCTCGTCTTCGTCGACCAGGTCGCCGGCGTGCATCGCCTGAAGGCCGAGTCGGGTGTCGGGGTGGCGTTTGCCCTGCACTCTTCGGCGCCCGGCAAGGCCATGCTCGCAGCGCTCGACCCAGCCGAGTTGCACAACCTTCGACCCCGGCTGCGATTGACGCGCTACACGGCCAGCACCGTGACCTCGTGGGACGTGCTGGAGCGCGAGCTGGCGCAGGTCCGCGCACAAGGCCACGGCGTGGACCTCGAGGAGAACTCGCTCGGCATCTGCGCCGTGGCGGTTGCATTGAAGCTGCCCGGTGGCGGGCTCGCGGCGATCTCGGTGCCGGTGCCGACGCAACGCTTCGAGGCATCGCGCGCGAGCGTGACCGCGCTGCTGATGGCGCGCTGCGGGCGGCTGCAGGAGGCGCTGGGGCGGCCATGAGTCCGGCGGCGTCGATTGCCCTTACAGTGCGCCCATCGTCGGTGTTACGCACGCCCGGCCCGAAAATCGATGCGATTCAACAAGCTCGACCTCAACCTGCTGGTCGCGCTCGACGCGATGCTCAAGCTGCGCAGCATCAGCCGGGCGGCGGAACAGCTGCACCTGAGCCAGTCGGCCATGAGCAATGCCCTTGGCCGCTTGCGGGACTATTTCGACGACGAGCTGCTGAGCCAGGTCGGCCGGCAGATGAAGCTCACGCCGCGCGCCGAGGTGCTCAAGGAGGCCGTGCAGGATCTGCTGCTGCGCCTGGACACGACCATCACCGCACAGCCCGAGTTCGACCCGGCGACGTCGGACAGGGAGTTCCGGATCCTCGCTTCGGACTTCACGAGCATCGTGCTGATGCCCCATCTGCTGCGCCTGGCTGCCGGCAGCACGGTGCGGTTCCGCTTTGCGCCGCTCGTAGACGATCCGCAGCGCGTGCTCGAGCGCGGCGAAGCGGATCTGCTCGTGATCCCGCGTGAGTACTGCTCGCCCGATCATCCGACCGCATCCCTCTTTCGCGAACGATTCGTCTGCGTCGCCTGGCGCGACAGCCGGCACGCCAGGGCGGCGCTGACGATGGAGGGCTACCTGCGCGCGGGCCATGTCGCGATGCAGCCGCCGACCGGCCCGCAGCAGTCGCTGGAGACGACCTTCATGCAGCGCATGGGCATCGCGCGGCGCGTCGAGGTCACGACCTTCAGCTTTGCGGCAGCGGCCCATCTGGTCGTGGGCACCGAGCGTCTGGCGACGCTGCACACGCGGCTGGCGCGGCAATACGCCGCTTGGCTGCCGCTGGTGTTGCTCGAACCGCCGATGGCCATCGACGAGATGGATCAGGTCGTGCAGTGGCACAAATACCGCTCGCAGGATCCCGGCCTGCACTGGTTGCGCGACCTGCTGCACCAGGCGGTCGAGAAGATGGATGCCGACGAAGCCGCCGCCGGGCTGCCGAGCCCGGGAGCGCAACCCCGGCCGGGTCCGCGCGCGGACGGGCCGGCCGCGTGAATCAACGCGCGCGATAGCTCGCATCACTCCAATCCATTTGCCGTGCCGTCGCGGCCTCACTAGGCTGTGCACCGATTCACCGCTCGACACGCGTCGGGTCGGTGCTCGTGAGGCTAGCGCCCGCCACGTCGGGCCCACAGGAGACTTCGATGCCCATCAAGCTGATGGCCGCGTCGCGCAAGCGGCCCGGCCTGACTCGCGCCGACTACCAGCGCTATCTCGAGTTCGTGCATGGCACGATCGCGCGCCGCGAGCGCATGAAGATTCGCTCGTACATCCAGAACCACGTGATCGACGGCGCCTTCGGCACCTTGGCCGATGCCACGCATCAGCAGGTCGCCGATCGTGATGCAGTGGTCGAGCTGTGCTTCGACAACTTCACCGACATGCTCGCGACCCTCGAGCCGGCGACCCCTTCCGCGGCGTCGCAGGACGGCAAGTTCTTCGCCGACGAGTGCACGAACGTCATCGTCATGGCGGAAGAAGAGGAACTGCCGGTTCCGCGGCCGCTTGGCGCGTTCAACCCGGGCCTGGGAATCGTCGAGGGGGTCGGTGCGCTGAAGGTGCTGCACTTCGTGATGCGCGACGAGGAGGTCTATCCGGAAGACTTCGTCGCCGCCTGGCGCGCCGCGCACGAGCTCGCCCTCGAGAAGGCGCCGTTCGCGCGCGACCAGCTGCGCCGCTGTGTCCTGAACCGCCGTTCGCGCGCGAACGACAACGACGGTGCGGCGCGCAAGCACTTCAAGATGGTCGATCCGCCGGTGTACGACATCGTCGTCTCGCACTGGTACGACACGCTGGAGCAGGCCGGAGCCTTCAGGCAGTACCTCGACGCGTTGCAGTCGATCTCGCCGCGCTTCGCCGACTGGTCCAGGTCGTTCTTTCTCTACACGCGCCAGGTCGTGATCATCCGCGATACGCCCAGGCTGTTCGACGCTACCGGTACTTATGCGACCGCGCTTTGCCTCCCTGGCGTCGTTGCAGATCCTCGCGATACCTCTGGGTATCGCTGCGGTTTGCGCCTAGCCAGGAAGCCAAACTCGCCGCCGCATAAGCACCTCCAAGCATCGAACACTGCACTAGCCTTCCACGCATCCTGCGCCATCCACCAAGGAGCAACAACCATGCAACCCGCAACCGTCGAACGTGAAAGCCAGCTCTCCTACGGCGCCTGGCGCAGGAGCACGCGCGCCAAGTCCAGGCAACCCGCCCTGACCGAGGCCCAGCGCAGCCGGCCCTTCGCGAAGTACCTGGACGACCCGATCGAGGCGCCCGACCCCGCGCACTTCGCGCTGATGGACGAGCCCTGCGATCCGGCCAAGGCCATAGGCCCGGAGCGCATCAACGACCTGCTCGACCCGGGCTATCTCGAGGTCGAGATCGGCTGGTGCAACCTGCCCGACGGCACCGGCTTCATCGCCAACCGCATGCTCTACCCCGACATCACGGCCGAGATGATCGACTGGTGGTTTGCCTGGCACACGCTGGAAGACCTGCGCTACCGCATCTGGTATCCGCCGCAGCACGCCGGCATCATGATCAGCCCTGCGTCGAGGGCGCGCATCCTCGATCCCAATATACCGATCGCGCAGAAGAACTGGGGCGTCGTCCACCACGTGACCGAGAACTGCGACAACGGGATGGACAACATCGACATCCGCTTCATGTCGCCGCAGGACTTCGGCTTCGACATGAGCCGCTGGAAGAAGCCCCATGTCGCCGCCTTCGCCGGTGGCGAGGGCTGGGCGGTGTCGGTGGACAAGACCGACGAGTCGATCACGGCGCCGGCGCTGATGTGCCACATCTTCCGCGAGGTGCCGGGGGGTCTCGAGCATCGCACGCGCTTCTGGATGGGCTGTCGCATGTCGCAGGGCCGGCCCGAGAGCACGTTGCCGCCCGGCGTGCGTGTTCCGCGCGAGGCCGTGCAGGGCCTGGCCAGGCACAACGTCAAGGAGTTCACGCGCTTCAAGACCTTCCTGCCGCGCGTGCATGCCGAGTTCGGCGACCGGTTCGAAGTCTAGCGTGCAGCCCGCGGGGATCGACGCGCGTCTGCGGGCCCTGGAGAGCCATCGCGACATCTGCAATCTCCAGGGACGCTACAACCACTACCTGCAGACGGGGCAGTTGAAGGACAGGCTGCCCGACCTGTTCGCCTTCGATCACCCGGACCTGCGCGCCGAGATGGCCGACAGCGGCGTCTGGGAGGGCGCCGAGGGCGTGCGCACGCTGTTCCGGCACATGGCGACCAAGTACAGCATGCCGGGCGCGCTGATGGTCCACATGCTGCTGACGCCGGTGGTCGAGGTCGACGCCGACGACCAGGGCGCGCGGGGCATGTGGAACTCGCTGGGCACCAACACCTACCTCGACGCGGACGGGGTCCTGCGCGCGATGTGGCAGGTCGGCAAGTACGACCTGCGTTTCGTCCGCGTCGGCAAGCGCTGGAAGTACCTCGACTTCCGCTGGCACGTGATCTTCAGGACGCCGTTTCACGAAGGCTGGGTCCGGCAGCCGATCGTCGACGGTCTGCACGAAGCCGGTTTTCCGCCAGTGACCGACAGGCACCGGCCCTACAGCCCCGACCAGCCGCTGAATGTCTTTCCGCCCGCACCGCCCGAGCCGGTGCAGGACGGCCGCTGAACCCGCACCGGCAGCGCCGCTTGCGGAGCAATGCTGCAAGCGCTCGCCTCAGGGCCGCCGCGCCGGGCCGCCCCAGGCAAGGCCCTGCCCTCGCCGAGGATCGGCCCTCCCCAGCGCGCGCGGCGTCGTCACTCAGATCGCCAGCGGGTCGACATCCACCGCCCAGCGCAGGATGCGCAGGTCGGCAGCGCGCCGCGCGCTGCGCAGCGCATGCAGTTGCGGCAGCCAGGCCGCGAGCATGCGCTGCAGCGCGGCGCGCGACGGCGATTCGATCAGCATCTGCATGCGCCAGGCATCGGCAACGCGGGCGATGCTCGCGGGCACCGGCGGGTAGACGCTCACCGCGTCGCTGCCGGCCAGATCGGCCGCGAGTTCGGCCGCGGCTTGCAGGAAACCGCGCGCCGACTCGGCACTGCGCGCCTCGGCACGCAACAGCGCCAGGTGGGCGAAGGGCGGCAGGCCGGCCATGCGGCGCTCGGCAAGCTGGCTCGCCGCGAAGGCGGCGAAGTCGTGCCGCAGCAGCGCCGCGTAGAGCGGATGCTGCGGGTGCCAGGTCTGGATCCACATCTCGCTGCGTGCGGCGTGCTGGGCGTCGCGGCCGGCCCGCCCTGCCGCCTGCATGAGGAGCGCGAACAGGCGCTCGGGCGCGCGAAAGTCGCTCGAGAAGAGCGCGCTGTCGGGGTTGACCGCGGCGACGAGCGTGATGCGGCGAAAGTCGTGCCCCTTGGCGATCATCTGGGTGCCGACGAGGATGTCGACTTCGCCCGCGTGCACTGCGCCCAGGCGCGCCTGCAGCGCGCCCTTGGCGCGCGTGCTGTCCGCGTCGATGCGCGCCACGCGCGCCCCGGGCAGCAGCAGCGCGATCTGCTCCTCAAGGCGCTCGGTGCCGCGGCCGATGCCGGCGATGTCGAGGTTGCCGCAATCGGGGCAGGCGCGCGGCACCGGCTGCGCGAGGCCGCAGTGGTGGCAGCGCAGCGTGCGGTCGAGCTTGTGGAACACGCGCCACGCGCTGCAATGCGGGCAGGCGCTCTTCCAGCCGCAGGCGGCGCAATGCAGCACCGGCGCGTAGCCGCGCCGGTTGAGAAAGACGAGGCTCTGCTCGCCGCGCGCAAGCCGCTGCTGCAGCGCCTCGACCAGCGGCGGCGAGCGCCTGCGGCGCGCTGCCTGCGGCGTTCGCCTTGTGGCGGTTCATGTCGATCAGCCGCACGGCGGGCAGCTCGCCGCCGCCAATGCGCTCCGGCATCGCGAGCCGCCGATAGCGGCCCTGTTCGGCACGCTGCCAGCTCTCGAGCGACGGCGTGGCCGAACCGAGAATCACGAGCGCACCCTCTAGACGGCCGCGGTAGACCGCGAGGTCGCGCGCCGAGTAGCGTGCGCCTTCCTGCTGCTTGTACGACGGGTCGTGCTCCTCGTCGACGACGATCAGTCCAAGCCGCGGCAGCGAGGCAAACACAGCCAGTCGCGTGCCGAGCACGAGGTCAGCGAGGCCGAGGTGCGCGGCGAGCCCGTTGCGCAGCCGCTGCGCCGGCGTGAGCGCGCTGTGCAGCGAGACGATGCGCCGCGGCGCGGGCCCGGCGCCGAAGCGCTGCGCGAAGCGGGCCTCGAGTTGCGGCGTCAGGTTGATCTCGGGCACCAGCACCAGCGCCTGGCGGCCCGCTGCCAGCGCCTCTTCGGCAGCCCGCAGGTAGACCTCGGTCTTGCCGCTGCCCGTCGCCCCGTGCAGCAGCACGGCGGGCCGTGCGTCAGATTGCGCGAGCGCGGCAAGTTCGGCCAGTACGGCGGCCTGTTCGCCACTCGGCGGCGGGGTTTCGGCCGGCGCACTGCCGGGCGCGACGGTGATGAAGGCCTTGTGCAGGCGATCGATGCGGCGCTGCAAGGGGTGTCGTCGAGCCGGCGCAACTCGGGCGGCAGCACCGCCAGCGCGACCTCGCCCACGCTGCGCTGGTAGTAGGACGCGGCGAAACCGACCAGTTCGCACCAGGCGGCCGAGAGCGGCGGCAGGCACGCGAGGACTTCGCCGATGGCGCGCGGTTCGGCGTCGAAAGCGGCGCCAGCGCCGCCCGGCCAGACGATGCCGGGCACGTCACGCTTGCCCAGCGGCACACGCACCAGCGTTCCGGGCGCGAGCGGGCACTCACTGGCGAAGTCCAGCGCAGCGGCGAGGCCGCTGTGCTGCGGGGCCTCGACCGCCACCCTGACGCGCACCGGCTCAGCCATACAGGCTGGACAGAGTTACGCGCCAAAGCTCCGCACTTGTTCAAAGAACGCCCCTAAGTCAATGATTCCAAAGCGTTTTCAAACCTGTCCACGCGCACTGTGGATAACTTTGTGGGAAACCTGCGGTCTGGAACGACAAAGCCTTGATTCATGGGCCCTGGCGCTGGGTTGCGCAGTTTCGCAGCAACCGGAGCCACTTCAATGAAATCAATCACTTAGACGAATCTGGTCGGAATCGACTGCTGCGACGCCGCAATGCGAACGCGGCGCAGCCACCGCTTCCCACATGGGGATAAGTCACGTGTCGGTGGCCCGAATTGGCAGATTTCGATTGTCAATTGCGCTGCCCGGGCAATCGGGAAAACACCGGTTGTCGCTGCGACGATTCAGGTGCTTTGTCGCTGGCGCCGGGACTGCGAATGGACC
>NZ_JADJDO010000016.1 GCF_016702655.1 Ideonella sp.
TGGCCGAGCACGCCCGAGACCTGCCTGGCCGATCGTGATCGTCGCCGAGGGCGCGTTGCCGCCGAGCGGCGCTGACTGCAGCATGTCCACGCAGCGGCTCTCGTCGGCCAGGCAGAAGGCCGCGTGAACCGATGCGATGCCGGCGGTCGCGCTTGCGCCGCTGTCGGCGACGCCTAGCTTGAGGCCTATGAAAGGCGCCTGCGTCGTGCCTTTGGCCGTGGCCGACAGTGACACCGAACTCGTCAGCAGTTGCGCACTGGTCAGCGTGGGTGCCACGTTGTCGAAGGTCCCGGGGTTGACGACCGTGAACGACGCGTTGCCGAGGGCGGCGAGCGCCGCCCCTTCGACCTTGCGCGGGTTGCCGGCCCGGTCGACGAGGCGGGCCTTGACGATGGTCCAGGCCCGGCCTCGAGCAGGCGACCGGCGAAGAAGGGCGTGCTCATCGAGACGCGGCGCGATACCGTCTTGACGGGATAGTCGGAAGGATGCATAGGCCGCCAGGCCCTGTCCGCTCGGGCCGACCGCCTGGATCAGGATGTGCGACAGGCCCGACAGGTCGTCCGACCCCCTTGACGAGTACGCTCAGCGGCACTGCACCCTGTTCATGCTCCAGGTCGTGCCGGCGGTGAACTGGGTCAGGGTCGGCGGCGTCGTGTCGGCGACCGCGGACGCGTCCGGGGCCGCCTCACCAGTCGTCCCGGTTCGATGGCTGCGATCGATCAGACGGCCCGCAGCGCCCTCGGCTTGGGCCGCTGCACAGCCGCCGAGCGCTGCCGTCAACAGCGCAGCCCGCAACAAGCTCGATCGACGCAAGGCGCCTCCCCTGGTTCGTCCAGGGGAGCAATGTACGCCGCGGCGATGGGCGCGGCAAACGACTCCGGGCCGCGCGGGACGACCCCGCAATCCCGATTGCCCGCATGCCGGTGCTCGAAGTCTGGAAGGCCCACACCTCGATCGTCATGACGCGCAGCATGGCCTCGGGCCATGCCAGCGTCGACAACCCGCTCTTCTACAAGGACAACAACCGCATGCTCTTCGGCGACGCGAAGATGATGCTACGGCGCCACCACCTTCCATCCGGGGCCGGGGTCGAAGGAGGTCATCTTTGCGCCGAGCGCAGAAGTCTCTTTGCCGAGATCCTTCTCGAAGACCTTCCCGTTGTGGTTGACGATGAAGCTCATCACGCCCGTCTCGCCCCACTCGGCGGGATAGGCCACCATCGCGAAGCCGGCGACCATGCGGCCATTGATGATGTAGTTGTGGGCACCCCCCGCGGCATAGGCGCCCTGGCGCGTCAGGATCCTGAAGCGATAGCCCCGGTAGGGGTCGCCCGCCTTGTGGCCCTCGAGATAGGCTGCGCTCTCCGCGATCAGCGGGCCGAAGGGGCTCAACTCCTCGCCCTTGGCGGGGTCGGCGGTCCAGTACAGGCCGTCGCGCTTGCCCGGCGTGCTGGCCAGCTTCTGCGCGTACTGGCGCGCACCATCGCCGTCGCGGTCGACCGCCGCGAAGGCGCGCTGCGCATCGACAAAGGTGCGCAGCACGTAGATCGCATTGCGTTCGTTGGCGCCAATGCGGCGGTTGATGAGCTCGTCCTCGCCCAACTCGGTGGCAAAGCGCCAGCGATCGCCGCTGCGCACGATGGGGAAGGGTAAGGGCCAGGCATCGGCGCCGATCAGCAACATGCGCCGGTCGGGGCCCGACTCGCGCAGCACTCGCAGCGTCTGCATCGCAGCGTAGGCCTTCGCGCGCTCGGCGCTGGTTGCGGCGCGGTCGTCGCGGAGGACGAGGTGCTTGTAGTCGTCGCCGAAGATCGCCAGGATCTCGGCATCGCTGTCGGCCTTGAGCGCGGCCATCAGGGCGTCCACAGCCGCGTCCGGCGTGGCGAAGGTCTGCTGCGGGGCGGCCGTTGCGGCCAAGGGCAGGGCCAGGGCCAGCGTCAATATCAGGCGCCGCAGCAGGGCCCAAATACGGATGAGGTTCATGGCGGATGCCTCGAGATGGATTGAAGTGGATGTGTGCATGGGGTCGCCCTCGTGATCAACGACGACCGCCGCCGCCGCGGCCGCCGCCACCGCCGCCGCGCGCACCACCGCCACCCATCGAGCGGGAACCGCCACCGGACATCGAGCTGCGGCTCGAGGCGCCACGCGAGCTGTCCATCTGCGTCTGCCGCCCCGAGCTGGAACCACCGAACACATCACCACCTCCCCGGCTGGCGCCGCCGTAGCTTGACTGCTGGGTTCCCGGCCGGCTGCTCGCACCAGCACCAGCGCCCCCTCCTACGTCGCGCCCGCCGGGCTGCGCCGAAGCCCGATTGCTCGCGCCCGCACCGGCACCGGCACCGCCGGGTTGCGCCGACGCCCTGGCGCCGCCTGCTCCGCCCGAGCCCAAGTTGCCGGCGCCGGCACCACCGCGCGAGTCCCCGGGGCGCGCCCCCGCGGAGGGCGACTTGCCGACCGAGCTGCTGACCTGTCCAGGCTGCTTGCCGGACTTCCAGGAGGTGCTGCCCCGCTGTCCCGTTGTGCTGGCACGGTTGCTGGTACGGTCACCGCGATTGATGTTGGTGTTGCGATCGACATCGATGTTGATGTCGCCGCCGTTGTAGTCGGCGCCCCAGCGGCCGCCGTTCCAGGCCGCCCCGATGGCCGCGCCCCAGATCAAGCCCGTTGCGAGTGCGGCCCCGGGCGGGTAGGGGTAGTAGTACGACGGGTAGGCGTAGGGGTAGTAGCCATAGACCGGCGCCGTGCCATAGACAACCACCGTGCTGGGGGTGTACTGCGGCACATAGATCACCTCCGGATTGGCCGGCTCGATGATGATGATCTCCTTCTCGGCCTTGACCACCTGCTTGTCATCGGACTTGAGGTTGCCCGCCGCCTGCGCGCGGCGCCGGAAGCTCTGCACACCGTCCAGCACTGCGCCCTGGTCGGCCACCACCGCCTCGCCCAGCGCGCTGGTCCAGTCGAGGTCGTTGCTCATCATCTTCACGACCGTGGGGTAGTTCAACAACGTCTTGACGGCGTCGTCCCACTTGTCGTCCATCGGCAGCTTGGGTTCGGATTTGCGTTTTTCCAGCCAGCGATCGGCCTGCACGATCTGCAGTGGGCTCGTCGATGCCGGCAGGATGACGGCGACCAGATCGTCGGGATACAGGGCGATGCGGCCGACCAGCTCGTCCATCGGATCGGCGGCCGGCGCCGCCGGCGCCTGGGCCACGGCGTGAAGTGCGACGAGGACGAGCAAGAGAACCGACAGCAGCGTGCGCCATGGCGAGCGGCCGCTCCGTTCGAAAGCGGCCTGGAGCCGAAGTTGGTTGGTCATGTTTGTTCCCGATGCAGGTTTCAGCTAGCACATTGTCTGCCAGACTGGAGACATCTGGCGTCCCGGTACGTCACTCAGGGCCGGGCCTCGCCCGCGACGCCCAGTATGGATGAACGCGCATCGCGACCCGGGGGTTGACGCCGCGCCATCCCCGAAAGGACGAATCAATTACAGCAGCTTCGTCATTCGAGCATTGGACATTCTCAGACACGCGCTGTACAAGCTCGGACACGCGCGCCCACCTCCGGACGCCGTCCGATCTGGCCAGGGCTCGCGAGGCGTTCGACGCGACCGCATGCGCTCCGCCGGCACGGGCCGCGACCTACCCCCGCCCGACGAAGGGCATGTTGGTCGCCATCACCGTCATGAAGAGCACGTTGGCCGATGGCGGCAGGCGCACCATCGCCATGAAGGTGTCGGTCACGGCGGCCATCTCCATGCGCGGCTCGGGGCGGATGCTGCCGTCGGCCTGCGGCACGCCGGCGACCATCTTCTCGGTCATGTCGCTCGCCACGTTGCCGATGTCGATCTGGCCGACGGCGATGGAATAGCGCCGCCCATCGAGCGACGCCGCACGTGTCAGGCCGCTGATGGCGTGCTTGGTCGCGGTGTAGGCAATCGACCCCGGCCGCGGCGCGTGGGCCGAGATCGAGCCGTTGTTGATGATGCGCCCGCCCTGCGGCGACTGGCTGCGCATCAGCTTGAAGGCCTCGGCGAGGCAGTAGAACGCGCCGCTCAGGTTCGTGTCGACGGCGCTGCGCCAGGCCGCGGCGCCGACTTCGTCGGGCGTCTTCGACGGCAGCGACACGCCGGCGTTGTTGAACAGCAGGTCCAGGCGTCCGAAGCGCTTGCGTACTTCCTCGAACAGCGCGGCGACGCTCGCGTCGTCGGTCACGTCGCACGCGATCGCGACCGCGCGCGCGGCGGCGTCTGCGCCGGCCGCCGCGATGGCGGCATGCAGCGTCTCGATGCGCCGCCCGGTGAAGACGACGTGCCAGCCGTCGGCGAGCAGCGCGGTCGCGCACCCCTTGCCGATGCCGGAGCCGGCGCCGGTGACGAGGGCGATCCTGGGGCTGGGGTCGGCTGTGCTCATCGTCGTGCTCGTGATGGTGTGATCGATTTCCCCGCGGCGGAACTGGCGCACGCAGACCCTATCATGCCCCGCCATCCGGCCACCGACAGAGGTCAAGCATGAGCGGATTCCATACGATAGGCGTCGATCGTCTACAGGCGGCGATCGGCGCCGTCATGGCCGGTTTCGGCAGCAGCGCGGCTGAGGCCGACGCCGTCGCCACCAACCTGATCGAGGCCAACCTGATGGGTCACGACTCGCACGGCATCGGCATGCTGCCGCGCTATGCGGAGTCGTATCTTGAGGGCGGCCTCAAGCCCAACACCGCCGTGCGCACGGTGCTCGACGCCGGCGCGCTGCTGCGCCTGGACGGCGGCGCCGGGTTCGGCCAGGTCGTCGGCCGCCAGGCGATGGAGATCGGCATCGCGCGCGCACGCCAGCTCGGCTGCTGCACGGTCGCGCTCGGCAACGCGCACCACCTCGGGCGCATCGGCGCGTGGGCCGAGCTCGCGGCGCAGGCGGGGCTCGTGTCGATTCATTTCGTCAACGCGGTCTCGCGTCCGATCGTCGCGCCCTACGGCGGCGCCGACGCGCGCTTCGGCACCAACCCGTTCACCGCCGGGCTGCCGCTGCCCGGGCGGCCGCCGCTGATCCTCGACTTCGCGACCAGCATCGTCGCCCAGGGCAAGACGCGCGTCGCGCACAACAAGGGCGAGGCGGTCGCCGACGGGCTGCTGATCGACGACCGCGGCCAGCCGACCACCGACCCGCGCTTCGCCGTTATTCCGCCGTTCGGCGCGCTGCTCGCCTTCGGCGAGCACAAGGGCTACGGCCTGGCGGTGCTGTGCGAGTTGCTCGGCGGCGCGCTCGCCGCGGGCATGACGCAGCGAATGCCCTACGGCGGCGAGAAGCGCATCCTGAACGGCATGCTGACGGTGCTCGTCGATCCCGCCGCGTTCGGCGAGGTGGCGGCCTTCGAGCGTGAAGCCGACGCGTTCGTCGAGTGGCTGCTCGCCGCACCGGCGCGCGACGGGTTCGATCGCGTGCGCCTGGCCGGCGAGCCTGAGCGCGAGACACGCGCCGCGCGGGTCGCCCACGGCGTGCCGGTGGACGACACGACCTGGCAGCAGATCCTCGCCGCCGCCGCGGCGCTGGGCGTCGATCCCGCGGCGGTGGCGCGCGTGGCCGGAACCTGAGCCGCCGACCCGGCCCTACAATCTCGCCTCGCCCAAGGAGCGTTGCGACGGTCGCGGGAGCGCTTGCTCCCGGACTGCCAGGCTTGGGCACGGCGCGGCGCGCAGCCCGCCGCTCCCAACGGCGCTCACCCGACTTGCAAGGTCGCGGTGAGACCCGCGGCCCGCCTAGCAGCCCGCCCGCCGCCATGACCGAAGAAGCCCCCAGCGAACCTGCACCGCCCGCCGTGCCGCCCCCGATGAAGCTCTCGGGGCTGGAGCCAGTGGCGATCGGCGAAGGGTCGCTGTTCGTCAACATCGGCGAGCGCACCAACGTCACGGGCTCGAAAGCCTTCGCCCGCATGATCCTCGGCGGCGACTTCGAGGCCGCGCTCGCGGTCGCGCGCCAGCAGGTGGAAAACGGCGCCCAGATCATCGACGTCAACATGGACGAGGCGATGCTCGACAGCACTGCTGCGATGGTGCGCTTCCTGAACCTCGTCGCCGGCGAGCCCGAGATCGCGCGCGTGCCGATCATGATCGACTCGTCGAAGTGGAGCGTGATCGAGGCGGGCCTCAAGTGCGTCCAGGGCAAGGGCATCGTCAACTCGATCTCGCTCAAGGAAGGCGAGGAGGCGTTTCGCCGCCAGGCGACGCTCGTGCGCCGCTACGGCGCGGCGGCCGTGGTGATGGCCTTCGACGAGCAGGGCCAGGCCGACACCTTAGCGCGCAAGACGCAGATCTGCGCGCGCGCCTACCGCATCCTCGTCGAGGAGGTCGGCTTCCCGCCCGAGGACATCATCTTCGACCCCAACATCTTCGCCATCGCGACGGGTATCGAGGAGCACGACAACTACGCGGTCGACTTCATCGAGGCGACACGCTGGATCAAGCAGCACCTGCCGGGCGCGAAGGTGAGCGGCGGCGTGAGCAACGTGAGCTTCTCCTTCCGCGGCAACGACCCGGTGCGCGAGGCGATCCACACCGTGTTCCTGTACCACGCGATCAAGGCCGGGCTGGACATGGGCATCGTCAACGCCGGCATGGTCGGCGTCTACGACGAGCTCGACGCCGAGCTGCGCGAACGCGTCGAGGACGTGGTGCTCAACCGCCGCCCCGATGCCGGCGAGCGCCTGGTCGAGATCGCCGAGAGCGCCAAGGGCCAGGCGCGCGACGAGACGACGCGTCTCGCGTGGCGCGCGGGCCCGGTCGACGCGCGGCTGACGCACGCGCTCGTGCACGGCATCAACGAGTTCATTGCCGCCGACACCGAAGAGGCCTACCAGCGCGTCAGGGCCGGGGGCGGGCGCCCGCTGCACGTGATCGAGGGCCCGCTGATGGCGGGCATGAACGTCGTCGGCGACCTCTTCGGCCAGGGCAAGATGTTCCTGCCGCAGGTCGTCAAGAGCGCGCGCGTGATGAAGCAGGCGGTGGCCCAGCTGCTGCCCTACATCGAGGAGGAGAAGAAGCTGCTCGTCGACGCCGGCGGCGCGGCGCGGCCCAAGGGCAGGATCGTGATCGCCACCGTCAAGGGCGACGTGCACGACATCGGCAAGAACATCGTCACCGTTGTCCTCCAGTGCAACAACTTCGAGGTCGTCAACATGGGCGTGATGGTCCCGGCCCAGGACATCCTCGCCAAGGCCAAGGCCGAGGGCGCCGACATCATCGGCCTGTCGGGGCTGATCACGCCCAGCCTCGAGGAGATGCAGCATGTCGCGGCCGAGATGCAGCGCGACGCGCACTTCCGCGAGCGCGGCACGCCGCTGCTGATCGGCGGCGCGACGACGAGCCGCGTGCACACCGCAGTCAAGATCGCGCCGCACTACGACGGGCCGGTGGTCTACGTGCCCGACGCGAGCCGCAGCGTCGGCGTCTGCAGCGACCTGCTGAGCGAAGACAAGGCGGCGGCGACGGTGGCCGAGATCAAGGCCGATCTGGCGCGCGTGCGCGAACTGCACGCCGGCAAGAAGGCCGCGCCGCTCGTCACGCTGGCGCAGGCGCGCGCAAACAAGACGGCAATCGATTGGCAGGCCGGCGTACCACCGGCGCCCAGGTTCATCGGCCGGCGCGTGTTGCGCAATGTCGATCTGGCCGAGATCGCCGCGCACATCGACTGGGGCCCGTTCTTCCAGACCTGGGATCTCGCCGGGCGCTACCCGGCGATCCTCGACGACGCGGTGGTGGGCGAATCGGCGCGGCGCGTGTTCGCCGACGGACAGCGCATGTTGAAGCGCATCGTCGAAGGCCGCTGGCTCACGGCGAGCGGCGTCGTCGGCCTGTACCCGGCGAACACGGTCGATGACGACGTGATCGAGATCTACGCCGACGAGTCGCGCACGCAGGTGCTGATGCACTGGGCGCCGCTGCGCATGCAGACGGTGCGGCCGGTCGTCGACGGCGTGATGCGGCCGAACCGCTGCCTCGCCGACTTCATCGCGCCACGCGCTTCGGGCCTCGCCGACCATATCGGCCTCTTTGCCGTGACCGCGGGCCTCGGTTGCGAGAAGAAGGAGGCGCAGTTCCTTGCCGACCACGACGACTACAGCGCGATCCTGCTCAAGTCGCTCGCCGACCGGCTGGCCGAGGCCTTCGCCGAGCGCCTGCACCAGCGCGTGCGCACCGAGTTCTGGGGCTACGCGCCGGCCGAGCAGTTGAGCAACGAAGAACTGATTGCCGAGAAGTACGCCGGCATCCGCCCCGCGCCAGGCTACCCGGCCTGCCCCGACCACGGGGTCAAGCGCGCGCTGTTCGACGTGCTCGCCGCCGCCGACATCGGCATGGCGCTCACCGAGAGCCTCGCGATGACGCCTGCGGCGAGCGTGAGCGGCTTCTACCTCGCGCACCCGCAGGCGGCCTACTTCAACGTCGGCAAGATCGGTGACGACCAGTTGCGCGAATGGGCAGCGCGAGAGGGGCGCGACCCCGAGTCCGCGCGGCGGGCGCTCGCGGCGTTGCTGTAGCACGCGCCGCAGCGCCGCCGGGCGCTGCCACCGATCAGTTCAGAACAACCAATCCCACGCGACCGACTGCGTCGACTCGGGCACGCCATTGTCGTCGGCGTCGAGTTCGAGCCGAACCGAGTCGGGCGACAGCACGGTCATCACGAGCGTCCCGGTCTTGCCGTGGACCTCGACTTCGCCCGCGTAGGGATAGTCATCGCCGTCGGCCTCGACGATCGGCGCGCCCGGCCGGGTCGCGACCTGAACCGAACCGCCAGCGGCAGCCGATTCGAGCATGCCGTTGGCGGTCAGCGTCGAGAGCCCGGCCGTCACGCGACCCGGCGGCACGGCAGCGGCGTCGTAGGTCAGCTCCACGGCGAAGCCGTTCTTCAGCGTGACCGTGTCGGCGAACGACAGGTGATAGATGTTGACCTTGGCCACGACCGCGCCTTCCGCGGTCATGCTCATGACTTCCACCTCGCTGTTCACCACCTCGCTAAAGAGCTGCACCGAGCCGGTGATCGTCGTGCCATGGCGCGCGGTCGCGTCGGATAGGTTGGTCATCGTCAACCGGGCGCGCATCACCTCCGTGCTGATCTCGCTGACCGTCGTCGCGACCACCCCGTCGATGGTCTCGTCCGGCGTGTCCTTGCAGGCATTGAATGCGAGCGTCAACACATCGGCCGGGCCGATGTCGCCGTTGTTGTCACGGTCGTCGAAGGTCGTGGAAAACGATCCCGAGTACAGGCAGGGCTCGTCGTAGGGGCCATAGACGGTCAGCGGCCGCACGCGGGTCGTGCCTGCCGCCAGGGCCTTGACGCGCTCTGGCTGCCGCACCGCCGCGATGACGCGGCCCAACCACCCTGCCCCACGCATGTCGGCCTGGCGCTGCGCCGCGCTGCGACTCGACACCGAAAGCGCAGCAAGCGGCAGCGTCTGCACCGGGCTCATCGCGAGAATGCCTGCGGCGGTCGAGTGGGCAACGGTATCGCGGTTACCGGCGTCGAGCGTCAGCGTCGCCGCCGGTGGTGGGGGAGCACCTCCGTCCCCACCGCCACCTCCGCAACCGGCCAAGGCCAAGCCCAATGCAGCCGCCACGGCCAATTGAATTCCACGCATGCCTCGTGCAGTCCGGTCCATGAATGACTCCCGTTGGTTCTTCCCGAGTCCATTCTGCGCACCCCAACGGCAGGAGCGATGACGAAACGCAACGCTGGCAAGGAACGGAGGGGACAACTTGCGCCGGCTCTGCATCGCAATGCCGGGCGGTTCCGCCGAATCGGCGTGGCCTCACTTGCCTATGCAAAAGCGCCCGAATATCTCTCCCAGCAGGTCGTCTGCGCTGAACTGACCGGTGATCTCGCCCAGGCAGTCGTGCGCGAGGCGCAGTTCCTCGGCCAGGAGTTCGAGCGCGGGCGCGGGGCCTGCGATCTGCTCGCCCGCGAGCCGCAGGTGCTCGCGCGTGCGCTCCAGCGCATGTACGTGGCGCGCACGCGCGATGAACAGGCCTTCGGGCTGCGCCTGCCAGCCGGCCAGCGCGAGCAGGCGCGTGCGCAGCTCGGCCATGCCCTGGCCGCTACGGGCCGAGAGGCTGATCGCATTCGCGTCGGCGGGGCCGGGTGCCGCTGCCGGCGCGATGTCGGCCTTGTTGAAGACGTGCAGCAGGCGCGCGTCGCCGCCTTCGCGCGCGATCCGTGGCAGCCGCGCCGCGATGCGCAGTTCCTCCTCCCGGTAGGCCGGGTCGGCCTGGCGCGTCAGGTCGTGCAGGAAGAGCAGCGCGTCGGCGCGCTCGATCTCGTCCCAAGCGCGCGCGATGCCGATGCGCTCGACCTCGTCGTGCGCCGCGTCGCGCAGGCCGGCGGTGTCGACGACGTGCAGCGGCACGCCCTCGATCTGTATCGTCTGGCTGACCTTGTCGCGCGTCGTGCCTGGAATGGGCGTCACGATAGCGAGTTCGGCGCCGGCCAGCGCGTTGAGCAACGAGCTCTTGCCCACGTTGGGCTGGCCGGCGATGACGACGGTGATGCCCTCGCGAAGCAGCGCGCCCTGGCGCGCCCGGGCGAGCACCGCATCGACCGCGACGATCACCTCGGCCAGCCGCTCGCGCGCCTTGGCCTGTTGGAGGAAGGCAATCTCCTCCTCGGGAAAGTCGAGCGTCGCCTCGACGAGCATGCGCAGTTCGACCAGCCGGTCGCGCAGCGCAGCCACTTCGTGCGAGAAGGCGCCGGAAAGCGAGCGCGCAGCCGAGCGCGCAGCCGCTTCGGTGCCGGCGTCGATCAGGTCGGCCACGGCTTCGGCCTGGGCGAGGTCGATGCGGTCGTTGAGGAAGGCACGCTCGGTAAACTCGCCCGGCCTTGCAAGGCGCATACCGATGTGAGCGCCTGCTTGCAGGCAGCGCGCGAGCAGCAGTTGCAGCACCACCGGGCCGCCGTGCGCCTGCAGTTCGAGCACTTCCTCGCCGGTGTAGGAGTGCGGCGCAGCAAACCAGATCGCCAGCCCTTGGTCGATGGCCTCGCCCTGTGCGTCGAGGAAGGGCAGCAGGGTCGCGCGGCGCGGTTCGAGCCGGCGCCCGCAGACGGCGGCGACGAGCGGCGCGAGATCGCGCCCCGACGCGCGCACGATGCCCACCGCGCCGCGGCCGGCCGCGGTGGCCACGGCGACGATGGGCTCGTCGTGGCGCGGCAGCATGGTGTGTTCGCCCGCGCTACTTGCCCAGCACGCCGAGCTGCTTGTTGATCAGGTACTGCTGCGCGATCGACAGGATGTTGTTCGTCAGCCAGTACAGCACCAGGCCGGCCGGGAAGAAGAAGAACATCACCGAGAACGCGAGCGGCATGATCCACATCATCTTGGCCTGCACCGGGTCGGGCGGGGTCGGGTTGAGCCAGACCTGCAGCAGCGAGGTCGCGGTCATCAGCAGCGGCAGGATGAACCAGGGGTCGGGCGCCGACAGGTCGTGGATCCACAGGATCCAGGGCGCGTTGCGCATCTCCACGCTCGACAGCAGCACCCAGTACAGCGCAATGAAGAACGGCATCTGGGCGAAGATCGGCAGGCAGCCGCCGAGCGGGTTGACCTTCTCCTCGCGGTAGATGCGCATCATCTCCTGCTGCATCTCCTGCGGCTTGTCCTTGAGCCGCTCGCGCATCGCCGTCACCTTGGGGTTGATGGCCTTCATCTTGGCCATCGAGCGGTAGGCACTCGCGTTGAGCCAGTAGAACGCGATCTTGAGCAGCACGACCAGCGCGACGATGGCCCAGCCCCAGTTGCCCAGGAAGCCGTGCAACTGCGTCAGGAGCCAGAACAGCGGCTTGGCGAGGATCGTGAACCAGCCGTAGTCCTTGACGAGTTCGAGCCCGGGTGCGAGCGCCGAGAGCTTGTTCTCCTCCTGCGGGCCGACGAACAGCGTCGCGTCGAAGGTCTTGCTCTGTCCGGCGGCGATGCTGCCCAGCGGCACCAGCATGCCGACCGCGTATTCGTTGGCGCCGACCTTGCGCGTGTAGAACTCGCGCGCCAGCTTGTCGGGCACCAGCCAGGCCGACGCGAAGTAGTGCTGCACCATCGCGACCCAGCCGTTGTCGGCCGCGACCGGGTGGCTCGGTTTCTCGGCCGCGCCGCGCTTCTCGATGTCCTTGAACTCGATCTTGTTGAACTTGGTCGCGTCGTCGTAGATCGCCGGGCCGGTGAACGTGAAGTAGAAGCTCGACTCGCCGGCCGGCGCGTTGCCGTCGCGAACGAGTTGCAGGTAGGCCTGCGGCGAGATCGGCGCGGCAGACAGGTTCGCCAGCTCGAGGCTGACGCCCACCACGTAGCTGCCGCGCTTGAAGATGTAGGTCTTGGCGAGCGTCGCGCCGCCGACCTCGGGCGACTCGAAACGCACCTTCAGCTCGTCGCTGCCGGCCTCCAGATCGCGCTTGCCGGGTACCCACTTCATCGGGGTCAGGTGGGTCGGACCCGGTATGCCGCCCTGAACGCCGAGCACGCCGGTCTGCGCCAGGTAGCGGCGTTCGGCCGAGCGGTCGAAGACGAGCACGTTCTTCGTCGGGTCATGCTGGTCCAATTGCCTGAGCAACTCGACCTTGACCGGATCGCCGCCCACGGCGTCGAACGTGATGCGAAACACGTCGG
Organism: Ideonella sp.; assembly: GCF_016702655.1. Classification (GTDB taxonomy): domain Bacteria; phylum Pseudomonadota; class Gammaproteobacteria; order Burkholderiales; family Burkholderiaceae_C; genus CAIKUF01. The sequence goes on from NZ_JADJDO010000016.1 coordinate 12,636, forward strand.
TCGTGATGGTCACGAGTTCGGCCTGCGCCGCGGCCGGTGCAGCGGCAGGCTCAGCGCCCGGGATCACTGCCGCGCTGGGCGGCGCCGTGGCCGCCGTTGCGCCTGGCACCGGCAGCGCGGCGCTCGAGGCCGCGCCAGCGGCGGCGCTCGCCGGGCCGGTGGCGGTGGTCGCCGCGGGTGTCGGCGAGAACATCGAGCCTCGTCCGTTGTGCTTGTTCCAGCCGTCCCACAACAGAACGAGCGACATCGAGAACACCACCCACAGCAGGGTGCGGCGAATATCGTTCATGTCGAAGTAGTCGAAGAGGTCGAAGAGGGGGATCGTGGGAGGGCCGGGGCGGGTGCCGGTACCGGGTCGAGACCGCCCGCGCACCAGGGGTGGCAGCGCAGCACGCGCCGCGCGGCCAGATAGCTGCCGCCGGCCGCGCCGTGCTCTTGCAGCGCCTGCAACGCATAGGCAGAGCAGGTCGGCTCGAATCGGCATTGCGAGCCTATCCACGGGCTGAGCAGCAGGCGGTAGCCCTGCACGATCGCAATCAGGGCGCGCTGCGGCAACTGACGCAGCTTCATCGCGCCACGGCCGCGGCCAGACGGCGCTGGGCGATCCCGAACAAGGCGTCGAGTTCGGTGCGCGCCGTGCTGCGCAACGAGTCCGACGCGGCACTCACGAAATGCGCTCGGTCGAACGGGGCGCGCAAGCGCACGACCCAGACACCCGCCGGCAACGGCGCCAGTTCCTGAGCAGCACGGCGCGACGCGGCGGCGCGGATCAGGCGCTTGAGCAGGGTGCGCGTGACCGACCGGCGCGCGTGGCGCTTGGGCACCACGGCGCCAAGCAAGACCTTCGCAGCGCTGCCGGGGTCGGCGAGCATCAAGTCATCCACAGGCTGTGAGCAAGCTTGTTCATCTTCTGTGGATAACTTTGCGCCCGCCAAGGCTTCAAGCGCCTTTGCGGCTTCTCGAGGCACGAAGTGAACAGCAAAGTGCGGGCTGCGCGCGCAGGCCGGGCGGCCGAGCGCGCGCTCGAAGTCAGCCGATCGCAACAGGCGACCCAGCACGGGCGGGGCCGGCAGCGGCGTTGCGCCGCTGCTCAGACGGCCAGGCGCTTGCGGCCCTTGGCGCGTCGAGCATTGATGACGGCACGCCCTCCGCGCGTTTTCATGCGGACGAGGAAGCCGTGCGTACGGGCGCGGCGGACCTTGGAGGCTTGGTAGGTGCGTTTCATCGGAGTGTCCTTTGCCGCCGGGCGGTATGCGCGCTGTCTGGCGAGTCGGGTGGTGGTGGGTGGAGGAGGCTGCAGCCTGCACCGGGCAGGCGCGTACGGTGCGCGCCCACTCCAGCGGGCAGCAGGGTGCCGCCCCGGCGAGGCGGCTGGCCCGCTCTTCGGGAAACCGAGTATTACACCAAAAACCCCCTTTTCAGTCAACGACTTACACGAGGACATGCCGCATGCGGGGTGGGCCGTGCGGAGGTCGCCGCCTGTGGATAAGCAGTCTCCAGAGCAGCCCCTGGCCCTACAATGCTGCGCTTGGCGAATGAGTTTTCCACAACACGATGACCGGCAACCTTTGGCAACGCGGCTGCGATCGGCTCGCTGCGGAACTGCCCGAACAGCAATTCAACACCTGGATCCGGCCTTTGCCGCAAGCCGATGTCAACGAGCACGGCGAAGCCGGCACGGTTGTTTCGGTGCGCGTACCCAACCGCTTCAAGCTCGACTGGATCCGCAACCAGTACGCGGGGCGCATCGAGAGCGTGCTCAGCGAGCTTGCGGGACGCCCGGTGCGCCTGGACCTGACCCTCGCGCAGCGCGAACCGACTACCCAGAACGTCGCGCGCCACGCCAACGGTGCCGACATGCTCCGTCTGCCCCAGTCGGCCAGGCCCGAGGCAAGCGCGCGCACCGACGCCGTGCTGCCGCGCCACCGCCTCAACGCAAGCCTGACCTTCGATACGCTGGTGCCGGGCCGCGCCAACCAGATGGCGCGCACTGCGGCGCTGCATGTCGCCGGCGCACCGGGCGAGATGTACAACCCGCTCTTCATCTACGGCGGCGTGGGCCTCGGAAAGACACATCTCGTCCACGCCGTCGGCAACGCGCTGCTCGCCGACCGGCCCGATGCGCGCGTGCTCTACCTGCATGCCGAGCAGTTCATCAGCGACGTGGTCAAGAACTACCAGCGCAAGACCTTCGACGAGTTGAAGGCCAAGTACCACTCGCTGGATCTGCTGCTGATCGACGACGTGCAGTTCTTCGCCGGCAAGGAGCGCACGCAGGAGGAGTTCTTCAACGCCTTCGAGGCGCTGCTGGCCAAGAAGGCGCACATCATCATGACCAGCGACACCTACCCGAAGGGGCTGGTCGACATCGACGAGCGCCTGACCTCGCGCTTCGACGCCGGCCTCACGGTCGCGATCGAGCCGCCCGAGCTCGAGATGCGGGTCGCGATCCTGATGCGCAAGGCCGACGCCGAAGGCGCCGCGATGCCCGAGGACGTGGCCTTCTTCGTCGCCAAGAACGTGCGCGCCAACGTGCGCGAGCTCGAGGGCGCGCTGCGCAAGGTGCTCGCCTACGCGCGCTTCAGCCACAAGGAGATCAACATCGCGCTCGCGCGCGAAGCGCTCAAGGACCTGCTGTCGATCCAGAACCGCCAGGTCGGGGTGGAGAACATCCAGAAGACGGTGGCCGACTTCTACAAGATCAAGGTCGCCGACATGTACAGCAAGAAGCGCCCGGCCAGCATCGCCCGGCCGCGCCAGATCGCGATGTACCTGTCCAAGGAGATGACGCAGAAGAGCCTGCCCGAGATCGGCGAGCTCTTCGGCGGACGCGACCACACGACCGTGCTGCACGCGGTGCGCAAGATCTCGGGCGAGCGCCAGAAGAACGCCGAGCTCAATCAGCAGTTGCACGTGCTCGAACAAACGCTCAAGGGATGAGCGTCGCAGCTTCGATTTGCGCAACCGTTTTCGGCCTGCCCGTCAACGCACAGGTCTGGGGACAACTTCCTGGCAACTGCCTGCTTGTCCACAGGCCGGAGCCGGCGCGCGCAGTTGTGGGCCTCGAGTCCCGCCCGGCCAGGGCCTGCATCCCCATGGTTTACCGGGACCTAAAGGCTTGATGGAAAAGGGGAAAATGGCGTTCTCCACAGAAAGTCGCGCCCTCTATTACGACCACCAGATTCTGAAGAGGTACCAATGATTGTCTTGAAGGCAGCACAAGAAAAAGTCCTCGCGGCGCTGCAGGCCGTCTCGGGCATCGTCGAGCGCAGGCACACGCTGCCGATCCTGGCCAACGTGCTGATCCGCAAGTCCGGGCCGCAGATCGAGTTCACGACCAGCGATCTCGAGATCCAGGTCCGCACCACGGCCGAGCTCGATGGCGATGTGGCCGATTTCGCGACGACGGTGGGCGCGCGAAAGCTGATCGACATCCTGCGCTCGATGCCGGCCGACCAGATCGTGAGCCTGAGCGCCGCGCAGTCCAAGCTCACGTTGCAGGGCGGGCGCAGCCGCTTCACGCTGCAGACGCTGCCGGCAGAAGACTTCCCGCTGGTGCAGGAGGCGGCCGATTTCGGGCCCGCATTCAGCGTGCCGCAGAAGACCCTGAAGCGCCTGATCGATCAGGTGCACTTCTCGATGGCGGTGCACGACATCCGCTACTACCTGAACGGCATCCTTTTCGTTGCCGAGGGCACCAGCCTGATCCTGGTCGCGACCGACGGCCATCGGCTGGCGCTCGCGCAGGCCACGCTGGCCACCGAGATCCCGAAGCAGGAGGTGATCCTGCCGCGCAAGACGGTACTCGAACTGCAGCGCCTGCTGCGCGAGGACGGCGACGAGGGCGCGCTGATCGAGATGCGCTTTGCCGGCAACCAGGCCAAGTTCAGCTTCTCGGGCATGGAGTTCGTGACCAAGCTCGTCGAAGGCAAGTTCCCCGACTACAACCGCGTCATTCCCAAGGGTCATCGCAATGCGGTCACGCTCGGGCGTGCGCCATTGCTCGCCTGCCTGCAGCGCGCGGCCATCCTGACGAGCGAGAAGTTCAAGGGCGTGCGCCTGAACATCGAGCCCGGAAGCCTGCGCATCGCGTCGAGCAATGCCGAGCAGGAAGAGGCCAAGGAAGAGCTCGAGATCGACTACGCCGGCGACGCGATCGAGATCGGCTTCAACGTGACCTACCTGATCGATGTGCTCGTCAATGTGAGCGCCGAGATGGTCAAGATCGAGCTGCAGGACTCGAACTCGAGCGCGCTCATCAGCGTGCCCGATCTCGAAGGCTTCAAGTACGTCGTGATGCCGATGAGGATCTAGCTGCCTTGAGGCGGCTGGATCCGCATCGCGGCGAGATGGGGCACCCCCCCCCGACCCCCCGCCGGGCGGATCCGGCCGCCGGAGGCGACCGGATCCGCGTTGCGGTGACCTGGGGCACCCCCCTACCCCCGCCGGGCGGGGGAGTCGATTGCAGAGCGCGAGGCGGCGGGGCGCGTGTTTCCGAAGTTGTTGTTGAAAGAGTTTCCGATGAGTGAAGAACAGCAAGCCAGGCCAGTGGACCCGAATGCGGTTCACGTGGGCAGCGTTTCCGCGCCGGTCGCGGCGTCCACCGGTTCCGCGGCGTCGATCGCCTACGGCGAGGGGTCGATCCAGATCCTCGAGGGCCTGGAGGCGGTGCGCAAGCGTCCCGGCATGTACATCGGCGACACCTCCGACGGCACCGGGCTGCACCACCTGGTGTTCGAGGTGGTCGACAACTCGATCGACGAGGCGCTCGCCGGGCATTGCGACGAGATCGTCGTCACGATCCACAGCGACAACTCGATCTCGGTCGTCGACAACGGGCGCGGCATCCCGACCGGCGTCAAGATGGACGACAAGCACGAGCCCAAGCGCAGCGCGGCCGAGATCGCGCTGACCGAGCTGCACGCCGGCGGCAAGTTCAACCAGAACAGCTACAAGGTCTCGGGTGGGCTGCACGGCGTGGGGGTGAGCTGCGTGAACGCGCTGTCGAAGTGGCTGCGGCTGACCATCCGGCGCGACGGCCAGGTGCATCACCTCGAGTTCCGCCAGGGCTTCACGCAAGACCGCGTGATCGAGCTGCGCGACGGCTTCGAGACCTCGCCGATGAAGATCACGGGCGCGACCGACAAGCGCGGCACCGAGGTGCATTTCCTGCCCGACGAGACGATCTTCACCAACATCGACTTCCACTACGAGGTGCTCGCCAAGCGCCTGCGCGAGCTCTCGTTCCTGAACAACGGCGTGAAGATCCGCCTCGTCGACGAGCGCAATGCGAAGGAAGACAACTTCGCCTTTGCCGGCGGCGTGAAGGGCTTCGTCGAATACATCAACAAGGGCAAGACAACGCTGCACCCGAACATCTTTCATGCTCTGGGCGACAAGATGAGCGAGTTCGGAACCAACGTCGGCGTCGAAGTGGCGATGCAGTGGAACGACGGCTACAACGAGAGCGTGCTGTGCTTCACCAACAACATCCCGCAGCGCGACGGCGGCACCCACCTGACCGGCCTGCGCGCGGCGATGACGCGCGTGATCAACAAGTACATCGACGACAACGAACTCGCGAAGAAGGCCAAGGTCGAGGTTGCCGGTGACGACATGCGCGAAGGCCTGGCCTGCGTGGTGAGCGTCAAGGTGCCCGAACCCAAGTTCAGCAGCCAGACCAAGGACAAGCTCGTCTCGAGCGAGGTGCGCGGTCCGGTGGAAGAGATCGTCTCCAAGCTGCTCACCGACTACCTGCTCGAGAACCCGAACGACGCCAAGATCATCTGCGGCAAGATCGTCGACGCCGCTCGCGCGCGCGAGGCCGCGCGCCGAGCGCGCGAGATGACGCGCAGGAAGGGCGTGCTCGACGGCGTCGGCCTGCCCGGCAAGCTCGCCGACTGCCAGGAGAAGGACCCGGCGCTGTGCGAGATCTACATCGTCGAGGGCGACTCGGCGGGCGGCTCGGCCAAGCAGGGCCGCGACCGCAAGTTCCAGGCGATCCTGCCGCTGCGCGGCAAGATCCTGAACGTCGAGCGCGCGCGCTTCGAGAAGCTGCTGACGAGCAACGAGATCCTGACCCTGATCACCGCGCTCGGCACCAGCATCGGCAAGGACGAGTTCAACCCCGAGAAGCTGCGCTACCACCGCATCATCCTGATGACCGACGCCGACGTCGACGGCGCGCACATCCGCACCCTGCTGCTGACCTTCTTCTACCGCCAGATGCCCGAGCTGGTCGAGCGCGGCCACATCTACATCGCGCAGCCGCCGCTGTACAAGGTCAAGCACGGCAAACACGAGCAGTACCTGAAGGACGGCCACGAACTCGACGCCTACCTGCTCAAGGTGGCGATGAAGGACGCGCGCCTCGAGACCGGCGTGCCCGGCACCGTGCCGCTTCAGGGCGAGGCGCTCGAGGCGCTGGCGCGCCAGTACGTGCTGGCGAACAACGTGGTCGAGCGGCTGTCGAAGTGGATGGACGTGGAGGCGCTGCGCGCGATGGCCGGCGGCCTCGAGATCGACCTCGACACGCTCGAAGCCGCCGAATCCTCGGCGCGCGCACTCGAGGCCGCGCTGCACGACGCCGACGTCGAAGCCGCGTTCGACGCGCGCACCGACAAGCACGTGCTGCGCATCGGCCGCCGCCACCACGGCAACACTAAGACGAGCGTCATCAGCGCCGACTTCGTGCACGGCGCCGACTACGAGGCGCTCTCGACCGCCGGCCGCACCTTCAAGGGCCTGGTGGGCGAAGGTGCTGTCGTGAAGAAGGGCGAAGGCGACAAGCAGAAGGAAGCCAGGGTCGCCGACTTCCGCGCCGCGATGGCCTGGCTGATGCTGCAGGCCGAAGGCAGCGTCGGCCGCCAGCGCTACAAGGGCCTGGGCGAGATGAACCCGGTGCAGCTGTGGGAAACGACGATGGACCCCGCCGTGCGCCGCCTGCTGCGCGTGCAGATCGAAGACGCCATCGAGGCCGACCGCGTGTTCACGATGCTGATGGGCGACGAGGTCGAGCCGCGGCGGGAGTTCATCGAGAGCAATGCGCTCAGGGCGGGGAACATCGACGTGTAGTCATGCGCGCGGACCCGCTCGCCCGTAGAGGTGAACTTCCCGCGCGCTGGGCTCATGGGGCCGATGACTTGTGATGACGGTGCCGAGCTTGGCTCGCATGGGGCTCCGTCATCAGCGGGTGTCGATGGGCATCAACTACGCCACGGCAACTCGAGCGCGCTGCCGTCGGGCAGTTCGGTGGCCACCGGCGTCGCGGCGAAGACGCCGATGATCTCGAGCGGCTGCGGCCCGGTGTTGAAGATCTGATGCAGGCCGGCCGCGGGCAGCGCGATGCTGCAGTCAGCGCCGAAGCGCCGCACGGAGCCGGCGCCGTCGTGCACCTCGCCCCAGCCCGAGAGGCACAGCACGACCTCGTCGCAGGCGTGGCGGTGCGGCGGCGTCGCGGCGCCGGGGGCGAGCGTCTGGCGCCACACCGAGAGCTGTGTCAGGCCGTCGCCCCGGGCGGCCCAGGTGGCATGGGCCACGCCGGGGATGGGGCTGGGCGCGGGGCGGGCTTGTTGGATCACGTTCATGCGGTTCTCCGGGTTGCGGTGAAGGGTTGAAGGGAGAGCGGGAGAGCTCGGTTTCGATCCGGGGCGCCTCGGATGGCAGGCAGTGTCGGGCGCCGGGCGGCAGAGCGGAAGAGCCGTGAACGCCGTAACATTGCCGACAGAATGTCTTGAATCGCCTTGCCCGGAGTCGACGCGCCATGGCCGGCCTGCAGCAGTACCTGTCGTTCGCGCAGACGGCGCGCCGGGGCAGCTTTGCCGCCGCGGCGCGCGACCTGGGCTGCACGCCGTCGACGCTGGCCAAGAGCGTCGCGCGGCTCGAGGCGGCGCTCGGCGTGCAGCTCTTTCACCGCACCACGCGCCAGGTGAGCCTCACGCCCGACGGCGAGCGGCTGTACCGGCGCTGCGAGCGCGTGCTCGCCGAGGCCGAGGACCTGCAGGCCGAGGCCGCCGGCGTGCGCGCGGCGCCGTCTGGCACGCTGCGCATCGACATGCCGATTGCCTACGGCCGCCTCGTCGTGATGCCGGTGCTGGCGCGCCTGCTGCACGCGCACCCGCAACTGCAGCTCGACGTGCGCATGCAGGACGCGTATGCCGACCTGGTGCGCGACGGGCTGGACCTCGCCATCCGCGTCGGCGCGCTGCAGGACTCGCGCCTCGTGGCGCGGCGCATCGACTGGCAGCAGCTGGTCGTCGTCGCGAGCCCGGCCTACCTCGAGCGCCACGGCACGCCGCGGCGCATCGACGAGCTGTCGCAGCACCGGACCATCGTGTTCCGCCTGCCGAGCACGGGCCGCAACCGTGCCTGGCAGCTGCGCGCAGGTCGGCGCAAGGTGGAGCTGCAGCTCGAGCACCGCACGCAGGTCAACGACGGCGACGGCATGGTGGCCGCAGCGGTGCTGGGCTTGGGCGTGACGCAGATACCCGACTACATGGTCGCCGACGAACTGGCGCGTGGCGCGCTGGTCGAGGTGCTGCAGGCGCACCGCCCGGCGCCGATGCCGGTGAGCGCGGTGGTGCCCTCGCTGCGCCTGATGCCGCCGCGCGTGCGGCTGGTGCTCGACGCGCTGCAGGACCTGGCCGCCGGGCGGGCCGTGGCGGCGGGCTGAGGCGGGGGCGCGCTCGGCCGGCAAAGCGCCGTCGACGCGCGCCACACGCCCTCCCTGGACGGCCCGTCCAGCGCAGCCGCGTTCACCCCTGGGTCGGAGGTGTCCCGGTCGAAGATGTGGGGGGTGCGCTTTGCAGCGCACGGATACACTGCGAACGCGTTCGCTTTCACCGGAGGCGTCATGTACCAGCTTGCCATCATCCCCCGCCGCACGCCGGTGCTCGTTGCCGGCATGCTGTCCGCGCTGGCGTGTTTCGGCGGCGCCGCGCTGGCCCAGGAAGTGGGCGGCGGCAGCAAGGGGGCCGTGACCGGCGCCGCCGGCGGCGCGAGCAGCGAAGGCGCGAGCGGCACGCTCGAACGCTGCGACCAGGCGCTCGGGACGATCGGCGTCGTCGAAGACCAGAACGCGGGCTGGTACCGCACGCTGCAGAGCTACAAGCTCGGCTCCACGGTGCCGGTGCTGCGCATGATGATCCAGCAGTCGAACTGCTTCGTCGTCGTCGAGCGCGGCGCGGCGATGCAGAACATGAACATCGAGCGCCAGCTGCAGAAGTCGGGCGAGATGCGCGAGGGCAGCAACTTCGGCGCCGGGCAGATGGTGGCGGCCGACTACACGATGAGCCCGAGCATCCAGTTCAGCCAGAACACGGGCGGCGTGGGCGGCGCGCTCGCCGGCCTGTCGCGCAGCCTGGGAGCGCTCGGCGCGATTGCCGGCGGCATCAAGACGAGCGAGGCGTCGACCACGCTGCTGATGATCGACAACCGCTCCGGCGTGCAACTGGCCGCAGCCGAAGGCACGGCCAAGAACACCGACTTCGCCGGCTTCGGCGCCGCCTACGGCTGGGCCGGCGCGGGCGGCGCCGGCGGCTACACGAGCACGCCCGAGGGCAAGATCATCATCGCCGCCTTCGCCGACAGCTACAACCAGCTCGTCAAGGTGGTGCGCAACTACCGCGCGCAAACGGTCAAGGGCGGCCTCGGCACCGGCGGCGCGCTGGGTGTTCAGGGCGGGTCGACGCCGGCAGCGCCGAGGAACTGACCGGCCGTCCACTCCGTGCGCCGCTGCCGGGCAGGCTGCGGCTCGGGTCGCGGCTGCCGGTTGCGCGCAACCAGGCGCAGCGGGGCGCAAGTCTGGGCTGAAGGCACGGCACCCTCTACGCCGGGGCAGGCGCTGCCGCCGCGGGCCCGCCGAGCTGGAGCACGATGTGCACGACGCCGTCTTCGCGCGCCTTCCTCATCGGCCGCCCGCAACGCTCGAAGACCGAGCGCATCGCCATGTTGCCGGCCAGCACGTCGGCCGCGCAGCGGCGGCTGCCGCGGCTGCGCGCGATGTCGGTGGCCGCCTCGAGCAGCTTGCTCGCCAGGCCCTGGCGCCGGTAGTCCTCCTCGACCGTGAACGCGAGCTCGGCCGTGCGCTCGGGGCCGGCCGCGTCGTCGGCGTGCGGTGCGGATCGGCACCGGCCGGCCGTCGCGCAGCGGGGTCGGCAGGCGGAACTCGGCGAGGTCGGCGGTGTCGGTCATCGCGTGCGGGATCTCCTTTGGTCGGCGATGGTTGCGGCTCTGCCCAGCGGCGATGGCATCCTCTGCAACGGGCCGGAGCCCGCGTGCGAGCGGCTACCATCGCGCGAGCCCGGCTGCCTGCGAAACCCTTGTCGGCCCCCCTCCGAAAATGAACGACTGCCCGCGCGCTCTTTGCCACGCCCAGCCGGCCCGGCCTTTCCGGCGCGGCGCCCGATGCGCGTGGCCCGCTGCCGCGAAGCGAGCGCGAGGGTGGTGCATCGCCGCTGCGCTGGCCGCGTGCACTGCCAGCGCGCTAGCCGCCGGATTCGGCGCGCCGGGCGGCCCGGTGCCCGCAAACCTCGGCGCGATCGCGCAACTGCTGCGACAGGACCCCTACGACCTCGAGCTGCTGATCAGCTACGGCACCTCCAAGGGTGGGTCGGCCGGCCACCTGGCACTGGCCCTTCGCGACGCGGCCCCAGGCGACGACCTGGTGTACTCGGCCAACTTCTATGCCGACCGCGACCCCGGCCACGAGCAACATTTCTACACCGACGCGTTGATGGTCGCGGTGCCGAAGCTGGAGTACCTGTACGGCACCCGCTCCTCGATCGGCGACAAGGCCTCCTTCGGCCTGGATTTCGGCGAGGCCTACAAGCGCTCGGTCATCGGCGTGCGGGTCTTCGGCGTGCCGGCGGCCGAGAAGCGCGCATTGGCAGCGTTCTTCGGGCGCGTCAACGACGATTTTCGCGCCCGCGCCTCCAACACCCCGTACCACTACGGCGAGATCAAGTACGGCTACCTGGACCTGAACTGCGCCAAGACCATCGGCATGGGCTTCAGCATCGGGGCCGGCTACAAGGATCTCGAGGTCAAGGCCGTGAACCAGCTCCTCGGTTCGCGGGTGGTGGCGGCGGCCAACGCCAACGTTCCCACCGAGATGGCGATGAAGCTGTTGGCGGCGTGGCACGCACGAGGCTACGGGCTGGACGTGGTGCTGTACCGCAAGTACCCCGGCTCGGGCTGGGTCGACCCGCACGACGACGACAAGCTGGCGTTCAAGGACCTGCCCGACCGCTTCCCGTCGGTGCTGTCGCGCGACTTTCGCCGCGAGCAAGGCCAGTACGAGGATGCCGACAACCTGATGGCGATGTACCTGCTCTACAACCTGGGCCGCTACAGCGTGCGCGTGATCGGCGAGACTCGGCAGCTCGAGATCGAGAGCCGCAAGAGCCCGATGCCCTATGCGCAAGCGGCCGACGCCGCCGCCCGAAGCGCAGGTGCCGACAGCGAGGCCTTCGGCCGCCGCCAGCCCTTCCAGCGCAAGGGCGTCGAGATCGGCGCCCCGGCAGACGGCCCGCAGGCGATCCGGTAGCACGGGCGCAATGCGTTGGCGGGGGCTGCTCGTCCTGCTGGTACTGTCCCTGCTGCAGGGCTGCCTGCTCAGCCGCGTCATGGAAACGAGAGCCCAACTGTGTGACGATCAGCCGCCCCGGGTCAGGGTCGTTCAGGTGCCGGGAGCGAGCCTGCGCGTGGTCTTCGACAAGCCGACGCTGTCCGACCGCGACGTGATCCGCATCGTCGGGGTCGAGCCGAGCGGCACAAGCGGCACCGCGGCGACGCGCGAGCTCGTCTACGAGGCGCGCCCGCTCGATCGGCCGGCGGACCGCACGGCGGGCCTTGTCTCGCGGCTGTCGTTCGTCTACGCCGATAGTGAGTACCGGCTTGCACAGGTCGAGGTTCCGGAAAAGTTCAACGCCGTGCTGCCGCCGGCGTTGCTCGCCGCCGCCGCGAATGTGGCGTGCAAGGCGCAGATCATGGTCGCGCCGCCGAGCACGACCTTCGACCTCGCGCCGCTGGACCGGACGACGCTGCCCGGCCGCGACGCACTGCGGCAACTGCTCGGGCCGCCCGACGCGGGCCCTGTGCGCAACGGCGAGATGACGTATCGGTACTGCCTGATGCCTTGCGACGCAGGCTCGCCGATGGTCACGAGCCTGAAATTTTCGTTTGACATAATGGGCTGGCTCGAGCGAGCCGAGGCGAGCTACTTCCGCTACTCGGCAACGGTCGATCTGGTCTCGTCCACGCCGAAAGCGAAGGTCGAGCTCCACTAGTGCAGTGTTCGATGCTTGGAGGTGCTTATGCGACCGCGCCTTTGCCTCCCTGGCGTCGTTGCAAATCCTCGCGATACCTCTGGGTCTCGCTGCGGTTTGCGCCTAGCCAGGAAGCCAAATTCGCCGCCGCATAAGCACCTCCAAGCACCGAACACTGCACGAGCGGCCACCGCTCGTTGCCTGCCAGCACGCGGGCCCAGGCCGTTTGAAAACGCCGACCTTGGCTGCATCTATCTGAAGTGGGCCTGCCCGCGTCGAAGCTTGCGCCGGGTGGCTGCGCGGGCCTTGGCGTATTCAATCAAAGGGAAATCGAGATGTCAGTCACTGCCAGAAAGAATGCGCGCAGCGCCGCCTCCGAAATGGGCTCGTCGGGCGGCGCAAACGCGGCGCTGCAGCCCTGGGGGCCGCTCGGCGAATACATGACCGATGCGATGCAGCGCACGGTGCTGTTCTGGGACGTGCTGCGCCAGCGCAGCGAGCAGTACTACGCGCAGAAGGAGAAGGCGGTTCCGCATGTGCTGAGCTTCGACGCCGAACTCGTGCTCGACGCGCGCAGCTTCGCCAGGCCTGCCAACTACCTGCTGGTGCGCATCAAGCCGCCGCAGGGGGTGACGATCGACCCGGCGAAGCGCCCGTTCGTCGTCGTCGATCCGCGCGCCGGCCACGGGCCGGGCATCGGCGGCTTCAAGGCCGACAGCGAGATCGGCGTCGCGCTGCACGCCGGCCATCCGTGCTACTTCGTCGGCTTCACGCCCGAGCCGATGCCGGGCCAGACGATCGAGGACATCATGCACGCCGAGGTGGCCTTCCTCGAGAAGGTTGTCGCGCTGCATCCCGAGGCCGAGGGCAAGCCGTGCGTGATCGGCAACTGCCAGGCCGGCTGGGCGGTGATGATGGTGGCCGCGATCCGGCCTGACCTGTTCGGCCCGATCATCATTCCCGGCTCGCCGCTGTCGTACTGGGCTGGCGTGGAGGGCAAGAACCCGATGCGCTACACCGGCGGCATGGCTGGCGGCAGCTGGATGACGGCGCTCGCCAGCGACCTCGGCAACGGCACGTTCGACGGCGGCTACCTGGTCGAGAACTTCGAAAACCAGAACCCCGCCAACACGCTGTGGAGCAAGAACTACAACCTCTGGTCCAAGGTCGATACCGAGGGCCAGCGCTTCATCGAGTTCGAGAAGTGGTGGGGCGGCCACGTGAACCTGAACGCCGAGGAGATCCAGTGGATCGTCGACCAGCTCTTCGTCGGCAATCGGCTCGCAACGGCCGAGATCGTCACCAGCGCCGGTGAGCGCATCGACCTGCGCAACATCCGCTCGCCGATCATCTGCTTCTGCTCCGAGGGCGACAACATCACGCCGCCGCAACAGGCGCTGGGCTGGATCGTCGACCTCTACGCCAGGGACGACGACATCCGCGCCTGCGGCCAGACCATCGTCTATTCGGTGCACGACAGCATCGGCCACCTGGGCATCTTCGTCTCGGGCGGCGTGGCGAAGAAGGAGCATCAGGAGTTTGCGTCCAACGTCGATCTGATCGATGTGCTGCCGCCCGGCCTGTACGAGGCCGTGCTGACGAAGAAGACCGCCGACGCGCCGGGCGCGGACCTGGTCGAGGGCGACTGGATCGTGCGCTTCGAACCGCGCACGCTCGACGACGTACGCGCCATCGTACAGCCCGACCCCGAGATGGAGCGCCGCTTTGCCGCCGTGCGGCGCGTGTCGGAGATCAACCTCGGCCTGTACCGCACGCTGATGCAACCCCTCGTCAAGGCCTCGATCAACGAGCACAACGCGGATTGGCTGCGCAAGCTCAACCATGCCGAGTTGCCGTACGAGATCTTCTCGGATCGCAACCCGCTGATGCAGCAGGTAGCCCGCCTCGCCGAGCAGGTGCGCGAGCAGCGCGCGCCGGCGGCGCCCGACAACCCGCTGCTGGCCTGGCAGGCCATGGTCTCGGACGGCATCGTCGCCGCGCTCGACGGCTGGCGCGAACTGCAGGAAAAGAACGTCGAGCAGCTCTTCCTCGCCATCTACGGCTCGCCGCTGCTGCAGGCCCTGGTCGGCGTGGGCGGCTCGGGCGAACCGCCGCGCCGCGGGCCGGCGCTGGAGCCCGAGCGCCTGGCCTTCATCGAGCAGCGCATCGCCGAGCTCAAGGCGCGCATCGCCGAGGGCGGCCCGCGCGAGGCGGTGATTCGCGCGCTGGTCTTCGTGGGCATGGCCGGACCCGGGGTCGACGAGCGCGCGTTCAACGAATTGCGCCGCATCCGCGCCGAGAACAAGGGCATGCCGCTGCAGGCGTTCAAGACCGTGCTGCGCGAGCAGTACTTCAGCCTGCTGCTCGACCGCGAGGGTGCGCTGGCGGCGATCCCGAAGATGCTGCCCGCCGATGCCGCGGCCCGCGCGCGGCTGCTCGAGACCGTGCGCCGTGCGGCTCAGGCGGCGGGCAAGCCGAGCGGCGAGAAGGCGCAGCGCCTGGCGCAGGTCGAGAAACTGTTTGCGGGCGGCACGCGTGCCGCCGCACCGCCCAAACGCGGGCGCACGGCTGCTTGACCCTTTTCGATCGCGGCCGGCGGTGCGTCGGCGCGACCTCCATCACGAATCCCAGCACCATGCCACCAAGCAAACACGAGAAGTATCAACGCCTGATCGCGCGCTGCGAGGCGCTGGCGCCGACGCCCTGCGCAGTGGCGCATCCCTGCGACGAGAGTTCGCTGCGCGGCGCCGTCGAGGCCGGGAAGTTGGGCATCCTCAAGCCGATCCTGGTCGGGCCGCGGGCGCGCATCGAGGCCATCGCGGCGCAGTGCGATCTCGATCTCGCGGGCTGCGAGATCGTCGACGCGCCGCACAGCCACGGATCGGCCGAGATCGCGGTGCGCCTGGCGCGCGAGGGCAAGTGCGAGATGCTGATGAAGGGCAGCCTGCACACCGACGAGCTGATGGCGGCGGTGGTCAAGCGCGACACAGGCCTGCGCACCGGCCGGCGCATCAGCCACTGCTTCATCATGGACGTGCCGGCGATCGACCGCGTGGTGATCATCAGCGACGCGGCGGTCAACATCTTCCCGACGCTGGAAGACAAGGTCCACATCGTCCAGAACGCGATTGACCTCGCCCATGCGCTCGGGCTCGCGCAACCCAAGGTGGCGATCCTGTCGGCGATGGAGACGGTGAACCCGCAGGTGCCATCGACGATCGAGGCCGCTGCGCTGTGCAAGATGGCCGAGCGCGGCCAGATCACCGGCGGCCTGCTCGACGGGCCGCTGGCGCTCGACAACGCGATCGACCTTGGCGCGGCGCGCATCAAGAGAATCGTCTCGCCGGTGGCCGGGCAGGCCGACATCCTCGTCGTGCCCGACCTGGAGGCCGGCAACATGCTGGCCAAGAGCCTCTCGTTCATGGCCGACGCCGACGCGGCGGGCATCGTGCTCGGCGCGCGCGTGCCGATCGTCCTCACCAGCCGCGCCGACTCGGTGCTGACGCGCCTGGCGTCGTGCGCGGTGGCGGCGCTCGTGGCCAAGGCGCGGCGCGAGAGCGCGAAGCGGGCGCTGGCGTGACCGTGACGAGCCAGGACGCGATCGCCGTCATCAACGCCGGCTCGTCGAGCATCAAGTTCTCGCTCTTCGCGCAGCAGGGTAGCGAGCTCGCGCTCGTGCTGCGCGGCCAGGTGGAGGGCATCCATACCGCGCCGCGCTTCGTCGCGAAGAGCGCGGCCGGCGAGACGGTCGCGAGCCGCGCCTGGGCCGAGGGCACGCAGCTCGGCCACGACGGCGCGCTCGAGCACATCGTCGGCTTCGTGCGCGACGGCGCGCAGGGCCTCGCGCTGAAGGGCGTCGGTCACCGCGTCGTGCACGGCGGGATGCGCTACGCGCAGCCGGTGCGCGTCGACGCCAAGGTGCTCGACGACCTGGAGCAGTTCATTGCTCTCGCGCCGCTGCACCAGCCGCACAACCTGGCGCCGATCCGCCTGCTGCACGAGCGCCGGCCGGATCTGCCGCAAGTGGCCTGCTTCGACACCGCGTTCCACCGCACCCAACCCGAGCTCGCGCAGATGTTCGCCCTGCCGAAGGCGCTGCACGACGAAGGCGTGCGCCGCTACGGCTTTCACGGCCTGTCCTACGAGTACATCGCTTCGGTGCTGCCGGGGCTGGCCCCGGCGGCGGCGCAGGGGCGGACCGTGGTCCTGCACCTGGGCAACGGCGCCAGCATGTGCGCGCTTGCTGGCGGGCGCAGTGTCGCGAGCACGATGGGCTTCACGGCCGTCGACGGGCTGCCGATGGGTACGCGCTGCGGCGCGCTCGACCCGGGCGTGATCCTGTACCTGATGGACCAGCGCGGCATGGACGCGCGGGCGATCGAAAGGCTGATCTACAGCGAGTCGGGCCTGCTCGGCGTGTCGGGGGTGTCGAGCGACATGCGCACGCTGCTCGCCAGCGGCGAGCCGCGCGCCGCGCTCGCGGTGGATCTGTACGTGTACCGCATCGCGCGCGAGCTCGGGTCGCTCGCCGCCGCGCTCGGCGGGCTGGATGCGATCGTGTTCACGGGCGGCATCGGCGAGAACAGCGCCGCGATTCGCGAGCGCGTGTGCCGCGACGCGGGCTGGCTCGGCGTGGCGCTCGACGCGCAGGCCAACGCAGGCGGCGGGCCGAGCATCGTCAGCGCGGCGAGCAAGGTCGCGGCATGGGTGCTGCCCACGAACGAAGAACTGATGATCGCCCGCCACACGCTGCAGGTGCTGGGCACGGCGCAGCCAGCACCGCACTGACGACAAGGAAGAATCGCATGTCCATCGAGAACCCGCGGCCGGTGCTGCAGGGCCGCAAGGCGCTGGTCGTCGGCATCGCCAACGAGCATTCGATCGCCTACGGCTGCGCCAAGGCTTTCCATGAGCTGGGTGCCGACGTGGCTGTGACGTACCTGAACGAGAAGGCGCGGCCGCATGTCGAGCCGCTGGCGCGCGCTCTCTCGGCGCCGCTCTTCCTGCCGCTCGACGTGAGTGTCGCGGGCGAGCTCGAGGCGGTGTTCGACGCCATTGGCAGCCAGTGGGGCGAGCTCGACATCCTCGTGCACTCGATCGCCTTCGCGCCCAAGGAAGACCTGCAGGGCGGGCTGCTCGCCTGCTCGGCAACGGGCTTCGCGAAGGCGATGGACGTTTCGTGCCACTCGTTCGTGCGCATGGCGCGCCTGGCCGCGCCGCTGATGAAGCGCGGCGGCACGATGATGGCGATGAGCTACCACGGCGCGAACAAGGTCGTGCCGACCTACAGCGTGATGGGGCCGGTGAAGGCGGCGCTCGAGTCATGTTGCCGCTACCTCGCCTACGAGCTCGGCGGCCAGGGCATCCCGCGTGCATGCGATCTCGCCCGGCCCGCTCAAGACGCGCGCCGCCGGCGGGCTGAAGGACTTCGACCTGCTGCTCACCGAGGCCGCGCAGCGCGCACCGATCGGCGAGCTCGTCGACATCATGGACGTAGGCTTCACCTGTGCCTACCTGGCCACGCCCTACGCGCGGCGCCTGTCCGGCGAGACGCTCTACGTCGACGGCGGTGTCAACATCATGGCCTGAGAGGCTGAGGCGGATGGCTGCGGTACGCTCGCCGATCGCGTCCGCAACCCAAGGAGCCTCATGCCCCGCCCCATCCTCGACGAAGCCCTGATCCACCCCGCGATCCGCGACAAGGTCGCAAACCTGCATGCGGACATCGTTGCCGAGGTTCGCGCCGCGGCCGACGCAAACCCGGTGCTCGTGGTCGGCATGAGCGGCAACCCGTTCTGCCGCCAGGCGCGCAAGTCGCTCGCCGCCGCCGGCGTCGCGTTCAAGTACCTCGGGTACGGCAGCTACGTCGGCGAGTGGCGCAGGCGCAATGCGCTGAAGATGTGGACCGGTTGGCCGACCTTCCCGATGGTCTTCGTCAAGGGCCGCTTCGTCGGCGGCGCGAGCGACCTCGACGCGCTGATCGCGAGCGGCGAACTGAAGCAACTGCTGGCGGCCTGAACGCGGCTGCGGCAAGGGTCTGTGCCGGGTCGGCGCGCGCAGGGCCGACTCTAGAATCCCGGCCCATGAGACCCCGCCCGGCCGCTCCGAAAGGGGCTCGCACCGCAGTGCGCAGCACGGAGGCTTTCGATTGATCGAGCCCGCCCGCGCCGACTGCGCATGAAGCTGCGCCGCTGCCTGCGCGCCGCGCTGCTGTGCCTGGGCGCGGCCCTGCTGCTTGTCGCGCCTTTGGCCCGCGCGACAGCCACCGATGCCGGCGCGCCGGCCTGGGTGCACGCCCACGCGGCCTATGGCGAGCCGAAGTACGGGCCTGGATTCAGCCACTTCGAGTATGTCGATCCGGCCGCGCCCAAGGGCGGCACGCTGCGCCTGAAGAACCCCGACCGGCGCACGAGCTTCGACAAGTACAACCCGATCACGACGCGCGGCAACTCGCCCGGCGGCCTGGTGATCCTGGTCTTCGAGACGCTGGCGTTTGCCAGCGGCGACGAGCCGCAGACCATGTACGGCCTGCTCGCCGAGGCGATGCAGGTCGCGCCGGACAAGAGCTGGGTGAGCTTTCGCGTGCATCCCAAGGCGCGCTTCTCCAATGGCGACCCGGTGACGGCCGAGGACGTGAAGCACAGCTTCGAGGTGGCCCGGGGCAAGTTCGCGTCTCCCACCTACCGGTCGCTCTTCGAAGGGGTGTCCAAGGCCACGGTGCTGGACGAGCGCACGATCCGCTTCGATCTGAGCGACGCGAGCAGCGACATGCTGTACACGCTCGGCACCAACCTGTTGGTCTTCTCTCGCAAGTGGGGCCTGGGGCCGGACGGCAAGGTCAAGCCCTTCGACCAGGTTGTCACAGACCTGCCTATCGCCAGCGGCCCCTACAAGATCGGCCCGATCGACCCCGGGCGGCGCATCGAGTTCGTGCGCGACCCGGCCTACTGGGCGCGCGACCTGCCGGTGCGGCGCGGCATGTTCAACTTCGACCGCGTCGTCTACCGCTACTACAAGGACGACACGGTCGCCACCGAGGCCTTCAAGGCGGGCGAGTACGACATGGTGCGCGTCTACGGCGCACGCACCTGGAACCGCCAGCACAAGGGCCCGAAGTGGGACGACGGGCGGATCAGGAAGGAGCTCTTCGAAACCGGCTTCGGCCAGCACATGCAGGCCTACGATTTCAACCTCCGGCGGCCGATCTTCCAGGACATCCGGGTGCGCGAGGCGATCGGCCTGGCCTACGACTTCGACACGGTGAACAACCGCTTCAAGATGTACCGGCGCGCGCACAGCATGTTCAACAACTCGGAGTTCGCCGCCGAGGGGCTGCCGTCGGAAGCCGAGCTCAAGTTGCTCGAACCCTTCCGCAAGGAGCTGCCGCCCGAGGTCTTCGGGCCGGCGTTCCGCGCCCCGGGGACCGACGGCGAGCCGGCCAAGCTGCGCGCCAACCTGCTCAAGGCGCGCAAGCTGCTCGAGGAGGCCGGCTGGAAGCTTGGCGACGACGGCAAGCTGCGCAACGCCAAGGGCGAGGCCTTCGAGTTCGAGTACCTCTCGCCTGAAGAAGGCGCGCGCATGGCCGACTGGGAGAAGAACCTCGCCAAGCTCGGCATCGCGATGAAGATTCGCCAGGTCGACTTCGCGCTCTACCGCCGGCGGCTCGAGAACTACGACTACGACATGATCGCCATCGTCGAGGGCCGCTTCACGCTGCCCGAGGCGCAGAGCTACCTGCGGCTGTACGGCAGCAAGTCGGCCGACGAGAAGGGCAACAGCAACTTCCGCGGCGTCAAGAGCCCGGCCGTCGACCACCTGATCGAGGTGATGAACAACGCGCAGACGCTGGAGGAACTCAAGACCGCGGCGCGTGCGCTCGACCGCGTCGTGATGTGGAACCACTGGCAGGTTCCGGACCTGTACTTCTCGCGCCTGCCGACGAGCTGGTGGGACAAGTTCGGCATGCCCACGACGATGCCCAAGTACTATTCGATCGACAGCCCGAACGACGTGCAGCCGGCCTGGCCGATCCTGACCTGGTGGATCCGTGATCCGGCGCAGCGCTAGTCGCGGCCTTGCGGCGCTGCTGCTCGGCCTGGCCGCGCTCGCGGCGCTGGCGCAGGCGCCCTGGGTGCACGCCTTCGCTGCCTACGGCGAGCCCAGGTACGGGCCGGACTTCAAGCACTTCGACTTCGTCGACCCCGACGCGCCCAAGGGCGGCACGCTGTACCTGCCCAATCCGGACCGGCGCCAGAACTTCGACAAGTACAACACTTACACCGTGCGCGGCAACGCGCCGGCGGGCGTCGGCATCTTCATGGCCGAGACGCTGACGACCCTCGGCGCCGATGAGCCGCGCACGATGTACGGGTTGCTGGCCGAGAGCATGCGTGTCGAGCCCGATTTCAGCGCGATCACCTTTCGGCTGCACCCGAAGGCGCGCTTCACGAACGGCGATCCGGTGACCGCAGCCGACGTGAGGCACAGCTTCGAGATGCTGACGGGCAAGCACGCCTCGCCGACCTATGCGACGGCGCTGGCCGGTGTCGCCAAGGCGGTGATCGTCGACGAGCGCACGATCCGCTTCGAGCTTGCCGAGCGCAACCGCGACACGCTTTTCAAGATCGGCGCGCTGCCGGTGTTCTCGCGCAAGTGGGGGTTGAAATCCGACGGAAGGAGCAAGCCCTTCGACGAGATCGTCGACGAGCACCCGATCATGAGCGGACCCTACACGATTGGCGCGGCCGACTCGGGCCGCCGCCTCGAGTTCAAGCGCGATCCGGACTACTGGGCGCGCGACTTGCCGGTGCGGCGCGGTTTCTACAACTTCGATCGCATCGTCTATCGCTACTACCAGGACGAGGCGGTGGCGCTCGAGGCCTTCAAGGCGGGCGAGTTCGACCTCGTTCGCGTCTACGGCGCGCGCACCTGGAACCGCCAGCACAAGGGCCCGAAGTGGGACGACGGGCGCATCATCAAGCGCGAGGTGAAGATCGGCACCGGCCAGGGCCTGCAGACCTACACGCTGAACCTGCGGCGGCCGATCTTCCAGGACATCCGCGTGCGCAAGGCGCTCGGCCTGACCTACGACTTCGAGACCAACAACCGCTACAAGCTCTATCGACGCGCGAACAGTCTGTTCAACAACTCGGACCTCGCTGCCCAGGGCCTGCCCTCGCCGGGCGAGCTGGCGCTGCTCGAGCCGTTCCGCAACGTGCTCCCGCCCGAGGTCTTCGGCCCGCCTTTCGTCGCGCCGCGCACCGACGGCGATGCGAACGCGCTGCGGCGCAATCTGCTCGAGGCGCGCGCGCTGCTCGAGGCCGCGGGCTGGAAGGTTGCACCCGACGGCAAGCTGCGCAACGCGCAGGGCGAGGCGTTCGAGTTCGAGTACCTGGCGCCGGGTGACTCGGTCAACGACGCGCGCCTCGGGGCCTGGGCGCGCAACCTGGCCAAGCTCGGCATCGGCTTCAAGGTGCGCAATGTCGACTACGCACTCTTCAGCCGGCGCCTGGAGGAGTACGACTTCGACGTCGTCACGATTGCCGGCCAGAGCTTCGGCCTGCCGTCGCCGGCGGACCTCGCGAGCTCCCTGTCGTCCAAGTCGGCCGACGAGAAAGGCAACAACAACCTCCGCGGCGTCAAGAGCCCGGTCGTGGACCGCCTGCTGGAGGCGATGAACCGGGCGACGACGCCGCAGGAGTTCCGCGAGGCCGCGTCCGCGCTCGACCGCGTCGTGATGTGGAACTACTGGCAGATCCCCGAGTTGTACGGCGACCTGGAGCTGATGTCGCATTGGGACAAGTTCGGCATCCCGAGGGTCTGGCCGAAGTACTTCACGACCGACCTCGGCCCCGATGTCGACGAGCAACTCGCCTGGCCCATCACGACGTGGTGGATCAAGGACCCGGCCAAGCGCTAGAGAAAAAGGGAGACCGATGCGATGCTGAGCTACATCCTGAAGCGCCTGCTGCTGATGGTGCCCACGCTGATCGGCGTGCTCTCCGTCACCTTCGTCGTCATCCAGTTCGTCCCCGGTGGGCCCGTCGAGCAGATCATGGCCGAAGCGCGCATCGGCAAGGGCGCCGAGGGCTCGGTCTACAAGGCCGGGCGCGACAGCGACGCCAAGCAGCTCGAGGAGCTGAAGAAGCTCTACGGCTTCGACAAGCCGGTGGGCCAGCGCTACGTGGAGATGCTCTCGAGCTTCGCCCGCTTCGACCTCGGCCGCAGCTTCATGCACAACAAGGATGTCTGGACGCTCATCAAGGAGAAGCTGCCGGTCTCGATGAGCCTCGGGTTGTGGGCCTTCCTCATCACCTACCTCGTCTCGGTGCCGCTCGGCGTGGCCAAGGCGATGCGCGAGGGTTCGCGCTTCGACATCGCGACGACGCTCGTCGTGCTGACGGGTTTTGCGATCCCCGGCTTCGTGCTCGGCGTGTTCCTGATCGTGCTCTTTGCCGGCGGTACGTTCTGGGAGGTGTTTCCGCTGCGCGGCCTGACTTCGGACAACTGGCACGAGCTGTCGTGGCCGGCGCGCATCGCCGACTACTTCTGGCACCTGACATTGCCACTCGTCTGCTACGTGATCGAGAGCTTCGCCATCGTCACGCTGCTGACCAAGAACACGGTGATCGAGGAACTGCGCAAGCAGTACGTGCTCGTCGCGCGCGCCAAGGGCCTGGCGCAGCGCACGGTGCTGTGGAAGCACGTGTTCCGCAACGCGCTGATCCCGCTCGTGACCGGCCTGCCGGCGGCTTTCGTGTTCGCCTTCTTCGGCGGTTCGCTGCTGATCGAGACGCTGTTCTCGCTCGACGGCCTCGGGCTCCTGTCGTACGAATCGATCGTGCGGCGTGACTATCCGGTCGTGCTCGGGTCGCTGTTCCTGTTCACGTTGATCGGGCTGGCGGTCAAGCTCATCTCCGATCTGATGTACGTCGTCGTCGATCCGCGGGTCCAGTTCGGGAGTGTCGCCAAATGAGCAGCAACACCCTCGTCGACGCCGCCGTGCACGCCAACGGCGTGCCAACGGCCAAGCCGCTCTCGCCCAACCAGCGCGCCTGGGCGCGTTTCCGGCGCAACCGGCTCGGGACCGCGTCGCTCTGGATCGTGATCTGCCTGCTCGTCGTGTCGGCGCTGGCCGAGGTGTTGAGCAACGACCGGCCGCTGGTCGCGGTCTACGAAGGGCGCTGGACCTTCCCGGTGCTGAACAATCTGCCCGAGACCGCCTACGGCGGCGACTTCGCGACGCCCACCGACTGGAAGGACCCGTTCATCGCCGGGCAGTTCGCCAGACCGGGCAACTGGAAGATCGGGACGCTCAATCCGCACTCGGCGACCTCGACCGACTACTTCCAGAAGGATCCCAACCCGGCGCCGCCAAGCGCGAAGAACTGGCTCGGCACCGACAGCCTGGGGCAGGACATGGTCGCGCGGCTGGTCTACGGCTTTCGGGTCAGCATCCTGTTCGCGCTCGCACTCGCCGCCGTGGGCACGGCCATCGGCGTGGCCGCGGGCGCGTTGCAGGGCTACTTCGGCGGCAGGGTCGATCTGGGAGTGCAGCGCCTGATCGAGATCTGGAGCTCGATTCCGGAGCTCTACCTGCTGATCATCTTCGCGTCGATCTTCGAGCCCTCGCTGCTGCTGCTGCTGGTGCTGCTGTCGCTGTTCGGCTGGGTCGGGCTGTCGGATTACGTGCGCGCCGAGTTCCTGCGCAACCGTGGCCTCGAGTTCGTGAAGGCGGCGCGCGCGATGGGTTTGTCGAACCGCCAGATCATCTGGCGCCACGTGCTGCCGAACTCGATGACGCCCGTCATCACCTTCCTGCCATTTCGCATGAGCGCGGCGATCCTGTCGCTGGTCGCGCTCGACTTCCTCGGGCTGGGCGTGCCGCCCTCGGTGCCGTCGCTGGGCGACCTGGTCAGGCAGGGCAAGGCCAATCTCGACGCCTGGTGGATCATCTTCCCGACTTTCGTCGTGCTCGTGGCCACGCTGCTGCTGCTGACCTTCATCGGCGACGCGCTGCGCGACGCCTTCGACACGCGCAAGTCATGACCGGGGGCTCCATGAACCATGCCGCGTTGCTCGAAGTCGAGCACCTCAATGTGAGCTTCGGCGCGTCGCGGGTTGTCCAGGACGTGTCGTTCTCGATCGCGCCGGGCGAGAAGTTCGCGCTCGTCGGCGAGTCGGGCTCGGGCAAGTCGATCAGCGCGCTGTCGGTGCTGCGCCTTGTCGACGCCGCGACGACGAGCGGCGTGATCCGCTTCGACGGCGCGGACCTGCTTGCCAAGTCCGAGCGCGAGATGCGCGCCGTCCGCGGCTCGGCGATCAGCATGATCTTCCAGGAACCGATGACGGCGCTGAACCCGCTCTACACGGTGGGCAACCAGATCGGCGAGGTGCTCGAACTGCACGAGGGACTGTTGAAGAACCAGGCGCGCGCGCGCGCCGTCGAGCTGCTCGCGCGCACCGGCATCCCGGAGCCCGA
Source organism: Ideonella sp. (assembly GCF_016702655.1). GTDB lineage: Bacteria > Pseudomonadota > Gammaproteobacteria > Burkholderiales > Burkholderiaceae_C > CAIKUF01. The sequence continues at coordinate 37,383 of NZ_JADJDO010000016.1, forward strand.
GCGGCGCGTTCAGTCCTATCCGCATGAGCTTTCGGGTGGGCAGCGCCAGCGCGCGATGATCGCGATGGCGCTCGCCTGCAAGCCGCGCCTGTTGATCGCCGACGAGCCGACGACGGCGCTCGACGTGACGATCCAGGCCCAGATCCTGGCGCTGCTCGACGAACTGCAGCGCGAGATGGGCATGGCGCTGCTGTTCATCACGCACGACCTGAACCTCGTGCGCCGCTTCACGCACCGCGTTGGCGTGATGGAGCGCGGGCGGCTGGTCGAGACCGGCGCGACGGCCGAGGTGTTCGGTAACCCGCAGCACGCCTACACGCAACGGCTCCTCGCCAGCCGGCCGCAGCGCGTCGTGCAGCCGGTCGAGGCGGATGCGCCGACGCTGCTCTCGGCGCAGGACCTTCGGGTCGACTTCAAGGTCGGCACCGGCTGGTTCAGCAAGCGCGTCTTCACGGCGGTGCGCGAAGCGACGCTCGAACTCAAACGCGGCGAGACGCTTGGCATCGTCGGTGAGTCGGGCTCGGGCAAGACGACGCTCGGCATGGCGCTGCTCGCGCTGCAGGCTGTTGCCGGCGGCCGCATCGAGATGGGCGGCACGCGCATCGACGACGCCGAACGCACGACGCTGCGTGCGATGCGCCGGCGCATGCAGGTCGTGTTCCAGGATCCGTTCGCGAGCCTGAGTCCGCGCATGACGGTGGGCCAGATCGTCGGCGAGGGGCTGGCGCTGCACCTGCCCGAACTCTCCGCAACCGAGCGCGAGCAGCGCGTGCTGGCGATGCTCGCCGAGGTGGGCCTGAGCGCCGAGCAGGGGCTGGCGGATGTGTTGCAGCGCTACCCGCACGAGTTCTCGGGCGGACAGCGCCAGCGCATCGCGATCGCGCGCGCGGTGGTGCTGCGCCCCGAGGTGCTGGTGCTCGACGAGCCGACCTCGGCGCTCGACGTCTCGGTGCAGCAGCAGGTGCTGGCGTTGCTCGCGCAACTGCAGCAGCGCTACGGCATGAGCTACGTCTTCATCAGCCACGACCTTGCCGTCGTGCGCGCGATGTCGCACCGGGTGCTGGTGATGAAAGATGGCGACGTCGTCGAGCGCGGCGAGGCGCTGGCGCTCTTCGACGCGCCGCAGCACGACTACACGCGGGCGCTGCTCGCTGCAGCGCAACTGGCGTGACGCGGGCGCGGCGGCGCCGCTGGCGTCTCAGCCGCTCAGTGACGGATCTCGGCCAGCGCGCGCTGGACCTCGCTCTGCCAGGGCAGGCCGTGCACGAGATCGTTGAGGTGAGGCGCGGCTTCGACCGGCGACATGACGGCGCCGCCGGGGCCGAGCAGGCGGACGTTGGTGACCACCGCCATCGGGTCGGCCATCGCGACCACACCCTGCGCGAGCTCGATCCAGTCCCAGGCCAGGCCGGCCGCCCGTTCACCGTCGGGGTCGCCCCAGATCGTCTGGCCGCTGCGCAGGGGCTCGCCGCTGAAGGTGACGCGCGTGCCGAGGTGCAGGAAATGCAGCCGCCCGGGCGGTGGAGCCTGCCACAATACGGTCGGCCATGCAAAGAGGGCCCAGGCAGGGATGGTCTTGGCCGGCCGGGCGTGAAGATGGGGAGCGGTTCGTGCGTTCATTCATGAAGTATGTGAAGGAACTCCGGCGCTGCCATCTGTAAACTTTGCCAGGGTGAGCACGCCCCGCGTCGAAGGAGTCTAGGCCGGTTGTTCGGGGAGCCTGATGCTGCAGGGTGGGTACTTGTCGGTGATGGAGTCCCGGAACGAACTGGAATTCCGGAGCGAGATCGTGCGCTTCTCACGGCAACTCGGCTTCGAGACGGTATCGGCGATCACGGTGATCGACCATCCACTGGCGAACCCCGAGTTCTATGCGGTGGACAACGCCCCGATGGCCTTCCGCGACACGATCGACAGTTCGTCGCTGGCGCGCATCGATCCGGTGATGCAGCACTGCAAGAACCAGAGCGTGCCGATCATCTGGAACCAGGACACCTACACCAGGCGCGGCCTGGGTGAACTGTGGGAAGAGCAGGCAAGCTACGGCTATCGCACGGGGGTCTGCCTCGCGTTGCACATGCCCGAGGGGCGGCACTTCGTGCTCGGCGTGGACCGCGAGCAACCGATGCCCAAGGACCCCGTCGAGGTCACGCGCATCGTTGCCGACCTGCAGCTCTTTGCGGTGCACGCCCAGGATGCGGCATTGCGCATCCTGGTACCGCCGGACTCGCAGCCCGAACGCCCGGCGTTGACGCCGCGCGAGCTTGAATGCCTGCGCTGGACCATGGAGGGCAAGACAGCGTGGGAGACGGGCGAACTGTTGGGCATCGCCGAGCGCACCGCGGTGTTGCATATCAACAACGCAATGCACAAGCTCAGTTGCGTGAGCAAGCACCAGGCCGTTTTGAAGGCGCTGCGCCTGGGGCTGATCCGCTGATTCGGCACTCCAATCGGGTTTTCCCGAGCGTGCGAGAGGCTGGGAGTCTCCCTAACCTGTAAGACTTGACAGTTACGCAAAGGCGTGGGTCCTGTTTGAATGCTCTAAGTGCGCTTCGATTGGCGCACGACTGCAAAGAACCAGGAGCCCCGCATGCAAGTCACCGTCCAGACCCAAGCTGCCTTCACGAAGTCCGGCCCGGCATCGATCGCACCCGAACTGCTCAAGCTGATCGGCGGCGGTGTGGCGCAGCCGACGAGTTCGCCGACGCCGCTGGCGCCGAAGAGCAAGTGGTAGGCCGCGCACGATTTCATTGAACGCGCCCGAGGGTACCGGGCGCGAGCGGAAAGCGGGCTCGCGTTGAGCACGCTCTTTCGGCCCGAGGCCATCGACGGCCAACGCCAGTCATGGCTGGGTGAGGTGCGTTTGGCGCGCCCCCTGTCGCAGTCCCTGCTCACGGCGTTTGCTGTGGGCGTCGCGGCGTTGCTGATCGCCTTTCTGTTCGCCGGCGAGTACACGCGCAAGGCGCGCCTGACAGGCGTTTTGATAATGCGGCCGGCTGTCAGCACTGCAACTGCAGCCGCGCACCCGCCTGCGCCGCTGCAGGCGCTGCTCTACGCGCCACCGGCCACGGTCGGCCTGCTGCAACTGGGACAGCCCGTGGTGTTGCGCTATGAGGCCTTTGGCCGGCGGCAGGCCACGGCCAGCCCGTCGGGGCGCGTCGTTCAGGTGGCGCGCACGCCGGCCGCCCCAGTCGAGTGCCAAGGCTGTCCTGCCGGCGGCCCGGATGTTTCGATGTACCGAATCACGGTCGCGCTCGATGCGCAGGATGTGGTTGTCGATGGCCAGGCGCAGGCGCTCGCTGCGGGCATGCGCGTCGATGCCGACGTCCTGCTGGATCGGCGCAGGCTCGTCGACTGGCTGTTCTTCGCGCCGGTGTCGAGCGCTGCGCCCAGCCGTGGCTGAACTGCACCCCCGGGACCGATGACGACCGCAGCCACGACCTGGCGCTGGCAGGGCCTGGGCCGGCCGCGCCTGCCGGTCATGCTCCAGACCGAAGCCGCCGAGTGCGCGCTCGCCTGTCTGGCGATGATCGCTGCCTGGCATGGCCTGCACAGCGATCTGCCGACGCTGCGGCGCCGCGTCTCGCTTTCGCTCAAGGGCGCGACGATGGCCGATCTGGTGCGGATGGCGGGCGATCTGCAACTGGCACCTCGTCCGCTGCGCGCCGAACTCGAACATCTGGGTCAGCTCGAGCTGCCGTGCATCCTGCACTGGGACATGAACCACTTCGTGGTCCTGAAGTCGGTCGGTCGCTCGCACGTCGAGATCCACGATCCCGCGCGCGGCGTGCGGCGTCTGACGCACGACGAGTTGTCGCGCCACTTCACCGGCGTCGTGCTCGAGCTCACGCCCGAGGCGGACTTCCGGCCCCGCGTCGAGCGCGAGCCACTTAGCCTGGCCCGGCTGCTCGGTCGGGTGACGGGCCTGAAGCGCTCGCTGCTGCAGATCTTCGCGCTCGCGCTCGCCCTCGAGGCCTTTGCGCTGCTGTCGCCGTTCTTCATGCAGTGGGTCGTCGACGGCGTGCTGCTCAGTGCCGACCGAAGCCTGCTCGTGACGCTGGGGGTGGGCTTTGCGATGCTGGTCGTGATCCAGGTTGCCACCGGCGCGCTGCGATCGTGGGCGGTGCTGCACCTCGCGTCGACGCTCAACGTGCAGTGGGTGGCCAACGTGTTCGCACACCTGCTGCGCCTGCCGATGGCGTGGTTCGAGAAGCGCCATACCGGCGACGTGATGTCGCGCTTCGGCGCGATCCAGCAGATCCAGCAGACCCTGACGACGCACTTCATCGAGGCCGTGCTCGATGGCGTGCTGGTCGTCGTGACGCTGGCGATGATGGCGCTCTACAGCGCCACCCTGACGGCGATCGTGCTCGCTGCGGTGGCGATCTATGCGCTGCTGCGCCAGGCGCTGTTTCGCGCGCTGCGCAACGCGACCGAGGAGGAGATCGCCCAGGAGGCGCGACGCGCGACGCACTTCCTCGAGTCGCTGGCCGGTGTGCAGGCGATCAAGCTCTTCAACCGGCGCGCCGATCGGCAGGCGCGCTTCACGAACATCGTCGTCGATGCGATGAATGCGACGGTTGCGGTGCGCAGGATCGAGCTTGCGCTGCAGGTCTCGCACAAGCTGCTCTTCGGCCTGGAGCGCGTGGCCGTGATCTGGATCGGCGCTCTGTTGGTGATGGAGGGCGGCCTCACGGTCGGGATGTTGTTCGCGTTCATCGCCTTCAAGGAGCAGTTCGCGACCCGCGTCAGCGGCCTGATCGACAAGGCTGCCGAGCTGCAGATGCTCAGGCTGCAGGCCGAGCGGCTGTCCGACATCGTGCTCGCCGCGCCCGAGTCCGAAGGCGGCGCGATGCCGGCGGGGGCTGCCGAGCCGGCGCCGCGGCTGGAGCTGCGCGACGTGAGTTTCCGTTACGCCGATGGCGAGCCGGATGTGATCGCGGGCTGCAGCCTGGTCATCGAACCGGGCGAGTCGGTCGCGATCGTCGGACCTTCGGGTTGCGGCAAGACCACCCTGCTCAAGCTGATGCTGGGTGTGCAGGTGCCGCAGTCGGGGGCGATCGAGGTCGGCGGCATCTGCCTGCAGCGGCTCGGCCTCGCTCGCTGGCGCGACATGATCGGCACCGTGATGCAGGACGAGACGCTTTTTGCCGGGACGATCGCCGACAACATCTGCTTCTTCGACGCCGATCCCGACCCTGCCTGGATCGCCGAGTGTGCCCGCCTGGCGTCGGTCGATGCCGAGATCGAGGCGTTGACCATGGGTTACCACACGCTGATCGGCAGCCTCGGTGCCAGCCTCTCGGGCGGGCAGCGTCAGCGCATCCTGCTCGCGCGCGCGCTGTACAAGCGCCCGCGCATCCTTTTTCTGGACGAGGCGACGAGTGCGCTCGACGTCGATCGCGAGCGCCTCGTGAACCGGGCTGTCGCACGCCTGGCGTTGACGCGCGTGATCGTGGCCCACCGGCCGGAAACCATCGCGTCCGCCGACCGGGTGATCGTGCTGCAGCAGGGGGCAGCGCACAGCCTGCAACAGGTCCAGGGCGGTCGCGGGCCGCACACGCATAGGGCATGACGATGAGCACGACGATGACGGCGACGACACCGACGCACACCCGGCCTAGGAGGCTGCGCGAGGCCACGGTCGACGCCGGGGAGAGCGGCGCCGAACAGATGCCGGGCGAGGTCGACTGGCGGATCTGCCGCTTCAGCGAATTGAGCCCGGTCGAGCTGGCGCGCATCTACCGCGCGCGCCAGCAGGTATTCACGATCGAGCAGCAGTGCATCTACCTCGATGCCGATGAGTTCGACGAGGTTTCCTGGCACATTGCCGCGTGGTCGCCAGCGCTGGCGCTGCCGCTGGCCTATGCGCGGCTCGTCAACCCGGGCGGCAAATATGCCGAGCCGTCGATGGGGCGCGTGATCACGACGGCTGCGGCGCGCGGCGTCGGGCTCGGGCGCGAGCTGGTGCGGCGTGTGCTCGAGCACAGCGCCCTCGTCTTCCCGAGGCAGGGGGTGCGCATCTCGGCGCAGGAGCGCCTGGCGCGCTTCTACGCGGAGTTCGGCTTTGCGCCGGTTGGCGAACCGTACATGGAAGACGGCATCCCCCACCTCGAGATGCTGCGCCGGGCCTGAGCCGGACGTGCGGGCGCGCCTGCGCGCGGCCGCACGCTCGGGGGCCGCCTGCGAGGGGGCATCCGCATGATTGCGGATGCGCGGGCTGCAAGCCTGGGCCGGGGTGCGCGTGCGCCTGCGGGTCGCCATTGCCCCGCCACCAGCGCCGCGGAGGTGCTGCCGATAGAATACTACCTTGATCTGCAGCAGCATCAGCGCTAAGTGAGCGCCTGCTTCTTGTTTGCGTCGAGGATGCTCCATGCTCTACCCGAAGGAATTCGACGTGATTGTCGTCGGCGGCGGCCATGCCGGCACCGAAGCCGCGCTTGCCGCGGCGCGCATGGGCTGTGCCACCTTGCTGCTGACGCACAACATCGAGACGCTCGGCCAGATGAGCTGCAACCCGTCGATCGGCGGCATCGGCAAGGGCCACTTGGTGAAGGAGGTCGATGCGCTCGGCGGCGCAATGGCCGCCGCGACCGACGAGTCCGGGATCCAGTTTCGCATTCTCAACGGCTCCAAGGGGCCGGCCGTGCGCGCGACCCGGGCGCAGGCCGACCGCATCCTGTACAGGGCTGCAATCCGGCGCCGGATCGAGAATCAGCCCAACCTGTGGCTGTTTCAGCAGGCGGTCGATGACCTGATCGTCGTTGGCGACCGGGTCGTCGGCGCCGTGACGCAGCTCGGCATCCGCTTTGCCGCGCGCGCGGTGGTGCTGACGGCGGGGACCTTTCTCGACGGACGCATCCACGTCGGCCTGGCCAACCATCCGGCCGGCCGCGCCGGCGACCAGCCTTCGGTCAAATTGTCGGCCCGGCTGAAGGAACTGCAACTTCCACAAGGCCGGCTCAAGACCGGTACGCCGCCACGCATCGACGGCCGCAGCATCGCCTTCGACCGGCTGACCGAGCAGCCCGGCGACCTCGACCCGGTGCCGGTGTTCAGTTTTCTCGGCGATGCCAGCCAGCACCCGGCGCAGCTGCCGTGCTGGATCACGCACACCAACGAGCAGACGCACGAGATCATCCGCGGCGGCTTCGACCGCAGCCCGATGTTCACCGGCGTCATCGAGGGCGTGGGCCCGCGCTACTGCCCGAGCATCGAGGACAAGGTGAACCGCTTCGCCGACAAGGGCTCGCACCAGATATTTCTCGAGCCCGAGGGGCTGACGACGCACGAGTACTACCCGAACGGGATTTCGACCTCGCTGCCGTTCGACGTGCAGCTCGCCGCGGTGCGCTCGATGCGCGGGCTCGAGCAGGCGCACATCCTGCGCCCGGGCTACGCGATCGAGTACGACTATTTCGACCCACGCGCACTGCGCCCCAATTTCGAGACGCGCGCGATCGGGGGCCTGTTCTTCGCCGGCCAGATCAACGGGACGACGGGTTACGAAGAGGCTGCGGCGCAGGGCCTTTTCGCGGGTCTTAATGCCGCGCTCCAGGTCTGCGGTCGCGAACCATGGACGCCCGGGCGCGAGCAGGCCTACCTCGGCGTGCTCGTCGACGACCTGATCACCAAGGGTGTGAACGAGCCGTACCGGATGTTCACGAGCCGGGCGGAGTTCCGGCTCCAGTTGCGCGAGGACAACGCCGACCTGCGCCTGACCGAGAAGGGGCGCGAATTCGGCCTCGTCGACGATGTGCGCTGGGAGGCCTTCTGCCGCAAGCGTGATGCTGTTTCACGTGAAACAGAGCGCCTCCGGCTGACCTGGGTCAGCCCTGCCAGCCTGCCGGCCCGGGATGCCGAGCGCTTGGTCGGGAGGGCCATCGACCACGAATACAGCCTCGCCGAACTGATCCGCCGGCCCGGCGTGGGGTTCAGCCAGATCGACGAGGTGGCCGCGATCGCGCGCCCCGAAGCCGGCGTCTCGCGCAGCGCGCTGCGCGAGGAACTCGGCCCCCGGCTTGCCGACGCGGTGATCGAGCAAGTGGAAACCAGTTTCAAGTATGCTGGCTACATCGACAAGCAGAACGACGAAGTCCGGCGCGCTGCGCGCTTCGAAGACCTGCGCCTGCCCGACGGGCTCGACTATGCGCGTGTGACCGCGCTGTCGCACGAGGTGCGCCAGCGCCTGAGCCAGCATCGGCCGCAGACATTGGGGCAGGCGTCGCGGCTGTCGGGCGTCACGCCGGCGGCGATCAGCTTGCTGCTGATCCATCTCAAGAAGGGATGCCGCAGGGGTGCCGCTGGCGATGGCGCAGCGGACGGCAGCCTCGATGCCGCCGCCTAGGCAGCCCGCGGGCACGGATAGGGCGACACTGGGCCGGGCGGCCGGGACGCTGGGCCTCGAACTCTCCGACTCGCAGGCCGAGGCCTTGCTTGCCTACTTGGCGCTGCTTGCGAAGTGGAACCGCGTCTACAACCTGAGCGCGGTCCGTGATCCAGCCGCGATGCTGGTGCAGCACGTCGTGGACAGCCTTGCCGTTGTGGCGCCGCTGCGGCGAGAGATCGGCAGTCGTTCCGTGCGATTGCTCGACGTCGGCAGCGGCGCCGGCCTGCCCGGCGTCGTGCTCGCCGTGGCGATGCCCGAACTCGACGTCACCTGCATCGATGCGGTTGGCAAGAAGGCGGCGTTCGTGCGCGAGGTGGCGGGGGAACTCGGGCTAAAGAACCTGCATGCTGTCCATGGCAGGGTCGAGCAGCTGCAGACTGCTGCCTTCGACATCATCACTTCACGTGCATTCGCGTCGCTGGCCGATTTCGTGGCGCTGACGCGCCGTCTGTGTGGCGCCCAGACCCTATGGATGGCGATGAAGGGCAGGGTTCCCGCAGAGGAGTTGGCTGCGCTGCCCGAGGGAATCAGGCTGTTTCACGTGGAACTATTGAAAGTCCCCGGCCTGGACGCCGAACGATGCGTTGTCTGGCTGCAGGAGAAGCAATGACGAAGAGTATGTCAGCCTGGTTGGCTGGCCTGTGTGTCGGCGCTTCTGCCGGCGCGGCGGGCGCTGCCCTCGAGCCGATTGCGGTGGTGGATCTGCCAAGCTACCTCGGCACGTGGTACCAGGTTGCGCTGGTCCCGAATCGATTCCAGTCAAGCTGTGTCAGCGACACGACGGCCACCTACCGCGAACGCAAGGACGGCAACATCGACGTCATCAACCGCTGCAGGCGGGCGGATGGCAGTTTCGACGAGGCCGTCGGCCTGGCCCGTCCTCGCGGCGAGGTGGCTGGCAGCCAGCTCCGTCCGGCCCGGCTGGAGGTGAGCTTCCTGCCGCAGTGGCTGCGCTGGGCGCAGGCCATTGGCGGGTGGGGTTGGGGCGCCTACTGGGTGATCCAGCTCGCACCCGACTACCGCTACGCCGTGGTCAGTGAAGGCTCGCGGGAGTACCTGTGGGTGCTGTCGCGGACACCGGAGCTCGCGCCAGAGGACGACGTCGCCATCCGGGCGACGCTGCAGAAGCAGGGGTTCGATCTGACGCGCCTGCAGGCTCACACCCACGGGAAGCGCCAAGCTCAGCCCTGAAGTGAAACTGACCACCCCGGCCGGGGGCGAGGGCACCGAACCCGACCGGGAGGGTCGGCGCGCTAACACGCGCTCCCTGGCGCCTGGGGACGGCCGCGGGGACCAAGGCGCGTGTTTCATGCGTCGCGGGCCGCGCGATAGCGCGGTGGAGCAACTGATATGGATGCCGCGAATGGCACAGCCGCGAATGCCGCCATGATCTGCCCCTACACTTCATGCGAGGGGGGAATTCGTCGATCGTGTTCGGAATCACCGACTATGGCGCGTTCTGTGCCGCTGTTCTGTTGTTCCTGGCCTTGCCCGGGCCAGGCACGTTTGCGCTGCTCACGTCCACCGGCAAGGGGGGCTTTCGCGCGGGTGCAGCTGCGACGCTGGGCGTGATCGTCGGCGACCAGGTACTGCTCTGGCTCGCGGTGGCAGGGGTGGCCGCGCTGCTTGCTGCGCACCCTTCCGCGTTCGAGGCGGTCCGGTATGCAGGCGCCGCCTACCTGGCCTGGATCGGCCTGAAGCTATTGTTGGCCCGGGAGGGTAGCGCCGCGCCGATCCGGATCGAGCCCCATCACTTCGCGCGCCAGGCCTTCTTCATCACGCTCCTCAATCCGAAGGCCATCGTCTTCTACATGGCTTTCTTCCCGCTCTTCATCGACCCCGCAACGCACGAGGGCGGTGTCACGTTCGCAGCGATGGCGGCCACGATCGCAGCGCTCACGGCTGCCTACTGCCTCAGCCTGTGCGCCTTTGCGCAGGTCATCGCGAACAAGGTCAAGGCCAACCGGCGCGCCGCACGCTGGCTCGAGCGGCTGGCCGGCGTCTTCTTGATCGCCTTCGGCATCCGTCTCGGCAGCAACTGACGGGGAGTCATGGCAAGAATCTTCTGCATCGCCAACCAGAAGGGCGGCGTCGGCAAGACCACGACCGCAGTCAATCTGGCGGCCGGGCTGGCGCAGCACGGACAGCGTGTGCTGGTGGTCGATCTCGACCCGCAAGGCAATGCCACCATGGGCTCCGGAGTTGACAAGCGCTCACTTACATTGAGCGTCTACGACGTCCTGCTCGAAAGCGCCAGCATCGCCGAGGCGCGCCAGCGCAGCCCGCGCGGCGGCTTCGACCTGCTCGGCGCGAATCGCGAACTCGCCGGGGCCGAGGTCGAGCTCGTGAGCCTTGAGCGGCGCGACAAGCGCCTGAAGGCGGCGCTCGCCGCCGTCGACGCCGAGTACGACTTCGTGCTCATCGACTGCCCGCCGTCGCTCAGCCTGCTCACGCTCAACGGCCTGTGCAGCGCGCATGGCGTGGTGGTGCCGATGCAGTGCGAATACTTCGCGCTCGAAGGGCTGTCGGACCTCGTCAACACGATCAAGCAGGTGCACGCCAACCTGAACCGTGACCTGCAGATCATCGGCCTGCTGCGGGTGATGTTCGACCCGCGCATCACCTTGCAGCAACAGGTGAGCGAGCAGTTGAAGGGGCACTTCGGCAACAAGGTCTTCGATACCGTGATTCCGCGCAACGTACGGCTTGCCGAGGCGCCGAGCTACGGCCTGCCGGGTGTCGTGTTCGATCCTGCCTCGAAGGGCGCGCAGGCCTTTGTCGCCTTCGCCAAGGAGATGGTCGAGCGCGCGCGCTCGATGTGATGCGGGCATGCTGCCGCCTCCGCCATTGAATCGCATCGAACTGGCGTCGATCGAGGACGCCGGACTCAACGCCAGCGCCACGGCGCTCGAGCGCCTGCTCGACGGCTGGTTGCTGCGCTTCTCGCCCGGCAAGGCCAAGCGCGCGCGATGCATCAACGCGCTGGCCCCGGGCCGGATCGAACTGGCGCGCAAGGTCGCACTGTGCGAGCAGGCCTATGCCGAGGCCGGGCTGCCGATGATCGTTCGCGTAACGCCTTTCTCGGCTCAGGATGGCCTCGATGCCGACCTGGCGCAGATCGGCCTGCGGCGTTTCGACGACACCCGGGTCATGGTGTTGCCCGAACTGCAGCCGCCGGCCGCAGCTGCCGTGCCCCGTGGGCTGGCGCTGCGAGCGCTGACGGGCGACGCACTCGCGCACGCCGTCGGCGCGCTGCGCGGGTCTTCGGCCGCGCAGTGCGAAGCCCATGCCGAGCGGCTGCGGCAAAGCTGCATCGCGTGGAGCGGGCTCGTGCTGCAGGGCGCCGAAGGCCGAACGCTCGCCTGCGGGCAGGTGGCGGTCGAGGGCGGACTTGCCGGCCTGTACGATGTGTTCACCGCACCCGAGGCGCGTGGGCGAGGTTTGGCGCGCGCGCTGTGCATCGAACTGCTGCGCATCGCGCACTGCGCCGGGGCGCGCCGCGCCTATCTGCAGGTCGAGGGCGACAACCACCCGGCGCGCGCGCTCTACCATGGCCTCGGCTTTGCCGACGCCTACGCCTACCACTATCGGACGCGCGATCCGCGCGCTGCGTGATCCGCGGTCCGACCCGTTCAGTCACAGGAATCCCTCCATGGTCACCAAGAAACCCAAGGGCCTCGGCCTCGGCCTCGAAGCGCTGCTCGGACCCAAGGTCAGGGACCTGGCCCCTGGCGGGCCCGGCGGCGACGCGCCCAGCGTGCTCGCGCTGGCGCAGCTGCAGCCCGGCCGCTACCAGCCGCGCACGCGCATGGACGAAGGCTCGCTGTACGAACTTGCCGAGAGCATCAAGAGCCAGGGCATCATGCAGCCAGTGCTGGTGCGGCCGTTGACGGGCGGGCGCTACGAGATCATCGCCGGCGAACGGCGCTTTCGAGCCGCGGCGCTGGCCGGCCTGACCGAACTGCCGGTGCTGGTGCGCGACGTGCCCGACGAGACGGCTGCGGTGATGGCGCTGATCGAGAACATCCAGCGCGAGAACCTGAATCCGCTCGAGGAGGCGCAGGGACTGCAGCGCCTGACGCAGGAGTTCGGGCTCACGCACGAGGACGCGGCCAAGGCCGTCGGCCGCTCGCGCAGCGCGGCCAGCAACCTGCTGCGCCTGCTCAACCTGGCCGAGCCGGTGCAGCAGATGCTCATCGCCGGCGACCTCGACATGGGCCATGCGCGCGCGCTGCTCGCGCTCGACAAGGCCCACCAGATCACGCACGCCACCGAAGTCGTGGCACGCAAGCTGAGCGTGCGCGAGACCGAGAAGCGCGTGGCACGCGCGACAAGCGGCAACGGGCGCCAGCAGACGCTGCTGCGCGTCAAGCAGGCGAAGTCGCGCGACATCGCGCGCCTCGAGGAAGAGCTGTCCGACCTGCTGACGGCAGCGGTCGAGATCCGCGTCAGGAAGCGGGGTCGGCAGGGCGAGCAGGGCGAGGTGACGATCGCGTTCGCATCGCTCGACGAACTCAACGGTCTGATCGAGAAGTTGCGTCCGGCGCGCTGAACTGGCGGCGGCGCTGCAGCGCCAGCCAGGCCAGCGCGGCGCTCACCAGCGCCAGTGGCATCAGCGAGCCGACGTTGAGCCAGGCCCAACCCCGGGTCGTGATCAGCGCGCCCGATGCGAACGAGCTCAATGCCATGGTCGAGAACACGCAGAAGTCCATCGCGCCCTGGGCCTTGTTTTTCTCCTCGGGCCGGTAGGCCGAGGTGAGCAGGGTCGTGCCGCCGGTGTAGAGAAAGTTCCAGCCCACGCCGAGCAGGAACAGCGCGGACAGGAACTGCATCAGGTCGACGCCGCTCAGCGCCACCGCGACGCAGGCAAAGTTCAGCAGCGCGCCGACCGCCATCACCGGCAACTCGCCGAAACGGCGGATCAGGTGGCCGGTGAAGAAGCTCGGCACGAACATGCCGAGCACATGCCACTCGAGAACCAGCGCCGCGCTCTCGAAAGGGTGGCTGCACTGTGCCATCGCGATTGGCGTGGCGGCCATCAGCAGGTTCATCACGCCATAGCCGAGTGCCGAGGCCGCCACCGCGACGATGAACACCGGTTGCCTGGCAATCTGCGCCAGTGGCCGGCCGCTGGAGGCGCCCGGTGGCGGCGCCACATGGGCCTCGAAGCGGATCAGCGACAGTGCGGCCAGCGAGAGCAGGGCCACGGCGACCAGGGCCAGATATGCGCCGGCAAATGGCACCGGCAGCAGCGAGCGCGTGGCACTCGCCAGGTTCGGGCCGGCGAAGGCGCCGACGATGCCGCCCGCGAGCACGAGCGAGATCGCGCGCTCGCGAAATGCCGGTGCGACGAGTTCCGGTCCTGCAAACCGGTACAGCGAGCCATTGGCAGCATAGAAGCCTGCGACCAGCGTGGCGACGACGAGCAGCCAGAAGTCCTGCGTTGCCGCGGCGTAGGCGCACAGCGCGGCCGACAGCGCGCCGACAACGAGCCCGATCTGGAACGAGCGTTTGCGCCCGACGCGTGCCTGCAAGTGCGCGACCGGCAGCGTCGAGAGCGCGCTGCCCACGACGTAGCCGGTGACGGGCAGCGTCGCGAGCCAGCCCTGCGGTGCGAGCGCAAGGCCGACGAGACCGTTGATGGCGATGAAGACGACGTTGTTGGTGAGCAGCAGGCCTTGGCACAAGGCGAGCAGCCAGAGGTTCCGGTTCATGCCCGGATCATCGCATTCGGCAACGCAGGGACACGTCGCGTGTCAACCGCAACCCAGGGGTGCAACGTTGTTGATGGCAGACGTGCGGAACTTCACGCGCCAATGGCACTCGACTTCCGGGATGATGAGTTCCACGCCATGCGGGGTCGAGCGGGTGCCGATATGCTTGCACAGGCGCGCGTGAACAAGGCCTTGATCGCTGCTCTTTTTGGTCGGTTGCGCGTGGCGCCGTTGGACGAAGCTGGAGACCAGACGCATCGCTGACTGCAAGGAAAGCTCTGATGGAGCCCGATCCGCCCCGGGCCGGACTTCACCAGAACTTCCCAGACGTCGGCAGGGCATCCTCCCTGCCTGCGCCCTCGGCAAGACCGGAGGTCAGCATGGACATCATCAGCAACTTCACCGCGCGCTACGAGCGCACGCGCGAAGAGGAACTCTCGCTCGAGGACTACCTCGCCGAATGCAAGCGCAACCCGCTCGCCTACGCCACCGCGTCGGAGCGCATGCTCAAGGCGATCGGCGAGCCGCAGACCGTCGATACGCGCAACGACCCGCGCCTGTCGCGCATCTTCGCCAACAAGGTCATCCGGCGCTACCCGGCGTTCGCCGAGTTCTACGGCATGGAAGACGCGATCGAGCAGGTCGTGAGCTTCTTTCGCCATGCCGCGCAGGGGCTCGAGGAAAGAAAGCAGATCCTGTACCTGCTCGGCCCGGTGGGCGGCGGCAAGAGCTCGATCGCCGAGCGCTTGAAGCAGTTGATGCAGGACGTGCCCTTCTACGCCATCAAAGGCTCGCCGGTCAACGAGTCGCCGCTCGGCCTGTTCGACGCGGTCGAGGACGGGCCGATCCTGGAGAAGGAGTACGGCATCCCGGTGCGCTATCTCAACCGTATCCTCTCGCCCTGGGCGGTGAAGCGCCTCGAGGAATTCGGCGGCGACATCCGCAAGTTCAAGGTCGTCAAGCGCCACCCGTCGATCCTCAAGCAGATCGGCATCTCCAAGACCGAGCCCGGTGACGAGAACAACCAGGACATCTCGGCGCTGACCGGCAAGGTCGACATCCGCAAGCTCGAGACCTACGCCCAGGACGACCCCGACGCCTACAGCTATTCCGGCGGGCTGTGCCTGGCCAACCAGGGCCTGCTCGAGTTCGTCGAGATGTTCAAGGCGCCGATCAAGGTGCTGCATCCGCTGCTCACCGCGACCCAGGAGGGCAACTTCAAGGGCACCGAGGGGTTCGGCGCGATCCCCTTCGACGGCATCGTGCTCGCGCACAGCAACGAGAGCGAGTGGAAGGCGTTTCGCAACAACAAGAACAACGAGGCCTTCCTCGACCGCATCTACATCGTCAAGGTGCCCTACTGCCTGCGCGTCAGCGAGGAGGTCAAGATCTACGAGAAGCTGCTGCGCAACTCGTCGCTCGCCAACGCCACCTGCGCGCCGGGGACCTTGAAGATGATGAGCCAGCTCGCCGTGCTGACGCGCCTGAAGGAGCCGGAGAACTCGTCGCTCTACTCCAAGATGCTGGTCTACGACGGCGAGAACCTGAAGGACACCGACCCGCGCGCCAAGAGCTACCAAGAGTACCGCGACTACGCCGGTGTCGACGAAGGCATGAGCGGGTTGTCGACGCGCTTCGCGTTCAAGATCCTGTCCAAGGTCTTCAACTTCGACAGCACCGAAGTCGCCGCGAATCCGGTGCACCTGATGTACGTCCTCGAACAGCAGATCGAGCGCGAGCAGTTTGCTCCCGAGACCGAGCAGAAGTACCTGGCCTTCATCAAGGAGCACCTGGCGGTCAAGTACGCCGAGTTCATCGGCAAGGAGATCCAGACCGCCTACCTCGAGAGCTACAGCGAGTACGGGCAGAACATCTTCGACCGCTACGTGACCTACGCCGACTACTGGATCCAGGATCAGGAGTACCGCGACACCGACACCGGCGAAGTGTTCGACCGCGGCTCGCTGAACGCCGAGCTCGAGAAGATCGAGAAGCCGGCCGGCATTTCCAACCCCAAGGACTTCCGCAACGAGATCGTCAACTTCGTGCTGCGCGCGCGCGCCAACAACGCCGGCAACAACCCGGCCTGGACGAGCTACGAGAAGCTGCGCACGGTGATCGAGAAGAAGATGTTCTCCAACACCGAGGAGCTGCTGCCGGTGATCAGCTTCAACGCCAAGGCGAGCGCCGACGAGGCGCGCAAGCACGAGGATTTCGTGAACCGCATGGTCGACAAGGGCTACACGCCCAAGCAGGTTCGTCTGCTTTGCGAGTGGTACCTGAGAGTCCGAAAGAGCAGTTGATGACGACCCCTCGTTCGACGAGTACGTCGGCCGATCCCCAGGGGCCGCGCAGGGGCCCCTTCGTGGCCCCGGGATGCGGGCCGGCTTGGGGCAGCCCGGCGTTCGGCCTGCGCGGAGTCGTGTGATGGCCCTTCAGTCCATCATCGATCGCAGGCTGGCGGGCAAGAACAAGTCGATCGGCAACCGCGAGCGATTCCTGCGTCGCCACAAGGAGCAGATTCGCGAGGCGGTCAAGCGCGCGGTCGACGGGCGCGGCATCCGCGACATGGAGCAGGGCGAAGACATTCGGATTCCGAAGCGCGACATCGCCGAGCCGGTGTTCGGCCATGGCCCCGGCGGCCGGCGCGAGACGGTCCATCCGGGCAATCAGGATTACGTACGCGGCGACCGCATTGCCCGGCCCAAGGGCGGCGCGGGCGGCTCCGGCAAGGGCCAGGCGAGCGACTCCGGCGAGGGCGACGACGACTTTGTCTTCCACCTGACCAAGGAAGAGTTCATGCAGGTCTTCTTCGACGACCTGGCGCTGCCCAACCTGGAGCGCACCCAGCTCGCCGAAGTGCCCGAGTACAAGACCCATCGGGCCGGCTTCACGAGCGACGGCAATCCGAGCAACCTGCATGTGCTGCGCTCGATGCGCGGCGCGATCGGGCGCCGCATTGCCGTCGGCGCCGGCTCGCGGCGCGAGCTGCATCACCTGGAAGAGCATCTGGCGCACCTGCGCAGGCACCCCGAGCCGAATCCGCATCTGCGCGAAATCGCGCGCCTGGAGCTGCAGATCGCGCAGCTGCGGGCGCGCCTCGCGCGCATCCCCTATCTCGACCCGTTCGACCTGCGCTACCGCAGCCGCGTGCGCGTGCCGGTGCCCACGGCCAAGGCGGTGATGTTCTGCCTGATGGACGTGTCGGGTTCGATGGATGAGTCGCGCAAGGACCTGGCCAAGCGCTTCTTCATCCTGCTCTATCTCTTCTTGACGCGCCATTACGACAAGATCGACATCGTCTTCATCCGGCACCACACGCAGGCGCAGGAAGTCGACGAGCAGAACTTCTTCCACGCCACCGAGACCGGCGGCACGGTCGTCTCGAGCGCGCTCGAGTTGATGGCCGAGATCGCCCGTGCACGCTATCCGCGCGGCGAGTGGAACATCTACGGCGCTCAGGCAAGCGACGGCGACAACTGGCATCACGACAGCGGCCGCTGCCGCAGCCTGCTCGCCGAGACGCTGCTGCCGCTATGCCGCTACTACGCCTACCTGCAGGTCGCCGAAGAAGAGCAGAACCTGTGGGAGGAGTTCACCCAGGTCGCTGCCGAGACCAAGCACTTTGCGATGCGCAAGGTCACCGAGGCGGCCCAGATCTACCCGGTGTTCCGCGAGCTGTTCAAGAAGGAAGGGGCGCCGACATGAGCCGCCGCCCGGCCGCTCCGAAGGTGGCTCGCGCCGCAGTGCGACGCACGGAGGCTTCACGATGAGCCTGCAGTTCATGCTGCCACTGGCGACGCGCCCGGCCGAGCCCCTGCCATCGCCCAGCGACTGGTCGTTCGAGCTCATCGAGCGCTATCACGACGCGATCCGCCAGACCGCGGCGCGCTACGACCTCGACACCTATCCGAACCAGCTGGAGGTCATCACCGCCGAGCAGATGATGGATGCCTACGCGTCGATCGGCATGCCGGTGAACTACCGCCACTGGAGCTACGGCAAGGAGTTCATCGCCACCGAGAAGAACTATCGCCGCGGCTACATGGGCCTGGCCTACGAGATCGTCATCAATTCGAATCCCTGCATCGCCTACCTGATGGAGGAGAACACGATGGCGATGCAGGCGCTCGTCATCGCCCATGCCGCGTACGGCCACAACAGCTTCTTCAAGGGCAACTACCTGTTCAAGATGTGGACCGACGCGTCGTCGATCATCGACTACCTGGTCTACGCAAAGAACTTTGTTGCCGACTGCGAGGAGCGCCACGGCCTCGATGCGGTCGAGGAACTGCTCGACAGTTGCCATGCGCTGATGAACCACGGCGTCGACCGCTACCGCCGGCCCGGCAAGCTCTCGCTGGCGCAGGAGAAGCTGCGCCGCGAGGAGCGCGAAGCCTATGCGCAGCAGCAGATCAACGACCTCTGGCGCACGCTGCCGAAGAAGGCCGGCCGGGCGGCCGAGGAGGCGCAGGCCAGGCGCTTCCCCGAGGAGCCGCAGGAGAACATCCTGTATTTCATCGAGAAGAACGCGCCGCTGCTCGAACCCTGGCAGCGCGAGGTCGTTCGCATCGTGCGCAAGGTGGCGCAGTACTTCTACCCGCAGCGCCAGACGCAGGTGATGAACGAAGGCTGGGCCACGTTCTGGCACCACCGCCTGCTCAACCAGATGTACGACGACGGCTACCTCGCCGACGGGATGATGATCGAGTGGCTGAAGTCGCACACCAACGTGATCTACCAGCCGCCGGTGGGGCACAAGGCCTACAACGGCATCAATCCGTACGCGCTGGGCTTTGCGATGTACAGCGACATCCTGCGCATCTGCGAAGCGCCGACCGACGAAGACCGGGCCTGGTTTCCCGACATCGCCGGCCAGCCCTGGCTGCCGACGCTTGACCACGCGATGCGCAACTACAAGGACGAGAGCTTCATCGGCCAGTTCCTCTCGCCGCAACTGATGCGCGAGCTGCGCCTGTTCGCGATCGTCGACGACGAGCGCCAGAAGGAGCTCGAGGTCTCGGCGATCCACGACGAGGCGGGCTATCGGCGCGTGCGCGAGGCGCTCGCCAAGCAGTACGACCTGGGCAGTCGCGAACCCAACATCCAGGTCTGGAGCGTCAACCTGCGCGGCGACCGCGCGTTGACCTTGCACCACACCCAGCACAACGGCCGGCCGCTCGGCGACAGTGCACAAGAGGTGCTCAAGCATGTCGCGCGTCTGTGGGGTTTTGGCGTGCACCTCGAGAGCGTCGACGCCGCTGGCAACGTCAGCAAACGCTGGTCGGTCGCCGGTCCGGCGCAGTGACGACCGCCAGCTTGTTGCGCTCGCGGCCCGCACGTGGCCGCCCGGCGCCGGCTGAGGCGCGCGCCGGCTACCAGGCGAAGATCTTGCCCGGGTTCATGATGTTCTTCGGGTCGAGCGCGCGCTTGACCGCGCGCATCATCGCGACCGCGCCTTCGCCGGCCTCCTCGACCAGAAAACCCATCTTGTGCAGGCCGATGCCGTGTTCGCCGGTGCAGGTTCCCTCGAGCGCGATCGCGCGCCTGACCATGCGTTCGCTCATGGCCTCGGCCAGCGCACGCTCGCCCGCGTCGCCGTCCTTGACCAGATAGGCGAGGTGAAAGTTGCCGTCGCCGACATGGCCGACGATGTAGTAGGGCAGGCCGGTCGCGTCGGCGTCGGCCACCGAGGCATCGATGATCTCGGCCAGGCGCGAGATCGGCACGCAGGTATCGGTCGTCACGGAGCGGCAGCCGGGGTTGGTCTGCATGCCGGCGAAGTAGGCCTTGTGGCGCGCCGTCCACAGCCGCGTGCGCTCCTCTGGCGTGCTCGCCCATTCAAAGTCCTCGCCGCCCATCTCGGTGGCGACGGACTGCACGGTCTCGGCCTGCTCACGCACCGACGCCGGGCTGCCGTGAAACTCCATCAGCAGCATCGGCGACTCGCGCAATCCGAGCTTGCTCTGCGCGTTGACCGCCCGCACCGCATTCACGTCGAGCAATTCGCAGCGCGCGATCGGCACGCCGAGCTGGATGATCTGGATCGTCGTGTTCACCGCCGCCGCGATGTCGGCGAAGTGGCAGATCGCGGCGCTCACCGCCTCGGGCAGCGGGTAGAGCTTCAAGGTCACCTCGGTGATCACGCCCAGCGTCCCCTCGCTGCCGACGAAGAGCCGCGTCAGGTCGTAGCCGGCGGATGATTTGCGTGCCCGCGTGCCGGTGTGGATCACCTCGCCGCTGGCGGTGACGACCGTCAGGCCGAGCACGTTCTCGCGCATCGTCCCGTAGCGCACAGCGTTGGTCCCGCTCGCACGCGTCGCGGCCATGCCGCCCAGGCTCGCGTTGGCGCCCGGGTCGATCGGGAAGAACAGGCCCGTGTCGCGGATCTCCCGGTTGAGCTGCTCGCGCGTCACGCCGGCCTGCACGGTCACGGTCAGGTCCTCCGGATTGAGGCGCACGATGCCGGTCATGCCCGACACGTCGACGCTGATGCCGCCCTGCACCGCGAGCAGATGGCCCTCGAGCGACGAGCCGGTGCCGTAGGGAATCACCGGTATCGAATGCTCGCTTGCAAGGCGCACCACCGCCGCGACCTCTTCGGTGCTCTCGCAGAACACCACCACCTCGGGGGGCGTGGTCGGGTAGGGCGACTCGTCGCGTCCGTGCTGTTCGCGCACCGCGGCGGCGGTCGTGAAGCGCGCGCCGAAGCTTGCCTTCAGCGCCGATAGCATTGCCTCGGGCGCAGGGCGAAGCTCGAATTGCGGCAGCACATGGGTTGGAACGGGTGCGTTCATGGGCATCTCCGCGAGTCGGGGACCATTCTAGAGGCCCTCGATCGCCCTGCTAGCATCTGCGAATGGCGAACCGGCTGACGCAGATCGCGACCCGCACCGGAGACGACGGCACGACCGGGCTCGGCGACGGCACGCGCGTGCCCAAGAGCCATGCGCGCGTGCAAGCGATGGGCGATGTCGACGAGCTGAACTCGATGCTCGGCCTGCTGCTCGCCGAGCCGCTGCCCGAGGACGTACGCGAGCTGCTGGTTGTCATCCAGCACGAGCTCTTCAACCTGGGCGGCGAGCTCTCGATCCCGGGCTTCGAGCTCCTGAAGGACGCCGCCGTCGGGCGCCTGGACGAAGCGCTCGCGCACTACAACGCGACGCTGCCGCGGCTCAAGGAGTTCATCCTCCCGGCCGGCACGCGCAGCGCGGCGATCGCGCATGTCGCGCGCACGATCGCGCGCCGCGCCGAACGCTCTCTCGTCGCGCTCGGCGGCGCCGAGGCGGTGCGCGACGCGCCGCGCCAGTACCTGAACCGCCTGTCGGACCTGCTGTTCGTGCTCGCGCGCGTGCTCAACCGCGCCAACCTCGACGGCCTGGGCGGCGACGACGTCTACTGGCGCAGCGAGAAGCTGGCGCGCGACGGGGGCGGCTGAGCCTCAACGTTTCGGCTAGTCCGCGGCGCGCCGACGCGCCCGCACCGCATCGTCGAGCACGCCGAGCAGGTCGGCCGAGTCGTCCCAGCCCAGGCAGGCATCGGTGATGCTCTGGCCGAACGTGAGCTTGGCCGGATCGTCCTTGCCGGCGCTGAACTTCTGTGCCCCGGCGACGAGGTGGCTTTCGATCATGACCCCGAAGATCCGCCGGCTGCCGGCGGCGACCTGGCCCGCGATGTCGCGTGCGACCTCGAACTGGCGCTGGTACTGCTTGCTGCTGTTGGCGTGCGAGCAGTCCACCATCAGCGCCCCCGGGAGCTTGGCAGCTTCGAGCTCGCGGCACGCCGCTTCGACGTGCGCCGCGTCGTAGTTGGGCGCCTTGCCGCCGCGCAGGATCACGTGGCAATCGCGGTTGCCGCGCGTCTCGACGATCGCGACCTGGCCGTTCTTGTGCACCGACAGGAAATGGTGCGGCCGCGACGCGGCCTGGATCGCGTCGGTGGCGATACGGATGTTGCCGTCGGTGCCGTTCTTGAACCCGATCGGTGCCGAGAGCCCCGACGCGAGTTCGCGATGCACCTGGCTCTCGGTCGTGCGCGCGCCGATCGCACCCCAGCTGATCAGGTCGCCGATGTACTGCGGCGAGATCACGTCGAGGAATTCACTGCCCGCCGGCAGGCCCATGCGGTTGATCTCGACCAGCATCTGGCGTGCGATGCGCAGCCCCTCGTCGATGCGAAAGCTCTCGTCGAGGTAGGGGTCGTTGATCAGGCCCTTCCAGCCGACCGTCGTGCGCGGCTTCTCGAAGTAGACGCGCATCACGATCTCGAGCGTGTCGGCGTATCGGTCGCGCTGCGCCTTCAGGCGCCGCGCGTACTCGAGCGCAGCCGCCGGATCGTGGATCGAGCACGGCCCCATCACGACCAGCAGCCGGTCGTCCCTGCCGCCCATGATCTGCTTGATGGCGCGCCGTGCGTGGGTGATCACGGTCTCGGCGACCGTACCGCGGATCGGGAAGAAGCGCACCAGGTGCTCGGGCGGCGGCAGCGGCGTGATGTCCTCGATCCGTTCGTCGTCGGTCGGGCCGGTCTTGTCGACGGGTGCATGCCAGGCATCCCCCGGGTTGTGGCTGGACTTGGCGTTCATCTCTGGCTTCTCCTGGCTGGGTTCTGAAATCGATGGCTGCGCTGATCGTCGGGCGGCGCGCGAGCGAAAAAAAACCGCCGGGGGAGACCCGGCGGTTTCGGTAGATTCGTTCGCTTGGCTGCTTGTCGTCCTTGCCTATGCGTTCGCCTCTCCGCCGCCGGTGCGGTGCGAGAAGAACCAAAAATAGGCAAACGAGAACGGCGCGCGGTGCATAGGCGCGCAATGTAGCACGGGCATGCTGCAGTGCGTCAGGCCGGACTGTGGTGCCGAAACCGCAGCCCGCGCGCCGCTGCGGCGCTCAGGCGGCGCCGCTCGCCAGCTCCCGGTGCAGCCAGGCCCGGGCGAGTGACCAGTCGCGCTTGACGGTGGCCAGCGAGACGCCCAGTGCGTCGGCGACCTCGTCGTTCTCGAGGCCGCCGAAGAAGCGCAGCTCGACCACCTTGGCCGCGCGCGCGTCGATGTCCTCGAAAGCCAGCAGCGCCTCGTGGACCGCGATCACGTCGGGCTCGGACGCGCCGGCAATCTGCTCCAGCCCGGAGAGCGTGACCGGCACGAGTTCCACGTCGCGCTTCCCGGCCCGGCGCGCCGACTCGTGGTTGACGAGGATGCGCCGCATCATCGTCGAAGCCACGGCCAGGAAATGGCTGCGGTTGCGCCAGACGGTTCGGCTCTGCGCTGCCATGCGAAACCAGGCTTCGTGCGCGAGGCCGGTCGCGCTCAGCGTGTGGCCAGGGTTTTCGCGCCTCAGGTGGCTGCGCGCAAGGCTGCGCAGCTCGTCGTACAGGCGCTCGAAGAGCAGCGAGGATGCCGCTGTCGACGCCTGCACGTCGCCGAGGCTTCTCAGCCAGAACGTCAGTTCGGCGGCATCGTGATCGTCGTTGGTCTCGGTCATGGTCGGAAGGCGTGGGCGGCAAGGCCGATTCTGCACAAGGGCGCGCGCCCGTTGCGTGAACCAAGTCATGCCCGCGGCAGCTGGCGCGCGTCGACAATTCGCTCCCATGTCCAGCGTCGCTGCGTCGCCTTCGGACCCCGCTCACCGCTGGGCGCTGGTGGCCGACCTGTTCGAGCGCGCCCAATCGCTGGATGCGGCCGGGCGCGAGCGCCTGCTCGCCGACCCGGATCTCGCGCCCGGCGTCGAGGCCGAAGTGCGCTCGCTGCTGGTCCATGCGGCTCGCCACGGCGATGACTTCCTCGCCGAGCCGGCAGCGCTGCCGCCGGCCTTGCTGGGCCAGCGCCTGGGCGCGTGGCGAGTCGTCTCGCATCTGGGTGCCGGCGGCATGGGCGAAGTCTGGCTGGCCGAGCGCGCCGACGGCGCCTACCAGGGCCGCGCGGCGATCAAGGTCCTCAAGCGCGGCATGGACTCCGAAGCCGTGCTGGCCCGCTTCGCGCGCGAGCAGCAGCTGCTGGCACGCCTGTCGCACCCCAACATCGCGCGCCTGATCGATGCCGGGCGCACGCCCGACGGCCTGCCCTACTTCGTGATGGAGCATGTGGCCGGCCGCACGATCGACCGCGCCTGTGACGGCCTCCCGGTCCAGACACGGGTCGGTCTGTTCCTGCAACTCGCCGATGCGGTGGCGCATGCCCATCGCCACCTGCTCGTGCACCGCGACCTGAAGCCCGGCAACGTGCTCGTCACCGGCGAGGGCCAGGTCAAGCTGCTCGACTTCGGAATCGCCAAGGCGCTGACGGGCGATCAGGATGAATCCGGCGCCGACCTGACGCAGCTCGGGGCGCGCCCCTTCACGCCGCACTACGCCAGCCCCGAGCAGGTGCGCGGCGAGCCGCTGACCACCGCCACCGATGTCTACAGCCTGGGCGTGTTGCTGTACGTGATGCTCACCGGCCAGCGCCCCTACGGCCGGGCAGCGACGAGTCCGAGCGACGCTGCGCGCGCCGTCCTGGACGACGAGCCGCTGCGGCCCGGCCTCGGCGGCGACCTCGACAACGTCGTGCTCAAGGCGCTCGAGAAGGTGGCCGAACGACGCTATCCAAGCGTCGATGCGCTCGCCGCCGACCTGCGCGCGTGGCGGGCCGGCTACCCGGTCAGCGCGCGCGCGCCGAGCGCGTGGTACCTGTTGCGCAAGTTCGTCACACGCAACCGGGGCGCAGCGGCGCTTGCCGGCCTCGCCGCGGCGAGCCTCGTCGGTGGTCTGGCCGCCACGACCTGGCAGATGCAGCGCGCCGACCGCGCGCGCGAATCGGCCGAGCGGCGCTTTGCCGAGGTGCGCCAGCTTGCCAACCAGCTCGTGTTCCGCTACCACGACCAGATCCGCAACCTGCCCGGCGCCGTGGGCGTGCGGCAGGCCCTGCTCGACGACGCCGCGCGCTACCTCGACGAACTGGCTGGCGAGTCGGGCGCCGACCCGAACCTGGCACGCGAACTCGCCGAGACCTATCACCGCCTGTCGCTGTTGCAGGGCGAGATCTTCTCGCCGAGCCAGGAGCGCGTGCTCGCCGCGCTGGCCAACGCGCACAAGGCAACCGCGCTCGCAGCGATCTATGTGCAGCGCGAGGACGCCGCGCTCGGCGCGCTCAACACAGCGGTCGACATGTGGCTCAACCGGGCCACGATCGAGGCCCGACTCGCGCGGCTGCCGGCCAGCGTCGAATCGCTGCGCCAGGCGGCGGAGCTGGCCGATGCAGCACGCCGGCGTGCGCCGGACGACAAGGAGGTGATCTCGCGCCTGGCGACGCTCGAAGGCCGGATCGCGCTCGCCCTGGGCGCGCACGTGGGCCAGGCCAGCCTCGGACGCATCGACGAGGCGCGGGCGCACTGGGACCGCGCGGTCGCGCTGTTCGACGAGCTCGTGCGACGCGAGCCCGACAACCACGAGTGGGTGCACCAGCTTGCCTGGGGCTGGATCGGCCTGGTGAATTGGTCGCTGCTCGCCGGCCGCTTCGACGATGCGGTAGAAGCTGGTCGGCGTGCCGTCGAACTGCGCGACCGCGCTGCGGCGATGCAGCCCGGAGACGCGCACCTGACGCACCAGCGCGCAGCGGCGCGCAACAACCTGGCTTCAGCGCTGGCACTGATCGGTGAGCATGCGCAAGCGCTGCGGCTGCAGGATGAAGCGCTGGCGATCGTCGAGCAGTCGCTTGCCTCCGACCCGCAGAACAAGGCCGCGCAGCGCGACCGCGCGCTCATCGGCCTGTCGCGCGCGCGGCCGCTGGCCGGATTGGGGCAGCGCGAAGAGGCCCTCGCCGAAGTACACGCAACGCTCGTCGCGCTGCCCGCTTCGGCCATCCTGCCCGACGACTTCTACATGGCGCGCTGGCGCGCCGAGGCCTTGATCTGGCTCGCGCGGCTGCAGCGCGACAGCGCGCCCCAGGAGGCAGCCGCCGCAGCGCGCGAGGCGATCGGGCAAATGCAAGGCCTGGCTGGCGAGAATCACGCGGCGCGCCGCTGGGCCACGGCGCAGGCCTGGACCGAGCTCGCGCAGGCGCAGCGCAGCGCCGGCGCGCGGGCCGCTGCAGCCGTTTCGGCCCGTGAAGCGCTGCAGCTGTGGGGAGAAGGCGTGCCGGGGTACTTTGCGGCGCAGCAGCGCATCGCCACCGAATTGAGCCATTGCGAAGAAGATTGCGGCGTAAGCAGGTGAAGGCGTGCCGTCGCGCGCCACGGCTCGCAAAGGAGACCCTTGACATGGCCAGATTCGCAACCCCGATCCTGCCTTCCATCCTGCTCGTCGCGTCGGCTCTCGGCCTTTCGGCGTGCGGCGGCGGCGACGACGACAGCAGCTCAGGTGGTGGCGGCGCTTCGACGCTCACCTTCTCTGCCGCCAATCCGGCGACGCACAACACGACCGTCGACGTCTCGGCCGCCAAGACCATCGGCAACGACCCGCGCGCCGCCGACGGCTTCAGTGCCGTGGCGTACTGCGACGTCTACTTCGAGGACGCAACCGCCGCCAACGGCAAGCACTACGCGCTGCAGGTCTACTTCCGCCAGACCGATCGCAAGCCGATCCACGCCAGTCTCATCGATGCGACAACCGGTGCCGCGATGTGGGTTGCGTTCCACAACGACAGCGGCAATCCGATCGCGGGCATTACCGTCGACACGACGGCGCGCACGCTGAACTTCGCCAACAAGGTGCTCAACGGCACGAGCGGCGAGAAAGTGACGATCGCGGGCACGGCCAGCTTCCCGAAGAGCTCAGGAGCGGCCGCCTGCGGAGCCTGAGCCGGACGTGCGGGCGTGCCTGCGCACGGCCGCACGCCTGCGAAGGGGCAAGCGCCTGCAGGCGCTTGCGCGGGCTGCAAGCCTGAGCCGGACTTGCGGGCGCTGCCCGCATGGCGAAGAGCCGTTTGGAGGGCTGAAGCTGCGTAAGCCTGTGATGGGGCGCAATCGTGCGCCCCGAACCTTGCCGAAGGACGCACGCATGGCCCGCATTTCCACACTGTTCCTGACCCTTGCTGCTGCGGCAGTCGCGACGACGCAGCTTTCCGCCTGCGGCGGCAGCGACGACGAGTCCGGCAGCGCAGGTGGGCCGGGCGCCGTCGCGCTCACCTGCGATACCAAGGCGTATTTCGCAGGGGCGGTCGAAGTGCCGACAGCGACGCAGCTCGCCAAGTATGCGGGCACTTACAACGGCATGGAGGGCGCATACGGTCCGAACCCCGGCGACCCATTCGTCAAGAGCGCCGACGCGGTCCTCGTCCTCGGCGGCGACGGCAGCCTCGGCTACAAGGGCACGGCCTATACGCCGACCTCGGTGTGCATCGAGAAGACCGCCGGGACCTACGGCACCATCCTGTACGTCATTGCAGGCAAGGGCCACCTCGACATCGCCGACAAGACCGACGCAACGCTGGGCAACGCCTGGGGCGTTTCGCTCGCCGACGGCACGACGCTCTTCACCATGGGCGTGAAGAAGTAGCGCGCCGCCGCGCTATGCCGTTCCGCCGACGGTCAGCCGATCGATGCGCAGGGTCGGCTGGCCGACGCCGACCGGCACGCTCTGCCCGTCCTTGCCGCACACGCCGACGCCGGTGTCGAGCTTCATGTCGTTGCCGATCATCGAGACCCGGGTCAGCGCGTCGGGCCCGTTGCCGATGATCGTCGCGCCCTTGACCGGGTACTGGATGCGCCCGTTCTCGACCCAGAACGCCTCGCTCGCCGAGAACACGAACTTGCCGCTCGTGATGTCGACCTGGCCGCCGCCGAAATTGGTCGCGTACAGGCCGCGCTTCAGGCCGGCGATGATCTCCTCGGGGTGCTTGTCGCCGCCGAGCATGTAGGTGTTGGTCATGCGCGGCATCGGTACCGCAGCGTAGCTCTCGCGGCGGCCGTTGCCGGTCGGCGCGACGCCCATCAGGCGCGCGTTCAGCGCGTCCTGGAGGTAGCCCTTGAGGATGCCGTCCTCGATCAGCACGTTGCGCTGCGTCGCATGGCCCTCGTCGTCGACGTTGAGCGAGCCGCGCCGGTCGGGCAGCGTGCCGTCGTCGAGCACCGTCACGCCCTTGGCCGCCACGCGCTGGCCGATGCGGCCCGAGAACGCGCTCGACCCCTTGCGGTTGAAATCGCCCTCCAGGCCGTGGCCAATGGCCTCGTGCAACAGCACGCCGGGCCAGCCCGGGCCGAGCACGACGCTCATCTCGCCGGCCTTCATCGGGCGCGACTCGAGATTGGTCAGCGCAGCGTTCACCGCGGCATCGACATAGCCCGCGATCACGCTGTCCTGGAAGTAGCCCAGGCCGAAGCGCCCGCCGCCACCGCCGTTGCCCGACTCGCGCCGCACTTCGCCACCCTCCGTCTGCTCCGCGATCACCGTCACCGACAGGCGCACCAGCGGCCGCACATCGGCGGCGAGCGTGCCGTCGGCGCGCGCGACGAGGATCACGTCGTACTCGGCAGCGAGCCCCGCCATGACCTGCTTGACGCGCGGGTCCTTGGCGCGGGCGAGTCGTTCCACCTTCTCCAGCAGCGCGACCTTCTGCGTGCTGTCAAGCGTGGCGATCGGGTCCGTCGGCGCGTAGAGCCGGCGCGCGCCGGCAATGCGGTGCCGGCCGCTGATCCGCACCGTCTTGCTCTGCCCTGCCGCGGCGATCGTGCGCACGGTGCGCGCGGCGTCCATCAGCGCCGCCTCGGAGATGTCGTCGGAGTAGGCGAACGCTGTCTTCTCGCCTGCCACGGCGCGCACGCCCACGCCCTGGTCGATGCCGAAGCTGCCCGACTTGACGATCCCCTCCTCGAGCCCCCAGCCCTCGCTGCGCGTGTACTGGAAGTACAGGTCGGCGTCGGCTATGCGGTGCGCGGCGATCGTCTTCAGGGCCTGCGACAGCGTGGAATCGGAAAGGCCGAACGGCTCCAGCAGCAGCGCGCGCGCAATCGCCAGGCGCTCGATCGTGGGTTCGCGGGAGATCATGAAAGCGTCCTCGGGTTGGCGTCGGTGTCGATTGTGGCAGCCGGGTCTTCGCCGGAGCCGCCAAGGGCCTTGAGCGCCAGCGCACGCCGATACAGCGCGTTGCGCGGCGCGCCGCTGATCTGTGCCGCGAGCGCGACCGCCTGCTTGAGCGGCAGCGCGTCGAGCAGCGGGCGCAGCATGGCGTCGTGGTCGTTGCCATCGCTTGCAGCGATCCCGGGTGCGTGCAGCACGAGCACGAACTCACCGCGTTCGCGGTTGCCATCGGCCGCCAGCCAGGCCGGCAGCTCGCCCGCCGGCAGCGTGACGACGGTTTCGAACTGCTTGGTCAGCTCGCGGCACAGCGTCACGCGGCGCGACGGGCAGGCGGCAGCGATCGCGTTGCACAGCGAGGCGATGCGGTGCGGCGCCTCGAACAGCAGTTGTGCATCGGGCTGGGCGAGCAGCACCGCCAGGGCCTGCGCGCGCTCGCCGGCCCTGGTCGGCAGGAAGCCGGCAAAGCGGAACGCCGTCGCATGCAGGTCGCCGGCCACGCTCAATGCGGCCAGCGCCGCACTTGGGCCCGGAATCGGCAGCACGCGGTGGCCGGCGGCATGCACCGCGGCGACGAGTGCAGCGCCGGGGTCGCTCAAGGCCGGCGTTCCGGCGTCGCTGACATAGGCCACGCGTTCGCCGCGCGCCAGGCGCGCGATCAGCGCAGGCGCGGCGTCGCGCTCGTTGTGCTCGTGCACCGCGATGAGCGGCTTGGCCAGCCCGAGGTGGCGCAGCAGCGGCGCGCTGTGGCGCGTGTCCTCGCAGGCGATGGCGTCGGCGAGCCCGAGCACGTGGATCGCGCGCAGGCTCAGGTCGGCGAGGTTGCCGATCGGCGTCGCGACGACGTAGAGCGCGCCTGCGGGATACTGTTGCGCACCTGCCGCGTCGGCCGCGGCACGCTGCAGCAGTGAAGCATCGATGACGGTCATGAGGACGACGAAGAGTTCGGGCGACGAGGCGGAGGCGCGCGCGCTTGCGCATCTGCTGCGCCAAGGGCTGACGCTTGTAGCGCGCAATTATCGAGTCGCCGCAGGCCCGCGCCGGCGCGGCGGCGAAATCGACCTGATCCTGCGCGACCGCGACGGCACGCTGGTCTTCGTCGAAGTGCGCAAGCGTGCCAGCAGCGCGCACGGCGGTGCCGCGGCGAGCGTGGGCGCGGCCAAGCAGCGCAGTCTGCTGCTCGCCGCGCAGCATTACCTGCTGCGCTTGGCGAGCCCGCCGCCTTGCCGCTTCGACGTGGTCGCGATCGACGGCGATGCGCTGACCTGGCTGAAGGCCGCGTTCGACGCCGGATGACAGAGAATCCGAGCCTACACGAGCCCTGCGAGCACGCCCGACCATGTACGACGCCAGCCTGCGGCCGACGATTCCCGACCGCCTCAGCACCGACCCGCGCAGTCCATTCCACGACCGCGTCGTGTTCGAGCACGAGATCGGTATCCGTCTCAATGGCAAGGAGCGCAACGACGTTGCGGAGTACTGCATCAGCGGGGGCTGGGTCAAGGTACCCTCGGGAAAGACCGTGGATCGCCGGGGCCAGCCGCTGCTGATGACGTTGAAGGGCAGGGTCGAGGCGTTCTACCGATAGACGAGTGCAACTCCGCGCTCGGAACCCGGCCGCCCGGGGGCGTGTCATATGATCCATGACCATGCTCGAACAGCGCATCCAGCAGCAGTTCTTCGATAGCGCCGACCTCAAGTACGCAGCGGCCGAGATGCTGTCGCGGCCGATCGCCGAAGCGGTGCAGGCGCTCGTGGGTTGCATCACCTCAGGCGGCAAAGTGCTGGCGTGCGGCAATGGCGGCTCGGCGAGCGATGCGCAGCACTTCGCGGCCGAGTTCGTGGGCCGTTTCGAGCGCGAGCGGCCCGGCCTCGCGGCGATCGCGCTCAACACCGACCCTTCGGTGCTGACCGCCATCGGCAACGATTACGCTTTCGACGCCGTCTTCGCCAAGCAGGTGCAGGCGCTCGGCGCGCCGGGCGACGTGTTGCTCGCGATCTCGACGAGCGGCAACTCCGCGAACGTGCTCGCCGCCGTCGAAGCGGCGCAGGCGCGCGAGATGACGGTGATCGCGCTCAGCGGCCGCGACGGCGGCAAGTTGCGCGAGCGCCTTACCGAGACCGATGTCCACATCTGCGTCCCTCACGACCGCACAGCGCGCATCCAGGAAGTGCACATCCTGGTGGTGCACTGCCTGTGCGACGCGGTCGATACGCAATTGCTGGGCGAACAGGACAACGCATGACCTCACCCTTTTTCCCGCCGCGACGCGCAGCCATCGCGGCGGCGGTCGCCGCAGTTTCCCTCTTGGCTGGCTGTGCGCCGATCCTGGTTGGTGGCGCCGTGGCCGGCAGTGCGATGGTGGCGACCGACCGTCGCAGCGCAGGCACCCAGGTCGACGATTCGACGAACGAAGTCAAGGCCCTGTCGGCGATCGACGCGACGATCGGCGATCGTGGCCACGTCAATGCGACGAGCTACAACCGCGTGGTGCTGCTGACCGGCGAAGTACCCTCCGAGGCCGCGAAGGCAGCGGTCGAGAAGGCGGTGTCGCAGATCGGCACGGTGCGCGGGGCGGTGAACGACCTTGCGGTGATGCCCAACAGTTCGTTCACGGAGCGCTATAACGACAGCGTCATCACCGGCAAGGTGAAGGCCGCGATCTTCGACGCGAAGGACCTCTCGGTGACCAGCATCAAGATCGTCACCGAGCGCGGCAACGTCTACCTGCTGGGCCTCGTCACGGAAGCGGAGGCCGGGCTTGCCGTCGGGGCGGCGCGCGTCGTCGGCGGCGTGCAGAAGGTCGTGCGGGTCTTCCAGGTCATCACGCCGGCGGAGCTGGCGGCGATCCAGAGCTCGATCGATCCCAAGCCGGCCGCGCCAGCGGCAAGCGCCGCGAGCGCACCGGGCAGTACGTGAACTGGCGCGGCTCGCCTGCGCCGTGCCGCCCCAGACGGGCGTCGACCTTTGACGGGGGCGACGCCGCAGACGCCTCGGGGGAGTGCTATCGCAGCCGCGTGATCAGGCTCGACGTGTCCCAACGCCGCCCACCGGCAGCCTGTATGTCGGCGTAGAACTGATCCACGAGGGCCGTCACCGGAACGCGCGCGCCGTTGCGCCGCGCCTCGTCGAGCACGAGGCCGAGGTCCTTGCGCATCCAGTCCACCGCGAAGCCGAAATCGAACTTGCCTTCGATCATCGTCGGACCGCGGTTGTCCATCTGCCAGCTCTGCGCAGCGCCCTTGCCGATCACGTCGAGAACGGCCTGCATCGGCAACCCCGCCCGTTCACCGAAGGCAATCGCCTCGGCAAGCGCCTGCACCATGCCCGCGATCGCGGTCTGGTTGACCATCTTGGCGAGCTGCCCGGCGCCGCTCGCGCCGAGCAGCGTGACTGCGCGCGCATAGGCCATCGCCAGCGGCCGCATCGCTTCGAAGGCGGGAGCGTCGCCGCCGCACATAACGGTCAGCGTACCGTTGACCGCGCCCGCCTGCCCGCCCGATACCGGTGCATCGACGAAGGCCAGGCCGCGCATGGTGGCCACGGCGTGCAACTCGCGCGCGACAGCGGCAGATGCGGTCGTGTGGTCGACGAATACCGCACCCGGCTTCATGCCGGCGAAGGCCCCGTCCTCGCCGATCGTCACCGCGCGCAGGTCGTCGTCGTTGCCGACGCAGCAGAACACGAAGTCGGCGCCGGCGGCGGCCTGCGCAGGCGTCGCGGCGTGGCAGCCCGGGTACTCGGCGGTCCAGGCCGCCGCCTTGGCAGCAGTGCGGTTGTAGACCGTGACCCGGTGCCCGGCGTGCGCCAGGTGGCCCGCCATCGGATGTCCCATCACACCGAGGCCGAGGAAGGCGACGTCGCGCGCAGGCGTGGATTCGTAGGTCTTGGCGGGTGGGTTCATGTCGAGTCGCAACAAGGGAGGCAGGAAAGGCGAACGGCCTCCGAAGAGGCCGTATCGACGGCAGACCCGCCTTTATACGATGGTCAGGTGCTCGGTGCCGGCGGCGAGGTCGGAACTGCGCGCGCGCTGGCTGTGCAGCTTGATCTGCAGTCGCAGGTCGTTGAGCGAGTCGGCATTGCGCAACGCGTCCTCGAGCGTGACCTGGTTTGCTTCGTAGAGGTCGAACAGGCTCTGGTCGAAGGTCTGCATGCCGAGCTCGCGCGAGCGCTTCATGATCTCCTTGATCTCGGCCACCTCGCCCTTGAAGATCAGGTCGCCGACGAGCGGGGTGTTGAGCATGATCTCGACCGCAGCGATGCGGCCCTTGCCTTGCTGGCGCGGCAGCAGGCGCTGCGAAACGAGGCCTTTCAGGTTGAGCGACAGGTCCATCAGCAACTGCGCGCGCCGCTCCTCGGGGAAGAAGTTGATGATCCGGTCGAGCGCCTGATTCGAGCTGTTGGCGTGCAGCGTCGCCATGCACAGATGCCCGGTCTCGGCGAAGGCGACCGCGTGCTCCATCGTCTCGCGGTCGCGGATCTCGCCCATCAGGATCACGTCGGGTGCCTGGCGCAGCGTGTTCTTCAGCGCCTGCTCCCAGCCGTCGGTATCGATCCCGACCTCGCGCTGGGTGATGATGCAGTTCTTGTGCGGGTGCACGAACTCGACCGGATCCTCGACCGTGATGATGTGGCCGTAGGAGTTCTCGTTGCGATAGTCGACCATTGCCGCGAGCGAGGTGCTCTTGCCCGAGCCGGTGGCGCCGACGAAGATCACGAGGCCGCGCTTGGTGAGCGCGATGTCCTTGAGCACCGTGGGCAGGCCGAGCGAGTCGATCGTTGGCAGCGTCTGCGGGATGGTGCGCATCACGAGCCCGACGTTGCCCTGCTGCACGAACGCGTTCACGCGAAAGCGCCCGATGCCCTGCGGCGAGATCGCGAAGTTGCACTCCTTGGTGCGCTCGAACTCGGCCGCCTGCTTGTCGTTCATGACTGCGCGCGTCAGCGCCAGCGTGTGCTGGCCGGTCAGCGGCTGCGGCGAGACCTTCGTCACCTTGCCGTCGACCTTGATCGCGGGCGGGAAGTCGGCCGTCAGGAACAGGTCCGAGCCGTTGCGCGACACCATCAGCCGCAGCAGGTCGTTGACGAACTTGGAGGCTTGATCGCGTTCCATGATGCACTACTCCACTGATGGCGCTCGGATGATCGCAGGCCAGCGCCGGGCCGCTCCCAAGCGGCCTGCGCTCCCCTCGGGGGACGACGCCGTAGGCGTCTTGGGGCAGACATTCACCCGGGGAAGTTCTCCGGGAACTTGGCCTTGGCGCGTGCCTCGGCCGGCGACACGACGTTGCGCCGCACCAGGTCGGCCAGGTTCTGGTCCAGCGTCTGCATGCCCTGGCTGTTGCCGGTCTGGATCGACGAGTACATCTGCGCCACCTTGGCCTCGCGGATCAGGTTGCGGATCGCCGCCGTGCCGAGCATGATCTCGTGCGCGGCGATGCGCCCCGACCCGTCCTTGAGCTTGCACAGCGTCTGCGAGATCACCGCGACGAGCGACTCCGAGACCATCGCCCGCACCATCTCCTTCTCGGCCGCCGGGAAGACATCGACGATGCGGTCGATCGTCTTGGCCGCCGAACTCGTGTGCAGCGTGCCGAACACGAGGTGGCCGGTTTCGGCAGCGGTGAGCGCGAGGCGTATCGTTTCCAGGTCGCGCATTTCGCCAACCAGGATCGCGTCGGGATCCTCGCGCAGCGCCGAGCGCAGCGCATTGGAGAATGACAGCGTGTGCGGCCCGACTTCGCGCTGGTTGATCAGGCATTTCTTGGAGTCGTGCACGAACTCGATCGGATCTTCCACCGTCAGCACGTGGCCGTATTCGTTCTCGTTCAAGTGGTTGACCATCGCCGCGAGCGTGGTCGACTTGCCCGACCCGGTGGGCCCGGTCACGAGCACAAGCCCGCGTGGCTTCAACGACAGTTCGGCAAAGACCTTGGGCGTGTTGAGCTGCTCCAAGGTCAGGATCTTGCTTGGAATGGTGCGGAAGACCGCGCCCGCACCGCGGTTCTGGTTGAAGGCGTTGACGCGAAAGCGCGCCAATCCCTGGATCTCGAACGAGAAGTCGCACTCGAGCGTCTCCTCGTAGGCCTTGCGCTGCGAGTCGTTCATGATGTCGTAGACCATCTCGTGCACCTGCTTGTGCTCGAGCGGCTCGACATTGATGCGGCGCACGTCGCCGTGGACGCGGATCATCGGCGGCAGGCCGGCCGAGAGGTGCAGGTCCGATGCCTTGTTCTTGACCGAGAAGGCCAGCAACTGGGTGATGTCCATGGAACGATGTCGGTCGATTGGGCCCGGTCTTGAGTCGCGCGGCCCGGCGCAGGCGCTGGGCGATACTCGCGCTCGATTATGACGACGATCGCATCCCGGCTCCAGCAGGTCCAGCAACGCATTGCGCAGGCCTGCGCTGTCGCCGGCCGGCGCGTGGACAGCGTCACGCTGCTGGCCGTCAGCAAGACCTGCCCGCCCGAGCGCATTCGCGAAGCCCATGGCGCAGGCCAGCGCCGCTTCGGCGAGAACTACGTGCAGGAGGCGTTGGCCAAGATGGACGCGCTCGGCGACCTGCGCGCCAGCATCGAG
This sequence comes from Ideonella sp., assembly GCF_016702655.1. Taxonomy (GTDB): domain Bacteria; phylum Pseudomonadota; class Gammaproteobacteria; order Burkholderiales; family Burkholderiaceae_C; genus CAIKUF01. Next base: position 73,048 of record NZ_JADJDO010000016.1, read on the forward strand.
TGGCACCTGATCGGCCCGCTGCAGAGCAACAAGACGCGCGCCGTTGCCGAGCACTTCGACTGGGTGCACAGCGTCGATCGCTTGAAGCTCGCCGAGCGCCTGAGCGCGCAGCGCCCGGCCGGACTGGCGCCACTGCAGGTCTGCCTGCAGGTGAACATCAGCGGCGAGGCGACCAAGAGCGGGCTCGCACCGGGCGAGGTCGCGGCGGTTGCAAGGGCCGTCGCGCTGCTGCCCGGCCTGAGGCTGCGCGGCCTGATGGCAATCCCTGAACCCGGTACCGACTTCGAGGCCCAGCGTCGGCCGCACCGCGCGCTGCGCGAGTTGATGGCTGGGCTGCAGCGCGAAGGCCTGGCCGGGCTCGACACATTGTCGATGGGCATGAGCGCCGACCTGGAGGCTGCTATCGCCGAGGGCGCAACGATTGTCCGCGTCGGGACGTCGATATTCGGGGAGCGGGGACTCACTTCGTGACTGTCGTCCGATGAGCGCGGCACCCCACCTGCGCCTGCCCTGGGGGTTCTGGGAGTTCGTCACGCGCTTCGGCGAGGCGCAGCTGCTCACGCCGACTGCGCTTGCACTCGGCGTCTGGCTTGCCTGGATCGGCGCCAAGCGCTCGGCCGGCCTGTGGCTGGGCTTGTTCGGCTTTGCGTTCGCGCTCACGTCGGCGACCAAGATTGCCTTCATCGGCTGGGGCGTGGGCATCCCGCGGCTGAACTTCACCGGCATCTCGGGTCACGCGATGCATGCGGCGGCAGTGTTGCCGCTCTTGCTGCACAGCCTGGCGGCCGCCCGCGGTCGGGCTACGCGCGGCGCGGCCGTTGCAGCGGGCTACGCCGCAGCGGTACTCGTCGCGTTATCGCGCTTCGTGCTCGGCGCGCACTCGCCGAGCGAGTCGGTGATCGGCTTCGCGCTCGGCGGCGCGGCCTCGGCGCTGACGCTAGTCCTTGCGCACCTGCCCGCGCGCGCGCTGCCGCACACGCTCGGCTTCGTGCTGGTTGCAGCGCAGATGCTCAACTCGCTCGCCGCGCCGAGCGTGCGCACGCACGACATCGTGACCCGGGTCGCGCTTGCCGTCTCCGGCCACGAGCGGCCCTACACGCGCGGCATGCTGCGCAAGCGCGGCGACTGCTGGGTGCCCGATTGGGCTACCAGTGCAGGGCGGTCGTGTTCTTGACCTCCTCCATCACCGCATAGGTGTGCGTCTCGCGCACGCCCGGCAGCGCCCAGACCACCGAGCCGATCAGCTCCCGATAGGCGCTCATGTCGGCGACGCGGGTCTTGATCAGGTAATCGAAGCCGCCCGCGACGAGATGGCACTCCAGGATCTCGGGCCGCACCTGCACCGCCGCCTTGAAGGCGTTCATCACGTCGGGCGTGGTGCGGTCGAGCACGACCTCGACGAAGACCATCATGCCGGCGCCGAGCTTGTCGGGGTTGAGCCTGGCCTCGTAGCCGAGGATGTAGCCGTCTCGCGTCAGGCGCTTGACGCGCTCGAGCACCGCCGTCGGCGACAGGTGTACCGCGTCGGCGAGCTTGAGATTGGAGATGCGCCCGTCTTGCTGCAGCACGCGCAGGATCCTGGCGTCGATCTTGTCGATCCCTGCTGGTTGCGACTTGCTCATGCCCTATGCACCCCTCGCCTGAACGGCCACCTCGTCCAAGGACGCGAGCCTAGCAGGCCACTAGACTTGCACCATGGCTTCACATCCACAGCATGGCGAAGGGATCGCTTTCATCGGCGGCGGCAACATGGCCAGCGCGGTCATCGGCGGGCTCGTCGCCGGCGGGCACGACCCGGCCGCGATCGTCGTCGTCGAGCCGTTCGAGGCGCAGCGCGCCAGGCTGCGCGCCGATTTCGGCGTGACGGCGACCGCCGGCGCCGTGGCTTCGCTCGCGCGCGCCGGGCTCGTCGTCTGGGCGGTCAAGCCGCAGGTGTTCAAGCAAGCCGCAGCGACGTGCCGGGAGCGCGTTGCCAGCGCGCTGCAGTTGAGCGTGATGGCCGGCATCCGCAGCAGCGCGATCGCTGCCGCCACCGGCACCGAGCGCGTCGTGCGCGCGATGCCCAACACGCCGGCGCTGATCGGCCAGGGCATCGCAGGCCTGTATGCGCGCGCCGGAGCCAGCGCCGACGACCGGGGCTGGGTCGAACGGGTGCTCGCGCCGACCGGGCGCACGCTTTGGGTGGCTCGGGAGGTCGACCTCGACGCCGTGACGGCACTGTCGGGCTCGGGCCCGGCCTATGTCTTCTTCCTCGTCGAAGCGATGATGCAGGCTGCTGCCGAAATGGGCCTCGGCGCCGAGCAGGGGCGTGTGCTCGCGCTCGCCACCTTGGCTGGCGCGAGCGAACTCGCGCTGCGCAGCGGCGAGCCGCCTTCCCTGCTGCGCGAGCGCGTCACCTCCAAGGGCGGCACGACGCATGCCGCGCTGACGGTGCTCGAGGCGGCGGGCGTGAAGCAGGCTCTCATCGACGCGATCCGTGCCGCGCAGCAGCGTGCGAGCGAACTGGGCGACGAGTTCGGCTGATCCTCAGCGCCGCAGGAGCGCGTCGAGCGCGATGCCCGCGAAAACCGCGAAGCCTAGCCAGTGATTGAGGCGAAAGGCCTTGAAGCAGCCGTCGCGCGAACGGTCGCGAATCAGGCCGAGGTGCCACAGCGCCTGCCCTGCCGCGATAGCGAGGCCGGCCAGGTAGGCCCAGCCGAGCCCGACCGAGCTCCCGATCCAGGCCCAGCTCGCCAGGTAGGCCGCGTAGAACGCCATCACGCCGGCCACGTCCCAGCGTCCTAGCGTCAACGCCGAGGTGCGGATTCCGATGCGGATGTCGTCATCGCGGTCGACCATCGCGTATTCGGTGTCGTAGGCGAGCACCCAGAAGCCGTTGCCGAGCAGCAGCCACCAGGCCAGCGCCGGCACGCTGCCCTGCGCTGCCGCGAAGGCCATCGGGATGCCGAAGCTGAACGCGACACCGAGCACCGCCTGCGGCATCGACACGATGCGCTTGGAATAGGGATAGGCGAGCGTCACCGCGAGCGCGGCGAGCGACCACAGTACGGCAGCGGTGTTCGTCGTCAGGACGAGCGCGAAGGCCGCGAGTGCGAGCACTGCGCCGACGGCCAGGGCCTCGCCGACCGGCAGCGCGCCGCTCGTCACCGGACGCTCGGCGGTACGTTTTACATGACGGTCGAACTCGCGATCGGCGACGTCGTTGATGCAGCAGCCCGCGCTGCGCATCAGGATCGTGCCGAACACGAACACCGCGAGCAGATGCCAGCCCGGAAAGCCGCCCGCCGCGATCCACAGCGCCGCGAGCGTCGGCCACAGGAGCAGCAGCCAGCCGGCCGGGCGGTCCCAGCGGATCAGTTGCAGGTACAGGGCAAGGCGCTCGCGCATGGGGCGGGATTGTCGCCGCGTGGCGCGGGCCATCCCGTAGCATTGAGGGTTTCCGGACGGAGAACTCGATCCATGGCGGCCAACATCCTGCAGCAGCTCCCGGCCGGCGAGCGCGTCGGCATCGCGTTCTCGGGCGGCCTCGACACCAGCGCCGCGGTGCACTGGATGCGCGCCAAGGGCGCGATTCCCTGCGCCTACACGGCCCACCTGGGCCAGCCCGACGAGAGCGACTACGACGAGATCCCGCGCAAGGCGCTGGCCTATGGGGCCGAGATCGCGCGCCTCGTCGATTGCCGGCCGCAGCTCGTTGCCGAGGGCATCGCCGCGATCCAGTGCGGCGCCTTCCACATCTCGACTGCAGGAGCGACCTACTTCAACACCACGCCGCTCGGCCGCGCGGTGACCGGCACCTCGCTGGTGGTGGCGATGCGCGAGGACGGCGTCAACATCTGGGGCGACGGCAGCACCTACAAGGGCAACGACATCGAGCGCTTCTACCGCTACGGCCTCCTTGCCAACCCTGCCCTGCGCATCTACAAGCCGTGGCTCGACCAGCGCTTCATCGACGAACTCGGCGGCCGCAAGGAGATGAGCGAGTACCTGATCGCGGCCGGCTTCGACTACAAGATGAGCACCGAGAAGGCGTACTCGACCGACTCCAACATGCTCGGCGCGACCCACGAGGCCAAGGACCTCGAGTTCCTGGACAAGGGCCTTTCGATCGTGAATCCGATCATGGGCGTTGCGTTCTGGCGCGAGGACGTGGTCGTCAAACCCGAGACGATCAGCGTGCGCTTCGAGGAAGGGCAGCCGGTGGCCTTGAACGGCATGACCTATCCCGATGCGGTGGCTCTGTTCGACGAGGCCAACCGCATCGGCGGCCGGCACGGCCTCGGGACGAGTGACCAGATCGAGAACCGCATCATCGAGGCCAAGAGCCGCGGCATCTACGAGGCGCCGGGCATGGCGCTGCTGCACATCGCCTACGAGCGCCTCGTCACCGGCATCCACAACGAGGACACGATCGAGCAGTACCGCGGCAACGGGCGGCGCCTGGGCCGCCTGCTCTACCAGGGCCGCTGGTTCGACCCGCAGTGCCTGATGCTGCGCGAGACCGCGCAGCGCTGGGTCGCGCGCGCGGTGACGGGCGAGGTGACGCTCGAACTGCGCCGCGGCAACGACTACTCGATCCTCGACACGACGAGCCCGAACCTGACCTACCACCCGGAGCGCCTGACGATGGAAAAGGGCGCAGGCGCCTTCACGCCGGCGGACCGCATCGGCCAGCTGACGATGCGCGACCTCGACATTGCCGACACGCGCGACAAGCTTGCGGTCTACACCCGGGCCGGATTGCTCGGTAGCGGCGCGGATGGGGCGATCCCGATGCTCGGAAAATCCGACTGAGTTGCCGCAAGCGGCGTCGTTCGACGCGCCGGATAGCCTACTACCGCCCCGCCGCTACCGCCAACGCCGTCATGTTGACGATGCGGCGCACGGTCGCCGACGGCGTCATCACGTGCGCCGGCGCAGCGGCGCCGAGCAGGATGGGTCCGACCGTGATGCCGTGGCCGCCAGTCATCTTGAGCACGTTGAACAGGATGTTGGCGGCGTCAAGGTTGGGGCAGATCAGGATGTTGGCGGCGCCGGCGAGCGTGCTCGAAGTCAGGAAGCTGGCACGCACCTCCTCGCTCAGCGCCGCGTCGCCTTGCATCTCGCCGTCGGCCTGCACGCCGGGCATGCGCTGGGCGAAGAGGTCGCGCGCGGTGCGCATCTTGCGCGCCGAGGGGCGCGAGCTCGATCCGTAGGTCGAGTGAGAGAGGAAGGCCACACGCGGCTCGAGGCCGAACTGCGTCACCGCCTCGGCCGACATCACGGCGATCTCGGCTAGAGTCTGGGCGTCGGGGTCCTCGTTGACGTAGGTGTCGGCGACGAAGAGCGTGTGCTGATCGAGCATCAGCGCGTTGAGCGCGGCAAAGTGGTGCGCGTCGCTGCGCCGGCCGATCACGTCGCTGACCTGGTCGAGGTGCTGCTCGTAGCGCCCGACGAGCCCGCACAGCATGCCGTCGGCATGGCCGAGCCTGACCGACAGCGCCGAGATCAGCGTGTTCGAGCGCCGCACCGCCGCCTTGGCCATCTCGGGCGTGACGCCGTCGCGGCCCTTGAGCTGGGCATAGGTCTCCCAGAACTGGCGAAAGCGCGGGTCGTCCTCGGGGTTGACGATCTCGAAGTCGCGCCCCGCGGCCAGGTGCAGGCCGGCGCGCTCGATACGCTGCGCCACGACCGCCGGCCGGCCGACGAGGGTCGGCTTGACCATGCCCTCCTCGAGCGCGATCTGGACTGCGCGCAGCGTGCGCTCGTCCTCGCCCTCGGCATACACGATGCGCCGCGGCGCGGCGCGCGCGGCGATGAACACCGGGCGCATGAACATGCCGGTGAAGGTCATGAACTTGGTCAGCGACTGGCGGTAGGCCTCGAGGTCGGCGATAGGCCGCGCCGCCACGCCCGACTCGGCCGCCGCCTTGGCCACTGCCGGCGCGATGCGCAGGATCAGGCGCGAGTCGAAGGGCTTGGGGATCAGATACTCGGGCCCGAAGCGCATCTCCTCGCCCGGATAGGCGGCTGCCACCTCGGCCGAGATCTCGGCCTTGGCCAGCGCCGCGATCTCGTACACGCAGGCGACCTTCATCTCCTCGGTGATGCGCTGCGCGCCGCAGTCGAGCGCGCCGCGGAAGATGTACGGGAAGCACAGGACGTTGTTGACCTGGTTCACGTAGTCGGAGCGGCCGGTCGCGATGATGCAATCGGGCCGCACCGCCTTGGCGAGCTCGGGGCGGATCTCGGGCTCGGGGTTGGCCAGCGCCAGGATCAGCGGCTGCGCCGCCATCGTCGCCACCATCTCGGGCGTCACCGCACCCGCGGCCGAGCAGCCGAGCAGGATGTCGGCGCCCTGCATCACGTCGGCCAGCGTGCGCGCGCTGGTGCGCTGCAAGTAGCGTTGCTTCGACGCGTCGAGCCGGTCTTCGCGCTGGTGGTGGATCACGCCCTTGCTGTCGCAGACGAAGATGTTCTCCTGCCTCGCGCCGAGGCGCACGAGCAGGTCGAGGCACGCGATCGCCGCCGCGCCGGCGCCGCTGACGGCGATCTTCACGCTCGCGAGCTGCTTGCCGGTGAGCTCCATGCCGTTGATCACCGCCGCCGCCGAGATGATTGCGGTGCCGTGCTGGTCGTCGTGGAAGACCGGGATCTTGAGCCGCTCCTTGAGCTTGCGCTCGATGAGAAAGCACTCCGGCGCCTTGATGTCCTCGAGGTTGATGCCGCCCAGCGTTGGCTCGAGCGCGGCGATGATGTCGACCAGCTTGTCCGGGTCCTTTTCGGCGAGCTCGATGTCGAACACGTCGATGCCGGCGAACTTCTTGAACAGGCACCCCTTGCCCTCCATGACCGGCTTGCCGGCGAGCGGACCGATGTCGCCGAGGCCGAGCACCGCGGTGCCGTTGGTGACGACGCCGACGAGGTTGCCGCGCGACGTGTACTCGGCGGCGAGCGAAGGGTCCTCCTCGATCGCGAGACAGGCATAGGCGACGCCGGGTGAATAGGCGAGCGAGAGGTCGCGGCCGCTGGCGAGCGGCTTGGTCGCGACGACGCTGATCTTGCCGCGCACCGGGCTGCGGTGGTACTCGAGGGCGGCATTGCGCAGCGCAAGCTCGGCCGCTGTCATGGGTTGGCGGGTCGGCTCGGTCATGTTCGGCTCCTCGGCGGCGGATTCAGGATGCAGGGGCGCTGTGGCCCCTCTCGCGCGGCATCGTACTCGCTAGACTTCGGCCATCCAAAACCGCGGGCACCTGCCATGATGCTGCTGATCCTGGGCCTCGTCCTCTTCCTCGGCGTGCACAGCATTTCCATTGTTGCGCCGGTCTGGCGCGACCGGGTTCACGCGCGCCTCGGCGAGGGGCCGTGGAAGGGGCTGTACTCGCTGGTCTCGATTGCAGGCTTCGCACTCATCGTTGTCGGCTACGGCCTCGCGCGCGAGAACCCGGTGCTGATCTACACGCCGCCGGTCTGGCTGCGCCATGCGTCGCTGCTGCTGCTGGTGCCGATGTTCCCGGTCCTGCTCGCGGCCTACCTGCCGGGGCGCATCAAGGCCACCGCCCGGCATCCGATGCTGCTCGCCGTGAAGCTATGGGCCGCCGCGCACCTGCTGTCCAACGGCGGCGCGGCCGACCTGCTGCTGTTCGGCGGTTTTCTCGCTTGGGCCGTCGCCGACCGCATCTCGATGAAGGGTCGGATCCAGCGGCCGCTCCCCGGCGCACCGGCCTCGCCGCTGAACGACTGGATCGCGGTCATCGGCGGGCTTGCGCTGTACGCGCTGTTCGTCTTCGGAGCCCACGCCTGGTTGATCGGCGTTGCGCCCGTTTGACGGGTATTCGGGTTTACCCTTGCTTGCGAGGGGTCTTGCAACTCTAGGCTGCGCGCTCCAGTCCGCGGGTTTACCCTAGCTCCATTGCTGAAAAGCCTGGAGTGAACCATGCATTACCTGACCGGCCTCTTCGCCTGGATCTTCGAACCCGTGTCGCTCGCCGAGCAACGCCGTACCGAGCGCTACCTGTCCGAATCGGCGGACATCTTCGACCTCGAGCGCCGCATGCGCGCGCTTGACCAGGGGCGCGCGTTCGGCCCCTACGCGCACAACGGCTGAACCCCGCCCACCCGGTTGAATTGCGCCGCCCGGCGCATCCAAAGGCCGGCCGCTGCACGCCCGGGAGGCCTGTGTTACCTTCGCCTCGGGCTTGGCCGATCCGGGGCGGGGTGGCGTGCGCAAGGTTCCTCTCTACAGCAGTAGTGGCTCGTCGAAGCCGGTGCCCTTGGCGGGCGCAGTTGCGCCCGAAGTCGCCGCAGACACAGCGGCCGGAGCGGCGTCTGCTGCCACTCTTTCCTCGGGCGCTGCGCAACATCGGCGGCGTCTTCTGCCGCGCTGGCTGACGAATCCGGTGACCTGGGTTGCGACAAGCGTTGCGCTTGCGCTGATGCTGGTGCAGGCGCTGCTCCTCGCGCCCGCGGGCAAGCCGCCGCTGACGCAGAAGGACATCGACGCCGCGGTCCTGCACACGCTCGAGACCAAGCCCTTGCCTTCGCCTGCTGCGCGCGCCTACGAGGCGGTGCGGCGTTCGGTGGTGCTGGTGCGCGGCCAGCGCGACGGCGACGACGGTGCCCAAGACGACATCGAGCGCAGCATCGGCAGCGGCGTCGTGATCGTCGACAGCGGCATCATCCTGACCAACCTGCATGTCGTGGCCGGCTCCGCGCAGATCAGCCTGCGCTTTGCCGACGGTACCGAGTCTGCCGCCAACGTCATCGGGATCCAGCCCGAACACGACCTCGCCGTACTCCAGGCGCGGACGCTGCCCGACGACCTGCAGGCGGCCACGATGCGCTCGACCGGCGATCTGGCACCCGGCGACGAGGTGATTGCGGTCGGCTTCCCATTTGCAATCGGGCCCTCGGTCTCGGCGGGGGTCGTCTCGGGGCTGCGCCGCGATTACATGTCGCCTCAGGGTAAGCGAGTGCTCACAAATCTGATTCAGTTCGATGCAGCGGCCAACCCCGGCAATTCGGGTGGGCCACTCGTGACGATGGACGGCGAGGTGGTCGGCATCGTCACCGCGATCCTCAATCCGGGCGAAGAGCGCACCTTCATCGGCATCGGATTCGCGGTGCCGATCGAGAACGCCGCCAGCGGCGCCGGACTCGCTCCCTTCTAGCCTTGACACCTGCGCCCGCATGAACCCGACCGAGCACGCCGAGACCGCCTCGCTGATGGAGCGCATCCTCTACGAGGTCAAGAAGGTCGTCGTCGGCCAGGATCACTTTCTCGAGCGCGTGCTCGTCGCGATCCTCGCTCAGGGGCATCTGCTCGTCGAGGGCGTGCCGGGGCTGGCCAAGACGCTCACGGTAAAGACGCTCGCGACCACGCTGCGCGGCTCGTTCAAGCGCATCCAGTTCACGCCCGACCTGGTACCGGCCGACCTCGTCGGCACGCGCATCTACAACCAGAAGACGGGCGAATTCGCGACCTCGCTCGGCCCGGTGTTCACCAACCTGCTGCTCGCCGACGAGATCAACCGCGCGCCGGCCAAGGTGCAGAGCGCGCTGCTCGAGGTGATGCAGGAGCGCCAGGTCACGATCGCCGGCGAGACGCACCGCGTGCCCGAGCCCTTCCTCGTGATGGCGACGCAGAACCCGATCGAGACCGAGGGCACCTACCCGCTGCCCGAGGCGCAGGTCGATCGATTCATGATGAAGGTGCTCGTGGGCTACCCGAGCGAGGAGGAGGAGTTCGTCATCGTGCAGCGCGTCACCGGCGCCGCGACCGCGGCGGCGGCGGTGGCGAGCACCGAGCAGCTGCAGGCGCTGCAGCGCGAGTGCCGGCGCGGCTACGTCGACCCCGCGCTGATCCAGCATGCGGTCAAACTCGTGGCCATCACGCGCGATCCGGTGCGCCAAGGCCTGCCCGAGCTGGCGCGCTTCCTGTCCTATGGCGCAAGCCCGCGCGCGTCGATCAACCTGATCGAAGGGGCGCGCGCGCTGGCCTTCCTGCGCGGCCGGCCCTATGTGCTGCCCGAAGACGTGACCGACATCGCACCCGACGTGTTGCGCCATCGCCTCGTGCTGTCGTACGAGGCGCTCGCCGAAGGCCAGACGCCCGACGCGCTGGTGCGGCGCGTGATGCAGCACCAGCCCGCGCCGCCGGCGCCGCTCGCGACCCATGTCCGGCTCGATGGCAACGGCAGCGCTGCCGCCGCGATCTGAGGCCGGCCCTGCCGGCGCGGCGACCGCCGAGGCGGTGCTGCGCCGCCTGGAGTGGACGGTGCTGCGCCGCCTCGACGGCTTGCTGCACGGCGACTACCGCAGCCTCTTGCGCGGCTTCGGCCTCGACCTCGCCGACCTGCGCGAATACCAGTACCACGACGACGTGCGCCACATCGACTGGAACGTCACCGCTCGCCTGCAGACGCCCTATGTGCGCCAGTTCGTCGAGGACCGCGAAGTCTGCGCCTGGTTCCTGCTTGACCTCTCGCCATCGGTCGACTTCGGTTCGGGCGCGCAGGCCAAGCGCGGCGTCGCCGTCGACTTCGTGGCCGCGCTCGCACAGCTGCTGTCGCGCCATGGCAACCGCGTCGGTGCGATGTTCTACGGCAACGCCGTGGAGGCGGTGATCCCGCCGCGCAGCGGCCGGCGCCACGTGCTCGAACTGTTGCACCGCATGCTGTCGCGGCCGGCTCCGCCGCAGTCGAGCGCGACGACCGACCTGCAGGCCTTCCTGAAGGCGGCGCACCAGGCCATGCCGCGCCGCGCGCTCGTGTTCGTCGTCTCGGACTTTATCAGTCAGCCCGGTTGGGGTGACGCGCTGGCGCAGATGGCGCAGCGCCACGAGGTGATTGCGGTGCGGCTGCACGACCCGCTCGAGCACGCGCTGCCCGACGTCGGTCTGTTGGCGATGCAGGATGCCGAGACCGGCGAGCAGATCTTCGTCGACACCCACGACCGGGGTTTCCGGCAGCGCTTCGCCGCAGCCGCCGAGCGGCGCGAGGCGGAGCTGCGCGCCGCCTTCGCGCAGGCCGGCGTCGATGCGCTCGAACTGTCGACCGATGACGCGCTGCTGGCCGCGCTGCTGCGCTTTGCCGACCTGCGCAAGCAGCGCAGCCGGCTCGCAGCCGGCGCGAGCTGGCCCGGGCACCTGCTGCGCAGCGATCGCGCCGCCGCGCCGGGCCCCACGCAAGGCCCGACCCTCGCGCAGGGTCGCTCGACGTACCCGGCAAGCGGGGAGCGGTCATCGCCATGAACTTCATCTGGCCGACGATGCTCTGGCTGCTGCTGGCGCTGCCGGCACTCGTCGCGCTTTACCTGTGGCTGCTGCGCCGGCGCAAGAAGGCGGTGCTGCGCTACGCCAACCTCGCGCTCGTCAAGGAGGCACTCGGCAGCGGGCAGCGATGGCGGCGCCATGTCCCGCCGGCGCTGTTCCTGCTTGCGCTCGCGGCGATGATGCTGGCCATCGCGCGCCCGGCGGCGGTGCTCACGCTGCCGTCGCAGCACGACACGGTCGTGCTGGCGATGGACGTGTCGCGCTCGATGCTCGCCGAAGACGTGCAGCCCAACCGCATCGTCGCCGCACAGGCGGCGGCGCGCGCCTTCATCGCCGAGCAGCCGGCGCGCACGCGCATCGCGATCGTTGCCTTTGCCGGAACGGCCTCGGTGGTGCAGGCGCCGACGCACAACCGCGAAGACCTGCTCGCCGCGATCGACCGCTTCCAGCTCCAGCGCGCAACCGCGATCGGCAACGCGATCATCGTCTCGCTGGCGACGATCTTCCCCGAGGCCAGGATCGACATCGCCGCCGTCAACGCGACCCGCCGTGGCGGCGGCATCCCGCTCGACCCCAATCCGTCGCCGGACGGGCCGGAATTCAAGCCCGTGCCGCCGGGGTCTTACGGCGCGGCGGTCATCATCCTGCTCACCGACGGCCAGGCGACGACCGGCGTCGACCCGATCGAGGCCGCGCGCATGGCCGCCGACCGCGGCGTGCGCGTGTTCACGGTCGGCATCGGCACCAAGGAGGGCGAGATCCTGCGCACCGAGGGCTGGTCGATGCGCGTGCGCCTGGACGAGGAGTCGCTCAAGACCATCGCCGACCTGACGCGTGGCGAGTACTTCTACGCCGGCACGGCGGTCGACCTGAGAAAGGTCTACCAGACGCTCAACGCCAAGCTCGTGATGGAGACGCGCCAGACCGAAGTCACGGCGTTGTTTGCCGCCCTCGGCGCCCTGCTCGCGGTGCTGGCCGCGGGGTTGTCGCTGTGGTGGTTCAACCGGCTGCTGTAGCCGGCGCGGCCTCGCCCAGCAGCGTCTCCAGGCATTGCTCGCGAATGCCGTAGAAGGCCTTGATCTCGGCGATCTGGCGCAGCAGTTCTTCGCGCCGGGCCGGGGCCAGCGGCTGCGGCCTTCGGATCGCGAGCACCATCTTGTTCTTGCTCGTGTGCTCGAGCGAGACGAACTCGAACACCTGCGTCGCATAGCCTTCACGCTCGAGCAGCAGCGCGCGCAGGCCGTCGGTCACCATTTCGGCTTCCTGGCCCATGTGGATGCCGTGCTGCAGCAGCGGCTGCAGCAGGCGCGGGCTCGCCATCTGCGGGCGCAGCTGCTTGTGGCAGCAGGGCGAGCACAGGATCACGCCCGCACCGGCAAGGATGCCGCGGTGGATCGCGACGTCGGTCGCGGTATCGCAGGCATGCAGCGCGATCATCACGTCCACCGGGCCGGATTCGTGCGTGCGCACGTCGCCCTGCTCGAAGGCGAGGCCGACGAGTCCGAGGCGTTGCGCAGCACCGTTGCACAACTGCACCAGGTCGCCGCGCAGCTCGACGCCGGTCACCTGCGCGTCCAGGCCCAGCGTGTGGCGCAGGTAGTCGTGCACGGCAAAGGTCAGATAGCCCTTGCCGGCGCCGAAGTCGAGCACTCGCAGGGACGACTTGTCCCGCAGGCCGGCGGTCGCGAGCGCATGGTCCAGGATCTCGACAAACTTGTTGATCTGCTTCCACTTGCGCGACATCGCCGGGATCAGGCGCTGATCGGCATCGGTCACGCCGAGCTCGGCCAGGAAGGGCCGCGACAGGTCGAGGAAGCGATGCTTCTCGCGGTCGTGCGCTGGAGCAGGCAAGGCCGCCGCCGCCGCGGCGGTCTTGCCCACGCGCAGCAGCGGCCGGCCTTTCTTGCCGACGGCGAGCTGGATGTCCTGCCGCGCGGTCAGCAGGTGGGCGTGCGCGAACTCCGGCAGCAGCGCATTGCGAACCACGTCCAGCGCCTCGGCGAGTGCCAGGTTCACGGTCACGTCGCGTGTTGCGTGGTGGTAGACGAAGCTCAGGCCGTCCGTGCCGCGCAACGCAAGCCGGCGCACCGCGACGCTGCGCAGATCGGGCCGCGCGCTGCCCCGGTAGCGGCCGAACAGCAGTTTCACGAACGCCCCGTCGGCGAGGCTCGCCGTCAGGTGCGTGACGAAGCGCTGGGTCGGGTCGGGCGATTCAGGGGTGGGCAGCGCGGGCATGCGACAGGCGGTGCGCCGGGGCGTCGGCTGCCCCGGCCTGCACCCCGCCATTGTCGCGCCGCCGCGCGCGTTCGCCCGCGGGCGCCGCCAGGCGCGCGAGCAAGCGGTCGAGCTCGATCCGGCCCGCGAGCACGGCCGCCATGCGCCGCGTCGTGTGGCGCGACACGTCGGCAAAGTCGAACCAGGCGTAGTCGTCCATCTCCGGCAGGCGCGCCCCCGACGCGAGGTCGGAGAAATGACTCGTGCAGCCGAGCGTGGCCACATCCAGTCGGGGCATCAGCGTGGCGAACAGATGCAACGCCTTGCGCCGCCGGTAGTCGAAGCGGCCGAGGTCGGTCAACGCGTCGGCAGCGAGTGCGAGGCCGGTTTCCTCCTCGGTTTCGCGCAGCGCCGCTTCGAGCGGGCTCTCGCCTTCGACCAGGCCGCCCTTGGGCAGGTCCCAATGGTCCTGCCCGGTCACGTGGCAGAGCAGCAGCTCGCGTTCGGCGTTGACGATCAAGACGCCGCAGCTCAGGCGCTGCGGGCGTGGGGGCAACAGGAAATTCATGAACCAATACATCCCTGATTGTCGCCGCCGCTGCCCACTGCTGCTGGCGAAGGGGCATCAGGCCGCCGGATCGAGGCCGGGCACATCGGCGCTGACGAGGCGCAGCGACGGCGGCGCCTCGAACTTGCGGCCGAAGAAGTTCCAGCGCTGCTCGTGCTGGCGGCGCGCGCGCTGCAGCGCCTCCTCGGCATGGTTCATCAGCGCGGCCACCGAGTCGACGCTGTCGTCGTAGGCGGCGATGCCGATGCACACGCGCAGGCCGACCACGTCGCCGCTGTCGAGCGTGATCGGCTGGCGCACCGCGTCGACGATGCGCTGCGCGAGCATCTCGGCGGCGTCGGCCGCGCCATGGCGCATCACGGCGCCGAAGTCGAAACCGGCGAGGCGCGCGAGCAGGTCACCCAGGCGCACCTGGCGCGCCATGCGTGCGCAGACCTCGCGCAGCGCAGCGTCGCCGGCCGCCGCGCCGAAGCCGTTGCGGATGTCCTGCACGCCGTCAAGGCTCAGGAGCAGCAGCGTGAACGGCTCGCCGCTGCGCATCGAGTGATGCAGTTCGGCCAGCACCACGGCGTCGAACTGCTTGCGATTGCCCACCCCGGTGAGCGTGTCGACAGTCGCATGCCGGGCGAGCTCGGCCGCGCGCCGGTGCGAGTGCAGCGCCGATCCGAGCAACGCGGCGAGGCTCTGCAGCGCTTCGCGCTCGGGCGCGTGCAAGGGCCGCGAGGCCGTATCGAGTACGGCCAGGGTGCCGAAGGCAACGCCCGCTGCATCGGCGAGCGGCGCCCCGGCGAACAGGCCCAGTCCGCCCAGCGCGGGCGCGCCGCACTGGCGCAGGTTCTCGATCACGAGCAGATCGGGCGCGCCCAGCAGCGCGCCGAGGCCGTCGAACTCGCGCGCCAGGCGCGCCAGCTCGATACCCGCGCTCGCGCACGGCCGGAGCGCCAACGCTGCGCCGGAACCCGGGTCGCGCAGCGCGACCAGCGCCATCGGCGTGGCACACAACTGCGCCGCCAGGCGCGCCGCAGCGTCGAGGTCGGCCTGTGGCAGGCCCTCGGCCGGCGCCGACCGCGCCCGCACGGCAACGACAGGGGGCTCGGAGCGGAGAGGGATCGCCAAGGGCATGGGCTGGGACTTGGACATGATGGCTGCGGCCTGGGATTCGGGGGAACAGACCCCGATATCGGCAACTTCTCCGGGAACCAAAGCGCGCCGGGCATGGGCCAGGGCGGCCGCCGTTCCCCCTTGCGGGTCAGAGCAGGTGCGAATGCCGTGCCGCCGCGCCCTTCATGCTGGCAAGCGAGATGGCTTGGTCGAAGGTCGCGAGCCGCCCGCCGTTCCCGACTGCAAGCACCAGCAGGTACAAGTCGGTGATCTGGTGATGGCCCTGTACGCGCGAGAAGTCGCCCCGCTCGTCGTCACGCAGCGAGATGTCGTCGGGCCAGAACGCATGGTCGAGCACGGCGCAGGCCACGCGCGGGCTACAGACGTTCAGGTCGAGCAGCACACAGTTGACTGTGGGCCGGGCTCAGATCCGTTCGCGCACATGCCGCGGCGTGATGACCGCGTCGCGAGCCGGCAGCAGCGCGAATCGGTCGCACAGGGGTGCCTGCTGCCGTGTCGCAGCCTGGGCGCCTGCGGCCGTGGAGCCGCGGCGCAGTAGTTCGGAGATCGAGTCGCCGAGCGGCATTTGCTCGCGGTGCGCCAGATGGCGTGCGTTGAGTAGCGCGTCCTCGGCGATTTTGACGGTGGTGCGCATCGAGGACCTGCTTCGTTTGCCAACGCTTGCATCATGGCATCAACCAGGCATCAACGCATCAAGTTGACCAGCGCCCTGCCGCCCCTGTCGCGATAGACGTCGAAGTCGGCGTCGATCGACAGCACATGCTTCACGCGCAGCCGCGCCGCAGCCTCGGCGATCGACGCGTCGGCTAGGTCGAAGGGCAGGCTCGCGAAGCGCTCGCTGATGCGCAGCACATCGGTCAGCGTGCCCGGTGCGGCGCCGTCGAGTGCGATGCCGCCGCGCTGCGCCCAGCGCAGAAAGTCGAGCGCGGCGTCGTTGGCGATGCGCCGCGCAAGCAGCGCGCAGACCTCGGTCGCGACCGGCCAGGTGGACAAGAGCGCCGCCGCCGGATTCGCTTGCAGCCAGGCGACCACGCTGCCATGCCAGCGGTCGGCGCCATTGAAAAGAGCGATCAGCGGGCCGCTATCGACGAGCACCAGCCCGGCGTGGGCGACACGCCAGGCCGGCGAGGGCTCGCGCGCTGCAGCGGCGGCGCGGCGAGGCGTCGTCACCGGCGCGCGGCGTGTTTCGCCGCCCAAAGATCGACCACGGACGACTTGCGCCGCGCGGCGAGATCGGGCGCGCCACGATGGCGGCCGAACAGGTCGGCGCCGAGTGCGTGCGCCGAAGGCGCCGGGGTGCCGCCCTGCGCGTCCAGGTAGGCGAGCAGCGCCTGGCGGATCACGTCGCTCGTGGTCGCGCCGCTCGCCGCGGCGCGCTGGCGCAGGCGCTCTTCGAGCGGGGCATCGAGCTTGACGGTGACGGTCATGGCCGCGGACTCCGGAGTTGGAATACGCAGTGTATTACCTGGCGTCGCGCCGCGTCAACCGGCCATCTGGCGCTGGAACACCAGCCCCGCATGCTCGCGCAGCGCATGGAAGCGGATCTTCGGCCAGTTGGACTCGATCGCGCGCAGCTCGGGTGCGTACTCCACGAGCACCGTCGGCGCGTCGACCGCGTCGACGGCAACGCGGTGCGCGTTCGCGTCGATGAAGCGCTGCAGCTCCTTCGGATCGTCGCAGGTCACCCAGCGCGCGACCTGGTAGCGGCTGGGCAGGATGCGTGCCTTGACGCCGTACTCGTGCTCGAGCCGGTGCGCGACGACCTCGAACTGCAGTTGGCCGACCGCGCCCAGTAGCAGCACCGAGCCCGCCACCGGGCGGAAGACCTGGATCGCGCCCTCCTCGCCGAGCTGCGTCAGCCCGGCCTTCAACTGCTTGGTCTTGAGCGGGTCGGCCACCTCGACCATGCGGAACATCTCGGGCGCAAAGAACGGCAGCCCGGTGAACTGCAGCGGCTCGCCCTCGGTCAGCGTGTCGCCGAGCTGCAGCACGCCGTGGTTCGGGATGCCGATGATGTCGCCCGCATAGGCCTCGTCGAGCAACTCGCGCCGCTGCGACAAAAAGCTTACGACCGTGTTCGGCCGCAGCTCCTTGCCCGAGCGCGTGACCTTCAGCCGCATGCCGCGCTCGAAGTGGCCGCTCGCGACGCGCAGGAAGGCGATGCGGTCGCGGTGCGCCGGGTCCATGTTGGCCTGGATCTTGAAGACGACGCCGCTGAACTTCGGCTCGTCGGGCTGCACCACGCGCTGGATCGCGGCGCGCTCGCCGGGCGGCGGCGCCAGGTCGACGAGCGCGTCGAGCACCTCGCGCACGCCGAAGTTGTTGATCGCCGAGCCGAAGAACATCGGCGTCTGGTGGCCGGCGAGGAAGGCCGCCTCGTCGAACGGCGGCGCGGCGTCGCGCACGAGCTCGATGTCGTGCTTCGCATGTTCGTACTCGGCGCCGAAGCGCTCGGCGTAGACCGGATTCGCGATGCCGTCGATGATCTCGTCATCGTCGCGGTTGCGGTCTTCACCGGGTGTGAAGACGCGCATGCGCTGCTCGCGCAGATCCATCACGCCATGAAAACGCTTGCCCATGCCCACCGGCCAGGTGAAGGGCACGACCTCCATGCCGAGCTCGCGCTCGATCTCCTCCATCAGCGCGAGCGGCTCCTGCACCTCGCGGTCCATCTTGTTGACGAAGGTGAGGATGGGCGTGTTGCGCGCGCGGCAGACCTGCAGCAGGCGGCGCGTCTGCGGCTCGACGCCGTTGGCGGCGTCGATCACCATCAGCGCGGCGTCCACGGCGGTGAGCACGCGGTAGGTGTCTTCCGAGAAGTCCTGGTGGCCCGGCGTGTCGAGCAGGTTGATGACGCAGCCGCGGTACTCCATCTGCATCACCGACGAGGCGACCGAGATGCCGCGCTGCTTCTCGATCTCCATCCAGTCGGAGGTCGCGTGCCGGCTCGCCTTGCGCGCCTTCACGCTGCCGGCGATCTGGATCGCTCCCGAGAAGAGCAGCAGCTTCTCGGTCAGCGTCGTCTTGCCCGCGTCGGGGTGGGAAATGATGGCGAAGGTGCGCCGGCGGCGCACCTCGGGGGTCAGGTCGGACATGGGAGCGCGGCGCCGGCCGGCGGGCCGCTTCGTGGCAACAGCGGATTATCCCCGCCGGCCCGGGCGGAGCACCTGTCGCCGGAGCAGCCGGGCAGCCGCGCAGCGAAGACCCGAAGTCGAGCCGCCCGAACTCCGCTATCCGAGGGACGCCTCGTGCGGGCGACTCAGCGCGCGCGGCGGCGCGCCACTGCGCCCACCAGGGCCAGGCCGGCGAGCATCAGCGCATAGGTTTCGGGTTCGGGCACCGGCGCGCCCAGCCAATCGACGACGTTCTGCGCGAACACCGGGTTGTCGACGGTGCTGTAGACGTCGTCGTTCCAGTTGCTGTCGAGGATGACGAGCGCCTCGCCGCTGCCCACCTTGTAGAGCGCTGCCATGCCGTTGCTGAACAGCACCTGCGGCGCACCCGCCGCGCCTATCGTCGAGCCGCAGGCACTCTGTACCGAGGTGATGCCCGCCGTCAGCGCGTGCGCGACGCTGGGGGTTCCGAAAGCCCACGAGCAGTCGCCCACGTAGGAGCCGCCGACCACGCTCATGATCGACGGATTCCACGCCGACCAGGCGTAGTTCTCGCCGATCAGCACCGCCTTGTGCCCGCTGCCGATGTAGCTCTGCAGCGCCGAGATCTCGGCCGCGTCGAGGCTGTTGCCCAGTTCCTGATCGACCCACACCGCCGCGTACGACTGCAGCTGCGAGAGGCTGGAGAAGTCAGCCGTGCGGGTCAGCGCGTGCTGCGCCGTGAGGGTGGCGGTGAAGGTGTCCCAGGCCGACCCTCCGAGCACGTTGGTCGTGTAACTGCCCTGGGGCGTCTGTGCCAGCACGCTCACGGCGGAGGCGCTCAGGCAGGTGGCGGTCAGCGCCAGCGCAGTGGCGATACGGTGCATTGCAATCATGATTTCCCTTGGATGACAACTGAAAGGCGGATGGGTGTACATCGGCATCGAGACCGGCGCGGTGCCGGCGAGGCTCGTCGCCGCGCGGGCAAGAAGGCTCAATTCGGCCCTCGACGCGAGGCTACTTTCTGGGCTAGCGCGCGCAACCCCCTGAACCGGCGGGTGGCGTTGATCTGGATCAGACCTTCGGGATCGGGCGACAGCCCTCATCCTGCGCGAACGCGTCGCGCCCTCGTCGCTTCGGCCTCGTCGACCCGGTGGTGCCGGGTAACGATTGAGCGGACGCAATCGCGCTGGCCAGCGGTGTTCGACAATTGTGATGGAAGCACTTGCGCCGACCGGCGCGCGCGGTGCGAAGCACGATCCGGGAGGCAACAAGGATGTTTCGCCGTCCACAGTCCATGATTGCGCGCGAGTTGGCCGCGTTCGTCTTCGCCGTCGGGCTCGCCGGCGGCTCGCAGGCTCAGACAAGCGCCGCGACCACGGTGCCGACGCCGGGATTCGCGTCCAGGCAGGTGCTCGTCGCACCGATCACCGGCTTCGATGCCAAGCAGGTCGTGCTCGTCGCGGTCACGCTCGAACCGGGCGCGTCCTCGCCGCTGCACATGCATCCGGGCGACTGCCACGGCAGCGTGCTCGAGGGTGCGATCGAATTGAAGGTCCAGGGGCAGGAGCCGCGGCGGATCGCGGCGGGCGAGTCGTACTCGACCATGGCCTCGGTGCCGCACCAGTTCACCAACACGGGCGACAAGCCGGCGCGCCTGCTCAACACGCTCGTGGTCGACAAGGGCAAGCCGGCGACGAGCGCGGCTTCGGCGCCCGGCCGCTGAGCGCGCCGGGCCCCGTCGCTGTCGCCGTCGTCAGAGCGGCGCCGCCTGCGTTGCGCCGGTCTGGGGCATGTGCGCGCTCTCGGTGCCGTGGCCCGAAGCGACCCAGGCCTCGAGCCCGCCGGCGAGCGGCCGCACACGCGTGAAGCCGCGCGCGGCGAGCCTGGCCGCGGCGCTCGCCGCCGAGGCCTCGTTGGGGCAGTTGCAATACAGCACCATCTCGACGTCGGGCGGGTGAACGTCGGCCAGGCGCTCGATCTCGTGCAGCTCGATGCCGATCGCGCCCGGGATGCGCCGTTCGTCGATGCCGCGCAAGGCTTCCGAGCGCACGTCGACGATCACCGGCGCGCGCCCCTCCTCGATCAGCGCGCGCAGCTCGTCGACGGCGATGCGCGGTATCGAGGCACCCCCCTGGAACATCCGGCGCCGCCAGTAGCGCAGCGCCAGATAGGCGGCCACCACGACGGCGAGCACGATCGCGGCCGCTACGCCGAGTGCCGACAGCAGGTCCATCACGCGCTGGATCTGGTCGGCGAAGACCCAGCCGAGGCCGAGAAAGATCGCGGCCCAGATCGCCGCGGCAAACGTCTCGAAGCCGACGAACGCGGCGAGCGACATCCCGAGCGCACCGGCCATCGGCGGCGCGACGACCGACACGCCGGGGACGAACTTGGCCGCGATCAGCGAACTGCCGCCCCAGCGCAGGATGAAGGCCTCGCTCTGGCGCACGCACGAATCGGGCGAGATCGAGATCCGGCACAGCAGCCTGAGCACCCGGTAGCCATGCTTGCGCCCGGCCCAGAACCACAGGCCGTCGCCGATCAGGTTGGCGGCGATGGCCGCGACCAGCGCCGCGACCCACGAGATCTGGCCGCCCGCTGCGAGCCCGCCGGCGACGACCAGGAAAGGCGCTGCCGGCACCGGCGCGCCGATGCGTGCGGCAAGCGTCGCCGCGAAGACGAGCAGCGTGCCGTGAGCAACGACGAGAGACACGAGCGACGACATGGGGGCCTTGCGCCAAGAAGCTCGCCAGTATGAGACGCGCCGCGCGTTCCTGCTCGATCGAGGGTAAACCCGCGCTTCGGGAATGAAAAACCGCGTGACGCTTGCGCAGCACGCGGTCGACCGGCCCTTTCAGGCCGAAGCGTTGAACCTTGCGGTCAACGCACCTTGCCCGCCTTCCATGCGTTCAGCAGCGTGTCATAGGCGATCGTCTCGCCCTTGGGCTTCTCGTTGGCGAGCTTCTTCCACGGCGCGTTCTTGTCCGACAGCCACTTGTCGGGCGAGCCCTTGGCGTTGAGCTTGGGCGCGCACTTGGCCATGCCGGCGCGCTCCAGGCGCGCCATCACCTGGTCCATCTCCTCGGCCAGCGTGTCCATCGCGGCCTGCGGCGTCTTCTCGCCCGTCACCGCCACCGCCACGTTCTTCCACCACAGCTGCGCGAGCTTCGGGTAGTCGGGCACGTTGGTGCCGGTCGGCGTCCACGCCACGCGTGCCGGGCTGCGGTAGAACTCCACCAGGCCGCCGAGCTTGGGCGCCAGGTCCGTCATCGCCTTGCTCTGGATATCGCTCTCGCGGATCGGCGTCAGGCCGACGATGGTCTTCTTCAGCGAGGTCGTCTTGGCGGTGATGAACTGCGCGTAGAGCCAGGCCGCTGCGGTCTTGTTCTCGTCGTGCGCGGCGAAGAAGGTCCACGAGCCCACGTCCTGATAGCCGTTTTGCATGCCCTGCTTCCAGTACGGGCCGTTCGGTCCCGGTGCCATGCGCCACTTGGGCGTGCCGTCGGCGTTGACGACCGGCAGCCCGGCCTTGGTCATGTCGGCGGTGAAGGCGGTGTACCAGAAGATCTGCTGCGCGATCTGGCCCTGCGCGGGCACCGGGCCGGCCTCGCCGAAGGTCATGCCGGTGGCTTCCTTGGGCGCGTACTTCTTCATCCAGTCGACGTACTTGGTCAGCGCGTAGACGGCGGCCGGCGAGTTGGTCGCACCGCCGCGCGAGACCGAGGCGCCGACCGGCGTGCACTTGTCGGCCGCGACGCGGATGCCCCATTCATCGACCGGCATGCCGTTCGGGATGCCCTTGTCGGCCGTGCCGGCCATCGACAGCCAGGCGTCGGTGAAGCGCCAGCCCAGCGACGGATCCTTCTTGCCGTAGTCCATGTGGCCGTAGATCGGCTTGCCGTCGATGGTCTTCACGTCCTCGCTGAAGAAGGCGGCGATGTCTTCGTAGGCGCTCCAGTTCAGCGGCACGCCCAGGTCATAGCCGTACTTGGCTTTGAACTTGTCTTTCAGGTCCTGGCGCGCGAACAGGTCGGCGCGGAACCAGTACAGGTTGGCGAACTGCTGGTCGGGCAGCTGGTAGAGCTTGCCGTCGGGCGCGGTCGTGAAGCTGGTGCCGATGAAATCCTTGATGTCCAGGCCCGGGTTGGTGTAGTCCTTGCCCTTGCCGGCCATGTAGTCGGTCAGGTTCATGATCTTGCCGTAGCGGTAGTGGGTACCGATCAGGTCCGAGTCGCTGATCCAGCCGTCGTAGATCGACTTGCCCGACTGCATCGAGGTCTGCAGTTTCTCGACCACGTCGCCTTCCTGGATCAGGTCGTGCTTGACCGTGATGCCGGTGATCTCGGCGAAGGCCTTGGCGAGCGTCTTGCTCTCGTATTCGTGCGTGGTGATGGTCTCGGAGACGACCGAGATCTCCTTCACCCCCTTGGCCTGCAGCTTCTTGGCCGCCTCGATGAACCACTTCATCTCGGCCATCTGCTGATCCTTGCTCAGCGTCGAAGGCTGGAACTCGCTGTCGATCCACTTCTTGGCTTCGGGCTCACCGGCCCATGCGCCCTGGCCGAGTGCCAGGGCGGCGGCCGCAAAGGCCACGGCATTCAAGCGCAATTTCATCACTGTCTCCTCAAGATGCTTCCCGTTGCTGATACGACACGCCGGCTGGGAAGGAATGGCCGACGCTCTTTGCCTCAACCCTTCTTCATGACCAGTCCGAGCAGCGCCATCGACGCGACAAAGCTCCACCAGATCGATGGCTCCTGCTCGAGGCCGAACCAGTCGATCATCTTCTCGCTCACCGCGACGAAGGCAAGGTTCACGTAGGCCGCCGAGAGCAGGCCGATGAACAGCCGGTCGCCGCGCGTGGTCGGGATCGGCAGCAGGCCCTTGCGCATCACGGTGGGCGACTTGATCTCCCACACGGTCATGCCCACCAGCATCAGCGCGATGCAGCTGAAGAACACCGCGACGGGCAGTGTCCAGGCCATCCACTCGAACATCGGCGGGCCTCCTCTCGAGCTAGACGCGACCCATCGCAAACCCCTTCGCGATGTAGTTGCGCACGAAGTAGATGACGATCGCCCCTGGCACGATGGTCAGCACGCCGGCCGCGGCGAGCACGCCCCAGTCCATGCCAGAGGCCGAGACGGTGCGCGTCATCGTCGCGACGATGGGTTTGGCGTTGACGCTCGTGAGCGTGCGCGCCATCAGCAGTTCGACCCACGAGAACATGAAGCAGAAGAACGCCGCGACGCCGACGCCGGCCTTGATCAGCGGCAGGTAGATCGTCAGGAAGAAGCGCGGGAAGGAGTAGCCGTCGATATAGGCCGTCTCGTCGATCTCGCGCGGGACGCCGCTCATGAAGCCTTCGAGGATCCACACCGCGAGCGGCACGTTGAACAGCAGGTGCGCGAGCGCGACCGCGATGTGCGTGTCCATCATGCCGAGCGTCGTGTAGAGCTGGAAGAACGGCAGCAGGAACACCGCCGGCGGCGTCATGCGATTCGTCAGCAGCCAGAAGAAGACATGCTTGTCGCCGAGGAAGCTGTAGCGCGAGAAGGCATAGGCCGCGGGCAGCGCGACGACGAGCGAGATCACCGTGTTGATGGCCACGTAGATCAGCGAGTTGATGTAGCCCGAGTACCACGACACGTCGGTGAAGATCGTGCGGTAGTGGTCGGTCGTGAAATGCTGCGGCCACAGGCTGAAGGTCGACAGGATCTCCTCGTTCGTCTTGAACGACATGTTGACCATCCAATAGACAGGCAGGATGGCGAACACGAGGTAGGCGATCAGGAAGATCGTCCGCTTCTTGAAGCGACGGTCATCCATGGCCGGCCTCTGTCTTGTCGGTCGTGCCCACGCGCTGCATCCAGTTGTAGAGGATGAAGCACAGCAGCAGGATGATCAGGAAGTAGATCAGCGAGAACGCCGCGGCCGGGCCGAGGTCGAACTGGCCGACGGCCTTCTGCGTCAGGTACTGGGAGAGGAAGGTGGTCGCGTTGCCGGGCCCGCCGCCGGTGAGCACGAAGGGCTCGGTGTAGATCATGAAGCTGTCCATGAAGCGCAGCAGCACGGCGATCATCAGCACGCCGCGCAGCTTCGGCAACTGGATGTAGCGGAACACCGCGAACTTCGAGGCGCCGTCGATGCTCGCCGCCTGGTAGTAGGCGTCGGGGATCGCGCGCAGGCCGGCGTAGCACAGCAGCGCGACGAGCGGCGTCCAGTGCCAGACGTCCATCACCAGCACCGTGAGCCAGGCGTCGGTGGCGTTGCCGGTGTAGCTGTACTCGATGCCGAGGGCAGCGAGCGTCGCGCCCAGCAGGCCGATGTCGGTGCGGCCGTAGATCTGCCAGATCGTGCCGACGACGTTCCACGGGATCAGGAGCGAGATCGCGACCAGCACCAGCACGGCCGACGACTTCCAGCCCTTGGCCGGCATCGCCAGCGCGAGCGCGATGCCGAGCGGGATCTCCACGATCAGCACCGACAGCGAGAAGCCGACCTGGCGCAGCAGCGCGCCCTGCAGGTCGTCGTCGCGCATCACTGCCTTGAACCATTCGGTGCCGACGAAGACGCGCCGCTCGGGCGAGATGATGTCCTGCACCGAGTAGTTGACCACCGTCATCAGCGGCACGATGGCCGAGAACGCGACGCACAGCACGACCGGCAGGACGAGCAGCCAGGCCTTCTGGTTGACGGGCTTCATGCGAGCGCCTCCGCAATCGCGCAAACGCAACCGCGTTTCGATCCCCGCTGCGCGGGGCGCACTGCGGTATTCGCCCTTGGGGCGGCCCGGCGGGCTCATGCGATCAACTCCTCGTTGACGTAATAGCAGGTGTGCTCGCCGACGACGCTGAACCATGCGCTGTCGCCGACGCGCGGGATGGCCTGTTCGCGGCCGAGGCGGGCGCGCAGCGGCAGCTCGTTCGCCCCCGCGCCGACGCGCGCGGTGACGAGCCAGTAGGTGCCGATGTCCTGCGCCTGCGTGACGAGTCCGGGCAGCGCCCCGGCGCTGCCGGGCGCGGCGAGCCGCACGTACTCCGGGCGCACGCCGAGCGTGAAGGCGGGCAACTGCGACAGCGCGGCCTTGGGCGCGGCGAGCGTCTGCCCGGCGACCTCGATGCCGCCCGGCTTGCCGCGCGCGGCGAGGAAGTTCATGCCCGGCGAGCCGATGAAGTTGCCGACGAAGGTGTGGCGCGGGCGCTCGAACAGTTCCGACGCCGTGCCGATCTGCACCGCCTTGCCGCGCGTCATCACCACCACCTGCTGCGCGAAGGTCAGCGCCTCGACCTGGTCGTGCGTGACGTAGATCAGCGTCAGCTTGAGCTCCTGGTGGATCTGCTTCAACTTGCGCCGCAACTGCCACTTCAGGTGCGGGTCGATCACGGTCAAGGGCTCGTCGAAGAGGACTGCGCTCACGTCTTCGCGCACCAGGCCGCGGCCGAGCGAGATCTTCTGCTTGGCGTCGGCCGCCAGGCCGGCGGCGCGCATGCCGAGCTGGCCACTGAGCTCGAGCATCTCGGCGACCTTGCCGACGCGCTGGCGGATGCGCTCGGGCGCCAGGCCGCGGTTGCGCAGCGGAAAGGCCAGGTTCTCGGCGACCGTCATCGTGTCGTAGATGACCGGGAACTGGAACACCTGGGCGATGTTGCGTTGCTGCGGCGTGAGCGCGGTGACGTCGCGCCCGTCGTAGCTCAGCCCGCCCTGCGACGGCCGCACCAGGCCCGAGACGATGTTGAGCAGCGTCGTCTTGCCGCAGCCCGAAGGGCCGAGCAGCGCATAGGCGCCGCCATCCTCGAAGCTCATCTCCAGCGGCAGCAGCGCGTAGTCGTCGTCGCGCTGCGGGTTGGGCCGATAGGCGTGGGCGAGGTCGAGGTCGATGCGTGCCATCTCGTTGCCCTGCCTATGCCGCGCTGCGGCCTTCGTCGGGCGCAGCGAGCAGCGCGCCCCGCGCATCGAAGACATGGACCTGCGCCGGGTTCAGGTGCAGCGTGACGGCCGCGCCGAGCGTGAACGCGTGCACCCCCGGCAGTTGCGCGACGAGCTCGCCGACGGCCGTCTCGACGTGCAGGAAGGTGTCCGAGCCCGAGATCTCGGCGAGCTCGACCTTGCCCGGCAGGTCGATGTCGCCGTCACGGCGCTGCACGCGCAGTGCGCTCGCGCGCACGCCGAGCGTCAGCGGCGCGGCCGCCTCTTCGGCGGCCGGCAGCGTGAGCGCGAGCAACGGCCCGCCTGCAATCGCTGCGCCGCCCGGCGCGCGCCGCGCCGGCAGCAGGTTCATCGGCGGGTCGCTGAAGGCGCGCGCCACGCGGATCGAGCGCGGGCGGTGGAAGACCTCGGCCGTCGGCCCGTACTGCAGCAGCTCGCCGGCATCCATCACCGCCGTGTAGCCGCCGAGCAGCAGCGCCTCGGTGGGCTCGGTCGTCGCATAGACCACCGTCGAGTCGCCGGCCGCGAACAGCGCGGTGAGCTCGTCGCGCAGTTCCTCGCGCAGCTTGTAGTCGAGGTTGACGAGCGGCTCGTCGAGCAGCATCAGCGGCGCCTTCTTGGCCAGCGCGCGCGCGAGCGCGACGCGCTGCTGCTGGCCGCCCGAGAGCTCGGCCGGCAGCCGGTCGAGGAAGGGCTCGATGTGCAGCCGGGCCGCGAGCTCGGCAACCCGGGCGCCTATCGCCGCCGCGCTCATGCCGCCGCGCAAGCGCAGCGGCGACGCGATGTTGGCGGCGACGGTCATCGACGGGTAGTTGATGAACTGCTGATAGACCATCGCGACCTTGCGCTCGCGCACCGGCATGCCGGTCACGTCGCGCCCGTCGGCGATCACGCGGCCGGCGCTGGGCGCATCCAGCCCTGCCATCACGCGCATCAGCGTCGTCTTGCCGGCCTGCGTCGCGCCGAGCAGGACGGTCACCGCGCGCGGCACGAGGCCGAGGTCGATCGCATGCAGGTGCACCTGCGCGCCGACGCGCTGCTCGATGGCCTGGAGCTTCAGTTCCATGCCGTCTCCGCTGCCTTGCTACCGGCCGCCTGCCAGTGCGCGCGGCACCAGGACTGGACCGCGTCGCGCTCGGCGGCGCTGTAGTGCAGGCCGAGCTTGGTGCGGCGCCACAGCACGTCGTCGGCGCTGTGCGCCCATTCGTTGGCGTGCAGGTGCGCGAGCTCGGCCTCGTGCAGGCCGGGGGCGACCTGAGGCCCGAGCCCGCTGCCGGCGAGCAGGGTGTCGGCGCGCGTGCCGTAGGCGCGCGCAAGGCGGTGCAGCAATTGCGCGTCGATGCCGGGGTGGCGCTTCGCGAGCGCGGCGACGAGGCGCATGAAGTCGGTGTCGGGGCGCTGTGGGGCGCCGATCAGCGCGCTGAAGTCGCCGCCGGGCAGGAAGGCGCCGCGCGTCCACGCGCCCTTGGGCGCACCCAGCGGCGCGCCGAGCAGGTCGGCCGCCTCCTCGGCGAGCTTGCGAAAGGTCGTGATCTTGCCGCCCCAGACCGTCAGCAGCGGCGCGCCGCCGGCGCTGTCGAGCTCGAGCTCGTAGTCGCGCGTCACGGCCGAGGGGTCGCCCGATTCGTCGTCGAGCAAGGGGCGCACGCCCGAATAGCTCCAGACCACGTCGGCAGGCTGCACCGGGTGCTCGAAGTAGCGGCTTGCCTGCTCGCACAGGTAGGCGGTCTCGGTGGCGTCGATGCGCGCCGCGCCGATCGCGCCACCGTGCTCGACGTCGGTGGTGCCGATGAGCGTGAAGTCGCCCTCGTAGGGGATCGCGAAGATGATGCGCTTGTCGGGGTTCTGGAAGATGTAGGCGTGGTCGTGCTCGAACAGCCGACGCACGACGATGTGGCTGCCCTTGACGAGGCGCAGCGACTTGCGCTCCGGCGCATGCGCATGTTCGGCGAGAAACTGCGCTGCCCACGGCCCGGCCGCGTTGACGAGGGCGCGCACGCCGAGCTCGCGGGTTGCGCCGCCCTCGCCCTGCAGCCGCACCTGCCATGCCTGTGGCCCGCGGCGCGCATCGACGCAGGCCCAGCGCGTGAGCACGGTCGCGCCGCGTTCGGCGGCGTCGACTGCATTGAGTACGACCAGGCGCGCATCATCGACCCAGCCGTCGGAGTAGACGAAGCCCTTGCGGAAATGGCGCTTGAGCGGCGCGCCGGCCGGATGGCGGCGCAGATCGACCGTGCGCGAGCCGGGCAGCACCTCGCGGCGCGCCATGTGGTCGTACAGGAACAGGCCGATGCGCACCATCCACACCGGGCGCATGCCCGGGTCGTGCGGCATCACGAAACGCAGCGGCCACATGATGTGCGGCGCGCTCCTGAGCAGCACCTCGCGCTCGGCAAGCGCCTTCCTGACGAGCGCGAACTCGTAGTGCTCGAGGTAGCGCAGCCCGCCGTGGATGAGCTTGGTCGACGATGACGAGGTGTGGGCGGCAAGGTCGTCCTTCTCGCACAGCACGACCGAAAGGCCGCGGCCGGCGAGGTCGCGTGCGATGCCGGCGCCGTTGATCCCGCCGCCGACGACGAGCACGTCGGCGCGGAACGGCGCCGCGCGGCGCAAGGGGCTCGATCCGCTATTTCGCATCCGGTCGATTATGTTCGTTTGTTTTCGTTATGAGAACATCGATTACCCTGATTGCCGTTCGCATGGGTTCGCTTACATTCGGCGCCGATGCAGCTCCATCCGCGCCAGGTTCGTCTGATCGAAGAGGTGCGCCAGTTCGGGAGCGTGTCGGTCGAGGCGCTCGCCGAACGCTTCGGCGTGACCTTGCAGACCGTTCGCCGCGACGTGCGCCTGCTTGCCGAGGCCGGGCTGCTGGCGCGCTTCCACGGCGGCGTGCGCGTTCCCGGCTCGACGACCGAGAACATCGCCTACCGCCAGCGCCAGCGCCTGAACGAGCAGGCCAAACAGCGCATTGCGCGCGCCGTCGCGCAGGCAGTGCCCAACGGCTGCTCGCTGATCATCAACATCGGCACCACGACCGAGGCCATTGCGCGCGAGCTGATGCAGCACCGCGCGTTGCGCGTGATCACGAACAACCTGAACGTGGCCGCGATCCTGTCGGACCATCCCGACTGCGAACTGATCGTCGCCGGCGGCGTGGTGCGCGCTCGCGACCGCGGCATCATCGGCGAGGCGACGGTCGACTTCATCCGCCAGTTCAAGGTCGACATCGCGCTCATCGGCATCTCGGGCATCGAGGCCGACGGCACGCTGCGCGACTTCGACTACCGCGAGGTCAAGGTTGCGCGCGCGATCCTCGAGCACTCGCGCGAGGTCTGGCTCGCCGCCGACCACAGCAAGTTCAACCGCCCGGCGATGGTCGAACTCGCGCGGCTCGACAATCTGGACCGGCTCTACACCGATGCGCCGCCGCCGGAGCCATTCCCGCGCCTGCTGGCCGAGGCAGGGGTGCAGTGCATCGTCACCGGAGACGCCGCATGAGTTATCTGCTCGCACTCGACCAAGGCACCTCGAGCTCGCGCAGCATCGTCTTCAGCGCCGATGGCCGCATCGTCGCGATGGCGCAGCGCGAGTTCCGCCAGATCTATCCGCAGCCGGGCTGGGTCGAGCACGACGCGGATGAGATCTGGGCCACGCAGCTCGCCACCGCACAGGAGGCGCTTGCCCGGGCCGGCCTGAACGCAGGCCAGATTGCCGCGATCGGCATCACCAACCAGCGCGAGACCACGCTGCTGTGGAACCGCGCCACCGGCGAGCCGATCGCCAACGCCATCGTCTGGCAGGACCGGCGCGCCGAGCCGGCCTGCGCCGCGCTGCGCGCGGCCGGCCAGGATGCGCTGATCCGCGAGCGCACCGGGCTCGTCGTCGATGCCTACTTCTCCGGCACCAAGCTCAAGTGGCTGCTCGACGAGGTGCCGGGCGCACGTTCCGCCGCGGCGCGCGGCGAACTCGCGTTCGGCACCATCGACAGTTGGCTGATGTGGA
The DNA here is from genome assembly GCF_016702655.1 of Ideonella sp. Taxonomy (GTDB): domain Bacteria; phylum Pseudomonadota; class Gammaproteobacteria; order Burkholderiales; family Burkholderiaceae_C; genus CAIKUF01. The sequence continues at coordinate 103,229 of NZ_JADJDO010000016.1, forward strand.
AGCTGAGCGGCGGCCGAATCCACGCCACCGACGTCAGCAACGCGTCGCGCACGATGCTGTTCGACATCCACCGCAACGACTGGGACGACGAACTGCTCGCGCTGCTCGACGTTCCGCGCGAAATCCTGCCTGCGGTGCACCCGTCGAGCCACATCCATGGCCACACCGACGCCAGCCTGCTGGGCGCGAGCCTGCCCATCGCCGGCGTCGCCGGCGACCAGCAGAGCGCGCTCTTCGGCCAGGCCTGCTTTTCCGCCGGGCTGGCGAAGAACACCTACGGCACCGGCTGCTTCATGCTGATGCATACCGGCGCGCAGGCGCTCGCGAGCGCCAACGGCCTCATCACGACCTCGGCCGCGCAGCCGTCGGCCGCGCGCGAGTACGCGCTCGAAGGCAGCGTCTTCATCGGCGGCGCGGTCGTGCAATGGCTGCGCGACGGGCTGCACGCGATCCGCAGCAGCGGCGAGGTGCAGGCGCTCGCCGAAAGCGTGCCCGACGCCGGCGGCGTGCTGTTCGTGCCCGCCTTCACCGGCCTGGGCGCGCCGTACTGGAACGCCGAGGCGCGCGGCGCGATCGTCGGCCTGACGCGCGGCAGCACCGTCGCCCACATCGCGCGCGCGGCGCTCGAGAGCATCGCCTTCCAGAGCGCGGCGCTGCTCGCGGCGATGAGCCGCGACGCCGTCGCCGCCGGCGGCGCGCCGGTGGCCGAGCTGCGCGTCGACGGCGGCGCCTGCGTCAACGACCTGCTGATGCAATTCCAGGCCGATCTGCTCGGCATCCCCGTCGTGCGCCCTGCGGTCACCGAGACCACCGCGCTCGGCGCAGCCTACCTCGCCGGGCTGGCCTGCGGCGTCTACCGCGGCCTGGACGAACTGGCGGCGCAATGGCGCGCCGAGCGGCGCTTCGTGCCGGCGCTGCCGCGCGAGCGCGCGCAAGCGCTGATGGCGCGCTGGGAGCGTGCGGTGCGGCAGGCGGCTGCGGATTAGCCGCCGGCAGGGCGGGCGTTCCGGGGTCGGGGTGCCGCCCCGAGGAGGGCGCGGCACCGAGGGGCGCCGCCGATGACAGCGGCCTTCTTTGCAACGGGTGCGAGTCGGAGGACACTGCACTAGCGCGTGGCGGCAGGCTTCGACACGGGAGGTGCGGCATGGAGATCAAGTCGTCTGCAGGTCACCAACCACCTGGCGCCGAAGAGGGCAAGCCGGCGCCGGGCGTCGAACCCCGCATCGTTGCAGCGGCGCTGGGCGTCGTGCTGCTGGTGCTGGCCGCGCTGCTCTCGGTGTGGCAGGCGCCGCGCCCCGATCCGTTCACTCCGGTGCGCGTGCTCAGCCTGGACTGGTGGCAGCATCCGGTCGAGACCAACGCGTTCCTGCGCCTGGCTGCGATCGATGCCCCGCTCGATGCGGTCCACGCCGCGGCCGATGGCCGTCGCATCTGGGCCGTTGGCGGAGCGGGCGTGATCGTGCACTCGGATGACCAGGGAGCGCATTGGCGCCGGCAGCCGATCGACTTCACTGCGCTCGGCGGGCCAGGCGCGAACCCCACGGCGCCGTCGGCGCCGAAGAAGGCAGCGGCGGCACGCTGGTTCGAGCGCGCCCTGCCTGCGGCCAACGCGCAAGAAGCCAACGCTCCGGTTCAGCGGGCCGGTCCGCCGCCGTCGATCGATGCGGGGCCGGATCGTCCCGCGTCGAAGTCGGCCGACCCGCCGGCCCGGATGCAGGCCGAGGAGCCGGCGCAGGCCTCGGCGGCTGCAGGTCCTGCGGTGCCCAATGTGACGGGCCGGGCGCTGGACGAGGCGCGCGCGATGCTGCGCAAGTCCGGACTCGCGACCAGTGTAAGTTCGCGCGTGTCGTCCGCCGCACAGCCGGGTACCGTGATCGACCAATCGCCGACGCCGGGCAGCCGGGTCGGCCCGGGCAGCATGGTGAGTCTTGTCGTCGCGGCTGCGCAGCCGCCGTCGATCGCGCCGAATGCGCCGGCGGGGGCGTCCGCCGCTGTCGACGCCCAAGACCTGCAACTCGGGACGCAGGGCGCCGGAGCCGATCGCTGCGCCGGCATCCGTGACAAGGCCGAGCAACTGGCGTGTTACGAGGGGACGGGTGGCGGCGCGGCGAACAAGCGCGCCACGCGGCCGGAGAAGCCGTCGGCCAAGGGCGGCGGCGCTGCAGATCCGCCGCGCTGGAGCGCGCCCCCCGAACTGCGCGCGATCGCGATGAGCCCTGACGGCAGGCGCGGCGTTGCCGTCGGCGCCCAGGGCGCGGTGCTCGTGACGACCGACGGCGGCGCGCTGTGGAAGGCCTCGCTGGCCCCCACCAACGCCGAACTTCACGGCGTTGCGTTGAACGCCGAAGGCAGCCTGTTCGCGGTCGCAGGCAACTCGGGCGTGATCGTGTTCGACCTGGACCCGACGTCGGCCCGCACCGTGACACCCCTGGGCAGTCCGCAAGCGACGGGCGAGACGCGGGCCGTCTGGCGCCAGGGCAAGACCTGGGTCGCCGTCGCGCGCACGGGCGAGTCGCATGCGCTCACCGATGGCGGCGCCTGGACGTCGGGGCCGCGGCCAGCAGGCGAGTTCCTGGCTCACGCATCGCTGGGCGAAGAGCATCTGGTCGCGGTCCGGCGCGCGACAACGACGCGCTTCCTCATCAGGGCGGCGGACGGCGCCTGGTCGGAGCGCGGCGAACTGCCCGGCGCGAGCGTGATCGCGCTGGTGCAGCCCGCTGCGCAGCGCATCGTCGCCATTGCCGACGACGGCCGAGTCTTCGAGAGCAGCGACGGCGCGAATCGCTGGGCGCCCGCTGCGGCGTCGGTGCCGGGCGCGCGGGCTGCCGCTGCAGCCGCAGGGAAGGCTTGGCTGGTCGGCCTTGACGGCAAGGTCGACCTGCTGGGCGAAGACGGCTCGATCGTGCCCAAGACGCGCGGCGCATCGGGCCGGCTGACCGCGGTCGCGTTCGACGCGTCGGACCGCAGTGCGCGCATGCTCTGGGTGGCCGCCGCGTCGGGCGTCGTGATGCGTTCGCGCGACGGCGGCGCGACATTCGAGCCCGTCGGCCGCCTGCCGATCCAAGCCGACAGTCTTGCCTTCGAGACCGCGCTGCGCGGCCGCGCGCGCGGCGCGGTGGGCGAGGAGTTCGAGACCGACGACGGCGGCGCGAGCTGGTCGCGGCGAGCTGCGGCGCCCGCAAATGCCAGCGCCGCCGCGCAATCGCCGGGCGCCGCAGCTGCGTCGCCCGCGCTCGCGAGCCGGGCGACGGTGCTTGCGACAGCGCGCTCGGCCGACGGCGCGCGCCTCGCCGCGGTCGGCGCCGCCGGCCTGCTGCTGCTTGGCGATGCACAGCGCGGCGACCTGGCATCGCCGCTCGCGCCGTACGCGCGCTCCGCAGCGCCCTGGACTTATGCGGCGGCGCTGGTCGCGCTGGCGCTGCTCGCCTTGGCAGCGCTCCTCCCGCCGCGACCCAAGGTGCACTCGGCGTCGGTGGCCGACATGCTCGCCTCCGACAAGCCGCTGGAGCGCGTCACGGGTTCCGATCCGCTCAAGCTCGGGCCGCTCGCGGCGGGGCTTGCGCGCTTCCTGCGCAACGACGCGACCGAGCCGCCGCTGACCATCGCCATCACCGGCGAATGGGGCAGCGGCAAGAGTTCGCTGATGAACCTGCTCGCAGCCGAGCTGCGAAGCTTCGGCATCAGCGTGGTGAACTTCAATGCCTGGCACCACCAGAAGGAGGAACACCTGCTCGCCTCGCTGCTGACGGCGGTCAAGAACCAGGCGCCACCGCGCTGGTACAGCCTGCAGGGCCTGGAGTTCCGCTGGCATCTCGGGGTGGCGCGCGCGAAGCGCGCGCCGGTGCTGTCTGGCTTGCTGTTCCTGGTGCTGGGAGCGGTCGTCTATCTCGCACTGAACCCCGGTCCGCTGCAGCCATTTGCCGACCTCGTGCGGCGCGTCGTCGAGTACCTGGCCGAACCCTCCAAGGGGTTCGACTGGGACTTGTCCAAGATACCGGAGAAGCTGCTCGGCGCGAGCGCTTTCGCGACCGCCCTCGCCTCGGCGCTGGCGGCGCTGCGGCGCCTGCGCGCCTTCGGGGTCGATCCGGCGCAGCTTGCGGCCACGCTCGCGGCGAACTTCTCGCTCAAGGACGCGAGCGCGCAGGCGAGCTTCCGCGAACGCTTCGCTCGCGAGTTCCGGGAGGTGACGACCGCGATGCGCGCCGGTTCGCGCCCGCGCGTGCTGACGATCTTCATCGACGACCTGGATCGCTGCCGGCCCGAGGCCGTGCTCGAAGTGCTCGAGGCGGTCAACTTTCTCGTCAGCAGCGGCGACTGCTACGTCGTGCTCGGCATGGCGCGCGAGCGCGTCGAGGCCTGCGTCGGCCTGGCGTTCGAGAAGGTCGCGGTCGAGATGGTCCATCTGTCCGGCGTCGGCACGGCCGGCGACGACGCCGACGAGGCGCGGCGCAAGCGGCGCGAATATGCCCGCCAGTACCTGGAGAAGCTGATCAACGTCGAGGTGCCGATGCCGGTCGCCACGATCGACCAGGCGCAGGCGATCGTCGTCGACGGGACCGCGATCGCGGCGCGCACGAAGGGCCGCTTCGAGCGGCCGGCGTGGCTTGCCTCGGTCGCGGGATTCTGGCCCTTGCTGGTGGCTGCGGGCCTGTTCGCTGCCGGCGTGATCGGCGCGCACTGGATGGTGAGATCCGAGGGTGCGCCGCCGCTGACGGCCCAGACCGGAGCGGCGCCCTCGGCTCGAGCCACCGAGCCGCCGAACGCCGGGCCGGCGGCGCCGGCGGCGGGCGACGCCGCCGCTTCGCAGCCCGCAGCCGGCGGCAGCGGCGAGCTGCGCGACGCGATGATCGGCAGCGTGGAATGGATACCGTTGGCGGTGCTGGGAACGATCGCCGCCGTCGCGCTGGGCGTGGCATGGCTGCGCCGGGTCGATCCCGTGGTGCGCGACTCGTCGCAGTTCAAGCTTGCGCTCAAGATCTGGCTGCCGGTGGTCGTGGTGCGCCAGAACACGCCGCGCGCCATCAAGCGCTTCGTCAACCGGGTCCGCTACCTCGCGATGCTGCGCGGCGAGCCCGCAGCGGGCATGCCCGACCCGGGGCCGCTGCTGGTGATGCTGGCCGCCATCCAGCACGCGGATCCGGCGCACTTGCGCGACGTCACGGCGTTCGCGGACGGCAAATTCCGCCTCGCCGCCGACCTGGCCGCGCCGGTGAGCGGCGCCGTATCGGAAGCGATGCGCCGGCACGCCGAACTGCTGGCGCCCGCAATCGCGCCGCAGCGCTTCAGCGACGAGCGACGCTGGTTCGAGGAGAACGCGACCAGCGCACGCATTGCGTGAGCAAGGATTGCGCCGGCATGATGGCTGCAGCGGCGTGCAGGCAGCGCTATGCTCGATCGCGATGAGCTCGGAACGTGACCAGCTCGAGAGCGTGATCCGCGGCCTCGAGGCGCAGCGCGGGCTGCTCGGCGACGCCTTCGTCGACGCGGGCCTCGCGCCGCTGCGCGCGCGCCTGGCCTTGCTGGGCGACGCGGCCGAGGGCGGCGCAGACTCCGGGCAGGCGCTCAAGCTCGTGACGATCCTGTTCCTCGACGTCGTCGGCTCGACGCGCTTGAGCCAGCACCTCGATCCGGAAGACATCCACGCCGTGATGGACGGCGCGCTCGCGCGCTGCACCGCCGTCGTCGAGGCGCACCGGGGCAAGGTGCTGCAGTACGCGGGCGACAACCTGCTCGCAGCGTTCGGCGCCGACGAGGCGCGCGAGGACGATGCCGAGCGCGCCGTGCGCTGTGGCCTGGCCCTGCTGGGCGTTGGCCGCCGGCTCGGCGAGGAAGTACGGCAGCGCCATCGGCACGAGGGCCTGGGCGTGCGCGTCGGCATCCACACCGGCGGCGTGCTGCTCGGCGGCGGCGTCGATGGCGACGCGACCATTCGCGGGATTGCGGTCAACATCGCGGCGCGCATGGAGCAGACGGCGCCGCCGGGGATGCTTCGCATCAGCCACGACACCTGGCGCCAGGTGCGCGACGCGTTCGACGTCGAGGCGCAGCCGCCGATCGCGGTCAAGGGCGTCGAGGCACCGGTTCAGACCTACCTCGTGCAGCGTGCCCGGCCACGCCCCTTCCACGCCGCGGGGCGCGGCATCGAGGGCGTGCACACGCGCATGATCGGGCGCGACGGCGAGCTGGCCGCGCTCATGGCCGCGCTCGCGGCGGTGCAGGCCACGCGGCGCATCGAGACCGTGGCCATCGTCGCCGAAGCAGGCCTCGGCAAGAGCCGGCTGCTGCGAGAGTTCGAGCGCTGGTTGCGCGATGAGCAGGCGGCGGTGCGCATCCTGCGCGGCCGTGCCAGCCCGCAGACGCCGGGCCAGCCCTATGGCCTGCTGCGCGACGTGCTCGCCTGGCAGTTGCAGATCAACGATGGCGACAGCATGGCCGACGCGAAGCGCAAGTGCGTGGCCGGCATCGTGCCCTGGTTCGAGGCCGACGACGGCGCCGAGCTCGCGCTCGCCCATGCGCACCTGCTCGGCCACCTGATCGGCCTGGACTTCGCCGACAGCCCGCACGTGGCCGGCATTCGCGACGACCCGCGCCAGCTCCGCAACCGCGCGTTTCACGTGGCCGCGCAGATGCTGCGGCGCAGCGCCGGAACTGGCGTGCCGGCGGTCGTGCTGCTGCTCGAGGATCTGCACTGGGCCGACGAGGGCTCGCTCGAGTTCCTGAACTTCCTCTGCGACGTCAACCGCGACATGCCGCTGCTCGTGCTCGCGCTCGCCCGCCCGGCGCTGTTCGAGCGCCGCGACGATCTGGCCTGGATGGCTGCGCAGCAGCGCATCACGCTTGCCGCGCTGGACGCCCCCGCGAGCCGCCAGCTCGCCGGCGAGCTGCTCAAGCGCCTGCCCGAGGTGCCGCCAGCCCTGGCCGAACTGGTCTCCGAGCGCGCCGAGGGCAACCCCTTCTACATGGAAGAGCTGGTCAAGATGCTGATCGATCGCGGCGCGATCACGACCGGCGGCGCGCAGTGGACGATCGATCCGCAACGCCTGCTCCAAACCGAGGTGCCAGCCTCGCTGACCGGCGTGCTGCAGGCCCGGCTCGACAGCCTGCCGCGCGGCGAGCGCGAGGCGCTGCAAGGGGCGAGCGTGATCGGCCATGTGTTCTGGGACCAGACGCTGGCCGCACTCGACGCGCGCGCGCCGGCCGCGTTGCCGGCCCTGGCGCGGCGCGAGCTCGCGCTGCCGCGCGACGCGCGGGGCGGCGAGCCGGACGACCTGCGCGAGTTCGCGTTCAGCCACAAGATCCTGCACGACGTCACCTACGACACCGTGCTCAAGCGCCGGCGCCGCGTGCTGCACGCGCGCGCCGCGGACTGGTTGGCCATGCGCAGCGGCGCGCGGGCCAACGAATGGCTCGCCGCAGCGGCCGAGCACTACGCGCTCGCCGGCGATGCGGCCCATGCGATCGAGTTCTTCACCCGCGCCGCCGAACATGCGCGCGCGCGTTTCGCGCACGACGCCGCGCTCGCCCACACGGCGCGCGCGATGGCGCTGCTCGACGGCGAGTCAGCGCAGGCCGGCGCCGCGCACGCACCGGCGCAGCTCGCGCTGCGCTGGCGGCTCGCCGTCGTGCGCGAGTTCACGCTGAGCCTGCTCGGCCGGCGCGATGAGCAGCGCCCGGTGCTGGAGGCGATGCGCCAGATCGCCGACCGTCTGGACGACGACAGACTGCGCGCCAGCGCGGCGCGGCGGCGCAGCCAGTTCGGTCTGCGCACGGCCGACTACGCCGTGCAGGAAGCCGCGGCGCGCGCGGCGATGGCGTTCGCGGCGCGTGCCGGCGACCACGAGTCACGCCTCGAGGCCAAGCGCCTGCTGGCCGACGCGCTCGGCGTATCGGGTCGTATCGCCCAGGGCCAGGCGGTCGCCCGCGAGGGGCTGGCCGAGGCCCGTGCGCTCGGATTCAGGCGCACCGAGGGGGTGTTCCTGAACGCGCTGTCGCACATGGCCGGCCTGCAGGACGACATGGTCGCCGGGCTCGAGTTCGACCTGCAGGACTTGCCGATCTGGCGCGAACTCGGCGACCGCCAGGGCGAGGTCGTCGCGCTCGGCAACGTCGGCGCCGACTGGCTCTGGTTCGGCCAGTTCGAGCGCGCGCGCGCGCATCTGGAGGAGGCGCTCAGGCTCTGCCGCGCGATCGGCGCGCGCCAGCTCGAGAACGGCCCGCTCGTCAACCTGGCGCTGCTCGCCCTGTGGGAAGGCGATGTGCAGCGTGCGCTCGAACTGGCGGTGAGCGCGATCGACGTCTCGGCGGCGGTGCAGTCGCCCGAGTTCGAGAGCGGGGCCTGGCGCACGCGCGGCGATGCCGAGCTCGCGCTCGGGCGGCCCGAAGCTGCGGCCGCCTCGTTCGAGCGCGCCGAGGCGCTGGCGCAGGCGATCGGCCACGGCGGCCGGCACGAGGCGCTCGCGGGCCGGGCACGCGTTGCGTCGAGCCAAGGGGACCTCGCGACGGCGTTGGCCCACGTCGAGACCTTGCTCGCCCGCCGGGCCAGCGACGAGCGCTGGGACGGCGCCGATGAACGCAGCGTGCTCTGGATCTGCCATCAGGTGCTCGCGCAGGCGGGCGACGCGCGCGCTGCCGCGCTGCTGGCCGACGCGCAGGCCGAAGTGCAGGCGCGCGCGGCGACGATCGGCGACGCGACGCTGCGCGCGAGCTTTCTCGCCAACGTGCCGCACCACCGCGCGATCGCCGCCGCCTGGGCCGCGGCAGCCTAGTCGGATCAGCTGCCCTTGGACCGCTGGCCGCGCCGGCGCGCTGCCATCTCGCGGCCCATCTCGCGCCGCGCCTGCTCGCCCAGCCTGGCGCGTGCCTGCGGATAGATGATCGACTCCTCCAGCGCGATATGGTCGCGCGACAACGCGATGAAGATCTGCGTCCCTTCGCGCAGCGTGTCGATGTCGACCCACGACTGCCCGGACGCGAGCGCGTCGATCTGGGGTTGGAGCTCGTGCCAGTCTTCCTGCAGCCAGCCATGATCCTGGCGCAGCCGTTGCACGGCCTGCAAGACCTCTTCGGTGGCGCCGGCAAGCAGCGCCGGAAAGACATGCTGCTCCTCGTCCTCGTGATGCTGGCGCGATGCGGTCGAGAAGAACGCAACGATCGCCGCCGCTGCCTCGCGCGCCACAGCGCTCGGCGCTGCTGTGCCGTCGAGCCCCGCCACCAGCGCAGTGAGCTCGTCGAGCCTGGCGATGGTCTCGCGATGGAAGGCGTCGAGCACCTCGAAGCCGTCCAGCGTCGCGGGCGCCTGGGTGCCCGCAGCACCCGCAGTGGTCGAACTCATGTTGGCTTCCTCCGGCAAGCAGGTGGGTCTGTCGACACCCTCCCGGCGCGCAACCGCACGCGTTGATTCAGCGTAGCCGCTTGCCCGCAATGCTGTCTTGATGCAGGGCAACGCGAGGCGCTTGCATGCAGCAGCGCCTGCGCGCTGCGCCGGTACAGCGGCATCGTATTTGCGCCGCGCCGCGCGTCAATGCGGCCGGCAATCAGCCCAGGCCCCTGGGCTCGCGGTAGGCCTGCGCCTCGGCCGCGAGCCAGGCCCTGAAGTCCTGCAGCAGCGGGTTCTCCGCGCGGCGTTCGGGGACGATCAGGTAGTAGCTGCGGTCGCTCAGGTGACGGTGCTCTACGCACTGCACGAGCAGCCCGCGCGCGAGTTCGTCCTCGACCAGCAGGCGCGGGATCAGCGCCACCCCCAGGCGCTGGATCGCGGCCTCGGTGAGCATCGAGAACAGCTCCATGCGCGGCCCGGCAAGGTCGTTCGCCGCCTGCACGCCCTGCGACGCGAACCATTGGCGCCAGGCATAAGGGCGCGTGCTCTGCTGCAGCAGCGGAAGTTGGGCGACGTCGGCCGCCGCGAGCGCGCGCCTGCGCGCGATCAATGCCGGGCTGGCGACGGCGATCAGGTCCTCGCGCATCAGGAACTGGCCCTCGGTGCCGGGCCAGGTGGACTCGCCGGCATAGATCGCGGCGTGAAAGGGCGTCTCGTCGAACAAAAAGGGCCGCGTGCGCGGGGTAAAGTGGATGCTGATGCCGGGATGCGCGCGCAGGAAGGCGCCGAGCCTCGGCAGCAGCCACTTGGTGGCAAAGGTCGGCACCACGCCGAGTTCGAGCGCCCCGCCCTGGCCGCCGCGCGCCATCAGCTCGAAGGCATCGCGCTCGACCTCGTCCAGGCGCGCGCCAACCTGGCGGCCGTAGCTCGCGCCGGCCTCGGTGAGCGTCACGCCGCGGCGGCTGCGCCGGAAGAGCTTGAGGCCGAGAAAGGCCTCCAAGGCAGCGACCTGGCGGCAGACGGCGCTTTGCGTCACGGCCAGTTCCTCCGCGGCCTTGGTGAAGCTCTGGTGGCGCGCTGCGGCCTCGAAGGCCGCGAGTGCCGAGGTGGAGGGGATTCTTCTGCGCATCGCGGCAAGGTCCGGTTCGGAATGATCAATCCGCACATCATCGTGCAAATAAGTCGTTTGCGCCGCGGCCGACTCGAACGTACATTGCCTGCTGTCGCGCGCCCGTCGCGCAGCATCTTTGCAGGAGAAACGAATGACGACCGCGCACAAGTCCGCCGCCTTCCACTGGGACGATCCGCTGCTCCTCGAGCAGCAGCTCTCCGCCGACGAGCGCGCCGTGCGCGACGCCGCGCGCGCCTACTGCCAGGAGCAGCTTAGCCCCCGCGTGCTCGAGGCCTTTCGCCACGAAACCACCGACCCGGCCATCTTTCGCGAGATGGGCGCGCTCGGGCTGCTCGGCCCCACCATCCCCGAGGCCTACGGCGGCGCGGGGCTGAACTACGTCTGCTACGGCCTCGTCGCGCGCGAGGTCGAGCGCGTCGACTCGGGCTACCGCTCGATGATGAGCGTGCAGAGCTCGCTCGTGATGGTCCCGATCAACGAGTTCGGCACCGAGGCCCAGAAGCAGAAGTACCTGCCGCGGCTGGCGACCGGCGAATGGATCGGCTGCTTCGGCCTGACCGAGCCCGACCACGGCTCCGACCCCGGCAGCATGGTCACGCGGGCGAAGAAGGTCGCCGGCGGCTACGCCCTGAGCGGCGCCAAGATGTGGATCACCAACAGCCCGATCGCCGACGTCTTCGTCGTCTGGGCCAAGGACGACGCGGGCGCGATCCGCGGCTTCATCCTCGAGAAGGGCTGGAAAGGCCTGTCGGCGCCTGCCGTGCACGGCAAGGTCGGCCTGCGCGCGTCCATCACCGGCGAGATCGTGATGGACGGCGTGTTCTGCCCCGAAGAGAACGCCTTCCCCGAGGTGCGCGGCCTGAAAGGCCCCTTTACCTGCCTGAACAGCGCCCGCTACGGCATCGCCTGGGGCGCGCTCGGCGCGGCCGAGGACTGCTGGCACCGCGCGCGCCAGTACGTGCTCGACCGCAAGCAGTTCGGCCGGCCCCTCGCCGCCAACCAGCTGATCCAGAAGAAGCTCGCCGACATGCAGACCGAGATCACGCTCGGGCTCCAGGGGTGCCTCCGCCTCGGGCGCATGAAGGACGAGGGCACGGCGGCGGTCGAGATCACCTCGATCATGAAGCGCAACAGTTGCGGCAAGAGCCTCGAGATCGCACGCCTGGCGCGCGACATGATGGGCGGCAACGGCATCAGCGACGAGTTCGGCGTCGCGCGCCACCTCGTCAACCTCGAGGTCGTCAACACCTACGAAGGCACGCACGACGTGCACGCGCTGATCCTCGGGCGCGCGCAGACCGGGATCGCCGCCTTCGCCAACTGATGTCGGCCGAAGACACGCCGCGCCCGCCGCCGCTGGCGGGTATCCGCGTGCTCGACCTGTCGCGCGTGCTCGCCGGGCCGTGGGCCGGGCAGATGCTCGCCGACCTGGGCGCCGACGTGGTCAAGGTCGAGCGCCCCGGCGCCGGCGACGACACGCGCAGTTGGGGTCCGCCCTACCTCAAGGACGAGCAGGGCCGCGACACCAGCGATGCGGCCTACTTCCTGTGCGCCAACCGCAACAAGCGCTCGATCGCGATCGACCTCGCGCAGCCGCAAGGCCAGGCGCTGGTGCGCGAGCTCGCAGCCAGGGCCGACGTGCTGCTCGAGAACTTCAAGGCCGGCGGGCTGGCGCAGTACGGCCTCGATCCGGCGAGCCTGCGCGCGCTGAACCCCAAGCTCGTCGTCTGCTCGATCACCGGCTTCGGCCAGACCGGGCCCTACGCCGCGCGTGCAGGCTACGACTTCCTGATCCAGGGCATGGGCGGGCTGATGAGCGTGACCGGCCGCGCCGATGGCGAGGACGGCGCCGGGCCGCAGAAGGTGGGCGTCGCGCTCGTCGACATCATGACCGGCCTGTACGCGACGATCGCGGTGCAGGCCGCGCTCGCCGAACGCGAGCGGTCCGGGCTCGGCCAGCACATCGACCTCGCTCTGCTCGACGTGCAGGTGGCGTGCCTGGCCAACCAGGCATCGAACTATCTCGTCGGCGGCGTGGCGCCGCGCCGCATGGGCAACGCGCACCCGAACATCGTTCCGTACCAGGACTTCCCGACCGCCGACGGCGACATGATCCTCGCCATCGGCAACGACGGCCAGTTCGCAAAGTTCTGCGCCGTCGCCGGACATCCCGAGTGGGCCGCGGACGCACGCTTCGCGACCAACCCGCAGCGCGTCGCCAATCGCAGCGTGCTGATCCCGCTGCTGCGCCAGGCGACCGTGATGCGCGCGACGCGCGAGTGGATCGGCGCGCTCGAGGAAGCGGGCGTTCCCTGCGGGCCGATCAACCGCATCGACGAGGTGTTCGCCGACCCGCAGGTCGTCGCGCGCGGGCTGCGCATCGAGCTGCCGCATGCCGAGGCCGGCAGCGTGCCGCTGGTGGCCAATCCGATCCGGCTCTCGGGCTCGCCGGTGGCCTACCGCAACGCGCCGCCGCGGCTGGGCGAGCATACCGGCGAGGTGCTTGCCGATTGGCTGGGACTCGACCCGGCCGCCGTCGCGTCGCTGCACGGCGCTGGCGTCGTCTGACGGCTCAGACTGAAAGCGGCAGTTGGACTCGCCCGAGCGGGCTGCCGGCCCGGGGTGCGCTGCTGAAAGGCTGGGCCGCGAGGACAACGATCGCAGCGAGCCGGAAGATTCTCGACCCCCCCCATCGAGGGGGTCATCGGCCGGTGCCGGCCGCGCAGCGCTGCGTGCGGCAGCGCACAATGCATGAGCGCCTCGGCGTCGTTCTGGTGCGCGTGCGCAAGTCCCTCCCCTGCCGATACCAAGGAAACCCAAAATGGCACAACCGTCGATCCGCCTCGCCCACCTGGCTGCAACCCTCCCCCTGCTCGCCTCCGCGGGTGCTTTCGCCCAGGCCGCCGCTCCCGTCGATCCGCTCAGGCACATCGCCCCGCACGAGCGCCGCGCCTATGTCGAGCAACTCGTCGCGCGGCAGCGCGCAGCAAGGCTGCAAGCCGGCGCCGCTGCGGCCGACATCACGCCGCCGGTGCTCACGGCGTTCAACGCAGCCACGAAGCTCGCCCTCGACAAGGCCGACGCCAAGTTCAAGGTCGCCGTGAAGGCGACCGACGACATGTCGGGCGTGATGCGCATGTACTTTTACGCCTCCGGGCCGAGCGGACAATCCTTATCTTTTGAAGCCATCCCCGGCTACCCGGCCAAGTCGGTCAATGTTGCTGCGGGACCGGCCTGGTACCAGATGAACCGCTTCCTCGAGCCCGGGACCTGGGTCATCGCCTACGGCTACGGCTACGACGTGGCCGACAACTGGGCCAGCTTCGACGGCGCGACGCTCGCCGCGCTCGGCAACACAACCTTCACCGTTGTCAACAACGGCGGCTACGACCGCACCGTGCCGGTACTCACGGGCGGCAAGATCATCACTTCGGCGGTTTCGCTGTCCAAGCACCAGCCCGGGACGACGCAGCATCGCTATGCCGGCGCATCGCTCAGCGGCACCGACGCGGGCAACGGTGCACTGTCCGGCATCCAATCTGGGAACGCGTATTTTTGCCAGCTTGCCGACACGAGCCAGTGCATCTACCTGTACGGCGAGGTCACCGCGACCGGGCAGGCATCGGCCAACTTCACCGTTGGCACCCAGATCCAGGACGGCAACGTGGCTGGCGACTACGAGCTGCGGCACGTCTACCTCTATGACCGGGCCGGCAATACCACCTACCTCACGAGCGACAAGTTCGGCGGGTCGACCGACTTCAGCACGATGTTCCCGACGACCGTGATCACGCTCACGCCTTGAGAAGTCGAGGCATTCAGAAGCCCGGCACGCGCGGCGCCACGACCCGCGTCGAAGCTGCTGCCGAGATGAATGTCGCAGCACGGACTCGGATTTGACCCGGCGAGCCTGCTTGCGCTGAATCCGCGCCTCGTCATCTGCTCGATCACCGGCTTCGGGCAGACCGGGCCCTACGCGCCGCGCGCGGGCTACGACTTCCTGATCCAGGGCATGGGCGGCCTGATGAGCGTGACCGGCCGCGCCGATGGCGAGGAGGGCTCCGGCCCGCAGAAGGTGGGCGTCGCGCTGACCGACATCATGACCGGCCTGTACGCGACGATCGCGGTCCAGGCCGCACTTGCCGAGCGCGAGCGCTCCGGCCTCGGCCAGCATATCGACCTCGCGCTGCTCGACGTGCAGGTCGCCTGCCTCGCCAACCAGGCATCGAACTATCTCGCCGGCGGCGTCGTGCCGCGGCGCATGGGCAACGCGCACCCGAACATCGTTCCGTACCAGGACTTCCCGACCGCCGACGGCGACATGATCCTCGCCATCGGCAACGACGGCCAGTTCGCAAAGTTCTGCGCCGTCGCCGGCCACCCCGAGTGGGCCGCGGACGCACGCTTCGCGACCAACCCGCAGCGCGTCGCGAACCGCAGCGTGCTGATCCCGCTGCTGCGCCAGGCGACCGTGATGCGCGCGACGCGCGAGAGTCTTGCCGACTGGCTGGGCCGGCAGGCGACCGAGATCCAGGCAATGCGAGACGCAGGGGTGGTCTGACCGGGCCGAAGGATGGCGCGAGCCGGCCACGCGCGCGCCGTTGACAGGCGGCAATCGGCGCTGCGGCGTCGCGGGCATCATCGAACCGCCCCCACCGCTTCCGCTACGGACCCGCCATGCGCCACGCCCTCCACCGCTACGCCCGAGCGACCCTCGTCGGTTCCGCCGCGCTGTTGGGTGCGCTCTGCGCGGCGCTGCCCGCCGCGGCGGCGGACGCCGCGGCTCAGGAACGGATCATCGAGAGCCTTGCGCCCGCGGAGCGCCAGGCCTACGTGCAGCGGCTCGTGGCACGGCAGCGGGCACGAGCCGCGCCCAGCCTGGACATCGACGTGACCGGCCCGGTGCTGACCGGCTTCAATGCACCGACGACGCTCGATCTCGACAAGGCGGCCGCGCCGTTCAAGCTCGTCGTGAAGGCGACCGACGACCTGTCGGGCGTGAACAGCATGGTCCTCTATGCCTGGGGCCCGCAAGGCCTGAGCGCGCAGCCCGTCATCCTCAGTGCGTCGAGTCCGCCGTTGAAGAGTTTCAGCGTCGCCGGGGGGATCGGCATTGCCAATCCGATGCTCGAGCCCGGGCCATGGAAGTTCTCGTGGGGCTATGGCTACGACGGGGCGAGCAACTACAGCTACTTCGACGAGGCGGTGCTCGATGCGCTGGGCAACACGACGTTCACGGTCGTCAACAATGGCGGCTACGACGTCGTCGCACCGACGCTGACCGAGGGCGTCGTTCAGACGCCGAGCGTCTCGCTGTCGTCCGTCGTGCCCGGGACGACCAGCAAGCCGCCGTGGTTGAGGCTCAAGGTCAGTGCGGCCGACACCGGCAATTCGGCGCGAGCCGGCGTGAGCGGGGTCAGGGCGACCTTCTGCAAGGTCGCCGAACCCAGCGTGTGCCTCGACACGGTGGGCGTTACGTTTGCGACGGGGCAGGCCAATGTGAGCCTGTACGTCGGCGCGCAGCTCGCCGTCACCAACTCGACGGGAACCTACGATCTGAAGACCGTCGATGTCTACGACCACGCCGGCAACTACAACTATTACACCAGCACGGCCTTCGGCGGCACGACCGACTTCAGCGCCTACTTTCCGGGAGGCACGACGATCAAGATCAAGCCCTGAGACAGCGCCGCGTCCAGGGGCGTGCAGCTCAGTGTCGCGCGCCACCCAACGCCATCAGCCGCACCGACGCGGCGGCGGCGATGGCCGACAGGCCCAGGCAGCCCCATTGCACCGGCGCGTAGCTGCCGGTCGCGTCGAACACCGCACCCGCGACGACCGGCCCGAGCAGATTGCCCGCTGCGGCGCCGGTGTAGAGCGTACCGAGAATGCTCGCGACCGCGCGTGCGCCGAACAGGTCCATGCACAGCGCCGGCAGCATCGACACGATGCCGCCATAGCTGAGGCCGAACCAGAGCGCGAAGACCGCGAGCGCCGCGTAGCCGCCGGCCACCTGCCAGAGCAGGTAGGCGGCGCCCATCGAGACCTGCGCGAGCACGAGCGTGAGCGTGCGGCCGATGCGGTCGGCCAGGGCACCGATCGCGAAGCGCCCGACCAGGCTGCCGATGCCGATCAGGCCCACGAGGCCGACCGCGCTCGCCGCATCGACACCGAGGTCGCGCGCCGACGCAGACACGTGGGCGAAGGGAATGAACATGCTCGGGCTCGCGGCGAAGCAGGCCAGGTACAGCCACCAGAAACGCCGGTCGCGCAGCGCCTCGGCAAGGCTCGCACCGGACGGGCCGCCGCGCGCCGACGCGACCGCCGCCGGCGCGCGCTTGAGCAGCAGCGTCGCAGCGAGGCCGACGAGCAGCACGGCGACGGCAAGGGCGCGCAGCGCACCGCGCCACTGCCATTCGGCAATCGCCCACGCGGCCAGCAGCGGCAGCAGCAGCGTTCCGGCGCCGATGCCGCTGCTCGCGATGCCGGCGGCAAGGCCGCGACGCTGCGTGAACCAGGGCTGCACGCAGGCCATCGCCGGCGTGTAGACGAGCGCGATGCCGATCCCGATGCCCACGCCGTAGGCGGCGTAGATCGCGGCCATCGAGCCGGCCTGGCTTGCACCGGCCAGGCCTGCCGCGATGCACACCATTCCGGCCGAGCAGACGCGGCGCGGCCCGAACCGGTCGGCCAGCATGCCGCCGCCGGCGCCGAGCACGAAGTAGACGAGCCCGGAGAGGCCGAACACGAGCGATACGTCGGCGCGATCGGCGTCGAACTCGTGCGCGAACGACGCGAAGAAGGCGGCGAACGAATACGAAACGCCGAAGATCAGCGCCAGGCTCGCGAACACGGCCCAGACGATGACCCACGCGTAGCTCGGTTCTTGCTGCATGGCCGGCGCAGTGTAGCGAGGGCAGGGTTCGCTTCGGATTGCGAGATCGCGCCCCCGATCGGAGGGTGCCGCGCCTGGAGCGCGGGCTTGGAGCGCGCCCTGCAGCGGCGCAGAATGCCGGAACGCTGCGGCGGAGTTGCTGCCGATGCGCACGCGCTGCGTCCTTGAACCACCCCTGCACAGGAGGCCCGAAATGGCATCACTCCCGACCCGCCTCGCCCAACTCGCCGCAGGCCTGCCGCTGCTCGCTTGCGCAGCGGCCTTTGCCCAATCTGGCGCGCCCGCCGACCCGCTCGAGCACATTGCGCCGCACGAGCGCATGGCCTACCTGCAGCAGTTGATCGCCCGCCAGCAGGCCGCGCGCGTGCACGCCGAAGCCGCTGCCGACACTACCGGCCCGGTGCTGACCGCCTTCAGCGCGGGCACGACGCTCAACATCAGCAAGGCCGAGGCGCCGTTCAAGATCAAGGTCAAGGCAACCGACGACAAGTCGGGTGTGGCGGGGACCTACTTCTACGCGACCGGGCCGAGCGGCCAATCGATCAATGCCTATGCCTACGCCGGATATCCGGCAAAGTCGGTCAGCGTCACCGGCGGCTTCAACAGCCCGAACCGGATGCTCGAACCGGGGGCATGGAAGTTCAAGTACGGCTATGGCTACGACCTCGCGGGCAACTACAGCCTGTTCGACGAAGCGACGCTCGACGCGCT
The DNA here is from genome assembly GCF_016702655.1 of Ideonella sp. GTDB lineage: Bacteria > Pseudomonadota > Gammaproteobacteria > Burkholderiales > Burkholderiaceae_C > CAIKUF01. The sequence goes on from NZ_JADJDO010000016.1 coordinate 121,283, forward strand.
CGGCAACACGACGTTTACCGTCGTCAACAGCTCGGGTTACGACCTGGTCAAGCCGCTATTGGTCAGCGGCGAAGTCCTGACGCCGACCGTGTCGCTCGCGGCGATTGTCCCTGGGACGACCGACATGCACCGTTACGTGGGCGCCAAGGTCACGGCGAGCGACGCCGGCAACACTGCGCTGGCGGGAGTGAGATCGGTCGACCTCAATTTCTGCAAGGTCGCCAACCCGGGCAAGTGCATCTACCTGTACGGGAATGTCTATGCCAATGGTCAGGCCTCGGTGACATTGACGACGGGCCACCAGCTCTCTGCAGACAGCGTCACCGGCACCTTCGAACTCGCTTATGCCACCATCTACGACCACGCGAACAACTACACGCAGCTCACCGGCAGCAAGTTCGGCGGCATCACCGACTTCGGGCTGATCTTCCCGACGACCTCGATCAAGATCGAGCCCTGAGGTCGGCCGCGCACTCGTCGCGCTTCCGGGGAAGTCCCGGGAACCTCACGGCGGCGTCGGCCGGCGGATCGGCCGATGGATCGGCTTGGTGCCGATGCGCGGCCCGACCGAGAATCGGCTCGCGTCACCGGAGCCCGTCCCATGCATTTCACGCTGCACTACTACCCCGGCAATGCGAGCCTGATCCCGCACCTGCTGCTCGAAGAACTCGGCGCGCCTTTCGAGCTCGCCCTCGTCGACCGCGCGAACCAGGCGCACAAGTCGCCCGCGTACCTGAAGCTCAATCCGAACGGGCTGATCCCGGTGCTCGTGGAGCAGGGCCCGGACGGCGAACTCGTGCTCTATGAAACCGCGGCCATCTGCCTGCACCTGCTCGACCGCCATCCGCAGCGCGGCCTTGCACCCGAGCATGGGACAGCCGCGCGCGCCCACTTCGACAAATGGCTGATCTGGCTCACCAACACCTTGCAGGCGGCGCTGCTCATCTACTTCTACCCGGATCGCTGGGCCGACGACGCGAGCGCGGTCGCGCAGGTCAAGGCCCATGCCGAGGCGAAGATCGGCGTCATGCTCGACCAGCTCGACGCCGAGCTCGCGCGCGGCGGGCCGTGGCTGCTCGGTGATGCTTTCAGCGCCGTCGACCTGTACGCGCTGGTGCTGTGCCGCTGGACGCGCGCCATGGCGCGCCCCGCGCGCACGCGGCCCCACCTTGGCCCGTGGCTGCAGCGCCTGCTCGCGCGGCCGGCGGTGCAGCGTGTGTTCGCGCGCGAGGGCCTGGCTGCGCCGCTCGTCTGACGCGTCGCGTTGCGGCGCTACTGCCCGGCGTGTGCCGCCAGCCAGCGCGCCAGGGCCGCGTTGACCTCGGCCGGCCGCTCCATCGTCAGCATGTGGCCGCAGCGCTCGACGACCTGCAGCTCGGCGCCGGGCACGCCGGCCGCGATCTCGCGCGAATGTTCGAGCGGCGTCACCTGGTCGGCGTCGCCGCACAGCACCAGCGTGGGGCAGGCGATCGTTGGCAGCAGCGGCCGGCTGTCGGGCCGCGCGGCGACGGCGATGTTCTGGCGCACGAGCTGATCCGCCCCGGCGCGGCGCAGCATCGCCACATAGGCCTGCGTCAGCTCGCGCTCGACAAGGCGTTCGGCGTGGAACGAGAACGGCACGTTCATCGCGATCATCTCGTCGTAGCGCCCGCTGTCGATCATCGCGAACGCATTCGCGCGCAGCGCCGCGATCTCGGGCGTGTCGGGCCGCGCCGAGCTGCCCAGCAGCGCCAGCCCGCGCACGCGCGCCGGTGCCTGGCGCACGCACTCGAGGGCGATCATGCCGCCCATCGACGCGCCGCACAGCACGAGCTCGCCGGGGTGTTCGGCAAGCAGCCCGGCGGCCATGGCCGGCAGGGTGTCGAAGCGGAAGTGCACATCGGTCACCTGCGCCGCGCTGAATGCCGCGCATTGCGCGGCCCACGTCGATGCGTCGGCGGCGAGGCCGGGGATGAGGACGAGGTGAGGCATGACAATGATTGTCGCTCCGCGTTCCACGACAATCGAAGCAACGACAGCTTCCCAGGCAGGTCGCTTCGCGCCCGCGCTGCCCACCCGAGGGGGCGCAGTCCGACTTGGGGCGGCCCGGCACCGGACTGAAGATGACCGAACTGATCCTGATCCGCCACGGCGAGACCGACTGGAACGTGCAGGGGCGCTTCCAGGGCCAGATCGACGTGCCGCTCAACGCGATGGGCCTGCGCCAGGCAGCGCTGATGGCCGAGCGCATGGCGCGCGAGCGCGTGGACGTGTTCTATTGCAGCGACCTGCTGCGCACGCGCCAGACGGCCGCGCCCGCGGCGGCAAGGCTCGCCCTCGGCGCGGTGCCCGACGCCGCCTTGCGCGAGCAGCACTTCGGCGTCCTCGAGGGCCTGAGCTTCGATGAAGTCAAGGCGCGCCATCCCGACGAACTCGCGGCCTGGCTGCGCCACGACCCTGATTACGCGCTGCCAGGCGGCGAGAGCGTACGCAGCTTCCATGCGCGCGTGCTAGCCGCGGTGCGCGTGCTTGCCGCGCAGCACGCAGGCCTGCGCCTGGCCATCGTCACGCATGGCGGTGTGCTCGACATGATCTATCGCACCGTGCATGCGCTGCCGCTCGTCGGCCCGCGTACCTGCCCGATACCGAACGCAGGGCTGAACCGCCTGCGCCTGCGCAGCGACGCGCTCGAGATCGTGAGCTGGGCAGACGACGCGCACCTGGCGCCGCTGATGCGTTGAAGGAGCGAGCATGCCCATCCGAATCGTCAGACTCGGCACCCCGCGCATGCCCGGCGAGGGGCCTCGCATCGGCACCGTTCGGCGCCCGCCGCGCGGCGTGCCGAAGGGCGAGTTCGCGAGCCGCGACTTCTACGACGTCTGGTACCCCCTCCTCGCGCCGAGCGCCGAGACGATGAAGCTCGGCCAGCAGGCGGCCGATGACGCGCACTGGGCCGCGTTCGCGAAGCGCTACCGCGCCGAGATGGCCGCGCCCGATGCGTCGCGCAGCCTCGACCTGCTCGCGGCGCTGTCGCAGCAATCTAACTTCGCGCTCGGTTGCTATTGCGCCGATGAGTCGCGCTGCCACCGCTCGCTGCTGCGCCAGTTGCTGCAGGATCGCGGCGCGGCGCTGATCGGCTAGGCCGCGACGGCGCAGCGCGTTCGCCCGACCGGCGTCGATAGAGCCTGACCCATGCCCGCCACACCGACAACCCGGTATGTCGGGAGCGGCGACGTGCACATCACCCGTTGACGGGCTTCGGCTCGGCGCTGCGCGTCGCGAAGTGGATGCTGGGCAGGATCAGCGCCGCGCCGACCGCATGGAACCACTGTGGCGCCTCCCCGAGCAGCCACCAGGCGATGAGCGCGCCGTAGACCGGGCTCAGGTACATCACGACGCTGCTGCGCGTCGCGCCGAGTTCGCGCAGCATCAGCGCATAGGCCTGGTACGACAGGAAGCCCGGCACCACGCCGGCGAGCGCGACGAGCAGCAGCGCCCGCACCGACCAGGGCGGCTGCGCGAAGAGCGCCGCCTCGAGCAAGGTGAACGGCAGCAGCACGACGAGGCCGCCGGCCGTGATGCAGAACAGGCGCTGGCGCGCGCCGAGCGCCGACGGCCAGCGCTGCTGCAGCACCGTGTAGCCGGTCCACGAGACCGCCGCGGCGACGATCCACAGGTCGCCGGCGACGAACTGCGCCTGCATCAGGTGCGCCGGCTGGCCGCGCGAGATTACGAACAGCACGCCGGCCAGCGCGAGCGCCATCGCGAGCTGTTGCCGGCGCGAGGTCGATTCGCCGAGCAGGCGCCGGCTCGCGATCGCGATCGCGACCGGCGTCACGGCGTAGATGAGCCCGATGTTGACCGCCGTCGTGGTCTGCGCGGCGATGTAGACGAAGGCGCCGCAGATCCACATCCCGAGCGCGCCCAGCGTCACCATGTGGCGCCATTCGCTCCGCCACGCGCGCGCGACCGCGCGCCGCTCGGGCCAGACCCAGGGCAGCATCAGCGCGAGCGCGAGCGCCCAGCGGCCGCTGGCGAGCATGTGCGGCGCGATCACGCCGTCGGCGGCGCGCGCGATGACGAAGTTCGACGACCACATCGCCGGTGTCACCCACAGCAGCACCTGCGCCAGCAGGTGGGGCGAGATCGCGGCAGGGCGTCGGTGGGTCGGCATCGGCCCGACGATAGCGCGTGCCGGCGGCGCGTCAGCGCGCGGTCTCGGGGGGCAACTCCAGCAGCGCCACCAGCCGGCCGAGCCGACGCCGCAGCCGCACCGACTCGGGCGCCGCGTTGGCGCGCGGGCGCAACAGGTCGAACGCGCCGACCGGGTGCCCGGAGTGCGCCAGCGCGTCGATGAAGACCTGCTCGAACAGCTCGCGCTGCGCATGGCTGCCGCCGATCTCGAGCAGCCTCGGCAGCGCGATGCCGAGCTGATCGACCGCCGCTTCGTGCGCGCCGCGCGCGTGCGCGAGCAGGCCGCGACAGGCCGGCACGGCGACGCGCTGCCAGGCAGCGCGGGTGAGCTCGGGTGCGCGTTCGGCGTAGGCCTCGACATTGCGCAGCAGCGCGTCGGCCTCGGCCCGGCCGGCGCGCGCGAGGCCGTAGAGGTATTGCATGTCGAGGAAGGGCTGGACCTGATCGTGCGTGCGCGCGGCGAGGTAGGTGCCGAGGTCCTGCCAGCGATTGCCGACATCGACGCCGGCCATTTCGAGCCGCGCGAGCAGCGACACGGCGCCGATCTGGTCCTGCGAGTAGTCCTTGCAGACGCCCCAGACGTGGCCGTCGTAGAGCGCCAATGCCGCCTCGTCGTCGCCCTGCTCGATCGCGAACAGCGCCAGGTGCCACCAGTTGTGCGTCTCCATGAAGGAGTTCAGGCCGACCCAGCTCGCGCTCACGCCCTGCATGAACGCGCGCCCCTCGGCGATGCGGCCCTCGGTGAGCAGCACATGCGCGAGCGCGTGGTGCGCCCAGGGCTCGTCGGCCTGCATCGCGATCGCGCGCCGCGCCGCGGCCTCGGCGTCGCGCAGCAGATGGCATTGCTCGAAGGCGAAGGCCGTCATGCCGTGCAGGTAGGCGATGTCGGCCGCCGCGTCCTGCGCAACGAGTGCGATGCGCAGCATGCCGGGCGCGTCGCCGAGGTTGAAGAGCAGGTACTGCGCGAGCTTGAGTGCGGCCAGGTCGCGTGGGTGCTCGTTCACGACGCCCGCCAGCAGCGCAATCGCGCGCGCGATGTCGGCGTCGGCCCAGGCCTGCACCGCGGCCAGCCAGGCGCGTTCGCGCGCGCTGGCCGGCAGGCCGCTCGCCGCGGCGCGGGCCAGGAAGGGGCGTGCGTCCGCATACCCCGAAGGCGCCTCGGCAAACAGGTGCAGCGCGGCGGCGAAGGTGTTGACGATCAGGCTCTCGTCGTGCGCGGCTGCTTCGAGGATGTTCACGACGCGCGCCTGGCAGGCGATGAAGCCGCCGACGAAGTCGTCCACCCGCGCGGCGCTCGCCGCGTCGGCGACATGGACCTCGTTGCCGAGCAGGTCCTGCATCGGTCAGGCCGGCGGCGCCGGCCAGGGCCGCTGCGGGCCGCGCATCTGCTCCCACGCGCGCGCGACCTGCAGCACGCCCAGGTCGTCGAAGCGCCGGCCGGCGATCTGCAGGCCGATCGGCAGGCCGGCGCGCGTGAAGCCGCAGGGCACCGAAGCCGCGGGCTGCTCGCTCATGTTGAACGGCAGCGTGAACTCGATATGCTCGAAGGGGCGCTTCGGGTCGTGGATCGGGCTCGCCCACTCGGCCTTGAAGGCCGGCACCGGCGCCGTCGGCGAGAGCACGAAGTCGAAGCGCCGCGTTGCCGCGACCGTGGCCTCGCGGATCGCCGCCATCTGTGAAAAGCCGCTAAACACCTCGGCGCCCGACAGCTCCCCGGCGGCAACGATCCACTCGCGGATGTAGGGCAGCACGCTGGCCTGGCGCGCCGGCGGCAGGGCCGAGAAGTCGAGCCAGAAACGCATGCGCCAGAAGGCGTCCAGGCCGTCGATCATCGCGCGCGTCGTGAACGGCGCAAGCGGCTCGACGATCGCGCCCGCAGCCTCGAACGCGCGCGCCGCGGACTGCACTGCCGCCGCGGTCTCGGGCTCGACGGCAAGGCCCCAGCCGGCATCGATCCAGAGGCCGATGCGCAGCCCGCGCAGCGCTCGCTCCAACTGCGTCCAGCCTATCGCGGCCGGCGGCAGGCTCGTCGTGTCGCGAGCGTCGGGTGTAGAGAGCACCTGCATCATCAGCGCCGCGTCGGCGACGCTGCGCGTGATCGGGCCCGCGACGCGGCCGATGTAGGGGTAGGTGATCGGGACGCGGCCATTGCTCGGCTTCAGGCCGACCACGCCGCACCAGGTGGCCGGCAGGCGGATCGAGCCGCCGATGTCGGTGCCGATGTGCAGCGGCGCGTAGCCCGCCGCGGCACCGGCGCCCGCGCCCGAACTCGACCCGCCGGGGCCCTTGGACAGGTCCCACGGGTTGCGCGTCAGCGGATGAAAGCTCGACAACCCCGACGACAGCATGCCGTAGTCGGGCATCGTCGTCTTGCCCAGCAGCACCGCGCCCGCCTCGCGCATGCGCGCCGCGGGCGGGCAGTCTTCGGCGGCGGGGACGAGCTGGGTCGCCGCGGTGCCGAGCGGCACCGGCACGCCGCGCGTGGCGAGGTTGTCCTTGATCATCGCGGGCACGCCGTCGAGCGCGCCCATCGGCGCACCGTGCAGCCAGCGCTGCTCCGACGCGCGCGCCATCGCGAGGGCGCCCTCGGGGTCGAGCGCGTAGGTTGCGCGCAGGTGCGGCTCCCAGCGCTCGATGTGCGCCAGCAGCGCGCGCGTCACCTCCAGCGGCGACAGCGCGCGGCAGGCGTAGCCCGCCAGCAGTTCGGTGGCGGACAGTTCGTGGAGCGCCGTCATGCTCGGCCGGCGCGGCTCACTCCCAGGACATCAGCGAAAGGTCGTTGGCGAAGATCGGAGTCTCCTTCCACAGGCCCCTCACCTTCTTGTTTGCCACCGTGATGAACTGCGGCTGGTACAGGAAGGCAGCGACGGCGTCGTTGGCGATCATCTTCTGCGCCTCGCCCAGCAGCTTGGCTCGCTCTGCCGTGGTTGGCGCGTTGTTGATCTGGTCGAAGAGCTTGTTGAACGCCGGATTGGTGTAGCCCCAGTAGTAGTCGGGCTTGGCGAAGTTGCCGAGGTCGAAGGGCTCGACGTGCGAGATGATCGTGAGGTCGTAGTTCTTGTTCTTGTACACGCCGTCGAGCCACTGCGCCCATTCGACGTTCTCGATCTTGGCCACGATGCCGACCTTGGCGAGCTGCGCGGCGATGACCTCGCCGCCCTGGCGCGCGTACCCCGGCGGCGGCAGCTTGAGGGTGAGTTCGAGCGGCGTCGCCACGCCGGCCTCCTTGAGCAGCGCCTTGGCCTTGTCGATGTTGAACGGGTTGACGCCGGTCGTGTCCACGTAGCCCAGCGCGCCCGGAACGTAGTGGCTGCCGATGGGCGCGCCAAGGCCGTCGCCGGCGCCTTCGATGACCGCCTTGCGGTCGATGGCGGCGGCGATCGCGCGCCGCACGCGCACGTCGTCGAGCGGCTTCTTCTTGTTGTTGATGGCGAGAATGGTCTTCGCGCGCGTACCGGCGATGATGACCTGGAAGCGCCCGTCGGCCTTGATCTGCTCGAGGCTGCGCGCCGCGGTGACGCGCGGGAAGGCGTCGACGTCGCCCGACAGCAGCGCCGCGACCTGCGCCGCCGGGTCGCTGATGAAGCGGAACGTCACCTTGGCGAGCTTGATCGACGCCGCGTTGCGATAGCCCGGCCAGCGCACCAGCGTGACCGACGAGCCCTTGGCCCAGTTCTCGAGCTTGAACGGCCCCGTGCCCACCGGCTGCGTAGCGTTGGTCGCGCTGCTCTTGGGCTCGACGATGATCGCGGTCGCCTGGCCGAGCAGGAACAAGAGGTCGGGCTCGATCGTCTTCATGCCGATCACGACCGTGGCCGGGTCGGGCGCGCCGATGAATTCCATGCTCTGGAACAGGCGCTTGTCCTTGTTGGTGCTCTTCTCGCCGGCGGCGCGCTCGAACGAGTACTTCACCGTCTGCGAATTGAACGGCTCGCCGTTCTGGAACTTCACGTCCTTGCGCAGCTTGAAGGTCACCGTCTTCAGGTCGGGCGAGACTTCCCAGCTCTCGGCGAGCAGCGGCTTGACGTTGCCGTCCGAACCGATCCTCGTCAGCGTCTCGAACACGTTGTAGAGCACGATTTCGGCGATCGCCGAGGCCGCGCCGGCGGTCGGGTCCAGGCCCGGCGGCTCGAGCGCCATCGCGAGCACCATCGTGTCCTTCTTCGATTGCGCCTGGCTGGCCAGTGGCAGGCCGGATGCCGCCAGGGCGGCGGGGAGCAGGGCAAGGGTTCTACGCTTGAGCATGGTCGGTTCCTCCGGTCGGTTCGAAACAGGGGCGGTGCGGGAGTTTGCCTCAATCGGGCGGCGCCTCTGCCAACACGCGCTCGGCATGATGGCACGCGGCGCGGTGCGCCGGACGCAGGGTTCGCAGCAGGGGGGCCTCGGTATGGCAGCGCTCCTGCACGTAGCCGCAGCGGTCGGCAAAGGTGCAGCCGGCGGCGGTGGCGCGCGCTGCGCCGAGCTGGCTTGCCGCGGCCGGGGCCGTGCCGCGCCGCCGCCGCGCCGCGCCCGGCTCGGCGCGCGGCACGGCCGCCAGCAGCGCGCGCGTGTAGGGGTGCGCTGCGGCACGGAACAGGTCTTCGGGCCGGCCCTGCTCGACGATGCGCCCCTGGAAGATCACCGCGACCTCGGCGCAGATGTGGTCCACCACCGCCAGGTCGTGGCTGATCAGCAGGTAGGTGATGCCGAACTCGGCCTGCAGGTCGAGCAGCAGGTTCAGCACCTGGGCCTGCACCGAGACGTCGAGCGCCGAGACCGGCTCGTCGGCGACGATCAGCTTGGGCCGCGTGACGAGCGCGCGCGCAATCGCGATGCGCTGGCGCTGGCCGCCCGAGAACTCGTGCGGGTACTTGTCGAGGTCGGCCGCGCGCAGGCCCACCGCTTCGAGCGTCTCGCCGACGCGCCGGCGCTGCTCGGCGGCGCCCGCACCGCCCTGCGCAGCGAGCGGCTCGGCGACGATGCGCGCCACCGTCTGGCGCGGGTCGAGCGACCCGTACGGATCCTGGAACACCATCTGGAAGTGCTGGCGCATGCGGCGCAGCCCCTCGGTCGGCAGCGCGTTGAGATCCGTCCCCTCGAAACGAACGCTGCCCGAGGTGGGCTTCTCGAGCGCCATCGCCAGCCGCGCCAGCGTCGACTTGCCCGAGCCCGACTCGCCGACGACGCCCAGGCTGCGCCCGGATTCGATCGTCAGGCTCACGCCGTTGAGCGCATGCACCTGCGGCGCCGGCTCGAACAGCCGCTCGCGCGGCAGCGCGTAGTGGCGCACGACGTCGGTGAGTTCGAGCAGGGGCATGGGGAGGGCCGAAGAGTGAGAGTCGCAGGCGTGCCCGTTCAGCCGCCCAGGAACTGCCGGCAGAACGCATCGATGCCGAGCACTGGGCACAACCCCGGCGCGCCGGCCAGCGCGAGCAGGTCGCGGTCGCCGGACACGAGCGCGCGCGCCCGGCCGGCGATGGCTAGGTGCAGGAACGGCAGGTCGAACGGGTCGCGGCACGCGGGCGCGGCCGGCGGCGGAGCGGGGATGTGCACGACCTCGACCCACGGTATGACATCCGCGAGCAGCTCTTCCTGTTCGTCAGCGGAGAGCCGGAACTTCGGGTAGGAGAGCACGCGCACCAACTCCTGTGCCGTCGCGGTGCTGCCCAGCGGCACGAAGCGGCCGGACTGCCAGCCCGCGCGAACGCGCCCCGCCGGCCCGCCGCGAAACACCAGCGCCGACAGCACGACGTTGGTGTCGAGCGCGACGCGCGGCGGCGCCTTGGCGGTCATGCGCGACGCGCCGGCTTCTTGCGCGCTGCAGGCTTGTCGCCAGGGGCCACGCCTGCCGTGTACACGGCGGCAGGCTCCGCCGCCACGGCTGCCGCGCGACCGACCGCCCCCGAGCGTGCCCAGGCCACGGCATCGGCCATGTCCGTCTCGCCCAAGCCGAGCGCGGCCAGCTTGGCGCGCACCGCGTCGCCGCGCTGGATGCGCACCGGCGTCAGCACGATCTGCCCCTCGTGCACCGCGACGTCGAAGTAGTCCGCAGCGCCCACCGCCTGCACGGCAGCCTTGGGCAGCGTAAGCTGGTTTTTGGAGGTGAGCTTGGCGAGCATCGCGAATCCCGGGAGTAAGGTTTCCTTACTATAGCAAAGTCGGACCGCCGGCAATCGAAACTCAATCCCCCGCCGCCGCCCGCGCCTCGCCCAGGTCCGCGGCAATCAGCCTGAACTGCTCCAACGCCGCCTCGAGATCGTCCACGATCTCCTGCGCGATCACCTCCGGCGGCGGCAGGTTGTCGCTGTCGGCCAGGCTGTCGTCGCGCAGCCAGAAGATGTCGAGGCTGGCCTTGTCGCGCGCCATCAGCTCGTCGACCTCATACGCGCGCCAGCGCCCGTCGGGCTTCTCGGCGCTCCAGGTGGCCTGGCGCTGGTGCCGGTTGGCCGGGTTGAACAGAGTCACGAACTCATCCAGATCCGCGCGCTTCAGCGGGTTGGTCTTGAGCGTGAAGTGCTTGTTGGTGCGCAGGTCGTAGATCCAGAGCTTCTTCGTCCACGGCGTCTCGCTGGCCGGCTTCTTGTCGAAGAAGATCACGTTGGCCTTCACGCCCTGCGCGTAGAACAGGCCCGTGGGCAGGCGCAGCAGCGTGTGCACGTCGCACTCGTGCAGCAGCTTGCGGCGGATGGTCTCGCCGGCGCCGCCTTCGAACAGCACGTTGTCGGGCACCACCACCGCCGAACGGCCAGGGCCATGAGGGCCGTGGACCTTGAGCAGCGTCTTGATGTGCTGCACGAAGTTGAGCTGCTTGTTGCTGGTGGTCGCCCAGAAGTCGTCGCGTTCGACGATGTCTTTTTCGGTCGAGGTCCTGCCGTCCTCGCCGACGATCATCGTGCTGCTCTTCTTGCCGAAGGGCGGATTGGCCAGCACGATGTCGAAGCGCTCGCCGGGGTCGGCCGCCAGCGCATCGGTCACGCGCACCGGCACGCTCTTCTCCGAGCCGATGCCGTGCAACATCAGGTTCATCGCGCACACGCGCGCCGTGGCCTGCACCAGCTCCCAGCCGCGGAAGGCGCCTTCCTTCAGGTGGCGCTTCTCGTCGCGGGTGAGGTTCAAGTTGTGCTGCGTGAGGTACTGGTGCGCGGTGAAGAGAAAGCCGCCGGTGCCGCAGGCCGGGTCGCAGACCGTCTCGCCGGGCTTGGGCGCGATGCAGTCCACCATCGCCTGGATCAGCGCGCGCGGCGTGAAGTACTGGCCGGCGCCGCTCTTCGTGTCTTGCGCGTTCTTCTCCAGCAGGCCCTCGTAGGCGTCGCCCTTCACGTCGGCGCCCATCGAAGACCAGTCCTCGGCGTCGATCAGGTCGACGATCACGCGCCGCAGCTTGGCCGGGTCCTGGAACTTGTTCTGCGCCTTGCCGAAGATCAGCGCCAGCGTGCCCTTGCCCTTGCCAAGCTCCTCCAGCGTGTGGCGGTAGTGGTCGAACAGCGCATCGCCGTCGCGGGCCAGCAGCGCGGGCCAGGCGTAGGGCGCGGGGATGGGGCTCGGCTGGTTATGCGGCGGGCGGCTGCGCTCGTCGGCCATCTTCAGGAACAGCAGGTAGGTGAGCTGCTCGACGTAGTCGCCATAGCTCATGCCGTCGTCGCGCAGGACGTTGCAGTAGTTCCAGAGCTTCTGGACGAGGGTGGAGGTGTTCATGGCTTTGCGATCGGTGGCAGCGCCTCGACCTTGGCGGCCACGTTGCGGCAGGCGGCGATCAGATCGGTGACGATGCGCTCGTCGATATTGAGATCGCCCTCGTACTCGCCGAGGTTGCGCAAATCGTGGCATTTGGAGAGCACGCGCCAAACCTCGGGGCCCAGCCCCAGCGTGTGCGGCAGCAACTGAAAGACGATGTAGCGGTTGCTCGAGCGGTAACCGTGCCAGCGCAGCGCGGCGAAACACAGGGCGTGTGCCGCGTTGTAGCCCAGATCGAACCGACTCTCGAGCGACAGCGTGGCGATGCCGGCGTCCTTCAGACGCGCCAGGCCGGAACGCTTGAGGCCGGCGAACTCCATGGCATCGGGTGGTTCCGCTCTCAGCGGCTTGCCCGCGCCACAGAGGTTCTCAAAGGCCGAGGGCATCCTCGCCTCCGATCAGCCACAGCTTGGGCTGAGCCAGCACGCGGGTCGCGAACGCCTCTTTGCGCTTGACGCGCCTGGCCAGTTCCTGAGTCGTGTAGATCGTCGGGTTGACGGTGCGGCCGAGGCGGTGGCTCACCGCTTCCAGTTGCGCGTACAGGTCGGAATAGGCCAGGTCGTCGCTGACCAGCATCAGATCGATGTCGCTCGACGCCGTGTCCTCCCGCTTCGCGACCGAGCCATAGACGAACGCGGCGCGGATGCGCTCGGCCAGCGGCGCCAGCGCCTCGCGCAAAGGCTCGGCCAGGCCGACCGTCTTCTGCACGATGCTGCACAGCTCGGCGTAGATCGGCGCTGCGGGGTTGGCCTGAAAGTGCTTCTGGTTGCCGACCGCGCGTGCCGTGACCAGGCCGCTCTGCTCCAGGCGGGCCAGCTCGCGCTGCACGGCTCCGGAGCCCGCACCCGCCAGGCCGATCAGCTCGGTGGCGTAGAAGCTGCGGTCGGGTTGGCCGAACAGCCATGCCAGGACACGTTGCTGTGTGCCCGAGAACAGCGCGTCCGCGAGGCCTGTCGAGTGCGCATTGCGTGGCCGTGCTGAGGCCTTTCTGTTCATACCCATAATGGGCATGAGCATACCCGAATTGGGCATTCAGCCGGCGCCCTCACGAGCCCTGAAACGCCTTGGCCAGCACCGCCTGCCGCAGCGCCTGCGCGCGCTTCAGGTTCGCATCGACCTCGGCCTCGACCTCGCGGACGATGGAGAGGCGGCGGTCGACTTCGGCGACGGTCGATGCCTGCACCGTCAGCGGTGGTGCAATCGTCGGCCAGACCAACATACGTTCCGCCGTCAGATGCAGGATTCCGACACCCGGAGCAAGCCTCGCGAACTGCCCGCTGAGGGCTGTATGCAGGAAGAAGTAGTACGCGAACTCGTGGCTCAGTAGATCCGGCCGGCATCGAACTCGGATCAGGGTCTTCTGATAGCAGGCGCCCGGAATCTCATCTCGCCAGATGGCGGGCTTCCCGACCTCATGGGCACTCCTGAGGCTTCCGCGAGCAGGAGGTCGCCATTGGCCAAGCGGTATCGGGCCGCGTTGGGAAACCCCATCGACTTGACATCGTTGAGGTCGAGCCCTTGCCAAGTCACATTGGCAGCGCGGACATAGGGGATCGGATTCGCATCTGCCGCGTGCACCGGGGCACGCTGCTGGCCGAGCTGCACATCGGCCAGTTCGTGAAGCGGTACGGGTCGCCAGTCGGCCTCGGTGCCCGCCCACTTCCCCGAGAAAGCCTCGCCGAGTGTTGCAGCCAAGTACCGATCAAGGTTGGCCTTGACGCGCTTGAGGTTGGCGACGGCTTCGTCGAGGCGGGAGAACTGCTTTTCGATTTCGGCGACGATGCGGCGCTGGTCGTCCAGATCGGGCAGCGGAATCTCGCACTGCTCAAGGAAGGCAGCCCGGACGCGCTTCTGGCCGACCGCGCCGGTCATGTGGTGTGCAGCCTCTGCGCGGAAGCCGACACTCGACACGAAATGATAGACGTAGTGCGCATCAACGCCCGCCCGCGGGCGAAGCACATGAAACTCGGTCGAGCCGCAACCAACGCCGTTGCGAAGTCCACGCGCAACGGCCATCTTGCCGTTCTCCATGCACGGCGTGATCTTGGCGAAGAGCACGTCGCCTTCGCCGAACGTGGTGTAGCCTTTCTTGACGTCACCAAACCGCCGGACGGCGTTTGCGTCCATGCGGCCCGAGCCAGCTTCAACAGCCGCCATCGGAACGAAGGACACCACCAGATCATCGGATAGCACAGCGCGATCAGCGCGCGGATTCAACTCGACCGCTTCGATGAGCGGAACGACGCGGGTCGTGGCCGTGATCGGTTCCGCCACCGCGTGCACGCCACCAACTCCCGATCCAACTCGTCGATCACCTTCTGCGACGGCCGCGCCGGCGGTCTGCTCCACGCCGTTCACCGCGCCACGCTCAGGGTTGCGCTCTCAGCAGCGATTCGACCTCTTTGAGCAAGACGGGAATCTTCTCGGCAATCGTGCTCCACACGATGCGGTGGTCGATCAGGTCGTAGCCGTGGATGAGCACGTTGCGGAAGTCGACGATCTGCCGGTGGCTGCCAATGCGCGCAGCCGTCTCCGGGTCCAGGCGGGTGAGCCGACTGACGGCCTCGCCGATGATCTCGAAATTGCGCTCCACAGCCTGTCGCAGCATGCGGTCGCGGTCGTAATCCTCGAGCGTGCGGCCCTGCGCCAGCTCGCCGATGTAGGCCGCGGCGTCGCGGATGTCCTCAAGCAGCTTGGGCGTCTTCGGGCGCATACACGAGCCGGCGCGTCTCGTTGACGGCGGCGATGAAGTATGGATTGCGCAGCGATCCGGCCGTCACGAGGTCGACCGGGCGCCCGTAGAGGGCTTCGAGCGATTCCTTCAGGCCGAAGTAACGGTCGAACAGCCGCGCCGAGTCATCGTCGAACTCGACCAGGAAATCGACGTCGCTGCGCGTGGGGTCGAAAGCTCCGGTGGCCGCCGAGCCGAACAGGTCCAGCCGCCGCACGCCGAACCGACGGCACAGCTCCGAAAGCTCAGCCTGCCGTAGATCGAAGGTGAGGCTGCTCATGGTGCGAGCGATTATGCGGCGAGCCCATCGTTCAGCGAGTTCATCACCTGCGGCAACTCCGCGCCGAAGAGTTGATGTACCCGCCCCAGCCCGCCGCGCTGGTCGAAGGGCGCGTAGCCAAAATCCTCGGCCTCGATGCCGAGGTTCGATGCGATGTGCTCGGCCATCTGCTCCAGCCACCAGCGCTGCTCGTCGGTGAAGGCCTTGCCCTCTCTTTCCCGATTCACCTGCTGCTGCGCCATCCACGCCTTGAAGTTCAAAGCCACGCGCTCGGGGTAGGGCACGAGTTCGTTCTCCTGGTGCATGGCGTATCGCACCAGCGAGACCAGGTCGGTCAGGATGCGGCGGCGGCTCGCGCCCCTTACCTTTCCTTCGCCCTTGCTCTGGTCCAGCGCGGCATACGCCTGCCAGAGCTGGCTTTCGGTCCACAGGTGCGGCGGGGCTTGCAGCGTGTCGGCCAGCGCCTTCAGGTCTTCGAACTTGAGCGGCGCTTTGGTCGGACGGTTGTAGAGGATCTGCAGCGCGGTGATCTCGTCGCGATGTTCCTCGATGAAGGCTTCGAAGCTCTGCACGATGCCTTGGGCCCGCTCGCGCGCGGCCTCGGAGAAGCCGGCTTCGAGCACGCGGTCCTGCGTGACGGTGTCGATCACCAGTTCCTTCTGCTGCTTGAGGGTGAGGATCAGCGTGCGCAGCGCGGGGTTGGAGAGCGGCTTGACGGCATTGCGCAGCGCGGCCTCGGCCTCCTGCGGCGAGCGGTCCTCGCGCGGGTCCAGCGCCTGCACGATGCCGCGCGACAGTTCCTTCAGGCCCAGGCCGCCGGCTTCGGCCACCACCTTGGCGCGGTCGGCGTCGGTCAGCTGGGGGTCCAGCCGCGCCAGGCGCACCGCCACGCTCGAAAGCACCTCGGGCTCCACGTTGCCCAGGCTCACGGCCTGCAGCAGCGCGTCGAGCGGCACGCTCTTCTTCTGGTCCATCGGCCGGCTGTCGGTCTTGTCGCGTTCGCACACGCCCACGCAGTCGACGATGACGAACCGGTCCTTGTGCACGTGCTCGCCGGGGTTCACGCCGCGCAGGTCGTCGTCCTTGATCACGCGCACGCCGCGGCCCTTCATCTGCTCGAAGAAGCTGCGGCTCTTCACGCTGCGCATGAAGACCACGATCTCCACCGGCTTGATGTCGGTGCCGGTGGCGATCATGTCCACGGTGACGGCGATGCGCGGGTAGTAGCTGGTGCGGAAGGCCTTGATCAGCTCCTCCGGCTTGGCTCCGGTGGTGCGGTAGGTGATCTTCTGCGCGAACTCGTTGCCGCGGCTGAATTCCTCGCGCAGGATGCCGACGATGGCCTCGGCGTGGTTGTCGTCCTTGGCGAAGACCAGCGTCTTGGGCAGCTCCTGCCGCTGCGGGAACAGGTCGCTCTGCCAGCGGTCGCGCAGCGTGCGGGCTATTGCGCGGATCTGGTCGGGCGTCTGCACGCTGCGGTCCAACTCTTCGGGCGCGTACTCGAAGTCGTCGTCGAGCTGCCAGTCGCGCCGCGCGCGGGTGGGCTTGTCCAGCACCTGCAGCCAGTAGCCGGCCTCCACGGTGCTGCCGGCCTCGGAGACCTCGGTCTTGATGCGGTAGACGTCGTAGTTGACGTTCACTTGATCGACCACCGCTTGCGCGTGGGTGTACTCCATCACCAGGTTGCGGTTGAAGAAGCCGAAGGTCTGCTTGTTGGGCGTGGCCGTCAGGCCGATCAGGTGCGCGTCGAAGTACTCCAGCACCTGGCGCCACAGGTTGTAGATGCTGCGGTGCGCCTCGTCGGTGACGATGATGTCGAAGGTCTCGATCGGATAGCGCGGGTTGTAGGCGATCGGCTCCGGGTCCTTGAACAGGCTTTCGGTCTGCTCGGTGCTGCGCTCGTCGTCCTCCTCGGCCAGCTCGCGGCCCTTGAGCATCGAGAACATGCGCTGGATGGTGCTGATGCACACGCGCGCGGATCGGTCGAGCTGGTTGCTGGCGAGGTGCTGGACGATGTATTCCTCGCCGAACTTGTAGTTGTTGACCGGCGAGACGTAGGCATCGAACTCCTTCTTCGTCTGCCGGCCGAGGTTGCCGCGGTCGACCAGGAACAGCACGCGCCGCGCACCTCCGAACTTGATCAGCCGGTAGATGAAGCTGATGGCGGTGAAGGTCTTGCCGCTGCCGGTGGCCATCTGGATCAGCGCGCGCGGCTTGTTGGCGGCCAGGCTCTTTTCCAGGTTGCGGATGGCGACGATCTGCGCCGGCCAGAGCTTGAAGTCGCCCCACTCGGTGACGAGCGGCGGCATGGCCTGCAGGCGGGCGAGCATGGTGCCGGTGCGGCGCTCGGCCTGGGCCGCTGGCGGCGCGCCGTCGCTGGTCAGCACGGTGGCCGGTGCGCCCGGCGGGTCGGTACTGGCCTGGGCCAGCCAGTCGGCCAGCGTCTCCGGCCGATGGAAGGCGAACACCGGCCGCGCCCGCGGGGATGGGTCCAGCCCGTTGGTGAAGTGGGTCTCGATGCCGGTGCTCTCGTAGACGAAGGGCAGCGGCCGCCGCCACGCCGGCAGCGCGGGCGGCAGGCCCTGCGCGTAGCGGGCGGACTGCGCCTCCACGCCCGTGAGCGTGGCGCCCTGCTTCTTGGCCTCGATCACGCCGCAGGCCTTGCCCTCCACGTACAGCAGGTAGTCGGCCGTGCCGTGGCCCGGGTTCAGCTCGAACTCGCGCAGTGCCACGCCGCGCGCGGCCTGCAGATCGGCGGCCTTGAAGTCCTGCACCGCCCAGCCGGCGGCCGCGAGCAGGCGGTCGATCTCGCGTCGCGCCAGTTGCTCGGGCGGCGCGCCGGTCATGCGCTCTCCAGCGCCGCGTCGATGCGCAGGCAGCGCGCCTCGTGGCCGGGGCCGATCGCAATCGGCGGCGGCACCGTCGTGCGGCAGGCAGCGATCGCGATGCGGCAGCGGTCGGTGAACGGGCAGCCGGGCGGCAGGTCGGCGAGCTCGGGCACCGTGCCGGCGATCGTCTGCAGCCGTGTGCCCGGCGCCGCACCGAGCTTGGGCCGCGCGGCGAACAGGCCCTGCGTGTAGGGGTGCGCCATGCGGCCGAAGACCTCGGCGGTCGGCCCGCTCTCGACCACGCTGCCGCCGTACATCACGAGCATGCGCTGCACGTTCTCGGCGATCACGCCCAGGTCGTGCGAGATCAGCAGCAGCGCCATGCCGCGCTCGGCGACGAGGTCGGCGATGAGGTCGAGGATCTGGCCCTGGATCGTCACGTCGAGCGCCGTCGTCGGCTCGTCGGCGACCAGCAGGTCGGGACCACAGGCGAGCGCCATCGCGATCGTCGCGCGCTGGCGTTGGCCGCCCGAGAGCTGGTGCGGATAGGCGTCGGCGCGCCGCGCCGCGTCGGGCAGACCGACGCGGTCGAGCAGCGCGATGGCACGCGCGCGCGCCTCGGCAGCGGGCAGACGCTGGTGCAGCCGCATCGGCTCGGCGACCTGGCGGCCGATCGTGTGCAGCGGGTTCAAGGCCGTCATCGGCTCCTGGAAGATGATGCCGATGCGGTTGCCGCGCAACTTGCACATCTCGGCGTCGCTGCGGCCGACGAGCTCCTCGCCGTCGAAACGCATGCTGCCGCTGACGACCGCGCGCTCCGGCAGCAGCCCCAGCAACGCCAGCGCGGTGATCGACTTGCCGCAGCCCGATTCGCCGATCAGCCCGAGCGTCGCGCCGCGTTCGAGCGTAAAACTCACGCCGCGCACGGCGTCGGCAGGGCCGCGCTGGGTCTGCAGGCGCACGCGAAGGTCGGTGACTTGGAGCAGCGGCATGGCGGTGGCGTGACGCGAGGTTAACCGACCGCCGCGGCGCCGCCGCCCGCGCGGCGGCTCGCTCAAGGCGGGCTCGCCTCGCGTTGCGTGCCGTCAACGACGCGCCGCGCGGCCTTCGTAGAGTGGTTAGCGGTCACAGCTTCGACCTGCAGCCTTGAATCGAATGGCACTCATCCTGAAAGGACTCTGTATAGCTTTGAACCGCCGCCCTCGGTTGGTCCGCGGCGCACGGCTCTATGTTGCAGCGTTTGGCGCCGGAGCGTTAATGCTCATGACCTTCATTGCAATCATTTCCGGCGAGGGATTGAATGAGACCGTGCCTATCTTCTTCTTCGAAGCAGCCTTTGTCGTCGCCCTCATTGCCTCGCCTCGCATACCGCGTGTCGGATGGCTCATCGCCGTTGTCATCTTCGTTCATCTGGCGGTGCTGTTGTACTGGTTGGCATTCCTCTTTGCCGTACCCGTGCCAAGTGGCAGTGCTGCACAAAGCCTGGGTGCCCGAGGCCTCACCGTGCTGCTAATGCTTCCATTGGTCGCGCAAATGGCGTTGCTGATCTGGCGCCTTGGCTCCAGCGCTGAGCAATCGGAAGACTCGTTGTCCCCCAAAGCATCGGCGAATCAATGAACTTGCTCGTGGGCCAGTTGACCGACCGCACATTGCACTTTTTCATACATGCGTTGATGACGGCTAACCGCGCGTTCCAGCGGACTGCCTTCGGCAGCCGCTGAACGCGAACGATCACCGTCGAACGGAGGCGCGCAGCCGAGCCATGCGGATCAAGACCCTTCTCGCCCTGGCCGGCGCGGCACTGCTCGCGGCCTGCGCATCGACCACCGAGTTGAAGCTGCCGCAGGGCAGCCTGCTGCCCGAGGTGCATCTGTCGGTGCCGCGCGAACTCGGCGAGCGGCTCGCCAACGCGCCCGACTGCTGCGCGTCGCTCGCCGAGCTGCCGTATCGCGACCTGTCGCTCGGCGAGAAGGGCCCGCGCCTGCTCATGGGCACGCGCCTGCTCATCGACGAGAGTTCGCCGGCCTTCACGTTCGAGAGCGGCAAGAGCTACTTCGCGGCATTCAGGCTGCCGCGCGACGGGCGCCCGCTGGTCTTCGGCGTGACGAGCTTCTTCTCAGGCGGCCTGCCCGGACGCTTCATGCTGGAGCTCGACCCGTCGCCGCTCCTGTTCCGGCCCGCGCTGCTGGTGCTCGACGAACGCTTTCGCGTCCGCCGCACGATCCCGGCCGAGTGGGTCGACCCCGAGTGCGAGCTAAACATGCAGCGGGGCGTCTACCGCCTGGTGGTCGAGATCAGCGAACCGCCGTCGGAGGCGGCCTATCTCGTCGTCGCGACCACCGACGAGCTGCGTCGGCGCGACGGCGAGAAGGTCTGCAAGCGCGTCCAGCACGGCTTCAGTCCGATCGGCGAGGTCGTCGTGGCCATCGCTGGCCTGGAGGTCGACGACGGGCGCGTCGAGCTCGCTGCCTGGGCCGAGTGGGCCGGGCCGGGGGCGGTGCCGCTCACCTTCTGGGAATTCGTGGCCGGCGAGTCGCGCGCGGGCCATCTCGTGCTCGGCGAACGCGAGCTGCACTTCGTGCCGGCCAGGCCCTCCGCGGTGACGCCGCGCATGGACTTCGCCGCGCAGCAGGTGGTCAGCGCGAGCGTCGACGCCGACTCGCTCGTCGTCGGCGTCGTGTCCGGCCCGGCCGGTGCGCTGCAGCGGCATCGCTTCAAGATCGCGCCGCGCGCCGGGGCGAGGGTGCAGCGCGCGAGCAGTGCCGACTTCAGCGCGGCGCTCGGCCAGCGCATCCGGCCCGGCGCCCATGTCGAGCGCATCGAGCTGGCCGTGCTGCCCTGGGAACCGAAGGTCGAATTCCTGGCGCGTGTCGACCCGGCCAGCCAGACCGCGCAGAGCCGCGTCTTCGACAAGGCGATGAGCGCCGGCCTGATGGTGGCGATGCCGTGTGCGATCTGCGAGGCGGGGCTGTGCCCGCCGCAGGCGCTGCTCGGCTGCGCCGCGCTCTTTGCCGCCGGGGCGGTGATCGGCGGCGCCTTCGGGACGATCGAGGAGCTTTCGTCGGGCGGGCTCACGCTGGCGCCGCCGCCGGCGCCGGACGCCGCCGCCGTCGAAGCCAAGCGCGCGGCGGTCGCGCCGGTCAGTGCGGTCGCGGGCCGGCGCCTCGCGCAGGGCGGGCTGCAGCGCTGCGTGCAGCCGCCGTGGGACGAGGCCGCCCGGCAGGGCTGGCGCGAGCAGGGGCGCAGCGCGCAACTGGTGTCGGCCGTGACGCCCGTCGACGGCGACACCGGGGCCGCAACGGGTACGCCGAGCTACCGCGCCGAGGTGTCCCTGAGATCGATGGGCCTCGTCGCCGGTGCGGACGGCGTGCCGCTCGAGGTCCGCATCGTCGTCGACGGCCTCGTCCGCCTTCTGGATCGCGCCGGCACGCCCGTCGGCAAGCGCGAGCTCGGCTGGCAGAGCGATGCGATCCCCTTCGAGCGCCTGAGCGATCCGGACTCAGCCGACGTGCGCGCCGCGCTCGATGCCGCGTGCGAGAGCCTTGGGCAACAAGCCGTGCAGGCGGCGCGCGCGCTCTGGAGCGGGCACTGAGCGCGCCCGCGCGCACCGCGGCGAAACCCCGGCGCTGGTCGGGCCTTCTTCGCAGTGCGGCGCACGCGCCACGGGGCTTGCCGCACACTGGCGCAACCCGCGCGATGCCATCGCCCGCGCTTTCGAGAAAAGCCCATGTTCGGCCCCATCACCATTCCCTTCGGCGCCAGGATGCTGTTCAACACCGTCAAGCTGAAGCCCGGTGTCGACCCCGACGATGTCGACATCGCGCTCGCCGAGATGTGCAACGTCGTCAAGGAGACCTACGGCGGCGACAAGGGCGGCTTCATCGCCGGGCAGGTGTTCCGCTTCTCGGGCTTCGTTTCCGACGAAGGATCGCTCGGCGGCCTGCACGAGGCCGACCACGACATCGCGATCGTCACCTACTGGCGCTCGTTCGAGGAGCACGAGCGCTCGCACGCCGATGCGGTGTTTCGCGAGAAGTTCGGTGCGCTCGGCGCGCTCGCCGTGGCCTCGCAGGAGCTCGGCTACGAGCTGTTGTGGCAGGGCGCGCCCGAGTAGCGCCTCGCAGCGCTGCGCCCCCCGCTCAGGCCGTAAGCCCCTCGGCCTCGTCGTCGACCTCCGCGCCGAGGAAGCCTCCGCTCTGGTGCGCCCAGAGACGCGCGTAGATGCCGCCCTGGGCGAGCAGGCGCGCATGATCGCCCGTCTCGACGATGCGGCCGTGTTCCATTACGACCAGGCGGTCCATGGCCGCGATCGTCGACAGCCGGTGCGCGATCGCGACCACGGTCTTGCCCTCCATCAGCTTGTACAGGCTCTGCTGGATCGCGGCCTCGACCTCGCTGTCGAGCGCGCTCGTCGCCTCGTCGAGGAGCAGGATCGGCGCGTCCTTCAACATCACGCGCGCGATCGCGACGCGCTGGCGCTGGCCGCCCGAGAGCTTGACCCCGCGCTCGCCGACATGCGCGTCGTAGCCGGTGCGGCCCTTGGGATCGGCGAGCCCGGCGATGAAGTCGCTTGCCTCGGCGCGCTCGGCGGCGCGCCGCATCTGGGCATCGGTTGCGTCTGGGCGGCCGTAGACGATGTTGTCGCGCACCGAGCGGTGCAGCAGCGAGGTGTCCTGCGTCACCATGCCGATGGCGCGGCGCAGGCTTTCCTGCGTCACGCCGGCGATGTCCTGGCCGTCGATCAGGATGCGCCCGGACTCGAGGTCGTAGAGCCGCAGCAGCAGGTTCACGACCGTGCTCTTGCCGGCGCCCGAGCGGCCGACGAGGCCGATTTTCTCGCCCGGTCGCACCGTGAGCGAGAAGCCGTCGAGCACCTTGCGCTTGCCGCCGTAGGCGAAGCCCACCGCGTCGAAGCGCAGTTCGCCGCGCGTGACGACGAGCGGCAGCGCGCCCGGCCGGTCGAGCACGGTGCGTGGGCGCGCGAGCGTGGCGATGCCGTCCTGCACCGTGCCGACATGCTCGAACAGCGTCGCCATCTCCCACATGATCCATTGCGAGATGCCGTTCAGACGCAGCGCCATCGCCGTCGCCGCGGCGACCGCGCCGACGCCGAGCGCACCCTGCTGCCACAGCAGCACGCCGGCAAGCGTGGTGCTCGCGATCAGCGCCACGCTCTGGATCTGGTTGACGACCTCGAACCCGGTCACGAGCCGCATCTGCGCGTGGCCCGTGGCGGCGAACTCCTGCATCGCCTGGCGCGCGAACTGCGCCTCGCGCTGCGCGTGCGAGAACAGCTTGACGGTCGCGATGTTGGTGTAGGCGTCGGTGACGCGGCCCGTCATCAGCGAGCGTGCATCGGCCTGCGCCTTGGCCACCGCAGCGAGGCGCGGCACGAACCAACGCAGCGTCGCCGCGTAGAGCGCGAGCCAGACCACGAAGGGCGCGACCAGCCTGCCGTCGTAGGCGCCGAGCACGCCCAGCAGCGTCGCGAAGTAGACGCCGACGTAGACCAGGATGTCGGAGAAGATCATCCAGGTGTCGCGCACCGCGAGCGAGGTCTGCATCACCTTGGTCGCGATGCGGCCGGCGAACTCGTCCTGGTAGAAGGCCAGGCTCTGCTCGAGGAGCTGGCGATGGAAGGTCCAGCGCAGCCGCATCGGGAAGTTGATGAACAGGCCCTGGTACTTGAGCAGCCCGTACAGCGCGGCGACGGCGACGCTGGCGGCGAGCACGCCGCCGAGCAGCGCGATAGTAGGGCCGTGGCGCGCCCAGAGCTCGGCCGGCGGCGTCTGCGCGAGCGCGTCGAGGATGTGCGCCATCATCGCGAACAGCAGCGCCTCGAACGAGCCTATCGCCGCGCTGACCAGCGTCGCCGCGAGCAGCAGCCGCCGCACGCCGCGCGTGCAATCCCACATGAAGGCGGCAAAGCGCCGCGGCGGCGGGGGCGGCAGCGCGTCCGGATAGGGCTCGACGATGCCTTCGAAGCGGCGGAACATCATGCGGCGCCGCCTCAGCGCTGGCGCGCGAGGCGCGGGTCGAGATGGTCGAGCGGCCCGTGGTCGAGGCCTGGGAGCCGGCACGTGGCGATCACTGCGAGGGAGTCAGGGTGCCTTTGCCAGCAGGCTCTCATAGGGAATCTTCAGTCCATCATGCAGCCGTTTGACCATGCGAAGACTGAGCGGTCGCTTCCGGTTCAGCACCTCCGAAACGCGGCCGCTCGGGCCGATGTAGGGCTCCAGGTCACGCGGGGTCAAGCCTTCTTGCTCCATTCGAAACTTGATGGCTTCCACCGGATCCGGCGGCCCAAAGTCGTAGTGCATGTTTTCGTAAGCCTCGATGAGGGTGACCAGGACGTCGCGCTCATCAGCCTGCGCAGTGCCCTCTTCGGCCTGGAAGACCTTCTCGAGGCGGTGCAAGGCGTTCCTCAAGTCGTCATCGTTTCGGATCGGCTTAATAGTCATTCACTTTCTCCACGTCGATGGCGTCGTACTGGGCGTGCGTCCCCACGAACTTCACCCAGACGATCCCGGCTTGGTACTGCACTTCCACCACGAGCCGGTATTTGTTGCCGCCGATGTTGAACACCACGCGGTTGTTGCCGCAGATGCTCGCGCTGGCGAACTGATCCTTGATGTCCTGCGGTGTGCACCATCTTGCTTTGATCGCCTCGTCATGCCAACTGTGCAGTGGGCTCCGTGCATCCGCGCAACCGGGGCGCTCCCAGAACCTTTTCAGGCTGCTCTTGGCGATGATCCGCATCGCTGCCAGTATCTCCCATTTCGGGAGACATGGTCAAACAGGCGAGGCTGCCGCATTCCCGCGCACGGTCACTCCTACCTCGCCCGCGCCAGCCGCGGGTCGAAGATGTCGCGCAGCCCGTCGCCGAGCAGGTTCAGGCCGAGCACCGCGAGCACGATCGCGACGCCCGGGAACACCGCCAGCCGCGGCGCCTGGAAGAGCAGCGTCTGCGCCTCGGAGAGCATGCGCCCCCACGACGGCTGCGGCGGCTGCGTCCCGAGGCCGAGGTAGGAGAGCGCCGCCTCGGCAAGGATCGCGATCGCGAACCGGATCGTTCCCTGCACGATCAGCACCGAGGCGATGTTGGGCAGCACATGCTCGATCGTGATCCGCCACGCGCCCTTGCCCGAAGCGCGCGCGGCGAGCACGTACTCGCGCGACCAGACCACGTTGGCCGACGCGCGCGTGATGCGGGCGAAGGTCGGGATGTTGTAGATCCCGATCGCGATGATCGAGTTGACGATGCCGGGGCCGAACACCGCGGTCATCATGATCGCCGACAGGATCGCCGGGAACGCGAAGCCGAAGTCCGACACGCGCATGATCAGTTCCTCGACCCAGCCGCGCCTGGCCGACGCGAGCAGGCCGAGCGCGGTGCCGACGAGAAGGCCGATGCCGACCGCGATCACGCCGACGAGGATCGAGTTGCGCGCGCCGACGAGCAGCAGCGAAGCGACGTCGCGGCCGAGCGTGTCGGTGCCGAGCCAATGCGCGGCCGAGGGTTGCTGCAGCTTGGCCGGAATGTCGATCTCGTAGGGCGGCCAGGGCGTCCACACGAGCGAAAGCGTCGCGGCGAGCACGAGCAGCAGCGTGAGCAGGCCGCCGAGCGCGAAGCTGCGGTGGCGCAGGGCGCGGGAGAGGAAGCCGGAGGTTGCGGCGGGAAGGGTGAGGCTCATGGGGAGGGTGGCTGTGCCGCCTTGCGAGCCGAAATGCGAGCCGAGATGCGGGCGGGGCAGCGAGCGTGGCCGGCGGCCCGGGCATGCGTTCTCCGGCCCACGCTCGCGGGCGCGGCACCGAGGCCGGCAATCCTTGCCTCGTCAACACTGCCGTGGCGTGCGCGCTGCCAGGCGACCGCGAATGGGGCCTGCGCCCGCACGCCCGAACCGCCGGCCAGGGCGGCGCACCGGCTTGCGGGTTGGCACGTCCTGGCCGCGCTGCCGCCTGGGCACCGGTACGCGCGCCGCCGCGTCACGCAGCCGCGCCCCGCCGCAGGACCGGGCTCAGACATCTGCTGCCTTGATGCGCGGATCGATCGCCGCATAGAGCAGATCGACCGCGAAGTTGACGACGACGACCATTGCCGCGAGCAACATCACGCAGTTGCGCACGACGATCAGGTCGCGGTTGGAGATCGACTGGAAGATCAGCCGCCCGAGGCCGGGCAGATAGAACACGTTCTCGACCACGATCGTGCCCGCGAGCAGTTCGGCAAACTGCAGGCCCATGATCGTCAGCACCGGGATCATCGCGTTGCGCAGCACGTGGCGCCACATCGCGGCGCGACGCGACAGCCCCTTGGCGCGCGCGGTGCGAACGAAGTCCTCGCGCAGCACCTCGAGCACCGCCGAACGCGTGATGCGCGACAGGATCGCCGCCTGCACCACGGCGAGCGAGATCGCCGGCAGCAGCAGCGACTTGAACGCCGGCCAGACGCCCTCGCCCCAGCCCGGAAAGCCGCCCGCCGAGAACCAGCGCAGGTGCACCGCGAAGAGCAGGATCAGCAGGATCGCGAACCAGAAGTTGGGAATGGCGATGCCGAGCTGCGACAGGCCCATCAGCCCCACGTCACCCAGCTTGTTGTGCCTTGACGCGGCATACACGCCGGCGCTGATCGCGAGCAGGGTCGTCAGCGTCATCGCCATCAGCGCGAGCGGCACCGTGACCTGCAGCCGCTCGCCGATCAGCTCGGCCACCGGCGAGCTGTAGGCGTGGCTCAGGCCGAGGTCGCCGGCGAGCATGCCGCCCACCCAGTCGAGGTAGCGCTCCAGCGGCGGTCGATCGAGGCCGAGCTTGGCGGCCAGCGCCCGCACCGCGTCGGGCGAGGCGTCGGGCCCCATCATCATCTGCGCCGCGTCGCCGGGCAGGATCTCGAGCACCAGAAAGACGACGATCGAAGTCGCGAGCAGGGTCGCGACCAAGGTGGCCAGGCGCTTGAGCAGGAACAGACTCATGGGCCGCGACGATAACGCGAGTCGGCGCCGGTTTCCCCGATGGCCAGAGCGGCAATCGGGTTGGCCAGTGACTTCATCAGTCCACGCGGAGGCGGCGCGGCAACGCAGCCACGGGAAGAGATCCAGGCCCCGAAGAGTAGCTGCGATCGACGCCGCGACCGTCGAGACCCACGGCGACCACGGCACTGGCCGCGCGCTGGAAAGAGGTGGACTTCAATGCCGCAAGGCGACGAGAGCGGCGACCACGGCACGGGGAGCAGCGCAGGGTGGGGCCGCATTCCGCTGTCAGCCTGCGCGCGACGACATTTGCAACCTAGTCCGTGAGCAAGACGGTGAAGCTGGGGCCGGCGCGCCAGGCCGTTGCCGAAGCGCCAGGCGCAGGGCCGATCAGCCCGCGCGGTGCAGACGGGCATTCTGTCGTGCTTGCCTTCGTGCGGCTGAAGCAGGCCAGCGTCTTGCATGCCGATCTGGCCACGCAGCTCGATGAGCTCGAACAGAAGGCCGAAGCCCTGCTCCTGAACCACCTTTCCTTCACTCGCAACACGCGCAACCGGGTCAAGCACGCCTTCGATGCGCTGCGCGAGCTCATCACGCCACTTGATCCCGCACAAGCGGCCGATCGGGTTCGTCACCCAAGAGGACACGCGAAGGAAGAAAATTGCTCCACATCCGGATACTCTCTCGTAGAGTACCGTCAAGCCGGCAACGCGCCCCCACCCCCACCGCCAGACCTATCCTGATGAGCACTACCACCCACCCGACACTGGCCGTGAACATCATGGACGCCTCCTTCTTCAAGGATCTGGGCTCGCGCATCGCCCGGGCCCGCAAGGAGCGCAACCTGACCCAGGTGCAGCTGGCCGCCACGCTGGGCATCGCCCAGCAGACGCTGGCGCACCACGAGGGCGGGCGATTGCGGCTGCCGGCCTCGCTGCCACCGGTGCTGGCCCGATACATGGAGCGCATCAGCGCGCTGCCCAAGAAGCAGCGGAAGTTCGTGATGCAGATGATCGGGACGATGCTCGCGCAGCAGGTGAGCTGACTTCCACATTCAGGCACAAGGGGAATGCGATGACAGCAATCGAAGCGCAGTTGATCGAGCGGCTGAAGAAGCTGCCGCCCAACCGCGTGGCCGAGGTGGTGGATTTCGTGGAGTTCTTGAGCCAGCGCGAGGAGCGCGCAGCAGCCGCGCAGCGGCTTACCCAGGGGCTGGCCAGGCTCGATGCCTTGAACCTGCCGCCTGTCTCCGAGGATGAGGTCGAGGCCGAGATTCAGGCGGCACGGCAGGAACGGCGCGCCAGGCAGGGCGCCTGATCGGCGCCACCTGCGTGCGCTTCGTCCTCGACACGAATCTACTCGTCTCGGGCGTGATCGCCGCCGGGCTGCCGCGGCGGCTCGTCGATGGCGCCAAGGCCGGGGAGTTCGAGCTTTGCACGAGCGAGGTGCTGCTGGCCGAGTTGCTCGATGTACTCTCGCGGGGAAAGTTCGCCGCAAGGCTCAGCCAGGCCGGGCTTACGCCGCAAGGCGTCGTCGATGATCTGCGGCGCTTGGCCGTCGTCGTGTCAACGACCGACGTGCCGCGTGTGGTGTCCACCGATCCCGATGACGATCACGTGATCGCGGCGGCGATCACCGGCCAGGCCGATCTCATCGCCTCGGGCGACAAGCGCGACCTCTTGCCGATGGGCAGCTTCCAGGGCATCCCGATCATCACCGCGCGGGAGGCCGTCGAGCGGCTGGAGGCAAGAAGCAAGGCGTGAGGTTGCCCAGTCACTGATCAAGCTTCGCGCCTTGGCAAGCAGAGAGCTCATCCTGCCAAGCACCGCCGCGATCAAGGCACTTGTCGATCTGCACTTGTTTGTAGAACCACATGCCACCGGCGAAGGCAACACCGATGGCGACCAGGATGGCAAGCCAGCGAAGGGCGCGTTTCATCAGGATGCCTAAAGGCCGCCGGGCAAGCCGTTGGGCCTGAACCCGCCGCAGACCGCGCTGCACGCTGCGGATGACGCCAGACCTTGGCTTCGACCGATTGCATTCGCCGCTTGGTCAGCGCGGCAAGCCTGCGGCGAGTCGCCCTTGAACTTCGCATCGGACCACTCGCGTAAGTCTGAGATCGCCGACGCGGTCTGCTCACCCGCTCGGCCAATTCGCGATGCTTCGCAATTGGCTTTGCAATGGAAGTACTTGTCTCCACCGATGGCGTTGGCTGCGCGCATGTCCTGGTAGTTGCGCGAGAACGCACCTGCCGCCGCCGCGCTTTGAACCCATGGACTCATGCCCGGTATACCTGGATTCGGTCCGGGGCCATAGGGCCCCATGCCAGGGTTATCTAGGCCACGCGGATCGGTGTACCTGATTGGGTTCCCACCCACGTACGCATAGGTATTGATCCCTCCCGCCAGCCCGATCGGATCGGACTGCGTATACCTCCTGATGGCCGCATCGTAGTACCGGTTCCAGTTGTACCAAAGCCCGCTCTCGGCATCGAAGTACTGTCCCGGGAACCCGAGGTTGAGCCCGCCCACGCTGTTGGTGACGACGCTGCGGTCGAAGGCAGCGTTGCTGGCGCGCCAGACGATCGCGCCGCTGGCGTTGGTGAGCTTCTCGGGCCGGCCCAGCGCGTCGTTGTGGCTGGCATGGAACACGTTGCTGCGCACGATGCCCAGCAGCTCGCCGGCCAACCACACGTAGTAGGTCTTCACCGCGCCGGACTCCAGCAGCAACTCGCCGCCGGGGCCGTAGACGTACCACGTCGCCGCACCCGCGGCCGACTTGTACACGCGCTGGTTCAGCGCGTTGCTGGCGTACTCGCCCTTGAGCGAGGCGCCCAGATACACCTGGCTGAGCCGGTTCAGGCTGTCGTAGGTGTACTTGCGCGTGCCGTCGCTGCGCGCGTCCTGGCTCAGGTTGCCCAGCGCGCTGTAGGTCAGGGTGCGTGCGCTGCCGCCGGCGAGCGAAGCCAGCCGGTTGCTCGTCGCGGCGGTCGAGTAGGTCTGCGTCACGCCGGCGCGGCTGTGGCTGGTGCGGTTGCCGGTCTTGTCCCAGGCCAGGCTCTGGTTGTCGGCGCTGCGCGTGACGGTCTTGAGCCGGTCGTTGGCGTCGTAGGTGTAGCTCGCGTTCAACGCGGCTGTAGACGCTGTCGCTCAGGCTGGCCACGGTGTCGGTGGCGGTGTAGTCGAAGTTCAGGTCGTGCACGCCGGGGCTGGCCAGCCGCGCGACGCG
>NZ_JADJDO010000017.1 GCF_016702655.1 Ideonella sp.
TGTTCGGGCCGAACTTGCCTAGCGTGACGTACTCGGGGCCGTCGCCTTTGTCGTAGCGGTCGAACTGGCCGTCCCCCTGGATGCCGTTGTAGGTCTTCTTGCGCTCGTGTTCGACGTCGGCCTGCGCTTTGTCGTAGCTGGCGTTGCCCTTCCAGTCACCCAGTGCGTGCGCGCCCCAGCCGCCCTCGCCTCGGGCAACATGTCCGTTGAGTTGCGGCAATGCACCGGGCGCGCAGAGAAGCAGCCGTCCATGCCGGGGCGGTGACCACGTCGAGGTTGTCGGCATCGAGCGATTCGCCTACGGTGGTTTCCGCACGTTGTTTTGGTGCTTACGGCGCCGAGCACCCGGCTCAGCAGCAGAGGAAAGTCTTTCAACCATCTTCAGAGCATTTTTGATCACACTGGTGCCGGTGATCTTCTTGCCGATGGCCTTGTTCTGCGTCTTGGCATCGACGGGCAGCGCGATTTCCGGCGGGCGGCCATGGATCATGATGGCCTTCAGATTATGGGCACCCATCTTGGCGCCACCGCCGCCGCGCGCCCAGATGGCCTTGATGCCGCCCATGATGCCCGCGCACAGCACACCGTTTTCGCCGGAACTGGTGATGCGCGCCAGCGCCATGTCCTTGCGTTCCTTGCAATTGAAGTCGCGCTCGACGGCCGCCGCCGTGTCCAGATTGTTCAGGCCGGCATAGGGCGTAGCGTCCTCGAAGGTGACCTCATCCTCGGCGATGCGCAGCAACATCCATTGCGCAGCCTTGCCGAAGAGCACCAGGTGGTCGTAGCCATGGCGCTTGAGGAAGGCGGGGAAGTAATCGCCGCCGTTGGAATCGAGGATGGCATAAGACTCGGGTGATTTGCTGGTGAAATTGCCGCGCGTGGCCGAGGGCATCACGCTGGTCAGCACGCCGGAGCCGAAGATCAGCGGGATTTCCGGGTCGAGGGCATCCTTTTCTTCCTGCAGGAGGTTGTAGAGCAGCCACATGTTAGCGCCGCGGCCGCCGAGGAAGTGCGTCAGCACCTCGGCCGGCAGGTACTTGCGGCGGGTCTCCCGACGTTCCAGGTCGACAAACAGGGTGGCGCCCTGGGTCGTAAACTGGGGGGTGTCGTGGAGTCGGTTGCAGAGCCGGTCGACCAGGGTATGGATGCTCATGATTGCCTCCTGAGGCGAGTATGCGCCCAAGTTAGCATGGGTTTTTTCGTGTGGATTTGATCCAGGTCAAATATGGTGGATAGCAAACTGTTGTAACCTAATTATAATTAAGGCGTGGGTGAGGTAAAGTGGCATTCAATGCATGGGCGAGTCCCAAGGAGGCAGTCATGTCGGGTGCGGCAGCAGCAGTGGATATCGGCTTGGAGCGGCGCACGGCGCCCCGGCCGGTGGAGGAGCTCGATAGCGTCGTCATCCGCTTTGTCGGTGATTCCGGTGACGGCATGCAACTGACCGGGAATGAGTTTTCCCGGGCCATTGCCAAGGCCGGGCATGACTTTGCCACCCACCCCGATTACCCCTCCGAGATCCGTGCCCCGACCGGCACGCTGTTCGGCGTCTCCGGCTACCAGATCCAGTTTGCTTCCAGGCAGGTATTTACTTCCGGTGATGCACCAGACGTACTGGTGGCCATGAATCCGGCCGCGCTGAAAACCAACCTGTCGGATGTAAAAAATGGCGGCACAATCATCGCCAACAGTGGCGCCTTCACCGACAACAGCCTTGCCAAGGCCGGCTATGCAGCCAACCCGCTCAAGGACGGCAGCCTCGGCAACTACCGCGTCTACGAAATCGACATTTCCGGCCTGACTGCGCTCGCCCTCAAGGATTCCGGCCTCTCGAAAAAGGATGTCGGTCGCTGCAAGAACTACTACGCCCTGGGCCTGATGCTGAGCCTCTACAGCCGACCGCTCGACAAGGAGGAGGGGGACGTCCGCAAGAAGTTCGCCAAGAAGCCGGAACTGGCCGAGGCCAATGTGCTGGCACTGCGCGCAGGCTACGCCTATGTCGAGGCCACCGAGATGTTCATTACCAGCTATCGGGTGCGCGCCGCCGATATCCGTGCCGGTACCTACCGCAGCCTGACCGGCAATCATGCGACCGCACTCGGCTTCGTCGCCGCCTCGGAGCTGTCCGGGGTGCCACTGTTCCTCGGTTCCTACCCGATCACGCCCGCCACCGACATCCTGCACGAGTTGGCGGCGCTGAAGCATTTCAACGTCACCACCTTTCAGGCAGAGGACGAGATCGCCGGCATCTGCTCGGCCATCGGCGCATCCTACGGCGGCGTGCTCGGCATGACCACCACCTCCGGCCCCGGCATGGCGCTGAAGACCGAGGCGCTCGGCCTGGCCGTGATGCTGGAACTGCCGCTGGTGATCGTGAACGTGCAGCGTGGTGGCCCGTCGACCGGCCTGCCGACGAAGATCGAGCAGTCCGACCTGCTGCAGGCGATCTATGGCCGCAACGGTGAATGCCCGCTCCCGGTCATCGCCGCAAATTCTCCCTCTGATTGTTTCGATTGCGCCATGGAGGCCTTCCGCATTGCGGTGAAGTACATGACGCCGGTGATCCTCCTCACCGATGGCGGCATCGGCAATGCCGCGGAGCCGTGGCGGATTCCCGATCCGGCCTCGCTACCCAGGCTGGAGGTGAAGTTCCGCACCGATACCGAGGACTATCAGGCCTATGCGCGCGATGCCAACCTGGCGCGCTCCTGGGTGCGCCCGGGCACACCCGGACTGGAGCACCGCGTCGGCGGCCTGGAAAAGGATTTTCTCACCGGCAATATCTCGCAAGACCCGCTTAACCACCAACGCATGGTTGATGTGCGTGCCGCCAAGGTGGCCGGCATCGCGCGGGATATCCCGCCGACGCGGGTGGAAGGGCCGGCGCAGGGCGACCTGCTCATCGTCGGCTGGGGCAGCACCTACGGCTCCATCGTGCAGGCGCGCGAACAGGCCGTGGCGGAAGGCCATGCGGTGGCCCATGTGCACCTGCGTCACCTCAACCCGTTCCCGTCGGACCTCGGCGACATCCTCAAGCGCTACAAGACGGTGCTGGTGCCGGAAATGAATCTCGGCCAGCTCTCGCGCCTGCTGCGGGAGCGCTACCTGATCGATGTCGTGCAACTCAACAAGGTGCAGGGCAAGCCGTTCAAGGTGTCCGAGATCTACGACCGCATCATCGAATTGTGCAATGGGGTGTCGAAATGAACGCAGCCGCGACGCTGACCAAGAAGGACTTCGAAACAGACCAGGATGTGCGCTGGTGCCCCGGCTGCGGCGACTATGCTGTGCTGGCGCAGGTGCAGAAGCTGATGCCTACGCTCGGCATTCCGCGCGAGAATTTCGCCTTTATCTCCGGCATCGGTTGCTCCAGCCGCTTTCCGTACTACATGGAAACCTACGGCATGCACAGCATCCACGGTCGCGCACCGGCCATCGCCAGCGGCCTCAAGCTGGCGCGGCCCGAGCTGTCGGTGTGGGTGGTGACCGGCGACGGCGATGCCCTGGCCATCGGCGGCAACCATTTCATCCATGCCATGCGGCGCAACATCGGCCTGAAGATCATGCTGCTGAACAACGGCATCTACGGCCTCACCAAGGGCCAGTATTCGCCGACCTCCTGTTGGGAATGAAGACCAAGAGCACGCCGCAGGGCAGCATCGACCGACCCTTCAGCCCGGTCGCCCTGGCGCTGGGCGCCGGCGCCACTTTTGTCGCGCGCACGGTAGATAGCGACCTCGCCCACATGGCCGGCGTGCTCAAGCGCGCCGCCGAGCATCAGGGTACGGCCTTCGTCGAGATCTATCAGAACTGCATTGTCTTCAATGATGGCGCTTACGATGCCATTACCGACAAGTCGATGCGCGACGACACGCGTCTGATGCTCGAGCATGGCAAGCCGCTGCTTTACGGCAAGGAGCGCAACAAGGGCATCCGCTTGCGCGGAATGGAGCCGGAGGCCGTCACCCTCGGCGAGAATGATGTGACGGAATCTGACCTCCTCGTGCACGACGAAGCCGCTGAACACGGTGGCCTGGCCTTCCTCCTCTCACAGTTCGACGTGCCGACACTACCCGTGCCGCTCGGGGTTTTCCGCGACGTCAGCGCGCCGTCCTACGAAGAGATGAACAACGAACTGCATGCGGATGCGCGCGAACGCAGGGGACGGGGCGACCTGGCCTCACTTTTCAGCAGCGGCGACACCTGGACAATTGTTTGAATGGAAGGAGCAGCACAGTATGGCCCTCATGATTACCGACGAATGCATCAACTGCGACGTGTGCGAACCGGAGTGCCCGAACAACGCCATTTCGCAGGGCGAAGAGATTTATGTCATCGATGCGACGAAATGCACCGAGTGCGTCGGCCACTACGACGAATCGCAGTGCGTTGCCGTCTGTCCGGTCGACTGCATTGTCATCGATCCGAACTGCACCGAGAGCAAGGAACAGTTGCACGACAAGTTCCTCAAGCTGACGGCCGTGCCCGCCTGAGCACCTGTTGCCCTCTCCCTCTGGGGAGAGGGTGGGCTCCGCACTCCGCGGCATGCAATAATCCCCCGCTCCATACCGAGCGAGGTGCAACATGCTGGTTCCGGCTTCCGTTTCGGATTACCGCCTGCTGGCACAGCGGCGCCTGCCACGCGCTTTCTTCGACTACATCGACGGCGGCGCCTACGCTGAGCTCACCCTCAGGGCCAACCAGGCCGATCTCGACGCACTCAAGCTGCACCAGCGCGTCCTGCGCGGTGCCTCGGCCATCGACACGACGACGACCGTGCTCGGCCAGAAACTGGCGCAGCCGGTGATCCTCGCTCCGGTGGGTCTGGCCGGCCTCTACGCCCGCCGCGGCGAAGTGCAGGCGGCGCGCGCCGCGCAAGCTGCCGGCGTGCCTTTTTGTCTCAGCACGGTATCCATCTGTTCCATTGAGGAAGTCAGTGCCGGCAGTACGGCGCCGTTCTGGTTTCAGCTGTATGTCATTCGCGATCGCGGCTACGCGAAAGAGCTGCTCGCCCGCGTGCAGGCGGCTGGCTGCACCACGCTGGTGTTCACAGTAGACCTGCCGGTGTTCGCCACGCGCTACCGTGATGTGCGCAACGGCATGAGTGGCGGTGCGTCGCCGCTCGGCAGGATCGCCAAGCTATGGGAAATCGTCCGCCACACACGCTGGCTGCTCGACGTGCCCATCGGCGGCAAACCGCTCACCTTCGGCAACCTCGCCCAGGCCGTGCCTTCTGCGCGCAGCCTTGAAGCCATGAAGGTCTGGGTCGATGCCCAGTTCGACCCGGGCGTCACCTGGAACGACCTCGGCTGGGTGCGCGAACACTGGCACGGGCCGATCGTCATCAAGGGCGTGCTCGACGCCGATGACGCGCGCGCCGCAGCCGACGTCGGCGCCAACGCGGTGGTCGTCTCCAACCACGGCGGCCGCCAGCTCGACGGCGCGCCCTCTGCCATCTCCGTGCTGCCGCGCATCGTCGAGGCGGCCGGCGAGCGACTGGAAGTCCTCATGGACGGCGGCATTCGCAGTGGCCAAGATATTGCCAAGACGCTTGCCCAGGGTGCGCGGGCCGTCATGCTCGGCCGCGCGTGGGCCTATGCCCTGGCGGCGCGCGGCGAGGCTGGTGTGGCGGAGGTCCTGATGATCCTCAAGCGCGAGCTGGAAGTGACGATGAGCCTGCTCGGCGTGGAGCGCGTAGGCGACATCGGCGCGAATGCGATCGATCGCTAAGGGAAATTTGATTGGAATCAACTGATACAGCATTAATCATTAAATCAATTAATCTGTATCTGTTATAGTACTCCGGCAGCGCGCGGTAGCTCGAATACGAAAACGGCCACGCGTCCTGTTGCGATTCACCAAATGGGACAATGCAGTGCAGAACCCACCAGTTTCCAATACCGCGAACCTGTTCGCGCAGGCAGCATCGGCAGGGCGCGGCAAACTGAGCGATACCGAGCTGCAATCCTTGCTCGCGGATCTGCAGATTGGCTTTGCAGACCGGGCCGTACCGGCTGACGCGGTGGACATTCGCATCAGCCTGAATAGCACGCGCGAGTTCGGCATGGTCATCAGTGCCGGACTGGGTGGCCTGGAGGCCGAGCTGGGCGAAGGCAATTTCCGCCGCGACCGTGCTTCCGTGTATGCCGCCGCCGAGCTGACCGATGCCGAAGATTTTCTCGGCCTCTTCAGGCGCACCCTGGCCTACCAGAAGCTCGTCGCCGTCGCCAGGCGCAATGGATCCCAGCCGCCGGATGTGCCGCTCAAAGCCTGCTTTGAGCGCCTGCTGGAACTGACGAAAGCGTTCGCGCCAGGCAAGGCCGACGCGCCCTGCGTGCTGCGTTCCCTGGAACTGAATCCGGCGCAAGTCGGCGAGGACGTGATGGTGCGTGCTACGCAGAGGTTGCAGTAGATACACGCAAAGCCATAGCGCGGGTCGCCGCACTCGATGAAACGGCCGATCACCCGCGACTCTACCGCGCACCGCGAGCGCCCGTCCTCGTGCAGCTCCATGGCATGGAGTTTTGCGCACTGCCAGAGCGGGCGCACGCGCGCGGACGGCGCGGGAGATACTGTCCACCGCATACCGGCGGCCCCCTTCGCGCAGTGCGTCCCCATCAACAGGTAAACGCACCAGCGGCGCAGCGAACGTGGTTATCGGCAGCGACGACTCTCCAAGCAAGACAGTGTCAACGGACACGCGCCGACGAGTGTTAATTGAGAAATTCGCTCAACGACATTTCTGGGAGTTAACACGAAATTCCAAGGGGGTGCCGACGTACGCAGGGCGTGAAGTCCTCTGCAGAATCGCGGCGTGGAATTCGGATCCTTGACTGTGTCTATCTTACCCCGGCACTCCGCCGCCCATGCCGCCCGGCCGAATCATCGATTCGCTCAAATTTGACTTTCGGGGTTTGCTGACGAAGCCGCCAGGCGTTCAAGCAGGCTTAGCGCCCGTTCCCGCGCCTTCGCGGCCGAATGGAGCTTGAGGTCCTCATAGCCGCGAATGTCGTCGGGCAGATTGACAATTTCGCGAATGATAGATGCGTTTTTGGATGTCAACATCGGCAAGACCCTGTCGAGCAGACCTTCGTACCAACCGACCAGTTCCCGCTCAACACGACGCACCGGGGCATAGCCGAACGGATCGAGCGCCGTGCCGCGTAGAAAGCGAACCGCCGAGAGCGCACGCAACGCCGGCGTAATCCAAGTGCCCAATGCCACCTTGCCATTGAGTCCAAACCAACGCAGCAGTGGGGGCTGCAGGTTGTAGTATAACTTCGATCCGGGATCGAAGGCTGCGCGCACACGTGCGGTAAACGTCCCCTGGACGAGCAGCCGCGCGACCTCGTACTCATCCTTGTAGGTCATCAGCTTATGCAGATTACGCATCACATCGCGCGCGATGCCGGCGCTGTCAGCCACGGCATGTTCCGCGTTGGCCGCAATCCTCACCTTATCCGCATAACGCTCACCATAGGCAAGGTTCTGATATTCGATGATGTCTTCAATGCGCTTGCTCAAAAATTCTCTGGTTGGGGTATCGAGTTCCGGTATCGATGCCAACAACCGTTCGGTGGCTGCGCAGCGCGCGGCATTCGGCCGGCGCAAGAGCTCGCGGGAACGATCTGCAAACGTGCCGTAAGACGCAACCGTGGCCGCCCGTAGCCGTGCCGGATCGTGGACCGACAGGCGTCCGGCCTGGAATGCCTGAACATTGGCTTCAACCGCGACCTTGTTCATGCGGATCGCCTTTCGATGCTCGCCGCCGAGATCGGTAGGTAGCCACGCTGATAGGCTGCGCCGATCATGACCATGTTAACCATCATGTAGTCGCCGAACATGGCCTCGGCGATGGCGCGTGCGTCTGATACGAAGCTACGCTCCTTGTCGACAACCGCCATGATCGACTCGGTCATTTGATCGGCTGGTACCGACAAACGCACATTGCGGATCATCTCGCTGTTCGGCAGGATGGCCGAGTTGATGACTGCGGTCGTGCGTTCCGCTGCGCAGCGCGCAAGATTGTTCGCTTCGGTCGCTGCAAGCAGGTCGAGCGCAAGATAGAGGTCCGCCTGTCCGCGGCCGATGGTGTTCACCGACACCTCGTCACCGGGTTTTGCGATAATCAGGCTCGAGAGCACCGCGCCCCATTTTTGCGCCGCGCCGGTTTGGTCGAAACTGAGCACGCGGTTGCCGTCAAGCGTTGCAGCCTGGCCGAGGATGGCATTGGCCGTGATGACGCCGGTGCCGCCGACGCCCGGGCTATAAATGTGATAGGGCTGTTTTAGCGCCGGCTGCAGCGGCTCGGGCATCACGACGTCGATGGTCGTCGGTTTCGGCTTCCGGACGCCGCCACCGGGCACGGTCTTCACCGTTACGAAAGACGGACAATCGGCATTGATGCAGCTTTGGTCCTGGTTGCAGGACGATTGATGAATGTGTGTCTTCTGGCCGAATTCGGTGTCTACCTTTTGCAGCGACATGCAATTGGCGACCTCGCCGCACGCGCCGCAATTCTCGCACACATCCTCTGCACGATGGTGAACTGGGTTGGCGTCGGCAACTTGCCGCGCTTCTGCTGTCGCCGCCGCTCGTTGGCGCATTGGCCATCGTAGATGACGACCGTGACCCCATTCACGGCTTCGAATTCCTTGAGCACCGCCTCCATGTCGCCCGGCTCGCGAACGATGGTGTTCGACGGAAGGTCAACCGAGCGATAGGTACGGCGATCCTTCGTAATGACAGCGATACGCACGATTCGGTCGGTTGCAAGAAGCTGCGCGATCTCCGGGATCGTACGGGCGGATACTGACGCCTGGCCCCCGGTATTCGCGATCGCACCATTGTAGAGAATCTTGAACGTGATCGAGACTCCGGCGGACACGGCCGCACGGATGTTGAAATAAGCCGAATGGAATAGGCCGCCGTCACCGACGTTCTGCACGATATGCTTGCGGCTCGTGAACGGCGCGAGGCCGATCCATGGCAGACCTTCGCCGCCGAACTGCGTGACTGCCTCGATGCGCCGCGTCGGCTCGGGCGACAGGGCCGCGAAAATGTGACACCCGGGGCTTCCCCAAGCCACTTGTCCTTCGGCGAGCCGCACACCGATGTTGTGGGGGCAGCCAGAACAGAAATTGAGCGAGCGGCGCAGACTTGCGACTGAAGTACGCTTTGCGATAGTCTCAAGTCTCCTCGCGCGATGCCGCGCGGCCTCGGGCGGCGCGACGCGCTGCGCCAACACGCCCCAGAGCGTGTCCGCAATGAAATCAAAATCCATGGCGCCTTGTATCGGGAATAGCGGCTTGCCCCTCTCGTCGAACTTCCCGACGATCCGCACCGGCGTCCCAAGGTCACACACGACGCGGCCGATCTGTCGCTCCAGGAAGTCACGCTTCTCCTCGACAACGATGATGTCGCTCAGGCCGTGCGCAAATTCGCGGACGATCTCAGGGTCCATCGGACACAAGAGCCCGATCTTGAGCAAGCGAATCCCGGCAGCGTTAAGGGCATGGTCATCGTAGCCGAGCTCGCGCAAAGCCTGTCTGACGTCGGTGAAGGTCTTGCCAGCGGCAACTATTCCGATGCGGTCGCGCGTCGAGCGCACGACGATCCGATCAAGCGCGTTGGCGCGTGCATAGGCACGCACGGCATCATGTCGTTCGTAATAGAGATTTTGCTCGGTGTTGATGTTAAAACCAGGGAGGTACAGGTAGCCAGGCGCATTGCTCAAAGGCTTTGCAACCTCGTGCTGGGGCACTGCGATCGGGGAAAATCCAGGTCGACCGTGACCGTTTCGCTGCCGTCGCAAAGCGAACCGGCGAGTTTGAGTGAGACCCAACATCCGCTGTAGCGCGACATTGCGACCGCATGCAGTCCAAATTCGAGAAATTCCGCGACCGACGCAGGGTACAGAACCGGGATCCCGGAGTGCTCGAACGAGAATTCCTGCTGGTAGGGCACAGTCGAGCTTTTGGCTTCGTGGTCCTCGCCGCTGAAGATGACCACGGCACCGAGTTTGCTTGTCCCCGCGAAGTTGCCGTGCTTGATCGCGTCGCCCGCGCGGTCGAGGCCCGGCCCTTTGCCGTACCAGTACCCAGTCACCCCATCGACGTCCGGGTGTGGATGCTGGTCAGCATCTGCGTCCCCATCAGCGCTCCCACCGCAGACTCTTCGTTCTGGGCCGGCGCGTGATGTACAGAGTATTTCTTCAGGAGTGCAGACGCACTGTGCAACACGAGGTCGAGACCGCTGAGCGGCGATCCGGGATAGCCAGTTACAAAAGACGCGGTGCGCAGGCCATCTCGGGCATCCCGCCGCTGCTGATCGATCATGAGGCGCGTGAGCGCCTGTATTCCGCTCAGGAAAACCTGCCCGCGTTCAAGTTCGTAGCGATCGTCGAGCGAAGGTTCCCGGAGGTGATTGATATTTAACATTGTGCTGTTCCTTGCATGAACATCTCAGGAGGTAATGTGTTGCACTTCATATTTGGGGCCGAGTGCCGCATTGGAAAAGCATCAACAAACGCAAGGCGCCGCTACCCGAAGCGGACGAGTGGAAAGACAAGACCGGCACAAGCTGCAGCATCTGATTCGCTAGACTACCGACCGCTCCAGCCGCAACTCATGGACGCAGGCGCTGATCCATTGCGTGGTTAGTTTTTCCTGTAATGAATTCTGTGCCAGGCGTGCACCCAGTCCGGCAAAATCGACGCTATCAAGCGGTTGATCTTGGTTGAAACAGGAAAAGACATAGGTCACTTTCCCCGTCACCGGGTCACACTGGGGCTGCAGACACTGGGCGCAAATTTCTTTCATCATGCATTGCATCGGCGAGTTGATCGACGCAATGGCGAAGTGCCCGTCCTTGAAGTACGGCTTGAGTTGATTGTGACGGGCCAATCCTACAGCAGCCATCATGCGGTCGGAACCAATCGCGATGATCCGACCAACCGCCTGCGTCGGTATCGGCGCTTCTCCGAGCTCGCCGCGGGTATAAGCGGCAATCGCCTGCACCATGTTGCCGCAAAAGGTCTTGTCCTGCGGCCGCCCCGGAGTGAAACCGGGCGCCTCGTCGCAACACCATACGATGACGTCGGCCGCTGCCTCGATCTCCTCGACCTTGTAGCGGTCAATCGCCTTCTTGTAGCCGGCGAAGTACAACACCTTGGAGCCCGCAGCGCGAAAGGCAGCTCCGATCGAAAACAATACCGCATTGCCCAAGCCGCCACCAACCAGCATGACGGTTTCATTGGCTTCGATATGCGTGGGCATGCCTGTTGGCCCCATCAATATGACCGGCTCGCCGGGCTGCAGGGCTGCCACCAAGTTGGCCGAACCACCCATTTCCAGCACGATGCAGGCAATCAACCCTTTCTTCACATCAACCCAGGCGCCGGTCAGCGCCAGGCCTTCCATCGCCATGCGGGTACCGTGCACAAGGGGCGCCAGCGATTCAAAATTTTGCAGCCGGAAGAACTGACCGGGCTTGAATTGCGCCGCCGCAAATGGTGCGCGCAACACCACTTCGACGATATTTGGGGTCAGGCGCGTTACCTCATGCACGGTGACACGCAAGCCGCTGTTTAGTCTGGCAAAAAAAACACTGTCGTCCTCACTCAAGGCGGGTGGTTGCTGTGCCAGCACCCTTGATACAATCGGGTACCCCTGCTTGGCCGAGCCCATGGCCTTGACCACATTGCCAAAATATGACGGGTGCAAGTCGCCAAAGAAGGAAATGAACTTGCCACTGTGTCCCTTGCTCAATAAAATGTCAGGTTGCGCCGGTTTAGAGATCCCAGGCTCTGGCCTTAACGGTGTGCCGGCTTCATCACAGGCGGCGAAATAGCGTCCGTCAAGCTTGAAATGCGTCGCGTCTTCGCGCGCCAATACCGTGTTCGGGTGCGTGCCGGCAGCGACAAATATGGCGCGCCCGGGCAGCGTGACTTCTTCGCCGTCGCTCCACTTGCCATCAGCATCACGCACTTGCGCGCGAAACTTCATAGCGCAAGCGGCGCCGAATGAATCGACCACCACCGCCTGCGGGTTCAGGCACTCGGCATAGACGATGCCCTCTTCCAATGCTTTCTCGATCTCTTCGTGATTAAGCGTATAGGCCGGACTGTCGAACATGCGTTTGCGATAGGCCAGAGTCACACCACCCCAGGAATTGAGCAATTCCAGAATCCTTGCAGGTGTGCCGGTAGCGGCGGCACGCGCTCGCTCGGCCCGAATTGCCTTTGCGTGGCGGATGAATTCATCGCCAATTTCGGACTCTTCTGCGGCCCAACTCGCCCTGATGGTGGCCTCACCCCGCTGGGCGCACAGCGACTCAAAACGAGCCAGGAACTTCTCTACCTGCACTGGGTAATAGGCCAGCGACTCGGTCGCGGTATCAATGCCGGTCAAGCCGCCACCAATCACCAATACCGGCAGGCGCAACTGCATATTAGCCAGCGAATCAGATTTTGCAGCACCGGTCAACTGCAGCGCCATCAGAAAATCCGATGCCGTGCGCACACCGCGCGCCAGCGCGTTAGGGATATTCAAGATGGTGGGGCGCCCGGCACCCATGGCCAGCGCGATATGGTCAAAGCCCATTTGAAACGCCTGCTCCGCATCCAGCGTGCCACCGAACCGGACGCCGCCAAACATCAGGAATTCGGCGCGGCGCTCCAGCAGCAGGCGCACGACTTTCAGGAAGTTCTTGTCCCAGCGCACGGTGATGCCATATTCGGCAACCCCACCAAAGCCGGCCAGCACGCGCTGATCCAGATCCTCGAATATGCTGCCGATTTGCTGTACCGGAGCGAAGGTGGCACGACTGCCGTCGCTGCGCACGCCGCTCAGGTTTTCTGGCAGTGGCTCGATCTTCAACCCGTCAATCGCCACTACCGTGTGGCCTTCGTTGAGCAGATGATGCGCCAGCGTATAGCCGGCCGGCCCCAAGCCGGTGATCAAAACCCGACAGCCGGTGCGCGCACGGGGATAGGGCCGGCGCAAGTTGAGCGGATTCCAGCGCGTCAGCAAGGAATATATTTCCAGGCCAAAGGGCAGCGCCAACACGTCTTTCACCGTGCGCGTCTCGACCTGCGGGATGTTGACCGGTTCCTGCTTCTGATAAATGCAGGACTTCATGCAGTCGTTGCAAATCCGGTGCCCGGTGGCTGCCACCATCGGGTTGTCCACGACGATCATTGCCAGTGCCGCAACCGGGTTTCCACTGCCCTTGAGCGTGTGAAACTCTGATATTTTTTCGCTCAGCGGGCAACCTGCCTGCACCACGTTGAACACCGATTTCTTGTAGGCTGCCTTGCCGCGCAGCGCAGGGGCGTCCTTGCCCTGCTTCTCTTTCAAACCGGTGGAGCAGGAATCCTTGCCTTGCACGTGACACAAAATGCAATAGTCCACCTGCTCGAGCGCGCCACGCAGGTCGGTGCCATGATCGGTCACCGAGAAACCCTTGCGCCGGCGGATATGTTCCACCGCAACGGTGTAGGTGCCATAGCCCTGATGTTCTGATTTCTGCGCGGTAGGTACCAGATCTTCGGCAGCCATATCGCGTACGCCGCGAAACAGCACGCCGTCGGGATGCGCCGCCTGGCCGGCTTTGGTATGAAAGGCCCAGGCCGAGTAACGCCGTGCCAACTCAAGCTGTGACGCGTGCGCGGATTCGTCTTCCAGCCATGCTGAAATCAATTGGGCAAAACGCAACTCGTCAAAACTGCCGCCCAAGCAGGCCAGCATGTCAGCGCGCAATTGCACTCCGTCAAAGGTGGCAGCCTCGTTGGCGTCAATCATTTTTGCCGCCGTACGCTTGACAAATTTGCGCTTGATCACGTACAGCGGAGCCAATTCACTATGTGTGGCGATGAGTGCGTCAACCTGAGCTTCAATCTGAAACAGGCCGGCAATGAAGTCTTCAAGAAACGGACCGACGGCAATCAACAACGTTGATTCCTGTTTCGCGGTCAAGCTCTCGGGCTCCAGGCGCGATTTGACCAGTTGTTCGCACAAGGCGGGCTCTGCAGCGGCCAACTTCTGGAGAAACAGCGCATCAAGCGCTAGCAAACCCTCGCGGGTATAAAGCTGAGCAAAGTGGATTCCAAAATTTAAACTCAAAATTACCTCTGCCCGATAGGGGTGGTTTCAAGGTCGAAGCGCAACGAGTTGATGATGATGCTTAAAGAAGTCGAAGGACTCTGGCATAAACAATTCGGCGGGGCACTTCTAGCCGAGGCTTTTTCTCGGGCAGGTGTTGAGCTGCCAGGCCACGGCATCGAGTTCTGCCTGCGTGAAGCCGGACAGCTCAATCCCCTTGGGGAAGTACTGGCGCAGCAGGCCGTTGATGTTCTCGTTAATGCCACGCTGCCAAGGGCTGTGTGGGTCGGCGAAGTAGACCTTCACGCCGGTCATTTCGGTCAGCCGCTCGTGTTGGGCCATCTCGCGTCCTTGATCGTAGGTCATGGAAAGCCGTCGCTGCGCATCGATCCGGTTCAGGACAGTGCTGAAGCCGGTCACCGCCGCATCCGCGCTGGCGCCGTCCATCTTGGCCAGGGTCACGAACA
This sequence comes from Ideonella sp., assembly GCF_016702655.1. Classification (GTDB taxonomy): domain Bacteria; phylum Pseudomonadota; class Gammaproteobacteria; order Burkholderiales; family Burkholderiaceae_C; genus CAIKUF01. Next base: position 14,570 of record NZ_JADJDO010000017.1, read on the forward strand.
GCGAGGTTCGTTCCACCAAGGTGCCAATGGCCGAGACGTTGCGGGCGCCTTTGATCAGATATCCCTCCCAGTGGCCCGGAATGATGCGCTCATCGACCTCTGGCGGACGCAGGTGGATGCTGACCATGTTGGGGATGATGCTCCGGCGATCCTCGTCCCTGGCACGCGGCCGGCGGCTTTTGCGCGCTTGGCGCAGATAGGCGATCAACTCGCTGCGCAACTTACCCCGCGGTATGGTGCAGAGCGCCGTGTAGATAGTCTCGTGGCTGACCTGCAGGCTGGACTGGTCCGGCAGTATGCCCGCAATCTGCTCGGGAGAATGGCGTGTGCGCAGCAGGCGCATGACATGGCCCCAGAGCGGGCCATCCGGCGCAAGGCGCGGTGAAGTCCTTGGCGCTCGCGCCAAGGCATCGGCGCGCTGCTGGGCGGCAGGCGCACAATAGCCGCCGGCCACCGGCGGATGCCCGCGCTTTCGCGGCGTCGCGGCCGGATCGCACCAGCCGTTGTGGTTCAATTCACGACTGATTGTGCTCGGCACGCGATGCACACTGCGGGCAATTGCCCGCAGTGTGCATCCCTGCTCAAGACTCAGTTGGGTCATCGTGCGCTCTTCACAACTCAGGTGTTTGTAGTTCGTTCCCATCGCAACACATTACCTCCTGGTAAGTGTTGCACTTCATATTTAAGGTTGAGGGCAGTAAAGTACGGAGAGCATCACCTGATCGAGTGCGTCATCCGGAGTTTCGTTATGCCGGAATCTTGAGCTGCCTCTTGATGATCTTGCGGGTCGGCGTGAGCGGCATCTCGGGCACGACCACCAGCCGCTCGGGCAGTTTGGTCTTGGCAATATTGTGCAGCAACAAGAATTCGGTCACCTCTTCGAGCGCGAGCGCAGAGGCGCCCGGGCGCAAGGTCACGAAGCAGCAAGCGCGCTCGCCCAGCACCGGGTCGGGCATCGGTACTATGGCCGACTGGAGAACTTTCGGGTGCGCATCAAGAAGATCCTCGACGTCGCGCGGATTGAATTTGACTCCGCCGCGATTGATGATGTCCTTGTCCCTGCCGGTGATGGCAACGTTGCCCTCGGCGTCCGCCGTCGCCAGATCGCCGGTTCGATACCAGCGGTCTGCCGTGAATGCAGTCTGGTTGGCCGCGTCATTGTCGAAGAAACCCGGAAACAGCAAACAACCACGCACCTGCAACTCGCCTTCCTGGTTCGCTGCGCAGGGACTGCCGTCGGGTTTGAGAATGCGCACCTCGGTACCGGGACTCGGCCGTCCCGCTGTGCTGGCTGCGACATCGGGCGCATCGCCGGGCCGTGTGTAAAGTGCGCCCTGCGTTTCGGTCATGCCCCAGAGCTGGATGACCGCGCAGTCCGGAATCTTTGCCTGGAACCAGCGCACCAGTTCTGGCGGGCAAGCGCTGCCCGACAGGATAGCAAGCTTCAGTGAGCCGAAATCGTATTTTTCGAAAAGTCCCAACGCGCGACAGGCAGCAATATGCGCCGGGCCGGCCCACAGGCCGCTCGGTTTGTCGCGCTCGATGCTCAGCGCGAGTTCGGGCGGAGAGAACACCGGCAGCAGCACTACTGCGGCGCCCGCCGACCATGCGACATGGAGGCTATAGAGCCCGAACAGGTGCGAGAAGGGCGCAGCGGATAGAATCCGGTGGGGACTGGTTCCCCGATGCTCGAGGGCACCGAGGCGAGCATTCGACAACATGGTGTGGTAGCTGTGCGGCACAGCCTTGGGCGCAGAGATCGTTCCGGAAGTATACAGAAGCAGGAACGGATCGCTCGCCACTGGCGCCGGTACGGCTTGCGCTGCAAGCGGTGACGACTTTTCGATTAGATCGCCGAGGGACAATGTGCCATCAGCTCTTTCCCCAAGCGCGATCACTGTCTTCAGTGTCGGAATCGACGCCCGCATCGAGCAATACGCTTCCGCCGGGGACCAATCATTGTCACGCACGAGGCAGATCGCTGCCACCGCACGGTTGTGGATAAGCAGGGGGGCGAGCTCGGCGTCTCGATACGCCATGTGGATCGCGGACATCACCGCGCCGAGCCGGCAGATTGCCAGATAGGCGAGCACAAACTCGGTCACGTTGGGCAACTGCACTGCTACAACTTCGCCCCTCGCAACGCCTGCAAGTCGCAGGCCTTCGGCCAGGCACGCTGAGCGATCCGCGAGTTCGCGCCAGGAAATTGTGACGGAACCTTGAATCAGCGCAGGTGCCTCGGGCCGTTCCTTGGCATGACGCGCGATCCAGCCGCTGAGTGTGTCGTCGCGCCACCAGCCGCGTCTCAGGTATTCGCCTACCTGCTGCGGGTCGAAGGCCATCGCGGCGCGCAGGCGCAGCGCGTTTTCGCTGAAACGGAAGCGATCCTCAAGCCGTGTCACTTTTTCGGCGCGGAAACGCCGGCCGCCGCCCAAATCGAGGAGATAGGCCTGCTGCCCGATTTGCAGACGCCGGGATTCCTCGGTGTTGCGGATGAACATCACCTGCTCGCGGGTGAGGCCGATGCGCTCGGCGATTTGCACGTCAGCGAGCCCCATCGCCTCGCGCTGGCGTTCGATCTCGGCAAAGTCCAGATTTCGCACCGGATCGCCTTCACGCACCTGAATATTGTGACTCATGCAAAACACGGCATCGCCGAACGTCCGGATCATTTCTTCGGTGATGCCGATCTGATCGCGCGTCAAGCCCCGTGCCATGGCGTCAGTCCTTTTTTGTTTGTGAGGCGATAGCCGCGGCTCGCACCGGCTCGGTGCGACTTATAACGTCGGCTTGCGGCGCCTGAGTCGCGAGCGGACAGACGCGCATACATTCGAAGCATTGCGCAAACCATGCACCCGACCCGGCCGAGACCTTGTACCAGAGCATCTTGCGGTCAGGGTCGAGCAGCCCCTCGGCACCGCGGGAGCGGACTTCGTCACGCACGGCCTCCGCCAGCATCTTCGGGACGGTTTCGTATTCCTGAGTTAATTCCGCGCATAGCGCCATATCGTAGCGTGACTTCTTTTGTCGGCCTTGTTCGTCGACCTCGCCCTCGAGACATTGCGCCGGGCAGAACTTCATGCAGGGCGTGCGCCCGATTGAGCGGTACATGCTGACGCAGGAAGGCGCCGGGCAGGGATTGTCCGCCATTGGCTGGTCGGCGGGTAGCTCGAGCTCGGTAAACACCGAGGCGTAATACATGAAGCCGAACTCCGGATGCAGCAGGATGTCCCCGGCGAATGAGCGCGCGCCGATGCCCGCCAGTTCTGCGTGCAGTTTCAGGCTCTGCAGCGGCACCCGCGGGCCGCCTTCAGGGTCTAGATCGGGAGGCACATAGGCGGAAGGTGCCCCGAATTTCTGCTCGATGAAAAAGGCGCAGGCGTAGGCGGCCGAATAAGCGCGCACTTCGGTCGACCCGGAGTAGGCCATTGCCTTCGCCGGGAGCTGCCATGCCCCACGAGTCTGTCCGCCAACCCCCGAGCGAGATGACTGATTTGACGCGTGGCATCAGATCAGTAGGCCGGTGGCCAGGCGGGGCGATCCGCTCGATCGTATCGAGATCGGGAACGCCGACCGCGAGTGCACCCCGTTTCTTGCAGAAGTCGACAATCGTCTGCTTGGCGATGACCGGATCGACACCGGCAAAGTTCTCGCTCGAATTTTTCATACAACCTCGTTCGAAATTCCACGCTGCGATGGAGGGCCTGCATCAAAGTCCGGAACGATACGCCTGCTCATGCGTGCCGCCGCCACTGTGGACCAACGGACTCCACGGCGATTGACCCGGCTTCGCGATGAAACCTAATGCCGGCGGGAAAGTCCTGCAGGCGGTGTGGTGAGGCCTGCACTGCCGCAGCATCCTCGCCCACCGGACACACCTGCAGGCATTCCATGCAGCCGGTGAACGCGCCTTGGCGTAGAACCGCGAGGTTCTGCCAGAGTTCGCGGGTCGAGGTGCTGTCGATGAGTTTCTTCTGATCGGCGCCGCGGGCGGCGAAGGTTGCCTTGAGATGTTCGACGAATGCATCGGGTCCGAAGGGGTGCGCGCTTTTCAGACAGGCTGCTTCGTCGAGACTGCGTACCGACGCAAGATCGGCGCCGGCGGCGGCGCGAAGCGGAATCGCCTTTTCGGGGCAGATTGCCGCGCAGCGACCGCACGCTTCGAACCCCAGGCATAACTCCTTCTCGAGTGGCGAGTCCTGCACGAGCGCGAGGTTGGTCAGCAGGCCGCCGAAGTACACCCGTGGCCCGTACTGCGAAGTAAGTACGGCGTTGTTCAGGCCCCAGGTGCCCAGGCCCGACTCGACTGCCGCGGCGCGCAGTAGGCGTGATCCCTGGCCAGCGGGCGTGTTGGCAGCCGCGCTCGTCTCCCGCGTGAAATCCACGAACAACGCGGGCACGGTCGCAGCCATCACGGCGTTTTGCTCCAGCCAATAGCCGAGTTCCCGGCTTGCAGTCTCGATCACCTGTGCGATCTGGCCACACGAGAACTGCTTTTGTCTGCGGTCGAGGGCCCCGCTCACGCCGTTCGGAATATGCTTGGCAAGAACCAGCAATGTCGTCAGCGTCGTCGAGATCGTACTGGGCTGGTCTTCCACCGGGAGCACTGCATCCAGACGCTCGGTGCTCGCAAATCCGATCAAGTCAAAACCACAGGTCTGCGCCTGTGCGCGGATGTCGTCCTTAGTAAGCGTCGGCATGCTCATTTCTCCAGGGCCTTGCCGAGTTCGCTGTCGCGGTTAAAAATCTTTACGCGCGCTACGGGCGGTCCGATCCAGTTGATCCTGTGGTGCCCGTCCTCCTTCTGGTGCTTCACGCCTGGCTTGGGCAAGTCCCCGGCGCGGTCGGCGGTCTTGTACATCGCCTTGTAGTCATCGCCCACCGGGCACACATACATGCACTCGAAGCACGCGGCGAACGCACCGACCTTGGAGTTGACCGACTGCCACCAGTCGCGCATGTACGGGCTCTCTAGCACGGCATCGGCATCGAAGGGCTTGTCCGAGTTGAGCACGCTTTCGATATTGAGGTGAATCGAGCGGATACCGATGCGCTCGGCCCCGAGTGAACATTGGCGTTTGTTGAGCGTACGGTACTCGCGCAATCCCGCCTCGAGCGCAACGTCGCGTGGTATGGCATCCGGCGGGCAGACCACCCCGCAGCGGCCGCACGACACACCGGGACACAGATCCCGAGCCATCGGCGGATCGGGCTCTATTTCTGCGTCGGTCATGATGCATCCGATATAGACCCGCGAAGCGTAGTTCGGCGACAGAAAATTCAGGTTCAGGCCGACAGTGCCGATTCCAGCCTCCTCGCAGACCCATTTCAGATCCAGCGTCCCCATCGGCTTGCGCGGATCAAGGTCGAGAAATGCTGCCTCCGGCGGCGGCGCAACGCCGAGATGGCCGCGACGCTCCAGCCAGTCAATCAGTTCCATCTGCAGGCGCTCGATGTCGTCCATGGTCAGATGGCCGTTGAGCGACTGGAGCGGCACGTGTTTGGTCATGAAAGCGCCGGACAGGGCATGTCGGTAGAAGGCGACGATACTGCGGTAGCCCAGTCCGGTGCTTGACGGTTTCTGCAGATTCGGAACCTTCGCCTCGAACGCGGCGACCGACACGATGCCTACGCCATCGGCGCCGCGCTCGACCGCGAATGCCTTGAGTTCCGTTTTCAAATCAGACATGGCTGAATACTCCCAAAAAAAGGTTGCAAAGGGGCGAGCATCCGCTTGCAGACTCTTGCCATTCTCCCGGGTCAGAGTAAGCGCAGATCCGGCGTATCACTTGATCAGTGCCATCCCGATAGCAGGTTCAACCTCGACCACGCCTGCCACAACGTGGCGACGCACGCCGTCCGGCAGGTCCGCTTGCCGGTGCGGCGAGCGCGATATCACGGCGTAATCGGCACCGACTGGGCACACATCCTCGCAGCGCATGCAGGAGGTATACGCTCCCTCCTTTAGAAAGGTCGCCTCCTGCCACAGTTCGCCGGTGGTACGGTGCCGGATCAGCTTGTTTACAGTCTCGCGGTCGGGCGCGGCGAACACTGTCGATAGATGGCGCACGAAAGCATCGGCTCCGAACGGCTGCGTGCTGCGGCAGCAGGCCGTCTCATTCAGGCCGCGGGTGGTGGCCAGCGCCGCGCCCTGCGCTGCCTTCAGCGGAATCGCTTGCTGCGGACAGATAGCCGCGCAGCGGCCGCAGGCTTCCAGCCCTGGGCACAGTTCTGAAGCCAGCGGCATCCCCGCTGGTAGCGCGATGTCAGTGAGCAGCGCCGCGAAATGCACGCGCGGCCCGAATTCGGGCGTGAGCACCATGTTGTTGAGACCGAAGGTCCCGAGTCCCGCCTGTACCGCAGCGACGCGCGCAGTCAGCGGCCCCTGTCCGGCAGGGGTGAGTTCTCCCGCGTCTCGCGAGCTGAAATCGATCGCCGCAGGCGCAAGCGGCATGGCTGCTGCGCCGGTCGTTTCGATCGCCGCAGCAAGATGAACCGCAGCCTCGCCCAGCATTTTCAGCGAGCGCGCCGCTGCGTATTGCTTGGTGCCGGAATGCTTGGCCCACATGACGCCGTTTGGCATATGCCGCGCGAGCACCACCACGCGGGTGAATTGCCTGGAGATTCTCGCCAGACGCCACTCTTCGGGTAATTGCCGATCCACCTCCGCGCTCGATGCGATCGCCAGCCGGTCGACGCCGCGATACCGTCCGATTCGCTCAAGATCTTCGATATTCACTGGGACTACTCCTTATTTTGGCAAAGGTACGGCCGGAGCCGGTTCAGAATACTGCGTGGTGAATCGGCCATTCGGTCTGCTCGGGGCACTGGTGGGGAATCGTGCTCACCTTGCACGCAGGCCCTGGATCAAAGTGTGCGCAAAACCCATGGCGACGCGATCAAGCGAAATGCCGGGCTCGCGCCTTGCCCAGAAAGACACCGAATTGCACATGCCGATCAGCGCAAAAGTTGCCATGCGCACGTCGATTCCCGGATCGAGTTCGCCGCTTTCCATGCCCTCGCACAGCAGTTCTTCGAGTTCCTGCTCGTAAGCACGCGACAGGTGCGAGACGGCCACTTTCGCCTTCCCGGTCAGGTGCTGGCGCATGAACACGAACGAATAGGCGTAATGCTGGCGCAGGACATAGGGAGTGATGTGAGCGCGGATGACTGCTTCGATCTTCGCGAGTCGTGTGCCATTTTTTTCAGCGCGAATCGCCCTGATGTTACGCAGGAAGGCTTCGCCGCCATAGGTGCAAATCGCAAGGAGCATCTCGTCCTTGGAACGGAAATGATGATAGATGCTGCTCTGGCGTATCCCGATGCGTTCGGCGACGTCGCGCATCGAACAGCCATGATAACCAGCGCGCGCAAATACTTCCGCTGCACCCTCTATCAATTCGAGTTTACGGGTGCTGAAATCCGCGATTTTGTCGGTCAAGACCGGCGACGCGTCGGTTTCGCTCATTCGGCGCCCTGAGAGGTTTCTTGCAGGTTGGTAGAGTAACGTTCGTCGCTCTGGTCGCGCGCAGCCGCCGCCAACGCCATGAGTTCGCGCCGGAGCACCTTGTTCGCGGCATTGCGCGGAAGCGCGTCGACGCTGAAGTAGGCGCGCGGCCGCTTGTAGCCCGCCAGCTCGCTTTTGCAGCAATGCGCATGGAGCTCCTGCGGGCTCGGGTCCGGTGCACGGCAGACGACGCAAGCGACCACCAGTTCTCCCCAGCGCGCATCTGGTATTCCGACTACTGCGATATCGGTGACACCGGGATGGGACTCAAGCATTGCTTCCACCTCGGCCGGATGCACGTTCTCTGCACCCGATCGGATGATGTCGTCCCCGCGACCCTTCAGCGTGACGCTGCCGTCCTCGTTCAGAAGCACAATGTCGCCGGTACGGTACCAGCCGTCGACTAATTTCTCGGCTGTCGTATCTGGCTGATTGAGATACTCGCTGAAAATCATGCCGGCCGTCGCGTCGATCAGCAGCTCGCCTTGTTCTCCGGGAGCTACGGTATCGCCTGTTCCGCCGCCATTTCGAACAATCCTCACGGTCGAGTAAAAGCCCGGGGACAGCCTGTCCGGCTTTTCGAGTGGCGCGGGCTGGTAGAGCGAGCACATGGTTTCGGTCGTTCCATAGATATGGCATACCCGGCTCTTGAATCCTTTCGCCATGCGCTGCAGCAATTCGAATGACGCCGGTGCGGCGCCGTAGCAGATCATGTCGAGGCTGGACAACTCGCGAGAGGCAAATGACGGCGATGCCAGCATAAGGTGATAGTGTGTCGGCGTGGCGAACAAATAGGTTACGCGGTGGCGCTCGATGCCGGCGAGCGCGTCATCCGGCACAAAGACGGGCTGCGCAAAGTAGGTGCCATTGTAGGCAAGGCACGGAATCAGCACACCATAGAAACCGATGGCGTGGTTCAACGGCATAAAACCGAGAAAACGATTGTGCGCTCCGAAACGCAGGTTCGTGATCGCCGCCGTGTTGACGATCCGCGCTTCGGTGGCGCGGTGTGGGATCAGTACCGCCTTCGGCAGGCCGGTGGTACCGGAGGTGTAAAAGATGTACGCAGGTTCGTCTTCGGTGGGGCGCGGCAACGGACCGAGACCCCTGGCATCGCCGCGACACGTTGCAAGACTGCGTGCCGCGCCCATGCCGTCTCCCGGAACGATCAGGAGAGCGCCATCCGGCAGAGCCTGAGCCACCGCGTCAATCGCAGCCATGTTCGGTGCAACCAGCGCCCCTTTCATGCCGCCCTGCGCCACCAATTTTCCGATTTCTTCGGGTTTGAGGCGCGGATTGATCAGCGCCGGTATCGCCCCGATTCGCGACAAGGCGAACAGGGTCACAATCAGGTCCAAGGTGCCCGGCATTACAGTTGCGAATCGATGGCCTGGCCGCACGCCAAGAGCTAACAGGCCCGCGGCGAGCGTCTCGATTTCCACGACTAGTTCGCCATAGCTGAGGCGCCGTTCACCGGCATCGTCGCTTAGGGCAAGGTGATTGGGCATTCGCGATGCCGATTGCCACAACAGTTCAATAGCGGTCTTCATGATGCCAGTCCTTCTGGGGATAGCCGCACGGTTACACCGATTCCGATCAGAAGTTACCGGTGTCCTAATCGTGGCAACTCCAACTCCGCTCGTTTTCACAAGACAAGTTCAAGTTGACCTAACGAATGATCGGTAGGATACTGCGGGCTCAGGTTCGCGTCAATAGGTGCTTTGAGTTCGCGGACGAGACGCCTGCAAACTGGGAGGAATAGCGTTCATGACTCATGTCGTCACCGACAGTTGCATCAAATGCAAGTACACCGACTGCGTCGACGTCTGCCCCGTCGATTGCTTCAAGGAAGGCCCGAACATGCTCGTTATCGATCCGGACGAGTGCATCGACTGCGCGGTGTGCATCCCCGAGTGTCCGGTCAATGCGATTTTCACCGAAGATGACCTGCCCGCGGACCAGAAGCATTTTCTGGAGCTGAACGCCGAGCTCGCCAAGATTTGGTCGACCCTTAGCGACACCAAGGAGCCGCTCCCGGAAGCCGAGGAGTTCAAGGACGTGACCGGCAAGCTGCGTTACCTCGAACGTTGAGCACCATTGAGCACCAGAGTATTGAGCACCAATGCGCACCTGCCGGGATCCTCGCCGCACGAGTTGGTGTCGTGGCCGAGGTCGAAAGCGACTGTATGTATCGGAGAGAGTGGTAAGTGCGATTTTACCTGCACAACAGGGCCAACGGCGTCGTTGTCACTCACGATAACGGAACCCATTGGCTGATCGGCCACTTCAAGCCAGGCCGGCATAATGGTGAAACTTGGGGGGCAGCGCGTTCAGGTGGGGACGCCACTTGGGCGTATTCAGGGAACACTCGCTACTCAAGCGAGCCGCATCTGCTTTTTGCCGTGACAAGGGTTGTTGTCTTCCAAATGGCACAATCGATAAGGAGTCGCTGCCGATCACCTTTTCCACGCACATACCCCTTGGGGCCTTGATGTTATATTTTGTTCACGGCAGGATGCTGAGAATATGAGATTTTTCTACAGCCTCGTTGAGCACCAGTGCACTTACCGGAAAAATTCACCAACCGTCAACACAAGAAGAGGAGGAGATCGACATGAGCACCTTCAATACGCGTCCCATTGTGGCAATCGCCGCAGCCTTGCTGTTTGCTTTGATCGCGACGAGCGCATCCGCGCAGAACGTTGTGCTGCGTTACAGCCAATGGATCCCGGCGGCCCACCCCACGCAAAGAGACGGTTTGCATAAGTTTTTCGAGGACGTGGCGAAGGCAACCGAAGGCCGGGTCCGGATCGAGCCAACGGCGCAGGCGCTTGGCGCGCCGCCCCGGCAGATGCAGCTCGCTGTGGACGGTATCACCGACGTCGCCTGGGGTCTGCACAGCTATACCCCGGGGACCTATCCCTTGGCGGAAATGGCCGAATTGCCCTTTCTGACCAAGAGCACAGAAGCCAATTCGGTTGCTTATTGGCGGGTGTTTAAGGCCCTGTTCGAAAAAACCGGCATGCACCCAGCCGGAGTCCACACACTCACCGTTCATGTCCACCCCGCCGGACAACTCTACCTCAACAAAAAGGTGATTCGTTCGGTGGATGACTTCAAGGGCCTCAGGCTTCGCGCCACAAACGCCATCACGACGGCTGCTTTCGAGATGTTCGGCGCGACACCGATACCGATACCGGTCACGCAGTTGCGCGATGCGCTTTCCAAAGGGATCGCCGACGGCACCTCGTTTCTCGACGAGAGCGTCTTTGGCTTCAAGGTCGAGGACTTCGTCACCAGCACGACACGAATCGAAGGCGGGTTTTTCAACGCCAGCTTTTTTCTAGTGATGAATAAGGGCAAGTGGGATGCCATCGCGAAGAAAGATCAGGACGCGATCACTGCGCTTTCCGGCGAGGCGCTCGCACGGCGCATCGGCAAGCTCTGGGATACCGAAGAGGCGATCGCGGGCGACAAACTGAAAGCGCGCAACGTACTCTGGGTGAACGCCGATGCCGCAATGATGACGAAACTCAGGGAGTCGCTGGTACCGTTCGAGAAGAAGTGGATCGAAAGCACCAGGGCCAAGGGGGTGGACGGCGCAGCGGCACTCAAAATGTTCCGCGAAGAAGTGGAAAAAAACTGACCTGATCCGACGCCTGTCATCGGCAAGCGCGACGACTCCCGCCGTAGCGGCGGGAGTCGTCGATATAGCGGCGAGGAATTTGGGTGACACGAGGGTAAGGGAAGGGGGGGCAATGAATGCCGTAATAGGTCTCAAGATAGGCCTCAAGGTGGGTTTGCGCGCACTTTCCGCGGTGCTTGCGACCGTAGTGTTCCTACTGATGATGATCACTTTTGTCGATGTGGTGGGACGGAATCTGCTCAACGTGCCGCTTCCGGCATCCTTCGAAATCACGCGTCTCACGCTGGGCATGATGGTGTTCGTCGCGCGGCCAGTCGTCAGCGCAAACGACGAGCATGTCACGATCGGTCTGTTCAACGGCCTTTTCCACGGTCGGGCGGCCAAACGCAAGCAATTCGTTATCAGTCTATTCGTCTCGTTTCTGTGCGTTATCTGGGCCCATGAACTCTGGGTGCAGGCCGGGGCGCTCTATCAGCAAAATGAGCGGATGATGTTCCTCAAGGTTCGCCTGGCGCCTTTTGTTTACGCAATGAGCGTACTCACCATGCTGACGGCTATCATCCATATTGTGCAGGCTTGGCTCAAGCTGGTCGGCCGGTTCTGGGCGCTGGAAGTGACGGGAGTCTAATTCATGGACCCGATGGTCGTCGTACTGGGCGGTTTCGTCCTGCTCTTCGTTCTGCTGTTCCTCGGAGTACCCATTGCATTTGGCATGGGGTTCGTCGGCTTCCTCGGCTTTGCGTGGCTGGTAGGCCTCACCCCGGCCCTAAGGGGCATCGGTCAGATCGCTTCGGACACCGCGTTCAATTACGATTTTTCGGTGCTGCCCCTGTTCATTCTGATGGGCAATTTCGTTGCTTATTCACGCATCTCGCAGGAACTCTACGACGCCTCCCACGCCTGGCTTGGGCATCAGCGTGGCGGGCTCGCGAACGCAACCATAGTCGCCTGTGCCGGATTCAGTGCAATTTGCGGTTCGTCTCTTGCGACCGCCGCGACCATGACCAAGGTCGCCATGCCGCCGATGCGCCGCTATGGCTACGCCGACAGTCTTGCCGCCGGTGCGATCGCCTCTGGCGGAACGCTCGGGATTCTTATTCCGCCTTCGATTGCATTTGTGTTCTACGGCATCATGACCCAAAGCGACATCGGCAAGCTGTTTGCCTCCGGAATCCTGCCAGGTCTGCTCGGTGTCGTGTTCTATATCGCGGCGATCATCATTACCACTTCGCTACGGCCCCAACTGGGTCCTCCCGGCGAGCGAACCCCTTGGCGCCAGCGATTCATCGCGCTGCGCAGTGTTTGGGGCATGCTGCTGCTATTTGCGCTGGTCATGGGCGGACTGTACGGCGGTTTTTTCACTCCGGTGGAGGCCGCCGGCATCGGCGCCGCCGGCGGCTGGATCATTGCGATGGCGCGCCGCTTGCTTACGTGGGAATTGTTCAAGCGCGTCCTGCTCGAATCCGGCCGTACTTCGGCAATGCTGCTACTGATTTTGATCGGGTCGCTCATTTTTTCGCAGTTCATTAATGTCTCGAGGTTCCCGAACATTGTCGCCGACTGGATCAAAACCCTTGAAGTCGGCCCTTACACGGTGATCATCGTAATCATCGTCATTTACGTGCTCCTCGGCTCCATCTTCGAGAGTATCTCGATGCTGCTGCTGACGGTGCCGGTATTTTTTCCGATCGTCGCCGGGCTCGATTTTGGACTGGGCGGCCCGGAACGCACACTGATTTGGTTCGGCGTCATCGTCGTGGTTACCATCGAGATCAGTCTGATTAGTCCGCCGATCGGGTTGAACGTTTTTGTTCTGAAGAGCCTGCTCCCGGATGTTCCCCTGAGCGCAATTTATCGCGGCGTGATCCCGTTCATCATTGCCGATCTTGTACGCCTTTCTGTACTGGTGGCATTGCCGATCATTTCACTGGCACTACCGGATATGATGGTGGCGAGGAAATAGCCAAGGCTGAGCAGGTAGATAAATTCGGCGGCTTTGTACGAAGCAAGTTTGTCGAATCCATAGAAAATTTTGGAGGACTCCGATGTTTACAATGAGCTCGGCGTTGGATCGATGTCATCGCTCTTATGGTCGGAAACCAGCGATCGTCGATTACGAAGGCACTTGGAGCTGGGACGAGCATCTGAACAGAGTCGCGCGCGCGGCTACGCTGCTACAAAGCCTCGGCGTGAAGCGCGGCGAGCGCTTCGGCATCCTGTCACGCAACACCTTCCGCCACTGTGAGCTGCTGCATGCCGGTTACTGGGCCGGGATGGTGCCGGTCCCGGTCAATATCCGTCTAGCACCACCGGAGATCGCATACATCCTCAAGGACGCCGACGTCAAGGTGCTGGCGTTTGATGAGCCGTTCCTCGCACTGGCCGACAACGAGGACATCTCACCATTCGCGAAGAAAGCGTTCGCCATTGCGCCCAAGCCGCTCGGTGGGCGGCTGCCGGACTATGAGACGCTCATTGCGGACTGCCGGCCCGCCGAGCTTGTGGAGTCCGCCGAAGATGACGACGCCATCGTACTCTATACCGGAGGCACGACGGGGCGGAGTAAGGGCGTGCGGCTGACGCACCGCAACGTGGTTTCCAATGGCATGCAATGCGGACTCGCAATGGACTTCCGCGGCGACGATATCTATCTTCATGTCGCGCCGATGTTTCATTCGGCCGACCTGCTGGCCACTGGCTTCACGCTGCTGGGCGGCGCTCACGCCTTCCTGCCGCAATTCACGCCGACGAATCTGTTGCGGGCGTTGCAGGACCTGAAGGTTTCATGGTTGATGATGGCGCCAACCATGATCGTGATGATCATCCGGGAACTGAGGCCCGCCGATTTTGACTTGTGCCAGTTGCGCGCATTTCTTTACGGCAGCGCGCCGATGGCGCCAGAATGGATCAGGAAAACCATGGACGCATTTCCCGGCGTAGAAATCGCGCAGGGCTACGGCCTTACCGAGACCTCACCCATACTTACCTATCTCGATTTCGCCGAGCACAAGAAGGCGATCGAAAGCGGCGACCACACGCGACTCACAGCGGCGGGACGTCCACTCGTCGGCATCGACATACGAATCTGCGATCACGAGGGCATGGAAATGCCGATTGGCCAGCCGGGCGAAGTGGTCGTGCGCGCGCCCAATGTCACAAAGGGTTACCTGAATTTGCCGAAGGAAACCGCAGAAGCGATCCAGGACGGCTGGTTCCATACCGGCGACATCGGGCGTATGGACGAGGATGGATTCATGTATCTGATGGACCGCAAGAAGGACATGGTGGTGACTGGCGGCGAGAACGTCTATTCGGTGGAAGTCGAGCAGGCAATCTATCAGCACCCCGACGTGGTAGAGTGCGCAGTGATCGGCATCCCCGACGAGCAATACGGCGAGGTGCTGTTCGCCGCGATTGTGACCCAACCGGGCAAGACGCTCACCAGCGAACAGATCGTCGAACATTGCCGCACGCGCATCGGCGGCTACAAGATCCCGCGCCAGATGGCCTTTGTGCCGCAATTACCCAAGAGTGCCATGGGGAAAACCCTGAAGAACGAGATCCGGCGCGTGTTCGGCAGACCGCGCGCCTGACGTCGCAAGCGCGGCCCGGGCACGGAATAAATCGCGAATGACGAATCCGGCGAACCACGGTGGGAAGCAGGTGCCTTTCCACTGCTATCAATGTGTCGCCGGCCCCGAGCGCAGGAATCATTCGATACCAGAGCGCGGTCAGCGGTCAGTCGCGCGCGAACTTGCGCCGCAACTCCGCTTTCACCAACCCATCGCAAGCAGGTCGGCCGAATAGAACATCGGCGCCGCGTGCAGATAGACGTGCTCGCGCCGCGCGTTGGCTCTCGGGCCAAAGGCGACGGCGTTGGAGAAAATATTCACATACGACAGGCGCACGCCCTTGCTGCGCTCGGTCGTGCCCCCCTGACCTGCCCCCTGTAGCCATACCAGTTGATCGGCAGGAAGTCCGTTTGCAAGGTTAAAGGAATTCATTGGTAGCGGGTTGCTTTGCATCGGCAGCATGCTGCCGATGCAAAGCGGCGAACTTGGCCGGTGGCATCCGGTGGCAACTGCTGTGCGGCCTGACCTCGTTGTAGTCCTGCCGCCAGGCAGCGATGACAGCTCGGGCTTGGGGCAAAGTCTCGAACCAATGCTCGTTCAGACACTCATCGCGGAACTTGCCGTTGAAGCTCTCGATGTAGCCGTTCTGCATCGGCCGGCCCGGCTCGATCAGGATGTGGCGGATGCCGTGGCTCTGCGCCCACGCCATGAAGGCACGGCTGGTGAACTCCGGGCCGTTGTCGGTGCGTATCGCGCTCGGGTAGCCCCTAAAGACGGCCGCCTGATCCAGCAGCCGGGTGACGTACTGCCCGGAGATGCCGTAGTCGGTAGCGATATCCACGCACTCGTGACCAAAGTCGTCGGCCACGGTCAGGCATTTGAGGCGCCGACCATTGACCAGGCTGTCGCTGACAAAATCCATGCTCCACACTTCATTGACGGATTTGGCGATCTGCAGCGGCACTCGCTCACTGACCGGTCGTTTGGCCTTCTTGCGCTTCCTGACCGCCAGGTTGGCGACACTATAGAGTCGATACACACGTTTGTGATTCACAGCGGGAAACTCCGGGCGCAGCAGGTCATGGATACGCCGATAGCCAAACCGCCGCCTGGCCTGGGCGAGGTCGATGATCGCAGCACTCAGGGCCGCTGTCTGCTCATCCGCTATGGGCGGATGGCGATAACTGTCGCGGGATAGCCCCACAAGTCGGCAGGCGTGGCGTTCGGATAGGTCGAATCGTTCGATCATTTGCCCGATGGCCTCGCGCCTGACTTGTGGGGCTAGCGCTTTACCCCGAAGACGCTCTTGAGGGCGTGGATGTCGAGGTGCGCTTCGGCCAGGAGCTTCTTGAGCTTGGCGTTCTCGCCTTCCAGCTCTTTCAGCCGCCTGGCGTCGGATATGTCCATGCCGCCGAACTTGGTCCGCCACTTGTAGAACGTGGCGTCGCTGAAGCCGCCTTTGCGGCAGAGCTCCTTGATCGGCATCCCGGCCTCGGCCTGCTTGAGAAAGCCAATGATCTGTTCTTCGCTGTATCTGCTCTTCTTCATGTCCGTCATTCTCCATGGTTTGACGGACTTCTCTACTTCAAGTTGGTATGGCAGGTGGGGGGCAGGTCACCCCGTATAGATCAACAACGCATCGGCATCAGGGTCCGCCTCGTCAGGGGAGGAGGCCGGGTTGGCCGCAGCGAGCATCGCCTCGTAATACTCGGCATTCAACCCGGCCGCATCCCCAATATTCGTCATGCTAGAGCGTCGCGTAGCCAGTGCCGGATGCTCGAACATGGGCGCGAACATGCTCTCTGCAAACACATGGGCGCAGGCAGAGTCCTCGAGAATATGAGCAATTTCGGGCGACGCGAGGTGTACATTGATTGGAACCGGTATCGCGCCGAGCCAGAACCCGGCCCACTTGAGTTCCTCTACCCGGAATCCGTTGCGCGACAGGATTGCGAAACGCGCGCCCGCTACGCGCCCAATGCTCGGTCGCTGGGCTCCGTGCCTTCGTGCAGGGGATCAGCGGCTACGGAACCGGCGCCAGAATTCGCCGGGTTTGATACGCTGGCCGAATCCCAGTGCCACATCGAGCTTGAGAGCCAGGCGTTTAAACGGAGATGCCGCCAGACGGGTCCATGTACGGTAATAGGCGCGCGACCACCAGCGAGAGATGTCCTTGTTGTAGGGGCACACACGCATACAGACCCCACATTCAGTCGCCTGATTGACCCAAAACTTGAAGCAGCGTTCAGCGTCGACCTGCCACTTGCGGATGCCGATAATCGAAGACTGGTTTGGAATGCGCGCCTCAGGCGCGCCGAACGATATAGCTTTGGGCGGACAGGCCGCGGCGCAGCGTTGGCAGGTCGAGTCGCAGAATTCGCGCACGCCGAAGCTTATCGGCTGGTCGTGGACCAGCGGCAAATCGGTGTGAATGCGCCCGATACGCACGCGCGGTCCGAAATCCTTCGTGATCAGCAGGCCGTTGCGCCCATATTCGCCGAGCCCTGCCGCAATCGCGTACGGTATCGCCAGAGACGTATCGTTGACGCAGGCCACCGCGCGATATACAAGATTGAGGATGTAGGTTGCAATGTTTTGCGCCAGTTCGCAATCTTTTGAATAGCCGTGGCCGACTGCGATTCCCGCTGTTGCCGATGGGTAGGTCTTGACCGCCTCATAATTCATCGCGGTGACGATCACGATGACGTTCGACAAACCGTCAGGAATCCCGTACGGTTTCTCGGCCAGCGTCTTGGTCGAAAAACTTTTAGTGTAATGCCATCGCATGTCGGTATGGGTGATGCCGACGGCATCCGCTCCGAACAGCCGGCTAACGCTTTTCATCTCCTCGCTCATTACTTCGGGCGATTCGATCTCGATTTTTTCCGGATTGGGGTCGGAATACGGAAGGATGTAATCGAGAAACGCGTCGACGCGGCCCTGCTTAAGGCTGCGCTGAATGGTGAGGTTGGCACCCATCCATCCGGCATTGCGCAGTGCGAAATCGCGAACTGAGTAACCCTCGGCCTTGCGCGCGCCCAGACCGGGCCTGAACATACCCTTGAACCAGTTGATCACCTTGTCCGAGCGAATCCGCGCATCCCACTGGCCACGGGTGTAGATATCGTTGGCCTGATTGAAACGCTCGAAGTTCTCGGTCAGTTCGAACCCGCACGCCTGATCTTTGGAGTGATGCAACTCCCCCTTGAGTCGGTAGGCCCCTTCGCTCGTAGGTTGGTTCTCCACGGTCAGGCGATCAGTTGCGGATTCGGCCATGATAAAACTCCTTTGACTCTTTTGCCGCTGAAGATAAGAGGGCTGCCTCTCACTGAAAACAGCATCCTACCGATCATTCGTTCGGCGTAAATTGGAGCTTAGCAGACTACAGGGGCGGTTGTAAAGCTTCAGATTCCCGGCGCTGCTTCGGATCGGAGCAAGTGTACTACCTTGAGGGTGGCAATAAGGAGGACACCATGGCCAGTCATTGCGAGGAGCGCGGGCAGTACCTGATCGAAGCGGGCGCGCTTCATCTGATGGGTGCAAGCAAATGGCAATCACGGCTCACCACGACGCAGCTTTGCTGCAGCACAGGACTGTCCAAGAACCAGTCGTTTCCGAGCCTGACGCCTTTATTCGATACGGTCAAGGGGGCACAGTAGCTTCGTTTCCCCAATTCTGAATCCCTTATGTTCCAGTTTCGTTTCCAACCAGCATTAAGGGCAAGCGTCGATGAGTCTGAGTCATCGGTAGGATGCGCTAAGGCGCACCAATTATCGATAGATTCTAGCCGAAGGCGCAGGTGGTGCGAGGGTCTGCCTGTCGGGGTGTTGCGGCATCCCAAAGACACGCTAAATCGGCACGAAAAATTTGTTCTCAGATAACCCAAGTTGCGGAGGCTGAGTTTCTTGTCATGCGCAAGTAGTCGAAGACGCGCCGGGTGCAGAAGCGGAGTTTGCGCATCTTCTCAGCGATGGAGTGAGTGGAGGTCTGAAAGGACTTGAGGATGCCGACCGCAAAGCGGTGCAGGCGAGTGATGTTTTCCGGGCCGTGGCCGGTACGGATGTGGTTACGATCTTCGTCGTAGTTCCAGTCGCTGATGTAATGGGTGTTCTCGATGGTCCAGTGACCGCGATTGATAGTCAGGACCTGTTGCGTACAAGCCTCTTGCGGTGTTTGGCTCGTGATCCCCAGAGCGGTCTCACACGAGCGCTTGCCGGATTTTTCCGATCGATTCGTGCTCGAGAACGAACACCTGACCGACGTGAGGGAAGTCGAGGTAGACATTGAGCGCCGTGCTGCACCAGATACGGCGCGTATCGATGCAACCGTGATCGGCAGGTGCCACCTCGACGAAGTCAGGACTACCCGACACCGCTGCGCCGCGGTCGCATCAAAGACGACGAGGGCAAGACACTGGTAAACCCTGAGTCTCACCATGTTTGAGAGAACTCCGTTGGATCAGCTACTTGCCCTGATTCCACCTTCATCAGATCTACTGGAAAATCTCTACCAGTTGATCTTGTTCGATTAATGTTGGGACACTACTGATCTGTTATAGTACTCCGGCAGTGCGGCAACTCGAATAACGGCCACGCATCCTGTCGCGATTCACCAAATGGGACAATGCGATTGCAGAACCCACCAGTTTCAATACCGCGAACCTGTTCGCGCAGGCAGCATCGGCAGGGCGCGGCAAACGGAGCGATACCGAGCTGCAATCCTGCTCGCGGATCTGCAGATTGGCTTTGCAGACCGGGCCGTACCGGCTGACGTGCCGGATGTGCCGCTCAAAGCCTGCTTTGAGCGCCTGCTGGAACTGGCGAAAGCGTTCGCGCCAGGCAAGGCCGACGCGCCCTGCGTGCTGCGTTCCCTGGAACTGAATCCGGCGCAGATCGGCGAGGGTGTGACGGTGCGCGCTGCGCAGTGCGAGATCGCCGCCGCCGCGCCTGCCAGGCTGCCGCGACCGATCCACAAGATCGACAAGCTGATCCACCCGAAATCCATCGGCATCGTCGGCGCCTCGGCCACCGGCATGAACTTCGGCCGCATCATCCTGCGCAACCTGCTCGGCAGCGGCTATCCCAAAGAACAGTTGCTGATCCTCAAGCCAGGCGAAACCGAGATCGACGGCGTGAAGTGCGTCGAGGGCCTCAAGGCACTGGACAAGAAACTGGACATGCTCATCGTTGCCGTCGCTGCAAGTGCAGTTTACGACCTGGTCGACGAGATCATCGCCAGCGATGCCGTGGACGCCGTTATGCTCATCCCCGGCAGTCTCGGCGAGACGAAGAAAAGTCGCGAGCCGGCGGCGGCACTGGCGGCGCGCATCAACGCCGCCCACGGCAACGCAGGCGGCGGGCCGATCTTCCTCGGTGCCAACTGCCTCGGCGTGGTGTCGCATCCGGGCACCTACGACTCCTGGTTCATCCCACTCGAGCGCCTGCCGAAGCCGCAGAAGAAACCGCTGCGCGACGCCGTCATGCTGAGCCAGAGCGGTGCCTTCATGATCACGCGGCTGTCGCAAAATCCCTGGCTAGACCCGGCCTACATGCTGGCGCTGGGCAACCAGACCGATCTTACCCACGGCGACATGCTCAGTTATTTTGCCGAGTTGCCTGGCATCGAGATTCTCGGTATCTACATCGAGGGCTTCAAGGACCTCGACGGCCTGCAGTTTGCCAAGGCGGTGCGCAAAGCCGTGCTCAACGGCAAGCAGATCGTCGTGTACAAGTCCGGCCGGACGGCGCCGGGGCAGGGCGGTGTCATGGGTCACACCGCCTCCATAGCCGGTGGCCTGACCCTGTTCGAATCCGTCGTGCGCCATGCCGGTGCCATCGTTGCCGAGGATTTCAATACTTTCGACGACCTCTTTTACATGGCCGGCAATCTGCAGCACAAGAAGATCGGCGGCGGACGCCTCGGCGCCATCAGCGGCGCCGGCTTCGAGGCGGTCGGCATGGCCGATAACATCGAGTCGGACACCTTCGCCATGACTATGGGCGAGATCGGCGCGGACACTGTCAAGGCCGTGGAGGACATCCTTGTCGCCAAGAAGCTTGAGCAGTTGGTCGAGGTACGCAACCCAATCGACATCAATCCTGGCGCCGACGACGAGGCCCACCTGCAGATCACTGAGGCCTTCCTGCACGACCCGAATATCGACGTGGTGGTCGTCGGCCTCGATCCGACGGCGCCGTCGGTGCGCGCGCTGGTGGAGAGCAAGCTGCGCCCCGGCCACGACATCAACGACCCGAAGAGCACGGTGCACCTGATGCCGCCGATGGTCGAGCGCAACGACAAGCCGATCATCGGCATCGTCGACGGCGGCACGCTCTATGACACGATGGCCGCCCGGCTGATGGACCAGGGCGCCTGCATCTTCCGCAACTGCGCGCGCGGCACCAGGGCGCTGGTGAGTTATGTGGAAGCGCGGTTGTACGCCGATTCACTGAAAAGCCGCCGTCCTGGCGGGACTGACTTTTAGCTCCGCTGCCGGGCCGCCCCAAGGCGGAGCAAGCCAACGACACGGAGCGAAGCGAACTGCCGTCACCCCCTCCCTCGGGAAGGGGGGCGAGTTAATTAATTGCGAGGAGATAACATGAGTGACACGCTTAAACCCGGCCTTACCGCCACCTGCCGCATCGACGTAGACACTGCCCGCACCATCGACTTCATGGGCGAGGAACTTCGCGTGTATTCAACTCCGAGTCTTCTCTATGACGTCGAATTGGCCTGCCGTAACTTGATCCTGCCGCACATCGGCGAGGGCAAGGACTCGGTCGGCACACGCGTTGAGCTCGACCATGTCGGCGCTACGTTGCTCGGCATGTGGGTAGAGATTACCGTCACGCTGGCGGAGGTCAACGGTCCGGCCGTCACCATCGAGTTTACCGCACGCGATGCTGTCGAGGAGGTGGCCCGCGGCAAACACAGCCGCTTCATTGTCGGCCTGGAGCAGACTGCGCAGCGGCTCAAGGCCAAGCAGACGAAGGTCGCAGGCGCCTGAGAACCGGCATCGTTCCCGCGCCAGCAGGAACGGCAGGCATTCAGCAGATTTCCAGGGTGGATCGGCCGTCTCCCGCCGCGTCTCGCGGCACCAATACCGGGGCAATCCCCCTCAGGGTTGACGCATGTCAAACGGACACGGTTGCAATCCCGCCCAAAATGATACAAAATAAATACGATTGAATCGACTTTGTGAATCATCAAACAGCCTGGGCTAGTCGGCCAAGGAGGAGTCATGAAGAGTATTGAAAACGGCATACGAGTCGAAATGCGTATCGTGCGTATCGCGATCACTGGCCAGGCGGCGCACTCATGACAGCGGCCAAGGCAGTCAAGAAAGTCCCGCAGTACTGCTACCAGTGCGTGGCAGGGCCCGATTTGTACACCGTCAAGGTTGAAGATGGCGTCGCCACCGAGATCGAGCCCAATTTTTCCGCCTGTGAAGTGCATCCCGGTGCCGGCAAGTGCTGCGTCAAGGCCTTCGGCATCATCCAGAAGACCTACAGCCCCAATCGCTTGCTGCAGCCGATGAAGCGCACCAACCCGAAAAAGGGGCGCGAGGAAGATCCCAGCTTCGTGCCGATTTCCTGGGACGAAGCCTTCGACATCATCGGCGCGAAAATGCAGGAGATCCGCGCCAAGGGCCTCGTCAACGAGCATGGCTACCCGCGCGCCGCCGCCAGCTTTGGCGGCGGCGGCATTCCCACCTACTACATGGGCACCTTCCCGGCGTTTCTCGCCGCCTGGGGGCCGGTGGATTTCAGCTTCGGCAGCGGCCAGGGCTTGAGCTGCACGCACTCCGAGCACCTCTTACGGCGAACTCTGGCATCGCGCCTTCACCGTCTGCCCGGATACCCCGAGCTGCAATTACGTGCTCTCCTTCGGCGCCAACATCGAGGCCTCGGGTGGCGTCGTCGGCGCCTGGCGCCATGGCGTGGCGCGCGAGCGCGGCATGAAGCGCATCCAGTTCGAGCCGCACCTGTCGGTCACCGGCGCCGCCTCGGCCGAGTGGGTGCCGATCCGGCCGAAGACCGACGCCGCCTTCCTGTTCAGCCTGATCCATGTCCTGCTGCATGAAATGCCGCGCGAAAAGCTCGACGTGCCCTTCCTCAAGCAGCACACCGGCTCGCCCTACCTGATCGGCCCCAACGGCTTCTACCTGCGCGACCCGGCGACGAAGAAACCGCTGCTCTGGGATCTGAAGCGCAACGCGGCCGTCTCCTTCGACACGCCCGACACCGATCCGGCGCTGGATGGTTCCTTCACGCTCGATGCCATCGAGGTCGGCGCCGACGAACAGACATGGACCCATAACGGTTTTACGGCCGAGACGGCCTTCGGCAAGCTGATTGCCCGCGTGCAGCCTTATACGCCCGAGTCGGCGGAGAAGACCTGCGACATCCGCGAAGGCACGGTGCGCCGCATCGCCGCCGAATACGTCGAATTCGCCCAGGTTGGCGCGACGATGGAGGTGGACGGCGAAACACTCCCCTTCCGGCCGGTATCCATCCAGTTCGGCCGCACGGTCAACAACGGCTGGGGCGCCTACGAATGCTGCTATGCGCGCACCCTGCTGGCCTGCCTCATCGGTGGCCTGGAAGTGCCGGGCGGCACTCTCGGCACCACGGTGCGCCTGAACCGGCCAGCGACGACGCGGCAGGCGAGCGTCAAGATCAACGAAGACGGCTTCATGTACTACCCGATGAACCCGACCGACAAGGCGAACTGGGCGGCGAAGCCGAAGGTGCGCAATGCGCACGACACCATGGTGCCGCTGTCGGCGAGCTCGCCCTGGAGCACGGCGCTCGGCCCGACCCACTTCTCCTGGATGTTCCAGAAGGAATCGCCGGAGAACTGGCCGAAGGTGACCGCGCCGGACATCTGGTTCTGCTATCGCACCAATCCCTCGATTTCCTTCTGGGACACCAAGGAAGTATCCAAGCGCATCGCCGAGTTTCCCTTCATCGTGGCCTTTGCCTACGATCACGACGAAACCAACCACATGGCGGACGTGCTGCTGCCCGAGTGCACCGACATCGAGAGCACGCAACTGATCCGCATCGGCGGCAGCAAGTTCGTCGAGCAGTTCTGGGACCACGAGGGCTTCGCCCTGCGCCAGCCGGCCGTCAAGCCCGCCGGCGACACGCGCGACTTCACCGACATCGCCACCGAACTGGCGGTGCGCGCCGGCCTGCTGGAAAAATACAACGAAGCCCTCAATCGCGGCGCTGCCTGCGTGCGCCTGAAGGCCGAGGACTACGACTTCTCTCTCGACACCTCGAAGCGCCACGATGCGCAGACGATCTGGGAGCACACCTGCCGTGCCGCCAGTGCCGAGCTGACCGGGGGGCAGGCCAGCGACGGACTGGATTGGTTCAAGGAAAACGGCCTGCGCACGCGCCCGATCTCGCGTCTGTCATGGTACCTGTTCCCCGAACTGAGTAAGCAGGGCATCCGCTTCGAGATGCCGTACCAGGAGCGCCTTTATCGTGTCGGCGTCGAACTGGGCAATCGCCTGCACGAGCAGGGCATCGCCTGGTGGGACGTGCAGCTCGAGGAGTACGGCGGCCTGCCGAAGGTGCTGGATTTTCCCGGTATCTGGGAAAAGGAAACCGTCAAGCAGGGCGGCGCCGGCGCCCTCGAGCAGTACCCGTTCTGGCTCATCACCTCGCGCAGCATGCAATACGCCTGGGGCAGCAACGCCGGCATCCCGCTGATGAACGAGGTCTCCGGCAACGTCCGCGGCAGCAAGGGCGTGCTCATCAACACCCAGGTCGCGCAGCAGCTGGGCACGCCGAAGGCGACCAGATCGGTCAGTTCTACGTCGGCACGACCCGCGGCCCGGCGATGCTGTCGCAGGGCATCCGCCCCGACACCCTGCTGATGATGGGGCAGTTCGACCACTGGGCGACGCCCTACGCCAAGGACCTGAACAAGCCGAGCATGAACAGCCTGATCCCGATGTCGATGGCGCTCACCGATTCCACCGGCTCCGGCGCGGACATCGTGCGCGTCGGCGTGCGCAAGCTCGAGGGGGTGGTCTGATGCCGCGCTACATCATGACGGCGGACCTGCGCCGCTGCATCGGCTGCCAGACCTGCACCGCCGCCTGCCGCCACGCCAATGCCACGCCGCCGGGGGTGCAGTGGCGCAAGGTGCTCGACATCGAGAGCGGCGAATTTCCCGACGTGCGCCGCAGCTTCGTGCCGGTCGGCTGCATGCACTGCGCCGATCCGCCCTGCATGCACGTCTGCCCGTCGACCGCCACCTACCAGCGCGCCGACGGCATCGTCGGCATCGACTACGACCTGTGCATCGGCTGCGGCTATTGCGCCGTGGCCTGCCCCCTACCAGGCGCGCTACATCGTCCATAAGGCCGAGTTCGCCTTTGGCGAGCGCGCCGGCGCGCAGGAGGCGGCGCGCTTCGATCCGAAGCGCATGTCGGTGGCGATGAAGTGCACCTTCTGCAGCGATCGCGTCGACGCGGCCAAGGAGAAGGGGCTGACGCCGGGCGTCGATCCCGAGGCGACGCCGGCCTGCGTCAATTCCTGCATCGCCGGCGTGCTGGCCTTCGGCGACCGCGAGGACCCGAACAGCAACGTCTCGCAGCTGCTGGCCGAGAACCAGTTCTTCCCGCATGCACGAGGAGCTGGGAACCGACCCGGGCATGTACTACATCTTCGACAAGAAATGATCCAGGCGGAGGCGACATGAGCGACATCAAGATTCCCCCCGGCCGCATCACCCCCTGGCACCAGACCAACTGGGACTGGCGCGCCGCCGGCAACTTCATCGGCGGCGGCACCGGCACCGGGCTGCTGTTCTTCGCCACCCTGGCCTCGGGCAGCGTTGACGCCTACCGCATCCAGGCGCTGCTGGCGCTGGCCTTCATCGGCGCCGGCCTGACCTGCGTCTGGCTGGAGATCGGCAGGCCGCTGCGCGCCATCAACGTCTTCTTCCACCCGCAGACGTCGTGGATGACGCGCGAGGGCATCGTCGCGGTGCCGCTGTTCCTCACCGCGCTCGCCGCGGTCTGGATGGGCGGCGGCGTGTTCGTCCTCGTCGCCGGCATCTTCTACGGCGGCGTGCTGCCGATGTTTGCCGTTCTGGCCGGCGCGGTCGCCCTGGTGGCCGGCTGGTGGCTGAAATTCACCATCGTCGCCCGGGCGGCCTACAATCAGGGTTACGCATTGCCGGTCCTGCCGGTGCGCGGGCAGGGCGAAGTCCAGCCGGGCATCAAGCCGGGCTGGACGAAATAGAGCAGAACCGGCTTCAGCCGGTCGCTTTTCCCCTAGAGAGACCCTCCAGAAAAGGAGCAGGGGATGTACGAAATCAGGATACACGGCCGCGGCGGCCAGGGCGCGGTGATGGCCGGCGGCATCCTTGCCGCCGCCTTGGTGAATGAAGGCAAGCACGTCGTCGCCGTGCCGTCGTTCGGCTTCGAGCGGCGCGGCGCGCCGGTGGCGAGCTTCCTGCGCATGGACGCGCGAGATCCGCCAGATGACCAACATCTACCGGCCCGACTGCGTGCTGTGCATCGACCCGACCGTCGGCCGCGCGGTGAACGTCTTCGACGGCATCCGCGACAACGGCACCTGGATCCAGACCACCGGCAAGCCCATCGGCGAGCTCGAGGTGCCGGACAAGGTCGCCACCGTCGGCCTGTGCGACGCCGTCGCCATCGCCCTCGACATCTTCAAGCGGCCCATCACCAACACCCTGATGCTCGGCGCCTTTGCCAAAACCACCGGCCTGGTGTCCCTCGATTCCCTGCGCGCGGCGGTCGAGGACTCCGACTTCCGCGACGCCGGCCTGCAGCAGAACCTGCAGGCGCTGGAGCGCGGCTACCACGAAACGACGGTGCACAAATTCGACAGGAGGGCTGCGGCATGACGATCAAGCAGCAGTCCTACCCGCTGTTCGCTTCGTCGCAGGTCCCCGGCGACCTGTGCCCGATCGCCACGAAAATGAACCCGATGCTGCCGGGCGACTGGCGCAGCATGAAGCCGGTGGTCGACCGCGCCAAGTGCGTCAAGTGCGCCGTCTGCTGGCTCTACTGCCCGGTGCAGTGCGTCGTCGAGAAGGCCGCCTGGTTCGACATCAACCTCGCCACCTGCAAGGGTTGCGGCATCTGTGCCAAGGAATGCCCGCAGCGGGCGATCAGCATGGTGGCGGGGAGGGCGCCCTGATGTCGGCCGTGCTCAAACCCAAATCGAAAGCCATCGTCTGCGACGGCAACGAGGCCGCCGCGCCAGGCGGTGACCTGGCGCGCGTCGACATGGTGGCGGTGTATCCGATCACGCCGCAGTCCTCGCTGGTCGAGTACCTCGCCAAGTTCGTCGCCGACGGCAAGCTCAACGCCGAGATCGTCGACGTCGAGGGCGAGCACTCGGTGCTCTCCGTGCTCCATGGCGGCGTGCTCGCCGGCGCGCGCGCCTACACCGGCACCTGCGGCCCGGGCCTGGCCTTCATGTTCGAGCCCCTACCTGCGCCAGCCCGGCCTGCGGCTGCCGATGGTGATGTCGATCGTCACCCGCGACACGCTGACGCCGCAGAGCGTGTGGGGCGGCCACCAGGACGCGATGTCGGTGCGCGAGGTCGGCTGGATCCAGATGTACTGCGAGACCGTGCAGGGAGGTGCTCGACACCACCATCATGGCCTACAAGGTCGCCAGAGCACCGCGACGTCATGCTGCCGGTCAACGTCTGCCACGACGGCAACTACCTTCCTACGGCGCCACCCGCGTCGAGCTGCCCTCGCAGGGAGGAGGTCGATGCCTTCCTGCCGCCGCCCTCGGTCAACTGGCACGCCGCCCTCGATCCGTCGCGGCCGATGGCCATCGACCCGCTCACCGGCGGCGCCGGCGGCCCCGGCCCGTCGCTGTTCGTGCGCTACCGCAAGGGCCAGTGCGCGGGCATGCAGAATGCCCTTGCCGCCATCGAGGCCGCGCACGAGGACTGGGCGCGCGTCGTCGGCCGCCGCCACGCGCCGCTGGTGGAAAGCTACCGCATGGACGACGCCGAGGTGGCGCTGGTCACCCTCGGCTCGATGACCGGCGCCGGCAAGGACGCGGTCGATGAAGCGCGCGACCGTGGCCAGCGCGTCGGCCTGGTCAAGGTCAGAGACCTATCGCCCGTTCCCGGTGCAGGCCATCGCCGCGGCGCTCAACGGCCTGAAGGCCGTCGGCGTCGTCGACCGCTCGGTGAGCTTCGGCTGGAACAGCGGCCCGCTCTTCCAGGACGTCATCGGCGCGCTGCAGTTCGCGCCGCAGCGCCCGGCCGCCATGAGCTTCATCGGCGGGCTGGCCGGCGCCGACATCACCACCGACCATTTCGGCCGCGCCATCGAGCGCGTGCAGGCGCTGGCGCAGGACGGCCAGGTCGGCGAGACCGTCTGGCTGAACGAGAAGGATTGAACCCATGGGCGACAAATTTCCCGTCATTCCCGCGAAAGCGGGAATCCATGAAGCGCAGAAACCCTGGATTCCGGCTCGCACTGCGTGCGTCCGGAATGACGAGCATTGCGAGGCCTGATATGCAAGAGACCCAATATCTGATCGTCGGCGCCAGCCACGCCGCGCTCTCGGCGCTGCAGGCCATCCGCATGCAGGACGCCGAGGGCAGCGTCACCCTGGTGACGCGCGACGACGCCCTGCCGTATTCGCCGACCGTGCTGCCCTATGTGGTGTCCGGCCGCTCGGCGCCCGAGCGCGTGGCGCTGAAGGACGGCGCCTGGTTCGAGCAGAACAGGGTCGGCTTCATCCGCGGCGCCGCCGTCACTGCCGTCGATGCCGCCGCGAAGCGCGCGAAGCTCTCCAGCGGCGAGGAGATCGCCTACGCCAAGCTGCTGCTCGCCACCGGCGCGGCGCCGATCCTGCCGCCGATCCCCGGCCTGAAGGACGTCGAATTCCACGTCCTGCGCAGCCTCGACGACGCCATCGGCCTGCACCAGGCGCTGCCGCAGACGAAGCAGGCCGTCGTGCTCGGCGCCGGCCTGGTCGGCATGCACGCCGCCGAGAACCTCGCCAAGGCCGGCGCCCAGGTCAGCGTAGTGGAAATGCAGCCGCGCGTCCTCGCCGGCTACTTCGACGCCGAGGCTTCCGCGATCATCGAGGCCGCCTTCGCCGCCAAGGGCATCAAGCTCCTGCTCGGCGCAAAAGTCAGCCGCTGCGAGACGGCGGGCAAGGGCGTCCGCGTCACCACCGACGGCGGCACGACGCTCGACGCCGACCTGCTGCTGGTCGCCGCCGGCGTGGCGCCGGTCACCGATTCCTCGCCGGCTCCGGCGTGGCGGTCGACCGCGGCATCCTCGTCGACGACAGCATGCGCAGCAGCGTCGACGGCATCTGGGCCGCCGGCGACGTCGCCCAGGCCAGGGGCTTCTACGACGAAGCGAAGACCCTCAACGGCATCCTGCCGAGCGCCGTCGAGCAGGGCAGGATCGCCGGCATGGCGATGGCCGGCGACCCGGCCGTCAAGCCCTGGCCCGGCGGCGTACCGCTCAACACCTACACCTTCTTCGGCCAGCAGGCGGTCTCCGTCGGCAGCCAGGATGCAGGGAAGTGGTGCGCAAGGAAGCCGACGCGAAGCATTACCTGAAGATCGTCATGCAGGACAACCGCCTCACCGGCATCTTCGGCATCAACGTGCCCTTCGACCCGGGCGTGATGTGGGAGATCATCCTGCGCCGCATCGACCTGTCGCCGGTGCGCGCAGCCTTCATCGCCGAGCCGCAGAAGACGGCGCGGGCGATCATGTCGAAGACCTGGAGATAACGCGTGGACAGGAACATGCCCTGTAGGAGCGGCGTACTCGCCGCGACGCCCCGAAGGAAGTCCCCTTGGGGGATTGCAGCCGCCAAAATCGCGGCGAGTACGCCGCTCCCACATACAGCGTAGCACTGAGGAACTGAAATGGGTGCCTACAACACGATAGCCTTCAAGCCCGAGCACTGCGACGGCTGCAATGCCTGCATGACGGCCTGCGCCACGGCGAAGGCCGGCAGCGCCGACATCATCAACTCGCGCATCCAGATCGTCGCCGACGGCGACACGTTCGAGCTGGCGATGTGCCGCCAGTGCGGCGACCCGAAGTGCGTCTCGAACTGCCCGGCCGCCGCGCTGGCCAAGGACGGCGCCGACGGCGTTATCGACTGGGACGGCTCGAAGTGCGTGAACTGCCTGTTGTGCACCGTCGGCTGCGCCTTCGGCGGCATCGTCTACAACGCCGCGGCCGGCCACGTCGTCAAGTGCGACAGCTGCGGCGGCGACCCGGCCTGCGTCAAGGCCTGTGACCGCGGCGCGCTGAAGTACCTCACCACCGCCAACATCTACAACGAGGTCGGCGACCTGGAGGACCTCTTCGTGCCGGGCCTGGCCGGCTGCCAGGGCTGCAACACCGAGCTCATCATGCGCCACACGATGCGCCGCATCGGCCCCGACACCGTGCTCGCCACGCCGCCGGGCTGCATCCCCGGCATGGGCTCGGTCGGCTACAACGGCCTGACCGGCACCAAGGTGCCCGTCTTCCACCCGCTGCTCACCAACACCGCCTCGATGCTCACCGGCGTCAAGCGCCACTACAGGCGCCAGGGCCGCGAGGTGAATGCCGTGGCGCTGGCCGGCGACGGCGGGGCGTCGGATGTCGGCTTCCAGTCGCTCTCCGGCGCCGCCGAGCGCGGCGAGCAGATCCTCTTCATCTGTGTCGACAACGAGGGCTACATGAACACCGGCATGCAGCGCTCGAGCTGCACGCCCTTCGGCGCATGGACCTCCACCACCCCGGTCGGCGAGCGCGGCCACGGCAAGACGCAGGACGCCAAGAACATGCCCCTGCTGATGATGATGCACAACTGCGAGTACGTCGCCACGGCCTCCACCGCCTTCATGGAAGACCTCTACGCCAAGCTGGACAAGGCCATCGCCGCCTCGAAGCGCGGCTTCGCCTACCTGCACATCTACTCGCCAGGCACCTACCGGCTGGCGCTTCCCTCGCACGAGAACATCGAGGTGGCGAGGACGGCCGTCGCGACCAACTTCGTCATGCTGTGGGATTTCAATCCGCGCGACGGCCTGCGCCTGTCGCGCCCGCTCGACGATGCGCTGCCGATCGACGCCTACCTCGAAGCCCTCGGCAAGTACCGCCACCTCGAACCCGAGCAGGTCGCGCACATCGAAGGCACGGTGGAGAAGAACGTCGGCTTCATCAGGAGCCTCGCCGAGGGCCGCCACCCGGCGATGGCGCAGGCCATGTCCGGTCGGGCCGTGTAATGTTTGATTTATAAAAGACCGGTCTATATACTGGTCGGCGACAAGACACTGGAGTCGACCATGAAGATCGAAGTAGGGGGCCTACGAGGCCAAGACGAAACTGCCGGAATTGCTGCGCGGCGTGCAGTCCGGCAAGCGGTACACGATCACCCATCGCGGGGAAGCGATTGCCGATCTGGTTCCCGCCAAGGGAGCGGGCCGGCACGACGCGGCCCAGGCGGTCGAGGAAATGAAGCGCTTCATGGCCGAGAAGCCGGTCAAGGGCGTGGATATCAAGGCCCTGATCGAGGAGGGTCGGTCGTGAGCTTCGTGCTCGACAATTCCGTGGCCATGCGCTGGTATTTCGGTGACGGCAGGCCGCAGGAACTGGCCTATGCCTCGCGTGTCCTGGAGGCCATGAAGAGCGACGAGGCGGTCGTGCCCGGAATCTGGAGCCTGGAAGTCGCCAACGTGCTGGCCCGGGCCGAGGCGAAGGAGCTTGGCACGGAAGCGCGCAGCGAGGCATTTGTCGGCATGCTGCAGCGGATGGATATCGCAATCGATGGCGCAACATCCGCGCAGGCGCTGGGCAGCACGCTGCAGCTGGCGCGCCGGTTCAAGCTGTCGGCGTACGATGCGTCCTACCTCGATCTGGCTTTGCGCGAAGGCCTGCCGCTGGCAACGCTGGACGAAGACTTGATCAAGGCCGCCAAGCGCGCGGGCGTGAAGCGGTTCGATGTGAAATAAGCGGCGAGCAATCGCCTGTTCAACATTTAAAACGGAGCGGTCCCGGTACGCCGGGCCGCCGACAGAGAGACCATGGAACGATCCTTCAAGGCGGAAGTCGCCAGGCTGCGGCTGGGCGCCGGCCAAACCTTCACCGGCGAGGGCATCCTCGCCGTCACCAAGGCGCTGCTGCAGTCCGGCGTCAGCTATGTCGGCGGTTACCAGGGCGCGCCGGTCTCGCACCTGATGGACGTGCTGGCCGATGCGCGCGAGC
>NZ_JADJDO010000018.1 GCF_016702655.1 Ideonella sp.
CTCGGAGACGGACTTCTTGCCGTTCTTGAGCTCGACCACCTCCTCCATCGGCACCAGGATGCGGCCGAACCTACCCTCAATGCCCGAGCGATCGATGCGCTCGCGCCGGTGCGCTCGACGACCTTCTCCATGCCCGAATAGGCGTGGACCACGTACCAGCGCTTGGTGGAAGGCAGTGTGCGCGCGGCCGCGGGCAACGCGGCCTCGGAGGCGCCACGCTGCCTGCAATGTCGGTTGCGCTGTCATCGATGCGGTCCTTGTTCCGGTCTCTCGGACTGATGCGTCCAGCCCAGCAACTGGTCGTAGAGCACCCATTCGGCGAGCAATCTTGTCGGTCAGCCAGGAACAGCGCCATCAGGAAGACGAAGCGAACACGTAGCCGTCATCTGCATCGCTTCCTTGCGCGTCGGCCAGACCACCGCGGATCTCACGTCGCGTCGCGGCGAACGCGATCAGTGCCTTGCCGTTCTCCGAGGTGGAAGATCGCCACCGCGCCGGCCATCATCAGCAGCAGCACGGCGACGCGCAGACAAGTCCTGCTTGCCGAGCGCGTAGAAGGCGCCCACGGCCCGCGACGAGCCAGCACGCCGGCAGCAGCGAGCTTGGCCTTGTCGCGCCAGTGGAAACGGTTTCGACATGGATTGGCCATGGTTGTTCGTCGTCACTCTTGCTTGCGGCGGCCTGCGGCACCACAAAGCCCCCACGCTCGCGCGGCGAACGGCCCTGATCAGACCTTGTTGGTGGCAGGGGCGGAGGGCATCGAACCCCAACCTCTGGTTTGGAGACCAGCGCTCTGCCAATTGGGCTACGCCCCTGTGGTCTGACGCGACTACCTTTCGTGCTTGCGCTTACTCATTGATCTTTGCCACGACGCCCGCGCCGACGGTGCGTCCCGCCCTCGCGGTCCGCAAAGCGCAGGCCCTCTTCCATCACGATCGGCGCGATCAGCTTGACAGTGATGCTGACGTTGTCGCCCGGCATCACCATCTCGCTTGTCACGGGCGGCTCCACCGCGCCCGTCGTCGGTCGTGCGGAAGTAGACTGCGGCCGGTACTTGTTGAAAACGGCGTCGTGCCCAGCCGCCTTCCTCCTTGGATAGCACGTAGATCTGCGGCCGTGAAGTGGGTGTGGGGATCGCACGCTGCCGGAGCTCGCACAGCACCTGCCCCGTCGCTTCCTCGCGCGTTGCCTCGGGCAGCACACCGACGTTGTCGCCCGCCTGGCCTCGGTCGAGGAGCTTTCTGAACATCTCCCACGCCGGTGCAGGTGGTCTTCTGGGGCCGCGGGTGTTGCCCGACGATCTCGACTACCGCGCCGCCTTGATCACGCCGCGCTCGGCGCTCACCCGTGACCACCGTGCCGCGCCGGAGATGCGAACACCCTTCGACGGGCATCGAAGGCGCCGTCGACGGCGTCGCTAGGCGTGGGGATGTAGCTGTCGGAGGCCTCGGCGGGCCCTCGGGATGGAGCCTTGCCAAGGCTCCTCATGTCGCCTTCCATGCGGCAGCTTGCGCTGCCGTGTGGATGATGAAATCGGCGTCACCGGGGGAATCCGTACTTGTCGAGCAGTTCGCCACTTCCGTCTCCGACGAGCTCCGGCAGTTCAGCATCATCGACCGTCTCGCACTTGTTGAGGTAGACGATGATGTAGGGCACGGCAACCTGGCGCCCGAGCAGGATGTGTTTGCCTCGAGGTCTGGGGCATGGGGCCGTCGGGAGCCAGGACCACGAGCGCGGCGCCGTCCATCTGGGCCCGCGCCGGTGATCATGTTCTTGACGTAGTCGGCGTGCCCCGGGCGGTCGACGTGCGCGTAGTGCCGGTTCTTGGTCTCGTATTCGACGTGCGCGGTGTTGATGGTGATGCCCGCGCGCTTTCTCTTCCGGGCGCCGCGTCGATCTGGTCGTAGGCCTTGGCCTCCCCACCGAAGAGCCTGGACAGCACGGTCATGATCGCCGCCGTCGGCCGTCGTCTTGCCGTGGTCCCACGTGACAATCGTCCCCACGTTCACGTGCGGCTTGGTGCGCTCGAACTTGCTTTTGCGATTCTTCGCTCCTCGAAGTCGAGACTTCAATCGTCAAACCCTGGTGCCCATGGCGCGGATCGAACGCGCGACCTCTCCCTTACCAAGGGAGTGCTCTACCACTGAGCCACATGGGCGATCTACACTGGACTGCAAGCACCGGCATGCAAGCCACTGGAGACCGCGAGAACACTGCACATCACTCGCTGTCTATGGAGCGGGAGACGGGAATCGAACCCGCATCATCAGCTTGGAAGGCTGGGGTTCTACCATTGAACTACTCCCGCCCTGGGAGCCACGAGACCAACCAGGCCCTCCCTCGGGCCCCAATACGTACGACATTCGGTGGTGGAGGAGGCTGGATTCGAACCAGCGTAGGCGTAAGCCAACAGATTTACAGTCTGCCCCTTTAGCCACTCGGGCACCCCTCCACGCAGAGCCCGCGATAATATCACAGGCCGGTCGCCGGGTACTCAGCCAGCCTGCAAGCCCCACCAGTCGACGAGATCGGCGGTCAGCGCAAAGTGACTGCCTGCGGCCATGAAGCGGCGCTGCATGTCGTTGGACGGGTGGCGCGTCTCGAGCACCCGCGGCACCAGGCGCCGGCGGGCAACGCCTGCTCGAAGAAGCGCTGCGCCTTGTCGCCCCAGAGCAGGAACACCGGCGGATCGGCACGCCGGGCACAGGGCTTCGACGATCTGCGATGTGAGCGCCTGCCAACCGCAATCCAGATGGCTGCCAATGCGCCCCACCTCGATGGTCAGCGTTGGGTTCAGCAGCAGCACGCCCTGCCGGGCCCAGGCGTCGAGCCCACACTGCGGGCGGCACGAAACCCGGCCTGTCGGCGGCGAGCACCTGGAAGATGCGACGCAGCGACGCCGGCCGTCCCTCCCCCGGCCGAAAACGCAAGACCATCGGCCTGGCCAGGTTTCGGATAGGGGTCCTGGCCGAAGACGACGACCTTGACCGCCTCGGGCGCGCAAAGGCGCAGCGCGCGAAACGGATCGTCGGGCGCGATCGTCCGGCCGCCGGACACGCCCCGGACGTTGGCAATGACTTTCGAGCGGCGCTGCTCCGTCCAGCCCGGCAGCGCCTCGGCCCAGGCCGCGGGCAGGTTCGCGAACGCGGATTCGAGGTCGTCGGCAGTCACGGCGGCCCGGCACCGAACAACGCCTGCAGCGCCGCGCCGGGGTCGGGCGCGCGCATGAAGGCCTCGCCGACGAGAAAAGCGTTGACACCGGCATCGCGCATGCGGACGACGTCGGCGCGCGTCAGGATCCCCGACTCGGTGACGAGCAGCCTGTCGGCAGGGATCGCGTCGACAAGCCCCAGCGTGGTCTCGAGCGCGACCTCGAAGCTGCGCAGGTTGCGATTGTTGATACCCGAGGGGCGGCGTGCGCAACCGCAGCGCACGGTCGAGCTCAGCGCCGTCGTGCACCTCGACCAGCACCGCCATCCCGAGCGCCAGCGCCTGCGCCTCGAGGTCGGTGAGTTGCGCGTTGTCGAGGCAGGCCGCGATGAGCAGGATGCAATCGGCCCCCATCGCGCGCCTCCGAACACCTGGTAGGCGTCGACGATGAAGTCCTTGCGCAGCACCGGCAGCGCGCAGGCTGCGCGCGCCTGCTGCAGATATGCCGCATCGCCCTGGAAGAACGAGCGGTCGGTGAGCACGCTCAGGCAGGCAGCGCCGCCGCGCGTAACTTGCGGCAATCTCGGCGGGGATGAAGTGCTCGCGCAGCACGCCCTTGCTCCGGACTCGCCTTCTTGATCTCGGCGATCACTGCCGCGCGGCCGGCGTCGATCGTGGCGCGCAACGGCGGCGAAATCGCGCTGCCCACCAAGCGCCTCGGCATCGCCGCGCAGCGAGGCCTCGCCGCGGGCCCGGCGCGCCGATGCGACCTCTTCGCGCTTGACCGCGACGATGCGACCCAGGATGTCGCCCAAGCCAATTCCCTGGCCCGCGCGACGAACTGGTGCATTCTGGCCAGCGCCTTGCCCGATGCCAGCGCCTCGCGCGCGAGCGCGATGCCATCGGCGATCGAGGCCGCCACGTTTGCGGCGTAGAGCGCAACGCCGGCGTTCAGGATCACGATGTCGCGCGCAGGGCCGGGCTCGTCGTCGAGGACCGATTGCAGCAGCGCCTTGCTCTCGTCGGGCGTCTCGACCTTGAACGCGCGGTTGCTCGCCATCGTCAGCCCGAAGTCCTCGGGGTGGATCCGTACTCGTGAATCCCGCCGTCCCGGTACTCGCCGACCATCGTCGCGGCATCCAGCGACACCTCGTCCATGCCGTCGCGGCCGTAGACGACGAGTGCGTGCTCGGCGCCCAGGCGCTGCAACGCGCGCACCTGGATGCCGACCAGATCGGGTGGAACACGCCCATCAGGATGTTGGGCGCATCGGCCGGATTGGTCAGCGGCCCGAGGATGTTGAAGATCGTTCGCACGCCCAGCTCTCGCCGCACCGGGCCGACGTTCTTCATCGCCGGATGGTGGTTGGGCGCGAACATGAAGCCGATGCCGGTGTCGGCGATGCAGCGCGCGATGGCAGCAGGTGCGAGGTTCAGGGGCACGCCGAGCGCCTCGAGCACGTCGGCGCTGCCGGACTTGCTCGACACGCTGCGGTTGCCGTGCTTGCTGACGCGCGCGCCGCACGCCGCGGCGACGAACATGCTGCAGGTCGAGATGTTGAAGGTGTGCGAGCCGTCGCCGCCGGTACCGACGATGTCGACGAGGTGGGTGCGGTCGGCGACCTCGACCTTGGTCGAGAACTCGCGCATCACCTGCGCCGCGGCGGTGATTTCGCCGATTGTCTCCTTCTTCACGCGCAGACCGATCAGCAGCGCAGCCATCATCGGCGCCGACATCTCGCCGCCCATGATGCGCCGCATCAGCGCCAGCATCTCGTCGTGAAAGATCTCGCGGTGCTCGATGACGCGCGTCAGCGCCTCGGTGTTGGTGATCGTCATGGTCGGGCTTTCAACTCAGGTATTCGCGCATCGCGGCGACGGCGCGGTCGACACCCTCGGCATCGACGTCGAGGTGGGTCACGAAGCGCAGCCGGTACAGGCCGGTGGCGAGCACGCCACGCGCCTTCAGGTGCTCGAGCAGGCCGGCGGCGCGCGGCCCCGCCACGTCGGCGAACACGATGTTGGAGTCCGGCGCCTCGACCGTCACGCCCGGCAGCCCGGCAAGTCCCTGGGCGAGGCGCCGCGCGCGTTCGTGGTCGTCGGCCAGCCGCCCGACATGATGCTCGAGCGCATGCAGCGCCGCCGCAGCCGCACGCCGGCCTGGCGCATTCCGCCGCCGGCCATCTTGCGCCAGCGGTGCGCGCGGGCAATGAACTCGCGGCTGCCGCACAGCGCCGAGCCGACCGGCGCGCCAAGACCCTTGGAGAAGCACACCGACACGCTGTCGAAGTGCGACGCGATCTCGCGCGCCCGGGCGACCGGCTCCCCGCCCAGCGCCGTCGCGGCGTTGAACAGGCGCGCGCCGTCGAGATGCGTCGCGAGCCCGCGCCGCCGCGCGAGCGCGGTCGCGTCGTGCAGGTAGGAAAGCGGCAGCACCTTGCCGCCGAGCGTGTTCTCGAGGCACAGCAGCCGGCTCTTCGCGAAGTGCGAATCGTCGGGCTTGATGGCGGCCTCGATGTCGGCCAGCGCCAGCGTGCCGTCGGCCTGGTGCGCGATCGGCTGCGGCTGCACGCTGCCCAGCACCGCGGCGCCGCCGCCCTCCCAGCGGTAGGTGTGCGCCATCTGGCCGACAAGGTATTCGTCGCCGCGCTGGCAGTGGCTCATGATGGCCACCAGATTGCTCTGCGTGCCGCTCGGTACGAACAGCGCCGCCTCGAAGCCGAGCAGCGCGGCGATCCTGTCCTGCAGCGCGTTGACCGTCGGGTCGTCGCCGAACACGTCGTCGCCGACCTCGGCGCGCGCCATCGCCTCGCGCATCCCAGGCGTGGGCCGGGTGACGGTGTCGCTGCGCAGGTCGACGATAGCCTCGGTCATGCCCGCAACTCCAGAAAGTTTCTCAGCATCGCGTGCCCGTGCTCGGTGAGGATCGACTCCGGATGGAACTGAACGCCCTCGAGCGGCGCAGCCGACCCTGCGAGCTCACGGTGGCGCACGCCCATGACCTCGCCGTCCTCCGACGTCGAGGTCACTTCCAGGCTCTCCGGCATCGACTCGCGCTCGATGGCGAGCGAGTGGTAGCGGATCACCGTGAACGACTTCGGCAGCCCGGCGTAGACGCCGCGCTCGTCGGTCGTGAGCACGCTCGTCTTGCCGTGCATCAGCCGCTGCGCGCGCACCACCTTGCCGCCGAGCGCAGCGCCGATCGCCTGGTGCCCCAGGCAGACGCCGAGGATCGGCAGCTTGCCGGCGAACTCGCGGATCGCCGGCACGCAGATGCCCGCCTCGGCCGGCGTGCACGGCCCGGGCGAGAGAACGAGGAGGGCGGGCATCAGCCCGGCGATGCCCTCTACGGTGGTCTCGGCGTTGCGGAACACCTTGACCGCCTCGCCGAGCTCGCCGAAGTACTGCACGAGGTTGTAGGTGAAGGAGTCGTAGTTGTCGATCATCAGGAGCATTTGCGCTCTAACCCCTTCGATTTCATTCGATGTTCCTTAGAGCATCCTGATTCGGACCCCGCATTGATACCCGCTTTTTGCGACGCTGGCGAGGCCGGCGCGGCGTGCTGGGTGGGGACGGAAGGCGCCCGCCGGGGGGGGCGCGTAGGGGTGGTCAGGCTGATGGCTTGCGCCAACGCCAACCGGAGCGCGCTGCGGTGATCGGACGGATCGCAGACATGGGCCGCATTATGGCCGCAGCACCAGGCACGCCAGGGTTGCTGTGACAGGGGTCGCGCCCTCAGGGCTCGAAATTCGGCATCACGCGCCGCATGAAGGCATCGAACAGCGGCACCGTGAAGGCCATCTCGCCGTGCGATGGGCTGTAGACCATGCCCTTCTTGATCAGGCTGGCCCGCACGGGGCCCAGGGTGGTGATCCTCACGCCCAGCTTATCCGCGATGTCGCCGGTTCGGCAGGGGCCCTGGCCCAGCTCGGCCATCGCCCGCAGATAGGTCTTTTCGCGCGGCGTGAGCCGGTCGAAGCGCACCCGAAAGAAGTTTTCGTCGAGCCGCTGCAATACGACGTCGTTCGTCTCGTGGAGCACCGATGCGCCGATTGGCGAGGCCTCGGCACGATTCCAGGCCTGGTAGCCCCACTCCTGCAAGAAGTACGGGTAGCCCTGGGTGAGTCTGAATATTTCGCGCAACGCTTCCGGCTCGAACGCTGCGCCCTCGGCCCGTACCGGATCCTGCAGCGCCTGTTCGGCATCGGCCTGAGGTAGCGGGCCTACCGCCGGAAAGCTAAACAGCCGCTCGGCATACGACTTCGACTCGCCAGCCAACCCTGGCAGGATCGGCAGGCCAGCGCCCACTAGCACCAGCGGCAACTGCCGCTGCTGCATCTTGTGCATCGCCATGATCAGCGCACTCAACTCTTCGGCGCTGAAGTACTGGATCTCGTCGATCAGGATGGCAACGGCCACGCCCCGCTCCTGTGCCGCCTCACCCACGGCCACAAACAGGTTAGGCAGATCGACTTCCAGGTCGCCGCTGTCAGCCGAGCCAGGCTCTGCCTCGATGTCCAGACCGAAGTCCAGATCGCCGACCTTGATCTTGATGCCGCCGATGAAGCTGCGCAGCACACCCAGCCCGCGGCGCACCTTGTTGCCAGCCCCTTTTAGCCGATCGAGGTCGAACAGCACTCGGCGCAAGTGCGGCGCCAGCAGCACCGCCAGCGGCTTGCCCTCGTGTGCCTCGACGAGGATCGTGCGGAAACCCTGCCCCGCGGCGATGCGCTCTATTTCGTTGAGCAGCACCGTCTTGCCCACGCCGCGCAGGCCGGTCAACAGCAGGCTCTTCTCGGGCCGCTTGGCCAGCACCCGCCCGAAAAGCACCCGCGCCTGCTCCAGGATGCCCGCGCGCCCAGCCAACTCCGGTGGCGGCGAGCCGGCGCCGGGGAGAAGGGGTTGCGGATGGGATCCATGGCGACAGTGGTGTATAGCAATTTATTGCCGTTTATACTTCACGCAACGTATAAATGCAAATAACCAGCTATAAATCTCGCGGCGGCAATGCAGCCGAGTCGGTGGCGCGAATTGTCGACATCGAGGTAAGGCCCGACAAAGCCCCGCGCACCCGCCTCGCCAGGGTTCATCGACAGGCCAGCCGGATCCGGTCGCCCGAATTCTTCTCAATCCTTCGGGCGCGGACGACCCAAGGCGTCGGCCTGGGAGCCCCCTCATGCGCAAGAATCGCGGCACTCCCCTTTTCGACCGTCCATCCGTCATGTCCAAGACCAGCACGCCCCAGTTCGCCGAGCGCAGCAGGCGCCCGAAAGGCGGCAAGGCCCGCCGCACGGCCCCCGCCGAACCCCGCCTGTCGCGCACGCGCCGCCCGCAGAGCATGGCCGCTGCCGATTGGCAGACCGCCCTGCGCCGCCAGTTCGGCCGCGAGCAGGCTTTCGGGCTCGAGAACATGGGCACCGAGCCGCTGTTCTCGGACTTTCGCGTCTCCAACCCGCAGGGCGGCACGCGCTACCGCGTCGCCATCCGCGGCAGCGCGCCGGGCTGCAACTTCTGCAGTTGCCCGGATTTCGCGACCAACGACCTCGGCACCTGCAAGCACATCGAGTTCACGCTCGCCCGGCTCGCGCGCAAGCGCGGCGCCAAGGCTGCGCTGGCGCGCGGCTTCGAGCCCGAGGCGAGCGAAATCTGGCTCGACTACGCCGGCGCGCGGCGGGTGCGCTTTCGCGCCGGCAAGGCCTGCCCGGCCGCGGTGCTGGAGCACGCGCGCCAACTCTTCGACGCGTCGGCCGGCTGGGCGCTGCCGTGGGACCGGTTGGCCGGCCTGGAGGATCTGCTGCGCGCCGCGGCCGATGCCGGCCACGAGCTGCGCTGCCACGACGATGTCTGGCAGTTCGTGGCCCAGATCCGCGACGGTGAGCGCCGCCAACAGACGCTGCTCGAGGCCTACCCCAAGGGCGCCGGCGACAAGGCGCTCGCCAAGCTGCTCAAGACCCCGCTCTACCCCTACCAGGCGGAAGGCGCGCTGTTCGCCGCGCGCGCCGGGCGCGCACTGATCGGTGACGAGATGGGCCTAGGCAAGACCATCCAGGCGATCGCCGCGGCCGAGCTCTTTGCGCGCCACTTCGGCGTGCAGCGCGTGCTCGTGGTGTGCCCGACCTCGCTCAAGCACCAGTGGAAGAACGAGTTCGCGCGCTTCACCGCGCGCGAGGTGCAGGTCATCGTCGGCCTGCGTCCGCGGCGCGAGGCTGCGTACCGCGACGAGGCCTTCTGCAAGATCACGCACTACGAGACGCTGGCGCGCGACGCCGACCTGATCGACGCCTGGGCGCCCGAGCTCGTGATCGCCGACGAGGCGCAGCGCATCAAGAACTGGAACACCATCGCCGCGCGCGCCTTGAAGCGCATCGCCAGCCCTTACGCCATCGTGCTGACGGGCACGCCGCTCGAGAACCGGCTCGAAGAGCTGATCTCGATCGTGCAGTTCGTCGACCGACACCGCCTGGGGCCTACCTGGCGCCTGCTCGACGAACACCAGAAGCGCGACGAGGCCGGGCGCGTGGTCGGCTACCACGGCCTCGATCACATCGGCCGCACACTGGCGCCGGTGATGCTGCGCCGGCGCAAGGCCGAGGTGCTGACGCAATTGCCGGAGCGCGTCGACAACCGGATCTTCGTTGCGCTGACGCCCGAGCAGCGACGCCACCACGATGAGAACGGCGACATGGTCGCGCGCATCGTCAAGCGCTGGCGCAAGACGGGCTACCTGTCCGACGCCGACCAGCGCCGGCTGCACATCGGGCTGCAGAACATGCGCATGGTCTGCAACAGCACCTGGCTGCTCGACCGCGAGACCGACCACGGCCACAAGGTCGACGAGTTGATGACGCTGCTCGACGAGCTGCTCGAAGCGCCCGAGGTCAAGGCGGTGGTCTTCAGCCAGTGGCTGGGCACGCACGAGCTGATCCGGCGCCGGCTGGGCAGCGCCAAGGATCAGCGCGACTGGGGCCATGTGCTGTTCAGTGGCCAGGTGCCGGGCGAGCAGCGCGGCGCGCTCGTCGAGCGCTTCCACGACGATCCGCAGTGCCGCCTTTTCCTCGCCACCGACGCCGGCGGCGTGGGCCTGAACCTGCAGCACGCGGCTGCGGTCGTGATCAACATGGACTTGCCATGGAACCCAGCCGTGCTCGAGCAGCGCATCGGCCGCGTGCACCGCATGGGCCAGGCACGCGGCGTGCAGGTGGTCAACTTCGTCGGCCAGGGCAGCATCGAGGAAGGCATGCTCTCGGTGCTGGCGTTCAAGAAGTCGCTCTTCGCGGGCGTGCTCGACGGCGGCCAGAGCGAAGTGTTCCTGCAAGGCACCAGGTTGTCGCAGTTCATGAAGAGCGTCGAGCAGGTAGCGGGCGCGATGGGCGAGAGCGAGAGCGACGCCGACGTCGATGCCGAGCCGCCGTTGGCGGCGGGCGCCGGCGCTGCGTCGGCAATGCCCGCCGATCCGGCACCGGTACAGGCCCAGGACGATGCCGCGCCGGACGCCCGCGCGCAGGCCGAGACGTCGCCAGCCGGAGCGGCAAGCGCCACGCAGCCAGGCGAGGGCGCGGCCGACCCCTGGGCCGCGATCCTCGAGGCGGGTGCCGCCCTCCTGCAGGGCCTGGCCGAGGCGCGTTCGGCCGGCGGCGCCGGGCCCACTGCCGCGCCGTTCGCGATCGAGCGCGACCCCGCCACCGGCCGGGCCAGCGTTCGACTGCCGCTGCCCGACGCGGCCGTACTGCAGCGCCTGGCCAGGGCGTTCGAGCCCTGGTTGCGCTGAGGCCCGCTACCGCGCCAGAGCGAGCGCGTCCCAGAGGAACTGGTACGAGATCTCGCTGCGCCCCTTCTCGGCCGCCATGCGCGACTCGCCGTCCTCGTAGCTGCGCAGCAGGCCCTTCACGCGCTCGAGCCCGGTAGCGGTCTGCATTGCCTGGCGCGGCGTCTGCCCCGCGAGGGCCGGGATCGGTTCGTCGGCCCAGTTGGCATAGAAGCGCTTCACGACGCCGGCCATGGCGTCGGACATGGCTTGCGGATCGAGCCCCGCGGGCAGGTTCGAGGCCGGACTCGACGCTTGCGGCGAGTCCGCGGCGCGCGCGAGCATCCCCTTCGGGTCCGACACTTCCTGCAAGCGGAACTTCACGCTCGCGCCGGCGAGCGCGTCGAACCAGGCGCGGCCGCTGGCGGCCAGGCCGGCGGTCTTGTACAGCACCGACACGCGCTTACCGCCCGGCTCGACGGTGATCGTCGCCAGCGACCGCGTCAGCCCGTCTTCGCTCTCGACCAGGCGATCCCAGCCGCGCTCGCGGTCGCCCTCCACTTCGGGCTCGGCCGCGAGCGCAGCGGCCAGCGCGTCCACGTCGAGCAGGTCGTAGTGGTCGGTCGTGAACACCAACGGTTCGCCGGTCGCGGCGTGCACCAGCGTGGGTAACGGCGCCGGGCGCAGAAACTGCGCGAGCCAGCCCTCGATGATCGTCAGGCCCATCGCCAGCACCACATCATCCTCGTGGCCGATCGGGTGTTCGAGCTGCCAGCGCAGCCGCTCCTGCGTGGCCCGGCCGGCCGGCGGCGTGAACGGATAGATCGCCCCCGACAGTTCGTGGCCGCCGGCGACGCGCATCACGCGCGCGCCGAGCATCATCCCCGGCCGCATCGAGCGGCTGCCTGCGCGCTCGGCGACGTCGATCGGCGACGCGGCAGTGTCGAGCGCATCGCACAGCGTGATGCCGGTGCCGGCAACGACCTCGGTCACGTCGTACAGGCGCAGCGGGCGCTGCGAGAGCTGTTCCAGCCAGGCGCGCTGGCCCACCGTGAACAGCGGCCCGCGCGGGCCGAGCAGCAGCTCCGACACGCGCTCGCGCCGCCCCTTGACCGCGATGTCGCCCTCGGCGAGCAGCCATTCGGTGAGGTTGATCTGGATCTGCTGCCACAAGGCGTCGTCGATGCCGGCCATCGCGGCGCGCGCCTGCTCCTCCTCGTCGTCGTCGAAGCAGGCGAAGACCGCAGCGTCGATCTCCTCTTCGAGCGCCGCGGCGAAGGCCTTGCGGTGGTGCTGTGCCAGCCAGCCAACGGCACGTTCGACCGCACCGTCGTTCGCATCGGCCGCCGGCGCGGGCGCCGCTTCTGGCTTGCCGCAGCAATGCTTGAATTTCCTGCCGCTGCCGCAAGGGCAGGGGTCGTTGCGTCCGGTCTTCAAGCGAGCTCCTCGTTCGCGCCGCGCAACAGGTCGATCAACTCCCCCGCCGCCAGCGGCGCAGCGCTGTCCTGCCCGGCCAGCAGCCCGTCGGCGAGCTCACGCTTGTCCTGGTGCAGCGCGACGATGCGTTCCTCCACCGATCCCGCCGTCACGAGGCGGTACACCGTCACCGGCCGCGCCTGCCCGATGCGGTGCGCGCGCCCCATCGCCTGGTCTTCGGCGGCCGGGTTCCACCAGGGGTCGGCGATCACGACGTAGTCGGCCGCGGTCAGGTTCAGGCCGAAGCCGCCCGCCTTCAGGCTGATCAGGAACAGGTCGGCCTCGCCGCGCTGGAACGCGGCCACGCGCTCGCTGCGCGCTGCGGCGGGCGTGCTGCCGTCGAGG
Source organism: Ideonella sp. (assembly GCF_016702655.1). GTDB lineage: Bacteria > Pseudomonadota > Gammaproteobacteria > Burkholderiales > Burkholderiaceae_C > CAIKUF01. The sequence continues at coordinate 12,715 of NZ_JADJDO010000018.1, forward strand.
TACTGGTACTTCAGCCCCGCCGCGTCGAGGCGCTCGGCGAGGAGCTTGAGGAAGTCGGTGAACTGGCTGAAGACCAGCGCTTGGTGGCGCGACTCGACGAGCTCGGTCGCCAGGCGCTCGAAGGCCTGCACCTTGGCGCCGATGCGGCCGAGCTCGGGCGCGGCCAGGCGCGGGTCGCAGGCGGCGCGGCGCAGGCGCGTGAGTTCGGCGAGCACGTTGAAGCGGTTCTTGGCCGGGTCGGCGGGGTCGAGCTGGGCGATGCGCTCCAGCGCCTCGCGCCGCATCGCTTCGAGGAAGGCACGCTCTTCAGGCTGCGGCTCGATGCGCTGGACGATCTCGGTGCGCGGCGGCAGGTCGGGCAGCACCTGTACCTTCGTGCGCCGCAGCAGAAAGGGCCCGACCAGGCGCCGCAGCCGGGCGCGCGCCGCCTCGTTGCGCTGGCGCTCGATCGGGTTGCCGAAGCGCTCGGCGAAGCGCGCTGGCGCTGCCCAGCAACCCGGGGTTGAGCAGGTTCATGATCGACCACAGGTCGGCCAGCCGGTTCTCCACCGGCGTGCCGGTCAGCGCGAGGCGAAAGCCCGCCTGCAGCCCGGCCACAGCCTGCACGCGCTGGGTAGCGGCGTTCTTGAGCGCCTGCGCCTCGTCGAGCACCAGCGTCGCCCAGGGCTTGGCGGCAAAGGCCTCGGCGTCGCGCAGCAGCAGCGCGTACGAAACGACGAGCAGGTCGCCCGCCGCCGCCGCGTCGATCTGCGCCGCGCGCCCGCCGTCGGCCTGGCCGTAGATGCTGCAGCGCAGGCCGGGCGCGAAGCGCGCCGTCTCTTCGGCCCAGTTGCCGCACACCGAGGTCGGCGCGACGACGAGCGCCGGCCCGGCCGCCGCGCGCGCGAGCAGCAGCGCGAGCGTCTGCACCGTCTTGCCGAGGCCCATGTCGTCGGCCAGCACGGCGCCGAAGCCGGCCTCGGCGAGGCGGCGCATCCACACGTAGCCTTCGAGCTGATACGCGCGCAGCGTCGCCTGCAGGCCGTGCGGCAGTTCGGGCTCGAGCGCGGCGGCACGCTCCAGGTCGGCGGCGCGGCGCTGCCACGCCGCATCGCCCTGCACGCCGAGGGCCGGTGCCGCTTCGACCAGCCAGGCGGCGGCGGTGGCGCCGAGCTTGAGCCGGGCGCCGTCGGCTTCGGCCAGCGCTTCGAGTTCGGCCAGCCGCTGGCGCAACTGGTCGGCGAGCGCCAGGTACTCGCCCTCGCCGAGCGCCACGTAGCGGCTGCCGCGCGCCTCGCGCAGCAGCCCGAGCAACTGCTGCAGCGAGAGCACGCGCTGCTCGTCCAGGCGCAGTTCGCCATCGAGAGCAAACCAGTCGCGCCGGCTGGAAAGCGTGGTCGCGAAGGCCTTGGCACCGGGCTCGAGCACGCGCAGCGGCCGGCCCTTGGGCCACTCCAGCGCTCGCACCGCCTGCCCCTCGCCCGCCAGGCGGCCGAGTTCGTGCACCGCTGCCAGCGCCTGCTCGGGCTCTTCGAGCAGCCAGCTTCCATCGGCGGGCAGTTCGTCGCCGGCCTGCGCCAGGAAGGGCAGCAGATCGAGCACCGCCGCGAGGTGCGCGCGCTCGTCGTCGAGCGCACGCTCGGTCGCAAGGCTCACGCCGCCGTGCAGCGTCATCAGCCTCGCCCGGCCGAGGCCTGGCGTGAGCAGCGGGCCGAAGTCACCGAACGGCCGCACCGCCAGCGTGAGCCGCATCGCCTCGCCGCGCGGCTGGAGTTGCGCCACGACGCGCGCATCGCTCGCGACCGGCTCGCCCGCGGCGGCGTCGCTGTGCAGCACGAAGTGGCCCGCGAGCACGCGCAGCGCGGCGTCGAGCTCGTTGCCGGCGTCGGCCGGCACCGTCCAGCGCTGGGCAACGAGCTCGGCCACCCGGCGCTGCGCCGGGCTGATGCGGATCAGCCGCGCGCGCTCGGCGCTGTCGCGAACGATGCGCAGGCCGTTGCGGCGCTCACCCTCGGCGTCGATCTGGTCATAGTCGGGCAGGTGGTGGGCGAGCTCGGGCTCGGCGTCGGCGAGCAGTTCGTCATGCAGGCGAAAGACGAAGTGCTCGCCGCCTTCGCGCCGGCGCTCGCGCCGCACTTCGAGCATCGGCAGGCTCTCGGCGAGTTCGACCACCACGCCCGGCGCATTGGCGAGTTCCAGCGCCGGATGGCCGACGAGCGCCTGCGCCGCCTGCACCAGGTCGTAGGACACTTCGTTCGCGCGGTAGCGCCCCTGGCGCAGGCTGCGCGCAACGGCGGCGTCGCGCGGGTCGAGCCGCGTGCGCTTCTTGAGTTGCAGCGGCGTCAGCGGCTTGCGCTTGCCGCGCGCGCTCGCCGCCGGCTCGAAGGCCTGCAGGTCGTAGACGCGGCCGGCGTCGTCGAGCGCCAGCCGCCACTGCAGCGTGGCCAGCGGCCGCGCCGCGGTGGCGGTTGCGGCGCCGCCCTCGCCGAGCGCGGTGATCGCCGCCAGCGCATCGCGCCAGGCATCCTGGCGGTGCGCGAAGAACTGCACCGGCCACGGCGGCAGCGCAGCGGCCGGCCGCTTCGGCACCGGCCAGGCAAGATGCTCGCAGGCCTGCGCGACGAGGTCCGCCTTCCACGACAGACAGGCCGCGTGCAAGGCCTGCACCAGCGCGGCGACGAGCGACGCGTCCCAGCCCGGTGGCGGCTTGCCCAGCCACGCGGCGAGGATCAACTTGTCGGCAAGGGCATTCGGGTCGCGCAGCTCGTAGCGGGCGTTGCCGTCGGCCTTGAGCGCCCCGATCTCGAGCCGGGCATCACCGAGCCGCACCGCCAGCACATGCGCCCAGCGGCCCCAGTGGTCGTGCGGCGACGGCGTTCGCGAGCCCGACGCGGCAACGCAGAACTTGCGCGCCGCGGTCCAGGCCGCGGCATCGTGCTGCGCGATCAGCGCCAGCGGATACCACTGCAGCAGGCTGTCGGGCGCAAAGCCGCGCCGCTTGCCGAGGTGCGCGCACAGCGCCTTCCACGCCGGCGGGAACGCGGTCGCGGTCTCGGCGAGCCGGCCTTCGCGCGCGGGCAGGATCGCCTGCAGCAGCGGCAGGAAGGGCCTGGCATCGGGGTCGCTTGCAAGCGCGCGCTCCATGCCGGGGCCGTCGCCGCGCTGCAGCCGCTGCTCGGCCACGCGCAGGCGCAGCCCGGTAGCGCCGGCGGCCGGCGCGGACTCGATTCTCTCGTCGGCCCAGGCGAGCAGCGCCGGCTCGGCGGCGAGCAGGCCGTGGCTGTCGAGCGCGGCCAGCAGTTGCCAGCGCAGGCCGGCATCGACGCGCTCGAACAGGCCGATGCGCTGCAACTGCGCCAGCGCGTGCAGCACGACGCGCGTCGTGCTGAGGTAGTGCAGCGGCCCGGCGGTGAGCGCGACATAGCCCTTGGCATCGACGCCGCTGGTGAACACCAGGCGCAACAGCGCGAGCGCCTCGTCTTCGTGGCGCGGGGTGAAGTACATCGGCACCCGGTCCATCGGACCGATCGCGCCCGAGGCCACCCACAGCAGCGCGCGCCATGCGGCGCCGGTCTCGGGGTCGGCAAGCAGCGTCGCGAGCCGCGGCTCGGCCAGCGCCTCGGGCACCGACCAGCCCTCGCCCTCGTGCGCCTGCACGCGCCCGGCGGCGTGCAGGCGCCGCAGCGCGCCGCCGGTCTCGGCGCCGCCGAACGCGCGGCCGTCGTCGCGCTTGACTTCCAGCGCGCGCAGCAGCGTCATCAGCGCCGTCTTGCCGCGCCGCCAGCCGGCAAGCGCGAGCGTGTCGAACACGCGCTCGAGCTCGGCCGGCGTCAGCGACGTCGCCACCTCTTCGTCGCGCCGCGCCTGGGCCACCTGCATGACCGTGCGGTCGAGTTCGTTCGCGCGGCCGAGCGGCTGGCCGTGCAGGTTCGTGAACCGGAACGGGGAGCTGCGGCGCGACATCCCGCAATTGTGCAGTGCGCCGGCGGGCCGGCCTCCCTCGACGGTGCCTATACAACATGCCTCCGAGAGAGTTCACGCTCGCTCCGGCGGGACCTCAGGGGCGACCTTGTATGCATAGCCGCGCAGGCTCCCGTATCAGTTGCCTGGCGCGCACTTGAGGGCCGGGATGCCGAGACACCACCCGCAGCCTCGTCGGCCGGCGCCGCAACGCGCTGCAGCGGTACACGCCGGGTGGCGCCAGGCAGTGCAGGGCCTCCTCGCGCATCCACGGAGAGAGCGCCATGAAGTAACATGGTCATATAGTCATCAAGGAGATTTCCGTGCGCACCATGACACTCGCCGCAACCAAGGCCCATCTCTCTGCCGTCGTCGATCGAGTACAAGCGGGTGAGGAAGTTGTAATCACCCGGCGCGGGCGTGCCGTGGCTCGCATCGTCGCCGACCGGCCCGCGCCGGCCACCAGCACGGCCTGGATCGAAGACCTCGCCGCCTTCGTCGCCGCCCAGCCCCTGGCCGATACCGGCAGCGTGGCCGCCATGCGGGCGCTGGATGCCTATTGATGGCGGCCTACCTCGACACGTCTTTTCTCGTTCCGCTGTTCTTTCACGAAACGGCCAGCACAGCGGCCCTTGTTCGTGCCCGCAGTGAACGTGAGCTATGGATCAGTCACTGGACCCTGGCCGAGTTTTCCAGCGCGGTTGCCTTCAAGCTTCGCACGGGGCAGACCGATGAAAATACCTCGCGGCAGGCAACCGCGAGATTGCAGTCGATTCTCAACGCCCAAGGCCTGATCGTTGCCGAGGTTCGCGCAACCGACTTCGAGCGTGCCGCACAATTTTGCGCGGCCCATGCCTCGGGGTCTGCGCACGCCCGATGCCTTGCATGCCGCCATCGCCGCCCGCCTCCACCTGACCCTGCTCACCTGCGACAAGGGGCTGGCGCAAGGCTGTCGGTATCACGGCATTCGACACGAATGCATTGGCCTGTCCTGACTCGGTCGAGGCCTTCATCGTCCGCTGGTAATCCGCCGGCGGCAGCGAGCATGCCAACCACCAGCTCTTCATCACCGCGCTGTGCGAGTTGCTTGGTCTGCCCAAGCCCGAGCCAGCCCAGGCCGAGACGCAGCACAACGCCTACGTCTTCGAGGGCGCCAGATTCATGCGGATTCTGGGCATTCTGCAGGGCCGACTACACCTCCGCCCGCACTCGCCGAGGATCGGCAATGCGCCAAAGGCCGATGTCGCGTTGAAAGCGCTTGCTCTCGTGGTTGGGTACGCGCCCCCGCGTCGCGCTGTTGGGGCGTCGATCTACGCCCCTCGGGCGAGCCGGTCCGCACGGCGCAGACCGGCCTAAAGCGAGTGATGGGGTCTCCTCCGGGGTGGCCCGCTGCGGCGGCGGGCGCGCCGGAGCTCAGTCGCGAATGCAGTCGACGACGCGTTTGACCTCGTCTTCGGGGATTGCAGGGTTGTCCGTGATGAACACGCCGCCCGGGCTGACGATTTCGCAGCTCACGTTGGCCCGGGTTCGACAGCACCGCGTTGCCGGTGATGAACAGGCCGCCGGACGTCGCCGCGATCAGCGCCGGACCGATCTTGAGGCTGCTGATGCTCTCGTTGTCGGTGATGAAGATCCCACCGTGCGCCTGCAGCACGCTGGCCAGCTGCGGAAAGCTCGCGCTCGTCAGGCCGATGTTGTCGGTGACGAACAGGCCGTCGTTGCCGACGCTCTCGAGCTGCGGGAAATTGGCGCTGCCCAATCCGCTGTTGCCAGTGACGTAGAGCCCGTTGAGCGTCTTCAACTGGCCGAAGTTCATGCTGCCGAGGCCGGTATTGCGACTGACATACAGCTCTCCGCCGAGCTGCCTGAGCGAGCTGAATGACGCGCTGACCGGGGTCGTGATCCGGTCGATGTAGAGGCTTCCACCGACCTCCGTCAGCGCTGGCATGCTCAGCGCAGTCAACGGACCTTGGACCGACAGGCTGCCCCCAACCGAGACGACCCCCGGCAAGGTCGCATTGAGGGCCGTCTCGCCGCCGCCGCCATCGTCGGGATCTTCGTCGAGCTCGACCGATAGGTTGCCGACGACACGCGTGATGCCGCTCGCATTGAATGCAGCGATCTTGGCCTGGCTGTCGAGATAGATGTCGTCGCCGAACTCGAAGCCGCCGACGACGGCGTCGAGCGTCGTGCGCGCGAGCACCGGCGTGCCTTCATCGGCCCGCACCTCCACCGTCACCGCCACCGACTCGGCGCAGCCGGTGACGCCTATGCCCGCCGCGAGCCGTCCCGCCGCGTCGGTGCGGCCGCTGGTCGGTACGACGATGACGCACGACGGCGCGAGGCTCACCAGCAGGCCCGGCGCCGGCTGGTAGGGGGCCGCCGTCCGAATTCTCGACCGTGACCGTGAAGGCCGCCTCTTCATCGATGCTCTCGGGCAGGTCGGCACTGATCCGCACCGACCGAGGCGTCCCGACCTCGAGCGCGAACACATCGGCCGGCAGCAGCGTGGTGACGACGAAGGCAGTGAACTCGCTGGCCGCGCCGCTGTCGGCGGCGGTATAGGCGAGGTCGAATTCAGCCTGCCCGGCGCTGGCGCTCACGCGCGCGACCTCGGTCCAGGTCGAGTTGCCCGCGGGCACGCGGTAGATCACGATCTGCTTGGCGTTGTAGGGCCCGACCACGGGCAGGAAGTCGAGCGTCCCCGCATCCAGCGTGACGTGGAAGTTCACCACCTCGCCGGCTGCGAAGCCCGCCCGGTCGGCGCTCATGCTGCCCGTGGGCGAGCGGCCGATGTCCACCGACTCGGCGAGTTCGACCACCGCCAGCGTCTCCAGCCCCAGGAACTCGAGCGCATCGCCCAGGTCGGCGCCCACGCCCGCCTTGGCCTCGAAGGCAGCCTTGTAGTCGGACTTGTAGGCGGTGTCGATGACCTGGCTGAGCACCGGCGCAAAACTGCCCTCGAGCTTGGGTCCGGCCTGGGCGTAGAAGGTGTCCATTCGCAGCGAGCGCATGAAGGGGTTGCCGATCTCGAGCTTGACCCTGCCGAAGGCGCCGATGCTGGGCTTGACGCGCAGGTCGCCTAGGCTCGGCAGGTTCCACTCGGGCTTGGCCTCGGCCTCGCCGGTGACGCTGCGCACGAACTCGCACTCGCCCCCGACTGGGCACGCGAGGCCGAACTCGGCATTGGCCTTGGCCTGCACCTGCACGCCCAGCCCCACGGTGACCGCGGTCTGCTCGATGCCGCCTTCGAAACCGGCCTCGAAGGGCACCACACCGCCGATGAAGAACGCGAGCGGCCCGCCCACCGGGATGCGGATCTTGAACAGTTCGGCCTTGCACTCGAAGCTCACGTTGAGCCCGGCCGAGATCTCGACGCCGACCTGCACGCTCGGGTTGACCTCGCCGCGCGCGACCAGGCGCTCCACGCCGTGCGCCGCCGAGACGGCCACGTCGAGCGCGAAGTGCTGCGTCACGCTGAAGGTGGGGGGCACGCTGATGTTGATCGTCGAGACGCTGAGCTCGCACTCGAGCGGGCCGCGCGCGGCCTGCGCCCGCGCGTCGCGGCCGGCCTTGGCCGCCTTGGCGCGCGGCGGCAGAGGTTCCCCGGCTTGGGCGTGAAGGTCAGCGTGTCGCCGTCGCGCAGCACGTCGTAGGCGGCCTCGATCTCGGGGTTGATCGTCAGCGGCGCCTGGCTGAGGTCTATCGTCTGGCGCAGTGCCAGCCCGGGCAGCATCTCGCGCAGCGGCACCACGCGCAGCGTGACCTGGGTCTGCTCGCCCTGGGCCTGCACCGCCACCACGCGCCCGGCGACGGTCTTGGAGCCGGTGTTGATGAGCAGCGCCCCGACCGCCGGCGCGCTCACGCCGGTGAGCAGCGCGCGGTAGGTGTTGGCCAGGCCGGGCGCGGCGTCGGGGTCGGTCTCCACGGGGTCGCCGACGATCTGTTCGTCGGTGAGCGCGATCGCGCCCGGGGGCAGCGGGGTCGCCACGGCCAGCAGCGGCAGCGACTTGATGCCTTGCGCCTGGGCGACGATCTGCGCCGAGCCGTTGGCGCGCTGGGCGCTGATGACGCCGCTCGCGTCGACGGCGATCTCGCCCGGCGTGTTGGAGCTCCAGCTCACGTCGGCCTCGACGAGATTGCCCTGCGCGTCGTAGGCGCGCGCCTCGAGCTGGCGCGTCTCCGCGGCCGCGGTCAGGATGGCGCCGGTCTGCACGATCTCGAGGCGCGCCACGGCCGCCGGCGGCGGCTCCTCGGGTGGCTCGGTCCCGCCTCCGCCGCCGCAGGCGGCGAGCACCAGCAGCAGCGACGCGCACAACAGGTGGATCAGGCGGTTCATGATGGCTCTCCTCCGAGTTGGCCCGATGCGGTAGCGGGCGCCGGATCGGCCGGGGCAGCGGATGCAGCGCAGCGCAGGTACTCGCCCAGCTGCGCCGGTTCGTCGAAGAGCTGCGGCTCTTCCTCGTCGACGCCGCGCAGCGACGCGCGAAAGCACCCCTGCTGCTGCCACACGCGCACGAGAAAGAGTCTTGGGGTATCGCCCATCGCCCGCTCCGAAGCCGATGCGACGGACCATAGGCCGTGGGCGTTTGCCCGGCGTTTGCCGGGCGATCCGAGGTCAGGGTTGGAGCGCCCGGTCCGACAGCAGCCGCTCCGTCACGGCCGCGAGCGTCACCGGCTCGCGCTCGGCCTGCGCCTGCTCTTCGGGCGTCAGCGCAAGGCCCGCCAGCCAGCGCAGCGCGCTGTCGCGCAGGCCGGCCTCGCACTGCGGATAAGTGGCGACCATCTGCCAGGTCCGCGCCGCGGCCAGCTTGTGGCCGGCGTCGCGCAGGCACTCGCCGAAGAACAGCGCGACCTGCAGCGACTCGTGGGTCCAGCCCCGCTCGTGCGCGCTGCGCGCGGCGTCGCGCAGGCGCCCGATCGCGGTCACGAAGTCGCTACGCATGCCTGCGATGCGGCCCAGGTTGACCCCCGCAAGGAGCGCGACGACGGGGATGTCGGCTGCGCGGCTGCGCTCGAGCGCAACCCGAAGCTTCGCCTCGGCGGCGTCGGTCTCTCCAAGCTCGAGCAGCACCGCGCCGAGGCCGAATGCGAGGTTGGGCGTCGAGGCGTCGAGCCGGTAGCGCTCGCACAGGCGCAGGCCCTCTTCCATATACGGCCGCGCCTGCGCCCATTGGTCGCGCTCCATGTGCACGCCGGCAAGGTTGTTCAGGCAGCGCACGATGGCCGCGTGGTTCCCGAGCTCGCGCTCGGTCGCGAGCGCTTGGGCGTAGCACGCCAGCGCGTCGTCGTAGCGGCCCTCCTTCTTCGCGACGATGCCCAGGTTGTTCAGCGCGGCGGCGATCTCGGACGTCACGCCATCGGCGCGCGCGATCGCCAGCGCGCGCTCGAAGCAGGCCCGGGCGGTACCCCACTCGCCGATCGCGGATTGGCAACTGCCGGCGTTGGCGAGGCAGCTCGCCAGCACGCGCCGGTCGCCGCAGCGCTCTGCCCCCTCGGCGCCGGCAAGCGCCAGCGCGAGGCCAAGCTGGTAGTCGCCGCGCCGGTAGTGCAGGCGCGACAGCGCCGCCCGAACGCCCGCGGCGGCGGCCTGCAGGGTCGGCTCGCGGGCGAGCAGATCGAGCGCCGGCCGCAGGGACTCGATGCCCTCGCCGAGGCGTCCGCGCAGGTCGAAATACGCGCGCCACGCGCCCACCGCGGGCGCGACGATCTCGGCCAGCCCGGCCTCGATGGCATGGCGCCAGGCGGCCCGGCAATTCGCATACTCGGTCTCGACGCCTTCGCCGATCGGCCGCGGGTCGGCGCCGTTGCCGGGCGCGAGCGCGGCCAGCTGGCGCAGGTAATGCTCGGCATGGGCGCGCGCGATCGCCGCGCCGCGATGGCCGTCGCGCGCCAGCCGCTCGGTGGCGTCGGCAGCGACGATCGGATGGATGCCGAAGCGGCCCGCCTCGTCGACGGTGAGAAAGCTCTTGTCGACCAGCGACGACAGCACCGGCAGCGGCGCTTGCACCACGACCAGCGCAGCCATGCGCGTGAAGCCGCCCTCGAACACCGCCAGCCCCGCCATCGCCTCGCGCTCGCGCGGCGCGAGCAGTTGCCAGGCGCGATCGAGCACTGCGCGCAGGCTCGCGTGCTCGGGGCGTGCCGGCGCGCCGGGGGCTGCGGGGTCGCGCTCGAACAGGTCGAGGCCACGGCGCAGGTCTTGCGCAATCTCGCGCGGCGGGAGCAGGCGCACCCAGGCCGCCGCGAGCTCGATCGCGAGCGGCATGCCGCCCACCGCGTCGACGATGGCGATCACCGCCGGCAGGTGGCGCGCGAGCGCGAAGCCGCGCTGCGCCGCCCCGGCGCGCAGCGCGAACAGGCGCACCGCGTCGAACGCGACGGCAGCTTCGAGGTCGCGGCTCTCTTCGTCCGGCACCGGCAGCCCCGCCAACGGCAGCAGCCATTCGAGCGCAGCGTGGGTGCGCACGCGCGACGTCACCAGCAGCACCCAGGACGGTGCCGCAGAAAGCAGCTGCTCGAGCAGCGCCGGCAGGCCGGCCAGATGCTCGGCGTTGTCGAGCACGCACAAGACGCGGCGCGCGCCATGCCGGCGGCCGATCTGCGCGATCGGGTCCGAGCGCCCGTCGAGCGCCAGCTCGAGCTGCTGCGCCAGGCGCGCGACTGCCGCCTGTGCGTCGCCGAGGTCCTGCAGTTCGACCCATATGCAGCCGCCACCGAAGCGCGGCGCGGCAAGCTCCACAGCGCGACGCGCCAGGCGGCTCTTGCCGATGCCCCCGGGGCCGAGGATCGTGACCAGGCGGCAGTCGGGCCGCGCGAGCAGCAGCGCAAGCTCGGCGAGCTCAGCGCGGCGGCCGACGAAATCGTCGTCGGCTTCGGGCTCCGCAGCCGCGCGGGCGGCTGGTCCATCGGCGCCGGCTGCTCGCTCGAGCAGGCTGCGCAGCCGCTGCGAGGGCTCGACGCCGAGCTCGTCGGCGAGCCGGTGCGCATAGTCGCGGCACAGCTGCTGCGCCCGGGCCCGGTTGCCGAGGGCGAGCTCGGCGGCTAGCCACGCACCCATTGCGGCCTCGTCGAGCGGATCGAAGGCCAGCAGGCGCTGCGCGAGCTCGATGCGTTGCGCGGGCAACTGCGCCGCCGCCAGCGCGTCGAGCGCGGCCTGCTGCCAGTGCATGTCCAGGCGTGCCCGTTCGGGAGCGAGCCACGCGCTCAATGCCGGACTGCCGGCGTCCTCGATGCCTTCGAGCAGCGTGCCGCGGCGCAGGGCCATCGCCTCGAGCGCACGCGCCTCGCGCAGCAGCGCCTCGAAGCGCTGCAGGTCGGTCTCGACGCCCCAGCGCAGCGCCGTCGCGTCGGCCTCGATGCCTTCGACACCCGGCACCGCGCGCGCCTTGAAGACGACATGGCGCAGGTTGCGGCGCGCCTGGGCGTCATCGTGGTCGGGCCACAGCAGCGCGGCGATCTGGTCGCGCGGCACCCATTGGCCTGATCTCAGCGCGAGCAGCGCCAACAACTGGAAGCGCCGCTCGGCAACGAAGCGCACCGTCTCGGCGCCGGCCAGCTCGGGCGGGCCGAGCAGGCGCATCGACACGCCCGTGTGGCTGGGCGATCGGGCCCGTGCGCCACCCGTACCCGGATCCCGCCCCGAACCACCCATCGCTCACGACCCCATCTCGAAGCCCGTCCGCGCATGGTACGCGGGCGCGGGCACTGCGGGCCGCCGCAGGTGGGTCAGAAGCCCTCTTCGACCAGCTCGGCCGCACGGATCAAGGCCCGCGCCTTGGCCTCGGTCTCCCTCCACTCGAGCTCGGGCACCGAGTCCGCGACCACGCCGGCGGCGGCCTGCACGTAGAGCATGCCGTCCTTGACGATGCCGGTGCGGATCGCGATCGCGACGTCCATGTCGCCGGCGAAACTCAGGTAGCCGCAGGCGCCGCCGTAGATGCCGCGCTTGACGGGTTCGAGCTCGTCGATGATCTCCATCGCGCGCACCTTGGGCGCGCCGGTCAGCGTGCCGGCGGGGAAGGTGGCGCGCAGCACGTCGAGGCTCGTCATGCCGGGCTTCAGGATGCCTTCGACGTTGCTGACGATGTGCATCACGTGCGAATAGCGCTCGACGGTGAAGGCCTCGGTCACCTTCACGCTGCCGGTCTTGGCGATGCGGCCGATGTCGTTCCTCGCCAGGTCGATCAGCATCACGTGCTCGGCGCGCTCCTTCGGGTCGTTTTTCAGCTCGGCCTCGAGCGCGAGGTCCTGCTCGGGCGTTGCGCCACGCGGGCGCGTGCCGGCCAGGGGCCGGATCGTGATTTTGTCCTCTCCCTCGGGCGTGTGCTCCTGGCGCACCAGGATCTCCGGGCTCGCGCCGACGATCTGGAAGTCGCCCATGTCGTAGAAATACATGTACGGGCTGGGGTTCAACGAGCGCAGCGCGCGGTACAGCGACAGCGGCGATTCGGTGTAGCGCTTCTTCAGCCGCTGGCCGATCTGCACCTGCATCATGTCGCCGGCGGCGATGTAGTCCTTGGCGCGCAGCACGGCGGCAAGGTAGTCGTCCTTCGCGAACTCGCGCTCGACCGCGTGCGACGGCCCGCGCTTCACGGGTGGCGCGGTCACGCTGTAGCGCAGCTTGTCGCCGAGTTCGGTCAGCCGCCGCTTGGCCTTGTGGAAGGCCTCGCTCTGTCCCGGGTCGGCATAGACGATCAGGTAAAGCCGTCCCGACAGGTTGTCGATCACGGCGAGCTCCTCGCACTGCAGCAGCATCACGTCCGGCGTGGCGATGCCGCCCGGCTTGCTGACCCGGGCCAGGCGCGGCTCGATGTAGCGCACCGCGTCGTAGCCGAAGTAGCCCGCAAGCCCGCCGCAGAAGCGCGGCAGCCCCGGCCGCAGTGCAACCTTGAAGCGCTGCTGGTACGCGGCGATGAAATCGAGCGGGTTGCCCTCGTGCGTCTCGACGACCTGGCCGTCGGTCACGACTTCGGTCGTGCGCCCGGACGCGCGCAGCAGCGTTCGCGCCGGCAGGCCGATGAACGAGTAGCGACCGAAGCGCTCGCCGCCGACCACCGATTCGAGCAGGAAGCTCAGGCGCCCGCTGCCGCCGCTGGCGGCGAGCTTCAGGTACAGCGAGAGCGGCGTCTCGAGGTCGGCAAAGGCTTCGGTAATGAGCGGTATGCGGTTGAAGCCCTGCGCGGCAAGGCTCTTGAATTCGAGTTCGGTGATCACGTCTTGCAACCTCCCGTCCGCGCGCCAGGGCCGGACGATGCTTCTTCGGTGCTGGCGGCCGACCGTTGTGCGATCTGCGCGCTGGAGGCGGACGGTGCGGGTGAACCTGCGCTACCGACCGCGGCGACAAACTACTGCTGCGAGGCCGGCGAACGCCAGGGCCAGGCTCCCCGGTCGTGCGACCTGTGGGCGAGTTTGCGCGCGGTGAACATGGCGAAAAGTGTAGCAGGCGGCGGCAGCGACTCGGCGCGACTCAGCGCGACTCGGCGCGTGTGACTCGGCGCGATTGACCGCTACATCCGGCGCGCGATCGGCCGATAGCCTGGGTTTGCGCCCCTTCGGAGTTCGCCGTTCATGATGCTGCTGATGATGCTTGCCCGCCGGCCGCTACTCGGCCTTGCGCTGGCCGCCGTTCTCGCCGCCGCTGCGCCCGCCAGGGCGCAGGCACCGGGCCAGGCCACCGACGTGGCCGGCGTCGCGTTCGACAACCGCCTGACGCTCGCCGGTGCGCCGCTGCAGCTCAACGGCGCAGGCGTGCGCTACAAGTTCGTCGTCAAGGTCTACGCCGCGGGGCTTTACCTCGCGGCCAGGGCCGCGACGCCCGAGGCCGTGCTCGCCGCCGCCGGCCCGAAGCGCCTGCACATCGTGATGCTGCGCGACATCGACGCCAACGAACTCGGCAAGCTCTTCACCAAGGGCGTCGAGCAGAACGCGTCGCGCGAGGAGTTCATCAAGGCCATCCCGGGCACGATCCGCATGGGTGAGTTGTTCGCCGAGAAGAAGCAGCTCAAGGCCGGCGAGTCGTTCGCGATCGACTGGATCCCCGGCAAGGGCACGGCCATCCTCGTCAACGGCAAGGCCTCGGGCGAGGCTATCCGCGAGCCGGAGTTCTTCGCCTCGCTGATGAAGATCTGGCTCGGCAAGTCGCCCGCCGACCGGCTGCTCAAGGACGCGCTGCTCGGCACGCCGCAGGCGGGAGCTGGCAGCCCGACCTGACAGCGGCCTCGCAACCCCGTGGCCGTCAGAACGGATAGTGCCGCGGCGTCGTCTGCACCGTGATCCAGCGCAGGTCGGTGAACTCGGCGACGCCCGCGCGCCCGCCGAAACGCCCCATGCCGCTGCCCTTGACGCCGCCGAAGGGCATCTGCGCCTCGTCATGCACGGTCGGGCCATTGACGTGGCAGATGCCCGACTCGATGCGCCGCGCGACGTTCAGCGCGCGGCCGATGTCGCGCCCGAAGACCGCCGCCGAGAGGCCGTACTCGTTGTCGTTGGCGCAGTCCACCGCGGCATCGACGCCGTCGACGCGCACGATGCACTTGACCGGGCCGAAGGTCTCCTCGCGGTAGATGCGCATCGCCGGCGTGACGTGGTCGAGCAGCGTCGCCGGCATCAGCGTCGAGTCGGCCTTGCCGCCGCAGACGAGCTTCGCGCCCTTGGCGAGCGCGTCGTCGATGAGCGCATTGCAGTGCTCGACCGTCCCCATGCCGACCACCGAGCCGAGCACCACAGGATCGGGCTTGCGCGGGTCGCCGAGCGGCAGGGCCGAGGCCTTCTTGGCGAAGCGGGCGACGAAGTCGTCGGCGATGCGCCGGTCGACGATCAGGCGCTCGGTCGACATGCAGATCTGCCCGCTGTTGGCAAAGCAGCCGAAGGCGGCGGCGTTGACCGCGTCGTCGAGGTCGGCGTCGTCGAGCACGACGAGCGGCGCCTTGCCGCCGAGCTCGAGCACGACGGGCTTCAAATACTTGGCGCAGGTCAGCGCGATCAGCTTGCCCACGCGCGTCGAGCCGGTGAAGTTGACGCGCCGTACCGCCGGCTGCGCGACCATCGCCTCGACCACCGCCGCCGCGTCGGCCGGCGCGTTGGTGATGTAGTTCACCACGCCGGGCGGGAAGCCGGCGTCCTGGAAGGCTTCGACGATCAGCTGGTGCGTGCGCGGGCAGTTCTCGCTGCCCTTGAAGACGACCGTGTTGCCGCAGGCGAGCGGCGTCGCGATCGCGCGCACGCCGAGGATCACCGGCGCGTTCCACGGCGCGATGCCGAGCACCACGCCGGCCGGCTGGCGCATGCCCATCGCGAGCGACCCGGGCACGTCGGACGGAATCACCTCGCCTGAAATCTGCGTCGTCAGCGACGCCGCCTAGCCTCGATGAACTGCGGCGTCTTCGCCTCCAGCGCGTCGGCCGCCTTGAGCAGCAGCGCGCGGCGCGTGCCGGGGCCGCTGTCGCGCCAGGTCTTGAAGGCCTCCGCCGCGGACTCGACGGCGGCCACCGCGTCGGCCGCGCTCGCCGCCGGTGCTCGCGTCGCGACGCTGCCATCGAGCGGGTTGCGGCGCTCGAACGTGGCGCCCTTCTCGGCGCTGACGGCGAGGCCGTTGATGAGCATGGACAGGTCGGACATGGTTCTCTCCTTCGAAGCACCGGGGTTGGTGGCAGCGGCCTGCGCGGCCTTGCGGAACAAGAAGCTCGCGCGTTGCGCAAACGCAATCGTGAGCACGCGCCGCTGCGTAGCATGGGCTCGCGGTAGTTCAAGAGCAACTTGCCACGCAAGCGGGACGGCGCGTCGGTGGCAGCGGCTGCCCAGGCGCAGACCGAACCCGACGGCAAGTGGCATGGCGCCATTTCCCTTGGTGGCGCCTTTGCCACTGGCAATACCGACACCCTGTCGGTGACGCTCGCCGCCGACGCGACCAAGGTGCGCCCGATCGACAGGGTCAGCCTGTCCGGCCTCGTCAACTACGGGAAGAGCACGATCAACGGCGTCGACACCACCACCGCCGATCAGGCCTGGATCAGGGGACGTTACGACTACAACCTCACCGAGGTCGTGTTCGTGTTCGGCGGCGCCGCGGCCCAGACCCACAAGGCGGCTGGTACGAGATCGCGCTACGACCTGAACGCCGGCGTGGGCTACAAGCTGATTCGCAACCCAACCACTTCTTTCGATGTCTTTGCCGGGGTGGGCTACTCCGGCGTCGAGTTCACCGACGACAGTTCGGCCAACGGCGGCCAACTGGTGCTCGGTGAGGAGTCGTCGCACAAGATTGCCGAAAGCTCGACGTTCAATCAACGTTTCACCTACCGTCCCGGCCAGAGCGATCTCGGTGATCTCGCCACGTTCACCGCCGGGTGGGCAACAGCCATCACCGGCGCCTGGACGATCAATGTCGGCTTGGCTGCACAATGGGCCAGTGTCGTGCCCGCGGGCTCGAAGTCGACCGACGCGCTGCTCACGGTCGGCTTCGGATACAAGTTCTGAACCAGGCGGGGCAACTGCGCAGCCGTCACAGCTGCGCCCGCGGGTGGCGGCGCCTGAAGCGCGGGTTGCGCCCTCTCCCGGGGCTTGTCGTCGCCCCGGCGCAATGCGCGCGGAGGGGCCACGGCAGCAGCGAGGCCGCACAACAGCGCAGTAAGGGGTCCGCGCATGCCGGGAGCGGGTTCAAGCTCAACGAGTGCCCGCCATGGCCTGACCTGTGCCGCCTTCCGAGGCCAGATTCGCCGCGGCCCCGGCTTCAGCCCAGTCCGAGCGCCTTGAGCGCCAGCGCCAGGAAGGCGGCGCGCTGCGCGGCCGACAGCGGCGCCAGGATGTCGGCCTGCAAGGCTTCGACCACCGGTCGGCTGGCCTTCAGCAGCCGCTTGCCCTCGGTCGTCAGGTGAAGCTGGCGCGCGCGCCGATCGTGCGCGCTGACCGAACGCTGCAGCAGGGCCTTTTGCTCCAGGCGGTCGACCACCCCGCCGATCGTGGCGCGGTCGAAGCTGATGGTCGCGGCCAGGCTTGCCTGGTCGATGCCGGGCTGCAACGCAATCGCATCGAGCGCGATGAATTGCACCGCGGTCAGGTCGAAACCGGCGGCCTGCATGCGTTCCTGGAAGACCTGCGTGGCGTGCTGGTGCAGGCGCCGGATCAGGTGCCCGGCCATCTCGATCCTGTTCATCGTTGCCCTTGTGCCGCGACCGATCATGCCCCGCCGGCTGCGGCGCCGCCGGAGCGCTTGACCTAGTTAGTATGTATGCATATCATATGTGAACTTACCGCTGAACGGCATACTGCCTGAAGGAGAGCCTCCATGCAATACCACCGCGACGGATTCAAGCCCGGCGATCCCGACGTCCACCCGGCGGCTCCCGGCCACCGCCGCGCAGGCGACCCGCTGCCCGCCACGGTCGACGTGCTGATCGCCGGCTCGGGGCCGGCGGGCTTGTGCCTGGCCGCGCAACTGGCCCGGGTGCCGCAGATCCGCACGCTGCTGGTCGAGCCCAAGCTCACGCCGATGGAGAAGGGCCAGGCCGACGGCATCAGCGTGCGCTCGATGGAGATGTTCCAGGCCTTCGGCTTTGCCGAGAAGGTCATGCGCGAGTCGGGCTGGATCAACGAGACCACTTTCTGGGCTCCCGGCGCGGATGCGCCCGAATCGTCGCAGGACCGCTCCCAAGATAACTCGCCCCCCTCGGCGGGCGGCGGCGGGCATTGCCGCCGCCTGGGGCGCACGTTGACTCGCGTCGCCCGTGTGCAGGACGTGCCCGACGGCACCTCCGAAATGCCCCATGTGCTGATCAACCAGGCGCGGGTGCACGACATGTTCCTCGACATCATGCGCCACGCGCCTACCCGGCTGGAGCCCGACTACGGCCTGAAGGTTGCCGGATTGGTCGTCGACCCCGGCGCGGCCGAATACCCCGTCACCGTCACTTTGGAGCACACCGCGCCGGGCCGCGAGGGCCAGACCGCGACGGTGCGCGCCAACTACGTCATCGGCTGCGACGGCGCCCGCTCCAACGTACGCAGCGCGATCGGTGGGGCGCTGCACGGCGATGCGGCGCACCAGGCCTGGGGCGTGATGGACGTGCTGGCGGTCACTGACTTCCCCGACTGGCGCATGAAGTCCTTCGTGCGCTCGCAGAACGAGGGGGCATCCTGATGGTGCTGCCGCGCGAGGGCGGGCACCTGGTGCGCCTGTACGTCGAGCTCGACCTCCTCGGCGAGCACGAGCGCGCGGCCGACCGCGGCATGGGGCCCGAGGACATCATCGCCAAAGCGCGGCGCATCCTCAGCCCCTTCCAACTCGACGTGAAGGAGGTGGTCTGGTGGTCGATCTACGAGATCGGCCACCGCCTGACCGACAAGTTCGACGACGTGCCCGAAGGCGAGGTGGCCACGCGCGCCGCGCGTGATGCTGGCCGGCGACGCCTGCCATACGCACAGCGCCAAGGCGGGGCAGGGCATGAACGTGTCGATGCAGGACACGTTCAACCTCGGCTGGAAGCTGGTGTCGGTGCTGACAGGCCGCGCCGATGCAGGCGCTGCTGCACAGCTACTCCAGCGAACGGCGCGCCGCGGCTAAGGGCCTGGTGGAGTTCGACCACCAGTGGGCCCGCGTCGTGGGCGGTCTGGCGGGGACGACGGAGTCGACGGCCTGCCCGCGTGGCGCGCGAGTTCGTCGCCAACCTGCCCTTCACCTGCGGCCTGACGATCCGCTACGAACCCGGCGCGCTGACCGGCGGGACCGCATACCAGCACCTGGCCAAGGGCTTCGATATCGGCAAGCGCCTGCACTCGGCGCCTGTCGTCCGTCTGGCCGACGCCAGGCCCATGCAGCTGGGTCATTGCATCGAGGCCGACGCGCGCTGGCGCCTGTTCGTCTTCGCTCCCGCCGATGACGCGGGCGGCGCGGGCGGCGCTGTCGCCGCGCTGTGTGAATGGCTCGAACACGACCCTGCCTCCCCGCTGCGCCGCCACACGGCTCCGGGCGAAGACGTGGATGCCGTGATCGACACCCGCGCGGTCTTCCAGCAGGATTTGCGCGCGCTCGATTTCGCCGCCATGCCCACCCTGCTGCGCCCGCATGTGGGCCGCTACGGGCTGTGCGACTACGAGAAGATCTTCTGCGCCGACGTGAAGCGGGGCCACGACATCTTCGAGCTGCGCGGCATAGCCCGGGACGCAGGCTGCATCTTGATCGTGCGCCCGGACCAGTACGTGGGCCATGTCCTGCCCCTGGCTGCGCGCGCCGAATTGGGGGCCTGCTTCGCCGCCATCTTGCGCGTGCGCGGCTGACCCGCCTGCACAGAGGCGATACTGAGCCGTCCGGTGCGTGAACCTCCGCCCGGCAGCAAAGGAGCGATCGAAATGCAAAGAAGACTGTTCGTACTGACAGCGTGCGGGCTTGCCGGCCCCGCGATGGCGCAGATGCCCAAGCTCGACGACATCATGAAGGGTGCTGGTGCGTTGCCCAAGACCGCCGGCTCCGCGGGTACGTCGGACATCAAGACCGACACCGCGGGCATCAAGGAGGCGCTGGCCGTGGGCACCGAACGCGCGGTCAAGAGCCTCGGGCGCGAGAATGGCTACTTCGGCAACGCGGCGGTCAAGATCCTGATGCCGTCCTCGCTGCAGAAGGTGGCCGAGGTGGCCAAGATGGCCGGCTACCAGAAGCAGGTCGACGAGTTCATCCTCAGCATGAATCGCGCCGCGGAGGCCGCGGTGCCGCTCGCGGCCAAGTACTTCGGCGACGCGATCCGCGACATGTCGCTCGACGACGTGCGCGGTATCCTCACCGGCGGCGACACCGCGGCCACCGAGTTCTTTCGCCGCAAGACGAGCGACAAGCTCACCACCGCCTTCAAGCCGGTCGTGTCCGAGAAGGTGAACCAGGTCGGCGCGACCAAGGCCTACAAGGACATGATGGGCCGCTACGAAAAGGTGCCGCTGATGGGCGGGCAGTCGCTCGACCTCGACGACTACGTGACCCGGAAGTCGCTCGACGGCCTGTTCTTCATGGTCGGCCAGGAGGAGAAGAAGATCCGCACCAACCCGGCCGCACGCACGACCGATCTGCTCAAGCAGGTGTTCGGCAAGTAGCCGCTCAGAGCCGGATCGCGTCGAGGCGGTCCACGACCGCGTCGGCGTCGATACCGGCCACCGGCAGGCCGTGGTTGTAGCCGTAGCTCACGAGGATGACCGGGCAGCCCGCCGCGCGCGCCGCCTGCGCATCGTTGCTCGAGTCGCCGATCACGAGCGTCTGCGCGGGCGCAGTTGCGAGCGCCGCGCAAGTCCTGAGCAGCGGCAGCGGATCGGGCTTGCGGCGCTCGAAGGCGTCGCCGCCGAAGACATGGCCGAAGTAGCCGGCGAGCGCCTTGTGGCGCAGCAGGTCGTGCGCAAAGGCGGTCGGCTTGTTGGTCAGGCAGGCGAGCGCCAGGCCGCGCTCCGCGAGGCGCTGCAGGCCCGGGGCGACGCCCGGATAGACCGTCGCATGCGTGCCGTTGACGGCCCGGTAGTGATGCTGGTAGCGCGCCATCGCCGCGTCGTAGAGGCCGGGCTCGCCGCGCACCTCGGCGAGCGCGCTGCGCACCAGGTGCTCCGAGCCCTTGCCGACCGTGCGGCGGACGAAGTCGAGATCGACCGCCGGCAGCCCGAACTCGGCCAGCATCGCCCCGAGCGCCGCGACGAAGTCGCCCGCGGTGTCGACCATCGTCCCGTCGAGGTCGACGACGGCTGCCTTCAGCGGGGCCGCCGGCGTCATCGGGCGGCCAGCGCTTCGCGCACGAAGGCGAGCCGGTCCTGACCGAAGAACATCTGCTCGCCGACGAAGAAGGTCGGCGCGCCGAAGACGCCGCGCGCCACGGCCTCTTCGGTGTTGGCGATGAGCCGGGCCTTTACCTCGGGGTCGGCGGCGAGCGCGGCAACGCGTTCGGGGTCGAAGCCGCCCTCGCGCAGCACCTCGGCCAGCGTGGAAGCGTCGCCGAGGTTGCGCGGCGCGCGCCACATCGCGCCGAACATGAGTTCGAGATAGCGCCCGAACGACGCCGGCTCGCGCATCTGCATGCCGACCGCGCCGCGCATCAGCGCCAGCGTGTTGACCGGGAAGTGCGGGTTGAACACCAGCGGCACGCCGTAGTGGTGCGCCCAGCGCTGCAGGTCGCCGAGCATCCAGCGCCCCTTGGCCCGGCACGGTGACCGGGCTCGCGTTGCCGGTCGCCTTGAACACACCGCCGAGCAGCATCGGCCGCCAGGCGATGCTCGCGCCGCAGGCATCGGCGAGCGCCGGCAACTGCGTGTAGGCGAGATAGGTCGTCGGGCTGCCGACGTCGAAGAAGAACTCCACGGTCTTGCCGGTACTGCCGGTACTGTTGCTCATTGCGTCGGTCTCCTCACCAGGTTTCGCTCCAGGGCCTCAGGTCGAACTCGTGCGTCCACGCGCTGCGCGGCTGGCGATGCAGTTGCCAGTAGGCCTCGGCGATCGCGTCCGGATCGAGGATGCCTTCGCTCGCCTTCGACGCATAGCGCTCGGGGAAGTTCTCGGCGATGAAGGCGGTGTCGATCGCGCCGTCGATGATGCTGTGCGCGACGTGGATGCCCTTCGGCCCGAGCTCGCGCGCCATGCTCTGCGCGAGCGCGCGCAACGCATGCTTGGCGCCCGCGAAGGCGCAATAACCCGCGCCGCCGCGCAGGCTCGCCGTCGCGCCGGTGAAGATGATCGTGCCACGGCCGCGCGGCAGCATCGCCTTGGCCGCTTCCCGGCCGACCAGGAAGCCCGCCAACGCGGCCATCTCCCAGACTTTGCGGTAGACACGCTCGGTGGTCTCGGTGACCGCGAAGCGCACGTTGGCGCCGATGTTGAAAACCGCGACCTCGATCGGCGCGACTTCGCGTTCGATGCGCTCAATGAGCGCGACGACCTCGTCTTCCTTGCGCGCGTCCGACGCGAAGCCTACCGCCTGCCCGCCGTCGGCGCGGATGCGCTCGACGAGCGGCGCGAGCTTGTCGGCGCTGCGCCGCGTGACGCAGGCGATGAAGCCCTCGCGCGCGAAGCGGCGCGCAATCGCGCCCCCGGTGGCATCGCCGGCGCCAACGACGAGCGCGGCCTTGGCCTCATGCATGGCACTCTCCTCCTGCGGCGGCGAGCTGCCCCCAGGCGCGCACAGCCCGCGCCTCGCGCGCCGAGGCGGCAACGGCGAACAGCGCTGCGTCGCGCTGCCAGCGCTGCGCGGCCTCGTCGCCGGACGCGGCCCAGAGCGCGTCGGCCTCGGCATACAGCGCATGCGCCCAGCGCAGCGCTCCGGCGAGCAGCACATGATTCGCCGGCGCGCCCGCGGCGCCTTGCGCAACGTCGGCCAGCGCCTGCAGCGCAGCGACGATGCGCTCGCGAAAGCCAGCCGGCCAGCCGCGCGCACGCGCCTCGCGCAGCAGATAGGCGAGCACCGCGGCGGTGACCAGCGTGTCTTCGAGCGTGCGAAACGGCTTGACGTAGCCGTCGTAGCCGTCGCCCGGCAACAGCGCGTCAGCGCCCAGGCGCACGTTGGCCAGCGTCACGCGCGCGTGCGGCACCTCGGGCACGAAGCGCGTCGGCGGCATCGCGGTCAGCGCGAGGCCCGGCGTGCCCGAAGGGACGCGCGACGCGCAACTGCGGCCGGTCGCCCGGGCCTGCGATGCGGCCGGCGACGAGCAGCAGCGTGCTCCCGGGGCCGAGCGTCGTCCAGCGCTTGGCGCCGTCGATCGCAATGTCGCCCTCGGCCAGGCGCGTGATCGTGGTCGTGATGTCGCGCGGCCGATTGCCGGCTTCCTCGGTGACGCACAGGGCCGCAATCGCTTCATCGCCGATCAGGCCGGGCACGAGCGCGCGCAGCGCCGCCTGATAGCCCGAGGCAAAGGCCCAGCCGACGCGGTCGGCGCAGCAGCCGCCGGCAAGGGCGCGATCGAACGGCGCCGCATGCGCGGCGGCGACGGCGCGCCACTGCGGCAGCCATTGCGCGACCGTCTCGACCGTCGGCACCGCGGCGGGTGCGCGGCCCAGGCAAACCGCCAGCGCCGGGTTCACGCCCCTGTTCCGCGCTGCGGGCGCACCAAGGCCGCAAGCACCGTCCCGATCTCGTTGGGGCGGCCTTCACGGGTAGGGTGCGATTCTTTGCCACGCCGCAAATGAGACGAGGTCGGGTTGCCATGCTGGAAGACGATTGCATCGCCTTCGTCGATGCAGGCCATGCGGCGGCCCTTGAGGTCGAGGAACTCCTCGCGGCCGAACGGCGCTGTGCGGATCGGCATGGCCCGGGCTTCGTTTCAGCGCGCGATCTCGGCGCGCAGCGCATCGATCACCGCGCGGTAGTCGCGCTGGCCGAAGATCGCGCTGCCGGCGACGAAGGTGTCGGCGCCGGCGTCGAACGCGGCGCGGATGTTGTCGGTCTTGATGCCGCCGTCGACCTGGAGCCGGATGTCGCGCCCGCTGGCGTCGATGATCTTGCGCACGCGTTCGATCTTCGTCAGCGCGCCGGGGATGAAGCCCTGGCCGCCGAAGCCGGGGTTGACGCTCATGATCAGCACCAGGTCGAGGTTGTCCTGCTCCCACTCGAGCACGTCGAGCGCCGACGAGGGGTTGAACGCGAGCCCGCCTTGCAGCCCGCGGCGCGGATCAGTTGCAGCGTGCGGTTGACGTGCGGCCCGGCCTCGGGGTGAAAGCTGATGATGTCGGCGCCGGCGTCGGCGAAGGCCTGCGCGAGGGCATCCACCGGCTGCACCATCAGGTGCACGTCGATCGGCACCCGGCTGCCGCCGGCGGCGACAGCATGCTTGCGCAGCGCCTGGCAGACCATCGGCCCGAACGAAAGGTTGGGCACGAAGTGGTTGTCCATCACGTCGAAGTGGGGATCGGCGCCCGCCGCGATCACGTCGCCGACCTCGTCGCCGAAGCGGGCCGCGTCGGCGGCAAGCAGGCTGGGGGCGATCAGGGCCGGTCGGCGGGGGGTCACGGATGCCATCTCCAGGCATTCTAGGTGCGCCCTGCGCGGCTGCTCCGATAATCGAACCATGTCCAAACCCGAATTCACCTGCAGCGTCAAGGTCACTCCGCTGCCCGAGCAGTCGCAACCCGATGCGGGCGTGCACGCCTTCGCCTACACGGTCACGATCCGCAACAGCGGCGACGTGCCGGGCCAGTTGATCGCGCGCCACTGGATCATCGAAGACGCCCACGGCAAGACCGAGGAGGTGCGCGGCCTCCGGGGTCGTCGGCCACCAACCGCTGCTCAAGCCGGGCGGGAGAGTTCGAGTACACGAGCTGGACGCGCCTGGCGACTTCGGCCGGAACGATGCGCGGCACCTACTGCATGACCGAGGACGCGCATCCGTTCGAGGCGGCGATCGGCAGCTTCACCTCGTCGCCCCGTCATCGCTGCACCGAGCGCGCCGCCACCATGCTCGGCCCGCACGCGCCTGGGACCTGTCGGCACTGCTGATCGCCGCCGATCCCAAGGCCGGGCTGGCGGAGCGCAACCTCTGGCTGGTGCGCATGGTCGAGTGGCTGGGCCATGCCGCGCCCGGCGCCGACCCCGACGACGGCAAGCCGGTCCTGCGCCTGCGCCACCTGCTGGGCGTGCTCGACCGCAACCCCGGGCACCGCGCCTCGGTCGTCGCACTGCTGGCGGCCTTCTTCGACGGGGT
The DNA here is from genome assembly GCF_016702655.1 of Ideonella sp. GTDB lineage: Bacteria > Pseudomonadota > Gammaproteobacteria > Burkholderiales > Burkholderiaceae_C > CAIKUF01. Next base: position 37,303 of record NZ_JADJDO010000018.1, read on the forward strand.
CGACGCGGCGGCACTGTTCGCCGACTTCGGCTTCACCGCGCGTCGATCTGTTCGGAGAGCTCGGCGAGCGCCTGCGCCGGCGCGTCCTGCCGGCGACGCCCGAGACGACCGACCTTCGCGGACCTGTTCGGCCTCGTCTTCCATGCCGACGACGACGCGCAGTGGCTGCGCGCGATCGACGACGCGACGCTCGAACGCCTGGCGGCGCTGCTGGGCGAGGCCTGGAACGCGCAGCCCGCGCGTCGACTGGCACGCACCCTTTCTCGACGCGATCATGTACTTGTGCAGCGCGGTGCGCGCGTCGGGTTTCTCGGGGCCGATGCGGCTGCGCATGAGCCCGGCGACGCTCGCCGGCGAGCCGTTTCGCGAGCTCGCGCGCGCCGGCGACGCAGTGCGCGAGCGCGCCGAGGCCGGCCTGCCCTTCGCTGCCGAGGCGGCCCGGCTGCGCGCGCTGCTCGACGCCTGCCGGCGCGCAGCGGCGAGCGTGTCCGAGCACCTCGAGGAATTCGGGGTCTCGGTGGACCTCGTGTTCCAGGTCAACCAGTTGCGCCTGCGCGTGCGCCGCATCGAGGCGCTGCTCGCCTGCGTCGAGTCGGAGGCCGGCGCGCGACGTGCTGCGCTGCTGGCCGCACTGGTCGACGTGGCCGCCAATCGGCGCAGCGCACGCGCGCTGCTCCGGCACTACGCGCTGCTCGCGGCCAAGGTCGCCGAGCGCAGCGCCGAAACCGGCGAGCACTACATCACGCGCGACCACGGCGAGTACCGGAGCATGCTGCGCGCCGCGGCAACCGGCGGCGCAGTCCTCGCGGGAACGACGCACCTCAAGTTCCTCGTGGCGATGGCACGCAAGCTCACCGAGAAGCCGGCGCCAGCGGCGCGACTGACGAGGCGGTCGAAGGCTTCGTCGACGAGGGTTGCGCCACCTAAGATCCGCTGGCACCTGGCCGGCATCTTCAACCTGATGGTCGTGGTGCCGATCGTGCTGGTCGCGTAGATGGCCTGGGGCCTTGCGTCCGACACGCCGCTGGTGCCGCGCGAGGCGGCAGCTACGTGCCGCACTCGCTGACGCTACTCGGCCCGACGGCGCTCTACGCTGCCTTCACCGGCGTACTGCTGTTCGCGAGCAGTTTGATCGCGGGCTGGGCCGAGAACTGGTTCGTCTGGCACCGGCGCTCGACAGTGCGCTGGCCTGAACCCGCGCCTGCGCGCCGCCCTTCGCTTGCCCCGGCCGCGCTCGGCGCATCAGCGCCTGGTGGCGCGCCAACATCGCCGGGCCTCGCGGCCAACGCTGTCCGCTCGGCCTTGCTCGGCCTGGGGACGGTCGTGGCGGCGTTCTTCGGCCCTGCCGCTCGAGGTCCGCCACGTCACGCTGTCGACCGGCCAGCTCGCCGCGGCGCCGGCACCGAAGGGCTGGCGCTGCTGCACGACGCGGCGTCCTGGGGGTGCGTGGCGGGGATTGGCGGTCACTGGCGCGCTCCCAACCTCGGCGTGGGCTTCCTGCTCGCCTTTCGGGTCGCGCTGCTGTCGCGCAACGTGCCGACCGCGGGCCCGCAGCCGGATCCCTACGCGCGATCCGCAGGCGACGGGTGGCGGCAGGCCGTTGTCGTTCATCTGGCCGCCGGCCGAGCGCCGGAAGACCTGCCGCGCAGCGTCGAGGAAGGCGTTCATCAGCGGCTCGCCGCTGAGCAGCGCCGGGTCCTGGAAGTGGAACTCCGGGTGCCACTGGACGCCGCCGACGAATTCCGCCCCGTGCGCGCGGCTCGCCTCGACCACGCCGTCGCCGACGGCACGCGCCTCCCACTGAGGCCCATTGCCCAGCCGGCCGACGGACTGGTCCGCGCCGGGCAGCTGCGTGGCGATGTCCTGCACCAGGCTGCCGCCGAAGGCGACGTTGATCAGCTGCTCGCCGCGGCAAACGCCCAGCACCGGCTTGCCCTGGATCACGAACTCCCAAAGCAGGTCGATCTCGTACAGGTCGCGCACGCGGTCGCCGGCCCATTCGGGGCGCAGCGGCGCCTCGCCGTAGCTCTCCGGGCTGACGTCGGCGCCACCCTGCAGCACCAGGCGTCCAGCGCGCGCGCGTGGTCCGAGACGCTGATGCCGGCGCGCGTGATCGGCGTCGTTGTCCAGCGTCGGCACCATGAAGGCCAGCGCGCCACGCGCCCCTGATCCAGTGCGCGATGGAACGCTCGAGGTATTGCAGGTCTTGCCGCGAAACCCATCTCGCCCGGCGCCTGGTGCAGGATGCGCGCCGGGCTGCCGCCGACGGCCGTCCGCGCAGCGCCGGCAGCGGGGCGCCCCGCGGATGCGCAACCGGGCTGGCCGGGCCAGGCCAGGCCGTCGGCCGTTATCTTCACTCGGCTCCCCGCCCAGCGCGGCATTGCTGCCACCACCTCCGGCAGCAGCCGCTCGCGCTCGAAGGTGCTGCGGATCCAGCCCGCGTCGTTGCCCGGGCCTGCCATCTCCGCGCGCAGCGCGAGCGCGCCTTCGGCCTCGAGCTCCAGCCGTGCAGTTCAAGCGCCGCCAACGTGGCTTGGATGTCGTCGCGCAGCGCCTGGTGCTCCGCCGGTCTTGGATCGACGAGTCGCATCCGGCCCGAAGCGGCAGGCCTGGAACGGCGGTTGAAGGTGTAAGGGCAGATGGTGGTCCTCGGCCGGCGCGTACCGGCCGCTCGATGCGCAACCAGCGGCCCGGCACTGGATGTAGCCTGCCAGCGCGGCGGCCTTTCCCGATCGTCAGCGGCGTGTCGAGCATACGCACCTCGATCGTGCCGAACTCGGGCTTGGGGGCGGATGTCCCCAGTAGAAGTCCTTCATGCTCTTGACAACGCCGGTGCGCGTCATCTTCTCGAAGAAGCGCTTGAAATCGTCCCAGGTCAGCACGGCGGCGTCCGCCCCGACAACGGGAATGCGAACACCGAATTCAGGCGCGCCGACGCGAAGCCGGTGTCGGTGCCCTGGACGTACGGCGACGAGGCCGACAGCGCGATCGGGTGCGGGATGAAGCGCGACATGCCGTGCAGCAGCGTGAGCGCATGGTCGGGACCGGGGGCAGCCGATGCACGTGCTGGCCGAAGATCGTGAACTGCTTGGACAGGTAGCCGTACAGCCCGGCCACCTGGTGGAACGCGGCGTGTCGTAGATGCGGCGCTGACTCCAGTCCTGGAACGGATGCAAGCCGCCGCCGCACAGTCCGACATTGAGCTTCGCAGCGGCCTCACGACGAGCGCATCGCGCATGGCGCCGAGCTGCGCCAGCGCGTCGGCATGTCCACTGCAGATGCCGGTCGAGAGCTCGATCATGCTTGGACATCGGTGATCTCAAGCACCACCTTGCCGGGCAGCTTGCGCTTCGCTCCGCGAGGCGCATCAGGTCGGCCGCGCTCGGCGAAAGGTCGTAGTCGTGGAGGTTGACGATCTGCAGCAAGGAGCCGACGCCGAGCGTCGCTGGGCGTGAATCGGCCAAAGGTTCGAGTGCCATCGCGGCGTCAGCCCTGGCCGCCGCGCGCGCTCGCTGGCCGGGTGTTCACCACGCCAGGCGCGCCCCACTGGACGGCAATCGGGCCCAGGGCCGCTAGATGAACGATCGCGCTGAGTCGATCGGAGCGCGAGCGGCGCGAGAAGTCGGGTGGGTCCGGTACTGGATGGCAAGCAGCACGAGGGCAGTACCGAAATCGAAGTCAGCGTCAGCGCGAGCGCCGCGCCTGGCGTTACCCAGGATGCCGCCTCACCGCCAGCCGAGCCCGACCGCGACCGATCTTGGCGAGCGCGCACGACCAGCAACGCGATTGCCACCAGGCCGCCCACGGCGACCGCCCGGAGCGACCAGGCCGCACCGACGACCACGAACAGCATCAGCACCAGCACGCCGCGCTCTGCCCGAAGTGGCGCGGCCAGACCCGGGCCTCGCGCTCGTGTAGCGCAGCAGCACGCCGGCGATCAGCGGCACCGAGCAGGGTCGAGATGCCGAGCATGTGCGCTCCTGAGCACCGCCAAAATGAGCACCCGAGGCGCAGCAGCACCCGGAATTCTCGTCGCGCAGGTCGAGCCGGCGCGAACGCGGCCGGACCAGGTAAGTGAGCAGCAGCGCAAGCAGCCACCGAGCCGCCGAAGGTGTAGAGCGGGCGCGAAGATCGCAGGCACCCAGTTGCCGGCCTCTGGTCGATGCGCGGCCAGCCGACGACGAGCTTGAACCCGAGCACGCACACACGGGCGTGTCTTCAGCGGCGAGCGTGATCATGCGTCTCGGTGACCTGGCCTGCCGACCGCAGTTCGCTCGCGACCCCGCGGGACCACCGCCGCCGGAGCCCGTCACGCCGAGCGTCGCGCAGGCCAGCGCCACGTTGAAACCCAGGCCGAGCCAGTGGCAGCGCCGAAGACGGGGCGGTGAATCCGAGCAGCGCCCCCGGGCCGCGCTAGTCACCACAGCATGGCCGGATTGGCACGCAGCCGGCGAGAGTTGACGCGGGCGCCGAGTT
>NZ_JADJDO010000019.1 GCF_016702655.1 Ideonella sp.
ATCATCGCGAGCTTGATCAGGTCGGCCGCCGTGCCTTGCATCGGCGCGTTGATCGCCTGGCGTTCCGGAGCAGCCGGCGGCGCGGCGCGGGCCGTTGCCGCCCCTGGATCTCGGCGGGGACGATGCGGCGGCCGAACGCATCGTCTCGACGTAGCCGCGCTCGGCGGCGCGCAGCTGGTCTCGTCCATGTAGCGCTTGGCTCCCGGGTAGCGCGCGAGTAGCGCTCGATGTAGTCGCGCGCCGCCTTCTGCTCGATGCCGAGGGTTGCTCGCCAGGCCGAAGGCGCCCATGCCGTAGATGAGGCCGGTTGATGACCTTGGCGTAGCGCCGCTGCTCGCTGCTGACCTCGGCGACCGGCGTGCCGAAGACCTCGCTCGCCGTCGCGCGGTGCACGTCGATGCCCTCGGCGAAGGCGCGCAACAGGCCTTCGTCGCCGCTGATGTGTGCCATGATGCGCAGTTCGATCTGCGAGTAGTCGGCGCTGACGATGGCGTGCCCCGGCGGCGCGACGAAGGCCTCGCGGATGCGCCGCCCCTCGGGCGTGCGGATCGGGATGTTCTGCAGGTTCGGGTCGTTGCTTGCCAGCCGCCCCGTCACCGCGACCGCCTGCGCGTAGTTGGTGTGCACGCGGCCGGTCGCGGGGTTGACCATCAGCGGCAGCTTGTCGGTGTAGGGCCTTCCAGCTTGGGCCAGCCGCGGTGCTCGAGCAGCTTGGCCGGCAGCGGATAGTCGGCAGCGAGCTTCTCGAGCTCGGTCTCGTCGGTGGAGGGCGCGCCGCTCGCCGTCTTGCGGCCCACCGGGAGACCGAGCTTGCCGAACAGGATTTTCGCCGATCTGCTTGGGCGAGCCGAGGTTGAACGGCTGGCCCGCAAGTGCATGCGCCTCCGATTCGAGCGCGAGCATGCGTTCGGCGAGTTCGCGGCTTTGCGTGGCGAGCAGCGCGCTGTCGATCAGCACGCCGTTGCGCTCGATGCGCGCGAGCACGGCGGCGGTCGGCATCTCGAGCCGCTCGTAGACGTAGCGCAGGCGGGCACCGATTGGATCGCGGCCACAGCGCGCGGGTGCACGTGCAGGCACATCTCGCCGTCCTCGCCCGAGTGGCGCGCCGCGCGCTCGATATCGACCTGCGCAAACGGATCTGGTGCACGCCCTTGCCGCACAGGTCTTCGTACGAGAGACCGCTGCGGTTGAGGTGGCGCAGCGCCAGGCTCTCCAGGCCGTGCGGCTTGTGCGCCTCGAGCACGTAGCTTTCGAGCAGGGTGTCGTGCGCATAGCCGCGCACCGCGATGCCGGCGTTGGCGAAGACGTGCGTGTCGTACTTCATGTTCTGGCCGAGCTTAGGTTTGCTCTCGTCCTCGAGCCAGGGTTTCAGGCGCGCGAGCACGGTATCGACTTCGAGCTGCTCCGGCACGCCGGCGTACGAATGGCGCAGCGGGATGTGGGCCGCCTCGCCCGGAGCGACCGAGAGCGAGATGCCGACGAGCTGTGCGCGCATTGCGTCGAGCGAGTCGGTCTCGGTATCGAGTGCGGTCAGCGGCGCCGCCGCGATCGTCGCGATCCAGGCGTCGAGCGCTTGCAGCGTCAACACGGTGTCGTAGCGCAGGTCCACCGCGGACGGCGGCGGCGCGGCCGGCGGCTGCACTGGCGCAGCGCCGGGGTCAGCGGCGGCCGCGGTCGCGGCGACGGAACCGAGCAGTTCCTTGCGGAAGGTGCGCAGCCCGTAACGATCGAAGAACGCGAGCAACCCGTCGCGGTCGATGCCGTCGAAGTGCAGTCCGTCGAGCGCGGGCCAGCCCGGCACATGACCCGACAGGTCGCAGTCGGTAACGACGGTGACGAGGCGCTGCGCCTGCGGCAGCCAGGGCAGCGCCTTGCGCAGGTTCTCGCCCACCGCGCCGCCGATGCGGTCCGCGGCAGCGATCACGCCAACCAGCGAGCCATGTTCGGCGAGCCACTCGACAGCCGTCTTCGGGCCCACCTTCTCGACGCCGGGCACGTTATCGACGCTGTCGCCGACGAGCGTCAGGTAGTCGGCGATGCGCTCCGGCGGCACGCCGAACTTCGCGTTCACGCCGCTCACGTCGAGGCGCTCGTTGGTCATGGTATTGACGAGCGTGACGTCGGCATCGACGAGTTGCGCCAGGTCCTTGTCGCCGGTCGAGATCAGCACCCTGTGGCCGCTCGCCGCGGCGGCGCGGGCGAGGGTGCCGATCGCGTCGTCGGCCTCGATGCCCGGCACCTCGAGCACCGGCCAGCCGAGCAGGCGCACCGCCTCGTGGATGGGCGCGATCTGCTGCACCAGCGGCTCGGGCATCGGCGCGCGCTGCGCCTTGTACTCGGGATACCAGTCGTCGCGAAAGGTCTTGCCCTTGGCGTCGAACACGCAGGCCGCATGCTCGGCCGGGAACTGCTCGCGCAGGCGCTTCATCATCGCGACGAAGCCATGCAGCGCGCCGGTCGGAAAGCCGTCGGGCCCGCGCAGGTCGGGCAGCGCGTGATAGGCGCGGTAGAGGTAGCTCGACCCGTCGACGAGCAGCATCAGCCCTTTTTCTTCACTCATCGGGCAATTGTCGCGGAAGGCCGAACCGGCGGCGACCCTGGCTGCTAGAGTCGCAGGCCCTCCCTCTCTCTCTTGCCCGATGCCGAGCCCCCGTCCACGGCGCCGCGCACTGCTGCTGGCGCTCGGCCTGCCGTGGCTGCCGGCGCGCGCCGCCGATGCGTCAGCGCCGGCGCTGATGCTGGCCAAGGTCTATCGCGCCGAGATCGCGCTCGCCGACTATTGGGTGAGCGAAAGTACGACGGTGTGCGTGGCTACTGGGACGGCGCGCAGTTGCTCACGCGCGGCGGGCGGCGCATCGCCGCGCCGGCCTGGTTCACCGCCGGCTGGCCGGTGCAGCCGCTCGATGGCGAGTTGTGGGCGGGGCGCGGGCGCTTCGAGCAGGCGCAATCGACCGTCGCCCGCGACACCCCCGACGACGCTGCCTGGCGCGGCATGCGCTACATGGTGTTCGACCTGCCTGCACATCCGGGCCCCCTTCGATGAGCGCCTGGCTGCGCTCGAGGCCCTGCTCTGGACGCTCGGCGTCGCGTGGGTGCAGGCCGTGCCCCAGCGCAAGCTGCCCGACCGCGCCGCGCTGCTCGCGCTGCTGAAACAGACGGTCAAGGCCGGCGGCGAGGGGCTGATGCTGCACCGCGGGACATCGCTCTATCGGGCCGAGCGCAACTACGACCTGTTGAAGCTCAAGCCCTACGAAGACGCCGAGGCCACTGTCGTCGGCCATCTGCCCGGCAAGGGCCGCTACGCGGGGCAACTCGGCGCGCTCGTCGTGCAGACGCCGCAGGGGCTGCGCTTCAACCTGGGCACCGGCTTCAGCGATGCCCAGCGGCGCGACCCACCGCCGCTCGGCGCCACGATCACCTACCGCCACGCCGGCCTCAACGCGAGCGGCGTGCCGCGCTTCGCGAGCTTCCTGCGCGTGCGCATCGAATAGCCCATGCAAGCCGACGCCACGACCTCGACCTCGGCCCTCGCGCCGCTCGCGCATCCGGTGTTCCGCATGCTGTGGAGCGCCTGGCTGATCGCCAACACCTGCATGTGGATGAACGAGGTGGCGGCCGCCTGGCTGATGACGTCGCTCACGACCTCGCCGGTGATGGTGGCGCTGGTGCAGACGGCGTCGACGCTGCCGGTGTTCATGCTCGGCCTTCGAGCGGCGCGCTCGCCGACATCCTCGACCGGCGGCGCTACCTGATGTTCACCCAGTTCTGGGTCGCCGGCGTCGCGGTGCTGATCAGCATCACCGTGGCCAGCGGCACGATGAGCGCGCGCATGCTGCTCTTGCTGACCTTCGCCAACGGCATCGGCTTGGCGATGCGCATGCCGGTCTTCGCCGCCATCGTCCCCGGCCTCGTGCCGCGCGCCCAGCTCGCGCCGGCGATCGCGCTCAACGGCGTGGCGATGAACGCATCGCGCATCATCGGCCCGATCATCGCCGGCGCGCTGATCGCGAGCGCCGGCAGCGTCTACGTGTTTGCGCTCAACGCCGTGCTGTCGGTCGTCGCCGGCTTCGTGATCCTGCGCTGGAAGCACGAGCCCACGCCGAGCGCGCGCCGGGCGAGCGCTTCCTCGGCGCGATCCGCGTCGGCGTGCAGTTCGTGCCAGTCGTCGCGCATGCACACCGTGCTGCTGCGCGTGGCGCTGTTCTTCCTGCAGTCGATCGCGGTGCTCGCGCTGCTGCCTGGTCGCGCGCGCCCTGCCCGGCGGCGACGCGCTCGTAACGCGCTGCTGCTGGCCTGCCTGGGCGTGGGCGCGATCGGCGCGGCGCTGCTGCTGCCGCGCCTGCGCCAGCGGATGGAGTTCGACCGGGTCGTTCGCGACGGGACGCTGCTGCAGTCCGCTGCGACCGCGGTCGTCGCCTTCGCGCCCAATGTCGCGGTCGCCGCGGCGGGGATGATCGTCGCCGGCGCGGCGTGGCTCGTGGCCAACACGCTGTCGGTCTCGGCCCAGCTCTCGCTGCCGGACTGGGTGCGCGCACGCGGCATGTCGATCTACCAGATGGCGCTGATGGGCAGCAGCGCCGCCGGCGCAGCGCTGTGGGGCCAGGTGGCGAGCCTGACCGACCTGCGCGCGAGCCTCGTCCTCGCGGGCCGCGAGCGGCACGCTTGCGCTGCCGCTGGTGCGGCGCTTCCAAGCTCGCGGCGACGGCGGTGGAAGACCTGACGCCGGTGCACGACCTCGTGCCGCCGGTGCTGGGCCGGCCGGTCGCCCCCGACGCCGGCCCGGTGCTGGTGACGATCGAATACCGCATCGACCCCGCGCGCAGCGCCGAATTCAACGCCGTGATGCAGGCCACGCGGCGCAGCCGGCTGCAGCGCGGCGCGCTCGCCTGGGAGCTGTTCCACGACGCGTCCGAGGCCGGCCGCTACATCGAATACGTCATCGACGAGAACTGGGTCGAGCACCTGCGCCGCTTCGACCGCCTCACCGCCGGCGACGCCGCGCTGCGCGAGCAGCGCCTGGCGCTGCATGTCGGCGACGGGCCGCCGGTCGTGTCGCGCTGCATCGCCGAGCCGCCGGGGCAGGCAGCGTCGAAGTAGCGCGCGCGCCGGCCCGGGCGGGCCGCGCTGCCTACAATCGTCGGCATGCGTTCACTGCTTCGCCACGCCGCCTGCGCCGCCCTGCTCGGCCGGCCTGCGCCCTCGCCCAGACACCTGCTGCCGCGCCGGCGTCGGCCGCGGCAGCTACCTGCCGCGGAGCGCGGCGCGAGCCCAACGTCAGGCGCAGCGTGATCGAGGACGACGCCAACCGCATCGAGGAGTTGCAGGTGCGCGGCCAGGCCAGGAGCATCGTCGTCACGACCAAGGGAGCGCTTGCCGGCAGCTACGAGATCCACGTCGGCGACCCGTCGCGCGAGATGAGCGCCACCGCCGACACGCGCCGCGGCACGGCGGGCCAGCGCATGTGGCGGCTGTTCGACTCTGATGGCGGTCTTCACTGAGGTCGCCCCCGATGCGGCGGCCGCACTCGTGGCCCGGCTCGGCCTCGGCAAGCTGGTCGCGCTCGCGCCCTGCGCGTCGGGGATCGAGAACACCAACTACTTCTGCGACACGACGACCGGGCGCTACGTGCTGACGCTGTTCGGAGCGCCTCACGGCCGAGCAGTTGCCGTTCTACCTGCACCTGATGAAGCACCTCGCCGAGCGCGGCATCCCGGTGCCAGGGCCGCACGCCGACGCGAGCGGCGAGATCCTGCTCACGGTGTGCGGCAAGCCCGCGGCGATGGTCGATCGCCTGCCCGGCAGCCACCGCTTGGCGCCCGACGCGCCGCACTGCGCGCAGGTCGGCGCGATGCTCGCGCGCATGCACCTGGCCGCGCTCGACTATCCGCGCGTGCAGCCCAACCTGCGCGGCCTGGCATGGTGGGAGCAGACCGTGCCGCAACTGCTGCCCCATCTCGACGCGGGCCAGCGCGAACTGATGTGCAGCGAACTCGGCTTCCAGCAGCAGCTCGCCGCTTCGGCGGCGCATGCGAGCCTGCCGCGCGGGCCGATCCATGCCGACCTCTTCCGCGACAACGTGATGTTCGTCGATGGCGCGCAAGGCGACCGTCTCGGCGGCTTCTTCGACTTCTACTTTGCCGGCGTCGATGCGTGGCTGTTCGACATCGCAGTCTGCCTGAACGACTGGTGTGCCGACCCCGACTCCGGCCGCCTGGCCGAAGAGCGCGCGGCCGCCTTCGTCGGCGCCTACGCAGCCGTACGTCCGCTCACCCATGCCGAAGTGCGCCTGATGCCGGCCCTGCTGCGCGCCGCGGCGCTGCGCTTCTGGATCTCGCGCCTGTGGGACCAGCACCTGCCGCGCGATGCCGCGCTGCTCGCCGCCCACGACCCGGGCCAGTACGAGCGTGTGCTGCGCGAGCGCGTGCGCACGCCCTGGCACCCCGAACCGACCCCTTGCCAACCATGAAACTCCAAATCGTCCCGGCGCGCCAGGGCGCGCGCTGGGTGCGCGCCGGCTTTGCCGTGTTCTTCAGGCGGCCGCTCGCGTTTGCGGCGCTGTTCACGCTGTTCGTGTTTGCCGGGCTGATGTCGATACTGGTGCCCTTGATCGGCGCCTGGCTGCTGCTGGCCGCGCTGCCGCTGGTGTCGCTGGCCTTCATGCTCGCGACCCAGCGCACGCTGGCCGGCCGCACGCCCACGCCATCGGTGTTCTCCGAACCGCTGCGCGTGAGCCCGAAGCGGACGACGGCGCTGGTGCAGATGGGCCTGGCGTATGCGCTCGCGAGCCTGGTCATCATCTGGCTCAGCGACGCCGCCGATGGCGGCAAGTTCGAGGCGCTGCAGGATGCGATGGCCTCGGGCAAGGGCGATGCGGCGGCGATCGCCGAGCTGCTCGGCGATCCGCAATTGCAGTTCGGCCTGCTGCTTCGCTTCGGCCTCGCGGCGCTGCTCTCGCTGCCGTTCTGGCACGCGCCCGCGCTCGTGCACTGGGGCGATCTCGGCATGGGCAAGTCGCTGTTCTTCAGCACCGTCGCCTGCTGGCGCAACCTCGGCGCGTTCACCGTCTACGGCCTGGCGTGGGGCGGCGTGATCCTCGCCTTCGGCGCGATCGCGAACGTGCTTGCCGCCCTGCTGGCGCAGCCGCAGCTGATCGCGCTCGCGGCAATCCCGGCCGGGCTGCTGTTCTCGACCATCTTCTATGCCTCGCTGTATTTCACGGTGACCGACTGCTTTGCCGTCGAGGCGCAGCCCGACGCGGCAGCGCGCGAGCAGGCCTGACGCGGCCATGCGCGGCCTGCACGCAAGCCTGCGCGCGCTGGTCCTTGGCGGCTGCGCCGTGGCTGCGGCACTGCCTGCGACTGCGGAAAGCGACGGCAAGGAGGAACCTGCTTCTTCGACAACCGTCGTCCCCACGGGCATGACCTGGGCCGAACTCCAGGAAGACCTGCGCGCCAACGCCAGCCTCGCGCTCGGCGCCACTGCGAGCTGGACCCCGAGCTATGCCGGCTCGACCTCGCATAGCGTGAAGCCGCGCCTGGTGTGGGCCTTCCAGTACGGCCGCATCCGCCTCAGCACCGGCGGCGGCGCCGCCATCCTGGGCATCGCGCAGGACCCACGTGGCCCCGGGGCCAGCGCCGAGCTGCTGCGCACCGACAGGCTGCGCGCGGGCATCACGCTGCGCATCGACCGCGGTCGCAACTCGTCGGACATCGAGGGCCTCGAGGACCTGCCCGACGTCGACGCAACGGTGCGCGCGCGCGCCTACGCCTCGTATGCGCTGACACCGCACTGGACGCTCGCCGCCGCCGTCGCGCCCGACCTGCTCGGGCGCGGCGGCGGCACCGTCGCAACCTTCGACATCGGCTATCGCGCCGCGCTCACGCGGGCCAGCGAGTGGTACGCCGGCGGCGGCGTCAACCTCGCCGACGCGCGCTACATGAACAGCTACTACGGCGTCTCGGACGAGACTGCCGCCGCCACTGGCCGGGCCCCCTTCACTGCCAACGCCGGCCCGACCGGCGCACGCGCCGCGATCGGATTCACCGCCGCGCTCACGTCGCGCTGGATCGTCTTCGGTGGAGCGGGCGTGACGAGGTTGCTCGGCGACGCCGCGGCGAGCCCGTTGACACAGGAGCAGACCGCCGTGTCGGCGTCGCTCGGCATCGCCTACCGCTGGGGCGGGAAGTACGAGGGCCTGTCGTCGGTGCTGCTGCCGGTAGCGGAACAGCCGCGCTAAGGGTGTCTCATTCGACCAGGGTCAGCTTCGCGATCCCGAGTGCCAGCCACTTGCTGCCGTGGCGGGAGAAGTTGATCTGCGCGCGCGCGTCGGCGCCGCTGCCTTCGAGGGTCACGATCACGCCCTCGCCGAACTTGTTATGGAACACGCGCTGCCCGGCGCGAAAGCCGTGGCCAGGCGACTTGGGCACGATCGGCGCCGGTGCCGCCTCGACCCGCCCCGCGCCGACGATGCCGGTCAACCCCCGACCCGCGCGTCCAGGCCGCCTGGTAGTCGCGCGCATGGCCCGAGCCGTAGCCCTGCTGGCGCGGCGTGAGCCACTTCAGCGTCTCGTCCGGCAGTTCGTCGAAGAAGCGGCTCTTGACGTTGTAGCGCGTCTGGCCGTGCAGCATGCGCGTTTGGCTGAAGCTCAGGTAGAGGCGCTTGCGCGCACGCGTGATCGCGACGTACATCAGGCGCCGCTCCTCCTCCAGCCCGTCGAGCTCGGAAGCCGAGTTCTCGTGCGGGAACAGGCCCTCCTCGAGGCCGGTGATGAAGACTGCGTCGAACTCCAGGCCCTTGGCCGAATGCACCGTCATCAACTGGATCGCGTCCTGGCCGGCCTCGGCCTGGTTGTCGCCGGCTTCGAGAGCGGCGTGAACCAGGAACGCGCTCAACGGAGACTGGATCTCGCCGCTCTCGGGGTCCGGCGAGCCGGTGGACGGTGGACCCCCACCCCCTGCCCCGCCCCCCGGGGGGGCGGGGTTGGCGCTCTCATCGACGGGCAACGCGACGGCATCCTTGCCGAAGCCCTCGACGGTGACGAAGGCCTCGGCCGCGTTGACGAGCTCGGCGAGGTTCTCGAGCCGATCCTGGCCGTCGCGGTCGGCGCGGTAGAAGGCCTCGAGGCCGCTCGCACCCTGCACATGCTCGATGATCTCGCGCAGCGTCAACCCCTGCGTCGAGGCGCGCATCGCGGCGATCAGCGCCGCGAACGCGGCGAGGTTGGCGCCGCCCTTGCCGGACACCGCGCCGATGCTGGCCATCAGGCTGCGCTGCGAGGCGCGTGCCGCGTCCTGCACCAGCTCGATCGTGCGCGCGCCGATGCCGCGCGTCGGGAAGTTGACGACGCGCAGGAAGCTCGTGTCGTCGTTCGGGTTCTCGATCAGCCGCAGGTAGGCGAGCGCATGCTTGACCTCGGCGCGCTCGAAGAAGCGCAGCCCGCCATAGACGCGGTACGGGATGCCGGCGTTGAAGAGCGCCGACTCGAGCACGCGCGACTGCGCGTTGCTGCGGTACAGCAGCGCGATCTGGTCGCGTCGGGTACCTTCGCGCTGGAGCTGCTGCGCCTCCTCGATGAACCACTGCGCCTCGGCGAAGTCGCTCGTCGCCTCGAACACGCGCACCGGCTCGCCGGCGCCGGCGTCGGTACGCAGGTTCTTGCCCAGGCGGCGCGTGTTGCGCGCGATCAGCGCGTTGGCCGCATCGAGGATGTTGCCAAAGCTGCGGTAGTTCTGCTCCAGCTTGACCACCTTTTGAACGCGGAACTCACGTTCAAAGTCGGCCATGTTGCCCACCAGCGCACCGCGAAAAGCGTAGATGCTCTGGTCGTCGTCGCCGACCGCGAGCACGCCGGCCGGCGCCAGGCCGGTGGCCGGATCGCCGCGGCTCGCGAACAGCTTCAACCACTGGTACTGCAGCTTGTTCGTGTCCTGGAACTCGTCGACCAGGATGTGGCGGAAGCGCCGCTGGTAATGCTCGCGCAGCGCGCCGTTCGATCGCATCAGCTCGACCGTGCGCAGCATCAGCTCGGCGAAGTCGACACTGCCCTCGCGCTCGCACTGCGCCTCGTAGGCCTCGTAGACGCGAACCAGCGTGCGCAGGTGTTCGTCGCGCAGCTCGATGTCGCCGGGGCGCTTGCCGTCGTCCTTGGCACCGGCGATGAACCAGCTCACCTGCTTGGGCGCGAAGCGCTCCTCGTCCAGGCCCAGCGCCTTCACGACGCGCTTGACCGACGAGAGCTGGTCCTGCATGTCGAGGATCTGAAAACTCTGCGGCAGGCCGGCAAGCTTCCAGTGCGCGCGCAGGAAGCGGTTGCACAGCCCATGGAAGGTGCCGACCCACATCCCGCGCACCGGAATCGGCAGCATCGCCGACAGCCGTGCAAGCATCTCCTTGGCCGCCTTGTTGGTGAAGGTCACCGCCAGCACGCCACCGGGCGAGACCTGGCCGGTTGCGATCAGCCACGCGATGCGCGTCGTCAGCACGCGCGTCTTGCCCGAGCCCGCGCCGGCGAGGATCAGCGCCGGCTCGGCGGGCAGCGTGACGGCGGCGAGCTGCTCCGGGTTCAGGCCGCGCAACAATGCGCTGCCGGGCTCGGCAGCCGTAAGGACCGGATCGGAATGCAGACTCATCGATGGATTCTAGGAGGCCCGCTGCTCGCCCTCGCCGCCGGCACGGCACTCGCGCAGTGCCCGAACCGGCTCGTCGAGCGCTACATCCCGGCCGACTGCGAGGCCTGCTGGCGCGACGCTGCCGTGCCGCCCGCCGGCAGCGCGGTGCTCGACTGGATCGTGCCGAGCGCGCGCGGCGACGCGGCGCCGCTCGCGGCCGCCGCGCTGGCCGCAGCCACTGCCCGCGCGCCGCGCAGCGCGCCGGACGCGACGCTCGAGCGCCGCCACGCGCTCGCGGCGCGCGGCGTCGACGTGCGCGTCGAGGACGGGCCGATCCTCAACGGCTACCTGGGCGTACGCCTGACGGTACGGCACGACGGCCGCGGGTCCTTGCCCGAAGGCGCCGTGGGCTACATCGCGCTCGTCGAAGCCCTCGCGCCAGGCGAGGAGGGCTCGCCCGTCGAGCGCCGACTCGTGCGCCAACTCGCCGGACCGCTGACACTGGATCCGATGCGCAAGGACGTGGAGCACCTGCTCGCAGTGCGCATCGCGGTCGGGACACGCATCGACGGGCTGGCGGTGATCGGCTGGGTGGAGACGCCGTCGCGCAGGATCCTGGCAGCGGCGGCGAGATCGGCGGGGTGCGGACCCATAGAGTAGCGGCGGCGGGATGCGTTGCCCCGAGCAGCCCCGGCGCCCTTCGCTCGGCCCGACCCGGCGCCGCCGCTTTGGGCTCGCACGCTTTGCGCGCAACTGCGCGCCTGTGTAGACTGCTGCCGAAGGAGTCACACATGGCCACCAACCTTGCCCTCGACCAGGAACTTCTCGATCGCGCCTTCCGCGTGAGCGGAGAGCCGACCAAGAAGGCGGCCGTCACCCAAGCGCTGCGCGAGTTCATCGCGCGCAGAGAGCAAAAACGGGTCGCCGAGCTCTTCGGCAAGCTCGAGTGGGACACGACCTTCGACTACAAGGCCGAGCGGGCACGCAGGCGGTGAGCCTGCTCGTCGACACGAGCGTCTGGTCGCTCGCTCTGCGCCGGGATGCGGAGCAGGCCGCGCCCGAGGTGGCGGCACTCCGCCATGCCCTCCTGGGGGCAGATCAGGTGTTCACCACGGGTCTTGTGCTACAGGAGCTCTTGCAGGGCTTTGCAGGACCCAAGGACCGAGCCCAGCTCGTGGAGCGCCTCTCGGCACTCGCCTTCCTCCAGCCCGACCGCGAGGATCACATCGAAGCTGCCGATGTCCGCAACTCCTGCCGGCGCCGCGGCGTGCAGGTCGGAACGATCGATGCCCTGCTCATCCAGCTGTGCCGGCGGCACGACTTGATCATGTTGACGACGGACCAGGACTTCCACGCTGCCAGTCAGCACG
Source organism: Ideonella sp. (assembly GCF_016702655.1). Classification (GTDB taxonomy): domain Bacteria; phylum Pseudomonadota; class Gammaproteobacteria; order Burkholderiales; family Burkholderiaceae_C; genus CAIKUF01. The sequence continues at coordinate 11,979 of NZ_JADJDO010000019.1, forward strand.
TGGAGTTCAAGTTGTGGGTAGCGCGGTGACGGAAGAGCCTGTTGCAGAGCCATTCCGCACCTTCGGCCTATAGTGCAGTATGACCTCCGCCACGATCAAACTGTTTCTCCCGCATGGTGACGCCAGGCGACTGCGGGTCGGAGAGGTCTCCAACTGGACGGGCAAGGCCCTCGCGGCGCCTCGAACTGAACTCGACGACCTCCTTGCCCGCGAGGAGACCGAGGGCTCGGGCGTCTACTTCCTCTTGGGCGTCAACGCCGAATCCGGCGACAACCTTGCCTACATTGGCGAGGCGGAAGTCATCCGAGATCGGCTCAGACAGCACAAGACCAAGGATTTCTGGACCTCCGTGGTGATCTTCGTCAGCAAGGATGAGAACCTGACAAAGGCGCACATCCGCTACCTGGAGAACCGTCTGCTTCACGAAGCGAAGAGTGTAGGCCGCTATGCCCTCGAAAACAGCAACACCTCGAATCCGAAGCTGCCCGAATCAGACCGCGAGGACATGGAGGTCTATTTGTCCCGGATCAGGCAGGTTCTTCCAGTCCTGGGGTCTGACCTTCTGTCGCCGATTGGTGGGTCGGGCAAGCCGAGCCAACACCAACCGCTGCTCGTGTGCAAGATCAAGAACGCCGTCGCGACAGGGCGCAGGACCGAAGGTGGCTTCGTCGTGTTTTCGAAGTCGTCCGCAGTCCTCGTCGTCCGCCCCTCGGCCGAGGCCCAGTATCCAAACACAATCGCGCTGCGACAGCGCCTTATTCAAGACAGGACGCTCATCGAACAAGGGGGGGTCTATGTCTTCACGAAGGATGTCGAGTTCACAAGCCCCAGCGCCGCGGCTGCCGTGGTTCACGGTGGGAGCGCAAACGGGCTCACGGCGTGGAAGGACAAGAGCGGTAAGACCCTAAAGGAACTCGAGGACGCGTGACCAGGTGATGTGTGCTGCCCAACGAGGACAGCCGCATCTTTCCTGCACGCCGGAAGCGCACGCGTAGAATTCGCCACCGGGCCCAAATTTTGGTGCCCGGTTTCCGTTTCCGGCTCCCGCGCCAGCGCGGCGTTCAGCCGGCAACGGCCGGGCCCCAGGTCAAGCGCTCGCCAATCTTGCTTGCCGGAGCCCGTACGCCATGGAAATCTTCGACTACGACAACATCCTGCTGCTGCCGCGCAAATGCCGCGTCGAGAGCCGCAGCGAGTGCGACGCCTCGACCGTGTTCGGCGCGCGCAGCTTCAAGCTGCCGGTCGTGCTGGCGAACATGAAGACCGTGATCGACGAGCCGATCAGCGAGTGGCTTGCCGCCAACGGCTACTTCTACGTGATGCACCGCTTCGACCTCGACAACGTGGCATACGCGAAGCGCATGCGCGACCAGGGGCTCTACGTGTCGATCAGCTCGGGCGTCAAGGCGCCCGACTACGCGGTGATCGACCGGCTGGCGGCCGAAGGCGTGGGCGCCGACTACATCACGATCGACATTGCGCACGGCCACGCCGAGGGCGTGCGCAAGATGATCGAGCACATCAAACAGCGGCTGCCCTCGGCCTTCGTCATCGCCGGCAACGTGGCCACGCCCGAGGCGGTGATCGACCTCGAGAACTGGGGCGCCGACGCGACCAAGGTCGGCGTCGGGCCGGGCAAGGTCTGCATCACCAAGTTGAAGACCGGCTTCGGCACCGGCGGCTGGCAGCTCTCGGCGCTGAAGTGGTGCGCGCGTGTGGCCAGCAAGCCCATCGTTGCCGACGGCGGTATCCGCCACCACGGCGACATCGCCAGAGCGTGCGCTTCGGCGCCGCGATGGTGATGATCGGTTCGCTGTTCGCGGGGCACGAGGAGTCGCCCGGCAAGACGGTCGAGGTCGACGGCAAGCTGTTCAAGGAGTACTACGGCTCGGCGTCGGACTTCAACAAGGGCGAGTACAAGCATGTCGAGGGCAAGCGCATCCTCGAGCCGATCAAGGGCAGGCTTGCCGACACGCTGCGCGAGATGCGCGAGGACGTGCAGAGCTCGATCTCGTACGCCGGCGGCACCAGGCTCGCCGACCTGCGCAAGGTGAATTACGTCATCCTCGGCGGCGAGAACGCCGGCGAGCATTTGCTGATGTAGAGCGCGGAGCGAAGGGCGAGGATCGCGCAAGCCGTCCGCCTCGCGCAGCGTGGCAGGCGCGCGCGATCGCGTTGCGCCTGCACTGCTCTCTGCGCAACGCGGACGTTCCGGCGCAACCCCCGAAGGGGGATCGACCAGCGCAGCGATCGGCGAAGGAGCGGGCTCGATGCCCGCGACTGAGTATTGCGCGCTACTTCAGCATCTCCCGCCCACGCAGCAGTTCGATCACCTTGTCAGCCGCTTCGTCGGCGCTGAGTTCGGCCGTGTTGACGCGCAGCGCCGGGTGCTCAGGCGTCTCGTAGGGCGCGTCGATGCCGGTGAAGTTCTTCAGTTCGCCGCGCCGCGCCTTGCGGTACAGGCCCTTCACGTCGCGGCTCTCGGCCACGTCGAGCGGCGTGTCGACGTGGACCTCGAGGAACTCGCCCTCGGCGAGCAGGCTCTGGGCGAGCCGGCGCTCGGCACGGTAGGGCGAGATGAAGGCCGTCATCACGATCAACCCGGCGTCGACCATCAGCTTGGCGACCTCGCCGACGCGGCGCACGTTCTCGACCCGGTCGGTCTCGGTGAAGCCGAGGTCCTTGTTCAGTCCGTGGCGGACGTTGTCGCCATCGAGCAGGTAGGTGTGGCGCCCCATCGCGTGCAGGCGCTTCTCGACGATATTGGCGATCGTCGACTTGCCCGACCCCGACAGGCCGGTGAACCACAGCACGCAGGGCCGCTGGCCCTTGAGCGCCGCGCGCGCTGCCTTGTCGACATCGACGTGCTGGAGGTGGATGTTGTGCGCCCTGCGCAGCGCGAAGTGCAGCATGCCCGCGCCGACCGTGCTGTTGGAGAGGCGGTCGATCAGGATGAAGCCGCCCGTGTCGCGGTTGACGGTGTAGGGATCGAAGGCGATCACGCGGTCGAGCGCGAGGTTGCACACGCCGATCTCGTTCAACTCGAGCTGCTTGGCCGCCAGGTGCTCCATCGTGTTGACGTTGACCTTGTACTTGGGCTCGGTCACGGTCGCGGTCACGGTCTGCGCGCCGATCTTCATCAAATAGGGCCGGCCGGGGAACATCGGCTCGTCGGTCATCCACACGATCGTGGCCTCGAACTGGTCGGCCACCTCGGCCGGCGCAGTGGCCTTGGAGATGATCGCGCCGCGCGAGATGTCGATCTCGTCGTCGAGCGTGAGCGTGATCGACTGCCCGGCCACCGCGCGCGCCAGGTCGCCGTCGGCGGTGACGATGCGCGCGACCCGGCTCTCGCGGCCCGAGGGCTGGACGCGCACGCGCGCGCCGGGCTCGATGCTGCCTCCGGCGACGACGCCCGAGAAGCCGCGGAAATCGAGGTCGGGCCGGTTGACCCATTGCACCGGCAGGCGAAAGAAGTCGCCGTCGTCGCGCACGGCGCCGACGTCGACGGTCTCGAGGTAGCCCATCAGCGTCGGGCCGCGGTACCAGGGCGTGCGGTCGCTGTGCGCGAGCATGTTGTCGCCCTTCAGGGCCGAGAGCGGGATCGGCGTGATCTCCTCGATCTCGAGATGCCTGGCGAACGCGCGGTAGTCGTCGACGATGCGCTCGTAGACCTTCTCCGAGTAGTCCATCAGGTCCATCTTGTTGATCGCGAGCACGACCTTGCGGATCCCGATCAGCGACACGAGGTAGCTGTGGCGGCGCGTCTGCGTCAGCACGCCCTTGCGCGCGTCGATCAGCACCACCGCCACGTCGGCGGTCGATGCGCCGGTAACCATGTTGCGCGTGTACTGCTCGTGCCCGGGCGTGTCGGCGACGATGAACTTGCGCCGATCGGTCGAGAAGTAGCGGTAGGCAACGTCGATCGTGATCCCCTGCTCGCGCTCGGCCGCGAGGCCGTCGACGAGGAGCGCGAAGTCGATGTCGCCGCCCTGCGTGCCCCACTTCTTCGAGTCGGCCTCGATCGCGGCGAGCTGGTCCTCGAACAGCATCTTCGATTCGTAGAGCAGGCGGCCGATGAGCGTGCTCTTGCCGTCGTCGACGCTGCCGCAGGTGATGAAGCGCAGCAGGCTCTTGGTCTCGTGCTGCTTGAGATAGCTCTCGATGTCGGTCGCGATGAGGTCGGAGACGTGGGCCATGGTGATCGGTGCTCGTTCGTTGGGCAATGGGCTGGGCGCGTCGAATCGCGGGCGCAGGGTCAGAAGTAGCCTTCCTGCTTCTTCTTCTCCATCGAGGCGGCCTGGTCGTGGTCGATCAGGCGCCCCTGGCGCTCGGACGTTCGCGCGAGCAGCATTTCCTGGATGATGTCGGTCAGCGATTCTGCATTCGACTCGATGCCGCCCGACAGCGGGTAGCAGCCGAGCGTGCGAAAGCGGATCTTGCGCATCACCGGCACCTCGCCGGGCTTCAGCGGCATGCGCTCGTCGTCGACCATGATCAGCGTTCCGTCGCGATCGACCACCGGGCGCTCCTGGCCAGGTACAGCGGAACGATCGGGATGTTCTCGCGGTGGATGTACTGCCAGACGTCGAGCTCGGTCCAGTTCGACAGCGGAAAGACGCGCATCGATTCGCCCTGGCGCTTGCGCGCGTTGTACAGCCTCCACAGCTCGGGTCGTTGCGCCTTCGGGTCCCAGCGGTGCTGGTCGCTGCGAAACGAGAAGATGCGCTCCTTGGCGCGCGACTTTTCCTCGTCGCGCCGCGCGCCGCCGAAGGCCGCATCGAAGCCGTACTGATCGAGCGCCTGCTTCAGGCCCTGCGTCTTCCACAGGTCGGTGTGAATCTGCGAGCCGTGATCGAAGGGGTTGATGCCGAGCGCCTTCGCTTCGGGGTTGTGATGGACGAGCAGCTTCATGCCCGTCATCTCGGTCACGCGGTCGCGCAGCGCGTACATGTCGCGAAACTTCCACATCGTGTCGACATGGAGCAGCGGAAACGGAGGCACCGACGGAAAGAAGGCCTTCTGCGCCAGGCGCAGCATGCACGCGCTGTCCTTGCCGATCGAATACAGCATGACCGGGTTCTCGGTCTCGGCGACCACCTCGCGCATGATGTGGATTGCCTCGGCCTCGAGGCGTTGCAGGTGGGTCAGGTTCATGGTCGAGGTTTCTCGGTTGACATGGATAACGGGTCTGGATGCAACGGGTACTGCCGAGCCCGCCGCGCGATCGGCTTCGGGCGGGCGAGTGACGATGGGCTGCGCGACCGGCGGGCCCGCCCCAATGCCGCGCCGCCGCTCCAGCGCCAGCGGACAGGCGACGACCTGTAGCCGGGCACCCTGATCGGCGATCCAGCGCGACAGTTCGGCGTCGCACTGCGCATCGATGCCGTGCAGCAGCACGAGCAGAGGCGAGGAGTTCTCGGCCAGCAGGCGGGCCAGAAACTCCTGGTAGGCCGCAGCCCGGTTGGGCGCGGCGATCGGCAACCAGCTCGGATGGCCGCGCAGGCTGGCTGCGCACAGCACCCGCGCCGGCGGCTCGCCGACCCGGATCTGGCCCACCCAGGCGATGCGCGCCCGGCGCGCGCGGGCACGGCCGAGGTGGCGCGGCAGCTCTTGCGCCAGCCAGTGCGATGCAGACTGGTCTGCGGGTGGCGCCAGTTCGCGCAACGGCTTCAGGTCCAGCCCCCAGCCGTCGAGGTAGCGCTGCAAGGTGCTTTGAGACAGGGCCACGCCGAAGCGCCCGGCCAGCATAGTGCGCGCTGACTGGTTCGACCAGAGTCCCTGGGCCGGCGTCTCGGTGGTGATCGCATCCAGCAGGGCCTGCTCCTGCTCGCGGGTCAGGCGCCGGCCCTGGCCGACATGGCGCCCCAGGCCCTTGATCGACACCGCCTCCCAGCCGCCAGCACGAAACGCCTTGTAGGCGCTGATCACCGTCGGCGCGCTCAGGCCCGTCGCGGCGCGGACTTCGGCCAGCGACGCCCCGGCGAGCCGCATCTCCACCGCGCGGTGTCGCTTCTCGTTCAAGATCTGGGCGGTCTCACCTGGCACGTTCATGGTTCGTGAAACGGATCACGTTTTTTCGACTAGTAAAATTTTACTGCATGTTAAAGTGACACCCGATCAAATGAAAGGTTTTCCATGAAATCGGATGCGATAGAGCGTGATGCAGTTCTCGAAGCCGTGATCCGCATTGCGCGCGAAGCCGGGGCGCTCGTCATGCAGGTCTACGCGACCGACTTTGCCGTGCGCGGGAAGGAAGATGCGTCGCCGGTGACCCAGGCCGACGAGCGGGCCGAGGCGTTGATCGTCCCGGCGCTCGCGGTGCTGCTGCCCGGCGTGCCCATCGTCGCCGAAGAGGCCGTCGCCAAGGGCGAGATTCCCGCGGTGGGCAACCGCTTCTGGCTCGTCGATCCGCTCGACGGCACCAAGGAGTTCATCAGCCGCAACGGCGAGTTCACGGTCAACATCGCGCTCGTCGAAGACGGCGTGCCGACCCTGGGCGTGGTGTTCGCGCCGGCCATCGGACGCCTGTTTGCCGGCGCCGCCGGCTTGGGCGCGCGCGTCGAGGACAGCGAGGGTCGGCGCCCGATCACCTGCCGCGCGGTTCCTGCCGAGGGCCTGACCGTCGTCGCCAGCCGCTCGCATGGCGACGCGGCCGCGCTCGACGCCTTTCTCGCCGGGCGCAAGGTGGCCTCGCTGGCGAGCGCCGGCTCATCGCTCAAGCTGTGCCTCGTCGCTGCCGGCGAGGCCGACCTCTACCCGCGCCTGGGGCGGACGATGGAGTGGGATATCGCCGCCGGCCACGCCGTGGTGCTGGCCGCGGGCGGGCAGGTCTGCCGCCTCGACGGCACGCCGCTGGCCTATGGCAAGCCCGGCTTCGACAACCCGCACTTCTATGCCACCGGTAGCGTCCTCGGCGCCTGAGCCTCGCGCGACTCGACCCGAGGCTGCAGCGTGGACCTGATGCACGCGGTAGCCGGCTTCCTGGTCGGCGCGATGGTGGGCATGACCGGCGTCGGCGGGGGCGCCTTGATGACGCCGATCCTGGTGCTGCTGTTCGGCGTCGCACCGGCGGCGGCCGTCGGCACCGACCTGTGGTTCGCCGCGCTGACCAAGATCGTCGGCGGCTTCATGCACCACCACAAGGGCAGCGTCGACTGGCAGGTGCTGCGTCGCCTGTGCCTGGGCAGCCTGCCCGCATCGTTGGCAACCCTCGCCTGGCTGCACCTGAGCGGCCACGAGCAGATGAAGCAAGGGCTGATCCTGACGGCGCTCGGCTGCGTGCTCATCCTCACTTCGGCAGCGATGTTCTTTCGCGCCTATTCGCAGGCCTGGGGAACGAAACGACGCACGCGCACGCCCGAGCACTTCAAGCGCGCGCAGCCGGCAATGACGGTGCTGGCCGGCGCGATCCTCGGCTTCCTGGTCACGCTGACTTCGGTCGGCGCGGGCGCGCTCGGCGTCGTGATGCTGGTCTACCTGTACCCGTTCCGGATGATCCCGGCGCGCCTGGTCGGGACCGACATCGTGCATGCGATTCCGCTCACCATCGTCGCCGGCACCGGCCACCTGCTGATGGGCAATGTCGATCTCGGCCTGCTCGGCAACCTGCTCCTCGGTTCGGTGCCGGGCGTGATCGTCGGCTCGCTGCTCGGCGCCAAGGTGCCCGAGAAGCTGCTGCGCACGCTGATCGCGCTGGTGCTGGTCGCGGTCGGTCTCAAGCTGGTGCTGTAGGCCGATTCAGCGCAGCGTCGCCTGCGCATCCATCGTCAGCCAGCCTTCGTGGTCCTGCGCCCACAGCCTGACGCTAGCGCCCTCGCGCCGGCCATGGACGGCGAACGGATGCAGATCGAAGGTCGGCCGCAGCGCCTTGAAGCTGAACGCCGCGACCTCGGCATGCGGCTCGTTCCGATGCAGCAGGTCGAGCAGCAGCGTCGCGATCAGCGGGCCGTGCACCACGAGGCCGGGATAGCCCTCGACCTGCGTCGCGTAGACGCGGTCGTAGTGGATGCGGTGCCCGTTGAAGGTGAGCGCGCTGTAGCGAAACAGCAGCACGTCATCGGCAACGACGCCGCGCTGCCATTGCGCGCCGGTGGGCGCGGCCACCGGTGGCGGCTCCGCTGCGCCGGGCGGCCTGGCCTCGCGATACACGATGTCGTGGAACTCGATCAATGCCGGATCGGCGGCGCCGTTGCAGCGCAGTTCGTGGCGCACCTTGACGAACACCAGGCTGCCGCTGCGGCCCGCCTTGTGCGTCACGTCGGCGATGGTGCTGGTGCGCGTGACCGCATCGCCCACCCGCAGTGGCGCGCGAAACTCGAACGCGCTGCCGGCCCACATGCGCCGCGGCAGCGCGACCGGCGGCAGGAAGCCGCCGCGCCTCGCGTGGCCGTCCGGGCCGATCTCGCTCTGCCGGTGCAGCGGCAGGAAGTACAGCCAGTGCCACAGCGGCGGCAGCGGCGAGCCGGCTTCGACCGGCACCGGCGGCAGGTCGAGCGTGGCGCGCAGCGCCTGCACGGGGGTTGGCACGATGATGTCGTGCGCCGTCTCGCTGCGGCCGATCCAGTCAGTCAGCTCGTCCACGATCCTGCCCTTTCGAGATCCGCATCCGCCGGCCCGGTGCTGGCTGCGAGCCTTGCCGCGGCACGTCGTCGTCAACCCTGGCCGCGCAACGCGGGGCGACCCGGCGCCAGGTCGGCAGCCACGACGCCCTGCGCAGCGATGTCGGCCGGCAAGGGCCGATCCAGCAGCAAGGCCGCTGCCGCGCGCGCCAGGGCCGGCGCCATCTGGATGCCGTAACCGCCCTGCCCTGCGAGCCAGAAGAAGCCCTCGGCCCGTGCGTCGAATCCAACTACCGGCGATTTGTCGGCAACGAAGCTGCGCAGCCCGGCCCAGCGGTGGTTGATGCGCCGCACCGGATGGCTGGCGAGCGTCTCGAAGCGGTCGACCGCGATCGCGACGTCGAGCTCCTCGGGCGCCACGTCGCAGGGGTCCATCGGGTCCTCGTTGGCGGGCGAGAGCAGCAACTGGCCGGCATCGGGCTTGAAGTAGACGGTCTCGTCGATGTCGATCACGAGCGGCCAGCGCCGGATGTCGTGCCCCTCGGGCGCGGGTATCGTGACTGCGGTGCGGCGCTTGGGTTGCAGGCCGACCGTCTGCACTCCGGCCCGACGCGCGACCGCATCGGCCCAGGCGCCGGTGGCGTTGACGAGCACCGGCGCGCCGAACTCGCCCACCCGCGACCGGACCACCCAGCGCCCGGCCTCGTGCGCCAGCATCGTCTCGCGCGCACCCAGCACCAACTGCGCGCCAGCCCGGCGCGCCGAGCGCAGATAGCCCTGGTGGATGGCAGCGACATCCATGTCGCAGCCCGACTCGTCGAGCGCCGCGCCGGCCAGCCACTCGGGGCGCAGGATCGGCACGCGCTCGATCGCGGCCGCCGGCGTCAGGCGTCGCAGCGTCGGCGCGGCACCGGGCGCGCTGAGCATCGCCTCCAGCCGCGGCAGGCCCTCGACATCGGCGACGAACATCGCCGCGCGCGGCGTCATCAGCGGCGCATCGGCAAAGCCGGCTGGCGGATGTTCGAGGAAGGCGCGGCTCGCGCGCGACAGCGCGCACACCGTGGCATTGCCGTAACTCTCGAAGAACATCGCCGCCGAGCGTCCGGTCGCGTGGCGGCCGGCCTCGTCTTCGACTTCGAGCAGCAAGACCTTGCGCTGCGGCGCCAGCTCGGCAGCCAGCGATGCGCCGGCCATGCCGGCGCCGAGGATGATGACGTCGAAGGATGAACTCATGATGGCGACCGGCGCTTGCGCATCATGCACCACGGTGCCCAGGTCCGGTACCGGGCGGACGACAGCAGCGGACACGAGATGCCCACCATTGGGTGCGCATTTCGCAGGCGAACCTGAAGGATGTCGGCGGAGTGGACGACTGCTCGCGAGTTCAGGCTGCAGCGCCAACGTAGGAACGCGCGTAGCGGCTGCCGAGTGCGGTGAGGATCTCGTAGCCGATCGTATCGGCAGCATCGGCGACCGCGTCGACACCCTGGTGTTCGCCGATCAACTCGACCAGGCTGCCGGGCGCGAGCGCGCCGTCGGGCAGCGCGCCAGCGTCGAGCGTGATGGTGTCCATCGACACGCGCCCGACGATCGGCAGCGCGGCGTCGCCGAACCACGCCAGGCCCCGGTTGCCCAGGCTGCGCAGCCAGCCGTCGGCGTAGCCGACCGACACGGTCGCGATGCGCGTCGGCCGTTCGCTGCGCCAGCCTTCGCCGTAGCCGACTGCCGTTCCGGCGCCGATCTCGCGCACCTGAATCACGCGGCCTTCGAGCCGGACCACCGGGCGCATCGGGTTGGGTGCGCCCTCGATGGGCGCAACGCCGTACAGCGCAGCGCCGGGCCGCACGAGATCGAAGTGGTAGTCGGGGCCCAGAAAGACACCCGACGAATTGGCGAGGCTGGCCGGCGCCGCCGGCAGCATCCGCCGCGCCGCGATGAAGCGCTCGCGCTGCGCGGCGTTGGCCGGATGCGCCGGCTGTTCGGCGCATGCCAGGTGGCTCATCACGCAGGCGACGCGGATGCCGGCCAGCGCCTGCGCATCGGACGCCAGGCCCTGCAGTTCGGCGGCATCCAGGCCAAGCCGGGCCATCCCGGTGTCGACCTGCACGATCGCGTCGAGCTCGCGGTCCAGGCGCTGCGCGAGGCGGCGCCAGGCGTCGATCTGTGGCCGGCTGTTGAGCACCGGCCGCACGCGCGGGCCACGAACTCGGCTTCGCTGCCGGGCGTCGGGCCGTGCAACACCGAGACCGTCGCCGCGGCCGGCAGCAAGGGCTTCAGCACGATCGCCTCGTCGAGGTGGGCGACGAAGAACTGCCTGCAGCCGGCGGCGGCGAGCGCTGGCGCGACCTGCGCCGCACCCAGCCCGTAGGCGTCGGCCTTGACGACCGCCGCGCAGTCGGCGCTGCCGACCCGTGCCTGCAGCTGCCGCCAGTTGGCGACGATGGCTTCGAGGTCGATCGTCAGCACCGCGCCGGCGGTGTGAGACGAGGGTCCGCTCATCGCGCCTGGCCAGCGGCCGCAACGGCCACGCCCTGGCGCGGCAGCTCGCGGCCGAAGTAGTCCCGGGTGACCTTGGCGACGACCGGGGACAGCAGCACCAGCGACACCAGGTTGGGGAAGGCCATGAACGCGTTCAACGTGTCGGAGACGAGCCAGACGAAATCGAGGTGCGTCACCGCGCCGACCAGCACGAACGCCGTCCACAGCAGCCGGTACGGCTTCTCCGACCGGGTGCCGATCAGGTATTCCCAGCACTTCTCGCCGTAGTACGCCCAGCCGAGGATCGTGGTGAACGCGAAGACGACGATCGCCAGCGCGAGGAAGTTCGAACCGAAGCCAGGCAGCGCCGTCTCGAACGCGCTCGAGCTCAGCACCGCGCCCTTCAGGCCGCTGTGCCAGGCGCCGGTGACGATCAGCACCAGGCCGGTCATCGTGCACACGATGATGGTGTCGATGAAGGTGCCCATCATGCCGATCAGGCCGGAGAACACCGGGTTGCTGGTGGCGCCCGCGGCCTGCGCGATGCCGGCGGTGCCCAGGCCCGCCTCGTTGGAGAAGATGCCGCGCGCGACGCCGTAGCGCATCGCCATCGTCACGCCCGCGCCGACGAAGCCGCCGGTGGCCGCGGTCGGGTTGAACGCGTGGTGGAAGATCAGGCCGAACGCGGCCGGGATCTGATCGGCATACAGGCCGAGCACGACCAGCGCCACGACGACGTAGCCGATGCACATAAAGGGCACCAGCTTCTCGGCGACCGCGCCGATGCGCTTGACGCCGCCGAGCAGCACGAAGCCGGTCAGCACCATCATCACGACGCCCGAGACCCAGGGCGAGACGCCGAAGCTGGCGTTCATCACGTCGGCGATGCTGTTCGACTGCACCATGTTGCCGATGCCGAAGCCGGCGATGCCGCCGAAGATCGCGAACGCCGCGCCGAGCCAGCGCCAGCGGCGGGACAGGCCGTTCTTGATCGCGTACATCGGCCCGCCGACCTGTTCGCCGTGGTCGTCGGTCTCGCGGTAGTGCACCGCGAGCAGGACCTCGGCGTACTTGGTGGCCATGCCGACGAGCGCGGTCATCCACATCCAGAACAGCGCGCCCGGCCCGCCGATCGCGATCGCCGTGGCGACGCCGGCAATGTTGCCGATGCCGACGGTGGCGGCAGCGCGGTCATCAGCGCCGCGTAGGGGCTGATGTCGCCCGCCGCACCGGCCGCCGGATGGCGGCCCTTCCAGACCATCTTCAAGCCCGTGCCGATGCGCAGGATCGGCATCAGCTTCAGGCGCAACTGCAGCAGCAGGCCGGTGCCGAGGATCAGCACCAGCATCGGCGGCCCCCAGACGAAGTCGTTGATCGCGGTGACGATCGTGGTGATGGTTTCCAAGTCGTGTCTCCTCGTGGGTGAAGCAAAGACGGCCCGCGCTCGTGGCGCAGGCGTGGCTGGGTGAAAAGCAGAGGCGCGCCTGCTGCAGGCGCGCGAAACTCAGGCGCGCGCCGGGCGCAGGCCGCCGCCTGCAGCCTGCCGCGAGGCCGCGCGGCCGTAACGCGCGAGGCCCAGGCCTTCGAGGCTGATCTCAGGCTCGCGGCCGCTGATCAGGTCGGCCATCACGCGCCCGGTGCCGGCCGCCATCGTCCAGCCGAGCGTGCCGTGGCCGGTCGACAGGAACAGGTTGTCGATCGAGGTGCCGCCGACGATCGGCGTGCCGTCCGGCGTCATCGGCCTCAAGCCCGTCCAGAACTCGGCGCGCGAGACGTCGCCGCCGCGCGGGAACAGGTCGGTGACGACGTGTTCCAGCGTGCGCCGGCGTGCGTCGGCCAGGCTCAGGTCGAAGCCCGACAACTGCGCCGTGCCGCCGACGCGGATGCGGTCGCCGAGCCGGGTGACGGCGACCTTGTGCGTCTCGTCCATGATCGTCGACTCCCGGGCGCGCACGAGGCGTCGGTGATCGGCACCGTGATCGAGAAGCCCTTGACCGGATAGACCGGCAGGCGCAGACCGAGCGGCGCGAGCATGCGCGTCGAATAGCTGCCGAGCGCCAGCACGTACTGGTCGGCCGTCAGCAGCCCGGCGTCGGTGTGCACGCCGGTGATGCGCTCGCCGCTCTCTCTCGAGGCGCTGGATGTCGACGCCGAAGCGAAAGGTCGCGCCCAGATCCTGTGCCATCTTCGCGAGCCGCTGCGTGAACGTGAAGCAGTCGCCGGTCTCGTCGCCCGGCAGCCGCAGCGCACCGGCGAACTTGTGCTGCGTCGATGCGAGGCCGGGTTCGACCTTGACGATGCCGTCGCGGTCGAGCAGTTCGAAGGGCACGCCCGACTGCCGCAGGATCTCGATATCCTTGCCGAGGCCGTCGAGCTGCCGTTGCGTGCGGAACAGCGCAGCGTGCCTGCGCGCGCTGGTCGTAGCGGATGCCAGTCTCATCGCGCAACGCGCGCAGTCAGCGTGGCTGTACTCGGCCAGACGGAGCATGCGGCTCTTGTTGACGCGGTAGGCGGCTTCATTGCAGTTGGCGAGCATCTGCAGGCACCAGCGCCACATCGCCGGGTCGAGCATCGGCTTGATGACCAGCGGCCGGTGCTGCATCAGCAGCCATTTGATCGCCTTCAGCGGCACGCCCGGCCCGGCCCACGGCGCCGAATAGCCGGGCGACACCTCGCCGGCGTTGGCATAGCTCGTCTCGAGCGCCGCACCGGGCTGCCTGTCGACCACCGTCACCTCGTGGCCGGAACGGGCGAGGTAGTACGCCACCGAAGTTCCGATCACACCGCTGCCAAGCACCAGTACACGCATGTCCGTTCGTCCTTGATAGATGCGCGCCGTGGCACGCGATGCCACACCTAATGCACACACCGTGCCAGAGCAAGGAATCTCAATGAAATCAATAACTTACGAAACTGGCGCGAGGACGGACGGCGGCAGAGCGTATGCAAATCGATACGATTAGCCCGACACCTGACCCGAACAGTTGAAGAAACTCTTTCGATGACAGATACTTGCGAAACTCGTATCGATACTGATACAGCGTACATCGATCGATACACCGCCATGCGTCTCAACGTCAACATCGCCGACCGTGTCGGCATCGCTCAGGAAATCCTCGCCAAGCTGGCGAAACGCGAGCTGAACGTGTCGGCGGTCGAGGTCGAGCCGCCGCATGTCTACATCGAGGCGCCGGCGCTCGACGCGGCCGGGCTGGACCTGCTGCGCAGCGAGCTGCTGCAGGTGGCCGGCGTGCTCTCGGTCGACGAGCTGGCGATGCTGCCCGGCGCGCGCCGCCGGCTCTACCTCGACGCCCTGCTCGCGTCGCAGGAAGACCCGGTGCTTGCGGTCGACGGTGACGGCGTCGTCGTGGTCGCCAATGCGGCCGCGGTCGCGGCCAGCCGGCTGCCCGAAGCACAACTGGTCGGCACGTCGCTGAAGCTGCTGCTCGGCGGCGCCGAGTGGGTCGACGCCCTGATCGGCCGCGGCGAGCGCCTGCCGGTGAGCGAGGTCCAGGTCGGCGGCGAGCCCTTCCTGTGCGAGAGCGTGGCCCTGCACGACCCGGCGGGCGGCGTTGCGGGCGCGGTGCTGACGCTGCACGCGCCGCACCGCATCGGCGAACGCCTGAGCGCGTTGCAGAACTTCGACGCCGGCGGCTTCGAGGCGATCCTCGGCGACTCCGCGCCGTTGCGCCAGCTGAAGGCACGCGCGGCGCGGATGGCGCAGGTCGATGCGCCGCTGCTGATCCGCGGCGAGACCGGCACCGGCAAGGAGCTGGTCGCGCATGCCTGTCACGCGGGCAGCCGGCGCCGCGGGCAGCCGTTCTTCACGCTGAACTGCGCGGCGCTGCCCGAGAGCCTGGCCGAGAGCGAGCTGTTCGGCTATGCGCACGGCGCCTTCACCGGCGCGCTGCGCGGCGGCAAGCCGGGGCTGCTGGAGCTGGCCGACGGCGGCACCGTGTTCCTCGACGAGGTCGGCGAGATGTCGCCGTACCTGCAGGCCAAGCTGCTGCGCTTTCTGAACGACGGGAGCTTTCGCCGCGTCGGCGGCGACCGCGAGCTGAAGGCCAACGTGCGCATCATCAGCGCGACGCACCGCTCGCTCGAGCAGATGGTGGCCAGCGGCGAGTTTCGGCAGGACCTGCTGTTCCGCCTCGACGTGCTGCAGCTGCAGCTGCCGCCGCTGCGCGATCGGGCTGCGGACATCCTGCCGCTCGCCGAGTTCTTCCTCGCACGCGCGTGCGCGCAGACCGGGCGACCGAAGGCGCGGCTGTCGCAGGCGGCGCGTGCCGCCTTGCTGGGCAATCCCTGGCCCGGCAACGTGCGCCAGTTGCAGAACGTGATCTTCCGCGCCGCGACCATGAGCGAGGCGGCCGTGATCGACGTCGACGACCTCGAGCTCGCCGGCGCCGCTGCCGGGGCGCAGCCGCCAACATCGGCGACGGTGGGCACGCTCGACGAGGCCGTTGCCGCCTGCGAGAAGGCCCTGCTGCAGCAGCTCTACCCGCAGTTCCCGTCGACGCGCAGGCTCGCCGAACGGCTCGGTGCGTCGCACTCGGCCATCGCGCAGCGCTTGCGAAATACGGCATCCGGGCGGCCTGATCGCGCGCACCTTCCAGCACAACAGGCGGATCATCTCGTTTCGCCCCCTGCGCCGCCGAGCGGCGAGGTGTTGTCGATCCGCCCGCGGGAGACTCCGTCGTCGAGCCGCTCGCGGCAGGCAGGCCCGCGCGGGCCGTCCTGCCCGGCCCCCAGCACCTGCTGGCGCTCGACCTACGCGTCGGTGAGCTCGTCGTCGATGAACCCGGCGCAGCGCCGGTCGGCGAGATCGGCGCCGACATCCGCAGGGTGGCCGCCGCAGCAGTGATGGCGAGCTGCGCCCATGCGCCCGACCCGCGCCGCTCACTGGAGCGCGTTCGCGCCGGTGATCGCGCAGCCAGCGCCGTGGCGTTCGCCGGTCAGAACGTCCCCGGATACGCCCCGCCGTCGAGCAGGATGTTCTGGCCGGTCAGGTAGCCCGCCTGCGCGCTGCGCAGGAAGGCGCAGACGGCGCCGAACTCGGCCGCGCTGCCGAAGCGCCGTGCCGGGATCGCCGCACGCCGCGGCGCGAGGACCTCGTCGACGGTCTTGCCGCTCTTCGCGGCGGCGCCGATCGCGGTCGCGCGCAGGCGGTCGGTGTCGAAGGCGCCCGGCAGCAGGTTGTTGATCGTCACGTTGGCCGCGGCAAGCCGGCTCTGGCGCGCGAGCCCGGCGACGAAGCCGGTCAGCCCGCGCGCGCGCCGTTGGAAAGGGGCCGAGGAAGTCGATCGGCGCCTTGACCGCTGCCGACGTGATGTTGACGACGCGGCCGTAACCGCGCGCGGCCATCGCATCGACGGTCGCACGGATGAGCGCGATCGGCGTCAGCATGTTGGCGTCGAGCGCGGCAATCCAGGCCTCGCGCTCCCCAGTCGCGAAAATCGCCCGGCGGCGGGCCGCCGGCGTTGTTGACGAGGATGTCGACCTGCGGGCAGGCGGCGAGCGCCGCTGCACGGCCCTCCGCGGTCGTGATGTCGCCGGCCACCGCGCGCACCTCGATCGCCGGATGGGCTGCGCGCAGTTCGGCGGCCGTCGCCTCGAGCGCATCGGCACCGCGCGCGGTGATGACGACGTTGACGCCCTCGGCCGCCAGCGCCTGCGCGCAGCCCTTGCCGAGACCCTTGCTCGCAGCGCACACCAGCGCCCACCTGCCCGCCATGCCCAAGATCCATCGCCGCTCCTACGTCAGTATCGAATTACCACCAGCCGGTCGGCGCCCGACTCGGCACCCCAGGCCTCGCCACGCCGGCCCAGCATCTGGCGCACGGCAGCGCCGGGCGCGCTGCCCGGAAAGCTCTCGAAGCGCTCGCTCGCCGGGTCGAAGCGCAGAACAGCATTCGCCGGGGAAGTCGGTCAGCCAGACCTTGTCGGCCTCGTCGACCCAGACCGAATAGGCGCGGCGAATTGCCGGGCAGCTTCCACGCGCGCCAGGTCTTGCCCCCGGGTCGTAGACGCTGACCTGCCCCGACATCCACTCGCTGACCCAGACCCGCCCCGCCGGAGTCGCTCCACACGCGGCGTGCGCCCTGCCCGGCGGTCGGCGGCTCAATCACGGTGGCGGCGCCGGTCGCGAGGTCGATGCGCGCGATGTGGTTGCCGGCGAGCGACGCGTAGTAGACGTCGCCGTTGCGCGCCGTCGCTATGCCGTACGGCCCGCGCCCGCGCGGCGAGACTCCCAGACCTCGACCTTGCCCGTCGCCGGGTCCAGCCGGCCGTAATACCCGACTGGCCGGTAAACCAGAGCTTGCCGCCTCTTGTCGAACGTCGCCGTGTTCATGTTGGTGTAGCCGGTGTCCTCGGGCAGCGCCCATACGCGCACCGCGCGCGTCGCGGGATCGACGCGCACGATCGCGTTCTGCCCGCTGTCGGTGATCCAGGCGCGCCGTCGGGCCCGACGATCACGCCGTGCGGCGACGAGCGCGGGCCCAGCGCGATCTGCTCGACCTTGCCCGTCGCCGGGTCGAGCTTGCCGAGCGCGCCGTGCGTTGCGGTGTACCAGACCGGGCCGCCGGGCCTCGGGTCGGGCGCGACGTCGTGCGGCCGCGCGCCGCGCGGCACGTCGTAGGTGCGGACCTCGGCCGCCTGCGCCACGGCGGCGAGGGCCAGCCCCAGGCAGGCGCACAGCCAGCGCCAGGCCTCCAGTCCATCGCCGTTCTTCATTGCCGAACTCCAGCAAGCCGCAACGGGCCCGAGCATGCACCGGCGCCGCGTTTCATGCACGCGCGCGCGCCAGCAGCCCTATGCCGGCCAGCACCAGCACCGTGCCCGCCACCAGCCAGGCCGTGAACGGCTCGCCGAGGATGAGCACGCCCATCGCGATCGTCGACAGCGGGCCGATCATCCCGACCTGCGCCGTCGCCGCGGCGCCGATGCGCTCGATGGCCAGCATCACCATCACGACCGGCGCGAAGGTGCAGGCAGTGGCGTTCAGGATCGACAGCCAGATCACCTCGGGCGCGACCGCTGCCGCGGCGAGCGGGCGCAGCAGCAGGAACTGCGCGATGCACAGCACACAGGCGACGCTCGTCGCCAACCCCGTCAGGCGCAGCGCACCCAGGCGTTTGACCTCCTCGCCGCTGTAGAGCAGGTATAGCGCATACGACAGCGCACTGCCCAGCACGAGCAGCGCGCCGAGCGCGGCGTTGGCGCCGGCGAGCGTGACCTCGTGGCCGAACACGATCGCGACGCCGGCGTAGCTGACGCCCATCGCGATCCACTGCCGCGCGCCGGCGTGGCGGCCGAAGAGGAGAACGGCTAGCAACAGCACCAGGGTCGGGTTGAGGTACAGGATCAGCCGCTCCAGCGAGGCGGTGATGTACTGCAGCCCGGCGAAGTCGAGATAGCTCGCGAGGTAGTAGCCCGAGAAACCTAGCCCCGCAACGGCGATCCAATCGCGCCGCGCGAGCGCCGGCTTGCCGCGCCCGGCCCACCACGCGAGCGCGAGGAACATCGGCAGCGCGAACAGCATGCGGTACATGATCAGCGTCACCGCGTCGACGCCGTGGCGGTACGCGAGCTTGACGATGATCGCCTTGCCGGAGAAGGCGATCGAGCCGGCGGCGGCGAGCAGCAGGCCCGGCCACGGCAGGCGCTGCGCGGTGCGCGGCGCGGCAGCGGCGGAGGGTGCTGACATCGGCAGCGATTCTACGAAGCCGCTCCGCGGGCGACCGTCGGACCGCGCGCCGCCGATGGAGAGGCCGTTCGACGAAGGATTTGCGCGGCGCCGGCGGGACGGACGGCCGACTCAGCGCCGGCCCATCTCGGGCTGCTCGGAGGGAATCGGCTGCCAGTCACGCACGCGCCGCTCGGCATCGGCGCGCTGTTCGGGCGTTGCGCGGCGCTTGCACGCGTCGTCGCGCAGCTCGGCGAAGTCCTTCTCGCTCTTCTCGCCGCGTACCGCATTCGCCGACAGCGTCAACCAAAAGCAGCCTCTCACTGGGTCGCGTTCGAGGCCTTCGCCGAGCGTATACATCGAGCCCAGCGACATCTGCGCGATCGCCAAGCCGCGCTCGGCGGCCGCGATCAGCCAACGCAATTCCTCCGCCGCGTCCCGAGCGACGCCGATTCCCTTGGCGTAGCGCATCGCGAGGTCGAACTGCGCCCGTGGATCACCGTGCTCCGCAGCCTTCTTGATCCAATCTGCCGCCGCGGTCTCGTCCTTGGCCACACCGACCCCGCGCGCGTAGAGCTGTCCGAGCTGATACTGTGAGTACCTGTGGCCGTCTTTCGCCGCCTGCTCGAGCCAGCGAAAACCCTCGGCCTCATCCTTCGGTACTTCCATCCCGAACAGATAGAGAAGACCGATGCTCGACTTCGCGCCCGGGTGCCCGGCCGCGGCAGCGCGGCGCAACCAGGCCAGCGCCTGTGCCGTGTCCTTGGCCACGCCGTCCCCGCGCAGGTACTGGCCGCCGAGGTTGAACGCCGCGCTGGCGTGGCCTTGTTCGGCTGCCTTGCGATACCAATCGGCCGCGACGGCCGGGTCCCTGCGCGCGCCGCCCAGCCCCCGACTGACCAACACCCCGAGGTTGTACTGTCCTTCGGCATTGCCCTGCGCTGCCGATTTGCGATACCAGTCGAGCGCCAGCGCCTCGTCCTTCGGGACGCCGATGCCGTAAACGTACATGCTGCCCAGGGATGCCTGGGCCTCGGCATCGCCTTGCTCGGCAGCCTCGCGCACGATCTTGATCGCGCCGGCGCGATCGCCGCGTTCGGCCGCAGCCCGCGCGTCTTCTGCCGGACCCGCCTGCGCGCTTGCAACCGGCAGCAGCAGACACAACAGGAACACCGCGCGCCGGATCGATTGCATCGCTCACTCCTTTCCTTTTGCAGCGAGTATTCGCCGGGGCCCGCCAGCGAATTTGACGACTGTCAACGCACGCCGCCTCTGCCGGGGCAGAGTTCAATCTGTGCCTGCAACCCCGGTTGGCGCCTTAAACCATGAAATCGCAGAGCCTCCTTTCTTTGTTACACGGTAAAAAATTCTATTGGGCCATCGTTAGTGCTTCCGCGCAGCCGCCGTCCTCCGCGGCTGCGCCGCTGACGGCCCCTTCGCCGTCGCAGATTCTCGACATATGCATGAAGCGAGAGGTGCCGAAGATGCTGCAACTGCTCGGCGTCGATCCGAGGATACGCACGCGGGAGGACGCCGCGATCGCCGCGCACCACAAGTGCCAGTTCATCGTCGCAGCCTGCGTTGCGAGCCCCTCGAGCGACGATTGCCAGGCCGCGTTGCAGGCCTTCGGACTCGGCGACCCCGGCTACCGACCGTCGCCAGCCGCTGCGCTATACAACGCCGCCGAGCGCGGCGACGTGAACTCGATTCGCCGGCTGCTCGCCGAAGGCGCCGCGCCGAACTGGCAGAACAGCGGCGGCTGGACACCATTGATGATCGCTGCGGCGGAAAAGCACCTGCCGGCCGTGGTGGCGTTGCTCGAAGCCAAGGGCGATCCGAACATCCGCAACGGCTACGGACGTACCGCGCTCATGTTCGCGAGCGCCTACGGGCAGGCCGAGATCGTTGCGAGGTTGCTGGCCGCCGGCGCCGACCCCAACCTCGTGCCAACCGACCAGACCGGCTGGACAGCGCTCATCTCCGCGGCAGCGCATGGCCACGCGGCTACCGTCGAGGTGCTGCTGCGCGCTGGCGCCGACCCGGGCGTGCGCACCCGCGACGGCAGGACGGCCACCGACATGGCTCGCGAAGGCGGCCACGTCGAGGTCTTCCGCATGCTTGAAGCCGCCGTGGTGCCGCGGGCGTAGGCGCTGCGCGCTCGTCAAAACGCCGGGTTATCTTTCGCGAACCGCCGCGCGCCGGGTGATTTGCGCTCGAACGGCGCATAAGCGATGCATCACCGACGCCGCTGGACCACTGCTCGCGTCGACGCGCGAGCTCATGTCGAGGCAACTCCGAGGGCCTTGACCGCTCGCAGCAGTCGCACCGTGTGCCGCCCGCGACACCATTCGGCGAAGGGTTTGCGCGGCATCAGTGGCACGCCCGCGCGTTCGGTGCAGCATATCGCCCGAAAGGCGACCGACCCCCATGCACCCAGACTCCCGACCCACGACCTACCGACCCGCGCAGCGCACCGTACCGGCTGATGGCGGCCGTCATCGTCGCCGCCTGGGCGCTCGGCGCCGCGCAGGCAGCGGCTTGTTCGAGGGCCCCGGCGCGCGGCGAGGCGATCGGCCCGCACATCGCCGTCGCGTCGAGCCTGTTGCCGTTGCTGCCGCTGCAGCCTGGTTGCGCGCCGCATTGCGCGCGCTGCCGCTGCCCGCGGCGATG
>NZ_JADJDO010000020.1 GCF_016702655.1 Ideonella sp.
CTGCGCTAGCTGCAATATCTCATCGGCAGTCAACGCGCGGGCGTAGATGCGCACGTCGTCGATGAGCCCGGCCATTTCATCGACGATGCGCCCGGCGTCGTCAAGGTAGCCGCCAATGGTGAAGGGCACCGCCGGCATGGTCAGCGGTCCCACAGCCCATGTCCGGCATATCTGCTTGCCGTCGGCGTAAAGACGGGCCGTCCAGCCGTCATAGGTGGCGGCGACGTGAATCCAGCGGCCGAGCGCCGCAACGTGCTTCCGGTTCGCGTAGCAGGACGCGTGGAGGCCGCCCAGGTACTCGATCTGCCACTTGAACAGGGGGCCGTGAAAGCCGAAGAACAATGCAGGATAGCCATGGCTCACGATGGCGACGTTGTGCGTGGCGTCGCGCCAGGTCCACGCGGCAATCGTGATTGCCTCTCTGGTCCGAAGCAGAGAAGCAGAGACGGGAACGGACACGATGTCGTCGTTGCCGCCGTCAAGCGCCAGCGCTCCTCCGGCTCGTCCAGCCGACCAGCGCGATCGGGTCAACGTTGCGGTGTTCGAGTTTGGCGTGGCGTCCTGCGCAATCACACCCGTGCCCTCGTCAAACCGCCAGTGCGCAACCAGGTCATCCGCCCGATCAGTCGGGCCCGGTGGCGCGGAGCACGAACTCAGAGATGCAAGTAGCACCGCAAGCGCGAGTGGGGTCAGGTCTTTAATTTGAAGGGGCTCGGCACGGGGCTCTGTGGGTATTCAGGGGTTCAAATTAAAGACCTGACCCCACCTGACCCCATCGCATAGGTGCTGGCGACGCCATCGGCCAGCCCGATCCGGGCGCGCCAGCCGAGCGCCTGCGCACGGCTCACATCGAGCAGCTTGCGTGGCGTGCCGTCGGGCTTGGTGGCGTCGAAGACGATGCGGCCTTCGAAGCCCACCACGCGCATCACGGTCTCGGCCAGCTCGCGGATCGTCACGTCCTGGCCGGTGCCGATGTTGACCAGCGGGCCGTCGTAGCCGGTGGCCATCAGGTGCACGCAGGCGTCGGCCAGGTCGTCGACGTGGAGGAACTCGCGCCTGGGCGTACCGCTGCCCCAGACGACGAGTTCGGCGTCGCCGCGCGCCTTGGCTTCGTGCGCCTTGCGCAGCAGCGCAGGCAGCACGTGGCTGTTGGCCAGGTCGTAGTTGTCGTTGGGGCCGTACAGGTTGGTCGGCATCACGCTCACGTACTGCCGGCCGTGCTGGCGGTTGTAGCTCTCGCACAGCTTGATGCCGGCGATCTTGGCGATCGCGTAGGGCTCGTTGGTGGGCTCCAGCGGGCCGGTGAGGAGGTAGTCTTCCTTGATCGGCTGCGGGCAGTCGCGCGGGTAGATGCAGCTCGAGCCCAGGAACATCAGCCGCTGCACACCCGCCAAGTGCGCGCCGTGGATCAGGTTGGCCTCGATCTGCAGGTTCTCGTACAGAAAGTCGGCGCGCTGCAGGTTGTTGGCCTGGATGCCGCCCACGCGCGCGGCGGCGATGAAGATGTAGTCGGGCCTGGTGTCGGCGAGGAAGCGCTGCACCGCTGCCTGGTCGAGCAGGTCGAGCTCGGCGCGCGTGCGGGTCACGAGATTGCCGTAGCCATCGGCCTGCAGCCGCCGCACGATGGCCGAGCCGACCATGCCGCGGTGGCCGGCGATGAAGATGCGCGATGCCTGGTTCATGATCAACTGGGGTCAGGTCTTTAATTTGAAGGGGCGTTGCTTGGGAGTTCCGGGTTACCTGGGGGGTCAATTTCAACATCTACCCTCATTTATATTGTCGCCGCGTCGGAACCGCGCAGTATCGCGCCGGGCCAGGTGGGGTGCCATGGCGTGAACTTCTTCGCATCGCTGGCCCGGAATTTCGCCGCCATGCGCCTTGCGGCATACTCGGCTCACCATGCGGCTTACCCTCGAGCAACAGCGCGAACTTCGCTCGGCCCTGCGGCGTTGCTTTGGCAAATCGGCGCGACTGTGGGTGTTTGGCTCGCGCGTTGACGACGCCGCGCGCGGGGGTGACTTTGATGTGCTGGTGCAGACCGACGAGCACAATGCGGCCCACCTGATCGATGCCAAGCTGGCGTTCCTGGCCACGCTGCACGACACCCCCGCCTTCGAGGGCGAGCGTATCGACGTCGTGCTGCGTTCCACGGCGCTCGACCCGCAGCCGCGCGCGATCCACAGCGCGGCGCTGCAAGAAGGAATCGAGCTGAAGTGAAACCCCTGTCGCGCGCAAAGTTCGATGCCGCGCTGGTCGAATGCGGGCTTCATGCGTCGGTCTTGAGCAGCAGGGGTCAGGTCTTTAATTTGAAGAGGCGCGACATGGGCGTCGCGGGTTCGCGGGGGTTCAAATTAAAGACCTGACCCCTACGCCTGACCCCTACGCCCTGTACATCGTCATCACCGTGTGCGCGCTGCTCGCAGGCGTGCCGCTGTACCTCCGCACCCAGGGCATCTTTGCCTGCCCCGCAACGAGTGACGCGGCCCAGGCTTTCGTCGCGGACTGCAACGCCAGTGCATACGGCGACTACGACCATGGCGCGTTCTGGTACGACCTGGAGCCCGATGCCACGCGTTCGGCCGCCGAAGCCGACGTGCTTTTTCTCGGCAGCAGCCGGCTGCAGTTCGGACTGTCCACGGGGGCGACCGCCGAATGGTTCGAGCGCCATGCGATCCGGTACTTCCTGTTCGGCTTCAGCGACACCGAGACGGTTGTCTACTCGACGCCGCTGCTAGAGCGCCTGCGGCCACGCGCAAAGGTCGTCGTGATCAATGCCGACCGCTTCTTCGACGACCGCATCTCGCGCCCGGCGAGCGAGATCCTTGGCGACGAGACGCGCACCGGGTGGAGGTACCGGCTCAAGCGCGCTTGGCAGGCGCTTCACCGCGGCGTTTGCACGGCGCTGCCGCGGTTGTGCGGCAACAACACGGTGATCTATCGTTCGCGAGCCGACGGATCCTGGCAGATGAACGGCGCGGCGTTCCAACGCCCGATGCCTGTTTCCGATGGCCCGGCGACGGATCTCGAACGCTGGAACAGTTTCGCAGGGCTGGCGAACACGTTCGTGTCGGGCCTGGGCGTGCCCCGCGAATGTGTCTTGCTGACGATCGTCCCGACGGTCCAGACCAAGCGCGCCGAGGCCAAGGCGATCGCAGAGGCATCCGGCCTGACGTTCATCGCGCCCACGCTCCCGGGGCTGACGACGTTCGACGGCTCACACCTCGACGCCGCGAGTGCCGAGCGCTGGTCGGCCGCGTTCCTCGCCGCGGCCGGGCCGAAGATGCACGACTGCCTCGCGCGCGTATGACGACACCCCGCTCGCCGGGTACGGCGAGCGACCCTCCGCGAGGGTAGGGCCTTGCTTGGGGCGGCCCGGCGCGGCGGCCCTAGAACTGCCAGTACAGGAACTCGCTCTTGGCGCCGATCCGCCCAACGGCGATGACGGCGACGACCGACAGCCCTGCTGCCCATGCAGCGGTCGGGCGCCACTGCAACGTGCGCAGCATCACCCCGCCGCGCCCCGGCGCTGCGCCGGCAAGAAGTGCCGGCTCGTAGCGCGCGAGCACTTGCAGCGAGTTCGGGGCAGCGAGCGCCAAGCCGAGCAGCGCCGCGACCCAGGCGCCCCCCACGACGAGGCCGCGCCCGGTCAGTTCGTTCGATGTGCCCAGCCAAGCCGGCAAGCCGCCTGTGGCCCGTGCGAGCGCGTCGGCGATCGCCGGCGGCAGCCGCACGCCATTGCCACCGAACATGCCCTGCAACAGTTCCGCCGCGGCGCTGACCGAGTCGGCACGGAACAGCACCATCGCCACGGCCACCGAAAGCAGCGTCAGCACCCAGCCGACCGGGCCCATCACGCGCTCGTACCTGGCCTTGTCCGGCATTCGCGCCACGACCGCCTGGCGCCATGCGTGATTGACGACGAGGTAGACCCCGTGCAACAGCCCCCACAGCATGAACGTATAGCCCGCACCGTGCCAAACACCCGACACGAGCATTGTCAGCAACGTCGGCAGCGCGAGCAGATGCAAGAACGCGCCGCCGTCGAACTTGCGCGGGCGCAGCGGTGCCAGGCCACGCGCCATGCGCCGGCGCGTCAGCGCGAGCGCGACCGGGTTGTACAGGTAGGCGGTCAGGAAACGCGTCAGCGTGATGTGCCATCGCAGCCAGAAGTCGATGATGTTGCGCGCCTTCAGCGGCGAGTCGAAGTTGGCCGGCAGCCTCACGCCGAAGCACCGCGCCAAACCCATCGCCATGTCGCTGTAACCGGAGAAGTCGAAGTAGATCTGCAGCGTGAAGCCGAAGGCCGCGATCCACGCCGGCAGCAGCGACACCTGCTCGCCGGCGGCTGCCATCGCATAGATCGGCGACACGCGCGCAGCGATCCCGTCGGCCAGCACGACCTTCTTGAACAGACCGAAGATGAACAGCGTCAGCCCGACGGCCACGTGCTCGCGGTCGAATCGGCACGTGGCCGCGCGGAACTGCGGCATCATCTCGCGGTAGTGCACGATCGGGCCCGCGATCAGTTGCGGGAAGAAGAACACGAACAGCATGTACTCGCGCAGCGTGAATACCTCGATGCGCCGCGCATGCACGTCGACCAGGAACGCGATCTTCTGGAAGGTGATGAACGAGATGCCCAGCGGCAGCATCACCTGCTCGAACACGAAGTTGGTCCCGGCGACGTCGTTGGCCACGGTGGCGAGAAAGTTGACGTACTTGAAGTAGCCGAGAAACGCGACGTTGAATGCGATGCCGAGCGCGAGCACGGCGTTGGACCAGGCCGCGCCGCGCCGGTCGGCCGGCAGCCGCACGAGCGTGCGCGCGATCGCGTAGTTGATCGCGATCGACGGCGCGATGATCAGCACGTTGAGCGGGCGCCACCACGCGTAGAAGACGATCGACGACACGATCAGCCACGCCAGCGCCATGCCTGCGGTGCGCCGGCCGAACAAGAAGAAGCCGGCCAGCGTCGCCGGGAAGAAGAAGAAGACGAACTCGATCGAATTGAACAGCATGGGCCGACGTCCGGCGATCAGGACATCAGCGCGAGCGCTGCGCGCACGATGTCGCCAACCGTCTCGAACGACTCGACGTCGGCGACGCGGAACTTGACGTTCAGCTCCATCTCGATTGCGACGATGAAATTGACGTACGCGAACGAGTCCCAACCGGGAACGTCACTGCGCCGGGTACCCATGTCCAGCACGACCGAGTCGTCGTCGAGCAGGTCGTGCAGGATGCGCGTGAAGGCGGTAAGGGCTTCGGGTTCAGTCATGTGGCGCTGCTCCGGCGGGTGATGCAAGTGGAAAGCGCGGCGTAGTTGCCGAGGTGCAACTGCCATTCGCTGCTCCCATCGGACGATACCGGCCCGGTCACGGGCGCGAAACCCAGCGACGGGTACAGGTCGCGGACGACGGCGTTGCGCTCGGTCGGGTGGTAGCGGGCCCGCAGCGCGCGCACACCTTGCGACCGCGCAGCATCGACAAGAATGTTCATCGCCTCGTGCTCGAGCTGGCGACCGAAGACGCGACAGCTCATGACCCAGTTCTCGATCTCGAGAACGTCGGGTTCGTCGGCCGCCGGCACCAGGACCATGACGCTGACGAGCCCGTTGTCACCGAGCCGGTCCGCAAGGCGGAACTGCAGCGCAGATGCGCCAGACCCTTCCGAGAGCGCGGCGACCTGTTCGGCCGTGTAGCGACGCGTCGTCGTGTTGAACTGGTTTGTCTTGTTGAGGAGTTGCGTCGCGCGGGCAACGTCGACCGGCAGCAGCGGTCCGTGCACGACGGTCATTTCGAGTCCGCGGAGGAACTCGTCGACCGTCTGCGCCGACGCGCGCAGGGCCTCGCGCTCGGTGTTCGCGCCGTACTGTCGCGAGCGCTCGCGATCCTCGGCGGTGAATCCGACGACATCGAAGTACCCTGCCTCGGCAATGCAGCGAACGTACAGCGCGGGGTCTTCGGGAAGCTCGGGGACCGCGACCATCGGCAGGCTCTCACGCACGCGCGCCCGTTCGGCCGGGTTGTCGTCGATGAACACGAGACTGTCCAGACCGATGTTGAGTTGCTCGGCGATGGCCCGCAGGTTCTCCGCCTTGTCGCTCCAGTTGGCGACGAAGGCGGCGATGTCCGAACGCCTCAGCAGCATCTCGGGGTGATCGCGGAACGCCGCCTCGGCGAGCGCGGCATCGTTCTTCGAGCAGACCGCCAGAACGACACCCCGGTCCGCGAGCACCTTGGCGTAGCGCTGAAAGCCGCGGTACGCCTCGCCAAGTGCGCTGCCTTCGCCGAGCACGATGCCTTCGACGCCGACTTCGCCGACGACCCCACCCCAGAGCGTGTTGTCCAGGTCGAGCACGAGGCACTTGCGCGACAGTCCGCGTTGCGCGGCAAGAACGCGCGCCACGAGCTCTCCGTACCAGGGTGCGGCCTGCGGAGCGATCTCCAGTTTGCCCTGCAACCAGCGCGCGGGGTCGAACCAGGCGTCGATGCCGTCGCGGGCGCTGACGCGGCCGACGTCGAGCAGCAGCACGCCAGCGTCGGCCGCGGCCTCGACGATGCGGCCGTTCAATGCTGCGACCAGACGCGTCGGTGCGGCCGGGACCAGCAGGTCGTGGCTGCCGAACACCGGGTCGAAGACGTCGAGGAAGGTCTGCTGAACGACGACGCAACCGTGGCGCCGGCTCACCGCACTCCACAGCCCGCGGAGTTCGTCGACGAATGCCGATAGGGCCGCGCCGACTCGCTCTGCAGTGGCTCCGATCGGCGTGGACTCGACCAACGGCCGGGCGCTCAGCGACAGCACGACAGCTTGCGGCGCAAAGCCCTGCAGCCACGAGTCGGGGGCGAGAATGTCCTGGCGATACTGGTCGAACCGGCCGACAGCGACCTCCAGCAGCAGCCGGCGGCGCAGCCCGGCCACGCGGATCGCCGAACGCAGGTGCTCGACCGTCGCGTCGGCGAGCAACTCGACGCGCAGCCTCGTGTGACCGTCCGCTCCCAGGCAGGCAGCCGAGTCGATAGCCCGGTCGAGCTGGATCGTTTCGAGATAGCCGAGGCGCAACCGCGCCAACGACTCGAGCGCAGCAAAGCGCCGCGGAGGATCGGTCATTTGCCGCGCCGCGCGCAGGCGTTCGCGAAAATCGGTGCAGACAGGGAGCCAGCGCATCAGCCGGGTTCGTGCCAAGAGGTCGCTCGGGTAGGCCGCTTCAGCGCGACGTTGCGGCGCATGGACTCGCACGCTCGACGGCAATCGATCTTCGTTGCCGAGCCGAGGCTCGGTCAAGCCGGATCAGCGTGCCGCCGCCGTGCCGCGCCGATGATACGCGCCCCGGTCGTCGCGTCTGCACTATGAACACCGCTCGCCGTGCAACGCCACGGATCGGATCAGCGGTCGTGGCGTGACGAAGTGGAACGTTGCAGGGCCGACGATTGATGCTCGGTTTCCAGACCGCGCTAGACTTATCGTGAAATGAGGTACCAAGTGAGTAGCCGTCCGAACCTTGTGAACCATTCTCGGAGTTGGGTTTGCGCACCTACAAGCGGGTGATCCTCACTCTTGGCGCCTCGCTATTGGCGGTCGGTGCGTTTCTTTTCGGCGCGGCAGCTTACAGTCAAAAGTACTGGCCGTTTGGCGGCCGCTTTGAGCTGCTCGATTTGGTCACGGCGCGCCTCCAGGGGCGCATCGCGAGAGCGACCGACCAATACGACAAGACGGAGATCGAGAGCGGCTACCACGACTTGGTCGTCGAGCGCTATCCATTGAAGTTTCGCGACTGGGGGCCGACCGGCCCGCTGCTGGTGCTTGGTCAAAGCGAGTTTCTGGTTGGCACGCGCTTGGGTGAGGTCTACCGGGTGGTGTTGAACAGTGGCCAGGCCGAAGAGACGCTGATTGGAAAGATCGCCGTCGACGAGAGCAATGAAACCTCCGCCGGCCTAAAGGACTTCTTGTTGACTGGCCCGCATAGGCTTCTTGCAACGGTGGTCACGTATCAGCCGTCGCGGGGCTGCTTCTCGATGCTGCTGCTGGAGTTCGAGTTCGACACAGCTGCCAAGAAGCTGGAACAAAGGCGCCAACTGCTGGAAACTCACCCTTGCGTCAAACCAGCGCTGAATCCGGAGCAAGGCGGACGCATGATCAAGTTCTCGGACGACTCGATCCTGGTTTCGGTGGGCGAAGGCCGCAAGCGGCTTGGTGGCCAGCTCGGCAAGATTCTGAAGGTTCAGCTCGCCGATGGTGCGGTGACTGATTTCGCCTCGGGAACCCGCAATGCGCAGGGCTTGTTTCTGGATGTCAAGAGCGGGCAGATCTTTGAAACAGAGCACGGGCCGCGAGGGGGCGACGAGTTCAATCTGATTCAGCAAGGCAAAGACTACGGCTGGCCGAAGGTGAGTTACGGCACCCCGTACGAAGGGGCCGAAGCCCCGCCCGTCAAGCCGGGCGAGATATCTGGCGACCATACGGGATACGAGCAACCGATATTCACCTTCATCCCGAGCATCGGCATCAGCAACCTCGTGCGCTACCCTGCCAACGGCAGTGAGTTTCCGCGCTGGCGAGACGATTTCCTCGTGGCTTCGCTGCGTGCCCAGTCCCTGTACCGTATGCGGCTTCTGGACGGGCGGATCATCTTTGCGGAGCCGATCGATATCGGCGAACGCATTCGGGATCTCGATGTCCTTCCGAACGGCGCCATCGTGTTGAAGACCGATACACCGCGGTTGGTGATCATCAGTCGTCGATCGGCAGATTCGGTTTCAACGCCGAAGTGATCTCGACCCACCTGCCGTCGACGCACAGTTCGGAGCTAGCCGGCCAAAAAATGGGGCGAGAGAGCGGGGGGGGCCACGCGCTGCGGGGGGGCGGGGGGCCGGCCGGGGGCGGGGGGGGGATCAGAACGGCGCCCGCCAGTGCGCTGCCAACAGCCATGTGCGGCCCGACGCGGTTTCGCTTCGAAGCGGTGCCGCCGGGATGTTGCCGGAGTGCGTTGCCGGCGCTCGGCGGACGCCCGCCGTCGTTCGCTCGGCCGGTCAGGCAGGTGGGGCCGGGTCGCGCCGCGAGCAGCGCCTCAGCGCCGCCCCAGCCAGCGCCATCCTGGGCGCATAACTGCTGGCCACCGCGCGCCCACATCGGTCGCCCCGCCCGCAGCCGCCGGCGTTGCCCGCCCGCGCGTCAGTCGGTTTGCGCTGAAACGGGTTTTGCAGGACCGACGAGGCAGACGCAATCCTGCAGGCCGAGCGCGATGCGCGCGATGGCGCGCGTGATCTTGCGCGTGACGAAGGTCTCGCCGCGCACCGGGCTCTCGTGGTTGAAGAGGATGCCGTTGCAGGCATACATGCCGTAGGCCTCGCGGTAGTTCGCCACTCCATCAGCCCTGCGCGTTGCGACGATCGATTTCGGCTCGCATCGCCGAGGCCGCAGTCGCGAGCAAGGGCACGCCTTCGTGCGCGGCGTTCAATGCGTCAGCCAGCACGGCAAGATCTTCGACGTATTCGTGGATCATCTGATTGCGCATGCGGCGCAGCTCCAACCATGCAGTTCCGTTGCCGATCCAGCCCCGCCGTTCGGCGGCATTGAGGTTGTCGATGAACGGCCCTGGCAGCTCGCCGAGCCAGCGCAGCAGGGCTGGCAGCAACTTGTCGGCAAGCGTGTCTTGCAGCCTGGCAAAGCGGGCCACGAATGCGTCGACCCGCTCGGCCAGCAGCGCGTCGGCAGCCAGGCTCGATGCGCGCTCCGGTGTCATCGGCAGCGCGAACAGGCGCCGGTCGGTCTCGTTGAGGTAGGCCGCTTCGCGCTCGACGACGCGCGCGAGAAAGAGTACACGCTCGCGTTCAGCGCCGAAACCCGGTTGCGCGATCACGACAGCAGAATTCCAGTGGACCTGGCGGCGCGATGCACAGGCAACTGCTTCAAGTTTGGCGCCTGCAAGAGCAGGTCGATGCGGCGTTCGCCCAGTTCCATTTCGAGCCGGGCACCGATGGCCGCCATCAGCCGGGCTGGCTGCTCTACTGGAAGGTCGGATTCCACCATCAGGTCCAGGTCGCCGCCGCGTGCGCTGTCATCGGTGCGCGAGCCGAAGAGCCAGACCCGGCCACGTGCTTGCGTGAGGCTGCTTACCACTCTGAGGATGGTGTCGCGCTCGTAGGTGGTCAGGCGCATGGCGCAGAGTGTAACGGCGAGAAGCGACTTTCCCGTGGATGACTTTCCCATTGGGGCGTGGCGTGGCGTGAGAGCAGAGCGCCATCTTCACCGCACCTGGCCAACCGGCGGACGCAGTCATTCGTGGTTGTCGTCGGCCCGGAATCCCGCCAGCTTGACCATGCTGTCGCGCTTGGCAGTGCTGTAGTCGCAATCGACCATCTCCCGCACCAGTTCCTCGAAGCCCGTCGCGGGCGTCCAGCCCAGCTTGGCCTTTGCCTTGCTCGGGTCACCGAGCAGCGGCTCGACCTCGGTCGGCCGGAAGTAGCGCGGATAGACGCGGGTCTTCTTTACGGAGCCCACCCACATCGGCGAACGCATTCGGGATCTCGATGTCCTTCCGAACGGTGCCATCGTGCTGAAGACCGATACACCGCGGTTGGTGATCATCAGTCGTCGATCGGCAGATTCGGCTTCAACGCCGAAGTGATCCTGACCCACTTGACGTTGACGCACGGTTCGGCGTTAGAACGGCGCCCGCCAGTGCGCTGCCAACAGCCATGTGCGGCCCGACGCGGTTTCGAAGTAGCGCCCGTTGACGTCGTTCACGATCACTGAACCTGCGTAGCGCAGGCCGCTGATGTTGTCGAGCCTCGCCAGCAGCGACAGCGTTCCCGGGCCGATGGCGAAGGTGCGGCTCGCACGCAGCGCGCCAACCCAGGCGGTGGACGAAAAGTCGCTGTTGCGGTCGTTGACCGGCATGTCGCCCTGCAGGCGCACTTCGGCGGCGAGTTCGGTGCTGTCAAACGCCTGCCAGGCCAGGGCCGCGAAGGCGCTCTGCGCCATCGTGCCGGCGATGCGGTTGCCGGCCGGCACCGTGGAGCGGTCGGCGGGCGTGGAGCAGGGCACGGCGGTGCAGGTCTCGAAGCCGTCGCGGTAGGTGGCGTCCAGGTAGGTCAGTGCCATCTGCGCCCGCCAGGCGGGGGCGATCTGCCAGCGCAGGCCGAGCTCGGCGCCGCTGCGCCGCGTGCGGCCGACGTTCTGGAAGGTGGAGCGCCCGCCGGCGCTGGTGAGTACGCCGATCTCGTCACTCGTGTTGGCGCGAAAGACCGCTGCGTCCAGCGCCAGGCCGAGGGCGGCATCGCGCCACTTGGCGCCGATCTCGAACTGCTTGCTCGTCTGCGGCTGCAGCGATGTGTTCAGGCCCGGCTCGCCGTCGGGGCGGTAGGCCAGCTCGCCCAGCGTCGGCGACTCGAAGCCCTTGCCGGCGCTGACGTAGAGGTTGAGGTCCGGCGCCGGCATCCACTGCAGCGCCACGACCGGGGTGGTGTAGTGGTACGAGAGCGACCCCGAGTCGTCGCCATTCGCGAGGTACTCGTCCTGGGTCGTGATGTTCAGGCGCCCGCTGCGAAGGCCGAGACTGGCCGTGAGCGACGGGCCGAACTCGACCTCGCCCTGCGCGTAGAGATCGCTCGTGCGCATGCTGTTGGTTTCCTGCCGGCGCAGCTTGCCGGTCACGCCGAGCGTCGGGTCGCCGGCGCTGCCGCTGAAATTTTCGTAACCGCGCCGATCCTCGCCCTGGCGCTCGGTGACGACGCCGGCTGTCAGCGCCGCACGCTCCCAGCGCCAGCTGAGCCGCGCGTCGACGCCGGAGTAGCTGCGCCCGAAGTCGATCACGCCGCCCGGATGGCGCGGGTTGCCCTGGGCAGCCACGGGAATCGACTGCCACTGCGTCACGTCGCGCTGCCCGTAGTAGAGCGTGACGGCGCTCGCGCGCAGCGCGCCAGCCTCTTCGAAGCGGTGCCGCCAGGTGCCGCCGAGTTGCGTTTGCGCGCTCGTCTTGCGCGTGTCGAACAGCGTCGCCTGGGGGGCTGTCTGGTACGGATCTTCATCGAACTGCTGGCGCGTCAGGCCGAGCGGGTCTTGCGCCGGCTGGTCGACGCTGTTCAGCAGTACGGTCAGCGTGTCGTTGCTGCCCAGCCAGCCGAGGCGGATGTTGCCGAGGGTGCGTTGCGCCTCGCTGTGCGGGCGCACGCCGTCGGTCTCGAACCGGCTCAGCTGGGCGCGAATGTTCCAGCCGCCCGCGAGCGGCGACTCGATGCCCAGGCGCGCCTGCCAGGTGCCGTTGCTGCCGACGTCGCCGTCGATCGCATAAGTGCTTGCTACCGGCGCTGCGCTCACCAGCGAGATCACACCGCCCGAACTGCTGCCGTAGAGCGCCGAGAACGGGCCGCGCAGCACCTCGATGCGTTGCGCGCCGGCGATGTCGAAGTTCGACACCTGGCCCTGGCCGTCGGGCATGGTAGCCGGGATGCCGTCGGTGTACAGGCGCAGGCCGCGGATGCCGAAGGTCGAGCGCGCACCGAAGCCGCGCGAGCTGATCTGCAAGTCCTGCGCATAGTTGTTGCGCAGGTTCACCACCAGCCCAGGCACGCGGTTCAGCGTCTCGGACAAGTTGACCATGAGGCCGCCTTCGCGCAATTCCTGCGCATCGACGACGCCCACCGAGAACGGCGTCTCCATGGCGCGGCGCTCGGCGCCGTTGCCACTGACGACCACCGGGTCGAGCCGCGCCGGCGCCTGCTGGGCGCGCGCCGGCGCCAACGCGGCGGCGAGCACCAGCGCAGCCAACACCCACTTTGGGGTCAGGTCTTTAATTTGAAGGTGCGCTGCACAGGAGTCGCAGGTTTGTGGGGGTTCAAATTCAAGACCTGACCCCATCTAATTTCTTCCATAGGTGTCCTCGTAGCGCACGATGTCGTCCTCGCCCAGGTAGCTGCCCGACTGCACCTCGATGATCTCGAGCGGCACCTTGCCGGGGTTGGCCAGGCGATGGATCTGGCCGAGCGGGATGTAGGTGCTCTGGTTCTCGGTGAGCAGGGTCACCTGATCGCCGTTGGTGATTTCGGCGGTGCCGCTGACGACGATCCAGTGTTCGGCGCGGTGGTGGTGCTTCTGCAGGCTCAGGCTCGCGCCGGGCTTGACCAGGATGCGCTTGACCTGGAAGCGCGCGCCGTGGTCGATGCTGTCGTACCAGCCCCAGGGCCGGTGAACCTTTCGGTGCAGCTCGTGCTCGCCGCGCTGCGCGCTGCCGAGCGCGCCGACGATCTTCTTCACGTCCTGGCTCGTGGCGCGGTCGCTCACCAGCACCGCGTCGGCGGTCTCGACGACGACGACATCACGCAGGCCCACCACGCTGACGAGCCGGCTCGTCGCATGCACCAGCGAGTCGCGGCTGTCCGAGAACAGCACGTCGCCGCTGCCCGCGTTGCCCTGCGCGTCCTTGTCCGACACCTGCCAGACGGCGTCCCACGCGCCCAGGTCGTTCCAGCCGGCGGCGAGCGGCAGCATGCGCAGGTCGATGCCGGTATCGGCCTGCGTGCCGGGGCACTTCTCCATCACCGCGTAGTCGATCGACTCGGCCGGGATCGCGGCAAACTCGGCCTTGCCCGGGCGCACGAAGGCAGCGTCGGTCGAGCGTGCGTCGAAGGCGGCGCGTGTCGCGGCGGCGATGTCGGGCCTGAAGCGCGCCAGCGCGGCGAGCCAGGTCGACGCGCGCAGCACGAACATGCCGCCGTTCCAGAAGTAGCCGCCGGCGTCCAGATAGCGCTGCGCGGTCTGGGCGTCGGGCTTCTCGACGAAGCGTGCTACCGGCGGCGCCTCGTCGCTCCCGGTGGCGTGGATGTAGCCGAACCCGGTTTCAGGCCGGTCGGGCGCGATGCCCAGGATCACGATCCGGCCTTCGCCGGCGGCGAGTTGCACGGCGCGGCGCAGCGCGGCGGTGAAGGCCGGTACGTCGGTCACCGTCTGGTCGGCGGGCGTCATCACCAGCACCGGGTCGCTGCCGTCGGCAACCGCCTGCAGCGCCGCGAAGGTGAGCGCAGGTGCGGTGTTGCGGCCCACAGGCTCCAACACCACCGCGCCGGGCTCGACGCCGATCTCGCGCAGCTGGTCGAGAATCAGGAAGCGATGCTCCTCGTTGCCCACCACCAGCGGCGCGGCGACCTCAAGACCCTCGCCCGCGAGGCCTTGCATGCGCTGCGCCGCCTGCTGCAGCAGGCTCGTGCTGCCCGACAGCACCAAGAATTGCTTCGGGTAGCCCGCGCGCGACAGCGGCCATAGCCGCGTGCCGGAGCCGCCGGCCATGATGACGGGTTGTACTTTCATGGGGTCAGGTCTTGAATTTGAAGTCCTTGTCCTCCGAATCGAACGGAGGGGGTTAAAAGTAAAGACCTGACCCCATCACTTTTCGTAGCCGCTGGGGTTGTGGGTCTGCCAGCGCCAGCTGTCTTCGCACATGCGCGCGAGGTCGAGGCGGGCTTGCCAGTGCAGGCGTTTGCGGGCGAGGGTGGGGTCGGCGTAGCAGGCGGCGATGTCGCCCGGCCGGCGTGGCGCGAAGGCGTAGGGCACGGGCCGGCCGCTCGCGCGCTCGTAGGCGCGCACGACGTCGAGCACGCTGTAGCCCTGGCCGGTGCCGAGGTTGACGGTCAGGCTCTCGCGCGTCGCGAGCAGGTGGGCGAGGGCGGCGACGTGCCCTTCGGCGAGGTCGGTCACGTGGATGTAGTCGCGCACGCCGGTGCCGTCGGGGGTGGGGTAGTCGTTGCCGAACACCTGCAACTGCGCCCGCCGGCCGACCGCGACCTGCGCCACATAGGGCATCAGGTTGTTGGGCGTGCCGCGCGGGTCTTCGCCGATCAGGCCGCTCTCGTGCGCGCCCACCGGGTTGAAGTAGCGCAGGCTGGCGATCGCCCACGACGCGTCGGCTGCGTTCAGGTCGCGCAGGATCTGCTCGCTCATCAGCTTGGTCGCGCCGTAGGGGTTGGTTGCTGCGAGCGGCGCGTCTTCGGTGATCGGCAGCCGATCGGGGCTGCCGTAAACAGTGGCGCTCGAACTGAAGACGAAGGTTTGGCAGGCGTGGCGCTGCATCGCCTGGCAGACCGCGATCAGCCCGCCCAGGTTGTTGGCGTAGTAGTCGAGTGGCCGGCTGGTGCTCTCGCCGACCGCCTTGAACGCGGCGAAGTGGACCACCGCGTCGATGCGCTGGCGCGCAAAAACGCGCTCGAGCGCGGCGGCGTCGCACACGTTGCCGCGCTCGAACGCCGGCTCGCTGCCCGAGAGCCTGCGCAGGCGGTTCAGCACTTCGGGCGAGCTGTTCGAGAAGTCGTCGATGCCGACCACCGCGTAGCCCGCAGCCAGCAGCGCGAGCCAGGTGTGCGACGCGATGTAGCCGGTGGCGCCGGTGAGCAGGATGGTGGCGCTTCCTCGCCCGGTCATTGCAGCACCAGTTGCCCCGAGCACTGGAAGTTGGTGCCGCTGTACGGATACGACATGCCGTACAAAATTGCGTTGTCGCTCGCCGTTCGGCGCTGGTAGTCCACGTTGCAAGCGAGCTGGCTGTTGCGCGTGGGCGCATACGTCACACCCAGCCCGACGGTCGAGTACAGGTCGCTGCCGTACTGCGTGTTGCCGGTGGCCTGGTCGGTCTGCGACAGCGAGTCCTTGCTCAGGCGGATGATGCCGTTGAACGTTGTCTTGCCGGTCGCCAGGTAGGTCGGCCGAGTAGCGGATCGTGCGCGCGAACCTGCTGTTGTTGACCCGGATCGCGCCGCCGCTGAAGCCATAGAAGTTGGCCGTGTAGCTCGGCGCGCCGTTGAGGTCGAGCCGGGTGCGGATCTTGCCGGTGGGCTGCCAGGTCCAGCCCAGTCCGCCGTTGAAGCCATTGAAGTCGTTGAGCGTGTTGTAGGTGTAGGCGATGTCGCTCATGCTCAGCCTGAGGTCGACCGTGCTCTGGCCGCTAGCCACCCACCGGGCCGTGAAGTCGATGTTCTTGCCGAGCGAATCGTCGCCCAGGGTGGTGCTCGGGAACGGCTGCGGGTAGTTCGGATAGTCGGTCCAGTTGTAGCGCAGCCCCAGCCCGACCGTGAGCTGACCGTCGTTGCCGTAGCTGACGCCGAGGCGGCCGATGTTGGAGTCGTACTCCTGGTAGGCATAGCCCGGGTCGGAGAAGCTGACCCTGCGATAGATGTAGCCGGCCTCGAGGCCGACCCGCGGCGTGATGCCGTAGCGCCCGCTCAACTCGGCCTCGCCGGTGTTCTGGATGTTGCGCTCGTTGACGTTGGGCGCAGCGCCCGCAATCGCGTAGTACACGAGACTCTGGTTGGCAGTCACGCGCGCCGTTCCCGACAGGCGCTCCACGGTCGCCCAGTCGAGCCCCATGTTGAGGCTGTAGCTCGTGTTGTTCAGCACCCGGGCGTCGGGTTCGAAGAAGTAGTTGTAGCCGACGTTGCCGCTGGCGTAGAAGCGCTGGCGGCCGATCGGCTGGTCGACGCCGAACACGAGGCTCGTGATCGACATCGCGCTCGACAAGGGATCGGTCTCCGACGAGTACAGGTTGGACCGGTACCCGAACGCCTGGTTGGCGCCGATGTAGTACGGGCTCGACTGGGCGCAGGCGCCGGCCGAGAGCGCGAGGCCGATCAGCGCGGCCAGGGGGCGGGCGGGGTGCAGTGGCATGCCAGGGGTCTCCGGGTCGGGTGGTCTCGGGGGGTCTCGCGTGTTCTCTCGCGCCGTCAATAGGCCTTGCGGTCGAAGAACACGAGCCGGATGGTACGCACAATGATCTGCAGGTCCAGCCCGAGCGACCAGTTGCGCAGGTACTCGAGGTCGTATTCGACGCGCGCCTTCATCTTGTCGAGCGTGTCGGTCTCGCCGCGGTGGCCGTTGACCTGCGCCCAGCCGGTGATGCCGGGCTTGACCTTGTGCCTGACCATGTAGGCCTTGATCATGCTTCGATAGGCCTCGTTGTGCGCCACCGCGTGCGGCCTGGGGCCGACGATGCTCATCCTGCCCTGCAGCACGTTGAAGAACTGCGGCAGCTCGTCGAGCGAGGTGCGGCGGATGAAGGCGCCGAAGCGCGTGATGCGCGGGTCATCGCGCGTCGCCTGCTGCACGACCGGGCCGTTGTCCTGCGCCGTCATCGAGCGGAACTTCCAGACGATGATCTCCTCGCCGTCGAGGCCGTTGCGGCGCTGCTTGAAGATCACCGGCCCGGGCGAGCTGAGCTTGACGCCGATCGCGATCGCGAGCAGCAGCGGCGAGATCAGCACCAGGATGATGCTCGCCAGGATCACGTCGCTGATGCGCTTGACGAGCTCGTTGGTGCCGGTGAACGGCGTCTCGCAGATGCCGACGATGGGCACGCCGTTCATGTCCTGCAGCCGGCCCTGGATGATGCTGATGCCGAACACGTCGGGCACGAAGAAGACCGAAGCCGTCGTGCCCTGCAACTGTTCGAGCAGCTCGACGATGCGCGGCTGCGATCCGAGCGGCAGCGTGATGAACACCTCGCGCACGCCGTTCGAGGTCACGTATTCGGCCACGTCGCGCAGGCCGCCCAGGCGGCGCAGCGCTGCCTCTTCGTGCAGCCGGCCGTCGTTGCGGTCGTCGAAGTAGCCCAGGAAGTCGACGCCAGTCTCG
The DNA here is from genome assembly GCF_016702655.1 of Ideonella sp. Lineage (GTDB taxonomy): Bacteria > Pseudomonadota > Gammaproteobacteria > Burkholderiales > Burkholderiaceae_C > CAIKUF01. The sequence goes on from NZ_JADJDO010000020.1 coordinate 17,617, forward strand.
CGGCCGTCGCCGACGGCCTTCGAGACCTTGACACCAAGCGCGCCGCCGCCGACGACGATTGCCGAGCGCCGCGCATGGGGCTGCGCCAACTGCCAGCGCACGACGCGTGCCCCGACCGCCACCGCCACCATCTGCAACACCGGCGTCGCGAGGGCCCAGACCAGCAAGACGTCGTCCTCGAAGTACTTGAGGCTTCGCGTCGCGTAGCCGCACAGGGCGAGGATCGCAAGCAGCATGACCCACGATGTGAGGAGGTCGACCGCAGCCGCGGTCAGGTTGTCGCGAAAACGGTTGCGCCCCGGGAAGGTGAGCGCAAACACGAGCAGGCACAGCGTCAGCGCCGGGCGGTCGATCTCTTCGCCGCACGCCAGCGTGGTGAGCACGAACACGAGCACGATGATTGTCGGCTCGAGGAAAGCGGCCACGAGCGAGGTGACCGATTGCGGCGCGCTGTAGAACGTTTGCGTGTAGGTGCGGTTTTCGAACATGTAGGGGGACGAACGGGGCGGTCCACGTCGGCGCCTGCTGCAGGCATGCGCGCGGCCGTTGGCAACCGCGCGATTCTCCCCTATAGCGTGCCCGCAACCGGCCCTCGCCCGCGGGGGAAGGGCCGCAGCCGGTGCCTACAATCCGTGCATGTTTCACACCCTCGCCTCGGTATTGCAGGCCGCGCTGGTCGAACGCCTGACGCTGCTGCTCAACCACGTGCTCGGCGCCGAGGCGGTGGCGACCGACCGCCTGCGCGGCCACGCGGGCCGGGTGTTTCGCCTGCAGTTCGACGGTTGGCCGGCGCTGCTGCCGCCCTTGCCGCAGGTGAGCTACCGCGTCACGCCGGCCGGGCTGCTCGAGGCCTGCGCCGGCGCACCGGCACCGGTCGAGCCCGACCTGCGCCTGGCCATCGATGCCTCCAATCCGGCGCTGGCGCTGGCGCAGTGGAGCGCCGCGGGCGAGTGGCCGCGCGTCGACGTGCAGGGCGACGCGCAGTTCGCTGCCGACCTGTCGTGGCTGATGCAGAACCTGCGCTGGGACGTGCAGGACGACCTGGCGCGCCTCGTCGGCCAGGCGCCGGCGCATGAGCTGGCGCGCATCGCGCGCCTGATCGCCGGCGGGCTGCGCGGCGCGCTCGGAGGCCTGTCGGCGGCCGCTTCGCGCAACGGCGGCGGCGCGCCGGCGCGCGCAAGCCGATGAGGCACTTCTCGCGCCTCGTCTTCATCGTCTTCACGGTCCTGCGCTTCGGGCTGGACGAGCTCGCGCTGTCGGGTTTCCGCCAGCGCTGGGTGCGCGCGCTGGTGCGCGTGATGACGTTCGGGCGGCGTCTCGATGCGCCGCGCGGCCAGCGCCTGCGCATGGCGCTCGAGCGCCTGGGGCCGATCTTCGTCAAGTTCGGCCAGGTGCTGTCGACGCGGCGCGACCTGCTGCCGGCCGACATCGCCGACGAACTTGCCCGCTTGCAGGATCGCGTGCCGCCGTTTCCTGCCGCGCAGGCGCGCAAGCTCGTTGAACAGGCCTTCGGCAAGCCGATCGAGGCGCTGTTTTCGCAGTTCGAGGCCGAGCCGGTGGCCAGCGCCTCGATTGCGCAAGTGCACTTTGCAAACCTTGCCAGTGGTCGCGAGGTCGCGGTCAAGGTGCTGCGCCCGGGCATGCTCGACGCGATCGAGGACGACCTGGCGCTGCTGCGCACGCTTGCGCGCTGGGTCGAGCGCCTGAGCGCCGACGGCAAGCGCCTGAGGCCGCGCGAGGTGGTGGCCGAGTTCGACAACTACCTCCACGACGAGCTCGACTTGGTGCGCGAGGCCGCCAACGCGGCCCAACTGCGGCGCAACATGCAGGACCTCGGGTTGATCATGGTGCCCGAGATGGTGTGGGAGCTGTGCACCAGCAGCGTGATCGTGATGGAGCGCATGCACGGCGTGCCGATCAGCCAGACGCAGCGCCTGCGCGACGCGGGTGTGGACATCCCCAAGCTCGCGCGCGACGGCGTGACGATCTTCTTCACCCAGGTCTTTCGCGACGGCTTCTTCCACGCCGACATGCACCCGGGCAACATCCAGGTCAGCCTCGCGCAAGCGACCTTCGGGCGCTACATCGCGCTCGACTTCGGCATCGTCGGCACGCTGACCGAGGTCGACAAGGAGTACCTGGCGCAGAACTTCATCGCCTTCTTCCGCCGCGACTACAAGCGCGTCGCCGAACTGCATGTCGAGTCGGGCTGGGTGCCGCCGGCAACGCGCGTCGAGGATCTCGAGGGCGCGATCCGCGCCGTGTGCGAGCCGCACTTCGACCGGCCGCTGAAGGACATCTCGCTCGGCAACGTGCTGCTGCGCCTGTTCCAGACCTCGCGCCGCTTCAACGTCCAGATCCAGCCGCAGCTCGTGCTGCTGCAGAAGACGCTGCTCAACGTCGAAGGGCTCGGGCGCCAGCTCGACCCCGAGCTCGACCTCTGGAACACCGCCAAGCCCTTTCTCGAGCGCTGGATGAACGACCAGGTCGGCTGGACGGGTTTCGTCGAGCGGCTCAAGAACGAGGCACCGCGCTACGTGCAACTCATCCCCGAATTGCCGCGCCTGCTGCACCAGACGCTGCAAGGGCCGCCGCGCATCGAGCCGCGCCTGCTCGAGGAACTGCTCGCCGAGCAGCGGCGCACCAACCGGCTGCTGCGGGCCATGGCCTACGGCGCGATCGGCCTCGTCGTCGGCGCGCTGGCGATGCAGGCCTGGCTGCTCCCGCGCTGAGCGCGGCAGGACAGCCGGCGGCGCGCTATTTCGACGCCTTGAAGTTGGTGAAGACGCGCGTCTGAACGCGCCGTATGTCCTGTGGCAGGCTGTCGGGCGCGGTCATCTTGGCCAGTTCCTGCGCGCCGAGGAAGATCGACTTGTTGGCCGCCACGTCCTTGCTCACGAACTTGAGCGAGGCCTTGTTCGGGTTGGCGTAGAAGACCTTGTTCGTCAGCGACGCGTGCACCTCGGGGCGCAGGATGTAGTTGATGAACAGGTGGGCGTTGTTCGGGTGCGGCGCGTCGGCCGGGATGGCCATCGAGTCGAAGAACAGTGTCGAGCCGGTCGAGGGGACGAGGGCTTCGATGACATGGCCGTTCTTGGCCTGCAGCGCGCGCGCGCGGGCGATGTTGATGTCGCCCGAATAGCCCATCACCGCGCACAGCGCGCCGCTGGCGAGTTCCTCGATGTAGCCCGACGACGAGAAGCGCGTCACGTAGGGGCGCACCTTCTTCAGCATCTCGGCCGCCGCCTTGTAGTCGGCCGCATTGCGGCTGAACCCCGGCTTGCCGGCATAGAGCATCGCCACCGGCAGCACCTCGGACGCCGAGTCGAGGAAGCTCACGCCGCAGCTCTTGAGCCTCGCGGCGTACTTCGGGTCGAACAGCAGCGACCAGGGGTTGTCCGGCATCGGCAGGTCGCCGAGTGCACCCTTCACTTTCGCGACGTTGATGCCGACCGTCACGTAGCCCCACAACCAGTCGACGAGGTACTGGTTGCCGGGGTCGACCTTGGCCATCTGCTCGAGGATCGCCGGGTCGAGGTTGCCCCAGTTCGTCAGCTGCGCGCGGTCGAGCTTGCGCAGCAGCCCGCCTTCGATCTGCAACTTGGCGAAGTGGGCGCCGGGAACGACGATGTCGTAGCCTGTCTTGCCCGCCACCAGCTTGGCGTGCAGGATCTCGTTGTTGTCGTAGTTGTCGTAGTTGACCTTGATGCCGGTCTCGCGCTCGAAGTTCTTGATCGTGTCTTCGGCGATGTAGTCGGACCAGTTGTAGATGCTCAGCACCTTGGGTTCGGGGCCGGCCGGCGGCGCCGCGAAGGCCGGGCCGGCACCGATCAGGCCGAGCAGCAGGCCGGCGCAGGCCGAGTGCAGGAATCGTCTCGAGAAGTCGGGAATCAAGGCGCTCTCCTCCAAGGGCGTACACGATAGTCCGGCCCGGCCAGGTGGCCGCGGCGCAACCGATGCCCGATTATTCCAGCGGGCGCGGTACGCAGGCCGCACCCGGGGTCGGCCCCGGCGCCTATAATTCGAAGTTTTCCCATTCAAATCAAGAGCTTGGCGATGCCTATCTATGCTTACCGTTGCGCCGCGTGCGGGCACGCCAAGGATGTGCTGCAAAAGCTCTCCGATCCGTTGTTGACGACCTGCCCCGCCTGTGGCGCCGAGGCCTTCAGCAAGCAGGTCACTGCCGCCGGCTTCCAGCTCAAGGGTTCGGGCTGGTACGTGACCGATTTCAAGGGCGGCGGTGCGGCCGCAGCCGCGCCCGCAGCGCCCGAAGACGGCAAGGACGCCAAGCCGGCGGACAAGGGCGCCAAGCCCGCCGCCGCACCGGCGCCGGCTGCCGACGGCACGGCGAAGCCTGCAGCCGCCGCTGCTGCACCCGCACCCGCTTCCGCGCCAGCCGGCCCGACGCCGACCACGCCTTGAACGGCGATGCGCGCGGCAAGGCTCTGACGTGAAGAAGTACCTCATCACCGGCCTGCTGGTATGGCTGCCGCTCACGGTCACCATCTGGGTGCTGCAGGCGGTGCTGGGCACGCTCGACGATGTGTTCGGCGCGGTGCTGAGCGCTACCCAGGCGGTTCTGCCGGCGGCGGCCCGCGAGCCGATCGAGCTGCTGCGCCAGATCCCGGGGCTGGGCGTGATCGTGCTGCTCGGCGCGTTGCTGCTCACCGGCGCCTTCGCGGCCAACATGTTCGGCCAGTGGTGGCTGCGCCAGGGCAACCGCCTGCTGAACAAGATCCCGATCGTCAAGTCGATCTACAACTCGGTCAAGCAGGTCTCCGACACATTGTTCTCGAGCAGCGGCCAGGCGTTTCGCGAGGCGGTGCTGGTCCAGTACCCGCGCCAGGGGGCGTGGACGATTGCCTTCGTGACCGGGCGCCCGAGCGGCGAGGTGGCGCAGCACATCGGCACCGAGCACCTGAGCATCTACGTGCCGACGACGCCCAACCCCACCTCGGGCTTCTTCCTGATGGTGCCGCGCTCAGAGGTCGTGCATCTGCGCATGAGCGTCGATGCGGCGCTGAAGTACGTGATCTCGATGGGCGTGGTCGGCCCCGAGGGCCCCTTGCCTTCCGCCGCGGCACGAAATCCGGGCGCCTGAGCCCGGGCGCACCCCTATCGTCTCGACGCCGGCGCGGCATGCGCGCGGCAAGTCCCGAACACCGAACCCGAAGCAAAGCGACAAGAGCATGAGAACGACTTACTGCGGCCTGGTCAGCGAAGCGCTGCTCGGCCAGAGCATCACGCTGATGGGCTGGGCGCACCGCCGCCGCGACCACGGCGGCGTGATCTTCATCGACCTGCGCGACCGCGAAGGCCTGGTGCAGGTGGTCTGCGACCCCGATCGCGAGGCGATGTTCAAGGCGGCCGAAGACGTGCGCAACGAGTTCTGCCTCAAGGTCACCGGCCTCGTGCGCGCCCGCCCGCAAGGCACCGAGAACGCCAACCTCACGAGCGGCAAGGTCGAGGTGCTGTGCCATGAGATCGAGGTCCTGAACCCGAGCGTGACGCCACCGTTCCAGATGGACGACGACGGCCTCTCGGAGACGACGCGCCTGACGCATCGGGTGCTCGACCTGCGCCGGCCGCAGATGCAGCGCAACCTGATGCTGCGCTACCGTGTCGCGATGGAGGTGCGCAAGTTCCTCGACGCCAACGGCTTCATCGACATCGAGACGCCGATGCTCACCAAGAGCACGCCCGAGGGCGCGCGCGACTACCTCGTGCCGAGCCGCGTGCACGACGGCGAGTTCTTCGCGCTGCCGCAATCGCCGCAGTTGTTCAAGCAACTGCTGATGGTGGCCGGCTTCGACCGCTACTACCAGATCGTCAAGTGCTTCCGCGACGAAGACCTGCGCGCCGACCGCCAGCCCGAGTTCACGCAGATCGACATCGAGACCTCGTTCCTCACCGAGGAGGAAATCCGCACGATGTTCGAAGGCATGATCCGCAGCACCTTCGCGCACGCGATCGGCGTCGAGCTGCCGCCGTTCCCGGTGGTGCTGTACGCGGATGCGATGCGCCTGTACGGCTCGGACAAGCCCGACCTGCGCGTGAAGCTGGAGCTGACCGAACTCACCGACGCGGTCGCCGATGTCGACTTCAAGGTCTTTTCGACGCCGGCCACGACGCCGGGCGGGCGCGTCGTCGCGCTGCGCGTGCCGGGTGGGGCCGAGATCAGCCGCGGCGAGATCGACGCCTACACCGAATTCGTCAAGATCTACGGCGCCAAGGGGCTGGCGTGGATCAAGGTCAACGACCTCGCCAAGGGGCGCGAGGGCCTGCAGTCGCCGCTCGTCAAGAACCTGCACGACAAGGCGCTGGCCGAGATCCTGAAGCGCAGCGCGGCGCGCAATGGCGACCTGCTGTTCTTCGGCGCCGACAAGGCGCGCATCGTCAACGATGCGATCGGCGCGCTGCGCGTCAAGATCGGCCACAGCGACTTCGGCAAGGCGCACGGCCTGCTGCAGGGCGACTGGGAGCCGCTGTGGGTGACCGACTTCCCGATGTTCGACTACGACGATGCGGCCGGGCGCTGGAACGCCGTGCACCACCCGTTCACGAGCCCGAAGGACGGCCACGAGGACTGGCTCGAGACCGACCCCGGGCGCTGCGTCGCCAAGGCCTACGACGTGGTGTTGAACGGTGTCGAGCTCGGCGGCGGCTCGGTGCGGATTCACCGCGAAGAGGTGCAGAGCAAGGTTTTCCGCGCGCTCAACATCGGGCCCGAGGAGGCGCAGGCCAAGTTCGGCTTCCTGCTCGACGCGCTGCAATACGGCGCGCCGCCGCACGGCGGGATCGCGATCGGCCTGGATCGCTTCGTGATGCTGATGACGGGCGCCGAGAGCCTGCGCGACGTGATCGCGTTCCCGAAGACGCAGCGCGCGCAGTGCCTGCTGACGCACGCGCCGAGCCACGTCGACGACAAGCAGTTGCGCGAGCTGCACATCCGGCTGAGGAACCCGCAGCCCGTCGCCTGAGCTTGGGTTAGCGCCTGCGCTGCGATGCTTGCCCAGCCCGCACGCCGCCGCCACAAGATCCCGCAGTCGGTGCTGGTGGTGGTGTACACGCCGGCGCTCGACGTGCTGCTGATCGAGCGCGCCGACCATCCGGGTTACTGGCAGAGCGTGACCGGCTCCAAGGACCGCCTGCGCGAGAGCTATGCGGCGACCGCGAAGCGCGAGGTGGCCGAGGAAACCGGGATCGAGATCGGCAGCGCCGCCGTGCCGGACGCTTCGCTGCGCGACTGGCGGCTGGTGAACCGGTACGACATCTACCCGCAGTGGCAACACCGCTATGCGCCCGGCGTGACGCGCAACACCGAGCGCGTGTTCGGCCTCGTCGTGCCCGAGGGCACCCCGGTTCGACTGGCGCCGCGCGAGCACCTGCGCTGGCGGTGGCTGCGCTGGCGCGATGCGGCCGACGCCTGCTTCTCGCCGTCCAATGCCGAGGCGATCCTGCAGTTGCCGAGGTTCGTGCAGCCATGAATGCCTCGAGGTCGAGCCAGTTCGCGAGCCAGACGCTGCGCGTCGCGACCTACAACATCCACAAGGGCGTGCGCGGCGTCGGCCCGCGCAAGCGCCTGGAGATCCACAACCTGGGCCTCGGCATCGAGGCGCTCGATGCCGACCTCGTGTTCCTGCAGGAGGTGCGGCGCTTCCACCACCGCGAGGCGCGGCGCTTCCAGCGCACCTCGTTCGGCTGGCCGGATTCGCCGCAGGCCGATTTCCTCGCCCCCGAGGGCTACGAAGTCGCCTACCGCACGAACGCCGTCACGCGCGGCGGCGAGCACGGCAACGCGCTGCTGTCGCGCTGGCCGCTGGGCGACGTCGGCCACCACGATGTGTCGGACCATCGCTTCGAACAGCGCGGCCTGCTGCATGTGCGGGTGGCATGGCGCGGCCTGGTCGTGCACGCGATCGTCGCCCACCTCGGCCTGATGCACTCGGGCCGCGTGCGCCAGGTCGATCGCATCGCCGGCTTCATCGACGCCGAGGTGCCTGCGGGCGAGCGCATCGTGCTTGCCGGCGACTTCAACGACTGGGGCGAGAAGCTCGACGCGCCGATGCGCGAGATGGGCCTGGCGCGCGCCGAGTTGCCCGGCGCCGCGCTGCCGCGCACCTTCCCGTCGCGGGTGCCGGTGTTCTCGCTCGACCGCATCTACACGCGCGGCTTCGCCTGCCGCAGCACGCTCGTGCCGCGCGGCTCGGCGTGGGCGCGCATGTCGGATCACCTGCCCCTGGTGGCCGAGCTGGAGCCAGAGTGAGTCCGACCACGGTGGATGCGGGCGCGGGCGACGCGCTGGCTACTGCCGGCGAGGCCGCGCACTTCACCGGCGGCAACGCGGTCACGCTGCTGCGCGGGGGCGACGAGCTGTTCCCGGCGATGTGCGAGGCGATCGCCGCGGCGCGGCACGAGGTCTGGCTCGCGAGCTACATCTTTCGCAACGACGGCGTGGCGCAGACGGTGATCGATGCGCTGGCCGGCGCGGCGCGGCGCGGGCTGCTGGTCAGCGTCGTCGTCGACGGTTTCGGCGCCGACGACACCTGGCCCGATCTGCAGGCGCGCCTGTTCGAGGCCGGCGTGCACGTTGCGCTGTTTCGCCCGCTGCACCGCTGGTACAGCTGGCTGCAGCCGGGCCAGTTGCGCCGCCTGCACCACAAGCTGTGCGTCGTCGACGCGGCGGTCGCCTTCGTCGGCGGCATCAACATCATCGACGACCGCTATGACCTCAACCATGGCTGGAGCGAGCTGCCGCGGCTCGACTTCGCGGTGCGCGTGCGCGGCCCGCTCGCGCCGGCCGTGCACCGCACCGCGCAGGCGATGTGGATGCGCGCCTCGCTCGGCCGCGCCTGGCGCGAGGAGCTCGTCGCGCTGACGAGCAGCGCCCAGCCGCTGGCGCGCGCGCGGCGCCTGATCAGCCGGCTGCGCTCGACGCCGCGGCCGCCGCCGGCCGCAGAGGCCGACCCGCGGCCGGTGCGCGCCGCCTTCCTGGTGCGCGACAACCTGCGCCAGCGCCGCTCGATCGAGCGCAGCTACGTGCAAGCGATCGGCGAGGCGCGCCGGCAGGTGGACATCGTCTCGGCCTACTTCTACCCCGACAGCTCGATCCGCCACGCGCTGCGCGACGCGACGCGGCGCGGCGTGCGCGTACGCCTGCTGCTGCAGGGGCGCTGGGACTACCGCATGGCAGAGCTGGCGGCCTACGCGCTGTGCGACGAGATGCTCGCCTTCGGCGTCGAGATCCACGAGTACACCGCCGCCTTCCTGCACGCCAAGGTCGCGGTCGTCGACGACGACTGGGCCACGGTGGGCAGCTCCAACATCGACCCGCTGTCGCTGCTGCTCAACCTCGAGGCCAACGTCGTCGTGCGCGACCGCAGCTTCGCCGCCGAGCTGCGGCGCGAGATCGATGCCGCGATCGCGGTCGCGGCGCCGGTCACGGCCGAGAGCGTCGGCAGCGGCCCGCGGCGCCTGCTGCGGCGCGGCTTCATCGCCTGGTGCGCGCGGCTGTACCTGCGCGTTGCGGGCGTAGCGGGTCGCTACTGAATCCGACACCCGCTACAGCTTCATCTCGAAGCGCTGGCCGCGGATCGAGAAGATCGCCGACTGGCGGCCGATGCTCTCGAGGCGCAAGCCGGGTGCGAGCGTCGTGCCCTCGCGCACGACCTGGCCGTTGACGACGAGCATGCGGTTCTCGGGCAGGGCTGCGTAGACCGAGCCGCCGAGCGTCATCGCCGGCACCTGGCGCCGCAGCTCCTCGGGCAGCTCGGCAAGCGTGCGCACCGGGGCCACCGGGGCCGGCTTGACCTCGGTGCGCTGCGCCGGCGCAGGGCGCGGCTTCTTGCGATCGGGCCGGGCCGCTGGCGGCGCCGAGGCTGCACGAGCGGCTTGCGGCGGCGCCGCCGCTGCCTCGAGATCCTGCGCCGGCTCCGATGCAGCGGCAGCGGCGGAGGCAGGCACCGGCGCAGCAAGCACCGCCTCGGGCGCCGCAGCGGGACCGTCAGGCATCGATGCCGGTGCGCTGGCCGCCACCGCCACGGTCGCCGACGGCGCAGGCGCGGGCGCGGGCTCGGGCGCCGACGCGAGCCGCCACACGAGCAGCGCCACGATCGGGATCGCCGCGCCCGCAACGAGCCAGCGCCAGGCCGGTGCCGGCTGCGGCGCCGGGCCGGCGGGCGTTTCGGCAGGCGCGGCGGCCTGCCCCAGCAGGTCGGGCGTGGCGCCCAGCTCGCGTTCGGCGTCGGCCTTGCGCAAGGCCTCGAGGATGTAGGACATGGTCGGGTCAGCGTGGCGCCAGGGTCATTGCGGCCCAGACCAGCGCGGCGCCGAGGACGATGCCGAGCACCAGCGCAGCTATGACGACGCGCCACCGCGCGCCGCCGGCCTGTGGGCGTTGCGCCGGCGGCGTCGAAACCGCGGCCGGAATCCCCAGCGTCTCGGCCGCGGCGCGCTCGACGATCGTCGCGTCGACGCTCTTGCTCCCGAGCGCATAGGCGCCGAGCAGCGCGCGGTCGCAGAGCAGGTTGATGCGCCGCGGCACGCCGCGCGCGAGCTCGTGCACGCGCACCAGCGCCTGGGCGTCGAAGGGCAGGGCGGCGGTCAGCCCGGCGACGGTGAGGCGATGGCGGATGTACTGCGCGCTCTCGTCGGCCGACAGCGGGTCGAGGTGGTAGCGCGCGATCACGCGCTGCGCGAACTGCTCGAGCTCGGGCCGGGCGAGCATCTCGCGCAGCTCGGGCTGGCCGATGAGGACGATCTGCAGCAGCTTGCGCTCGGCCGTCTCGAGGTTGGTCAGCAGGCGCAACTGCTCGAGCACGGTCGCCGACAGCAACTGCGCCTCGTCGATCACGAGCACGTTGTTCTGGCCCACCGCGTGCGTGCGCAGCAGGAACTCGTTCAAGGCATCGACATGCTGCTTGGCCGTCGGCGCCGCCGCGCCGGCGATGCGCTCGCGCGGGATCCGGAACTCGTCGCAGATCGAGCCCAGCAACTCCTCGGCGCTCTGGGTCGGGTTGAAGATGTAGGCCACGTTGCAGCGCCGCGGCACCTGGTCGAGGAAGGCGCGGCAGACCGTCGTCTTGCCGGCGCCGATCTCGCCCGTCAGCAGCACGAAGCCGCCGCCGCCGCGCAGGCCGTACAGCAGGTGCGCGAGCGCCTCCCGGTGGCGCTCGCTCAGGAAGAGGTAGCGCGGATCGGGTGCGATCGAGAACGGCTCGCGCCGGAGGCCGAAGTGCTTGGCGTACATCCTGGGGGGCGATGGTAGCCGGGCGCACTTTCGCACGCCGCACGATCGCGCTAAGCTTAAACGGCAGGGCGCGGTTCGCGACCTTGCGTCCCGAGAACCTCAGCCACCCGAAGGAGACAGCAATCATGGCCAACTTCGTCCTCATCCACGGCGCCTGGCACGGCGGCTGGTGCTGGCGCGACACCGCGCGCGCGCTGCGTGCCGCCGGCCACACCGTGTTCACGCCTACCCATAGCGGCGTCGGCGAGCGCGCGCACCAGAATTGCGAGGCGATCACGCTCGAGACGCATATCCGCGACGTGGTCGGCTGCTTCGAGGCCGAGGAGTTGAACGACGTCGTCCTGTGCGGCCACTCCTACGGCGGCATGGTCATCACCGGTGTCGCCGACCGCGTGCCCGAACGCATCCGGGCGCTCGTCTATCTCGATGCCTTCATCCCCGGCAACGGCGATTCACTGATCGGCCTGCTGCCCAAGGCGTTGCCGGCCGAGGTTGCGGCGCAGTTCGTCGGCGGTTTTCGCGGCGCCGCGCTCGAAGGGCGCAGCGGCATGATGCAGCCCATTCCGGCCGAGGTCTTCGGCATCGCCGAAGCCAACCGGCCCTGGGTCGACCGCCGCTGCGTGCCGCAGGCGCTGGCGACCTTCGAGATGCCGATCCTGCTCAGTGGAGACCGCGCCAAGGTTGCGCGCAGGCTCTACATCCTGGCCGACAACTGGGAGCCGAGCCCGTTTCGCTACTTCGCGGGTCAGGTCCAGGGCCAGCCGGGCTGGCGCGTCGCCAAGCTGCCCTGCGGCCACGACGTGATGGTCGACATGCCCGCCGAACTCGCGGCCGAGTTGATGACGCTTGCCTGAAGCTTGCCATCCGTGGCGAGGAGGATGCGATGCGACTCGAAGGTTCCTGCCACTGCGGCGCGGTGCGTTTCTCGCTCGAAAGCGATACGCCCTACCCGTACCAGCGCTGCTACTGCGCGATCTGCCGCAAGACGGCCGGCGGCGGCGGCTACGCGATCAACCTCGGCGGCGACGCGCGCACGCTGCGCGTTCGCGGGCGCAAGGAGGTGTCGGTCTACCGCGCGCGGCTCAAGGCGCCAGGCGACAAGCGCGCCCGCGCCAGCACTGCGGAGCGCCACTTCTGCTGCCGCTGCGGCAGCGCGCTGTGGGTCTTCAGCCCCGAATGGCCGGAGCTCGTCCACCCCTTCGCGTCGGCGATCGACACGTCGCTGCCGGTGCCACCCGAGCACACGCACCTGATGCTCGAATTCAAGGCGCCGTGGGTGGAGTTGAGCCTGCGGCCGGGCGACAAGCGTTTCGACGGCTACCCCGAAGAGTCGATCGCGCAGTGGCACGAGCGGCTGGGGCTCGGGGGCTGAGAGTCAAGCCATCGCCGCCTGCGCCGCCCTGACCTCGACCCGCACCTGCTCGGTCAGCTCGGCCTTGAGTTCGGTGAACGCGGGCGCGGTCTTGATCGAGTAGTGGCGCGGGTGAGCGAGTGGCACCGCGCGGTCGAGCTTGATCCGCCCCGGCCTTGCGCTCATCACGACCACGCGGCTGCCCATGAAGACGGCTTCGTCGATGTCGTGCGTGACGAAGAGCACCGTCTTGCGCTCGGCCTCCCAGATTCCGAGCAGCAGCTCCTGCATCAGCTCGCGCGTCTGGTGGTCGAGGGCGCCAAAGGGCTCGTCCATCAGCAGCATGCGCGGCCCGTTGGCCAAGGCGCGCGCGATCGCGACGCGTTGCTGCATGCCGCCCGAGAGCTGCTTGGGGAAGTGATGCTCGAAGCCGCGCAGGCCAACCTTGTCGATGAAGGCATCGGCGACCTCGCGCTGCTGTGCGCGCGCCATGCCGCGCTCGACGAGGCCGAAACACACGTTCTCGCGCACCGACAACCACGGAAAGAGCGTGTAGCTCTGGAACACCATGCCGCGGTCGGCGCCCGGGCCGCGGATATTGCGCCCCTCGAGCGTGACCTCGCCCGCGGTCTGGCGGTCGAGCCCGGCGACGATGCGCAGCAGCGTGCTCTTGCCGCAGCCGCTGGGCCCGAGGATGGTGATGAAGTCGTTCTCGGCCACGTCCAGGTCGGTGGCCTGCAGCGCGAGGGTGGTGTCGAATCGGCGTTCGACGCCGCGCACGGTGAGGATGGCCTTCGTGGAGGTGCTCATGGCGTCCTCAGCGGCCGAGCTGTGCCCACGGGAACAGGCGCCGGTTGAGCCATTTGAAGAAGAGGTCGCTCGCCAGCCCGATGAGGCCGATGACGATGATGCCGAAGATGATCTGGTCGGTCGCGAGCAGCGCCTGGCTGTCGGTGATCATGTGGCCGATGCCGCTCGACGCGCCGATCAGCTCGGCGACGATGACGTAGGTCCAGGCCCAGCCGAGCACCATGCGCAGCTGCTCGGCGATCTCGGGCGCCGCGCCGGGGACCAGCACGCGCCGGATCAGCCCGCCGTCGCTGACGCCGAGCGTGTAGGCCGCCTCGACCAGGTCGCGCCGCGTGTTGCCGACCGTGACGCAGATCATCAGCGCGAGCGAGAAGAAGCTGCCGATGAAGATCACCGCGAGCTTCTGCGCCTCGCCGATGCCGGCCCACAGGATCAGCAGCGGGATGAAGGCCGACGCCGGCAGGTAGCGCGCGAAGCTGACGAAGGGCTCGAAGAAGGCCTCTACGGCCTTGTATGCGCCCATCGCCACGCCCAGCGGCACGGCGAGCGCGGCGGCGATCGCGAAGCCGCCGACGACACGAAACACCGTCATGCCGATGTCCTTCGCGAAGCCCATCTCGGCCAGCAGCGTCCAGCCCGAACGCAGCATCGAGATCGGGTCGGCGAGAAAGGTCTTCTGCACCAGCCCGCCGAAGGTCACGACGCTCCACACGCCGACGAAGAGGACGAAGAAGCCGACGCCGAGCGCGGCGCGCGCGCCCGGACCGACGGGTTGCAAAGGCTTCATGGCGCGCGCTGGCGTGGCGGTCTACTTGATGAAGCGCGGATCGGCGAGCTTGCTCATGTCGGGCAGCTGCTTGATGATGCCCGCCTCGAGCAGCAGGTCGGCCGCCTCCTTGCTGAACACCGCGTGCTCGCCGGCGAAGAACTTCTGGTTCGCGGCCTTGTCCTGCCAGCGCAGGTACTTCTGGCTCGCCTCGAAGGCCTCGGCGCTCTGCTTGACGTCGGCGCCCATGATCTCGAAGGCCTTCTTCGGCTCGGTGCGGATCATCTCCAGCGCCTGGAAGTAGCTGTCCGTGAGCGCCTGCGCCGCCTTCGGGTTCTCGGCGATGAACTTGGGCGTGCAGCCGAAGGTGTCCATGATCATCGGATAGTCGAGCGTCGTCGCGATGATCTTGCCCGCCTCGGGCTTCGCGCGCACCGCGCCGAGGTAGGGCTCGTAGGTCATCGCCGCGTCGATGTCCTGGTTGCCGGCGATCATCGCGTTGGCCGCGGCCTGCGGCTCGAGGTTGACGACCTTGACGTCCTTCACCGACAGGCCGTTCTTCTTCAGCATCCAGGCGAGCGTGAAGTAGGGCGCCGTGCCGGGCGCGCTGGCGGCGACCGTCTTGCCCTTCAGGTCCGAGATCTTCGCGATGCCCGACTTGACGACCATGCCGTCGGCGCCGAAGCTCTTGTCGAGCTGGAAGATCTGCGTCGTCGCGACGCCGGCGGCGTTCCATGCGACCCAGGTCTCGACGGTCGTCGCCGCGCACTGCACGTCGCCCGACGCGATCGCGAGGTGGCGGTCCTTCTGCGGGATCTTCTTGATCGTCACGTCGAGGCCGTTCTTCTTGAAGATGCCGGCGTCCTTGGCCAGCGTCAGCGGCGCGAAGCCCGTCCAGCCCGACATGGCGATGGCGACGGGCGTCGTCTGGGCCTGGGCGGCCGAAGCGGCGAGGGCGATCAGGAGGGCGGCGAACAGCGGG
Organism: Ideonella sp.; assembly: GCF_016702655.1. Lineage (GTDB taxonomy): Bacteria > Pseudomonadota > Gammaproteobacteria > Burkholderiales > Burkholderiaceae_C > CAIKUF01. Next base: position 32,774 of record NZ_JADJDO010000020.1, read on the forward strand.
GTCTTCTTCATGGTCGGAGGGCTCCGGTTGGGGTTGGCGAACAGGCGGCGCGCTCGGAGCGCGAGAAGAGGGCGGGTCGGGCGGACGGCGTCACACCGGCGTCCACAGCGGTGGCCGGCGCGGCACGCCGCGCAGCGCGGCAGCGATGGTACCGTCGGCCACCATCGTGGCGGCGGCCTCGATGTCGGGCGCCAGGTAGCGATCCTCCATCATCGCCGGGCAGCGCGCGCGCAGCGTCGCGTGCACCTGCTCGAGCGGCGCGCTCGACGCGAGCGGGCGCAGGAAGTCGATCCCCATCGCCGCGGCGAGCAGCTCGATGCCGAGGATGCGCGCGACGTTGGCGATCATCGGCTGCAGCCGGCGCGCGGCGAAGGTCGCCATGCTGACGTGGTCCTCCTGGTTCGCGCTCGTCGGCAGGCTATCGACGCTGGCCGGGTGCGCGAGGCTCTTGTTCTCGCTCGCCAGCGCGGCAGCGGTGACGTGCGCGATCATGAAGCCGCTGTTCAGGCCCGCGTTCGGCGTCAGGAAGGGCGGCAGGCGCGAGACGCCGGCGTCGATCAGCATCGCGATGCGGCGCTCGGCGATCGCGCCGACCTCGGCGATCGCGACCGCCATCGCGTCGGCCGCGAGCGCCACCGGCTCGGCGTGGAAGTTGCCGCCGGAGAGGAGGCTGCCCCCAAGCTCCCGTTGGTCGCTGCCCCAGGGCCCCCGAGCGGGCCCCTGCGTGTCCCCCGGGGCGCGGCCCGGTGCCGGGCCGGTGCCATCGTCCACCAGGACGAGCGGGTTGTCGGTCACCGCGTTCGCCTCGCGCAGCAGCACCAGTGCGGCGTGGCGCAGCTGGTCGAGGCAGGCGCCGACGACCTGCGGCTGGCAGCGCAGGCAGTACGGATCCTGCACGCGGTCGTCGCCGTCGACATGGCTCTCGCGGATCCGGCTGCCTTCGAGCAGCTGGCGGTAGTACTGCGCGACGTCGATCTGCCCCGGCTGGCCGCGCAGCGCGTGGATGCGCGGGTCGAACGGCCCGTCGCTGCCCTTCGCGGCGTCGACGGTGAGCGCGCCGACCACGATCGCCGCTTCGAGCACCGGCTCGAACGCGAACAGGCCGTGCAGCGCGAGCGCGGTGCTGACCTGGGTGCCGTTGATAAGGCCGAGGCCCTCCTTGGCCGCGAGTTCGAGCGGCGCGATGTCGGCGGTGGCGAGCATCGCGCGCGCGCCCCGGCGCGCGCCGTCGACGACGAACTCGCCCTCGCCCATCAGCGCGAGCGTCAGGTGCGCGAGCGGCGCCAGGTCGCCCGATGCGCCGACGCTGCCCTGGCCGGGAATGAAGGGCACGAGGCCGGCGTTGAAGACCTCGATCAGCTTGTCGACGACTTCCTCGCGCACGCCGCTCGCGCCGCGCGCCAGGCTCGCCGCCTTGAGCGCGAGGACGAGGCGCACCACCGGCGCGCCGAGCGGCTCGCCGACGCCGACGCTGTGGCTGCGGATCAGGTTGCGCTGCAGCGTCGCCAGGTCCTCGCTGCTGATGCGCGTCGAGGCGAGCTTGCCGAAGCCGGTGTTGACGCCGTAGACCGGCGCGCCGCCGGCGGCGGCGCGCTGCACCACTGCCGCGGCGGCGGCGATCGCCGGCCGCGCCGCCGCGTCGAGCGCGAGCGTCACGCCGCCGGCATGGATGGCCTGCAGCGCCTCGAGCGTCAGCGACCCGGGCGTGATCGTCAGCACGGTCACGCTCAGGCTCCCATGCCGCGGCGCTCGTAGGCGCCGCGTCCTTCGCCAGGCGTGGGGCCGTCCGCAGGGGACGCCCCCACGTCCGGGTTCAGCATCGGCATCTTCAGGCCCTGCTCGCGCGCGCAGGCAACGGCGATGTCGTAGCCCGCATCGGCGTGGCGCATGACGCCGGTGCCGGGGTCGTTCCAGAGCACGCGCTCGATGCGCTTCGCGGCCGCGTCGCTGCCGTCGCAGACGATCACGACGCCGGCGTGCTGCGAGTAGCCCATGCCGACGCCGCCGCCATGGTGCAGGCTGACCCAGGTCGCGCCGCCGGCGGTGTTGAGCAGGGCGTTCAGGAGCGGCCAGTCGGAGACGGCGTCGCTGCCGTCGCGCATAGCCTCGGTCTCGCGATTCGGGCTCGCGACCGAGCCGCTGTCGAGGTGGTCGCGGCCGATCACGATCGGCGCCTTCAGCTCGCCCGACTTGACCATCTCGTTGAACGCGAGGCCCGGCGCGGTGGCGCTCGCCGAGGCCGATCCAGCAGATGCGCGCCGGCAGGCCCTGGAAGGCGATGCGCTCGCCGGCCATGTCGAGCCAGCGGTGCAGGTGCGCGTCGTCGGGGAAGAGTTCCTTCAGCTTGGCATCGGTCTTCGCGATGTCCTCGGGGTCGCCTGACAGCGCGACCCAGCGAAACGGCCCCTTGCCGCGGCAGAACAGCGGCCGCACGTAGGCCGGCACGAAGCCGGGGAAGTCGAATGCGTTCTTGACGCCTTCGTCGAACGCGACCTGGCGGATGTTGTTGCCGTAGTCGACGGTCGGGACGCCCATGGCCTGGAAGTCGAGCATCGCCCGCACGTGCACGGCGCAGCTCTTGGCGGCGGCGTCGCGCAGCGAAGCGTGCTGCGACGCATCGGCCTGAGCGGACTTCCAGCTCTCGACGCTCCAGCCCGCCGGCAGGTAGCCGTTGACGAGGTCGTGCGCGCTCGTCTGGTCGGTCACGAGGTCGGGCTTCATGCCGCCGGCCCGAGCGCGCTTGACCAGCTCGGGCAGGATCTCGGCCGCATTGCCGAGCAGCCCGATCGAGATTGCCTTGCCCTCGGCGCAGTACTTGCCGATGCGCGCGAGCGCGTCGTCCAGGCCGGTCGCCTGCTCGTCGAGATAGCGCGAGCGCAGGCGAAAGTCGATGCGGCTCTGCTGGCATTCGATGTTGAGCGAGCATGCGCCGGCGAACGTCGCGGCGAGCGGCTGCGCGCCGCCCATGCCGCCGAGTCCGGCGGTGAGGATCCACTTGCCCGCCAGGCTTCCGCCGTAGTGTTGCCTGCCGGCTTCGACGAAGGTCTCGTAGGTGCCCTGCACGATGCCCTGGCTGCCGATGTAGATCCAGCTCCCGGCCGTCATCTGGCCGTACATCATCAGGCCCTTGCGGTCGAGCTCGTGGAAGTGCTCCCACGTGGCCCACTTGGGCACCAGGTTGCTGTTGGCGATCAAGACGCGCGGCGCGTCGGCATGGGTGCGGAACACGCCGACCGGCTTGCCCGACTGGACGAGCAGCGTCTCGTCCTCGCCCAGCTCGCGCAGCGCCTTCAGGATCGCCTCGTAGCAGTCCCAGTTGCGCGCCGCCTTGCCGATGCCGCCGTAGACGACGAGCGCATCCGGGTTCTCGGCCACCTCGGGGTCGAGGTTGTTCTGGATCATGCGCCAGGCGGCCTCGATGAGCCAGTTCCTGCACGTGAGCGTGCTGCCGCGGGGGGCGCGCACCGGGTGCGGCTGGGCGATGCGGTGCAGGGCGGACAGGTCGGTCATTGCGGCCTCGGATGGCGGTCTGTGCGAGCTGCCGACTGTACTTGTCTAGACAAGTACGCGCAAGCGCTGCGGCTGATGGTTTTCCCTAGGTTGTGACGGGGCCAAGCTACTTGTCTAGACAAGAAGCGGCCGCTACGATCCGGCAATGCCTTCGACCTCGACCGTTGCCACCGCCGTCGCGCCCTACAGCCGCGTCAAGCAGCACCTGAAGGAGGCGCTGGCGCAGGGGCGCTTCCCGCCCGGTGCGCTGATGCCGTCCGAGGCCGAGCTCGTGGCGCAGTTCGGCGTCAGCCGCATGACCGTCAACCGCGCGCTGCGCGAGCTGCAGACCGAGGGGCTGATCGAGCGCGTGCAGGGCGTCGGCACCTTCGCCGCGCAACTGCACCGCGTGGCCTCGACGCTGACGATCCGCGACCTGCACGAGGAGATCACCGAACGCGGCCATAGCCACACGGCGCGCGTGGTGCTGGCGCGCGAGGAGCGCGCGCCGGCGGCGCTCGCGCAGCAGCTCGGCCTGGCGCCGGGCGCGGCCGTCTTTCACACGCTGATCGTGCACGCCGAGGACGGCATGCCGCTGCAGTGCGAGGACCGCTACGTCAACCCGGCCTGCGCGCCGGGCTACCTGTCGGTCGACTTCACGCAGACCACGCCGACGCATTACCTATTCGAGGTCACGGCGCTGTGGCGCGCGCAATTCTCGATCGAGGCCGCGCTGCCGACGGCCGAGGAGGCGGCGCTGCTCGGCATCGCGGCGCGCGACCCCTGCCTCGTCGTCGTGCGCCGCACCTTCACGCGCGACGCCGCGATCACGATCGCGCGCCTGGTGCAGCCCGGCGCGCGCTACACGCTGCACGGCGAGTTCGCGCCATGACGCTCGAGGTCGTGCGCGCCGCGGTGATCGCGCCCGTGAGCTGGCGCAACGGCGGCGGCCGGACGCGCGAACTGCTCGCGCTGCCGGCGGGGGCGGACTGGCGGCTGCGCATCAGCCTCGCCGACATCGACGCCGACGGGCCGTTCTCGGCCTTCGATGGCGTGCAGCGCTGGTTTGCAGTGATCGAGGGCGGCGGCGTCGTGCTCGCGTTTGCGCACGGCGAGCGCCGCGTCGGCGTCGGCAGCGAGCCGCTGTGCTTCGATGGCGCCACTGCGCCCGGCTGCCGGCTCGTCGCCGGCCCGACACGCGACCTCAATCTGATGCTGCGCGCGGGCGCGCGCGGCCGCATGGAGCGCGCGCGCAGTGGCGTTGCGTGGAACGCGAACGACCCCTGGCGCGCCTGCTTCGTCGGCGGCAGGGCATGCTGGCAGGGCAGCGCGGACGGGGTGGGCGGCGAGGGGATCGAGCTCGAGCCCGACTCGCTGCTGCTGGGGCTGCCGCCGGGGCCGTGCCGCCTGGAGGCCAAGGGCCCGGAGCCGATGTTCTGGATCGCGGCCGAACCCGGGGCGTGGGCATGACCGGACCCTATGTGCTCTGGCGTCATGCCAGGTTGGTGACCTTGTGCGGCGACGCGCCCTGGGGCCTGGTCGAGCGCGGTGCACTGCTCGCCCGGGGTGCCGGCATTGCCTGGGTCGGCCCCGAAGTCGACCTGCCGGCCGGGCTGCCGATCGAAGCCGAGCACGACCTCGGCGGCGCGCTCGTCACGCCCGGCCTCGTCGACTGCCACACGCATCTCGTCTACGGTGGCCGGCGTGCCGACGAATTCGAGCTGCGGCTCCAGGGCGCGAGCTACGAGCAGATCGCGCGCGCGGGCGGCGGCATTCGCTCGACGGTGGCTGCAACGCGCGCGGCAAGCGACGATGCCCTCGTCGACGCGGCACTGCATCGCGCGCGCGTGCTCGTCGCCGGCGGCGTGACGACGCTCGAGATCAAGTCGGGCTACGGCCTGTCGCTGCACGATGAAGAGCGCTGCCTGGCCGCCGCGCGCCGCGTCGGGACGATGCTGGGTATCGCGGTGCGCACGACCTTCCTCGGCGCGCACGCGCTGCCGCCGGAGTTCGACGGCCGCGCCGACGACTACATCACGGCGGTCTGCGAGTGGATGCCGCAACTGCACGCGCACGGCCTCATCGACGCGGTGGACGCCTTCTGCGATCGCATCGCCTTCACGCCGGCGCAGACTCGGCGCGTGTTCGACGCCGCACGCCGGCTGTCGATCCCGGTCAAGCTGCACGCCGAGCAACTCTCCGACCAGGGCGGGGCGGCACTCGCCGCTTCGTACGGCGCGCTCTCGTGCGACCACCTCGAACACCTGTCCGACGCCGGCATCGCCGCAATGGCACGCGCCGGCACGGTGGCGGTGCTGCTGCCGGGTGCGTTCCACTTCCTGCGCGAGACGAAGCTGCCGCCGGTGCAGGCGCTGCGCGACGCGGGTGTGGCGATCGCGATCGCGACCGATCACAACCCGGGCTCGTCGCCGGCATTGTCGCTGCCGCTGATGATCCACATGGCGTGCACGCTGTTTCGCCTCACGCCCGAGGAGGCGTTGCGCGGCGCGACCGTGAACGGCGCGCGCGCGCTCAGGCTGAGCGACCGCGGCACCTTGGCGGCGGGCCAGCGCGCCGACTTCGCGGTCTGGGACCTCGAGCACGGCAACGAACTCGCCTACTGGTTCGGTCACGACGCCTGCCGGCGCGTCGTGGCGGCGGGCAAGGAGGTCTGGCGATGACGGGCAAGGAGGCTTCCTTCACACTTCATCGCGGCCGCACGCCGCTGCTCGTGAGCCTGCCGCATGTCGGCACGAAGATTCCCGAAGACATCCGCGCGCGCCTGCTCCCGCAGGCATGGGATGTCGAAGACACCGACTGGCACCTCGAATCCCTGTACGCCTTCGCGCGCGACGAGCTCGGTGCGAGCCTGCTCGTGCCGCGCTGGTCGCGCTACTGCATCGACCTGAACCGCCCGCCCGAGAACACGCCGATGTACGCCGGCGCCAACAACACCGAGCTGTGCCCGACGCGCGCCTTCACCGGCGAGGCCATCTACCGCGCGGGCGAGGCGCCCGACGAGGCCGAGATCGAGCGCCGCTTGCGCCTGTACTGGCGGCCGTATCACGATGCGCTCGCCGCCGAGATCGCGCGGCTGAAGGCCGCGCACGGCCACGCGCTGCTGTTCGACGGCCACAGCATCAAGTCCGAGCTGCCGTGGCTGTTCGATGGCCGGCTGCCGGACCTGAACCTCGGCACCGTCGACGGCACGAGCTGCGATCCGGCGCTGCGCGATGCGCTCGCCCGCGTGCTGGGCGGGCAGAGCCGCTTCACGCAGGTTGTCGACGGGCGCTTCAAGGGCGGCACCATCACGCGCCGCTACGGCCGGCCGGCCGAGGGCGTGCACGCGGTGCAGCTCGAGATGTGCTGGCGCTGCTACATGGCCGAGCAGCCTCCGTACCGGCTCGACGCCGAGCGCGCCGGGGCGATCACGCCGGTGCTGCGCGCGCTGCTGGCAGCGATGCTCGGCTGGAGGCCGGCGTGAGCGACGCGGCGGCCGGCGCGCGCAGCTTCTGGGCGCCGCAGGCCTGGCTGGTCGGGGGCTGGCGCGACGGCGTATTGCTGCGCGCCGACTCGAGCGGCCACTGGGCTGAGGTCGCCGGCGGCGTCGCGACGCCGCCCGAAGGTGCGCAGGTGCTGGGCGGCCCGGTGCTGCCGCCGCTCGTCGACGCGCACAGCCATGCCTTCCAGCGCGCGATGGCCGGCCTTGCCGAGCGGCGCGAGGCCGGCGAGGACGATTTCTGGTCGTGGCGCGACCGCATGTATGGCGTCGCGCTGCGCATCACGCCCGAGCAGCTGCGCGCGGTCGCGGCGCAGCTCTACGTCGAGCTGCTGCGCGGCGGCTACACCCAGGTCTGCGAGTTCCACTACCTGCAGCACCGGCCCGACGGCCGGCCGTATGACGATCCGCTCGCGCTCTCGTGGGCGCTCGCCGACGCGGCGCAGGATGCCGGCCTCGGTCTCACGCTGCTGCCGGTGCTCTACGAGCGTGCCGGCTTCGCGCAGCCGGCGCTGCGCGACGACCAGCGCCGCTTCAAGACCGACGCCGAGGCGGTCGCGCGCCTCGCAGCCGGCGTGCGCGCTGCGGGCCGGCCGCGCGTCGGTGCAGGCCTTGCGATCCACTCGCTGCGCGCCGCTGCGCCGGACTCGATTCGCGCGCTGTGCCGCCTGGCCGAGGGCATCGAAGGCCCGCTGCACATCCACGTCGCCGAGCAGGTGGGCGAGGTTGCCGATTGCCTGAAGGCGACCGGCGCGCGGCCGATCGAGTGGCTCGTGCGCCAGGGCGTACTCGACGCGCGCTGGCAGCTCGTGCACGCGACGCATGCCGAGCCGCACGAGATCGAGTCGGTCGCGCGCAGCGGAGCCGGTGTCGTGATCTGCCCCGCGACCGAAGCCAACCTCGGCGACGGGCTGACCGACCTGCCGCGCTGGCTCGCCGAGGGCGTGCCGATCAGCATCGGCTCGGACAGCCAGGTCACGCGCAGCTGGGTCGAGGAGTTGCGCTGGCTCGAGTACGGCCAGCGCCTCGCGCTGCGCCAGCGCAATGTGGGCGCCGAGCCCGGCGTGCAGCCGGCGACCGCGGCACGCCTCTTCGACGCTGCGCTGGCGGCAAGCGCAGCGCCGGCTGGCCTCGCGCGCTGGGGGCTGGTCGCCGGGGCGCGCGCCGACTTTCTCGTCCTCGACCCGCAGGACGCGAGCCTGCTCGGCGTGCCCGCGTCGCACCGGCTCGACGCGCTCGTCTTCACAAGCCCGGGCGACGCGATCCGCGATGTCTACGTTGCCGGCAAGCGGGTCGTTGCCGAGCGCCGCCACGCCGCGCAAGATGCGATAGCAGCTCGCTTCGCCGAGGCGATGCGCGCGCTGTGGGAAACCGACGCCGGCGCGCCCGTCAGCGACCCGCCTTGAGCTGCGCCGCGGCGAGCGTGTAGCCACCGCTCGCGCCGTCGATGAAGTGCACATGGTCGGCATGCGAGGGCAGCGGCGCGATGCACGTCATCAGCGCCTCGCGTTCGCGGTGCAGGCCGCAGCGCGCGCTGCCCTGGCCGCGCGCCTCGCGCAGCAGCGCCTCGATGCGGTCGGCCTGCGCGACGCTGCAGTCGATCGTCATGCGCAGTCCGTCGTCGTAGCCGCGGAAGTCGGCATTGGCGACGATCTCGCGCCGGTAGCGCTCGGGATCGAAGCCTCCGATGCGGATGCCGGCGGTCAACACGGCGTAGTTGAACAGCGCCTCGAGCACCAGTTGCGCGCGCTTGACCCAGGCCCATTCGCCGGGCCGGCGGCGCACGCGCGCGAGCAGCGACAGGCCGGTCGGCGGAAAGCGCAGCGGCGGGCCCTGCGGCGGCAGCGGGTTGCCGGCCTCGCGCGGGTCGGCGAGGAGCGCGTTCAGGCGCGCGACGACGTCGATGAAGCGCGGGTCGTTGAGCCCGCCCGCGGGCTCGAGCATCAGGGTCAGGATCACGCCGCGCGAGCTCGGGACGGCCTCCCAGTTGCACGACAGGCCGTCGAGGTCGGGCAGCGCGTCGGCGGGCGCGTCGGCGAGGCGATAGCGCCCCTGCTTGATCTCGCGCTCGGCCCAGCGCAGGCCGCCGCCGGCGAACATCGCGTAGCGCACATGCTCGGAGGCCGCGTAACGCCCGACCTGCACGTCCAGGCCCGCGCCGCGCACCGCCTCGACCGGCACCATGCCGACGCGCATGGTCAGCTCCATGTCGCGCGCGGACCAGCGCGCGACGGCAGCGAGCGCTTCAGCGGCACGCACCGCGAGCGCCGACGGCACCGCGAAGCTCGCGCCATCGCCGCCGAAGACGTAGGGGATCTCTTCGCCGCCGAGGGCATTGGTCACGCCGGCGATCACCGCCGCACCGGCGAGGTTGACGGCCTTTGCGCGGCCGGCCGCCTTGGCCGCGGTCGAGCCGACGATGTCGGCATTGCCGACCTGCCAGCCCTCGGGCAGCGGCCGGTACCAGGCCGGGTCGGCGGCGCGGGCGAAGTCGGTGCACAGCGGCACCGATGCATAGAACGGCGCGGCGTCGGACCCGGCCATCGCGCCGGCCCCTACGCGAAGGCGCGCGCCAGCGTGTCGCGCAACTCGGCGCTTGCGCGCAGCGCGCCGACCTCGATGCCGCGCCAGTTGGCGAGCGTGGCGTTGCTGAAGCCGCGCATGAACGCGAGCTCGTCGCCGCCAAGCGCCAGGCCGGCCTCGATCACCGCGCCGACCACGACCTCGGCCGCGCGCGCGTTGTTGCCGTCGTCGACCTTGATCGCGATGCCGAGGCCCAGCCCGGGCAGCGCCGCGCAGTACATGCCCTCGGCCCCGACCTTCATGAAGACGCGCTCGCCGAAGCGCTCCATGACCCGCGTGTCCAGGCGGCCGCTGCCGGCGACCATGAAGGGCTCGCGCGCGACCGCCTTGCGCAGCCGCTGCGCCGCCTGCGCGTGGGCCGGCGACAGGCCGACGCCGCTGCCGATGCGCGCGAACGCGAGCGCCAGTGCGCGCAGCGGGATCGCGTAGGTCGGGATCGAGCAGCCGTCGATGCCGCGCGGCGCAGCGTCGAGATCGACCCCGGTTGCGGCGCCGAGCGCCGCCGTGACCTCGCGCATCAGCGGGTGCCCGGGTTCGACATAGCCCTTCAAGAACTGCCGCAGGTCGGCGCCGCTGCCCGCGAGCGTGCAACCCAGGCACACGAAGCCGGCGTGCTTGCCGGAGCAGTTGTTGTGCAGCGCCGTGGGCTCACCGCCGTGCGCGGCGAGTGCCCGCGCCGCAGCCTCGTCGTAGGGCCAATGGGCGCCGCATTCGAGGCAGCCGGCATCGACGCCGGCCTTGGCGAGCATCGCTTCGGCCGTCGTCACGTGGTGCGGCTCGCCGCGGTGCGACGCACAGGCGAGCGCGAGCTCGGCGTCGGTCAGCGCGAGCCGGTCCGCCGCGCCGCTCGCGACCAGCGGCAGCGCCTGCAGCACCTTGACGGCCGAGCGCGGGAAGACCGCGCGCAGGGTGTCGCCGATCGCCGCGACGACCGCGCCGTCGGCATCGACGACGGCCAGCGCGCCGCGATGACGCGACTCGACATGGCCGCCACGCAGCACTTCGACCAGGATCGGATTCATCGGGCGAACTGTAGGGCAAGCCGGCCCGTGCGGAGCGAACGCGCCACCATCCTAGACTCGGTGCATGTCGCCGCTCGCGCTCGCACTCGTGCTCGTCGCCGCGCTGCTGCACGCGAGCTGGAACCTCGTTGTCAAGCGGGCGGGCGGTGGTAACCACTTCACCTTCCTCGCAGCCGCGTTCGTTGGCCTGCTGTGGGCGCCGGTGGCGATCTGGGCGGGCATCGGCGCGGTCGGGCATTTCGGCCCCGCCGAGTGGTCCGTGCTCGCTGGGAGTGCCGTCGTGCACCTGCTCTACTTTCGAACGCTGCTGCACGGCTACAGCGTTGCCGACCTGACGGTCGTCTACCCGGTCGCGCGCGGCAGCGGGCCGCTGCTGACTTCGCTTGGCGCCGTTGCGCTGCTCGGTGAGCGGCTGTCGCTCGCGAGCGCTGCGGGTGCGGCGGCGGTCGTCGCGGGCGTGTTCCTGATCGCCGGCGGGCCCGCGCTGTGGCGCCGCGCGCACGACCCGGCGCAGCGCCTGCGCGTGCGCCGCGGCATCGCCTGGGGTGCGGCGACCGGCGGCTTCATCGCCGGCTACAGCCTGATCGACGGCTACGCGGTCAAGGCGATGCTGCTCTCGCCGATCCTGGTCGATTATTTCGGCAACCTGCTGCGCGTGCCGTTGATGCTGCCCTTGGCGTTGCGCGACCGGCAGGGGCTCGAGGCAGCGTTGCGCAGCCAGTGGAAGCCGGCGCTCGTCGTTGCGACGCTCGGGCCGGCGAGCTACGTGCTCGTGCTCTACGCGGTGACGATGGCGCCGCTGAGCCGCTGTCGCGCCGGCGCGCGAGGTGTCGATGCTGTTCGCGGCCCTCATCGGCGGCCGTCTGCTCGGCGAAGGCGATCGCAAGGCGCGCGTCGGGCCGGCGCCGTGGCGATTGCGCTCGGCGTCGCCGGGCTGGCGCTGGGCTGATCCGGGCCGGCCTTGCGTGTCATTGCGCCGGCTCAATCGCGCTGCCTCGACATGCCACCAAGATCACCGGGCGATTTCCTCGAAAGCAATGTTCGATGGCGACTTCTCAACCCGGCTTCACGACCCAGGCGCGCGCCCTGCGGGCGCTCGCGCCACTGACGCTCCTGCTCGCGAGTTGCGGCGGCGGCGGGGGTGGGGGCTCGATCCCGCCGTTCGACATCTTCGAGTCGGTCGCCATTGCCGATCTCGACGGCGACGGTCTGCCCGACATCGCCGCAGCGTTCACGGCTATCGCGGGGCCGCCGCCGCACCCTGGCTACGTTGCGGTCTACCGGCAGTTGCCGGGCCGGCCGGTGAGCTTCGCGGCGCCGGTGATCTACTCCGTCGGCAACGATCCGGTCGAGATCGCGATCGGCGACCTCGATGGCGACGGCCGCGACGACATCGCGACTGCCAATGCGATCCTTGCCACGGATGGAAGCGGCGTCAGCGACGTGTCGGTGCTGCGGCAGGACCCTGCTGCGCCGGGCCGGTTCCTGGCGGCGCGGAGCTATGCCGTGGGCAAGGGACCGCACGGCGTGGCGATCGGCGATGTCGACGCGGATGGTCGCTCCGACCTTGCCGTTGCCGACGGCGAGGGCTTGTCGCTGCTGCTGCAGGACGCTGCCGCGCCCGGGACGCTGCGGCCGCGCAGGCATGTCGATGCCGGCGGTCTCACGACCTCGGTCGCGGTGGCCGACCTGGACGGCGACGGCACGGCCGACCTGCTGGCCACGAACGCGGCCAAGGCGATCGTGCTCTTCGGCGTGCCGGGAGCGGCGCCGTCGTTCATGCAGCCGGTGGCACTCTCTGCTGGGGCGCAGCCGATCCACGCCGCGGCGGGCGACCTCGATGGCGACGGCCGCGCCGACATCGCGGTCGCGAACCTGGGCACGCCGTCCGACGCTTCGACGGCAAGCGCATCGGTGCTGCTCCAGGACTCGGGCGCACCGCGCAGCTTTGCGCCGGCGATCGACTTGGCGACGGCGCTTCGCTCCGAGGTCGTCGCGATCGCCGACCTGAACGGCGACGCGCGCGCCGACCTGGCCATTGCCAACAGCGGCACGCTCGCCGGGCTGTGCCCGCCCGACTGCGGCAGCACCGGAACGGGTGTCTCGGTGCTGTTGCAGAGCTCGGTGGCACCCGGCGGCTTCCTGCCGGCGCAGAGCTATCCCGCGCTCGAGAGCTTCGTGACCTGGGTGGCGGCCGCGGATGTCGATGGCGACGGCAGGACCGATCTCGTGATTGCCGAGACCGAAGGCATCGTCGTGCGCCTGCAGGACCCCGCGCGCCCTGGTCAGTTCAAGGCTGCACTGCCCGTGGGCAAGTAGGCTGATCGCGCCTTGTCGTCGCGCGCGATTGCGAAAGCGGTTACGCTCGCCCCGCCCGCGCACGGTGTGCGCTCGCGGAACGGCAATCGATGGAACAGCTCCTGCTGCACCTGATCGGCGACTACGTGACGCAGACCGACTGGATGGCGCGCACGAAGACGCGCGCCAACGCCGCGGCTGCGTGCCATGCCGTGGTCTACACGCTGCCGTTCCTGTTGCTCTCGCCGTCGCCGGCCGCGCTCGGCGTGATTGCGGCGTCGCACTTCCTGATCGACCGCTACCGCCTCGCGCGCCATGTGGCCTTCGCGAAGAACAAGGTCACCGACTGGCAGTTGAGGTGGGCCGATTGCAGCGCCACGGGCTTCCCGGGCGAGGTGCCCGCCGCCAGGGCGTTCTGGTTGATGATCCTGATCGACAACACGATGCATCTGTCGATCAACTACGCGGCGCTGCGCTGGCTGTGAGGAGCGATGGGTCGATGACGATGAAGTTTCCCAGCCTGCTCGCCGCTGCGCTGTGCTTGGCAGGGTTGCAGGCCGCGGCCTTCGACCTGCAAGGTCACCGCGGCGCGCGTGGCCTGGCGCCCGAGAACACGCTGCCCTCCTTCGCCGCCGCGCTGGCGATCGGCGTGACGACGATCGAGACCGACATTGCGATCACGCGCGATCGTGTGCTCGTGATCTCGCACGACCCGGCCTTGAACCCCGACATCACGCGCGGCCCCGACGGCCGGTTTCTCGATGCGCGCGGGCCGGTGATCTGGCTCATGACATTCGACGATCTGCAACGCTACGACGTCGGCCGCATCAAGCCCGGCTCGCGCTACGCGACGCAGCATCCGGCGCAAAAGCCCGTCGACGGCGCGCGCATTCCCCGCCTGGATGACTTGTTCGCGCTGGTGAAGAAGTCAGGCAACGCCGAGGTGCGCTTCGCGCTCGAGACCAAGATCACGCCGACCGCGCCTGCCGAGACCGCCGACGCCGAGACCTTCGCGCGCGCGCTCGTCAAGGCCGTGCGCGAGGCCGGCCTGGCCGCACGCACGACCATCCTGTCGTTCGACTGGCGCACGCTGCAGCTCGTGCAGAAAGAGGCTCCCGAGATCGGCACCGTGTACCTCACTGCGCAACAGCGCTGGCTCGACAACGTGATGGCCGCGAGCGCCGAAGGTTCGCCGTGGACGGCGGGCATCAGTCATGCCGAGCACGGCTCGGTGCCGAAGATGGTCAAGGCCGCGGGCGGGCGGATCTGGTCGGCCCACCACGCCGACCTCGACGCGGCCAAGGTGCGCGAGGCGCATGCGCTCGGCTTGCAGGTGCTGGCCTGGACGGTCAACGACCCGGCCCAGATCGCGGGCGTGATGAACCTCGGCGTGGACGGCATCGTCAGCGACCGACCCGACCTCGTGCGCCAGGAGATGCAGCGCCGCGGGATGGCGTTGCCGGCGGCGACGGCGGTGCAACCCTGATCACGCCGCGCCGACAAACGCCCGCAACTCCCCCGCAATGCGCGTCAGCGACGGCTGGTGGATGTACATCATGTGCCCGGCCTCGAAGTAGCTGAGCGCGATCTTCTGCCACTGGGCGTCGCGCAAGCCCTGGTGGTGGATCGTGTAGCCGCGGCCGACAACAGTCTCGTCCTGGCTCGCAGGCGCGACTTCGCGAATCCCCGAGCCCGAGGGTCGATCCAGGCGTGGCAGGCGCGAGCGGCGCTGAGCTGCACTGTTCCGACCCTTTTTCCGGGCGCGGTTGCGGCCCATCAAGCGCGGCCTGCAAATGGAACTCGAAAATGTGCTTCGACTGACGAGGACTAGCAGGAGAACAGGATGTGGAAGTGGATCGGCATCGTCCTGCTGTTCCTGGTATTCGGCATGCCGTTGGTCGGGTTCCTCGCCGGCATGGAGGGTGGGCTCGGGGCCGTCGCGCTCTTGTGTGCGGTCGGGCTGTTCCTCTACCAGCGCAATCAGCTCGACGCACTGCGTGAAAGGATCGATCGTGAACTTGCGGCGCTGCGTGCACAACTGAGCCGGCAGCAGGTCGAAGGAGAGGCCGAACGCGAAGCGCAGCGTGCAGCGCAGGGAGCGCCTACCGAAGCACCAAGTTCGGCCAACGAGCGCGTGGCATCGGGCGACACCGAGACTGCCGAATCTGCCCCTTCTGGAGCCGGATTCGAGACTCCGGTTGAACTCGCTTCTGCCACCTTGCGCTCCGTCGCTGCGGAGGCGGAGTCGGCGCCGCAGGGCGCGGCGACACAGCTGCTTGCCGAGCCCAGCGCGGAGGTCCCCGCCCCGGCGCTTCCGATCGAAGCGGCCAGCGTCGCTCGCACGCTCGAGGTCGACGAGCGTTCGGTGCGTGTGACGAGCTCGGTGGCGCAGTCCGTCGCCGCCTGGTTCAGGGGCGGCAACACAATCGTTCGGGTCGCGGTCCTGGTGCTGTTCGTGGGCGTGGCATTCCTGCTGCGTTACGCGGTCGAGCAGGACATGCTGCCGATCGAACTGCGGCTGGCGGCGGTTGCAGCCGGGGGTGTGGCGTTGCTGCTGATCGGATGGCGGTTGCGCCACAAGCGCCGCGGCTATGCGATCACACTCCAGGGGGCAGGAATCGGCGTGCTCTACATGACGCTGTATGCCGCCATGCGTCTGTACGGCCTCTTGCCACCGTCACTGACGCTGGGTTTCATGGTGGCCATCGCCGGCCTCGCCGCGCTGCTCGCGCTCTGGCAGGACGCGCTGCCGATGGCCGTCGTCGGGTTCCTGGGCGGCTTTGCAGCGCCGTTGCTCACCGCCGGCGACACCGGCAGCCATGTCCTGCTGTTTGGCTACTGCCTCGTGCTGAACCTGGCGATCGCCTGGATCGCCAGTCGCAAGGCGTGGAAGCTGCTGAACCTGGTCGGCTTTACCTGCACGACGCTGGTCGCGCTGGCCTGGGGTGCGGCCGCCTGGCGCACCGAGCTGCTCGCCAGCACCGAGCCCTTCCTCATCGCACACCTTGCCCTCTACATCTTCATCACGCTTCAATACGGCCGGCAGCTTTCCGCTATCGATCTGTCGCCTGCGACGTCCGGCGCAGTCGGATCTCCGGTGCCCTATGTCGATGCAGGCTTGATGTTCGGCGCGCCGCTGGCCGCCGCGGGGCTTCAGGCTGCGATGGTGCGTCACGTTCCCTGTGCGCTCGCGGCCTCGGCTGCGGTCATGTCGGGCATCTACCTGTTGCTGGGACGCTGGCTATGGCGTCGCGGCGGCGAGCGCCTGCGCTTGCTAACCGAGGGCATGCTGGCGCTCGGGGCTGTCTTCCTGACGCTGATCGCCCCTTTGGCGCTCGATGCCCGCTGGACCGCCGCAGCCTGGGCCGTGCAGGGGGCAGGCATGGTCTGGGTCGCGCTGCGCCAGCACCGCACCTGGGCCCTGTACTTCGGGCTCGCGCTGCAGCCGCTGGCGGCGCTCTCGTTCTGGGGCCGGCCGCTCGACGATTCATCGGCGATGTTCGTTGCCAACGCCATGTTCGCTGGGATCCTGTTGCTCGCGGCGAGTGCGCTCACCTGCGCGCGACTGCTGCAGCGCGAACGCCCGCTGGTGTCGGCAAACGGCCACGCGCCACTGCCGGCCGGATCTGCGCTGCCGTTCTTGCGTGCATTGCACTGGGCCGCGATCGTGCTCGCGCTGCTGCACCTGCTGGCGGGAGGCCATGTAGAGCTGGGCCGCGCGCCCTGGTCGACGCCCGATCTGCTGCAATCGTCGATCCTCTGGGTCGTACTGCTAGCGGTCGTGCTCGAGGCGGCGCATCGGCCGCTTGCCTGGCCGGAGCTGGCCCTGCCGGCGCGGCCGCTGCTGGCCATGGCGGGCCTGCTGTCGCTCTGGGGCGCGACCGAGGCGGTGGAGAAATTCGCCGGCTGGGCGCGCCTGTGGCCGGCGGGCCTGGCCGAGATCGCGATCG
Source organism: Ideonella sp. (assembly GCF_016702655.1). Lineage (GTDB taxonomy): Bacteria > Pseudomonadota > Gammaproteobacteria > Burkholderiales > Burkholderiaceae_C > CAIKUF01. Next base: position 49,615 of record NZ_JADJDO010000020.1, read on the forward strand.
TGCTGTTGGCCGCTGGCTGGTTGCTGCGGCGCCTCGATTCAGCGCCGGATGCCGGTGCCCGCTTGCGTGGCAGCCTGCCCGGCGAGGCTCTCGCAGTGGTCTGGTACGCGATGCTGCAAGGAGCGCTGGCCGCTGCCGCGGTCACAGGTCATTTCGTTACCGACCACCGGGGTTGGGCCGCCGGAGCGGTGATCGTCGTGCCGACGCTGATCGCCTGGCTTGCGCTGGCACGAGTCGATGGTGGGCGCTGGCCCATGGATCGCTTCCCGGCGCTCTGGATCGTCGGACTGGCGTTGCCTTGGCTGACGATACTCGCCCTGTGGAGTCTGGCGGTCAACCTGCTCGGTGACGGTTCGATGCAACCGCTGCCCTATCTGCCGTTGCTGAATCCTGTCGACCTTGGACATGGGCTGATGCTGCTCTACGCACTGCGCCTGCGGCACTCGCTGCTGACCCAACCCGCGGCCTTGCTGGGGTTGCGCCGGTACGGCGCGCAGCCGCGAGTGTGGCCCGTGACGGCGGCGGTCGCATTCTGGTGGCTGACCAATGTGCTCGTGCGCACGCTGCATCACTGGATGGGGACGCCGATGTGGGGGGAAGGGGTTCTCGACTCGGGACTGGTGCAAACGGGCCTGAGCATCCTCTGGACGCTGATCGCGCTCGCGACCATGTTCGTGGCTACACGGCGCGTGGGCGCCGGGCATGCGCGCACGGTCTGGCTGGTCGGTGCAGTGCTGCTCAGCGTCGTGGTCGTGAAGCTGCTGCTCGTCGACCTGTCCCAGACGAGCGCTTTGCAGCGCATCGTTTCCTTCGTCGGCGTCGGTTTGTTGATGCTGCTCGTCGGCTATGTCGCACCCCTGCCGCCCCAGCGGCCGCGGCCGGATTCGGATCCGAACCCATGAAGGTGAGTGCAGCGGCGGCATTTGCCGCAGCAGGGCTGGCCATCGTGCTGCTCCTGACGACTCGTCCGGTGGGTGCCGAAGCGCAAGATGCGCCGACGGCGTACCTCGCTTCGGTCCCGCTCGCGCTCGAGCCCGCAGGGCAGGGCCTGTACAGGGTGCCGCTGCCGTTGGCGTTGCTCGCCCGCCTGCGCACTGCCGACCGGCACGACGTGCGCGTGTTCAATGCTGCCGGCGAGTCGGTGCCCATTGCCTGGAGCGGCGTCCCGCCGGCTGCTGCGGCGCCTGAGCCGCGTCGTATCGAACTGCCTCGGTTCGAGTGGCCACCGGCAGCGCGGCCCGACGAGCGGGACGATGACCGGGTGCGCGTCGAAGTGCGCAGCGATGGCTCGGTCCTGCGTGTCGAGCGGCGCAGTGCAACGCGGCACCCGCCGGCGGTCGATGGCGCCGCATCGGACTGGTTGCTCGACCTCTCGGCGCTTGCCGGCGAACTGGCGGTGGCAATCGAGCTGCAGTGGAATGCCCAGACGCAGGGCATCGTGAGGCGCGCCCACTTGCTCGCCAGCAGCGATGCCCGGGTCTGGCGCCAGGTGGGTGATGGCACCGTCCTCTCGCTGCGGGATGATGCGAGCGGGCAATGGGTGCAGCAGCGGCGCATTGCTCTGCAGTCGATGCGTTCCGACGACCGCTACTTGCGGCTGCAATTCGATGCGCCGCTCGCACTGCAGGGCGCGCAGGCCGAGATGCGGCGACCCGAGCCTGCGCTGTCGCTGGACAGTGAGCGCTTCCGGCTCGCGCGCGCCGGCCCCCGCACCTGGACGCTGGACACCGGCGTCGCGTTGCCGGTCAAGCGGATGCAGATTCACGTCCCGCAAGACAACAGCGTGCTGGCGCTGGCGATCGACCGGCGGCTTCCGGAATTGTCGGCTGGTCAGGCGGGTGACTGGGTGACGGCTGCCAGCCACGTAGCCTATCGGATGGTGCGCGATGGCGCGATCCTCAATTCGCCGCCGCTGGAAGTGCCGGGGTCTGCCGCGCGCGAGTGGCGCTTCACGCTCGATGAGCGCCTGGCGCCGGTTGAACTTGGACTTGAAGCGACGCTGTGGTGGCCGTCGATACAGCTCGTCTTTGCGGAACGCGGGCCGGGTCCGTTCCAGTTGGCGCTGGGCCGAGACAACGCGCCTCTGGCCACGATCGAGCGCAGCCAGCTGATTCCGGGCTACCGTGAAGGCGACGAGTTCAAGCTGCCGCTGGCAGAGCTGGGCGTCGTGGTCGAGCGGCAGGTGGCGGCGCAGTCATTCACCGACGTGTGGCTGGGCTCCGAGCGCGAACAACGGCGTCGCTGGGTCCTCTGGGGAGCGTTGGCCTTTGCCGTGCTCGTGCTGGCTCTGTTGGCTTGGCGGTTGTCACGCGACTTGCGCACCGGTCAGGCGCAACGCCCTGATTCTTGAGGTCGTGCGCTCGACGCTGCGCATGGTGGCTGCATCCGGAGTCACGATTCTGTGTGCGCGCTTTCGGCGATGCAGTCATCCACCGCACCCTGTTTGCTGCAGGCAGCCGCCTGCGTAGCCAGTACCTCCGGAAGGATCTCGATAGCCTGCCGGATCCATTCGCCCATCAGGCAGATCTGGATCCAATTGCGACGCTCGAGATAGGCACTGCGGCAGGCAAGCAGGTAGCCCTTGCGTTCCATGCGCCGCGCCAGGCATGCCGCGGGCAGATCGGGCGGGAGGGCCAAGGTGATGATCCCCGGCATCGCGACCGTGTCGTCGGCGACGATCACGAAGGCGTTGCGGCGCAATCCGTCACGCAGCCACTTGTCCGCCTCGCGCACGCGCTGCCAGCGCAGCTCCCAGTCGATCGCCAGTGCCGCGTCGAGCGCGGCCAGCATGTTTGATGACTGCGTGTAGGGCACGCCCGCCGCATCCCGATACGCCGCGAGGTCGAGGTAGCGCGGTACCCCACCCGGCGCTACGAGTCGGCCATCATGGGCCACGATCGCAAGCCCGGGGTAGGCGCCCAACGCCTTGCCGCCGACGGCGCTTGCGTAGCGGATGCCGGCCAGATCGATGGCCTGCAATCCCGCGGCGCTGACCGCGTCAACGCAAAGGTCTGCGCGGTTGGTGCTGCACAGGAGCGCGGCACATCGAGCTGGTTGCGCACACCGGTCGATGTCTCGCAGGCCACCATCCAGAGCCAGCTTGGGCGAGTCGCGGCGAAGGCCTCCTCCAGCGCTGTGCAATCGAAGCCTTTCCCCCAATCTGCATGCAACGTTTCAAAACGCAGTCGCCAGCGGCGGGCATGGTCGACGAGGCGCTCGCCGAATTCACCATTGCTCAGTACCAGCCCGGGTCGGCCTTGCGCGGCAAGCTGAGCTGCGATGGCATCGTTGGCCAGCGTGCCCGTCCCGGACATCAGCACCACGTCGCGAACGTGGAGCAGACTTCGCAAGCGAAGGCGTACCCGGTCGATCAGCACGCCGAACTCTGCGCTGCGGTGCGAAATCGCCGGCCGCGCGAATGCGGTGCTCACGGCATCGCCGATCGCCACTGGGCCCGGCAACAGGTTCGTCAAGGGCCGACCGCCTGCAAGCTCGAGGTGCGAGGCGCGGGTCGCGCAATCGTCGAGCGTCAGGTACATCGGCTGGAAGCGCGCGTTCTCGTCCCCCACCAGGGGCCCGAACGGCCGGAAGCCGAGGTGTCGGTACAGGCGCAACTCTCGCACCGTGCCGGAGATGATTGCCAGGTCGCAGCCCTGGCCGCGAAAGTGGTTCGCCAGCACTCCAGCCAGGCGCGCGAAGACAGACTGCTTGCGATACCTCGGGTCGACCGCAAGCAGACGCAACTCGACGACCTGCGAGTGCTTGGGCAGATGACGGTTTAGGTCCGGTAGCTTGGCGTCGAGCGAGAACGGACGTGCAAGCCGCCCTGCGATCATGCCCACCACCGTGTCGCCATCGAGGCAGATCGCATAGGTGTTCTCGCCATGGAAGCGATCGACCAGGCGCCTCGCTCCGTTCGGCGGATGTTGCGGAATCTCTTCGACGAAGGTCCGGTAGTTGAGGTGATGGATCGACTCGAACTCGCCGGGCTGGTCGGCCAGTTTGAAGCGCAGGTTTGATGTCATCTCCAACTCCGGGAGCGGTGCGTATAGGTCAGCAGCGCGGCGAGGGCGAGCGTCGCGAGGCCGATGTCGGGCGGCCGGAGCGCCAGCGCGAACGCGGCGCCGCTGGCGAAAGCCACCATGCCGGCCGGTACCGTGACCCGCAGCGCGATGCGCGCGACGGCAAAGGCTGTTGCGATGACAGCGAGCACGCCAGGGTCGAGCGCTGCAAGGGTGCCGATTGCCGTGGCGACGCCTTTGCCGCCACGCCAACCAAGCTGCGCAGGAAAGACATGGCCGAGCGTGGCCGCGACGGCGCATAGTGCAGCCGCCTCGGGTGCCCACTGGCGCGCAGCCAAGATCGGGATCACTCCCTTGGTCGCGTCGAGCACGAAGACAAGCGCAAAGCCACTGCGCCCGAGAATGCGCCCGGCGTTGCGCGCCCCGGCGTTTCCGCTGCCGAGTTCGCGAATATCGCGTCCATCGCGCCAGCGCAGCAGGTAGTAGCCCGCATTCAGGCACCCCAAGCCGTAAGCGAAGGCGACTGGAGCCAGATCAACTGCACGCATGTGCTACGAGGCCAGGTGATGTCACTCGGCGAGTCAGCGCCGCCCAACCTACAAGCCCGATTGCCGCGCGGTGAACTCGGATGGACCGACTGTTCGAATTCTGCGGTCCTGGCGCAAGCGCGAACTGAGCAGAGTCAATGCCTGGATATCATGGCCGCCCGCGGAGCTGCGGCGGTTCGACCTGCCAGTCGATCAACGGTGCGGCGTTGCGCCGGCAACCAGCAGGCCGGCGCCCGCCGGGCGACAGGTCAATGAATTGACGCGGTCCGGGTCGCGCAGTCGGTGAGGTGATCACGCCGCGCCGACAAACGCCCGCAACTCCCCCGCCATGCGCGTCAGCGACGGCTGGTGGATGTACATCATGTGGCCGGCCTCGAAGTAGCTGAGCGCGATCTTCTGCCACTGGGCGTCGCGCAGGCCCAGGTGGTTGATCGTGTAGTCGCCCGCCGCATGCGGCGTCGCGAGGTCGTAGTAGCCGCTCGCGACGTAGACGCGCATGTGGGCGTTGCTGTGCATCGCGCGGCGCAGGCTCGCGCCGACGTTGACGTACTTGTTCTCGAAGCCCTTCCAGGTCCACTTGTCCCAGATCGGCGCGTGCACGACGTAGGGCGCGTCGGAGTCGTACTGCAGCGTCGTCTTGAGCAGGCGGTTGATGCAGCTCGCATACGCGCCGGCGAGGTTGCTCATCGCGGCGTCTTCCTCGGGCTTCTCGCCCGCGTCGTCGCGGTCGATGCCGAGAAAGCGCGTGTCGAGCCGCCCGACGGTCTGGCCGCGGTGGCGCAGCAGCTCTTTGAAGTAGCGAAATTCCCCCAGGCGCAGGTCGCTGCGCAGCACGTATTCGGTCGAGAGGCCCGAGTAGCGCGCCACCTGGCCGGCCACATGCTCGCGCGTCGCCGCGTCGAGGCGCGAACCCTGCAGCAGCGCCGCGCTGTAGTCACCGAGTGCAAAGGCCTCGGCCTGCGCAATCACGTCCTTTAGCGGCTTCTTCTGCAGCTCGGGCGTCAATGCCTTGTGGTACCAGGCCGTCGCCGCGTAGGTCGGCAGGAAGAGCGCGTAGGGCAGCTCGTTGCCGTGGTCGAAGCTCAAGGTCTGCAGGTCGATCGCGAGCGAAACGAGCATCAGGCCGTTCAGGAAGATGTCGTGCTTCTCCTGCAGGTGCAGCGACAGGCCCGCGGCGCGCGTCGTGCCGTAGCTCTCGCCGATCAGGTACTTGGGCGCATCCCAGCGCCCGTAGCGCGTCAGGTAGAGGCGGATGAAGTCGCCCACCGCGTCGAGGTCGCGCTGGTAGTCGTGGAACTCGGCCGTCTTCTCGCCCTCGGCCATGCGCGAGTGGCCGGTGCCGATGGGGTCGATGAAGACGAGGTCGCTGTCGGTGAGCAGCGTGTGCTCGTTGTCGACGAGTGCATAGGGCGGCGGCGGCGCGTTGCCCATCTCGTCGGTCGCGACGCGCTGCGGGCCGAGGATGCCCAGATGCAGCCAGACGCTGCTCGATCCCGGCCCGCCGTTGAAGCTGAACGTGACCGGGCGCGGCTTGGCCGAAGTCGCGTTGTCGAGCGTGTACGCAATGAAGAACAGCTCCGCGCGCGGCTTGTCGGCACTGCGCTGGCCGTTCTTGTCGGCCTCGTCCTCGCGCAGCACGAGCGTGCCGCAGGTGGCGGTGTATTCGAGCGCGCGCCGGCCGAGCCTGAGCTTGTGCTGCGTCGTGACGAGGCGCTCCTTCAGCGCCGGCGGCGCAGGCTCGGTCTTCGCGCGGGGCTCGAGGATATCGGCCATGGCAGGTGCAAGTCGTTAGAGTCGGGTGCGCGCACTGTAGCCCTTTCGCATGCCCCCTCGCCTCAAGGCCTTCTCGGCCGTCGCCGGCATCGACTTCACGAGCCGGCCGACACGCGCCAAGCCGATCACGGTCGCGCTCGGGCGAGTTGCGCCGGGCGTGGTGCGGCTCGAGCGCGTCGATGCCCATGCCTCGTTCGAATCCTTCGCCACCTGGCTGAGCACGCCGGGGCCCTGGCTCGCCGCGTTCGACCTGCCTTTCGGCCTGCCGCGCGAACTCGTCGCGGCGCTAGGCTGGCCGACGACCTGGCTGGCGTTGATGCGCCACTACGCCACGCTCGACCGGCACCAGATCCGCGCTGCCTTCAAGGCCTTCTGCGACGCGCGTCCTGCCGGCGCCAAGTTCGCGCACCGGGCCACCGACGGACCGGCCGGATCGTCGCCGTCGATGAAGTGGGTCAACCCGCCGGTGGCGTGGATGATGCATGCCGGCGTGCCGCTGCTGATCGATGCCGGGCTGCACCTGCCGGCGTTGCACGACGGTGACGTGTCGCGCGTTGCGCTCGAAGGCTATCCCGGCCTGCTGGCGCGCGAACTCGCTGGCACGCGCTCGTACAAGAGCGACGCGCGTGCGAAGCAGACGCCCGAGCGCCTGATCGCGCGCAAGGACATCGTCGATGCGCTCGAGCAGGGCCGCACGAGGCTGGCGCTGCGCCTGAAGCTCACGCACGCGCAGCGCGACGCGCTGGTCGCCGACGCGACCGGCGACCGGCTCGACGCCGTGCTGTGCCTGATGCAGGCCGGCTGGGCCGCGGGCCGCCCCGGCTACGGGCTGCCGCAGGCTGTCGATGCGATCGAGGGCTGGATCGTCAGCGCCTGAGGCAGGCCGCTAGCCCGCCCCGCGCGGTGCCGGTTCAATCGACCGTCTCGTACAGCCTGACGATCGCCGCATCGGGCAGGGTCGCGGTGCCGGTGCGATCGACGGTCAGCATGACGTAGTAGGCATACTTCGAGAAGTCGAAGGTCGTCGAGGTCAGCCACTCCCACTGGGTCTGCTCGTTTGCGCTGCCTGCGTAGCTGTCGCTGTCGACGGTGCCGATGAGCGTGATGCCGCCGTTCGCGTTGGTGACGCGGTAGAGCTGGGCGATGACGCGTTCGCCGCTGCCATTGTCCTTGAACACCAGTTCCATCGCGTTCCAGTACGCACTGTGCCGGTTGTCGATCACGTTGCAGCGCGCGTAGATCTTGCCGGTGTTCGTGCCCTTGTGGCGCAGGCGCGCCCCGTTGGTGTCGAACTTGGCCATGCTCGCTTCGTCGACCGAGCAGGCCGCCGCGACATGGGTCCACATTTGCGCGGCGGCGTCGGCCGGGGCCGCAAGCAGCGCCAGCGTTGGGACGATGGCCGCGCACAGACCACGCGCCGAGCTCAGGAATCGGTTCGTCATGATGCATCCTCCTTCAGGCGTTGCGGACGAGAGGGGCTATCCAGCGGGGCGCCCCCTGGGGCGCCAGCGGCGCCTCCGAGCCCACGGTACGCCTGCAACGCGCGAGCCGCGCCCCCTCTGCGGGGGGTATCGACGGGGTTCGACGCGGCTTCGGGCCGCGCAGGTGCTGCGCGGACTCGACGCCGCCCGGCATCAGGCCGCCGCCGTTGCGCTTGCTCTCGGCTACAGTGCAGCGCCCGGGAGCGTCACCTTGCCTCCCGCTACCTGCCAAACCCACCCGACGGGAAAACGATGACCGCAACTCCTTCTTGCAGGATTCTTCTCGCCGCCGCCGCGATGCTCGCCGCTTGCGGCGGCGCGCAGGCCCAGGCCTTCGATGCGGTGCGCCTCTTCGGCCCGGTCGAGGGCGACGGCGCGGGCACCGTCGGCGCGGTCGTGATTGCCTCGCCGCGCTACCTCGGCTCCGACGAACGCTCCTGGCTCGTGCTGCCGAGCCTCGACTACCGCTGGAAGAACGGCTGGTTCGCCGGGCTGTCCAACGGCATCGGATACCTCTTCCCGTCACGCCCGGACATGCAGGTCGGCCTGCGCGTCACGGCCGATATCGGACGCAAGGAGAGCCGCTCCGACGCGCTCGAGGGCATGGGCAGCATCCACACGCGTGCCGAGGCCGGCGCCTTCTTCAACTACTTCCCGACGCGCGAGACCTTTCTCACCTCGTCGCTGCGCTACGGCGCCGGCAACGACTGGAACGGCATGCAGATCGACCTCGGTGCCGGCTACACGACGGCGCTCGCCGCGCAGTGGCGCGCCACTGCCGGCGTCGCCACGACCTACGTCAACGGCACCTACATGCAGGACTACTTCGGCGTCAGCGCGCAGCAGTCGGCGTCGAGCGGCTATGCGGTCTATGCGCCCGGGGCCGGGTTTCGCGACGTCCGCCTGACGACCTCGCTCGTCTACTCGATCGACGCGCGCTGGTCGCTCACCGGCGTGTTCGGCGCGAGCTGGCTGCAGGGCGACGCGCGCGACAGCCCGATCGTCTTCGAGTCGACGGCGCTGAGCGCGATCGTTGCGCTGAGCTACGGTTTTCTGGGGGCTGCGCGCGAGCGCAGTCAGCCCTGCCCGAGCGATGAAGGTCGACTAGCGCCGTTCCGGTGCAAGTCCGGCCAGCGCGGCGACGAGTTGGGCATGGCTCTGCAAGTCCACCGGCCGATGCTTGACGGTCGTGCTCGCCGGCCGCTTGCCGAGCCAGGCGCCTTCGCGCCACTCGCGCGCCGGCCGCACCGGCCGCGGCACGAAGCCGCCGCCGCAGTTGGGGCAGACGTTGGCGAGCAGCCCGTCCACGCAGCGCGCGCAGAAGGTGCACTCGAAGCTGCAGATGCGCGCGTCAGTCGAGTCGGCGGGCAGGGCGGTATTGCAGTGTTCGCAGGTCGGGCGCAGTTCAAGCATCGTCGGATCTCTCCTCGGTGGTCCGCGCCACGATGAGCGGCATCAGCGCGAAGGCGACCAGCATCGTGGCATAGACCGCACCCGAGACCGGATCGCGGCTCTCGAGGTAGCCGGCGAGCGTGCCGCCCTGAAGTTGCAGAACGAGGCCGAACTCGGCGGCGAGCAGCAGCGCGAGCGCGAGCAGGCCCGCCCAGAAGCGCCCGGCCGTGGTCGGCCCGAGCGCGTGGCGGTGCACGACCCAACGTGCGGCGACCACGATCACGACCAGCATCAGCGGCATCTCGGCGAGCTCGGCCCAGCGCACGCCCAGGCGCGGCACGAGCAGCGGCACGCGAATCGTGCCGAGCACGAAACCGGCAGCGAAGACGCAGCCGAAATAGAGCAGGCCGGCGCGCAGGACGCGACCGCTTGCAACGTGCAGGGGCCGTGCCCGCGCGTCACTTCGCGCGCCGGTGGGCAGCATCGTGCTTGCGCCAGTAGCCGAACTCGTCGGCATGGCACTCGATGTCGAGCTCGCTCACGCGCGACTGCATCCGCTCCTGCGCGTCGGCGATGGCCCGGTTGTAGATGCAGGGGCCGATCTCCTCGAGAAAGTAGTTCAGCAGCGCCGCGGCCTGGATGTTGCCGATGCGCTCGTCGAACTGCTCGCGCCAATAGCGCTCGATCGAGGCCACCGCCTGGTTGCGGGCCTCCTTGGCGAGTTCGATCGCCATGCTCATGCCCCCGGCGTGAAGATGGCGTAGCTGCCGCTCGCGGTGGCGACGAGCGCGCCGCCAGCATGCAGGCGCGACTCGAGGTGCGCGACGCGCCGGCCGCGGTTGACGAGTTCGGTGCTGCACGTGACTTCGGTGCCGGTGGCGACGGGCTTGAAGTAGTGCATCGTGATCTGGATCGTGGCGCAGAGCTGGCCCGTGTCTAAAGTCGGGTAGAGCGCTGCGCCCATGCCGGTATCGGCCAGGGCGTACAGCACCGCGCCATGGGCGACGCCGTGCGGGTTGAGATGCTGCGCGGCGATCGTCAGGGTCGATTCGCTCGCGCCGGCGCGCTGCGCATGGACTGCAAAGCCGAGCAGGTCGGCGAAGGGGTGGGTGTGCTTCACTGCGGGGCTCCGTCGTCGCTTCGGAGTCCATTGTGCGGCGCCGGCGCACAGGCCTCGCAGCGCGCCGTAACATCCAGGCCTTGCCCGCCTGTCCGACCCGGAGCCGATCATGATCGAACTCACCCTGCCCACCATGACCTGCAACCACTGCGTCCAGACCGTGACCCGAACCGTGGCCCAGGTGGACCCGGCCGCGACGACGCAGATCGACCTGCCCACGCATCGCGTGCGCATCGAGTCGGCCAAGCCGACCGAGGCCTTTGCCGAGGCGCTGGCCGAGGAGGGCTACGCGCCCGCGTGAGACGACATCGAACGCTCGTCTGCAGTTTCGTGCGCGCGGCCGAGCCCGCCGTCCACGTCCTCGCACAGGTACGACGGTGCGCGCCAAAGCCGGGTTCCGCGCTGGCGTGCCGTTCGCGGCCGACGACTTGGCGCCCTCCGTCAACCGGACCAAGGGGTCGACCTCGTCAAGCGTGAGTACGCGCGCAGTGCTTGCTGGAGCACCGGCGTTCACATGTCGCGCTCCCACCAACGCTCGTCGAGCGCGCCTTGCAGGAAGGCGATGAAGGCCGCCACCTTGGACGGCACGAGCTTGGGCGACGGATAGACGGCGTGCAGTTCCTGCACCGGCAGCGCGAAGCCCTCGAGCACCGGACGCAGGCTGCCGTCCGCAACCGACTCGCGCGCAACGTACCAGGGCAGGGCGGCGAGGCCGTGGCCGGCGCGCGCGGCGGCGAGCACGGCCGACAGGCTGTTGCTGCGCAGCGGGCCCTGCACGGCAACCGTGTGGCCGCGGTTGCGAGCGTCGGTGAACTGCCAGCGGTCGTCGCCCTGCACGCTGCTGTAGACGAGGCAGGCGTGACGCGCCAGGTCGGCCGGCGTGGTCGGCGTGCCGGCCCGCGCCAGGTAGGCCGGCGCCCCGGCGACGAGCCAGGGGTTGGTGCCCAGGTAGCGCGCGCCGAGGGAAGAGTCGGCGAGCCGCCCCATGCGCAGCGCGAGGTCGACGCCCTGCTCGACGAGGTTCACGTAGCGGTCGTCGAAGCTCAGGTCGACGCTGATGCCGGGGTGTTCGGTCATGAAGCGCAGCGCGAGCGGTGTCGCGACGCGGCGGCCGAACGCGACCGAGGTGCTGATGCGCAACTGGCCGCCGACCTTGCTCTGCAGCAGTGCGGCGAGGTTGTCGGCCTCCTCGAGCTCGCGCTGGATGGCCTTGCATTTTTCGTAGTACAGCGCGCCGATCTCGGTCGCGCTGACGCCGCGCGTGTTGCGGTTGAGCAGCCGCGCGCCGAGCTTGGCCTCGAGCGCGGCGACATGCTTGGTCGCCGTCGGCTGGCTCACGCCGAGGTCGGCCGAGGCCTTCGAGAAGCTCCCGGTCTCGACGATGCGGGCGAACAGTTGAACGCCGGTGATGCGGTCCATGGAGCCTTTCGTTGCCTGGGCCGAATGATGCCGCGGATGGTGCCCCCATTCCGTCCCGGAATAGCACTTATCTTGCCGATGCGTTGCCGGACGTGCGGCGACTCGCCATCATCCGCTTCAAGTCAACAAGGAGACCCGCGATGGCACGCATGAAAGCGGTGATGGCTGCCGTACTGGTGATGGAGAAGGAGGGCATCGCGCAGGCCTTCGGCGTTCCGGGCGCGGCGATCAACCCGCTCTATGCCGCGCTGCGCGAGCGCGGCACGATCGCCCATGTGCTGGCGCGCCACGTCGAGGGCGCGTCGCACATGGCCGAGGGTTACACGCGCGCGGTGGCCGGCAACATCGGCGTGTGCATCGGAACCTCGGGGCCGGCCGGCACCGACATGATCACGGGTCTGTACTCGGCGATCGCGGACAGCATCCCCATCCTGTGCATCACCGGCCAGGCGCCGCGCGCGCGGCTGTACAAGGAAGATTTCCAGGCGGTCGACATCGAGTCGATCAGCAAGCCCGTCACCAAGTGGAGCGTCACCGTGCGCGAGCCGGCGCAAGTGCCGCGCGTGTTCCAGCAGGCCTTTCACCTGATGCGCTCGGGCCGCCCGGGGCCGGTGCTGATCGACCTGCCGTTCGACGTGCAGATGGCCGAGATCGAGTTCGACATCGACACCTACGAGCCGCTGCCGGTCTACAAGCCCAGGGCGACGCGGGCCCAGGCCGAGAAGGCGATCGCGATGCTCCAGGCCGCCGAGCGGCCGCTGATCGTCTCCGGCGGCGGCGTGATCAACGCCGACGCTTCGCACCTGCTGCAGGAACTCGCTGGAAACGCTTGACGTGCCGGTGATCCCGACGCTGATGGGCTGGGGAACGATCCCCGACGACCACCCGCTGATGGCCGGCATGTGCGGCCTGCAGACATCGCACCGCTACGGCAACGCGACCATGCTCGCATCGGACTTCGTGCTCGGCATCGGCAACCGCTGGGCGAACCGCCATACCGGCTCGGTCGAGGTCTATACGAAGGGCCGGACCTTCGTCCACGTCGACATCGAGCCGACGCAGATCGGCCGTGTGTTCGGGCCCGATCTCGGCATCGTGTCGGATGCGAAGGCGGCGCTGGAGCAGTTCGTTGCCGTCGCGCGCGAGCTCAAGGCAGCCGGCAAGCTGAAGGACCGCAGCGCCTGGGTCGAGCAATGTCGCGAGCGCAAGCGCACGCTGCTGCGCAAGACGAACTACGAGGCGGTGCCGATGAAGCCGCAGCGCGTGTACCAGTGCATGAACAACAACTTCCCGCGCGACACCACCTACGTCAGCACGATCGGCCTGTCCCAGATCGCCGGCGCGCAGTTCCTGCACGTGTTCGGCCCGCGGCAGTGGATCAATTGCGGCCAGGCCGGGCCGCTCGGCTGGACCATCCCCGCCGCGCTCGGCGTGCGCGCGGCCGACCCGTCGCGCACCATCGTTGCGCTGTCGGGCGACTACGACTTCCAGTTCATGATCGAGGAGCTCGCCGTCGGCGCGCAGTTCAAGCTGCCCTACATCCACATGGTGGTCAACAACAGCTACCTCGGCCTGATCCGCCAGAGCCAGCGCGGATTCAGCATGGACTACTGCGTGCAACTCGGCTTCGACAACATCAACGCGCCGCAGCTCGAGGGCTATGGCGTCGATCACAAGCAGGTCGTCGAAGGACTGGGCTGCAAGTTCGTCCGCGTGCACAAGCAGGAAGAGATCGCGCCCGCGATCCGCCAGGCCGAGGCGTGGATCGTGGAGTTCAGGGTGCCGGTCGTGATCGAGGTCATCCTCGAGCGCGTGACCAACATCTCGATGGGCACCGAGATCGACGCGATCAGCGAGTTCGAGGAGCTCGCGCAGAGCCCGTCCGACGCGCCGACCGCGATCGGCCTGCTGGATTGATGCTTCGACAAGCTCAGCACAATCGGAATGCAGCTCAGGACCACACCATGCCAAAGTTCGCCGCCAACCTGACGATGCTCTTCAACGAGCATCCCTTCCTCGACCGCTTCGAGGCCGCCGCCCAGGCGGGCTTCGAAGCCGTTGAGTTCTTGTTCCCCTATGCCTTCCAGACCGCCGAGATCCAGGCGCGGCTCAAGGGCAATGGCCTGAAGCTCGTGCTGCACAACTTGCCCGCCGGTGACTGGGACGCCGGAGAACGCGGCATCGCCTGCCTCCCGGATCGGGTGGACGAGTTTCGCGACGGCGTTGCGCGCGCGATCGAAGTCGGCACGGCGCTCGGCGTGCCGCAACTGAACTGCCTCGCCGGCAAGGCTCGATGGGTGCGAGCGACGCCACGCTGCGCCAGACCTTTGTCGGCAACCTGCGCTACGCGGCGGCCGAGCTTCAGCGCGCCGGATTGAAGCTGCTCGTCGAGCCGATCAACACCTTCGACATTCCGGGCTTCTATCTGAATCGCACGGCGCAGGCGATCGCGATCCTCGACGAGGTCGGCTCCGACAATCTCTTTGTGCAGTACGACATCTACCACGCGCAGCGCATGGAGGGCGAGCTCGCGGCGACCCTCGCCAAGCATCTGCCGCGGATCGCGCATGTGCAGATCGCCGACAACCCGGGCCGCAACGAGCCCGGCAGCGGCGAGATCAACTATCCGTTCCTGTTTGCCCACCTCGACCGAATCGGCTACGCCGGCTGGGTCGGTTGCGAGTACAAGCCGGCCGCGAGCACCGAGGCCGGGTTGGGCTGGCTGGCCGCCGCGCGGCGCGCGCGCTGAATCCTCTGGAGATCGAACTCATCATGAACCATCCCCTCAAGCTCGGCTTCATCGGCCTGGGCATCATGGGCGCGCCGATGGCGGGCCATCTGCGCAAGGCCGGGCACGAACTCTTCGTCGCCACGCGCGGCAAGGCCCCGGCCGAACTCGTCGCCGCCGGTGCCATCGTCTGCGCCAGCGCTAGGCAAGTCGCCGAGCGCGCCGACATCGTCTTCACCATGGTCCCCGACACCCCCGACGTGGCGGCCGTGCTCTTCGGCGACAACGGCGTTGCCCAGGGCCTGAGCCCGGGCAAGACCGTCGTCGACATGAGCTCCATCTCCCCGATCGAGACCAAGGCCTTCGCCGGGAGGATCAACGACCTCGGCTGCGACTACCTCGACGCGCCGGTCTCGGGCGGCGAAGTCGGCGCCAAGGCGGCGAGCCTGACGATCATGGTCGGCGGCCCCGAAGCCGCGTTCGAGCGCGTCAGGCCGCTGTTCGAGCTGATGGGCAAGAACATCACCCTCGTCGGAGGCAACGGCGACGGCCAGACGACCAAGGTTGCGAACCAGATCATCGTTGCGCTCAACATCGCCGCGGTGGGTGAAGCGCTCGTCTTCGCGAGCAAGGCCGGCGCCGACCCGGCCAAGGTGCGCCAGGCGCTGATGGGTGGGTTTGCGGCCAGCCGCATCCTCGAAGTGCACGGTGAGCGCATGGTCAAGCGCACCTTTGCGCCGGGATTCCGGATCGGGCTGCACCAGAAAGACCTCGCGCTGGCGCTGGCCGGTGCGCGCACGCTTGGCGTGGCGCTACCGCAGACCGCCGGTGCGGCGCAACTGATGCAGGCCTGCGCGGCCAACGGCATGCAGGAGCTCGACCACTCGGCGCTGGTGCGCTCGCTCGAGCTGATGGCCAATCACCAGGTGATGCCGGACGCTTGAGAAGCAGCACGCGCCGCCGGACAATCGGTGCAATGACCGCCACGCTTGTCGCTTCGCTCCTGCGCTACCCCCCGAGGGGGCCGAGCCCGGACATGAACAGTCCTGTGGACTGTTCGTGCCTGGCGAGGAGCTGGGCCCCCGGCCCAGCGCGGCCTGCAAGGCCTCGGCCGGCTCGGGGCGACCCGGCGCCGGACTGAATGACCCCCAGTCCTCGCTGCCCCGAGGGGGCATCGGGGGCGGCCGGGACTGGAGGCCCCACGCTTGTCGCTTTGCTCCTGCGCTGCCCCCCGAGGGGACGCAGTCCGGCTTGGGGCGGCCCGGCGCCGGACTGACAATGAGCACTTCTTCCCCGCACACCGACCCGCGCGCCTTTCTGCGCGCGCTCTACGACGCCGCCGTCGCGCGCGCGCTGCCGGCGCACAACACGGCCGCCTTCCTGCCCGCGCCGCCAGATCCGCGCAGGGGCCGCACGCTTGTGCTCGGCGCCGGCAAGGCGGGTGGGGCGATGGCGGCGGCGGTCGATGCGCTGTGGCCATCCGACGCGCCGTTGTCGGGACTCGTCGTCACCCGCTACGAGCACGTGCCGCCCGCGTATCGGGAGCGGCCGGGCCGGATCGAAGTCGTCGAGGCCGCGCACCCGGTGCCCGACGACGCTGGCCGCCAGGCCGCGCGGCGCATTGCCGAACTCGCGCGCGGCATGACTGCCGACGACCTCGTGCTGTGCCTGATTTCGGGCGGCGGCTCGGCGCTGCTCGCGATGCCGGCCGAGGGCGTCAGTTTCGAGGACAAGCAAGGCGTCAACAAGGCGCTGCTCAGGAGCGGCGCCGCGATCGACGAGATGAACTGCGTGCGCAAGCACCTCTCCGCGATCAAGGGCGGCAGGCTTGCTGCGCTGTGCGCACCGGCCAGGGTGGTCACGCTCTTGATCAGCGACGTTCCCGGCGACGCACCCGAGGTCATCGCGAGCGGCCCGACCGTGCCCGACCCGACGACTTGCGCCGATGCCTTGCGCATCCTCGCGCGCTACGGCATCGAGATTCCGGCCGCTGCCCGCGCGGGGCTGGAGAGTGGCGCCTTCGAGACGCCCAAGCCCGGCGATGCCTGCTTTGCCGGCAACGTCGTGCACATGATCGCGACGCCGCAGCAAAGCCTCGAGGCTGCCGCGGCCGTCGCGCGCGCGGCGGGGCTTGCGACGCACATCCTCTCGGACGAGATCGAAGGCGAGTCGCACGTCGTCGGCCGCGTCCACGCAGCGCTCGCGCGCGCCGTCGCGCGGCGCGCAGAACCGTTTGCCAAGCCCTGCGTGATCCTCTCCGGCGGCGAGACGACCGTGACCGTCAAGGCCAAGGGTGGCCGGGGAGGGCGCGCGACCGAGTTCCTGCTCGGCTGCGCGATCGCGCTCCAGGGCGAGCCGGGCGTCTGGGTGCTCGCCGCCGACACCGACGGCATCGACGGCGTGGAAGACAACGCCGGCGCGATCGTCGGCCCCGACACGCTCGCGCGCGCCGCCACGATCGGCCTCAAGGCACAGGACTTCCTCGACCGCAACGACGCCTACAGCTTCTTCGCGCGCCTGTCTGATCTCGTCGTGCCCGGGCCGACTTTCACGAACGTCAACGACTTCAGCGCCCTGCTCGTTCTGTAGCGCAGCCGCTGCGCAGCCGCAGGAGCTGGGGGAATTGACGTTCTTGCATTCGACTTCCATTCAACGGGTCACCAAACCCGCCTGCCACGCTGGCGATGGCACGCCTAACTCGCGCGTTGCCGGTGGCCGGCCCCTGGACGCGTCCCGGCAAGAAGGCCGGTTTGCGCGCCTGGGAGCAATGCTGAGACTCGTCGGCCTCGCCCTCGCGCTTACGGCCGGCGCCGCGGGGAGCGCGGCTGCGGTCGAGACGCGGTGGCTCACACTCACCAGTGCGCCGACCGCGGTCGACCTCTACGCACCTTCGGCAGCGCCGCGCGGGCTGGCCGTAGTCGCGCACGGGTTCACGCGTTCGCGCACGCGGCATGCCGTCCTGGCAAGGCGTCTGGCCGAAGCGGGCTTCCTCGTCGCGGTGCCCGATCTGCCGCACTGGGCCCGGCACGGCGCCAATGCGGATGCCATCGTGGCCCTGGTCGACTCGATCGCTTCCACGCGCGGGCTCGGCCCGTTGCCGGTGGTGCTCGTCGGTACCTCGGCCGGCGGGCTCGCGACGCTGCTCGCGAGCGATCGGGTGCCGCGGCTCGCCCTGTGGATCGGGCTCGACCCGGTCGATGCCTTTGGCGACGCCACCGACGCGGCGCGCAGGCTGCGCGCCCCCGCAGTGGTGCTGCGCGCGCCCGGCAGCGCGTGCAATGCCGCCGGCAGCGCCCGTCGGATCGCTGCCAGCCTGCCCGACGGGCATGTCGAGCGACGTATCGACGGTGCCTCGCACTGCGACTTCGAAGACACGACCAACTGGCGTTGCGAATGGATCTGCGGCGACGCTGACGCCGCTCGCCAAGCGCTGATCGTCGACGAGACGGTCGAGGCCGCACGCGGCGCCATCGCGCTGCCGGAGATCAGGTCACCGGCGCCGGATTGAACAGCACCAGCGCGTTGGCGAGCTTCAACTGTTCGCCGCAGGTCTTGCTGCGGCCGCTGGCGACGTCGAGCATCAGGCGAAAGAGCTCCCAGCCGACGTCCTCGATGCTCGCGTCGCCGTCGGCAATGCGGCCCGCGTTCAGGTCCATCAGGTCGTGCCAGCGCCGCGCCAGGTCGGTGCGCGTCGCGACCTTGATCACCGGCACCTGCGCCAGACCGTAGGGCGTGCCGCGCCCGGTCGTGAAGACGTGCAGGTTCATTCCGGCGGCGAGTTGCAGCGTGCCGCAGATGAAGTCGCTCGCCGGCGTGGCGGCGTAGATCAGGCCCTTGTGCCTGGCCTTCTCACCCGGCGGGAGCACGCCCGCGATCGTTGCCGTGCCCGACTTGACGATCGAGCCCATCGCCTTCTCGACGATGTTCGACAGCCCGCCCAGCTTGTTGCCCGGCGTCGTGTTGGCGCTGCGATCGACCTCGCCGCGGCCGAGGTAGGCGTCGGTCCAGGCCATCTCGCGGATCAGCGCCGCGGCCACCTCGGGCGTCGCTGCGCGCGCGGTCAACTGGGCAATGCCGTCGCGCACTTCGGTCGTCTCGGAGAACATCACGGTCGCGCCGGCGCGCACGAGCAGGTCGGTGCAGAAACCCAGCGCCGGGTTGGCCGTGACGCCCGAGAACGCGTCGCTGCCGCCGCACTGCAAGCCGACCACGAGTTCGCTCGCCGGCACCGTTTCGCGCCGGCGGGCGTTCAGCCGTTCGAGGTGCTTCTCGGCGGTCGCCACGATCGAGTCGATCATCGACATGAAGCCGACATGTGCGTCGTCCTGCAGGCACACGAGGTCGAACGCCTGCGCGGCATGGGTGCCCACGTCGGCGGCGCTGCGTTCGAGGCCGAGCGGGATCGTTCCCGCCGGCAGCAGCCGCTCGGGCTGCAGCTTCTCGCAGCCGAGGCTCACCACCATCACCTCGCCGCCGAAGTTCGGGTTCAGCGCGATGTTGCGCAGCGTGCGGATCGGGATCTCGGCGCCCGGCGCGTCGATCGCGACGCCGCAGCCGTAGCCGTGCTCGAGCGCGACCACGTCGTCGACGTTCGGGTACCTGGGCAGCAGGTCGCGCCTGATGCGCTGCAGCGCGAAGTCGACGACGCCCGCGACGCACTGCACCGTCGTCGTGATGGCCAGGATGTTGCGCGTGCCGACCGAACCGTCGGCATTGCGGAAGCCCTCGAAGGTGTAGCCCTC
The DNA here is from genome assembly GCF_016702655.1 of Ideonella sp. Lineage (GTDB taxonomy): Bacteria > Pseudomonadota > Gammaproteobacteria > Burkholderiales > Burkholderiaceae_C > CAIKUF01. Next base: position 68,840 of record NZ_JADJDO010000020.1, read on the forward strand.
GAGCGGCGGCAGTGGCGCGGGCTTGACGGTCGCGATCGGCAGACCGTCGAGGCCGCGCGCGGCGGGCATCTGCAACAGGCGTTCATGGACCCAGCTTCCGGCAGGGATCGCCCGCAGCGCGGTGCCGATGCTCACGTCGTAGCGCCGCACCGCATCGCCGGCGGCCAGATCGACGAGCGCCACCTTGTGGCCCTGCGGCACCTTGTCGACCAGCACCAGCCCCGACGGCAGGACGGTGCCGGCAGGCAGCCCGCCGTCGTTGGCAACGATCGCGACGTTGTCGCGCTCGTGCATGCGGATCGTCAGCGGCGCGGGCATTGCGGGTCAGCCCAGGGGAACGACCTCGACCCAGTTCGGATTGCGGCCGACGGCGCAGCCGTCGAGCCTGGTCAGCGCACCGGTCGAGGAATCGATGGCGTAACGCGACAGCCGGTGCGAGGCCTGTCCGGCCGCGCACAGGAAGCGCCCCGACGGGTCGATCGCGAAACCGCGCGGCTGGCTTTCGGTCGGCACCGAGCCGATCGGCGCCAACGCGCCGGTGGCGGCATCGACCGCGAAGGCAGCGAGCGTGCTCGAGCGGCGCTCGCTGGCATAGAGAAAGCGGCCGTCCGGCGTCAGGTGCAGATCCGCCGCCCAGGGCTCGCCGCTGAAGCCGGGCGGCAGCGCGCTCACCGTCTGGCGCAGTTGCAGCGTGCCGCGTTCGGCGTCGAAGTCGAGCAGGTCGACGCCTGCGTCGAGCTCGTTCAGCAGATAAACCCAGCGCGCGTTCGGGTGGAACACGAAGTGCCGCGGCCCGGCGCCGGGCCGTGCCTGCCAGTGCGGCAGCGCGTTGGGAGTGAGCAGGCCTTGCTCGGCGTCGAAGCGCAACTGCAGCACGACTCCGCCGCCCAGGCTGGTCGCGAGCACGAAGCGGTTCGAAGGATCGGCCTGGATCGCATGCGCGTGCGGCGGCGTCGCGAGCATCTGGTGCGCAGCTTGCGCCACACCTTCGGCGTCGATGGCGCTGACCGCGATGCAGTCGCCGCCGTAGGAGGCGCTGAACAGCCAGCGCCCGCTGCGGTCGGTGGCGATGCAGGCCATGCTGTCTGGCAGCGGCGCCTCGCCGAGGAGCCGGAGCTCACCGCTTGCCGCGTCGATGGCGAGCGACGCCACGGCCAGCGGCGCGCTGCGGCGGGCCACGTAGAGTCGCCTGCGGTCCGGGCTCGGCGCCATCGGCATCAGTTGGCCGCCGACCGCGACCTGCTGCAGCGGCGTGAGCGCACCGCTGTGCGCGTCCATGTGCAGCACATGGATGTCGCCGCTGTCGGCGTTCGACACGTAGACGCAGGCCTTCATCGGCGCAGCCGCATCACAGCCCGAGCAGGCGCGGCAGCCACAGCGACAGCCAGGGGATGTAGGTCACCATCAGCAGCACGACGAAGAGCGCAGTGAAGAACGGCATCATCGCCCTGGTGACGATGCCGATCGGCAGCTTGGCGACCGCGCTGCCGACGAAGAGCACCGTGCCCACCGGCGGCGTGATCAGGCCGATCCCGAGGTTGACCATCATGATCATGCCGAAGTGCACCGGGTCGATGCCGAGCGTCTTGACCACCGGCAGCAGGATCGGCGTGACGATCAGGATCAGCGGCGACATGTCCATCAGGCAGCCGAGCACGAGCAGCAGCACGTTGATCATCGCCAGGATCGCGTACTTGTTGTCCGACAGCGAGGTCAGGAAGGCGGTGACCCGCAGCGGGATCTGCATCAGCGTCATCAGGTAGCCGAAGCTCGCCGCAAAGCCGATCAGGATCATCACGATCGTCACCGTCTTGACCGTGCGGTGCACGAGCCGGGGCAGGTCGCGCCAGCGGTAGTCGCGGTAGACGAACATCGTCACGCCGAAGGCCCAGACGACCGCGATCGATGCCGACTCGTTGGCCGTGAACACGCCCGACAGGATGCCGCCGAGGATGATGACGATCGTCATCAGCCCCCACATCGCGTCGGCGCAGATCTTGAGCGCCTGCCCGAGCGGAATCACCTCGCCCTTGGGATAGCCCTTCTTCTTCGCGATGAACAGGCACAGGACGGCCAGCGTCAGCCCCATCAGCAGGCCGGGCAGCACGCCCGCCATGAACAGCGCCGCGATCGATACCGTGCCGCCGGCGGCGAGCGAGTACAGCACCGCGTTGTGGCTGGGCGGGATCAGGATCGCCTGCACCGAGCCACTGACGGTGACGGCAGTGGCGAAGTCGCGCGGGTAGCCCTTCTTTTCCATCTCCGGGATCAGCACCGAGCCGATCGACGCCGTGTCGGCGACCGACGAGCCCGAGATCGCGCCGAAGAAGGTCGAGGCGAGGATGTTGACCAGCGACAGGCCGCCGCGCACGAAGCCCACCAGCACGCCGGCAAACGCGACCAGCCGGCGCGACATCCCGCCCTCGGCCATGATCGCGCCGGCGAGCACGAAGAAGGGAATCGCGAGCAGCGAGAACTTGTTGACGCCGGCGCCGATCTGGATCATCACCGCGTCCAGCGGCAGTTCGATCCACAGCGCGCCGATCAGGGCGGCCATTCCGAGCGAGTAGGCGATCGGCACGCCGATGGCCATCAGCGCGAAGAAGCTGCCGATCAGGACGAAGGCATCCATCAGTGCGTCTCTGCTACCGGATCGACAGGCCGCTCTTCATAGCGCACGATCGCCCGCTGCGCCTGCGAGCCGAACACGATGCGCTCGATCACGAACAGCGCGGTGATGGCGCTGCCGATCGGCAGCGAGGCGTAGGTCAGGCCCACCGGCAGCCAGGTCAGTTCGCTGATCGACTGGCCCCAGGTGTCGATGCACAGCCGCGTGCCGTAGAAGGCGACGAAGGCGCTGACGAGCAGCATCAGCAGGTCGACCAGCCGCTCGCAGCCGCGCCGCAGCGGCACGGGCATCAGGTCGGTGAACATCGCGACCGCGATGTGCGCGCCGGCGCGGTAGCTCGCGGCGGCGCCGATGAAGGTGAAGGCCATCATCAGCAGGATCGCGATCGGCTCCGGCCACTGCGAGCCGGTGCCGAGCACGTAGCGCGTGAACACGCCCCAGGGCACGATCAGCGACATGCAGAAGATGGCCGTGCCGGCGACCCAGATGCTCGCCAGGTAGAGCCGGTCCATCAGGCGGATATAGGGGTGGTCCATGTCGTGCGTGCTGGCCTGCCGGCGTGCGGGTTCGCGGCCAAGGTGGGCAGGGCACCGGCGCGCGGGCCGGCAGGCCGGTGCGCAGCGGCTCGTACGGGCCGCCGCGGGGTCTACTTCGTCGCTTCGATGCGTTTCATCAGGTCGGTGTACTGCGCGCCGTACTTGGCGCGCACCGGCGCCGTGGCCTCGTAGAAGGGCTTGTTGTCGATGACGATGAACTCGACCCCGTCGGCCTTGAGCTTGGCGGTGTAGTCGGCCACCGCGGCGTCCCACAGCACGCGCTGCTCGAGTTGCGCTTCGCGCGCGAATTTCTTCACCAGCGCCTGGTCGGGCGGGGCGAGCTTGTCCCAGGTGACCTTGGACATGACCAGGATCTCGGGAATGATCAGGTGGTTGGTCTGCGTGTAGTACTTGGCGCCGGCCTTGAAGTGATTCGCGGTGTACAGGCTCGGCGGGTTGTTCTCGGCGCCGTCGATGACGCCCGTCTGCAGCGCGGTGAAGACCTCGCCATAGCCCATGCTGATGCCGTTGCCGCCCATCGCGTTCATGGTGTCGACGAACAGCGGGTTGCCCATCATGCGGATCTTCTGGCCCTTCAGGTCGGCCATCGATCGCACCGGCTTCTTGGTGTAGAGGCTGCGCGCGCCGCCGTCCATCCAGGCCAGGCCGACCAGCCGCGCCGACGAGGCGCTGATCTTGTCGAGCAGTTCCTGCCCGATGGGCCCGTCGATCACCGCGCGCATGTGTGCCGGGTCGCGGAAGACGAACGGCATGTTGAACACGTTGACCTCGGGCACCACCGGCCCCACCGGGCCGAGCGAGGTGCGCAGGATGTTGATCGCGCCGACCTGGGTCTGCTCGATCATCTCCTTCTCGCCGCCGAGCACGCTGCCGGGGAACATCTGGATCTTGATGCGGCCGCCTGTCGCCGCGTCGAGCTTCTTGCCCATGTTCTCGACCGCGACCACGGTCGGGTAGCCCTGCGGGTGCACGTCGGCGGCCTTCAGGGTCTGCGCGGCGGCGCCGAGCGTGGCGCCGAAGCTGGCCAGCGCGATGGCGGCGGCGATCAAGGGTTGTTGCAGTCTCATGCTTGTCTCCGGTGCGGGTTGGGGGCGGGAAAAGAGGGGATCGGCCTGCGTTCACTCGAACGGGCCGGTACGCACGAACGCGCCGCCCTGGTAGATCACGGCCGGGTCGCTGGTATCGAGTTGCTGCTGGCGCGCCTCGACCTCGGCGCGAAAGACCTCCGAGCTGTCCTGCGGCCGGTAGCCGATGTGGCGCGCGCTCGTGTTGTCCCACCAGGTCGTTGCGTTGTCGGACATGCCGTAGACGATGCTGTGTCCGACCACCGGCGCGGTGAGCGCGGCGACCACGAGGCGCTCGGTGTCGTCGTAGCTCATCCAGGTGGCGAGCATGCGCCGGTCTTTCGGCGCCGCGAACGCCGAGCCGATGCGAACGCTGACGGTCTCGATTCGATAGCGGTCCCAGTAGAGCTGGGCGAGGTTCTCGCCGAAGGCCTTGGACAGACCGTACAGGCCGTCGGGGCGCAGCGGGTCGCGCGGCGAGACCACCTCGTCCTGGCGATAAAAGCCCGTGACATGGTTCGAACTCGCGTACACGATGCGCCTGACGCCGTTCCTGCGCGCCGACTCGTAGAGGTTGTAGGCGCCGACGATGTTGCCGGCGAGGATGGGCGCCCAGGGCTGCTCGGTCGAGACGCCGGCCATGTGGACGACGGCATCGACGTCTGCGAGCAGGCTCAGCATCGCGTCGGCGTCGGCGAGGTCGACGCTGACGATTTCCTCGTCGGGCCCCGCCGCGGCGATGGGCGCGCGGTGCGACAGGCGCAGCGTCTCGCAATAGGCCTTCAGGCGCGGCCGCAACTCGCGGCCGAGGTTGCCATCGGCGCCCGTCAGCAACAGGCGGCGCAAGCGGATCGATGAAGCAGGTTGGGGCAGCATGGCCAAAGGGTGTCGGATTGCAGACAGGGCTTGATCGGAGGGCGGACTTGCTGCACTATGGCGACAATTCGTTGTCTGTCATCAGTTGTCGTACAACAAGGATGATTTTAAGGTTCACCGATGCTTCGTCAAGTGGCCAGACCTGGGGTTTTCACTGAGTTTTGACCATGTCCACTGCACTTCAGCAAGCCCGCCGCCGGCCACGCACGCTCGCGCTCGAACTCGTCGAGTCGTTCGGCGACCGCATTCGCGACGGCCGCATCGCCCCCGGCGACAAGCTGCCCACCGAGGCGGCGATCATGCGCGAGTTCGGTGTCAGCCGGACCGTCGTTCGCGAGGCCTTGTCCAAGCTGCAGGCCTCGGGGCTGGTCGAGACGCGCCACGGCATCGGCACCTTTGCCGTCGGCTTCGGCGATGCGGCGGCGTTCCGGATCGCGCCCGAGCAGCTGTCCACGCTGCGCGACGTGATCGACGTGCTCGAACTGCGCATCGGCGTCGAGACCGAGGCCGCGGCGCTCGCGGCCCGGCGCCGCACGGACAAGAACCTCTCCGATCTGCGCACCGCGCTCGATGCCTTCGCGGCCGCGGTCGAGGAGGGGCGCGAGGCGATCGGGCCCGACTTCCAGTTCCACCTCGAGGTGGCACGCGCAACCCAGAACGCGCACTTCGCGGAACTGATGGCCACGCTCGGCACGATGATCATCCCGCGTGCCCGCCTCGATACGCCCGCCGCGCCGACGCCCGAGCGCATCGAGTATCTGCGGCGCGTGAACGGCGAGCACGAGAGCATCTTCGATGCGATCGCCGGCCGCGATGCCGAAGGCGCGCGCGCTGCAATGCGTACCCACTTGGCGAACAGCCGCGAGCGGCGGCGGCGGGCGGCGAGTGCCTGAGGGCCGGTACACGCCTAGCGGCAAGCTGCGTCGGGGCTTGACAGGTTCGATCACAGTTGTATGATGACCGACAACTGATCTGTTGCTGCTTCCTGCACAACCATCTCCTCAATCAATTCATCGCTGGAGACCGCATGTACCGCCGCCAAAGCCTCGTCCTCGCCGCCGCTGCCCTCGCCACCGCGACGCTGCCGGTCGCCTTCGCCCAGCCGGCCGCGTGGCCCGCAGAAAGGCCGGTCACGATGGTCGTGCCTTTCCCGCCCGGAGGCAGCACCGACCAGATCGCGCGCACGCTTGCGCCCAAGCTGCAGGAGAAACTCGGCGGCAGCTTCATCATCGACAACAAGCCGGGTGCAACCGGGACCATCGGCGCGGGCATCGTCAAGCGCGCCGCGCCGGATGGCTACACGCTGTTCGTCTCGTCGCTCGGGCCGTTCGTGATCGCGCCGCACCTGATCAAGAACGTGCCCTACGACCCGGGCAAGGACTTCGACCTGCTGACGGTCGCGGTGCAGGCGCCCAACGTGCTCGTCGTGCCGGCGGCTTCGCCGGTGAAGAGCGTCGGCGAACTCGTCGCCAGGCTCCAGGCACAACCCGGCAAGATGACCTTCGCTTCGTCGGGCAATGGCTCGTCCGACCACCTGACGGCCGAGCTGTTCTGGTTGCAGACCGGCACGAGCGGCATCCACGTGCCCTACAAGGGCGGCGGGCCGGCGATGAGCGACCTGCTCGGCGGCCAGGTCGATGCCTCGTTCCAGAACATCAATTCCGTGGTCCCGCATGTGAAGACCGGCAAGCTGCGCGCGCTCGCCGTCACGAGCGCCAAGCGCTCGACGCTGCTGCCCGAGGTGCCGACGCTCGGCGAGGCCGGTGTCAAGGGCGTGGACGTCTACTCGTGGCAGGCGGTCGCCGCGCCCAGGGGGCTGCCGGCGGACCTGAAGGCCAAGCTGCACGCGGCCATCGTCGCCTCGCTCAACGACCCCGCCGTCAAGGCCAAGCTGGAGGCGGTCGGCTTCGAGATCGTCGCCAACACGCCGGAGCAGTTCGCGCAGTACCAGGCGTCCGAATTCGCGCGCTGGAAGTCGCTGATCGAGTCGCGCAAGATCACCGCCGATTGAGATGACTGCCCCAAGCTCACTGCGTTGGCTGCGGCCGGCGCTTCGCGCCTTCACATCGCTTCGCGATATGAGCCTGCGCCGCAACCTTCGGTTGTCGCTGCCCCCAACATGGCGCTCAACCGGCTTGGGGCGGCCCGGCGCCGGCTGAGAACAGGGCGAACGCCGTGTCCGAATCCACCCCCGTCGTGACTGTGCTGCGCGCGATTCCCGTCGCCGGGCGCGACAGCATGCTGCTCAACCTCTCAGGCGCGCATGGCCCGTTCTTCACGCGCAATTTGCTGATCCTGACCGACAGCGCGGGCCGTACCGGCGTCGGCGAAGTGCCGGGCGGCGAGAAGATCCGCCAGACGCTCGAGGATGCGCGCGATCTCGTCGTCGGCAAACGCATCGGCAACGCGCAGCAGGTGCTGCGAGGGCTGCAGCAGCAGTTTGCCGAGCGCGACACCGGCGGGCGCGGGCTGCAGACCTTCGACCTGCGCACGACCATCCATGCGGTGACGGCGGTCGAGAGCGCGCTGCTCGACCTGCTGGGACAGCACCTCGGCGTGCCCGTGGCGGCGCTGCTGGGCGAAGGCCAGCAGCGCGACTCGGTCCAGATGCTCGGCTATCTTTTCTTCGTCGGCGACCGGCGCCGGGCTGCGCTGCCCTATGTCGAGGATCCAGGCGCCGACAACGATTGGTTTCGCCTGCGCCACGAGGCCGCGCTGACGCCCGAGGCGGTGGTGCACCTGGCCGAGGCGGCGCGCGAGCGCTACGGCTTCGACGACTTCAAGTTGAAGGGCGGCGTGCTCGCAGGCGATGCCGAGGTCGATGCGGTGACTGCGCTGCACGAGCGCTTTCCGCGCTCGCGCGTCACGCTCGACCCGAACGGCGGCTGGCTGCTGAAGGACGCGATCCGCCTGGGCGAGCGCATGCGCGGCATCGTCGCCTACGCCGAGGACCCATGCGGCGCCGAAGAGGGTTTCTCGGGGCGCGAGGTGATGGCCGAGTTCCGCCGCGCGACCGGCCTGCCGACGGCGACCAACATGATCGCGACCGACTGGCGCCAGCTCTCGCATGCGCTGGCGCTGCAGGCGGTAGACATTCCGCTCGCGGACCCGCATTTCTGGACCATGGCCGGCAGCGTGCGCGTGGCGCAGACCTGCCGCGACTGGGGCCTGACCTGGGGCTCGCACAGCAACAACCACTTCGACGTCTCGCTCGCGATGTTCACCCATGTCGGCGCCGCCGCGCCGGGGCGCGTGACGGCGATCGACACGCACTGGATCTGGCAGGACGGCCAGCGCCTGACGCGTGAGCCGCTGCAGATCGTCGGCGGCCGGGTGCAGGTGCCCAAGCGGCCCGGGCTCGGCGTCGAGCTCGACATGGTCGAGGTCGAGCGCGCGCACCGCCTCTACCTCGAGCAGGGCCTCGGCGCGCGCGACGACGCGGCCGCGATGCAGTCGCTGATTCCCGGTTGGCGCTTCGATCCGAAGCGGCCCTGCCTCGTGCGTTGAACCAAGCTTGCAGCCAAAGGATTCGTGATGAGAGAAAACCGACTGCGCACGCTGTGGCGCGACGACCGGGCGGCGATCAACGGCTGGCTCGCCATCCCCGACGGCTTTGCCGCCGAGACCATGGCCCACCAGGGCTGGGACACGCTGACGATCGACATGCAGCATGGCGTGGTCGATTACCCGGCGATGGTGCGCATGCTGCAGGCGATCTCGACCACGCCGACGGTGCCGATCGTGCGCGTGCCCTGGCTCGAGCCCGGCATCGTGATGAAGACGCTCGACGCGGGCGCCTACGGCGTGATCTGCCCGATGGTCAACACGCGCGAGGACGCGCAGAAACTCGTCGCGTGGACGAACTACGCGCCCCGCGGCACGCGCAGCTTCGGCCCGGTGCGCGCGCTGCTCTATGGTGGCGCCGACTATCCCGCTGCGGCCGACGACACCATCGTGCGCTTCGCGATGATCGAGACCGCGCAGGCGCTCGACAACCTCGACGCGATCCTCTCGGTCGAGGGGCTGGACGCGATCTACATCGGCCCGTCGGATCTGTCGCTCGCGCTCGGCTGCAGGCCGGTGTTCGACGACGTCGATCCGCCGGTCGCGCAGGCGATCGCGCATATCCTGGAGCGCGCCAAGGCGCACGGCGTGCAGGCCGGCGTGCACAACGGGCGTCCCGATGTCGCGCAGGCGCGGGTGGCAATGGGCTTTCGCTTCGTCACCGTGGGCTCCGACGCGCGGCTGCTCGCCGCCGGGTCGCAGCAGATCCTCGCGGCGATGCGCCAGGCCTGAACAACGACAGACGCAAGGAGGACGACTGCATGAACATCGGCTTCATCGGCCTGGGCATCATGGGCGCGCCGATGGCGGGCCATCTGCGCAAGGCCGGGCACGAACTCTTCGTCGCCACGCGCGGCAAGGCCCCGGCCGAACTCGTCGCCGCCGGCTCAACCGTCTGCGCCAGCGCCAAGGCGGTGGCCGAGCGCGCCGACATCGTCTTCACGATGGTCCCCGACACTCCCGACGTGGCGGCCGTGCTCTTCGGCGACAACGGCGTTGCCCAGGGCCTGAGCGCGGGCAAGACCGTCGTCGACATGAGCTCCATCTCCCCGATCGAGACCAAGGCCTTCGCCGGGAGGATCAACGACCTCGGCTGCGACTACCTCGACGCCCCGGTCTCGGGCGGCGAAGTCGGCGCCAAGGCGGCGAGCCTGACGATCATGGTCGGCGGCCCCGAAGCCGCGTTCGAGCGCGTCAGGCCGCTCTTTGAGCTGATGGGCAAGAACATCACCCTCGTCGGAGCCAACGGCGACGGCCAGACGACCAAGGTCGCGAACCAGATCATCGTTGCGCTCAACATCGCCGCGGTGGGCGAAGCGCTCGTCTTCGCGAGCAAGGCCGGCGCCGACCCGGCCAAGGTGCGCCAGGCGCTGATGGGCGGGTTTGCGGCCAGCCGCATCCTCGAAGTGCACGGCGAGCGCATGGTCAAGCGCACCTTTGCGCCGGGATTCCGGATCGGGCTGCACCAGAAAGACCTCGCGCTGGCGCTAACCAGTGCGCGCACGCTTGGCGTGGCGCTACCGCAGACCGCCGGTGCGGCGCAGCTGATGCAGGCCTGCGCGGCCAACGGCATGCAGGAGCTCGACCACTCGGCGCTGGTGCGCTCGCTCGAGCTGATGGCCAATCACCAGGTGATGCCCGACCGCTGAACCCTATCCGCCGCGCTTTCGGGCGGTATCCACACCGCGCCGCTGCGCCATCTCCCGCCCCATCGCCGCGTGATCGGGGTGCAGCCGGGCTGCGGCGGGGAAGACGAGCCCGTCCTCGAGCTCGAGGTGGCCGTCGTGGACCGAGATGAAGCGCTCGGCAGCGGCGGCTAGCGCGGCGTCGTCGTCGCAGCGCGCCGCCTCCGCGACCGGCAGCAGCAGCGGCCGCAGGCTTTGCCACGCGGCGCGGATCGCTTCATGATCCTGCAACAGGCGGCTGGCCGCGGCGACCAGCGTCGGATCCGCACTGGCGGCCAGCAGCGGGACCACGTGGCGCTCCTCGTCCTCGTGATGTGCCGGCGCGGCAAGGTCGAAATAGCGCAGCACGTCGCGTGCCGCTGCCTGCGCCTTGGCGTCGGCGCCTTCGCTCGCCACGCGATCGGCAAGGCGCTTGAGCAGGGTCAGCGATCGGCGGACGCGGTCGTGGCAGCCGGCGAGCAGTTCGAAGGGCTCGTCGAAGCCGGCCGCCGGCCCGTGCATGCCCGGTAGCGTGATCGGGATTGACATTCGGCATTCTCCCGCAAGCCCACTGAGGCCCTGCCGAGGGTCATTGATCTGGCGCAAAACGCGGCCCGGGGTGGCGAGCGAAAGTGCGCTTCAGCGGCCGGGAGTCGGCCGCGCCATGCCCGAACTTCACCGCCGCGCGCGCCTGAGCAACTAACGACTATGAGTGCAGAGACAGTGAACATGGTCATCACCCGGCCGCCGCGCCTTCCGCAGCCGCCGCGCGGGGTCGGTGTGGCGATCGAGGCGCGTTCCGGCGTGCGCTGGGCCGACCTGCTGGGTGCGCCGGCACCGACGCGCGCCGAGTGCGAGGCGCTCGACGAGCTCGTCCAGACGCGCTGCGTCTCGCCCGGGCAGGCGGTTTTCACGCATGGCGAAGACGCGCGCAGCCTCGTCGTGCTGATCTCCGGCGACGTCGCGATGGGCCTGGCCACCACGGGCGGGTCGATGCGCACCGAGCGCCTGGTGCGCGGCACGGCCTGGCTCGACGCGAGTTCGGCCTGGCTTGCGAGTGCGCATGTGCTCGACGCGGTTGCGCTGACGCCGGTGAAGGTGGCCGAACTGCCGCGCGGCCCGTTGCAGACGCTGCTCGACCAGCGCCCCGCCCTGGCGCGACGGCTGCTCGTCAGCCTGGCGGGCGAGGTGCGGCGCCTGACGGTGCATGCCCACGAGCTGATGCACAAGGATGCGCCGGCGCGACTCGCCACCTGGCTGCACGCCCATTGCCAGCCGGAAGACGATGCACCATCGACCAACCAGGCCGTGGTGCGCCTCGTCGAGCGCAAGAGCGATGTCGCCTCGCAACTCGGCATGACGCCCGAGACCCTGTCGCGCCTGATGCGCACGCTCTCCGACCAGGGTGTGATCGAGGTCGAAGGCTATACGGTGCAGGTGCGCGACCTCGCGGCGTTGCGGCGGTTGGCCGAGAGCTAAAGCAGGCTCGCTCAGGCGCGTGCCGCCTGCAGCAACTGCGCCACCACCCCCAGCGCCAGCACCTCGGGCTGCTTGCCCTGGATGCCTTCGACGCCGATCGGGCAGGTCAGGCGCGCGATCGCGTCTGCTTCGACGCCGCGCTGCTCGAAGCGGTGGATGAAGCGTTGGCGCTTGGTCTTCGATCCGATCAGCCCCAGGTAGCCGAAATCGCCGCGCCGGAGGATCGCTTCGCTGATGCGCAGGTCGAGGTCGTGCTCGTGCGTCAGCACGAGGTAGAACGCGCCCGCTGGCGCGACGCGCACCTCGGCCTCGACCGCGTCGACGCAGACCCGGCGGATGTGCGCCGGCCAGGGTGTGGCTAGCGTCGTCAGCGGCGGGAACTCATCCTCGCGCTCGTCGATCCAGTCCACTTCGACGTCGAGCGTCGCGAGCAGCGTCGCGATCGCGCGGCCGACGTGCCCGGCGCCGTAGAGCTGCAGGTGAAAAAGCGGCGCCGGCTCGGGCCAGCGCGCGAGCACGGCCGCGTCGAGCACCTCATAGGCTAGTGTCACCGCGCCGCCGCAGCACTGGCCGAGCGCCGGGCCGAGCGGGAAGTGCTCGCAGCGCGCTGCGGGCTCGCCCGACTCGAGCATCGCACGCGCGGCGGCGATGGCCCTGAGTTCGAGGTGCCCGCCGCCGATCGTGCCGACGCAGCGCCCGCCGAGCACGAGCATGCGCGTCCCCGCGTCGCGCGGCGCCGAGCCGAGTGACTGCTGCACCTCGACGACGATCGCGGCCTCGCCGGCCGCGAGCGCCTGCTCGGCGGCCGCGCGCGTGCGGCGGTCCACGCTCAGCCGGCCGCGGCCTGCACGGCGCCGATTGCGCGCAGGATGGCCTCGGCCGTCGCTGGCGCCGCAAGCGGCGGATCGACGCGATGCCCGCCGACCGCCGAGACGGCGTCGCGGATCGCGTAGAACACCGAGAACGGCAGCAGCAGCGGCGGCTCGCCGGCGGCCTTGCTGCGGTGGATCGTGTCGGCCGGGTTGTCGGCATCGAACAGGCGCACGTTGAAGACCGGCGGGCAGTCGTTGGCGGTCGGGATCTTGTAGGTGCTCGGCGCGTGCGTCGTCAGCAGCCCCGTCTTCGGATGCCAGACGAGTTCCTCCATCGTCAGCCAGCCCATGCCCTGGATGAAGGCGCCCTCGACCTGGCCGATGTCCACTGCCGGATTCAGCGAGCGGCCGACGTCGTGCAGGATGTCGGCGCGCAGCAGCTTGTTCTCGCCGGTCAGCGTGTCGACGACGACCTCGGCCACCGCCGCGCCGTAGGAGAAGTAGAAGAACGGCTTGCCCTGCAGCGTCTCGCGGTTCCAGTGCAGGCCGGGCGTGGCGTAGAAGCCGTCGGACCAGAGCTGCACGCGGTCGAGGTAGGCCTGCGCGACGACCGCGGAGAAGGGCAGGCTGCGCCCGGCCACCTCGACCTTGTCGTTGGCGAAGCGCACCGCGGCTGCGTCGCCGCCGTGGTGTTCGGCGGCGCAGGCGGCGAGGCGCTCGCGAATCTGGCGTGCGGCGTCCTGCGCCGCCTTGCCGTTGAGATCGGCGCCGGTCGACGCCGCGGTGGCCGAGGTGTTGGCGATCTTCTGCGTGTCGGTCGCCGTCACGCGCACGTGCTCGAAGCCGACGCCGAGTTCGTGCGCGACGACCTGCGCCACCTTGGTGTTCAACCCCTGACCCATCTCGGTGCCGCCGTGGTTGACGAGGATAGAGCCGTCGTTGTAGACGTGCACCAGCGCGCCGGCCTGGTTGAAGTGCTTGACGTTGAACGAGATGCCGAACTTCACCGGCGTCAGCGCAAGACCGCGCTTCAGCACCGGGCTCTTCGCGTTGAACGCCGCGATCTCGGCGCGCCGCGCGCGGTAGTCGCTCGTCGCTTCCAACTCGGCGACGAGCTCGTGGATGATGTTGTCCTCGACCACCTGGGTGTAGGGCGTGACGTTGTTCGCCGTCTTGCCGTAGAAGTTGGCGCGCCGCACGTCGAGCGGGTCGCGCCCGAGCTTGCGCGCGATCGAGTCGAGGATGTTCTCGATCGCGATCGCGCCCTGCGGCCCGCCGAAGCCGCGAAACGCGGTGTTGCTCTGCGTGTTGGTCTTGCCGCTGTAGCCGTGGATCGCGACGTCGGGGAGCCAGTAGGCGTTGTCGAAGTGGCAGATCGCGCGCGTCATCACCGGTGCCGACAGGTCGGCCGAGAAGCCTGCCCGCGAGACCATCGTCAGCTCGGCGCCGAGCACGCGCCCTTCGTCGTCGTAGCCGACCTCGTACGCGTAGTGGAAGCAGTGGCGCCGGCCGGTGACGAGGAAGTCGTCGTCGCGGTCGACGCGCAGCTTGACTGGCCGACCGAGCTTGTCCGCCGCCAGCGCGGCGACGCAGGCGAAGAGGGCCGACTGCGATTCCTTGCCGCCGAAGCCGCCGCCCATGCGCCGGCACTCGACGTGCACGTGGTGCGCGTGGCGCTTGAGCGCATGCGCCACCGCATGCTGCATCTCGCTCGGATGCTGCGTCGAGCAGTGGACGTGCAGGCCGTCGTTCTCGGTCGGGATAGCGTAGGAGATCTGGCCTTCGAGGTAGAACTGCTCCTGTCCGCCGACGTCGAAGACGTCCTTCAGGCGGTGCGGCGCACGCTCGATCGCCGCGCGCGCGTCGCCGCGCTTCAGGTGCATCGGGTCGAGCACATAGCTCTGCGCCGCGTGCGCCTCGACGGGGGTGAATATCGCGGGCATCGGATCGATCTCGAGCACGTCCTTGGCCTTCGCCGCGGCGCGGCGCGCGAGTTCGCGCGTTTCGGCGATCACCGCGAACACCGGCTGGCCGAGATACTGAACCTTGCCCTCGGCGAGGATCGGTTCGTCGTGGACGATCGGCCCGCAGTCGTTGGGGCCGGGGATGTCGGCCGCCGACAGCACGGCAATGACGCCCGGCAGCGCGCGGAGGCGGTCGAGGTGCATCGCGCGGATCGTGCCGTGCGCGACCGGCGACAGGCCGAGCGCGGCGTGCAGCGTGCCGGCGAGCTCGGGCAGGTCGTCGATGTAGGGCGCGGCGCCCGCCACGTGCAGGTGCGCCGATTCGTGCGGCCGGCTGATGCCGACGCGGTCGCCCGCCGACTGCCGGCGCGCCTCTGCGCCAGCGTCGATGCGCGTCGCCTCGTGGTGCAGGTGGTCGGGCCAGGGCGCGTCGTCGCCCAGCAGCGGCAGATCGAAGGGCTTGTTCATGCCGGCTCCTTCAGGTTCGTCTGGTGCGGCATCACGCTCCACACGCTGAGCGCGCTGGCCGGCAGCGGGTTCTCGCGGCGCGTCTCGAGCCAGAAGCGCTGCAGCAGGTTGCGCGCCACCTGCAGCCGGTACTCGGCGCTCGCGCGCATGTCGGTGAGCGGTTCGAAGTCCTCGCCGAGCGCGGCCTTGGCGGCATCGACCGACGCCTGCGTCCAGGGCTTGCCGAGCACGGCCGCCTCGGCGCGCTCGGCATGGCGCACGGTTGCCGCCATGCCGCCGAAGGCGAGGCGCACGCCCGCCACCGTGCCGTCGTCGGCGAGTTGCAACGCGAGGCCCCCGCACAGTGCCGAGATGTCGCAGTCGAAACGCTTGGAAATCTTGTAGGCGCGCATCTGCCAGCCCGGCTGCGGCAGCGGCACTTCGATGCCCTGCACGAACTCGCCGGGCTCGAGGCGGTTCTTCATATAGTCGACGTAGAAGTCGCGCAGCGCCATCGTGCGCACGCGCGCACCCTGGCGCAGCACGATGCGCGCAGCGAGCGCCATCAGCACCGGCGGCGAGTCGCCGATCGGCGAGCCGTTGGCGACATTGCCGCCCATCGTGCCGGCGTTGCGGATCGGCGGCGAGGCAAAGCGCAGCCACACGTCCTCGAGCGCCGGCCAGCGCGCCGCGAGCGCGCGCCAGGCGTCCTCGAGCGATGCCGCGCTGCCGATGTGCAGCATCCCGTCGCGCTCTTCGATTTGCTTCAACTCGGCGACTTCGCCGACATGGATCAGTTCGCCCAGGTCGCGCAGCCCCTTGGTCACCCACAGCCCCATGTCGGTCGATCCGGCGAGGATCTTCGCTTGCGGCTTCGCGGCGCGCAGCGTGGCGAGTTCGTCGAGCGTGCGCGGGGCGTGGAAGGCGGCGCCGTAGACCAGGCTCTCGGCGCGCTGAAGAGACCTCAACGCCGCGATCACCGGCGCCGTGTCGAATTCGGCGCGCGGCTGCTCGAACATGCGCTGCCCGGCGTCGAGGATGGGCCGGTAGCCGGTACAGCGGCACAAGTTGCCCGAGAGCTCGTCGGCGAGCTGCTGGCGCGAAGGTGTGCTCGCGCAGGCGCTGTGGTGCTCGTAGGCCGACCAGAGCGACATCACGAAGCCGGGCGTGCAGAAGCCGCACTGCGAGCCGTGGCAATCGACCATCGCCTGCTGCGCCGGGTGCAGCGCGCCGCCTGCGATGTCCTTCAGATCCTCGACCGTGAACAGCGCCTTGCCGTCGAGCGTGGGCAGGAACTGGATGCAAGCGTTGACGGTTCTGAGCGACAGGCCGCGCACCGCCGCGGCGTCACCCGGCGCGGCGAGTTCGCCGACGACGACCGTGCACGCGCCGCAGTCGCCCTCGTTGCAGCCCTCCTTGGTGCCGCTGCAGCGCGCGTCCTCGCGTAGCCAGTCGAGCACGGTCCGCGTCGGCGCCGCACCCTCGACGCTGACCACCTGGCCACGGTGGAAGAAGCGGATCGCTCGGCTGTTCATGGGCATCGCCTCGGAGCTTGGGAGTTACCCGAAGCGTACTGCGGCAGCCCCGGAGTGGATATACGATGAGACGAATAGCCAATATCGAGATGGGCGTATGGCAAAGCGCGCGGATTTCGACAAGATCGAGCTCTACCTCATCCGGGTCCTGCACACCTTGATCACCGAACGCAGCGTCTCGCGTGCTGCCCTGCGGCTGCACAGCACCCAGCCCGCCGTCAGCGCGCACCTGAAGCGCCTGCGCGCGCTGACCGGAGACCCGTTGCTGGTGCGCGCGGGTAACGAGATGACGCCAACCGAGACCGCGTTGCAGCTCGTCGCGCCGGCGGCCAATCTGCTGCACGAGGCCGAGCGCCTGTTCAGCCTGCGCACGCGACCTTCGGGGTTCGATGCCGCGCACACCACGGCGATGTTTCGCGTCGCGGCAAGCGACTACCTCGATCCGCTGTTCCTGCCGCGGCTGGTGTCGCGCCTGAAGCGGGTCGCCCCGGGCGTGCGCCTGGAACTGCTGCCGCTGTCGGGCGACTACGACTACCGGCGCCACCTCGCCACCGGCGACGTCGATCTCGTGATCGGCAATTGGCTCGAACCGCCGGGCGAACTGCACATCGGCCGGCTCGTCAGCGACGAGATCGTCTGCCTCGTCGCCGAGCACCATCCGACGGCGCGCCTGGCCGGCACGCGCGGCTGGACGGTCGAGCGCTACCTCGCCTGCGAGCATGTTGCGCCGATGCCCTTCCACCCGGGTGCACAGGGCGTGCTCGAGGAGCATCTGCAGGCGATGGGCCTGGCGCGCAACATCGCGGTGCGCGCGTCGCACTTCAGCCTGATCCCGCTGATGGTGTCGGACAGCCTGCTCGTGCTGACGACCGGGCGCTTGTTCTGCTCGCGCTATGTCGACACGCTGCCGGTGCGCATCGTGCGCTGCCCGGTCGCGTTTCCGCCGCTGACCTACTACCAGCTCTGGCACGACCTGACGCATGCGTCGGCGTCGATGAAGTGGTTTCGCGACCAGGTGCGCGAGGTCGCGCGCGAGCTCGGGTCGGCCGTGGCCGCACGCCGCACGTCGGAGCAAGCCGCGTGACTCACCCCGTGTCACCCCGGTTTCCGCGGGCCGAGCGCCGGGCCGCTCCCAAGCCGGCCCGCATCCCCCTGGGGGATCGGCCACGGTACTCCGTGGCCGAGGGGCTGTCATGACCGCGGTCCGGCGCATCGCGTTGCGCGGCGATCTGCTCGATTTCACGGCCGCGCCGGCATGGGGCGAAGTCGCGAGCCCCGGCGTGCGCTGGCGGCCGGACCACTGGCTGCTGATCGAAGCCGACGGCCGCATTGCCGGCGCACAGCCGGGCAGCAGCGAGCCGGGGCCCGATTGGCAGCGCCACGATCATCGCGGCCGGCTCGTGCTGCCCGGATTCATCGACACCCATGTGCACAGCGCGCAGATCGAGGTCATCGCGAGCTACGGTGCCCAGTTGCTCGACTGGCTCGAGACCTACACCTTCCCGGCCGAAATGCGCTATGCCGACCCGGCCTGCGCACAGGCCGGCGCGGCGCATTTCCTGGATGCGCTGATCGGCCACGGCACGACGGCGGCGGTCGTCTTTCCGACCGTGCACAAGGGTTCCGCCGAGGCCCTGTTCGCCGCGGCGCAGCAGCGCGGCATGCGCCTCGTCGCCGGCAAGGTGTTGATGGACCGCAATGCGCCACCTGCGCTGTGCGACGACGTGGCACAGGCCGAACGCGATTGCACGGACCTGATCGAGCGCTGGCATGGCCGCGACCGACTCGCGTATGCAGTGACGGTGCGCTTCGCGCCGACGAGCACGCCGGCGCAACTGGCGATGGCCGGGCGGCTGCTGCAGGACCATCCCGGCATCTACATGCAGACCCACGTGGCCGAGAACCGCGACGAAGTGCGCTGGGTGCGCGAGCTCTTTCCCGAGGCGCGCAGCTACCTCGACGTGTACGCGCGCGCCGGGTTGCTCGGGCCGCGCAGCGTGCTCGCGCACGGGATCTGGCTCGACGACGCCGACCGCGCGCTGCTCGCGGCGAGCGGCGCGCAGATCGCGCACAGCCCGTCGTCGAACCTGTTCCTCGGCAGCGGCCTCGTCGGCTGGCGCGCCCTCGAGGCCGCGGGCGCGGCGCTGAGCCTGGCCAGCGACGTCGGCGGCGGGACCAGCCTCGCGATGCTGCGCACGATGGCCGACGCCTACAGGGTGCAGGCTCTCGCCGGCGAGCGGCTCACCGCATGGAAGGCGCTGCATGCGGCGACGCGCGGCGCGGCACTCGCGCTCGGGCTGGCCGATGAGATCGGAACGCTCGATGCCGGCCGCATCGCCGATGTCTGCGTCTGGGACTGGGCGCTGGGGCCGGTCGCCGAGCGCCGGCTGGAGGTGGCACGCGAACTGCACGAGCGCGTTTTCGCGTGGATCATGCTCGGCGACGAGCGCAACCTGGCCGCGGCCTATGTCGGCGGCGTGTGCCGGCGCTCGCGACAGCGGCAAGGAGAGAGCGGCACCGGCTAGAACGGCGACCACGGGAACGTACCTGCCGCGGCAGACGGCGGGAAGACAGGCAGGCAACTGGCGCGCAGGCAGCACAATCGCAGCGCCGGCGCGCAAGGAGACAAGGCAAATGCTTCGACTCGAACTGATCGGCATCAGCAAGCAGTACCCGGCCGTCAAGGCCAACGACAACGTGAGCTTGCGCGTCAAGCCAGGCGAGATCCACGCCGTGCTCGGCGAGAACGGCGCCGGCAAGTCGACGATGATGAAGATGATCTACGGCGCGGTCCGGCCCGACGAGGGCGAGATCCGCTGGAACGGCCAGGCGGTTCAGATCGCGAGCCCGGCCCAGGCACGCCAGCTCGGCGTGAGCATGGTCTACCAGCACTTCTCGCTCTTCGACACGCTCACCGCGGCCGAGAACGTCTGGCTCGGCCTCGACAAGTCGCTCTCGCTGGCCGAGGTCACGGCGCGCATCGAGAAGGTGGCCAAGGAGTACGGCCTCGACGTCGAGCCGCTGCGGCCGGTGCACACGCTCTCCGTCGGCGAGCGCCAGCGGGTCGAGATCGTGCGCGCGCTGCTCACCGAGCCCAAGCTGCTGATCCTCGACGAGCCGACCTCGGTGCTGACGCCGCAGGCGGTGGAGCGCCTGTTCGTCACGCTGCGCAAGCTCGCGAGCGAGGGCTGCAGCATCCTCTACATCAGCCACAAGCTCGACGAGATCCGCGCCCTGTGCCACAACTGCACCGTGTTGCGCGGCGGCAAGGTGACGGGCGAAGTCGACCCGACGAAGGAAACCAACGCCAGCCTGTCGCGGCTGATGATCGGTGCCGAGCCGCCGCAACTGCAGCATCGCGAAGCCAGGCTCGGCGCGACGGTGCTCGAGGTCAGGGGCCTGAGCCTGGAGAAGCAAGACCAGTTCGGCATGAGCCTGAAGGACATCGCCTTCGAGGTCCGCGCGGGCGAGATCGTCGGCATCGCCGGCGTTTCCGGCAACGGCCAGCAGGAGCTGATGGCGGCGCTTTCGGGCGAGGACGAACGCGCCGCGCCGGATGCGATCCGCCTGTTCGGCAAGCCCATCGGCAATCACTCGCCGCGGCGACGGCGCCGCGAGGGCCTGCACTTCGTTCCCGAGGAGCGCCTCGGCCGTGGCGCCGTGCCGACGCTGTCGCTGGCGCAGAACACGCTGCTCACGCGCACCGAGACGGTGTCGGGATCGGGCTGGATCAACGTCAGTGCGGTGCACCTGATGGCGGCCGACCTGATCAGCCGCTTCAACGTGCGCGCCGGCGGCGCCGGTGCGGCGGCCAGGTCGCTCTCGGGCGGCAACCTGCAGAAGTTCATCGTCGGGCGCGAGATCGCGGCCGATCCCAAGCTGCTCATCGTCTCGCAGCCGACCTGGGGCGTCGACGTCGGCGCCGCGGCCCAGATCCGCGGCGAACTGCTCAAGCTGCGCGACGAGGGTTGCGCGCTGCTCGTCGTCAGCGAAGAGCTCGACGAGCTGTTCGAGATCTGCGACCGCATGGTCGTGATCGCGCAGGGCAAGGTCTCGCCGTCGGTGCCGACGGCGCAGGCGACGATCGAGATGATCGGCGAGTGGATGTCGGGCCTGTGGAACAAGGAACCCGGCGCCGCGGCGCAGCGCGAGGAGGTGTCCCATGCTTAAGTTCGAAGCCCGGCCCGAGGCCTCGCGCCTGATGTCGGTCGCGTCGCCGCTGCTCGCGCTCGCGATCACGGTCGTGGTCGGCACCTGTCTGTTCATGATCCTCGGCAAGGATCCGATCCGGGGCTTGCAGGTCTTCTTCATCGAGCCGGTGAAGAGCGGCTACGCGTTGTCCGAACTCGCGATGAAGGCCACGCCGCTGCTGCTGATCGCGCTCGGCCTCGCGGTGTGCTTTCGTTCCAACGTCTGGAACATCGGCGCCGAAGGCCAGTTCGTGCTCGGCGCGATCTTCGCCGGCGGCGTTGCGATGCAGGCCGGCCCGACGACGGGCGCCTGGATCGTCGTGCCCATCCTGCTCGCCGGCGTGCTCGGGGGCATGGTCTGGGCCGGCATCGTCGCGCTGCTGCGCGACCGCTTCAACGCCAACGAGATTCTGGTCAGCCTGATGCTCGTCTACGTGGCCGACATGGTGCTCAACTACCTCGTCTATGGGCCCTGGAAGGACCCGCAGGGCTACAACTTCCCGCAGACCATCACCTTTGCCGCGGCGACCAAGATCCCGAAGCTCGTCGAGGGCTTTCGCACCAACATCGGCGTGATCATCGGCCTGGCCGCGGTGGCGGGTTTCTGGATCCTGCTCTTTCGCACCTACCTCGGCTTCCAGCTCCAGGTTGGCGGGCTCGCACCGGCCGCGGCGCGCTACGCCGGCTTCTCGTCGCGCAGCGCGCTGTGGACGGCGCTGCTGCTGTCGGGCGGCATGGCGGGCTTGGCAGGCGCGCTCGACGTCGCCGGCCCGCTCGGGCAGCTCACGCCGCATGTGCCGGCAGGCTACGGCTTCGCGGCGATCATCGTCGCCTATGTCGGCCGGCTGCATCCGGTGGGCATCGTGTTCTCGGCGATCCTGATGAGCATGTTCTACATCGGCGGCGAGCTTGCGCAGTCGCGCCTCGGACTGCCCAAGTCGCTGACCGGTGTGTTCCAGGGCCTGCTGCTGTTCACGCTGCTCGCCTGCGACACGCTGATCCACTACCGCGTCCGGTGGGCTGCGTCGCGGCCGGCGGTCAAGCATCACGCCGCGGCGACCGCAACCGCCAAGGAGGCATGATGAACAACCCCCAAGCTCACTTCGTTCGCTGCCCCCCGAGGGGGCGCTCAATGCCCTTCGGGCGGCCGGGCGGGCACTGAGATGGAACCCTTTGCCCTGCTCCTGGCCGCCACCCTCAACGCCGGCACGCTGCTCGCGCTGGCGGCCCTTGGCCTGTTGATCAACGAGCGCGCCGGCATCGTCAACCTCGGCGCCGAGGGCATGATGCTCGTCGCCGCGGTGGCCGGTTTCGCGACCGCCTTCCACACCGGCAGCGACGTGCTCGCCTTCGGCGCCGGTGCCGCGGCCGGTGCGCTGATGGCGGCGGCGTTCGGGCTGCTCGTGATCTGGTTCAACACCAACCAGTACGCGACCGGCCTCGCGCTCTCGCTGTTCGGTGCCGGCTTCTCGGCGTTCGTCGGCATCGGCTACGCGAAGGAGAAGCTCGCCGAGCGCATGCGCTTCGAAATCCCGGGGCTGGCCGACATTCCCTTCCTCGGCTCGGCGATGTTCAAGCAGCATCCGATGGTCTACCTGACGGTGATCCTGACGGTCGCGCTGACCTGGTTTCTCTACCGCTCGCGCGCCGGGCTGGTGCTGCGCGCGGTCGGCGAGTCGCCCGAGTCGGCGCATGCTCTCGGCTACCCGGTGCGGCGCATCCGCATGGCTGCGGTCATCGTCGGCGGCGCACTGTGCGGCATTGCCGGGGCCTACGTGTCGGTGATCTACACCCCGCTGTGGGTCGAGGGCATGGTCGCCGGCAAGGGCTGGATCGCACTTGCGCTGACGACGTTTGCCACCTGGCGCCCGATCCGGGTGTTGCTCGGCGCGTATCTGTTCGGCGGCGTGACGATGCTGCAGTTCCACCTGCAGGGCGAAGGCGTGCAGATCCCGAGCCAGTTCCTGACCATGCTGCCCTACCTCGCGACGATCGTCGTGCTGGTGCTGATCTCGCGCAACGAGAGCTTCATCAAGGCCAACATGCCGGCCTCGATCGGCAAGCCCTTCTTCCCGGGAAGTTGATGTCGGCCCCGTGCTATCTCATAATCCGCGGGCGCGCCTGGTGCGGGCGCCCGATTCCGTCCCCCCACGATCCATCCAGGAGACACCATGACTGAGATTTCCAAACGCAAGCTGATCAAGACCGCCGGCTGGAGCGTGCTCGCTGCCGCGGCCGCGCTCGCCGGATGCGGCAAGAAGGAGGAAGCCGCGCCCGCTGCGGCACCGGCGCCGGCTTCGGCACCTGCATCGGCCGCGGCCGCCAAGCCCGAACCGCTGAAGGTCGCCTTCCTCTACATCGGCCCGGTCGGCGACGGCGGCTGGACCTTCGCCCACGACAACGGCCGCAAGGCGGTGGAAAAGCAGTTCGGCGACAAGGTCGTCACGACCTTCGTCGAGAAGGTGCCCGAGTCGGCGGACGCCGAACGCGTGCTGCGCGACGTGGCGAGCCAGGGCAACAAGCTGATCTTCGGCACCACCTTCGGCTACATGGAGCCGATGCTCAAGACCGCGGCCGACCTGAAGGACGTGAAGTTCGAGCATGCGACCGGCTACAAGACCGCGGAGAACATGCGCACCTACGACAGCCGCACCTACGAGGGCGCGTACATGGCGGGCGTGATCGCGGGCGGCATGACCAAGACCAACACGCTGGGCGTCGTCGGCTCGATCCCGATTCCGGAAGTGATCCGCAACATCAACAGCTTCACGCTCGGCGCGCAGTCGGTCAATCCGAAGGTCAAGACCAAGGTCGTGTGGGTCAACGAATGGTTCAACCCGCCCAAGGAAACCGAGGCCGCGCAGTCGCTGATGAACGGCGGCGCCGACGTGCTGATGCAGAACACCGACTCGTCGGCCGTGCTGCAGACGGCCGAGAAGGCAGGCAAGTACGCGTTCGGCTGGGACAGCGACATGCAGTCCTACGCGCCGAACGCGCACCTCGCGTCGGCGGTCATCAACTGGGGCCCTTACTACGTCAAGGCGGTCCAGGACATGCTCGACAACAAGTGGAGCACGGGCCAGAGCTGGTGGGGCGTCAAGGAGGGCGCGATCGACCTCGTGTCGATTTCCGACAAGGTGCCCGCCGAGCTCAAGGCCAAGGCCGAGGCCGCAAAGGCCGGCCTGAAGGACGGCAGCCTCGTGATCTGGAAAGGCCCGATCGTCGGCCAGGACGGCAAGGAGGTGCTGAAGAAGGACGAAGTGGCCGACGACAAGTTCCTTGGCGGCATCAAGTTCTACGTCAAGGGCGTCGAAGGCAAGGTGCCGGGCGACAAGTAGGTCGGCTACTGCGCGGACGCCATGCGTCGTTGCGCGGTGTTGGCTCCGGCATCACATGCACCTGCGGTGCATATGAGCCTCGCCGCTGCGGGCGCAGTCGGAATCCTCACGTACGCCAAGTACGTTGCGGTTCCTGCGCTCCTAGCCCGGCGACCGCTCGCTACGCCTCCGACGAGGGCCGCCCAGGGCGGCCCTCGTCACGTTTGCATTGCATTCTTCAAAGCTCATGAACTTCGACGCCATCCCCCGCGATCGCCTGCCCGCGCTGCTGCGCGCCAGCCCCAAGGCCGAACTGCACATCCACATCGAGGGCTCGCTCGAGCCTGAGCTGATCTTCGAGCTTGCCGCGCGCAACCGCGTTGCGCTGCCGTACGCGAACGTCGAGGCGCTGCGCGCGGCCTACGCGTTCACCGATCTGCAGAGCTTTCTCGACATCTACTACGCTGGCGCGTCGGTGCTGCTGCAGGAGCGCGACTTCTTCGACCTGGCATGGGCCTATCTGCAGCGCGCCGCGGCCGACAACGTCGTGCACGCGGAGATCTTCTTCGACCCGCAGACGCACACCGCGCGCGGCGTGCCCTTCGAGGCCGTGATCCGCGGACTGGACCACGCCTGCCGGCGCGCGCATGCCGAGCTCGGCTTGAGCGCGAAGCTGATCCTGTGCTTTCTGCGCCACCTGAGCGAGGACGACGCGCTCGCGACCTTCGAGCAGGCGCTGCCCTGGCGCCATCACTTCATCGGCGTCGGCCTGGACAGCGGCGAGCGCGGCAACCCGCCGGAGAAGTTCGCGCGCGTGTTCGCCAAGGCCCGCGCAGCCGGGCTGCACGTCGTCGCGCACGCCGGCGAGGAGGGGCCGCCCGAGTACATCCGCACCGCGCTCGATGTGCTCAAGGTCGAGCGCATCGACCATGGCGTGCGCTGCACCGAAGATCCGGCGCTCGTGCAGCGCCTGGCGCGCGAGCGCGTGCCGCTGACCGTGTGCCCTTTGTCGAACCTGAAGCTGCGCGTGTTCGATACGCTGGCCGGGCACAATCTCGCGCAACTGCTCGACGCCGGGCTGTGCGCGACAGTCAACTCCGACGACCCGGCCTACTTCGGCGGCTACGTCAACGAGAACTACCTCGAGACCTTCGCCGCGCTGCCCGCGCTCGGCGCGCGCCAGGCCTGGCAATTGGCGAGCAACAGCTTCGCCGCGAGCTTCGCGCCGGCCGCCGACAAGGCGCGCTGGCAGGCGGCGCTCGACGCCGCCTTCGCCGCCGCCGCCGGCGGCGCCGACTGAGGAGGACGCACCATGCTGGAACTGCTCACGTCGCCGCAGGCCTGGATCGCGTTCGGCACGCTGACCGCGCTCGAGCTCGTGCTCGGCATCGACAACATCATCTTCATCTCGATCCTGGTCGACAAGCTGCCGCACGCGCAGCGCCCGTTGGCGCGCCGGCTTGGCCTCTTCATGGCGATGTTCATGCGCGTCGGGCTGCTGCTCGTGCTGGCCTGGATCGTCGGCCTCGTGGCGCCGCTGTTCACGGTGCTCGGCCAGGAGATCTCGGGGCGCGACCTGATCCTGATCCTCGGCGGCCTGTTCCTGATCTGGAAGAGCACGGGCGAGATTCATCAGTCGCTGGAGGGCGAGGAGGGCCACTCGTCGAGTGCCGTCAAGGCGACCTTCACGGCCGTGATCCTGCAGATCATGGTCGTCGACATCGTGTTCTCGCTCGACTCCATCATCACCGCGGTGGGCATGGTCGACGACGTGCGCGTGATGATCGCCGCGGTCGTGGCCTCGGTCGGGCTGATGATGCTGTTCGCGGGCGCGATCGGGCAATTCGTGTCGGACCACCCGACGATAAAGATGCTCGCGCTGTCGTTCCTGGTCGTCGTCGGCGTGGTGCTGATCGCCGAGGGCTTCGACAACCACGTGCCCAAGGGCTACGTCTACTTCGCAATGGCGTTCTCGGTCACGGTCGAGATGCTCAACATCCGCATGCGCAGGCGCGGAAAGAAAACGGCGCACCTGAGTGCGCCGTATGTTCGCGAGGCAGGCGAGCCGCCGCAACGGCCCTGAAGGCTGCGCCTGGCGCTACTTGGCCATCGTCTTGAGCGCGCCCTGCAGCGGCGCGGCGGCCGGGTTGCTGACGTTTTGCTTGACCAGGATGTCGACCGGCGTCACCGGCTTGCCGTAGTAGGCCGCGTTCAGGCTTTCGCGGACCGCGATCACCTGCCCGTTGAGCGACATGTTGGCGTAGGCGCCCTTGGACTTGGAGTAGGAGACGAAGTCTTCGGTGAAGGTCGAGGTCGCGCCCGCGCCCTTGGGGCCGACGGCGATCGAGGCGTCGCCGCCGAGCTTGACCTTGGTCGACAGCAGCGAGTCGAGCGCTTTCTGGGTGTTGACGACGAGCATCGTCTCGGCCGCGGCGCCACCGGCCAGGAAGCCGAGGCTCACGCCGCCCATCGAGTAGAACGCCGGCGCGCTGAAGGCGCCGGTCTTGGCGTCGCGAACGAGCAGCACGCCGGTGCCGCCCGAGCCGCCGATGATGAAGCCGCCCTCGACGATCAGCGGATAGACGAGCACGCCCTTGGCCTTCTTCAGCAATGCCGGCAGTGCGACATAGTCCTTGTCGGCGGCGAAGGCATTGACCGTTGCGGTGGCCTTGTCGACGACGCCCTTGGCGTCGCTCGCGTCGTCGGCGCGCGCGGGCAGGCTGGCGAATGCCGTGGCGACCGCGATGGCGGTGCCGAGGAGGGCGAACTGGCGACGGGTCTGGCTCATGGAAGTTCCTCGTTGAGCACCGCGGCGGCGGTGCGTTCGTTGCTGATGGAAGTTGTGCCGACGGGGGTTCTGGCCGGCGCAGGGGGCGGATTCTAAGCCCGCGCGCCGCGCGCTGCCTACAATCTCGCCCTCGCCCGCCCGGCGTGCCACCGCCGGGTCGAGACAGGGCGCTACGTGGCCATGTAGAGGAACACCATGCTCAAAAACCTCGCCCGCGGGCTGCTGCCCGCGCTCCTGTGCTGCACCGCGCTGGGCGCCGGCGCCCCCCCCGATCCGCTCAAGGTCGGCTTCGTCTACGTGAGCCCGGTCGGCGAGGCCGGCTGGAGCTACCAGCACGACCTTGGCCGGCGCGCGATGCAGCAGGCACTCGGCCCTCAGGTGCGCACGACGATCGTCGAAGCAGTGGCCGAAGGGCCGGACGCCGAGCGCGTGCTGCGCGACCTCGCGCGCCAGGGCCACAAGTTGATCTTCGCGACCAGCTTCGGCTACCTCGAGCCTGCGCTGCGCGTCGGCGCCGAGTTCCCGGCGGTCGCCTTCGAGCAGACCGGCGGCTACAAGACCGCGGGCAACGTCAACACCTACAACGCGCGCTACTACGAGGCGCGCTACCTCGCCGGGCTGCTCGCCGGCAAGGTGAGCAGGAGCGGGGTGGCCGGCTACGTGGCGGGCTTTCCGGTGCCCGAGGTGCTGCAGGGCATCAACGCCTTCACGCTCGGCATGCGCGCCGCCAATCCGAAGGCGAGCGTGAAGGTGGTCTGGCTCGACACCTGGTTCGACCCGGCGCGCGAGCGCGAGGCCGCGAACGCCCTCGTCAACCAGGGCGCCGATGTCCTGACGAATCACAGCGCATCGACCGCGGTCGCGCAGGCGGCCGAGGAGCGCCGCGTCGGCCTCGTCGCCTACCAGAGTGACATGCGCAAACTTGCGCCACACGCGCAGCTGACCGCGATCACCCACGAGTGGGGCGGCTACTACACCCAGGTCGCGCGCCAAGTGATCGCCGGCACCTGGATGGTCGCGCCGGTCTGGGGCGGCATGAAGGACGGCTTCGTGCGCCTGGCCACGTTCGGTGCGAACGTGCCCAAGGACGTGGCGGCGTTCGTCGCGCAGCGCGAGGCCGATCTCGTCGCCGGTCGGCTGCACCCGTTCGGCGGCCGCATCGTCGACAGCAGCGGACGCGAGCGCCAGGCTGCGGGGACGAAGACGATGGCCGACGCGCAGATCCAGGCCATGGACTACTTCGTCGAGGGCGTGGCGGGCACGCTGCCTCCGCGCTGACGGCGGCTGCGCAGCGCGGTTCAGCCCGTGTTGCGCAGCCCGGCGGCGATGCTCTTGATCGACGCCGCCCGCGGCTCTTCGAAGCGCCTGCTAGCATCTTCGTCATGGACGAGACGACCCTGATCGCGACGCGCGAAAGCCGCCTGGCGCTGTGGCAGGCCGAGCATGTGCAGGCGCTGCTCGCGCAGACCTTCGGCATGCCCGTCGGACTGCTCGGCATGACGACGCGCGGCGACCAGATCCTCGACCGTGCGCTCGCCAAGGTCGGCGGCAAGGGCCTGTTCGTCAAGGAGCTCGAGACGGCGCTCGAGCAAGGGCGCGCGCAGCTCGCCGTGCACTCGCTCAAGGACGTGCCGATGGAGCTGCCCGCGGGCTTCGTGCTTGCCGCGGTGCTCGAGCGCGAGGACCCGCGCGACGCCTTCGTCTCGAGCCGCTACGACGGCCTGGCCGCGCTGCCGCAGGGCGCGCGTGTCGGCACGTCGAGCCTGCGCCGCGTGGTGCAACTGCTTGCGCGCCGGCCCGACCTGCAGGTGCTGCCGCTGCGCGGCAACCTCGACACGCGCCTGCGCAAGCTCGACGAGGGCGAGTACGACGCGATCGTGCTCGCCGCTGCCGGCTTGAAGCGCCTCGGCCTCGCGGCGCGCATCCGTGCCGTGTTCGAGCCCGAGGCGATGCTGCCGGCGGCCGGCCAGGGCGCGCTCGGGATCGAGGTGCGCAGCGATGCCGCCGAGCTGCGCGCGCAGCTCGCCGCGCTCACGCACCGGCCGACCTGGCTTGCCGTGCACGCCGAGCGCGCCGTGTCGCGCAGCCTTGCCGGCAGTTGCAGCATGCCGCTGGCGGCGCATGCGCGCTGGCAGGGCAGCCTGCTGCGCGTCGACACCCTGCTCGGCCATCCGCAGCAGGCCGCGCTGCCGCTGCTGCGTGCGAGCGCCGAGGCGCCGGTGGCCGACGAGGCTGCGGCCGAGGCGCTCGGCGAGCGCGCTGCGGCGCTGCTGCGCGAGCAGGGCGCCGCGCCCTATCTGCAGGCGGCCGCGGCGGCCTGACGGCAACGCGCGTTCGGCTCGAAGTCCCGACCCCGATGCGCGCCATCGTCACCCGCCCCGCGGCGCAGGCGGCAGGCTGGGTCGCCAGGCTGCGCGACGCCGGACACGACGCGGTTGCGCTGCCCTTGATCGCGATCGCGCCGGCGCCCGACCCGGCGCCGGTGCAGGCCGCCTGGCGCAGCCTGGCCGCGCGGCGCCTGGCGGTGTTCGTGAGCCCGAATGCAGCCGCGCAGTTCCTTGCCGCGCGCCCGGCAGACCTGGCCTGGCCGGCGGCCACGCTGGCCGGGTCGACCGGGCCGGGGACGTCGCTCGCGCTGCGCGAGCAAGGCGTGCCGCCGGGCTGCATCGTCGAGCCTGGCGCCGACGCACCGCAGTTCGACTCCGAGGCCCTGTGGGCGCGCTTGCGCGACCGCGACTGGCAAGGCGCGCAGGTGCTGATCGTGCGCGGCGACGGCGGCCGCGAATGGCTGGCCGAGACGCTGCGCGCGCAGGGCGCATCGGTTGCGCTGCTGGCCGCCTATCGGCGCTGCGTGCCTGAGCTCGACGCGCGCGAGCGGGCCCTGCTCGGCGAGGCCTTGCGCGCGCCGCGCGCGCATGTGTGGCTGTTCAGCAGCTCGGAGGCGATCGACAACCTTGGCGCGCTGGCGGGCGCGGGCGTCGACTGGTCGCAGGCGCGCGCGGTGGCAACGCATGCACGCATCGCGGCCCGCGCGCAACAGCTGGGGCTGGGGCAGGTTGAGCTGGCACGGCCGACGCTGGCCGCGGTGAGTGCCTGCATACAATCGCTGCCACCGTGAACGAGTCCGACGCGACCTCCGACAGTGCAGCCTCGGCGCCATCGGCGCCTGCTGCAGCGACGCCGGCGGATCGGCGCGCGCAGCAAGTCTGGATCGCGATCGCCCTGCTCGCCGCGGCTTGCGCTGCGGCAATCGTGTTCGCCTGGCAGACGCAGCGCCGTGTGCAGGAGCTCGAGCAGGAGCTGGTGCGCCGCCAGGCCGACTCGCAGACCCAGGCCGCCGAGGCGCAGATGCTCGCCAAGCAAGCCCAGGACGCAGCGCGCGAGACGGTCGCCAAGCAGGCCCTGCTCGAGGCGCGCGTGTCCGAGGTGGCGGTGCAGCGGGGGCAGATCGAGGAGCTGATCCAGAGCCTTTCGCGCTCGCGCGACGAGAACATCCTGGTCGACATCGATTCGGCGCTGCGCGTCGCGATGCAGCAATCGGCGCTGACCGGCAGCGCCGAGCCGCTGGTCGCCGCGCTCAGGCAGGCCGACGAGCGCCTGGCGCGCTACAGCCAGCCGCGCCTCGAAGGCGTGCGGCGCGCGATCGCGCGCGACCTCGACCGTGTCAAGGCACTCGGCGTGGCCGACGTGGCCGCGCTCACGATCAAGGTCGACGAGGCGGTGCGCATGATCGACGAGATGCCGCTGTTGTCGCAGACCGAGCCGCGCAAGGAGGCGCCGCGCGCCGCAGGCGCCGCCGCGTCGGCAGCCCGGGCCGCCCAGCGCGCGGCCTCTGCGGCCAGCAGCGCCGACGCCGCCCTGCCGGCCTGGCTGCAGCCCTGGCTGGCGCGCTGGGATGCGCTCACCGAGCGCGTATGGAACGAGGCGCGGTCGCTGCTGCGCGTGACGCGCATCGACCAGCCCGAGGCGATGCTGCTCGCGCCCGAACAGGCCTACTTCCTGCGCGAGAACCTCAAGCTGCGCCTGCTCAACGCGCGCCTGGCGCTGCTGGCGCGCCAGTTCGACACCGCGCAGGCCGACCTGCAGAGCGCGCTCGGCGCGGTGGAGCGCTACTTCGACCGCAGTTCGCGCCGTACCCAGCTCACCGCCGAGGGCCGCTGAACCAGTTTCATCGGGTCTGCACCGTGCGCGCGGTCATCTGGTTCACGCTGCTGTTCGCGGTGGCCGTGGTCGCCGCGACGACGCTCGGCACCAACGACGGGCTGGTCAGCGTGTACTGGGGCGGCTGGCGCATGGACCTGTCGCTCAACCTCGCGCTGCTCGTGCTGGTCGGGGGGTGCTTCGCGCTCGTCACGCTGATCCAGGGCGTCAACGCGCTCGTCGGCTTGCCGCGGCGTGCGCATGAATGGCGCATCGCGCGCCGCGACCGCAGCGCGCAGGCCTGGCTGCGCGACGCGCTGGCACAGTACTTCGGCGGCCGCTACAGCCGCGCCCACCGCGCCGCGCAGCGCGCGCTCGAGATCCAGTCCGACACGCCCGAACTGGCGCAGGACAACGAGTTCACCGTGCTCGGCCACCTGCTCGCCGCGGGCAGCCTGCACCGCCTGCAGGATCGCCCGCAGCGCGACGAGCAGCTCGCGCGCGCGCTCGACCTCGCGCGCCACAGCGCCGCCGCGCGCTCGGCCGAGGAGGGTGCGCGCATGCTCGCCGCCGAGTGGGCGCTCGACGACCGCAACGCGTCGCGCGCGCTTGAACTGCTGGCCGACCTGCCGCCCGGCGTCGGGCGCCGCACCCACGCGCTGCGCCTGAAGCTGCAGGCCGCGCGCCTTGCGCGCCAGCCGCAGGAGGCGCTGCGCACGGCGCGCCTGCTCGCCAAGCACCAGGGCTTCTCGAAGGAGGCCGCGCTCGGCCTGCTGCGCTCGCTCGCCTTCGAGGCGCTCGACGCCGGGCGCGACGCCGACCAGGTGCGCCGCATCTGGCAGCAGCTCGACGTCGCCGACCGGCGCGACCCGGCCGTTGCCGCGCGCGGCGCGACGCGCCTGGCCCTGCTCGGCGCCGCGGAAGAAGGCCGGCAGTGGCTGCGCCCGTTCTGGGATTCGCTGGGCGAGGTTGCCGCCGACGATCGCGAGGCGCTCGCGAACGGCCTCGTCGCGTGCGTGGCGGGCATCGGTGCCGACTGGCTGCCGCGCCTCGAGTCGGCCTGGCAGGCCCTTCCACGCGACGGCGCAATCGCCTTTGCCGTCGGCTGCGCGCTGGCCGAATGCGGGCTCTGGGGCAAGGCGCAGCAGGCGCTGCAGCAGGCCGCCGACGACGAGACGCTGCCCAAGCCTTCGCGCCGCCGCGCCTGGCGCCAATTGGCCGAGCTGGCGCAGCAGCAGGGGGATGCCGATCGCGCGGCACAGTGCTACGCGGCGGCGGCGCAGATCGGTTGAGGCCACGCCGCGGGGCGCCGAAGGGTCAACCCGACAGTGGTAAACTTCGCACCTACGCGGCTGTAGCTCAGCTGGATAGAGTACTTGGCTACGAACCAAGGGGTCGTGGGTTCGATTCCTGCCAGCCGCGTGAGCGAGTTGGATCGGGAGGGGCCCCACGGGCTAATCCGGTTTGGTTTGGGGAACTTAGCCCTTAACA
The DNA here is from genome assembly GCF_016702655.1 of Ideonella sp. Classification (GTDB taxonomy): domain Bacteria; phylum Pseudomonadota; class Gammaproteobacteria; order Burkholderiales; family Burkholderiaceae_C; genus CAIKUF01. Next base: position 101,357 of record NZ_JADJDO010000020.1, read on the forward strand.
GCTGAGAGTGCAAATTGGCACTGAATGAAGGGCATGAGATCAGCTGCGATCCATGGCGGGAATGATGCCGAAGGTCGTGAGGCGTTCGAAGGCCGCGATGGCCAGACGTCCCGCATGGGTGAGGTAGTAGCGATAGGCGTTGGCAGCGCGCTTGAGCAGACCGAGCACGCGCAGGCGGCGCACTTGGCGCGAGAGCCGCGAGGCCGAGAGCTCGGGCAGGAGCCGCATGAGATCGCATCGGGCCAGGCCATGGATGTTGAACTCGGGGCGCTGCACGGCGCGCATGAGGGCCTGGTGTTTGCGGTTTATAGTTCAAGCCCTTGAACGAGCGATCGCCGTCGGGCTTGGGATGGGTGATGCGCTCCGAGCAGGCGATGGCCGCTGCTTCCCGGCGGTCCGTCCAGGCTGGACAGGAACGCCAGGTAGCGTTCGTTGCAGCCCAGCAGGATCTCGCGCAGGTCCACGAGGCTGTAGATGGACTTCTTCAGCGGCGTGACCTCGCGCGTGGCACGACCGCTGCGATGTTCCACCTTGCGGTGGTGCTTGAAGAAGGAGACGTCGTTGGTGGTGGTCTCGATGCGCAGGATGCGGCCGAACTTGTCGTACAGCTTGACCGAACAGGAGCCGAACCTGTGCTTGATACAGGTGCCCTCGATGCGCGTGCTCAGGCGCGAGCCGATCTCGGCGGCCAGCTGCGGGGTGATCTTCTTGCCCAGGAAGGTGGCGACCTGCTCGGCCTTGACCGACAGGACGGCCTCGCGTGCGAGTTGCTGATACAGCGCAGCCAGGATCTGCTCGCTCTTGAAGACCAGGTCGGTCGAATACTCGGCCTGCATGATGCTCCAGTGGTAGGCCTGCCCGAAGACGTCCAGGACCGGGCAGCACAGCCGGGCATAGCGATCCAGGTGGCGGTGCAGCAGTTCGGGCTTGAAGGTGTCGGCAAGCTCCTGCGCACGGGCGAAATCGGCGATGCGCACGAAGGCGTTGTCGGCCGCCGTGAAGTCGATGTCCTCGCGCATGAGTCGTCGGGTGAGCCAGCCGTGGCCGTTGCAATAGATCTGCAGCCGGAATGGGCAGTAGGTGGGCACGCGTACATAGATCAGACCGAGTTCGCGGTCCATCCAGTAGAAGTAGTAGTGCAGGCACTTGGTGGTGTCGGGTCGCAGGAACGTGCGGCCACTGGGCTTGTCGTGCCAGGGCTGGAAGGTCGCGCAGGCTTCCATCGCCGAGATGACGTGGACCAGCCCGGGCGCATCGCCGCGCGTGGCCAGCACCTTGGCCACCACGTCCTCCTTGCGGATGTGGGCCTTGGCGACATGTTCGATCGCCGCGCCATGCTCGGCGGCCAGCGCCTGTGCGTTGTGGCGAATTCGCTCGCGCAGCGGCAACGCGAACTGCGGGTAGTCGAAGATGCGGATGCCCCGCGAGTGCAGGAAGCTCGTCATGCCGTCCGCAAAGCACGCACCCGGCAGCGTACCGATGATGACGATGCGGTCGTAGCAAGACAGCACGCCCCCCAGATTCCCGGAGTACCGCGCAGTCAGCAGATCCATGTTGGCCTCCGCTTCGATTTGCCGCGCCGCACCGAGAGGCTACTCTCCTGCTTGGTTCCGGCTCGTCCGGCTTAGGCAACCTTTCGGCGTCGCCGGGGATGGGCCCTCTAGAGGAGGCGCAACCACTTGTGAGGGCTATCCCAATCGATCTGTGACCTGACTTCACATATCCATTGATTCGTGTCTCATTGTCGTAGGCACGAGCCGAACGTAGCCTTCGCTACAGGAGACAAGGACGATGAATGTGACTAGCTACCCTTCACTTGGGTTGCTGATTGACGGTCGGTGGCGCCTAGGTGAAGGTCGGGATTTGCTGCCTGTTGCGAACCCGGCGACGGGGGAGGTGCTGGCCCATCTGCCGGTGGCCCGGGAGGCCGATGTCGACGAGGCCGTCGCCGCCGCACATCGTGCATTCGGGCTGTGGCGAGGGATGGCGGCCATCGAGCGATCGGTCATCCTCAGGGACATTGCAGCGCGCATTCGTGAACAGGAAGCGCGGCTGGCAAGCATCCTGACGCTCGAGCAGGGAAAGCGCACGGCTGAGGCCCTGATCGAGCTTCGCGGCGCCGCCGACACCTTCGAGTGGATGGCGGAGGAGGGCAAACGTGTCTACGGGCGAACGGTTCCTGCGCGAACGGCGGGCGTCGACCAGTTCGTGCGCCACGAGCCCGTCGGTCCCGTGGCTGCGTTCTCGCCCTGGAACTTCCCGGCGGTGCTGGCGGTGCGGAAGGTGGCGACGGCGCTGGCTGCCGGCTGCACGGTCGTGCTCAAGCCCGCCGAGGAGACACCGGGCATCATGGTCGCGATTGCCCAGTTGTGCTTGGACGCGGGCCTGCCCGCGGGCGTCCTCAACGTGCTCTACGGCGTTCCGGCGCAGATCTCGTCCCGGCTCATCGCCTCCCCGCTGATGCGCAAGGTGTCGTTTACGGGCTCCGTGCCCGTCGGGCGGCAACTCGCCGCCCAGGCCGGAGCGCTGGCCAAGAGAATCACGCTGGAGTTGGGCGGGCATGCGCCGGTCATCGTGATGGACGATGTCGACGTGGAGCAGGTTGCGGCTCTGACCATCGCGGCCAAGTTTCGCAACGCGGGCCAGTTGTGTCTTTGCCCGACGCGCTTCTACGTGCATGAGGCTGTTCACGACCGTTTCGTGACCGCTCTTGGGGTGCGCGCCGCCGCGCTGCGGGTCGGAAATGGATTGGAACCGACCACCCAGATGGGACCTTTGGCGAACGGCCGGCGCGTCGAAGCGATGCGCGCCTTCTGCGAGGACGCGGTGCAACGCGGAGCGCGAATCGTCGCGGGCGGAAAGGTCCCTGTAGGGCTGGCGCCAGGTGGGCATTTCTGGGCGCCCACGGTCATGTCGAGCATTCCCGACGATGCGCGGGCGATGCAGGACGAGCCGTTCGGTCCGCTCGCCCTGATCTCCAGATTCTCCGATCTGGGCGATGCGCTGGCGCGCGCGAATGCACTTGATTTCGGCCTGGCTTCGTATGCCTTCACGCGTTCGCTGGCCGCGGCCTACGCCATCGAACACGGCCTCGAGGCGGGCAACGTGAGCATTAACACCTATGCGGTCAGCCCGCCCGAGATGCCTTTCTCTGGCATCAAGAGCAGCGGCCTAGGTAGCGAGATGGGAACCGAGGGCCTGCTCGATCACATGAATCTCAAGTCCGTTATTCGCGCCGTGGCCTGACGATGGAAAGCTACCAGGTTCTCGAGTGGAGCCAGTCGCTGCAGCGGGTCCGGCGGCTACGGCGATCATGTGCTGGTTCCGGATGCGCGTTACGTCCTTCCCTATGGCGCCATCGATCCGCTGACCGCGGCCAGCGCCGCCTGTTCGGGCCTGACGGCCTACTCGGCGTTGCGAAAGCTCCCGCCAGCGACGCGGGACGACGTGATCGCCCTCATCGGCGCCGGCGGGCTCTTGGCCGCGCTTGGCTTGGTGCGCCACCTGACTCCCGCACGGGTGGCTGTGATCGACAACAACGATGCCAAGCTCGAGCTGGCACGCCAGCACGCAGACTTGGTGCTCAACATCTGCGACGAGGATACGGCAGCGGCGCTGCGCGCGTTCGGCGGCGGTGGGGTATTTGGCGTCGTGGACTTCGTGGGCACCGCCCAAACGCTCGAATGGGGAATGGGCGCTATGCGCAAGGGCGGGACGCTGATCGAGGTGGGCCTGTTCGGGGGAAGCATCTCCCTGTCCGTTCCGCTGCTGCCCATGCGAAATCTGAAGTTGGTGGGTCCTATGTCGGATCCTTGGAGGAGTTCATCGAACTGCTGGCGCTGCTTGGCCGCGAGCAGGTCAGGACGGTGCCACTCATTGCACGCCCCATGTCGCAGATCAACGAGATCTTCGAGGACATAAGTCACGGTCGGGTGGCCGGACGTGTCGTGGCGCTGGCATGAGGCGAGCACACATGCCATGAGTGTTGATCAACAGGAGACAAGACCGTGAAACTCACATTCCTTCCCACTGCTTTTGCATCCCTGTCAGCTGCCGCCGTGATCGGCTTGGCGGTGGTGTCGCCAGCCGCCGCCCAACTCGGGCGTCACCGCCACGGAGATCAAATTCGGCCAGACAGTACCCTACAGCGGGCCCGCGTCGGCATTCGCCGGCAACGGCCGGGTGCAGACGGCGTACTTCAAGATGCTCAACGATCGCGGCGGGATCAACGGGCGCAAGCTCAACCTGATCAGCCTGGACGACGCCTACTCCCCGCCTAAGACGCTCGAACAGACGCGCAAGATGGTCGAGCAGGACAACGTGGCGTTCATCTTCGCCACGCTCGGCACCACTCCCAACCGTGCCATTGCCAAGTACCTCAACGACCGCAAGGTGCCGCAACTGCTGATCGGCTCGACTGCCTCGGGCTTCGCGGAGCCGCAGAAGTTGCCCTGGACCCTGGGAATCATGCCCACGGGCGACATCGAAGCCCTGCTGTACGGTAAATACATTCTCCAGGAGCGCCCCGACGCCAAGATCGGCGTCCTGTATGCAAACGACGACGTGGGCAAGACCTATCTAGCGGGGCTGAAGGCCGGCCTGGGCGATAAGGCCAAGACCATGATCGTGGCGGAGCAGTCGTATGAACTGACCGATGCATCCATCGACTCGCAAATCATCTCCCTGAAAGCCAAGGGCGCGGACGTGCTGTTCAACACGGCACACCCGAAGTTCGTGACGCAGGCCATCCGAAAGGTGAACGACCTGGACTGGAAGCCGCTTCACATCGTGGTCAACTCGTCGAGCTCCATCGGCATGACGCTGCAGCCGGCGGGGCTGGAAAAGGCTGTCGGAATTGTCTCCGCCCAATACATGAAGGATCCGACGGATCCGCAGTGGGCGAACGATCCGGCCATGCGCGAATGGCTGGAATTCATGAAGAAGTACGACCCGGATGGCAACACCAAGGACTACATGCTGGTGCTGGCCACGACGCAGGCGCAAGTGATGACCCAGATCCTGCAGGCCGCGGGCCAGGATCTCTCGCGCGAGAACTTGATGCGCCAAGCGCTCAGCCTAAAGGACCTGCAGATGCCGCTGCTGCTGCCGGGCATCAAGATCAACACGTCGCAGACGGACTATCAGCCGATCAAGCAGATGCAGATGATGCGGTTTGACGGTACGCGCTGGCAGCTGTTCGGCGGTGTCCTTTCGAAGTAAGTTCTGGACCGGGCTGCTTGAATGTCTGCCGTGAATGTCGTGGTCGACGCACCCGTGCGGCGCGGCGCGGCTGCATCGCCGCAATCGCCGTTGCTGGAGGTGCAGGGCGTGCACATCTCCTTCGGCGGCATCGTCGCGCTGGACGACGTGTCATTTTCCGTTCAGTCCGGCTGCATCTGCGGGCTGATCGGGCCCAATGGCGCGGGCAAGACGACGCTATTCAACTGCCTGAGCGGTCTGTACCGGCCGCAGCGTGGAACACTGCGCTTCGCGGGCCAGTCGACACTGGATCTGCCGCGACACCACATGGCGAAGCTGGGCATCGGGCGAACCTTTCAGAACCTGGCCCTCTTCGGGAGCATGAGCGTTGAGCGCAACGTCTTGGTCGGCGGCTATGCGGCCCACGGCGGCGGATACCTCGCATCGATGCTGGACCTTCCCGGTGCGCGCGAGTCCGAGCGGGCATTGCGGCACGATTGCAAGGAACTGCTCGCGCTGCTCGATCTGGAAGACGTCGCCGGCGAACGGGTAAGCAACCTGCCCTTCGGCACGCAGAAACGGGTGGAGTTCGCGCGTGCGCTGGCCTGCCGCCCGCGCCTGCTGCTGCTGGACGAGCCGGCCGCGAGCCTGACGCACGAGGAAGTCGAGGATCTGCGGGCGTTGATCCTGAAGCTGCAGCGCACGCTGGGGCTGACGGTGCTCTTGGTCGAGCACCACATGGGACTCGTCATGGGCGTGGCCGATCAGGTGGTGGTGCTGAGCTTCGGACGCAAGATCGCCGATGGACGCGCGGCCGACGTGCGTAGCCACCCGGAGGTGATCCGTGCCTATCTCGGAGGCGATGCGCATGACGCCGCTGCTTGAGCTCCAAGGCGTTGGCGCAGCATACGCAAGCCGGCCGGTCTTGTTCGGCGTCGATCTGAAGGTCATGAGCGGCGGCATCACGACCTTGCTCGGCGCGAATGGCGCCGGTAAGACGACCACGCTGCGGGCAATCTGCAACCTCATGGTTCGATCCACGGGCCGCATCCGGCTGGCCGGCCAGGCGATTGGCGGGTACGCCACGGAGCGCATCGCCCGACTGGGCGTGGGCCACGTTCCAGATGGGCGCGGAACCTTCGGGGGCCTGACGGTCGAGGAGAACCTGCGCCTAGGCGCCACCTCGCGCAGCGACCGCGGCAACATCGAAGCCGATTGCGAGCGGATGTACGGCTACTTTCCGCAGCTGAAGGAGCGGCGGAGGCAGCAGGCGGGCACGCTCAGCGGTGGCGAGCAGCAGATGCTCGCGGTCTCGCGCGCGCTGATGGGGCGCCCCAGGCTGCTACTGCTCGACGAACCTTCGTTCGGCGTAGCGCCGATCGTGGTCCGTGCCATTTTCGAGGTAATGAAGAGCATCAACTCGAACGAAGGCGTGAGCATTCTGCTGGTCGAGCAGAACGCCGACCTCGCGCTGTCGTGTGCTGATCTCGCCTACGTGCTGGAGTCGGGCCGCGTCGTTATGAGCGGCAGCGCGGCCGACATCCGCAACGACGCCGGCGTGCGCCGTGCGTACCTAGGAGATTGAAGATGTTTACTGGCGTCTTGGACCAGCTCATGGCTGGGCTTGCCAACGGAGCAATCTATGCCAGCGTCGCACTCGCCCTGGTAGTGATCTATACATCCAGGGGTCACATCAATTTCGCGCAAGGCGAGATGGCGCTGTTTTCCACCTATCTAGGCTGGGCCATGATCAGCGCCGGGGCGTCGTACTGGATCGCCTTCGTGGTGACCGTGGTGGTTTCCATGGCGATCGGCGCGCTGATCGAGCGCCTGCTGATCCGGCGCGTCCAGGACCAGTCCATGCTGGCGCTCATCGTGGTATTCATCGGCCTCATGATCTTGCTCAACAGCATGGCTGGCTTGCTGTTCGGCTACGAGACGAAGGCAATGGCAAGCCCGTTCGACTCGGCTGTCTGGAATAGATCGACTCACATTTCCGCGCATCAGCTGGGCATGGTGGCAGTGCTCGCGCCGATGCTGCTGCTCGTTTACGTGTTCTTCCGCTTCACGTCGCTGGGGCTGCGCATGCGGGCTGCGGCGCAGAACCCGATCAGCAGCCGGCTCGTGGGTGTGCGGGTCGGCGCCATGCTGTGCCTCGGCTGGGCCATGGCGGCGGGCATCGGCGCCGTGGCGGGGATGATGATCGCGCCGCTCGTCTACCTGGAGCCCACCATGATGAGCGGCATCATCATTTATGGCTTTGCCGGCGCACTTCTGGGAGGCATCTCCAACCCCTGGGGCGCGGTGGCGGGGGGCCTCCTGCTGGGTGTGATCGAGACGCTGAGCGGCGCATACTTGGTGGGGACGGAACTGCGCTTCACCGTGGCGCTGATCATCATCGTCGCCGTTCTCCTGTTGCGGCCGAACGGCCTCTTCGGCAAGAACGTGGTGGCCCGCGTATGAATACAGCAACCTCGTCGCAAGCCGGGCCGATCCGCGCGAAGGCCGTTTCATCTGATCGATCCGGGCGGTCGAAAGGTGGTTTGCTTCTGATCTATGCGCTCATGGTGGCGGTCACGTGCGGTCTGGCGCCCGGCTATGCGCTCTTTCAGGGCACACAGTTGTTGATCTACGTGGTTGCGATCATCGGCCTGAACCTCCTGGTCGGCTTCAACGGCCAGTTGTCTCTGGGGCATGGGGCGTTCTATGCCATCGGGGCCTACAGCGCAGCCATGCTTACCCATTACTTCGGCTTGCCGCTCGTACTGGCCGTAGCGTCGGCCGGCGGGTTGTAGCGGTCGTGGGGTTTTGTTTGGCTTTCGGCCATCGGCTTGCGGGACACTACTTGGCGCTGGCGACGTCGCGCTTAGCGTAGCCACGCCCCAACTGCTCAAGCATCGCAGTATTGAGGAATGGACGGGCGGTGCGCGAGGGCTGGTCGTCGAACGCGCGGGCCCACTTTCGGCTTCCGTGGAACTCCGACCAGTGGCTTTTCCTGGTGAGCGCCGCGATTGCGGCGGTGATGTTCGTGCGGGCCTACAACCTCGTGCACAGCCGGGTCGGCCGAGCTCTGGAGGCGATCCGGGACCAGCCGATAGCAGCGGTGACTATGGGCATACCGACGACCTTTCATCGGGCCGCCGTGTTTGGGCTGAGCACCCTGTATGTCGGGGTGGCCGGAGCCATGGCCGCCATGCTGACGCAGTTTGTCTCGCCGGATAGCTACACCCTGTCCTTGTCTATCGTTGCTGGTCGGCGTGGTACTGGGTGGCACTGCCCGATTGTCCGGCGCTGTATGGGGTGCGCTGTTCATCCTTCTGGCCCCCAATGCGTTGGAGCATGTGTCGAAGTCTGCACCGGGGGCACTCTATGGCGCGCTGCTCATCCTGGTGATTCTGCTCATGCCCGGCGGCGCTGCCGGTGCGCTAGCCCAACTTCGCGCCCGCTGCGCCCGCTGGGCTGCGCGTCGCTCCTGAGGACATGGTCAAGATTACAGTAGTTCTCATTTCAAGGAGCACATAAATCAGATATTTGTTTACAGTATCTTGTTTTAGTTCAGCGCGCTGGATGGCGACGACCGGATGTGCTGCTTGCATCCATACCTGTCGCGTGTAGTTAATTCTTCTTAACTGTACCTTGGAACAACCGGAGATTCAAATGGCAGATGCATCCTACGACGCAATCGTTATCGGTGGGGGCCACCATGGGACCATCATTTCTTGTTATCTCGCGAAGGCTGGCTTGCGAGTAGCTGTATTGGAAGCCCATACGCATCTCGGTGGTGGGGCGGTGAGCGAAGAAGGGCCGTTACCAGGTTATCGGCAGAATCCGCATGCGCACTTCACAACCTTCTTCAAACATCCGGCCTATACGGACTTCAATCTTCGTGACGAAGGGTTGGAATATCTCGCTCTCGAGCAGCACGAGGGAATCGTCTTTGATGACGGTTCAAGCCTCCTTGGCTACTGTGCTCACCGGGCAACGGATGGCGATCCGAATACAAACAGGACCGAGGAGGCACCCGATAACGTACAAAGAACCTATGACCAGATCAGAGCTTTTTCACAACGTGACGCAGATACCTACCTGCGCCTGCTTGACGCGTATCGAAAGTATTGGAAAAAAGCTGCCACCGAATATCATTTCAATCCGCCGACGCCGTGGGGCACTTCGGACCCGCTGGAATCTCTTCTCGGCATCGCAGACAGCGGGCTCGAGCCGGTTCATCAGTTCATGTCAGTGCGCCAGATTGCATACGACTTCTTCGAGAGTCCGGAAATGCGCACGCTATTCATGCGGGCAGTACCGACCTCGACTGGGTTATTTGCGGATGATCCATTCGGGCTGCAAAACATGGTATGGGTTCTACCGACTGTGCTGTCTTTCGAGGCAGCCGTTATCCCCAAGGGCGGTACCCAGATGATTACCGACGCCTTGGTGAAGGCGGGCAAGAAGCTCGGCGTCGAGTATTTCACGGGTCATGAGGTAGATGAGATCCTAGTCGAGAACGGGAATGCGACGGGCGTGAAACTCGCCCGGGGAGGCGTCATTCGTGCATCACTTGTAGTTTCCGACCTGGGTGTACCGCAAACCTGTCTTCGGTTGCTGCGCAATAATCCGCTCGGTGAGAAGTTAGTGCATCGGATTAAGAACATCCTACGATCGTGGGATAAATGTGGGGTAACGTGGCGGTACACGAACTGCCAAGTTATACCGCGGAAAAGGTAACCCGGCACCAACACGCAGCCACGGATGTATTTCGGTCCAAAGGATCCAGAATACCTGGCAAGCCGCTATCAGCACGAGATGTTTCTGCTCGGTTTTCCGCAGCAATCTTATATCCTTACAGCGCCCGACAGTATCTGGGATTCGACGCGCGCACCGGAAGGCAAGCACAACATCCTCGTTGAAGAGTTCGTAGCGCCGGTACGGCTGTTTTCGGCGACTGACTGGGGTCGGCTCAAGGTGGAATTTACCGATCACATCCTCGAACAATGGCGCAAATACGCTCCGAACATGACGAAAGACAACGTGATCGGTGCGCGGATCATACACCGTATGATGTGCAGGCCGGTAAGCCGGACATGATTGAGGGCGGTTGGACGGAAGGATCGATGTTGCCTTCTCAACTTGGTCGGTTCCGACCGTTTCCTGAGCTTTCCGGCTTGCATACCCCAATTAAGAACCTATATATGTGTTCATCCAACATGCATTCAGGCCCTGCTCTTGGGCGAGGGTCGAGCTATAACGCATATAAGGTAATCGCTCAAGACCATGGTTTGTTACGCGTTTGGGAGCAGGCCGGACGGGCAGTGTGAGGGAGATGACCATTATGCGTATTGTTGTATGTCTTAAGCAGGTGATCGACCCTCTGACGCCGGCGTCGACCTTGGTACTCGACAAAGAAGAGAAAAAGGTGAAAGTCGGCACGTCGGCCCCACCGGTAATCAACGGTTTCGACGAGCAGGCGCTCGAGGCGGCATTGCGGGTGCGCGAGTCAGTCAAGGACGTCGAGATCGTGTGCGTTGCAGTGAGCGATCGTTTCAACGCCGATGTAATGAAGCGTTCGCTGGCGGTGGGTGCCGACCAGCTTATCTTGGTGCAGGATCCATCACTTGCGACCTGGAATCCCTACCCAATCGCTGCGGTCCTCGGTGCCGTGATTCGGCAAATTGGCGGAGCCGATCTCGTCTTGTGTGGGCGTCAGGGGTCTGATTGGGATAACGCCGTGACCCCCTGCATCCTGGCTGATCTGCTTGAACTCCCGATGCTCACCTTGGCCAAGAGTGTCCGTATAGAGGCTGGGAAACAAGTCTGGATCGAGCGCGTGCTCCCTAACGGATCGATGACTATGTTTGCCGAATTGCCCGCTCTGGTAACCGTCACCAGCGAACTCGGTGTCCTTCGGATGCCGACCGTCGCCGCACGCCTAGCGACAGCGCGCAAGCAACCACGCGCAATCGCTCTCAGTGAACTTGCTCACGTTAGAACAGAGTCGTATGCGCCGAGAGTTGTTGATCTCGCAATTCCTGCTATGGGACGCACCTGCACATTTATTGAGGCTGCAGACGGGCACGAAGCAGGCTCGCGCCTAGCTGAGACGCTGATAGCGGCAGGGGCGATCCACCTCCATAGGGAGTCTTGAGTATGAAGAATATCCTCGTCCTAGCCGAAATCGAAGGCAACGAGTTGCGACCAGAGTTCTGGGAATTGGCAACAGTCGCGAAGTCCCTGTCCGCATCGACGTCTTGTGGTATTGATGTCGCTGTAATCGGTGCCAAAGTCGACGCTGCATTGGAGCAGATAGCCAAGATCGACGCGCGCACCGTGCACGTGCTGGAAGACGATCGCTTGGCGGATCCCTGGCCCGAAGCCCATGCAGCCGCGTTGGTTCAGTTGTGCCGCGAACTCACGCCGCAAATAGCGATCTTGCCGCGCACGGTACTCGGGGCCGAGATGGCGGTTCGCTTGGCGGTTCATAACCGCTGGCAGTTGTTGCAAGACGTTACGCAAGTCGAAGTCACCTCGGAGGGCAGCCTGAAGGCCGTGCGCCCGGTTTCGGGCGGAGCAGTCATGGCTACCGTGCATGCTGGAGCCGGACCTTGTGTCGTGGTTCCGCGCCCGCGTGCTTTCGCTCCATCGGCCGCCGCGAGCGGGGACGCATGCACTGTCGTGCGCCATACGTTCGAGCCCCCACCATTGCGGACTACCTGCGGAGAGGTCAAGCGCGTCGCGATCGAAGGCATGAGTGTCGATCGGGCGCGAGTCGTCATTTCCGGGGGAGGGGGGCTTGGCGGCCCTGAGCCCTTCGCTTTGCTGCGTCAAATTGCCGATCTCATTGGAGGGGCGGTCGGTGCATCGCGTGTCGCGGTCGATTCCGGCTGGGTGCCGCCAGCTCTTCAGGTCGGACTGACGGGCAAGACAATTGCTCCCGACGTGTATGTTGCCGTCGGTATTTCAGGTGCGATTCAACACCTGGTCGGTTGTTCGTCTTCACCCCTGATCGTTGCAGTCAACAGCGAAAAATCGGCACCAATCTTCGGTATCTCCAATTACGGTGTTGTGGGCGACTGGAAGGAAGTCATGCCGGCATTCCTTGAGAGACTTTTGATGGAACAGAGGGTTTCGTGAAGCTTCGCTGGAAGTGCGGTGATTGGCCGCAAATGTCGCATCACAGCGCGTTTCTAGCGACGTTTATCCCTCGTCCGCCACAGTCGCGGAGAGCCTGCTTATCCAAACCAGATTTCCAGGTTGCACCCTGCACGCTGGCTGATGCGCCACGCTTTGACTTGGCGCCGATCTTGCGTTTCAAGAGCCGCCTCATCTCTCGATTATTCAAGGCTCGATTCCACTATCGACGCTTCAGAGAGGAAATTTGGAGCGTACCTCATGTCAGTTGAGCCTATTTTGCGACTCATCGTTGTCTCGGCGGCTCTTGCGTGGGCGGCGGTCCGCTTTTGGCGCTTGGCACGCCCACTGTTGGCGGCACCGACCGAGAGTGGGCGCCTGGGGCCACTCCTGCCGCGTGCGAAGGGTGTCTTGGTCAACGTCTTTGGACACGCGCGACTGCTGCGTAAGCGGTATGCCGGATCTTTGCATCTGATGATGTTTTTCGGCTTCGTGTTTCTGTTGACCGCGGTGGTGCAGGTTTTCGGAGCTGGTTTCTCACCTTTGTTTTCCCTTGACGCGATAGGCGGATCCACCTGGATCGCACTCGGTCAGGATCTATTCGCAGTGCTGCTACTGGTTGCCGTTGCCATGGCGCTGTTCCAGCGTTTGGTACTCGCGCCGACACGCTTCGAGGGTTCCAACCAGTCGGATGCCCTGATTATTCTTCTGTTGGTCACGGTCGTTGTGGTTAGCATGCTCTTTCAGCATGCTTTCCAGATTCTAGACGGTGATGTTTCGGCACCGTGGCGACCGGTAAGCTCCAGCTTGGCTGCGGGGCTTTCCGCGCTGGGCACGACGAGCGCAGCGGCATCGACGGGAGCGACTCTCTTCGCTTGGTTGCACATGTTGGCGATTCTCGCGTTCCTCATCTACCTCCCAGGTTCAAAACATCTCCACATAGTGGTCGCCATTC
>NZ_JADJDO010000021.1 GCF_016702655.1 Ideonella sp.
GTGCAGCGCGAGCAGGCGCGCTGCTCGCCACCGGTGCGGCTCGCAGTGCAGCGCGGGGCGGCGCTGGCCTGGCTCACGACCTGGTTTCGCTCGGGCGCGCGTCGCGCGCCTGAGCGAGCTCGAGCGCGAACGAGATCTGCTCGCGACGCTCGCCGCGCGAATGGCGTCGAGCAGGCGATGCCGTCCGACCAGACGATCCGGCGCGCCGGGAGGCGCTCGCGATCCGCCGACCGGCGCGACGACGCGGCGCGACATCGCCAAAGGCGCGCGCCGCGCTCCAGGCGCTGGGTCGGCGTCGCGCCGACGAGGCGCAGACCGGCGAGCCTGCGGCGCTGGCCATCGACGCTGCGCGGTTGCGCGCCGCCCCCGCACCGCCACGCACGACATCGCGCCCTACGCCGCGCAACGGGCGCTGGCCGGCCGAGACCGTCGAGGCCGATGCCGAACAGCGCGGCGACTGGGCTGGAGCTCGTCTACAGCAAGCGCGGCGCGCAGTACGGCGACATGATGTCGTTCAGCTGAGCTTCGACATTCCGTGGCAGCGCGGCCAGCGTCAACGGCCGCAGATTGCGGCCAAGCGCCAGGAGGTGCAGCGCATCGGGGGCCGAGCGCGACGAGACGCTGCGCCGGCACCGCGAGAGCTCGAGGCCTGACTTGCCGAACTGGCGACCGTCGACGCAGCGCGCGAGCGCTTGCGCGGCGCGGGCGGGCGCTTTCGCCGCCGAGCGCGTCGCGCTCACGCTCGCTGCCTACGAGGCCGGTCGCGCCGATCTGGCGAAGCGTGCTCGGCGCGCGCGCCGCAGGCGGTCGGACGCGCCTGCGCCTGATCGACCTGGACAGCGCAGCGGCTCGCGCTGCAGGTCCGCCTAACGACCCTGATCGCGGAGTGACCCGACACCATGAACAAAGACCACACCCGCTCGTCCCGAACCGTCGCCATCGGCGTCGCCCTGCTCGTGCTCGGCGCCGGCATCGGCGTCGGACTTTCCACCTGGCGTACCGGCGGCGCCTAGCGGCAGCGCGACCGCGCTGCCTGAGCGCGCCGCGTCGGCTCCGGCCGGACGCAGGTGCTCTACTGGCACGACCCGATGGTGCCGGGCCAGAAGTTCGACGACAAGCCCGGCAAGTCGCCGTTCGCTGGACATGGACCTCGTGCGCGCTATGCCGACAGGCCGGCGCCGACGACGGCGCGTCGCTCGCCGTCGCGACGCAGGCGCGCCAGGCGCTCGGCCTGCGACTGGCGCCGGTCGAGAAACGCAAGATCGGCGCGACGGTCGACGCCACCGCCACGGTGCAGCTCAGCAAGCGCGACATCGCGATCGTGCAGGCGCGCGCGACCGGCTTCGTCGAGCGCGTCTTCGCGCGCGCGCCCGGCGACGTGATCGCTGCGGGCGCGCCGCTGGCCAGTGCTGGTGCCCGAAAAGTGGACTCGCGGCGCAGCAGGAATTCCTCGCCGTCAGGCAACCGGCGACGCGGCGCTCGCGCGCCAGCGCGCCAGCGCCCCTGCTGCTGGGCATGCCGGCGGCGCAGGTCCAGAGCGCATCGAGGCGAGCGGCCGGACGCAGGCGCTGCAGACGATCGCGGCGCCGATCGGCGGCGTGATCACCGAGCTCACGCTGCGCTCGGGCATGACGGTCGCCCGGCGCGGCGCTGGCGCGCATCACCGGACTGGCCACGGTCGGCTCGAGGCCGCGGTGCCCGAAGAGCCTGGCCGCCGCTGCGCCCAGGTGCGCGCCGTGTGGGCGCGCTTCGCGGCCTGGCCGGGCGAGGTCTGGCAGGCGGGTTGCCGCCGGTGCTGCCCGAAGGCAACCGCGACACGCGCACGCTGCGCGTGCGCATCGCCGCCCAACCCCGGCCAGCGCCTGCCCGGGCTGGGCTGTCGGCGCAGGTCGGCATAGCCGAACCGCAGCGCGACGCGCTCGTACCCGTGCCGGCCGAGGCCGTGATCCGCACCGGCCGGCGCGCGATCGTCTACCTGGCGCAGGACGACGGGCGCTTTCGGCCGGGTCGAGGTCGAGATCGGTGCGCAGGTCGGCGACCGGATCGTCGTGCGCAGCGGCCTGGCCCAAGGGCGAACAGGTTGTGGCTTCGGGCCGGTTTCTGCTCGACTCCGAGGCCAGCCTGCAGGCGTGCTCGCGCGCGCTGCCGAGGCAGTGCACCGGGCATGCCGGGCACAGAAGAACATGCCGAGGCCGCCGCGAAGGCCCCGGAGCGCAGCGGTGATCGCGCGCCTGATCCGCTGGTCGGTCGGCCAGCGCTTCCTCGTCCTGCTGGCGACGGCCTTCATCGCCGCCTGGGGCGTCTACAGCCTGCGCGACACGGCGATCGACGCGTTGCCCGACCTGTCGGACGTGCAGGTCATCATCCGCACCAGCTACCCCGGCCAGGCGCCGCAGATCGTCGAGAACCAGGTGACCTACCCGCTCGCGACGACCATGCTCTCCGGTGCCGGGGCCAAGGCGGTGCGCGGCTTCTCGTTCTTCGGCGACAGTTTCGTCTACGTGCTGTTCGACGACGGCACCGACCTGTACTGGGCGCGCTCGCGCGTGCTCAGAGTACCTGAACCGGGTCAGGGCCGGCTGCCGGCCGGCGCGCGGACCTCGCTCGGCCCCGATGCGACCGGTGTCGGCTGGATCTACCAATATGCCCTCGTGGACAAGACCGGTCGCAACGACCTGTCGCAACTGCGCGCGCTGCAGGACTGGTTCCTGAAGTACGAGTTGAAGAGCCTGCCCGACGTGGCCGAGGTCGCGAGCGTGGGCGGCATGGTGCGCCAGTACCAGGTCGTGCTCGACCCGACGCGGCTCGCGGCCCAGGGCGTGAGCTACGCCAGGTGCGCGCAGCCTCGTCGCCGGCAACCAGGAGGCCGGCGGCTCGGTGCTCGAACTCGCCGAGGCCGAATAGCATGGTGCGCGCGAGCCGGCTACTGCCCAGTCGCTGGCGGACCTGCGCGCGATCCCGGTTGCGGTGCGCGGCGGCGTCGCGGTCGCGCTCGGCGATGTTGCAACGGTGCAGCTCGGGCCCGAGATGAGGCGCGGCATCGCCGAGCTCGACGGCGAGGGCGAGGTCGCGGGCGGGGTCGTGATCCTGCGCTCGGGCAAGAATGCGCAAACCACCATCGCCGCGGTGAAGGCCAGGCTCGCCGAGCTGCAGGGTAGCCTGCCGCAGGGCGTCGAGATCGTGACCACCTACGACCGCAGCGGCCTGATCGAACGCGCGATCGCCAACCTCGCGACCAAGCTCGTCGAGGAGTTCGTCGTGGTCGCGCTCGTCTGCCTCGTCTTTCTGTGGCACCTGCGTTCGGCGGCGGTGGCGATCATCGCGCTGCCGCTGGGCGTGCTTGCCGCCTTTGCGGTGATGCGCTGGCAGGGGCTGAACGCGAACATCATGTCGCTCGGCGGGATCGCGATCGCGATCGGCGTGATCGTCGACGCGGCGGTGGTGATGATCGAGAACGCGCACCGCAAGATCGAGGCCCAGCACGCGCATCCGGGCGAAGCGCTCGGAAGGCGACGCGCGCTGGGCGGTCGTCACGCAGGCCGCCGAGGAGGTCGGCCCGGCGCTCTTCTTCTCGCTGCTCGTGATCACGCTGTCGTTCATCCCGGTCTTCACGCTGCAGGCGCAGGAGGGCGGCTGTTCGGGCCGCTGGCCTACACCAAGACCTATGCGATGGCGGCTGCGGCCGGGCTGTCGGTGACGCTGATCCCGGTGCTGATGGGCACCTGGATCCGCGGCCGCATCCCTGCCGAGCGCGCGAACCCGATCACGCGCGGCCTGATCGCAGCGTATCGGCCGGCACTGGACGCGGTGCTGCGCTGGCCCAGGTCGACGCTCGTCGTCGCCGTGCTCGTGCTCGCCACCACCGCCTGGCCGCTGGCGCACCTGGGCGGCGAGTTCCTGCCCCCGCTCGACGAGGGCGATCTGCTCTACATGCCCTCGGCGCTGCCGGGGCTGTCGGCGCAGAAGGCGGGCGAACTGCTGCAACTGACCAACCGCATGATCAAGACCGTGCCCGAGGTCGAGCGAGTGTTCGGCAAGGCCGGCCGCGCCGAGACCGCCACCGACCCGGCGCCGCTCGAGATGTTCGAGACCACGATCCGGCTGAAGCCGCGCGAAGAGTGGCGCCCCGGCATGACGCCCGAGAAGCTCATCGACGAGCTCGACCGTGCGGTCGAGGTGCCGGGCCTCTCGAACCTCTGGGTGTCGCCGATCCGCAACCGCATCGACATGCTCGCCACCGGCATCAAGAGCCCGATCGGCGTCAAGGTCAGCGGCAGCGACCTGGCCGCGATCGATCGGGTTGCGCTGGAGATCGAGCGCGTCGCCAAGGGCGTTCCCGGCGTCTCGTCGGCGCTCGCCGAGCGCCTGACCGGCGGGCGCTACATCGACGTGCAGATCGACCGCGCGGCCGCGGCGCTACGGATTGAACGTGGCCGACCTGCAGGCCGTCGTTGCCGGCGCGGTCGGCGGCGAAAACGTGACCGAGACGGTCGCGGGGCGGGCGCGCTTCCCGGTCAACCTGCGCTACCCGCGCGAGTGGCGCGACTCGCCGCAGCGCCTGGCCGAACTGCAACTCCAGACGCCGACCGGGCAGAGCATCACGCTCGGCAGTGTTGCCACGGTCGCGATCAGCGACGGACCGCCGATGCTCAAGAGCGAGAACGCACGCCCGTCGGGCTGGGTCTACGTGGACGTGCGCGGGCGCGACCTGGCATCGGTGGCGCAGGAACTGCGGCGCAGCGTGGCCGCGCAGGTCCGGCTCGAGCCGGGCATGAGCGTCGCGTACTCCGGCCAGTTCGAATACCTCGAGCGCGCCAACGCCAGGCTCAAGGTCGTCGTGCCGGCCACGCTGCTGATCATCTTCGTGCTGCTCTACCTCACCTTCGAGCGCATCGACGAGGCGCTGCTGATCATGACGACGCTGCCCTTCGCGCTCGTCGGCGGCGTGTGGTTTCTCTACCTGATGGGCTACCACCTGTCGATCGCGACCGGCGTCGGCTTCATCGCGCTTGCCGGCGTGGCGGCCGAGTTCGGCGTCGTGATGCTGCTCTACCTGAAGCACGCGCTGCGCGACCGGCTCGCCGCCGGCGCGGCGCCGACGCGTGCGGTCGTCGACGACGCGATCCGCGAAGGCGCGCTGCTGCGCGTGCGCCCGAAGGCGATGACGGTGGCCGTGATCCTGGCCGGCCTCGTGCCGATCGTCTGGGGCAGCGGCACCGGCTCGGAGGTGATGAGCCGCATCGCGGCGCCGATGCTCGGCGGCATGCTGAGTGCGCCGCTGCTGTCGCTGTTCGTCGTGCCGGCGGGCTACGCGCTGCTGCGGTCGCGCCGAGGCGCCGCGCCGTGAGAACAGGCTCGTCAGATAGGCGGTGCCGGTGAAGCTCGGACCAATGCCTTGCTTGCATCGCCGCCGACGCTGACGTCGACCCGATAGACGGCGAGCTTGCGCGAGCGCGAGACCTCGACCGCGCGCGCGACCAGCGTCTCGCCGGCCTGCGCAGCGCGCTGGAAGGTGATGTGGGCGTCGATGCCGACGGCAATCTGCCCGCGCGCGTTGGCGGCCAGGCCGAAGGCGGTGTCGGCGAGCGTGAAGATCACGCCGCCGTGGCAGTTGGCGTTGAAGTTCAGGTGCTGCGCGGCGAGCGTCAGGCCGACCGTCGCGTGGCCGGGGCCGGCCTCGATGCAGGCGATGCCGAGCAGGCGCAAGAAGGGGTCGGCGGCGGCGAGGCGCCGGGCCTTGGCGCCGATCTCGTCGTCGGCACGCTGCGCTACCTGCCGGAGCGCGAGCCGCAGGCCGCTGCCAGCCGCGCGCGCATGCGCCTGCACCGCATCGACGAGCGCGGCAATGCCCTCGCCGCGCGCCGCCGCGGTGGGCAGCACCGGCACGCGCCAGGCGCCTGCAGCCGGCGCTGCGCGCAGGTGCAGCATGTCCTGCAGGTCGCGCGCGGTGGCTTGCGCGCCCGGCAGGTCGGCCTTGGTGACGACGAGCAGGTCGGCGATCTCGAGGATGCCGGCCTTGATCGCCTGCACGCCGTCGCCGAGCCCGGGCGGGCAGGCGATGAGGCAGGTGTCGGCAACGCGCATGATCTCGACTTCGGACTGGCCGGTGCCGACGGTCTCGACGATCACGGTGTCGAAACCCGCCGCGTCGAGCAGATCGACGACCTGAGCCGCGCAGCGCGAAAGCCCGAGGTGGCCGCGCGCCGCAGGCAAGCGGATGTAGACGCGCTCGTGCGCGCCATGCTCGTCCATGCGCACGCGGTCGCCGAGCAGCGCGCCGCCGCTGATCGGGCTCGACGGATCGACGGCAACGACGGCGATGCGCTGGCCGCGCACGAGCAGCTCGCCGAGCAGGGCGTTGATCAACGCCGACTTGCCGGCGCCGGGCGCGCCGGTGATGCCGAGTACATGGGCCCGGCCGAGGTGCGGCGCGAGCGCCGCCTCGAGCCCGGGCGGTGCCTGCCCGGCCTCGACGCGGCTGATCGTGCGTGCGAGTACGCGCCGGTCGCCGGCGAGCAGACCCGGCGGGAGCGCATCGGCAAGGGCGGGCGAGGCTGGCGGTGCAACGGTCATGGTCAGGTCATGCGGCGCGGGGCAGGGGCGAGACGACTATACGCAACGCGGCGCGACCGGGGTTCCTACAATCGGCGCACACCCACCCGCCGCATTCACGCCATGCCGCAATCCGCACGCCCGGCCAAGGACCACTCGCTTGCCCACGTGGCGCCGCGCGACAAGGCGGAAATCCTGTCGCAGGCCCTGCCCTACATCCGGCGCTTTCACGGCAAGACGATCGTCATCAAGTACGGCGGCAACGCGATGACCGACCCCGAGCTGCAGCAGGACTTTGCCGAGGACGTGGTGCTGCTCAAGCTCGTCGGCATGAACCCGGTCGTCGTCCACGGCGGCGGGCCGCAGATCGAGGACGCGCTGGCCAAGATCGGCAAGAAGGGCAGCTTCGTGCAGGGCATGCGCGTCACCGACGCCGAGACGATGGAAGTCGTCGAATGGGTGCTCGCGGGCCAGGTGCAGCAAGACATCGTCGGCCTGATCAACGTCGCGGGCGGCAAGGCGGTCGGCTTGACCGGCCGAGACGGTGGGCTGATCCGCGCCCACAAGCTGCAACTGCGCGACCGCGACGACCCCGAGAAGCTGCACGATGTGGGCCAGGTCGGCGAGATCGAGTCGATCGACCCGTCGGTGGTGCGCGCGCTGCAGGACGACCAGTTCATCCCGGTGATCTCGCCGCTCGGTTTCGGCAAGGACAACGAGAACTACAACATCAACGCCGACGTCGTCGCCGGCAAGCTCGCCGAGGTGCTCAAGGCCGAGAAGCTGATGCTGCTCACCAACACGCCGGGCGTGCTCGACAAGAGCGGCAAGCTGCTGACCAACCTGTCGGCGCGCGAGATCGACGAGCTGTTCGCCGACGGCACGATCTCGGGCGGCATGCTGCCCAAGATTTCGTCGGCGCTCGACGCCGCCAAAAGCGGCGTGAACACGGTGCACATCATCGATGGCCGGGTGCCGCACGCGATGCTGCTCGAGATCCTGACCGATCAGGCCTACGGCACCATGATCCGGTCGCATTGATGGGCCCACCCCCGAAGCGGCTTCGCCGCTCCCCCCTCGAGGGCGCCGCCTGCGGACCGGCGGGCCGGATCCGCGGCAGCGGCAGCACGATCGATGTCGGTGACTTGCACGGCGCGGCGCGCGTCGATGCACGCCGTATGAACGATCGCGCGGGTCGGGTCTGGCTGTTCGATCTCGACAACACGCTGCACAACGCGTCGCACGCCGCCTTCGGCGGCATCGACCGCGCGATGACGGACTACATCGTGCGCGAGCTCGAGGTCTCGGCCGAGCAGGCCGACCACCTGCGCCGCCACTACTGGCTGCGCTATGGCGCGACGCTGCTCGGCCTGGTGCGCCACCACGGCGTGCGGGCCGAGCACTTCCTGCACCACACGCATGTGCTGCCGGGCTCGAAAGGAACTCGTCCATGGCCACCCGCACGACCTCGCCGCGCTGCAGCGCCTGCGCGGGCGCAAGCTCATCCTGACCAACGCACCGCGCGCCTACGCCCTGCGCGTGCTCGGCGCCCTGGGCATCGCGCGCTGCTTCGACGCCGTGATTGCGATCGAGGACATGCGCATGTTCGGCCATTGCGGCCCAAGCCCGACGCGCGCATGCTGCGCCGGCTCGTCGCCGGCCTGCGCGTGCCGGCGCATTGCTGCACGCTCGTCGAGGACACGCTCGTGCACCAGAAGGCGGCGCGCAGCATCGGCATGAAGACCGTGTGGATGCAGCGCTGGATGCGCCCGCAAGGCGGCGCGCCACGCCATGCGCGGGCAGAAGAGCCGGCCAAGCTCGCCACGCAGGGCGGCCTGCGCCCGGCAAGCCAACCGTCGACCAGCGCGTGCGCACGCCGCCGCCGATGGTGCGCATGCCGAGGGCCTGTGCGAGGGGTTCGCGGGGTCGTGCGAAACAGAGCTCGCCGGCCTGCTGCGCATCGGATGCGATATCATCTGATGCGACTGCATCACGGAGGCCCGCCATGCGCACCACGCTCGATCTCGACGACGACGTACTCGCCAGTGCGAAGGAGATCGCGCTGCGCGAGGGCAAGACCGCCGGCCAGGTGCTGTCCGAGCTTGCGCGGCGCGCACTGACGCAGGGCAACGCGCCGGCAGCCGGCGCGCGCTCAAGCGGGCTTCGCGTTCGGCAGCCGGCTTTACGCCGTTCGCCTCACGCGGCGCGGTGGTGACGAACGAGCGCATCCAGTCGCTGCGCGACGAAGGTGAGTACTAGGGTCTGTTGACATATGAATCACGCCCGCGTGGGATCCCAGAAAGGGCCCAATCTAGACGCACGGCACAGCCGGGTTGGACACCCGGCGAAGCCGTGCAACGACGAGTGGGCCCTTTCTGGGGCCCCACCCGAAGGGCCGGGGTACCCAAGGGCCCTGGCGGGTGTTGCGCCGCTTGCGCGGGCGAGCAGCCCGCGCTGCGCGACGCGCCTACGCCAGGGCCCTTGGCCACCCCGGCGCGCGCGCGATTCATATGTCAACAGACCCTAGAAAGGCGGCGCCGCGTGCGCGCGAAGCGCGCGCCGCCTACCTCGCGCACGCCGAGCCCGCTGCCCAGGGCAGGCCTGCGCGCGCGCTGCTCGACGTGAACGTGCTGATTGCGCTGCTCGACGCGGACCACTTGCATCACCGCCGCGCGACGCAATGGCTGGCCGATCACATCGCCGCCGGCTGGGCCTCGTGCGCCATCACGCAGAACGGTTGCGTGCGCATCATGTCGCAGCCCGGATACCCGAACCCGCTGCCCACGGCGCAGGTCGCGGCGCGCCTGTGCGCTGCGACGCAGACGCCGCACCATCTGTTCGTGCCTTCGGGCGCGAGCCTGCTCGACGAGGCGTTGTTCGACACCCAGCAGTTGCTCGGCCACCGGCAGGCCAGCGGATGCCTGGCTGCTAGGCCTGGCGGTGGCGCACGGCCTGCGCTTCGTCACCTTCGACGCCAGGTTGCCGTTGCGTGTCGTGCGCGGGGCGACGGCGGGCCACGTCGTCGTCCTCTGACGCACGCTGAACGCCCCCAGCGCCGGGCTGCGCCCGGCCTGCCCGCGGGCGACCAGGAAGACTTGGGGTGGCCCGGCCGCGAAGAGGTCTGAGAAGCGCTGAAAGAAGCGCAGGTGCTGTTCGTCGCCGATGCAAACGAATCTCTGGTCTTTGCGATCGACAACCTGGCGCTGCCGCGCATGGATCCACGGGCCGCTCGGCTTTGTTGATATGGCCGAGCCAGAGACTTGCAATCGGCCGAACCCAGACCTTGCAGTCAGCCGAACGATGGCGCCGTGCGCCTCTGTCCCTGCGTCCGAGCGCGGGCCCTATGCGCGTCTGTCCGAGCCGCGCCTCGAGGGAGGCGCAGGCCGCTGAGCAAGCCACAGTCGCTGCAGTTGGTGAGCCGGGCGCACTCGTCCATCAGGAGCGCGGCGGGCCCGAAGGCGACGCGCGTTTGCGGGTCGCCCGCGTGTCATTGGCCGTTCCCGCGCCCGGAGTAGGATGCGTCGCTTCGAATCAGCCGGAAACAGGAAAATGCCGATGAACCTGCGCCGTCACTCCGTCCGCCTGGCCGTGACAGCCAGCCTCGCCGCGCTGCTCGCCGCGCCCGCGCTTGCGCAGCAGGTCACCGGCACGCTCGGCTCCCCGAGCGCGACGACGACGATCCCGAACTCGCAGTTGCCGGCGCCGGACCCGAGGTTCGGCGGCGTCATCAAGAACGACGCATTGCAGTCCAAGGCGTGGTGGGCGCCGCGCATCGTGCCGCCCAAGGGCGCACCAAACGTGTTGCTGATCATTACTGACGACGCCGGCTTCGGCGTGCCTTCGACCTTCGGCGGCGTGATCCCGACGCCGACGATGGACCGCATCGCCAACGATGGCCTGCGCTACAACCGCGTCTTCTCGACCGCGCTGTGTTCGCCGACGCGCGCCGCGCTGATCACCGGGCGCAACCACCATTCGGCGGGCTTCGGCGTGATTTCCGAGCAGTCCACGGGCTTTCCCGGATACAACAGCATCATCGGCAAGGACAAGGCCACCATCGGCCGCGTGCTGCTCGACAACGGCTATGCCACGTCGTGGTTCGGCAAGAACCACAACACGCCGGCCTTCGCCGCGAGCCAGGTAGGCCCTTTCGACCAGTGGCCGGGGGGCATGGGCTTCGAATACTTCTATGGCTTTGTCGGCGGCGACGCCAACCAGTGGGAGCCCAACCTCTTTCGCAACACGACGCAGATCTATCCGTTCCAGGGCAAGCCGGGCTGGAACCTCGTCACCGGGATGGCCGATGACGCGATCGACTACATGACGCGCATCCACCAGACCGATCCGTCCAAGCCGATCTTCATCAAGTACGCGCCCGGCGCCACACACGCGCCGCACCATCCGACCAAGGAGTGGGTCGACAAGATCAGCGCAATGCATCTGTTCGACGACGGCTACGAAAAGCTGCGCGAGCGCATCTTCGAGAACCAGAAGAAGCTCGGCGTGGTGCCCAGGGACGCAAAGCTGGCGCCATGGCCCAGCGAGATGTTGAAGCCCTGGGACCAGCTCACCCCCGAGGCCAAGAAGCTGTTCATCCGCCAGGTCGAGGTCTTCGCCGCCTACGCCGCGTACAACGACAGCGAGATCGGGCGCGTGATCCAGGGCTTCCGGGACCTGGGGCAAGCTCGACAACACGCTGATCATCTACATCAACGGCGACAACGGCACCAGCGCCGAAGGCGGGCCGCTGGGCACGCCCAACGAGGTGGCGTTCTTCAACGGCCTCAACGAACTGCCGGTCGACGTGCAGATGAAGTGGTACGACGTCTGGGGCACCGAGCAGACCTACAACCACATGTCGGCCGGCTGGTCGTGGGCCTTCGACACGCCGTTCGACTGGTTCAAGCAGAATGCGTCGCGCCTGGGCGGCATCAACCAGAACATGGTCGTGTCGTGGCCGGCGCGCATCAAGGACAAGGGCGCGCTGCGCGAGCAGTTCGTGCACGTGATCGACGTCGTGCCGACGATTCTCGAGGCGGCGGGCATCGAGGCGCCGCAGATGGTGGACGGCATCAGGCAGGCCCCGATCGAGGGCACGAGCTTTGCATCACCTTCGATCCGGCCAACGCCAGGCTGGCGTCGCGTCACAAGACGCAGTACTTCGAGATGATGGGCCAGTGGGCGCTGTACGACGACGGCTGGCTGCTGAGCACCAAGGTCAACCGCGCGCCGTGGGAGGCTTTCGGCGCCGCCAACCCCGACCCGCTGAACAACCAGGTGTTCCAGCTCTACCAGTTGAGCAAGGACTTCACGCAGTCCGACGACATCGCGGCGAAGCACCCCGCCAAGGTCAAGGAGATGCGAGAGAAGTTTCTGGCCGAGGCCAAGAAGTACCACGTGCTTCCGCTCGACGCGTCGGTCGCGGCACGCATCGTCGCGCCGCGGCCGAACATCACGGCCGGGCGCACGGAGTTCGTCTACACGCGGCCGATGGTCGGGACGCCGCAGGGCGACTCGCCGTTCCTGCTCAATACCTCCTACACGATCAGCGCCGACATCGAGGTGCCGCAGGGCGGCGCCGAAGGCATGATCCTGACCTCGGGCGGGCGCTTCGCCGGCTATGGCTTCTACCTGCTCAAGGGCAAGCCGGTGTTCCTGTGGAACCTGGTGGACCTGAAGCGTGTGAAGTGGGAAGGCCCCGAAGCCCTCGCGCCGGGCAAGCACACGCTGGAGTTCGACTTCAAGTACGAAGGCCTGGGCGTCGGCACGCTCGCCTTCAACAACATGAGCGGCCTCGGCCGCCCCGGCACCGGTACGCTCAAGGTCGACGGCAAGGCAGTGCAGACGGTTCGCATGGAGCGCACGCTGCCGATGATCCTGCAGTGGGACGAGAGCTTCGATGTCGGCTCCGACACTGACCGGCGTCAACGATGCCGACTACAAGCCGCCGTTCGCGCTCACCGCAAGGCTCGACAGGCTGACGATCAAGGTCGATCGGCCGATGCTGTCGCGGGCGGACATCCGCAAGCTCGAGGGAGCGCAGTCCGAGGCGGTCGACGGCAAGCCGCTGACGCGCGTGCAGGCCGGGCCGCAGTAGGCCGGCACGGCAGCGGACGCGGCGCGCAGCGCGGGCTTCTGCGGCTGCGGCTGGCGCGCCGCTCCCGCCGAAGAAGTTGGTGTTTACCTGCACCGGGGGCGGCGGCTGGCGTGTGCCAGAATCCGCGCGACCCCACGCTGTGCCGCCGCCCGTGATGCCCGACGCGACCCCCGAAGAAGCCACCGACAGTGCCGAGGCCGCGGGCGCCCCGGCGCGCAAGCGCCCGCGGCCCGGCGAGCGGCGCATCCAGATCCTCGAGACACTCGCCTCGATGCTCGAAGAGCCTGGCGCCGACCGCGTGACGACGGCTGCGCTCGCAGCGCGCATTCAGGTCTCCGAGGCGGCGCTGTACCGTCACTTCGCGAGCAAGGCGCAGATGTTCGAGGGCCTGATCGAGTTCATCGAGCAGAGCGTGTTCAGCCTCATCAACCAGATCGCCGAGCGCGAGGCCGACGGCCGCGCGCAGGCGCAGCGCATGCTGACCGTGCTGCTCCAGTTCGGCGAGAAGAACCCGGGTATGACGCGGGTGATGGTCGGCGATGCGCTGGTGTTCGAGAACGACCGCCTGCTCGCGCGCATGAACCAGTTCTTCGACCGCATCGAGTCGCAGCTGCGCCAGAGCCTGCGCCAGGCGGCCGAGGCCTCGGGCTCGGACACGCCGACAGTGGACGCCAATGTGCAGGCGTCGGTGCTGACGGCATTCGGCGTCGGCCGGCTGCAACGCTACGCGCGCTCGGGCTTCAAGCGGCTGCCCACCGAGCAACTCGAGATCGCGCTGCGGCTGCTGCTGGGCTAGTACGCCGACGCAGGGGTTTCGGAACATGATGAAAGTGATGGACTCGGGTCGAGGGCAAGGCGCAAAGCGTAGCGATACCCGGCGGTATCGCGAGCATTTGCAACGCCGCCATCGGCCCGAGGACGCGCTTTCATGTTTCGAAATCCCTGTGGCGGCGTACTAGGGCTCGGTCGGACATGTCGGAGCGCTCGCTCGAACGCCTGATTGCGCGCGCCGAGGCGCTGCTCGGCCGCCTCGAGGCCGTGCTGCCGCATCCGCCCGCCGCGCCTGACTGGGGCGCGGCGATCGCCTTTCGCTACCGCCGCCGCGGCGGTTCGGGGCTGATCGAGCCGGTGCGCCACGTGGCAGCGATCCGGCTCGAAGCGCTGGTCGAGGTCGAGCCGCAAAAGGAGCGCCTGCTGCGCAACACGGCGCAATTCATGGCCGGGCAGGGCGCCAACAACGTGCTGCTGACGGGCGCGCGCGGAACGGGCAAGAGCTCGCTCGTCAAGGCCTGCCTGAACGAGTTCGCCCCACGAGGCTTGCGCCTGATCCGAAGTGGACAAGGCCGACCTCGTCGACCTGCCCGACATCGTCGACCTCGTCGCCGAGCGACCCGAGCGCTTCATCGTCTTCTGCGACGACCTCAGCTTCGACGAGGGCGAACCGGGCTACAAGGCGCTCAAGTCCATCCTCGACGGATCGATCGCGCAGGCGAGCGACAACGTGCTCATCTACGCGACCAGCAACCGCCGCCACCTGCTGCCCGAGTACATGAAGGAGAACCTCTCCTACCGCCACACCGAGGACGGCGAGGTGCATCCGGGCGAGGTGGTCGAGGAGAAGATCTCGCTCTCCGAGCGTTTCGGCCTGTGGGTGAGCTTCTACCCGTTCAGCCAGGACGAGTACCTCGCGATCGTCGCGCAGTGGCTGCGCCACTTCGGCGTCGACGAGGCAGCCATTGCCGCGGCGCGCCAGGAGTCGCTCGTCTGGGCGCTCGAGCGCGGATCGCGCTCCGGGCGCGTGGCGCACCAGTTTGCGCGCGACTACAGCGGGCGCCGCACCGGGTGAGCAGCGCCGAGCCGGTCGAACGTCAGCCCGTCGATGTCGAAGGCGGGCAGCCGCGCCGCCCGGTGGACGTCGCGGTGGGTGTGCTGATCGACGCGGCGGGCAACTTTCTCCTCACGAGCCGGCCCGAGGGCAAGGTCTATGCCGGCTACTGGGAGTTTCCGGGCGGCAAGCTCGAGGAAGGCGAGACGGTCGTGCAGGCGCTGCGGCGCGAGTTGCACGAGGAGCTCGGAATCGAAATCGCCCATGCCGAGCCGTGGCAGGTCGAGCTGATGGACTACCCGCATGCCCGCGTGCGGCTGCACTTCTGCAAGGTGTTCTCCTGGTCGGGCGAGTTTCAGATGCGCGAACGCCAGGCGATGGCCTGGCAGACGCTGCCGGTGCAGGTTGCGCCGGTCCTGCCCGGCACGCTGCCGGTGCTGCGCTGGTTCGCGCGCGAGCGTGGTTTCATCGGTGCGACCCATCGCGAAGCTTGACCGCTCGCTACACTGCCGGAATGAGTCCCCCACGCTCACTTCGTTCGCTGCCCCCTGAGGGGGCGGTCAGTACCTTCGGAACGGCCGGGCGGTACTGACATGGACTGGCTCGACGAGATCAAGTGGGACGCGCAAGGCCTGGTGCCGGTGATCGCGCAGGAGGCGGGCAGCAAGGACGTGCTGATGTTCGCCTTCATGAACCGCGAGGCGCTGGCGCAGACGGCGGCGCGTGGCGAGGCGGTGTACTGGAGCCGTTCGCGCGGGCGCCTGTGGCACAAGGGCGAGGAGTCCGGTCACATCCAGCGTGTGCATGCGATCCGGCTCGACTGCGACAACGACGTGATCTTGCTCGAGGTCACGCAACTCGGCCATGAGCCGGGCATCGCCTGCCATACCGGGCGTCATTCGTGCTTCTTCCAGCGCCTCGACGGTGGGCGCTGGCAGGCGGTGGAGCCGGTCTTGAAAGACCCGGGATTGATCTACAGATGAGCGGCAACGACACCCTCGCGCGGCTGGCCGACGTGATCGCGCAGCGCCGCGGCGGCGACCCCGACAAGAGCTACGTGGCGCGGCTGTTCGCCAAGGGCAACGACGCGATCCTGAAGAAGATCGGCGAGGAGGCGACCGAGGTCGTGATGGCGGCCAAGGACGGCGATCCGAAGAGAGTCGTCGCCGAGGTTGCCGACCTGTGGTTTCACACGATGATCGCGCTTGCCGCGCACGGCCTGCGGCCGGCCGACGTGCTGGCCGAGCTCGAACGGCGCGAGGGAATCTCGGGGCTGGAGGAATTTGCGGCGCGAAAGGCGATCAGACGCGAAGGAGGGGAGGCCAGCCAGTGAACGACGCCATCACGACCGTGACCTTGTCGCCCCGACCGCGAGCGATCGCTGCGCACGATCAGCAACATCAGCTACCTGCTGACACCATCGTCGCCATCGGCGCGGTGATACCGGGCGTGCCAGGCGCGGCTGCTGCTGCTGGTGGCCTTCGTCATCGACCTCGTCAAGCGCGGCGAGGCGGCCGGCACCTGGCAGGAGTCGCACTTCGCGTGGCGCATCCGCAGCGTGTGCTGGGCCGCGGGGCTTTACCTCTTGACCGCCCCGCTGTGGTTGCTGCTGCTCGCGCCGGGCTGGATCGCCTGGGGCGTGATCTCGATCTGGTTCCTCTACCGCGTGGTGCGGGGCTGGATGAACCTGAATTCGAGCCAGCCCATGCCTTCATGAAACCGAGACCCCGAACATGACCCACGACCCGAACTGCATCTTCTGCAAGATCGTCGCCGGCCAGATCCCCAGTCGCAAGGTGTACGAGGATGACGAGCTGTTCGCCTTCCACGACATCGCACCCTGGGCGCCGGTGCATTTCATGATCATTCCCAAGGCGCACATCGCGACGCTGTACGACACCGGCGACGAACACGCTGCCATGATGGGCCGCATGATGGCGCTGGCGCCGCGGCTGGCGCGCGAGCAGGGTGTCGTCAACGGCTTTCGGATCGTCGTCAATACCGGCCCCGACGGCCGGCAGGAGGTGCAGCACGTGCACATGCACGTCATGGGCGGGCCCCGGCCCTGGCTGCGCGGCTGAGAGGCTGGGCTTGAACACAAGGCGTCCCGTGGACGGTTCGTGCCTGGCGAAGGGCCGGGCCGCCGGGCCGGCGCGTCCTGCAAGGCTGACCTAAAATCATCGGTTCCCCTTTCGGAGAAGCATCATGGGTTCATTCAGCGTCTGGCACTGGTTGATCGTGCTCCTGATCGTCGTGCTCGTGTTCGGCACCAAGAAGCTGAAGAACATCGGCTCCGACCTCGGCGGCGCGGTCAAGGGCTTCAAGGATGGCGTGCGCGATGGCGGGGCGACGACGAGCGCCGAGCCCGCCGCACCGCCGCCGCAGCAGGTGGCGCAGAAGACGGCCGACCCGGCCAACACCGTCGACGTCGAAGCCAAGTCGCGCGGCTGACGAGCCGCCTCCCGCGCTGGCGCATGATCGACTTCGGCTTCGACAAGATCGCGCTCATCGGCGCCGTTGCGCTGATCGTCATCGGCCCCGAGAAGCTGCCGCGCGTCGCGCGCACGGTGGGCCACTTCATCGGCAAGGCGCAGCGCTACGTGGCCGACGTGAAGGCCGAGGTCAACCGTTCGATCGAGCTCGAGGAGCTCAAGAAGATGAAGACCGAGTTCGAGGATGCGGCGCGCAACGTCGAGCAGACGGTCTCGAGCGAGATTCACCAGACGACGAGCGATCTCGACGCGGCCTGGCAGAGCAGCGTGCTCGCCGAGCCGTCGATCGCGGGCAGCGGCGGGCATGACGGCCTGCGCCCGCCGCCCGAGTACAAGCACCCCAACAAGCACTGGCGCGCCAAGCGCTCGGCGCTGCCGCAGTGGTACAAGCAGCGCAACGGCATTCGCGCCAAGGCGCTATCGGGTGCGGCGCGCGTGGCGCGCTTCAGGCCGCCGCGCAACCCGGCCGCTTGATGGCCGTGCCACCCGAAGGCCGCGACGAACTCGAGGGCACCGAGCAGCCCTTTGTCGCCCATCTCGTCGAGCTGCGCGACCGGCTCGTGCGGGCCCTGATCGCGGTCGGCATCGCCTTCGGCGCGCTGGCGCTGTATCCGGGGCCGAGCGGCCTGTACGACCTGCTCGC
The DNA here is from genome assembly GCF_016702655.1 of Ideonella sp. Classification (GTDB taxonomy): domain Bacteria; phylum Pseudomonadota; class Gammaproteobacteria; order Burkholderiales; family Burkholderiaceae_C; genus CAIKUF01. The sequence continues at coordinate 17,610 of NZ_JADJDO010000021.1, forward strand.
CGCGCCGCTCGTCGCGAACCTGCCCGCGGGTACGACGTTGATCGCGACCAACGTGATCTCGCCCTTCCTGGTGCCGCTCAAGATCACGCTGCTTGCGGCCTTCCTGGTCGCGCTGCCGGTTGTGCTGTACCAGGCCTGGGCATTCATCGCGCCGGGGCTGTACTCGCACGAGAAGCGGCTCGTGATGCCGCTCGTCGTGTCAAGCACGGTACTGTTCTTCGCCGGGGTCGCGTTCTGCTATTTCTTCGTCTTCGGCCAGGTGTTCCGCTTCATCCAGAGTTTCGCGCCCAAGAGCATCACCGCCGCGCCCGATATCGAGGCCTATCTCGGCTTCGTGATGACGATGTTCATCGCCTTTGGCGCCGCATTCGAGGTGCCGGTGGTGGTGGTCGTGCTGGCCCGCCTGGGCGTGGTCAGCATCGAGAAGCTCAAGTCGTTTCGCAGCTATTTCATCGTGCTTGCGTTCGTCGTCGCGGCGGTCATCACGCCGCCAGACGTGGTGTCTCAGCTCGCGCTGGCGATCCCGATGTGCCTGCTCTACGAAGTCGGGATCTGGGCCGCAGGCCTGTTTATCAAGCACACGCAGGCGCCACCGCAGGATGCCGCGTGACAGTCTGGCTGCGGCCCATAATGCAGCCCTGACTCACGACGGAAGAGGGGTTGCAATGAACTCACGCAACGGCGCGAACGCCGCCAGCCTGCTCGCCCTGGCCCTGTTCGGTGCGCTACCGCTGGCGGCGCAGGCGCAGAGCGCTGGCGATGCCTGGAAGTGGAACGCCACGATCTACGGCTGGTTCCCGGCCTTCGGTGGCAGCACGTCGTTTCCGGCCACCGGCAGCGGACCGAGCATCGACGTCAGCACGCAAGATGTCCTGGATGCGCTGAAGATGGCCTTCATGGGTTCGCTCGAGGCGAAGAAGGGCAAGTGGGGCCTGTGGACCGACCTCGTGTATGCCGACTTCGGCAGCGACAAGTCGGGCTCGCGCGATTTCACGATCGGGCATGGGCAGATCCCGGTCGGCGTGAGCGCGAACCTGAACCTGGACCTGAAGAACTGGATCTGGTCCACCGCCGGTCTCTACAGCCTGGCCGACAAGCCTGAGGGCACGGCCGACCTGTTGTTCGGCGCCCGCATGCTCGACATGGACCAGACGCTGAACTGGTCGATCACCGGCACCATCCCCGGCCTGCCCCCAGCGGCGCAGAGCGGGACGGCGACCGCCAGCACGAACAACTGGGATGCGATCGTCGGCGTCAAGGGCCGCATCCGGCTCGGCACCGAGGGCAAGTGGTTCATCCCCTACTACCTCGACATCGGCACCGGCGAGTCGAGGTTCACCTGGCAGGGCGTGGCCGGCATTGGCTACCAGTTCGGCTGGGGCTCGGTGATCGCCGCCTGGCGCTATCTCGACTACGACTTCAAGTCGGGCCAGGTCGTCGAGAGCCTGAACATGAACGGCGGCGCGATCGGCGTCCAGTTCAGCTTCTGATCGGCAGCCCGCGTCTGCCTAGACAAGATGGCTTCGTGAACTCGGGCGGCCCGCCCCCTGCAGTGCCGTAGGTTGCGCGCCGAGGGCGTGCCGAGCTACACCAATGCACCGGACCGATGGTCGGTCAGGTCGTTGCGAATTTGCGAGGAGACGGGCCATGGACAAATCCCAGCACTCTGTGCGTCGGATTGGACGTACACAAGGACAGTATCGACATCGCCACCGCCGATCCTGGCGTGCACTGGGGAGGTGCGCCACGTGGGCAGCATCGGCGGCGATCTGACAGCGCTGGACAAGGCGCTGCGCAAGCTGACCAGCAAGGGCCACCGGCTGCACGTGGTCTAAAGCCGGCCCCTGCGGGTTTCGTGATCTGGCGCCACCTGAACGCGCAGGGCATCGAATGCCAAGTGGTCGCGCCTTCGTCGATCCCCAAGCGCTCGGGCGATCGCATCAAGACCGACCGCCGCGACGCCATGCTGCTGGCGCGGCTGAGCCGCTCTGGCGACCTCACCCCCGTGCGCGTGCCCGGTGCCGCCGACGAGGCCGTGCGCGACCTCGTGCGCGCCCGCGAAGACGCTGTGCGCGAATGCCGCAACGCCCGCCACCGCCTGAAGGCACTGCTGCTGCGCAACGGCATCGCCTACGCCGGCAAGAGCAGCTGGACGGCGGCGCACCTGCGCTGGCTGGCCACGCTCAAGCTGGAGCACGCCGCGCAGCAGATCGGGTTCCAAGAGTACCTGCACGCCATCACCGAAGCCACGGCGCGCATCGCGAGGCTGGAGCAGGCGATGCGCGAGACCCTGCCCGAGTGGAGCTTGACGCCCTTGGTGCAGGCATTACAGGCGCTGCGCGGTGTGCAGCTGATCGCGGCGATGACGCTGGTGGGCGAACTGCAGGACTTCCTGCGCTTCGAGTCAGCGCGCAAACTGATGGCCTTCGTGGGCCTGGTGCCGGGCGAACACCCTCAGGCCCCAAGCGGCGCCAGGGCAGCATCACCAAAGCCGGCAACAGTACGGCCCGGCGCATGATGGTCGAGATCGCCTGGCACTACCAGCACCCGGCGCGCGTGACCCCATCATCGCCACGCGCCAGGATCAGTTGCCCAAGGCCGTCACCGACATCGCCTGGAAGGCACAGCTCAGGTTGAACGCGAAGTTCAAGCGCCTGCTGGCGCGCCGGGTGATGAAGAACAAGGCCGTGGTGGCCGTGGCGCGCGAGCTCGCCGGGTTCGTGTGGGCCATCGGTTGCGAGGTGCACAACTCGGGCTGGCAGGGGATGCCGATCCCCGCCACCGCAGCGGCTGATTGAGCGGCCGGCAAATACCGCCTCGAACGAGAAGTCCCAAAGGAGGTGCCGCACCCAGCCAACTCATCAGATGCCGGAGGGGGAACGCGGCGCAGCCGCGGCCACTGGGGAATCCTCGTCAACGTTATTGTGGGCCCTGCGGGCGCTAACGCCTGCGAGGCGATCTCAGTCCCTAGAGCGAAGGCAGCCCCGCGACGCAAATTTGTCTTGAGGTAACCAACCCTCGCATATCAGCATGAGCAACCGTCGCACATCCATCACGGGTGGCAACCACTGGCTCCGTCGCGTTCCCCGTCCGGCAACGGGACTCATTGATCGATCTGAAATCGCAGAGGGATGGGCACGCCCTCTTGACAGGAAGAAGCCATATCAGCGTTCAGGCCGCCTGCCACTCACCAGGCCGGAGGGGCTGCGCGACGGGGCCTCGTGACCTGGGGAAGCCTGCGAGCGCGCGCCCTGCCGCCGCGCTGCACCGCAATCGCTGCACCTGCGTCTGCGGCTCGCGCCCGCGGCCGACCGCGCGGCGCGATGGGCACGCCTTGCGCGGTGTTGGCCGCCTGGCGGGCCGCTGCCAACCGTGCTGACGACCACGTCGCCGGTCTGCGCCGGCGGCGGCGGCGGGCCCGCAGGCGGGGCGCGGCGTACCGCCGACGTGCGCCACGCGCGGGTTTGAGCGCCGCGGCGGCGGCCCATTGCGCAGCACGCCGGTGATCAGCACGCCGTCCTGGAGCGGCAGCTTCAGGCTCGCGGCGATCTCGGCTGTCAGGTCGCGCGGCTCGACGCCGATCCAGCCGCGCCGCACCTGGCCGTCGCGCACCAGGCCTTCCATCACCTGGCGCGCGATCGTCACAGGAATCGCGAAGCCGATCCCGAGGCTGCCGCCGGTGCGCGAAAGATCGCGCTATTGATGCCGAGCAGGTTGCCTTGCCCATCGACGAGCGCACCGCCCGAGTTGCCGGGGTTGATCGCGGCATCGGTCTGGATGTAGTTCTCGAAGGTGTTGATGCCGAGCTGGTTGCGCCCGAGCGCGCTGACGATGCCCGACGTGACGGTCTGCCCGACGCCGAACGGGTTGCGATCGCGAGCACCCGGGTCGCTAACCTGGACTTCGTGGACATTGCCGAAGGTGATCGCGGGCAGCCGGTCGAGCTCGACCTTCAGCACGGCGAGGTCGCTGTCGGGGTCGGCGCCGATCACGCGCGCCTTGGCCTGGCGGCGTCGGCAAGCTGCACCTCGATGTCGTCGGCGCCTGCGATGACATGGTTGTTCGTCAGCACGTAGCCCTCGGCCGAAACGATCACGCCTGAGCCGAGGCCGGTCTGGCGCTGGCGCGCATCGCCGGGATCGGCGCCTTCGCCGAAGAAGAAGCGCAGCCACGGATCGCCATTGCCCTTGCCGCGCGCGGCGGAGCCTTGCTCGCCGAGACGCTCACGACTGCCGGCGCGGCACGCCGCGCTGCCAGCGCCAAGCTGAGAGGCGCATGCGGGGCGGCCGCGGCCGCTGGCGAGGCGGCCGAGGCGGGCGGCGCGGCGACGATCGCAACGAGCTCCGGGCCGGCAGGCCCGCGCGCCAGCCAGCCCGGCTTGAGCGTCGCGACGACGAACAGCACCGCGACGGCGACCGTCACCGCCTGCGAGAAGATGAGCCAGATTGCGCGCATGTTCGGCGCTATTGTCGCTTTGCCTCTCCTGCGCTCAGTTCATCGCCAGCGTTGTCTTCCGGCGCGGCGGTGCAAACGCGCGGTCGATCTCGGCCAGTGCCTGCGCATCGAGTGCAAGTGCCGCTGCGTCGAGGTTGGCGCGCAGGTGGGCAGGACGTGGACTTCGGGATCGCGACCACGCCTTCGCCGCGCAGCACCCAGGCCAGCGCGACCTGCGCCGCCGTGACGCCCAGGCGCCGTGCGACAGCGGCCAGGCCCGGGTGGCGGGCGAGCGCGGCCTGGTCGATCGGGCTGTAGGCCATCAGCGCCATGCCGCGCGCGCGCATCCAGGGCAGCAGGTCGAACTCGACGCCGCGCCGCGCGGCCGAGTACCAGACCTGGTTCGTCGCGCAGCGCTCGCCGCCGGGCAGGGCCGCGAGCTCCTCGAGGTCGGCGACGTCGAAGTTGCTCACGCCCCAGGCGCGGATCCTTCCCGCAGCCTGCAGCGCCTCGAAGGCCTGGAGTGTCTCGGTGAGCGGATGCTCGCCACGCCAGTGCAGCAGGTACAGATCGATGGCCTCGAGCCCGAGCCGGCGCAGGCTGCGCTCGCAGGCGGCGACCGCGCCGCGCCGGCCGGCGTTGTGCGGATAGACCTTTGCTGACGATGAAGAGCTCGTTGCGCGTCACCTCGCCGGCCGCCATCGCACCGCGCAGCGCTTCGCCGAGCACCGCCTCGGCGCCGCCCTCGCCGTACATCTCGGCGGTGTCGATGACGCGGTAGCCGAGCGCGATCGCCTCGCGCAGCGCCGCGACTTCGGCCGCCCGCTGCGGCGCCGACTCGCCGAGCCGCCAGGTGCCCCGGCCGAGGGCGGGCAGGACGGCCTGGCCGTCGCTGAGGGGTACGGTGCGCATCATGTCTTCGGGTTTGTGCGGCAATCAGCGTAACGCAGGGGCGAGCGAGAATCGGCCATCGCCGCTCGCGCGCAAGCGCCACAACGCCATGAGTTCGACCTGGCCTACGACCAGCTCGCTGCTGCGAGCCAGCGCCTGTACCACTTCGGCCACCTGGCTTCGATCGCACGCTGGGACCAGGAGACCAATATGCCGCCCGGCGGCAACGAGGCGCGCGGCGCGGCGCTGGCCGAACTCGCCGCGCTGATGCACCGCCTGCGCACCGACCCTCAGCTCGGCTGCGAGCTGGAGGGAGCCAGCGGCGAGGCGCTGGACGATGCGCAGCGCGCCAACCTGCGCGAGATGCGCCGCGAATGGCAGCAGTCGACGGCGCTGCCCGAGGCGCTGGTGCAGGCGCGCACGCTCGCCGCATCGCGTTACGAACATGCCTGGCGCGCAGCGCCAGGCCAACGACTGAAGGGTTTCCTCGCCAACTTTCGCGACGTGATGCGCCTCGCGCGCGAGGAGGCCGAACTGCTCTCTCAACTGCAGGGCGTCTCGAAGTACGAGGCGCTGATGGACCGTTTCGAGCCCGGCATGACCTGCGCCGAGGTCGACCGCGTGTTCGGCGACCTGAAGCATTGGCTCCGGGCCTCGTGCGCCAGGCGCAGGAACGCCAGGGCGCGAGACGACGGCGATGCCGATCGGCCGTTCTCGACCGAGCGCCAGAAGGCACTGTGCGAGCACGTCACGCGCATGCTCGGTTTCGACTTCAGCCGCGGGCGACTGGACGTGTCGACGCACCCCTTCTCGGGCGGCGTGCGCGAGGACGTGCGCCTGACGACGCGCTACCGCGACGACGACTTCCTGCAGAGCCTGATGGGCACGATCCACGAGACCGGCCACGGCCGCTACGAGGAGCAGAACCGGCCGCGCGAACTGCTCGGCCAGCCGGTCTCGGAGGCGCGCTCGATGGCCTTCCACGAGAGCCAGAGCCCGTCGTTCGAGATGCAGATCGGGCGCAGCCGCGGATTTGCCGGCCTCCTCGCGCCGCTGCTCGTCGAGGCCTTCGGCGCGCAGCCGGCGTTCGAGCCGGACAACTTGTACCGCCTGCTGACGCGCGTCGAGCCGGGGCTGATCCGCGTCGACGCCGACGAACTCACCTATCCGGCGCACGTGATCCTGCGCTACGAGATCGAGCGCGCGCTGATCGAGGGCGACGCCGAGCCCGACGACATCCCGGCGCTGTGGGACGAGAAGATGCTGGCGCTGCCGCCGCGACACGCGCGGCGACTTTCCGCGACGGCCCGCTGCAGGACGTGCATCGGCCGGGCGGCGCGTTCGGCTATTTCCCGCTACACGCTGGGCGCGATGTACGCGGCGCAGTGGTTCGCCGCGATCCGGCGCGAGGTGCCCGATCTCGACGAGCGCATCGCGCGGCGACCTCGCGCCGCGCCCTTCGACTGGCTGCGCGACAACATCTGCTCGCCGCGAGCCGCTGGCCGGTCGAGGAGCTGCGCTGCGCGCGCGAGCGGCGAGCGGCTGAATCCGGCATTTCCGCGCGCACCTGGAGCGGCGCTACCTTGCCTGAGTCACCGGGGCTGCCGCTCGTCCTGACGATGGGCGATGCCTGTGGCATCGGCCCCGAGATCCTGGCGAAAGTCTTTCTCGGCGCCAGGCCCGAGGCGCGTGGTGCCTTCGTGCTCGGCGACCTGGCCGTGATGCGGCGCGGCTGCGCTGTGCGGCGAGGGCCTTCTGCCGGTGGCGCAGATCGAGGGCCCGGCCGATGCGCTGTGCTGCCCGCCCGGTTGCGTGCCGGTGTTGCCCGCGGCCGGACTGCCGCCCGACCTGGCCGACGCGCCGATGGGCAAGGTCGACGCCCGCGCGGCGCGGCCGCCGCGGCCTGCATCCGCCAGGCGGCGGACATGGCACTTGCGGGCAAGGTGGCCGCGATTGTCACCGCGCCCATCCACAAGGAAGCGCTGGCTGCGGCCAGGAGCTGCCTTCCCCGGGCCACCGAGATGCGCAGGCCTGGTCGGGGGCGCGCCGGTGCGCATGATGCTTGCCAACGACGAGTTGCGCACGGTGCTGGTGACGATCCACGTCTCGCTGCGGCGCGC
>NZ_JADJDO010000022.1 GCF_016702655.1 Ideonella sp.
TTCGCCGTCAGCGACGTGCAGTACCTGGTGACCTTCGCGGTGATGCTGCTCGTCGCGCTCGTGATCGGCCAGCTCACCGCCGGTCTGAAGATCCAGGCCGAGGCGGCGACGCAGCGCGAGCACCGCATGCGCGGCCTGTACGAGATGTCGCGCGACCTGTCGGCGGCGCTGATGCCCGAGCAGGTGGCTGAGATCGGCGCGCGCTTCCTGAGCGCGGAGTTCGGCGCCAAGGCGACGCTGCTCGCCGCCGACGAGCGCGACCGGCTCGTGCCGCTGCCCGGCGGCAACGCGGCGGTCGACGAGGCCGTGGCACAGTGGGCCTTCGATCGCGGCGAGCCGGCCGGCTTCGGCACCGACACGCTGGCCGGCAGCGCGTGCCTGGTGCTGCCGCTGAAGGCGCCGATGCGCCTGCGCGGCGTGCTCGCCGTCGAGCCCGCCGCGCGCCAGACACTCGGCCCCGACCAGCGGCGCCTGCTCGAGACCTGCGCCTCGCTGCTGGCGATCTCGCTCGAGCGCATCCACTACATCGAGGTGGCGCAGAAGAGCACGGTGCAGATCGAGTCGGAGCGGCTGCGCAACTCGCTGCTGTCGGCGATCTCGCACGACCTGCGCACGCCGCTGGCGGCGATGGTCGGCCTGGCCGACACGCTCGCGATGACGCAGCCACGCCTGTCGCCGGTCCAGCAGGAGATGGCCGGTTCGATCCGCGACTCGGCGCTGCGCATGAACGCAATGGTCGGCAACCTGCTCGACATGGCGCGGCTCGAAGCCGGCGCCGTGCCGCTGCGCCGGGAGTGGCAACCGCTGGAGGAAGTCGTCGGCAGCGCGCTGGCGGCCTGCGCGCCGTCGCTGCAGGGGCGGCCGGTCCACGTCGGGCTGGCCGACGACCTGCCGCTGCTCTCGCTCGACGCGGTGCTGTTCGAGCGCGTGCTCGCCAACCTGCTCGAGAACGCCGCCAAGTTCACGACGTCAGGCACCGGCATCGAGATCGAGGCCTTCGCGTCGTCCGACACGGTGACGATCCGCATCGACGACCACGGCCCCGGGCTGCCCGCCGGCCGCGAGGACACGCTGTTCGACAAGTTCGAGCGCGGCTCGAAGGAAAGCGCGACGCCCGGCGTCGGCCTCGGGCTCGCGATCTCGCGCGCGATCGTGCAGGCACACCAGGGCACGATCCGCGCCGAGAACCGCGAGTCCGAGGGCCGCACCGCCGGCGCCCGCTTCACGATCGAGCTGCCGCGCGGCGAGCCGCCGACCGATGACGGCAGCGCGAGCGAGCTGGTCTCCAACCCGGGCAGCGCCTGATGGAACTGCACGCGCGCATCCTGATCGTCGAGGACGAGCCCGAGATCCGCCGCTTCGTTCGCATGACGCTCGAGTCCGAGGCGCACGAGGTGCACGAGGCGGCCACGCTGCAGCGCGGCCTGATCGAGGCGGGCAGCCGCCGCCCGGACCTGGTGGTGCTGGACCTGGGCCTGCCGGACGGCGATGGCATCGACCTCATCCGCGACCTGCGCACCTGGTCGGCGATCCCGGTCATCGTGCTCTCCGCGCGCGGCAGCGAGGCTGACAAGATCACGGCCCTCGACGCCGGGGCGGACGACTATCTCGTCAAGCCCTTCGGCGCCGGCGAGTTGCTGGCCCGCGTGCGGGCGCAGCTGCGCCGCCACGCGCAGGCCTCGGCGTCGGGCGAGCCGGTGCAGCGCTTCGGCAGCGTCGTAATCGACCTGGCACGCCGCACCGTCGAGCGCGACGGCGAGCCGCTGCACCTGACGCCGATCGAGTACCGGCTGCTGACGCACCTCGTCGCGCAGCCCGACCGCGTCGTCACGCACCGCCAATTGCTCAAGGCGGTGTGGGGGCCGGGCCACGCCGAGGACACGCACTACGTGCGCGTGCACATGGCCAACCTGAGAAAGAAGGTGGAGGCCGATCCTTCGCTGCCGAAGCACCTGCTGACCGAACTCGGCGTCGGCTATCGCTTCCGGCCCTGATGCCGCACGCGCCTCGAGCCGGCGACGTGTTCGAAGCCACGGCGGCCCGGACGGCGCTTCGACGGCACCGTTGCCTCGGCTGACAGCAGTCTTCTCGTGCCGCCGGCTCGTTGATCCGGCGTCACCGCGTGTGCATCTGCTGCCAGGCGCAGGCCAGCGCCTCTGCGGCGCGCTCGACATCTTCGCGCGTCGTCGCGCGGCCGACCGACAGCCGCACCGCGCCGGCCGCCCGCGCCGCGTCTGCGCCCATCGCCGCCAGCACGCCGCTCACGGCATCGTGCTCGGAGTGACATGCCGATCCGGCCGACGCCGCAACGATGTCGGCCGCTTCGCCGAGCAGGGCGCGCCCGCTCACGGCCGGGAACGAGACGTGCAGCGTGTTGGGCAGCCGGTGTTCGGGGTGGCCGTTGAGTTGCAGGCCGGGAACGGCGGCGAGAAGGCACCGGTGCAGGAGGTCGCGCATGTCGCGCAAGTGCTGTGCAGCGGCCGGCAGCGAACGCTGACTCTGCGAGGCGCGACGCCCCGGCGCGCCAGCCCCTGTGCGTCGACATCGACGGCTTCAGCCTGCTCGCCGCGGTGCGGGCCGAGGCGCACGAGCGCAAGCGGCTGGAACAGCTGTGTCCCAACATGACGCGAGCGGCGATGTCAGCCTAGATTCGGCAGTTGGACGCGCCCGAGCGGGCTGCGATGCGGCGGGCTGGCAAGGCGCGACGACGCTGCGGGCTCGTGCCCGCAAGGAGGAGCAACGCCGCCAGCGCGCCGCAGCACGGCTCGATCGGGTGCGTAGCGCTCTCACCCACGAGGTGACGTTGTTCGTGGTGGTGACGGTCAATGTTCACGCGGTGCCCCCAGCGAAAGCAAGCGGTCAACTGCCGGATCTAGGGTCAGACGAACGCATGCATCTCAACGCGGCGGGGCAAGTGGATCTCAAGCTCAAGACCCCGTCGCGCGACGGCACCACGCGCGTGGTCATGAGCCCGCTGGAGTTTGTGCAACGGGTGGCCGCGCTGGTGCCGTGGCCGCGGTTGCACCTGAGCGGGTTCCACGGCGTGCTGGTGCCCAATGCCGAGCTGCGGGCGATGGTGGTGCCGAAGGTGCCACCCGAGCAAGAGCGGCCGGCCACCGAAGCCGCTGCGACCGTCGAGTGCGAGGCCGAGCCCGGACGCGAACAGTCCGGTGGACTGGTCGTGCCTGGCGAGGGGTCGGGCCATTGGCCCGACGCGGCCTGCAAGGTCGAGACCGTCCAGGCCCGGCCGCACCGCATCAGCTGGGCGCGGCTTCTCAAGCGGATCTTCGCCATCGACAGGCAGCACTGCCCGAACTGCGGCGCCGGGGAATTGAAGATCATCGCGGCTATCCTCGAGCGGCCGGTGATCGGGAAGATCCTCAGCCACCTGGGGCTGGATCACCAGCCGCCGCCCAGGGGCCGGGCGCCGCCGGCGTCGACGCCCCTGCCGTCGCGCGCGAGGCGTTTGAGTTCCCGGGACTCGATCGCGCGGCCACGGCCGGCCGGGTCGCCGAGGAGTGGTGTCCCCGGGGGTCATGCCGTGGAAGGTCCGGCATGGCGCGTGCCGGCACCGGGCCGACTGGCGCGCAGGCGCTCCAGCGGAACCACCAGGTCGCCCGGCGGGAGCTGCGGCGCCTTGATGCCGAGCCGCAGACCCACGGCGGCGAAGACCAGGGCCAGGCCCACCGGCCAGGCGGCTGCCCACAGGGCGCCGGCCGTGAGCGCCGGCACCAGCACCCACGGCAGCGTTACGCCGATGACCACCAGCGCCCCCCAGGGCAGCGCCAGCGCCCAGCTTCCGCCGTGGGCGACTTCGGCCGCCAGCAGGAGCAGCAGCCGGGTCATCAGCAGCGCCGTGCCCACGGCCGCCAGGGCCAGCCAGGCGCCGAGCTCGAACCCGGGCAGCGCCGGCAGCGCGGCCTTCAGCTGCAGCTTGGCCGCCATGCCGCTGGTGAACGGCGCCCCGGCCAGGGCCAGGGCGGGGAGCGCCATGCCGGCCAGCACCCAGGCGCGGCCGCCGCAGGCCTTGGCCACGCCCACCCCGAGGAAGAGCGCGCTCTTGGCCAGGGCGTGGTGCAAGGCGTAGAGGCAAACGGCCGGCAGCAACAACGGCCACGACTGCGGTGCCGCGAGGCCCGCGCCGACGCCGAGGGTCAGGTAGCCCATCTGGCTGACGCTGGAATAGGCCAGCAGCACCTTGGCATCGCGCTGCATCAGGCCTGCGGCCACGCCGAGGATCGCCGCGCCCAGACCGGCCACGATCAGGGTGGCGCCCAACTCGGGTGCGGCGTGGCCGAGCGGCAGGAACCGCAGCCAGCCGAGCACCCCGGCCTTGAGCATCACGCCGGAGAGCACGGCGCTCGCCGGCACGGGCGCCACCGGATGCGCGAGCGGCAGCCACATGTGCAGCAGCGGCAACCCGACCTTGACGCCGAAGCCTGCGGCCAGAAGCCAGGACGCCGCTTCGGGCACCGGCACGGCGGCTGCTCCGGCCAGGTAATGGCTGCCGGCCGCATCCACTCGCAGCAGTAAGCCCATCACCAACGCGGTCTCCCCGAGGATCGCCATGACGAGATAGATCCGGCCGGCCCGGCGGGCGTCGTTCGAGCGCGTGTGAATCACCAGCCCGTACGCAGCGAAGGTCATCAGCGCGAACAGGAAGTAGAAGGATGCCGCATCGGCAGCCAGGCAAAGACCCAGATTGCCGCCCTGGGTGACGAGGAAGAAGGCCCAGAATCCGCGGCGCCGCTCGTCCGACGCGAGGTAGGCACGCGCGTAGAGGCCGGCGATCAGCCAGACCAGGGCCGTGAAGCCGAGGAACAGGCGCCCCGTTTCGTCGAGCGCGAACCGGCTGCCCAGCAGCAGCCAGGGCAGGTCGAGAGTCAGGCCCGCGGGCGCGGCCAGCGCCAGCAGCAACGCGGGCAGCGGCGCCAGCGGCGCGAGGACGGCCGCCCCGCGCCGCAGCGGCATTGGCAGCATCAGACCGGTCGCCAGTGCCGGCGGCAGCAGGAAGACGAGGACCGTCAGCGCGTCCACTGCAGGTACTCCCGATCGGCAATCAGCTGGGCCCAGCCCAGCGGGGCCGGCCCCGCGGCCGCGAACAGCCCGCTCGCCACGACGGCGGCGGCTGTCGCCAGCGGCGGCAGCAGCAGCAGCAGCGAGGTTTCACGCCAGCCGCGGGCGGCGATATGTTCCCCCGGCCAGGACGCCGGCGCCGGCCGGAACCAGGCGCGATAGAGGATCGGCAGGAAGTAGGCGGCGTTGAGCAGGCTCGAGGCGGCCAGCACCGCCAGCACCCAGGGCATGTTCGCCTCCAGCGCCCCCAGGCCCAGGTACCACTTGCTGATGAAGCCGGCCAAGGGGGGCACGCCGATCATGCCGAAGGCGCCGATGGAAAACGCCAGCGTGGTCAGCGGCATGCGCCGCCCCGCGCCGTCCATCTCGCTGACGCGGTGAATGCCGAGGGTCTCGGCGTAGTTGCCGGCACAGAAGAACAGCGTGATCTTCATGATGCCCTGATGCACCAGGTGGACCAGCCCGCCGATCGTGCCGACCGGACCGAACAGGCCGATCCCCAGCGCGACGTAGGAGACCTGGCTCACGGTGGAGAACGCCAGTCGCTTCTTCAGATCGTCCTGGCGCAGTGCACGCAGACTGCCCCAGACGATCGTGACGCAGGCGAGGACCGACAGCGGCAGCAGCAGGTTCAGCGACTGCGCGAACTCGACGCCGTACACCTCGTAGACGATGCGCGCGATGCCGAATACGCCCGCCTTGACCACCGCCACCGCGTGCAGCAGGGCCGACACCGGTGCCGGCGCCACCATCGCCTGCGGCAGCCAGCCGTGCAGAGGGACGAGCGCCGCCTTCACGCCGAGGCCGGCGATCAGCAGCAGGAAGACGACCTTCAGCTGCCCCGCGTACTGCGCGCCGACCCCGGCGACGATGCCGCCATGGGCGAACTCGGTGGTGCCGAGCAGGTGATGCAGCCAGACGATGCCGGCCAGCAGCGCGGTGCCGCCGATCAGGGTATAGGCGAGATAGATTGTCCCTCCCTTAATCGCCTTGTCGGTGCCGCGGTGCATGACGAGCGGGAAGGTCGACAGCGTCAGCAATTCGTAGAAGACGAAGAACGTGAACAGGTTCGCCGCCATCGCGATGCCCATCGTGGCTGTGACGCAAAGGCTGAAAAAGCCGAAGAAGCGCGAGCGGTGCGGCGCACCTTCGAGGTAGCCGATCGCGTAGAGCGTGGTGAACAGCCACAGGACGGTGGACAGGGTCAGGAACAGCAGTCCCAGCGCATCGGCCTTGAACGCGAGGTCCAGGCCTGGCAGCACGGCGAAGCGCACGCCGTAGGCCTCGCCGGCGGTGACGCCTGCCAGCAGGACGCCGACCAGACCCAGCTTGGCAAAGGCGCCAAGCAGGTTCAGGGCGGTGCGCACGCCGACCGCGGATTCCGGCAAGGCGAAGATCGCCAGCCCCGGCAGCAGCGAAGATGCCAGCACGGCGAGCGGCAGCCATTCGTGCATCGTCATGCGCCGGGCTCCAGCAACTGCATCAGTTCCACCCCGCGCAGGCCGAGCAGCACGCTCGCGGCGGCCAGCGCGAAGGCGCTCCACTCGAGCGTGCGCGGTACGGCGGCGGCGGCCGGGGCGGTCGGCGCAAGCAGGAACGCCTGGCGCAGCACGCGGAACACGTACACCGCCGCCAGCAAGCCGCCGGCCAGCGCGACGACGGCGATGGGCCAGTGGCCTTGCGCCAGCGCCGCCTCGATGATCTGCCACTTGGCGAGGAAGCCGGAAGAAGGGGGCAGGCCCATCAGCGTCATGCCGGCCAGGCCGAAGGCGAACAGCGTCAACGGCAGGCGCGCGACGGTACCCGCCAGCCCGGCGACCGTGTCCTGCCCGGTCGCCCTGATCAGAACCCCCGCCGCCGCGAACATGCCGGCCTTGGCCAGCCCGTGCGCGAACACCTGCATCACGCCGGCCCGCAGCGCCAGCGGATGGGCCAGCAGCGGAAAGATCAGGAACAGATAGCCGAGTTGCGCCACCGTCGAATACGCGATCAGGCGCTTGAGCCTGGTGGCACGAATGGCCTGCCACGAGCCCCAGAAGATCGCCGCCGAGCCCAGGGCCGCCAGCAGCCAGCCGAAGGCCGGCAGCACCGCCTGCAGCGGCCCGAGCCACAGCCGCAGGATCAGGTAGAAGGAGCCTTTGACGACCAGCGCGGAGAGCAGCGCGGACACTGGCGCCGGTGCGCCGCCATGCGCCGGCGGCAGCCAGAAGTGGAAAGGGAAGAGCGCCGTCTTGAGCATCAGGCCGGCCACCATCAGGGCGCCAGCGATCCAGACCAGCCGCGGGGCTTCGGCCGTCACCAGCGGTACCAGGGTGGCGATCGACACCGTGCCGTAGCTGCCGTAGATCAGCGCGACCCCGAGCAGGTAGGCGCCCGAGCCGACCAGCGTCGCGAACAGGTAGCGCAGCGCGGCCGCCACCTGCGGTGCCCCGCCGCCGGCCGCGACCAAGCCCACGGCGGCCAGTCCCACCAGCTCGAGCGTGACATAGAGGTTGAACAGGTCGGCGGAAAGGAACAGGGCATTGAGTCCCGCGACCAGGAAGCCCGTCAGCGGCCAGAACCAGGCGGCGGCAGGGTCGCCGGCCTTGAAGTAGCTTCGGGCATAGATCGCCAGCGGCAGCGCGACGCACTGGGCGAGCAGCAGCATCGCCGCCGACAGGCCATCGGCCGCCAGGTCGATGCCCAGCGGCGCGCCCCAGCCGCCGACGGCATGGGCAAGCGCTCGCCCGGCAGTGCCGACCTCCCGCGCCAGGCCGAAGGCGAGCCCCAGCTGCAGCGCGAGCCCGGCGATCGCCGCCCAGGCGCCGCGCCCCGGCCCGAGCAGGAAGGCGAGCGTCGCCCAGCCGAGCGGCAGCAGGATCAGCCAGACGGTCGGATCAGGCATCCGCATCGTCCGGCAGTTCGAGGCGACCCGTCAGTGCGTGAAGCCTGCGCACCAGGGCCAGGGCCAAGGCGGTGGCGGCAACGGCCACGACGATGCCGGTCAGCACCATCGCCTGCGGCACCGGATCGGGCACGCCATCGCGCTGGGCCAGTCCGATCAGCACGAGGAAGGCGCCGTTGCCCATGAGGTTGAAGGCGAGGATGCGTCGCAACAGGTGGCCGGCCAGCACCACGCCCGCCACGCCCAGCGCAAACAGGCCGACTCCGACCAGCGCGAACAGCAGACCGCCCGTCATGGCCCGTCGATCTCGTTGCGCGACAGGAACAGGAACAGGCCCGCGAGAATCAGGCCGAGCGAAGCCGTGAGGCTCGCCTCGATCAGCAGGATCAGCCTGCCCGCCATCTCGGCGGGGTACTGGAGCAGCGCACCCTGCGCGAGCAGCCCCGCCGCCACCGCGAGAAACACCGCGAAGCCGGCGGCAAGCCCGAAGCGCAGCCGCAGACGGGGGGTACGCCAAGCCGGCACCAGCCCCACCAGATGCAGCAGCACGGCAGCGGCCGCGAGCACGGCCCCGGCCTGGAAGGCGCCGCCGGGCCGGAACGCCCCGGCCCAGAGCAGATACACGGCGAGGACGACCATCAACGGTGCCGCCAGCCGCGCGAGCGACTGCAGCACCGCGTGGCTCGGGCGCGGCCGTGACGCGCCCGCTTCACCGTCCACCGCGAGGATCGCCAGCAAGGCCAGGAGCAGCACGGCGATCTCGAGCAAGGTGTCGTAGCCGCGAAAGTTGAGCAGGACGGCCGTGACCGGATGGCTGACGCCGCTCTGCGCCAGATTCGCGGCCACGGGCACGCGCAGGTCGACGGCAGCCGGCCCGAGGTCGAGGATCGACGCCGCCAGGGCGCCGACGAAGGCGAGGGCGAGCCCGACGACGCCGATCCGCTTCATGGCCGATCCTTGCGCCGCGCCAGCGCGCCAGGCATCGAGCAGCAGGGCACCGGTGAGGCCGGCGCCGACGGCCGCCTCGGCCAGCCCGATGTCGGGCGCCGCGAGTCGCGCCCAGGCCAGCGCCATCAACAGGCCGAAGGCGATGAACAGGACGAGGGCGCGGTCCAGACTCGGCGTCGTCAGCGCACGCCAGCCGCTCCATAGCAGCGCGAGCCCGAGCAGCAGGTCGAAGGCGAGCGTCATCGCCCCTGCTCCCGACGCCACGGCGGGATGCCGAGCCTGTGGGCGCGGCGCGCGATGGCGAAGCCCACGCCGGCGCTTGCGGCCAGCACGAGCGGCCAGATCAGCAGTAGTTTCAGCGCCACGGCGAGGCTGTCGGCCTGGAGCGCGAGCGCCAGCAGCACGCAGCCCAGGCCCAGGTTGTCGGCCTTGGCGAGCGCATGCAGGCGGCTGTAGACGTCGGGAAAGCGCAGCAGGCCGACCGTGCCGGCGAAGAAGAAGAACGCGCCGGCCACCATCAGGAGCCGGTTCAGCCAATCAATCATGGTCGTCTCCCGGCGCGTGCCAGGCGCGCTTGGCGAACGCGATGCCGCCGATCGCCGCCAGCAGGGCGAGCACGAGCGCGACGTCGACCAGCGCGACCCCGCCCCCGGCTGCCGCCAGCAGCACCAGGACCGCGGTGCCGGTGGTGCCGAACAGCAGCGCCATCAGCATGCGGTCGGCCGGTGTCGGCCCGCGTGCGGCGACGACCATCGCCAGCACCAGATTGGCGAGCAGGAACAGCGCGACGGCCATCGGCAGCGGGCTCATCGGGCTGCCTGCACGACGTGCATCGGGACGAGCACTCGGGAGCAGCCCGGCACGACCGCCAGGGTAGCTTCGCGCTTCGCCCTTCGGTATTCGCCCCTGGGGCGGCCAGGCGGGCTCATGCCGCCCTCCCGAAGAGCGCCGCGATGGTCGCCTCGAGGGCCCGCGCGTCGGCGACGACCGGCAGGCGTTCGTCGAGCACGTGCAGGCGCAGGCGCGCGTCGTCAAGGTCGACGCCCACGGTGCCCGGCATCAGCCCCAGGACATAGACCAGCAGGATGCGGGGCGCGCCCGGCGGCAGCGTCACCGCCAGGTCCACGAAGCCAGGCCTCAGGGCGGACCGGCCGCGCAAGGCCATCCCGGCCACCTGCAGCCCTCCACGGATCGAGTTCCAGAGAAAGTAGCCCAGGAAGCCGGGTACCCCCGTCGGGCGGATGCCGGGCGCGCCGGGCGGCCGCAACCTCATGCTCGCCCAGGTCGCCGCCGCGGCGGCTGCGCCGCCGAGCAGCCAGCCGTCGTTGCGACCCTCGGCAAGGATCCACCACAGGAAGGCAAACGACAGGCCGCACAGGCCGAGGGTGCGGATCATGGCGTCGCCCCGCCGGTCATCCAGATGCACATCGCTTCCCACCTCTCCCGTCCGATTGCCTCACCGCGGAACGCGGTCCGACTTGCCGGGCAGTCTAGGGCACGCCCGGCAGCGGCGGCGCGCCGCGGCAATGATGCCCGCCGCTGCCGAGCCGGCGCTCCGTCGCGGCGAAATTGACGCTGCCGCATTGCTTCCAGCCGGTCGCGAGACCCGTCTCGGCCTCGAGCTTGGCGTACAGCCCGATGCCGTACCTGCTCATGCGCGTCATGTTGCGGTTCGGCCGCATCTGGCCGACGATGCCGCCGCCGACGATCACGATGCGGGCCTGCGTCGGCAGCGCCATGCGCGTCAGCCGGGCTGGGTGCTGCGCTTGCGCGAGCTGCCCTGGGCGGCGGCGCGCTTGCGCGGCGGCCCGGCGGCAGGCGTTGCGTCTTTCTTCGATCTGGCCCGGGCCGGCGCCGGCGCGGGCAGCAGCGCGGCCTCGAGTTCCTTCAGCGCGTCGCTCGCATACACCGCGAGCTTCTGCAGGCTCGGCAGCGACGAGTGGCAGCCAGTGAAGCCGAAGTCCATCGTCCCGGCATAGCTCTGGCAGGTGATGTTCAATGCCTGGCCGTGGGTGACGATCGACGCCGGGTAGATCGCGAGCAGCTCGGCGCCGCGGAAGTAGAGCGGCTTCTCCGGCCCGGGCACGTTGGAGATCGTGATGTTGAACATCGGCGGCGTGCGCCCACCCAGGCCGGTGAGCAGCGTGACGATGGTCGGCGCCATCAGCAGCACCGTGTATTGCAGCATCACCTGGCGCGGCAGCGACTGAACGTGCGCCTTGGCATGGCGCACCGACGCGCGGATCGCGCGCAGCCGCGCAGCGGGGTCGGCAAGGTCGGTCGCCAGCGTCGAGATGATGAAGCTGATCGCGTTGCCGGTGCCCTCGTCGTCGGCGGGCCGCACCGAGACCGGGATACCCGCCGTGAGCGGCTTGGCCGGCAGCTCGCCGCGCTCGTCGAGAAAGCGGCGCAGCGCGCCGGCGCAGATTGCGAGCACGACGTCGTTCAAGGTGCAGTCGCCGGCCTTGGCCAGCGCGCGCAGCCGCTCCATCGCGAACTGCTGGGTTGCAAAGCGGCGCTTCTCGCGCACGCGGCCATTGAGCACCGAGCGCGGCGCATCGAACGGCACCATCAAGCCCTCGCCGGGCGCGCCGATGCGCCGCGCGATCTTGCCGAACGCGGCCACGAGCTGCGGCACCGATTTGACCTGCAGGCTCAGGGCCTGCGCGCCCATCGCGAGCGCATCGGCGACGGTCGGCTGCGGCGCGCCGGCACGCCCGAAGCGTTGCCCATCGCCCGAGCCGGTGGCCCAGAATGGCGGCATGGCAACGCTCTTGGCGCGGTCGGTCGACATCGCACGCTGCAGCATCTTCATGCCGCTCACGCCGTCGATCAGCGAATGGTGCATCTTGACGAAGACGCCGAAGCGGTGGTCGTCCAGGCCCTCGATGATGGTGCACTCCCAGGGCGGGCGCGTCAGGTCGATGGGCGTGCTCTGCAGCCGGCCGACGAGCTCGCCGAGCTCGCGCTCGCCGCCCGGCCAGGGCAGCGCGGCGTGGCGCACGTGGTACTCGAGGTCGATCGCCTCGTCGTCGGTCCACACCGGCGTCGGGTTCAGGTTGAAGGCGACCTTCAGGCGCCGGTTCCACGGCGGCGCGAAGTCGCGCCGGGTGCGGAACTCGGCCATCAGCTGGCGCAGGAAATCGCGCGGCGCACCGTCGGGCAGCCGAAACAGCAGCAGCCCGCCCACATGGTTGGGCGTCGCGCGGGTCTCGGTCTGGATCCAGGCGGCGTCGAGCGGGTTCAGGCGGATGTCGGTCATGGTCTCGGGCCTTGGCTTGGCGACGGTGTCGGGATGCGGGGCAGGGGATTGTCGGCGCCCGCGTCGCACGGGTGTCGGGCCAGGGCGTGATTCTGCTACGCGGCCATCGGGCGCGCGGCCGCAGCGTGCGCCGGCGCGTTGCGTGACATCGGGAGCCCGCAGGCCGGCGCGCTGCGACATCGACGCTGGCGCCTGACTCGACGAGGTCTGATGCCGATCAGGCCTGGCGCGTCGCAGGCGCGCTATCGTGAGTGCCTTTTCGAGGAGCATTTCCATGGCCCGCATCGAAGGGGTGTACCGCGAGCTCTGCGACGCCACCGAGTACGTCACGATCGTGACCAACGGACCCGACGGCCCGCACCTGGCCGGGCATTGGGGCAACTACATGCGCATCGTCGATCCCGGCGACGTGGTGATCTTCCCCATCGGCCGCTTCCAGCGCACCGAGCAGAACCTGCGCGCCAACGGCAACATCCAGCTGATGGCGGCCTCGCGCAAGGTGCAGGGCACGCGCAGCCCCGGCCAGGGCTGCGTGATCGCGGGCAGCGGCGAGATCGTCACCGAGGGCGAGTACCTCGACCTGGTGCGCGAGAAGTTCCCCTGGGCGCGCGGCGCGCTCGTGATGCGGGTGGCGTCGATGTCGACGCAGCTCTGATCCACATACCAGGCCCGCAGCCGATCCTGCGCATTGCCTGTCAGGGCCCGAGCACGACGGTCCACCAGGCCTGACTCGCCGGCAGCCCGGCGCCCCGGCGCTGCCGGGAGTTGCCACCGTCGCGCGTCATAGGGAGCGCGGGCGCGCCCTGTGGGCTGGTGCGCGGCCAGACCGTGGAGCCACCCATCGGCGCCGCCCTTCACCCCCGCGCCAGCCGCAGCGCCATCACGCCGCCGACGATGGCCAGCGTGCCGGCAGCACGCCGGGCGCCGAACGGCTCCTTGAGCAGCCAGGTGCCGAGCACGGCGGCGAAGAGCACCGAGGTCTCGCGCAGCGCAGCGACGGCTGCCACCGGTGCGCGCGTCATCGCCCAGAGCGCGATCGCATACGAGCCGAGCGAGGCGCAGGTGCCGAGCAGCGCGAGCGGCCAGCGGCGGCGCATGTGGGCCCAGGCTGCGGGTCGCCCGGCCTTGCCGCGCCGGTGCATCACGAGCAGGAAATAGGGGATGCCGTCGAGCAGGAACAGCAGCGCCACGTACTGCAGTGCGTTGCCGCTCGCGCGCACGCCGATGCCGTCGACGATGGTGTAGACGGCGATGATGGCCGCGTTGAGCAGCGCGTACTGCAGCGCGCGGCGCGGGTTGCCGTGCGGTGACACTTTCGACAGGCCGACGAGCAGCACGCCGATGCTGATGCCGGCCACGCCCGCGAGCGTCGCCGCCGAGAGCGGCTCGTCGATGATCGCGCCGCCGCTCGCGCCCAGCACGACCGCGACCAGCAGCGGCCCGAGGCCGCGCATGATCGGATAGGTGAAGCCGAGGTCGCCGTGGCGGTAGGCACCGGCGAGCGCGACGTAGTAGCCGATGTGGATCACGAGCGAGGCCGCAAGCCAGGGCCATGCGGCCGGCGCGGGCAGGCCGACGGCGGCCAGCAGCGGGATCGCGACCACGCAGCCCATCACGTGGATCAGCGCCGTGTCGAGCGACTTGTCGGTTCCCGACTTGACGAGCGCGTTCCACGACGCATGCAGCAGCGCGCCGAACAGGACCGCGGCGACGACGGGCCAGGTGAGCGTCATCCGGTGCCGGAAGGGCAGGCCGATGTGCAGCGTGCCGCGCGGTCGAGAAAGTGCGCGAGCGTCGGTGTCGCCAGGCCCTGCTGCTTGGCGAGGTCGTCCCACACGCGCAGGCGCAGCGCGTCCTTGGCGCCGGGCCGGGCAATGAAGGCCGCGGCTTGGCACGCGCTGAAAATGCCGCCCTGCAGCGCGAGGCTGCGCCGCGAGTCGTCGGACAGGCGCTCGAAGTAGCCCTCGCGTGCGAAGCACAGGTAGCGCTTGGCGTCGACATGGCCCTCGATCGCGCCCAGCACGCGCGCGGAAAACAGGCCTTGCAACCGGGGCAGCACGACGCGCTGGTGCCGGTCGTCGACGCCGCGCAGCGTCGGGGTGTCGTTCGGGCCGGTGACCTGCAGGTTCAGTAGGTGCCCCAGGTCGTGCAGCAGGCAGGCGGCGACGAGCTCGTCGTCGGCGCCCGACTGCTCGGCAAGGTGCGCCGTCTGCAGCGCGTGCTCGAGCTGCGTCACCGGCTCGCCGGCGTACTGGCTCGCGCCGTGGGCGGCGAACAGGCCGTGGATGGCCTGCATCGAGAGTTGCGTGTCTGGCATGGCGGCGGCGCTCAACCCCATGGCAGCGAATAGGTCTTCACGTTGGTGAAGCTCTTCATCGCCTCCTGCACGCCCTCCTTGTAGCCGAGGCCCGAGTCCTTGATGCCGCCGAAGGGCGTCAGCTCGAGGCGGTAGCCGGGCACCTCGCGCACGTTGACGCTGCCCACCTGCAGCTCCTGCACGAAGCGCGTGATGTGGTCCAGGCGCTGCGTGCAGACCGAGGACGACAGGCCGTAGGCCGACGCGTTGACGATTGCAATCGCCTCGTCGACGGTGTCGAAGGCGATGATCGGCGAGACCGGGCCGAAGGTCTCCTCGTGCACCACCGTCATGCGCGGCGTGACGCGGTCGAGCACCGTCGGCGAGTAGAGCGCGCCGCGGCGAACGTTGCCGACGAGCAGGCGCGCGCCGTCGGCGACGGCGGCCTCGACGCGCGCCTCGAAGAGCCGCGCCGCAGCCTCGTCGATCACCGTGCCCATCTCGACCGCGGGGTCGGCCGGATCGCCGTAGGTCCAGGCACGCGTCTTCTCGACCACGAGGTCGGTGAAGCGCGCGGCGACGCTGCGCTGCACGAGAATGCGCTTGACCGCCGTGCAGCGCTGGCCCGAGTTCTTGTACGAGCCCTGCACGGCGAGCGTCGAGGCCTCGTCGAGGTCGGCGTCGTCGAGCACGATGATCGGGTCGTTGCCGCCGAGTTCGAGCACCATGCGCCGGTAGCCGGCCTTCGAGGCGATGGACTTGCCGATCGCGACGCCGCCGGTGAAGGTGACGAGGTCGACCTGCGGGTTCGTGATCAGCTCGTCGGCGATCTCGCGCGGGTCGCCCGTCACGATCGAGAGCATCTCGGGCGGCAGCCCGGCCTCGTAGAGCAGGTCGGCGAACAGCAGCGCCGACAGCGGCACCTTCTCCGACGGCTTCAGGACCATGCGGTTGTTCGTCGCCACCGACGGCACGACCTTGTGCGCGACCTGGTTCATCGGGTGGTTGAACGGCGAGATCGCGCTGATGACGCCCAGCAGCGGGTCGCGCTGGGTGTAGACGCGGCGCTTCTTGCCGTGCGGCGTGAGGTCGCAGCTGAACACCTGCCCGTCGTCGCGCAAGGCCTCGTTGGCGCCGTAGACGAGCACGTCGGCGACGCGGCCGACCTCGTACAGGCCGTCCTTGATGCACAGCCCCGACTCGGCGCTGATGAGCGCCGCGATCTGCTGCGTGCGCTCGCGCACCAGCGCGGCGGCGCGGTCGAGGATGTTGGCGCGCTCGTAGCGCGTGAGGCGCGCCTTGTAGCCGTGCGCGATCGCGATCGCGCGGCGCACGTCCTCGACGGTCGCCTTGGGCACGCTGCCGACGACGGCCTCGCTGTAGGGATCGTGCACGGCGAAGGAGCGGTCTGCGCTGCGGTCGGCGCCGACCTTCTCGCCGGCGATGCGCATCGCCTCGCGCAGCGGCTCGGCGCGGGTCATGACTGCCCCTCGTCCGGCGGGTAGGGCCGATCCGGGGAGCCGCGCGCGGGGCCCGGAGCGGCCCGGCGCTCGGCTCGCGGTGCAGGGTTGGAAACAGGGTGTCTCATGCGGCTTGTCCTCCAGCGGTCGGCGTCATGCGGCGGTGGTTTCCTCGGCCAGGCAGGCGTCGAGGATGTCGAGTGCGGCGTCCATCTGCTCGCGCGTGACGATCAAGGGCGGCGTCAGCGTCAGCACGTTGCCCATCGTCGTCTTGAACGACAGGCCGCGCGACAGCGCCCGGTACAGCACGCGCTCGGCGGCGTCGCCGGCCGGGCGCTTGGCGGCGCGGTCGCTGACGAGCTCGAGGCCGAGCAGCAGGCCGCGGCCGCGCACGTCGCCGACGAGCGCATGGCGGCGCTTCAATTCGTGCAGGCGCCCGAGCGCATGCGCGCCGACGCGCGCGGCGTTCTCGACCAGACCCTCGCGTTCGATGACTTCGAGCGTCGCCAGCGCGGCCGCGGCGGTGACCGGGTTCTTCTCGTGCGTGTAGTGGCCGAAGGCGTAGTCGCCGGCGACGTTGAGCTCGTCGCGCGCGATGCAGGCCGCGATCGGCAGGATCCCGCCGCCGAGCGCCTTGCCGAGCACGACGATGTCGGGCGCCGCGCCATCGTGCTCGGCGGCAAAGAAGCGGCCGGTCTTGCCCAGCCCGGTCGGGATCTCGTCGAAGACGAGCAGCGTGCCGTGCGCGCTGCAGGCCTCGCGCACCGCCCGCCAGTAGCCCGGCGGCGGCACGTAGGGCACGGCGCGCGCCGGCTCGGCGATGACGGCCGCGACGTCGCCTTCGCGCTCGAGCACGTAGCGCACCATCGCCGCGCAGGCGAGGCGGCAGCGCTCGAGGTCGGGCTCGCCGTGGGCATCGACCGGATGGCCGTAGGCGCAGCGGTAGCAGCCGAACGGCGCCACGTGCTCGCTGCCCGGCAGCAGCGGGCCGATGCGCCCCGAGCGGAAGAGCGCCTCGCCGCCGACGCTGCTCGCGCCCAGGCCCGCGCCGTGGAACGAATCCCAGAACGAGAGCGTCTTGAAGCGCCCGGTCGCCGCGCGGGCGAGCTTGATCGCGACCTCGACCGCGTCCGTCCCGCCCGTCGTGAAGAGCACGCGCCCGGGCGCGCCGGTCAGGCGCCGGAACTGCGCCGCGAGCGCCTCGGCGAGCTCGACCGCGCGCTCGCTCGCGAAGCGGCGCGGCGCGAACGAGAGCGCGTCGAGCTGCGCCTTGATCGCGCCGACGACGTGCGGGTGCGCGTAGCCGACGTGGTGCACGTTGTTGCCGTGGAAGTCCATGTAGCGGCGGCCCGCCACGTCCTCGATGAACAGGCCCTCGGCCTTGCGGATCGCGCTGAGGCAGGGCGTCGACACCGACTGGTGCAGGAACGCGGCGCTGTCGCGCGCGAGCAGCGCGCGTCGGCGCATCGAGTTGCTCGCGCTGCCAGGCCGCGCGGTGCGGGCTCGAGTTGACGTCGCCTTCGCTCTGCGCGGGGGTGTTCATGGGTACTGGTCCGCGCTCGTCATCGGTTGTCGCAGTGCGGGGCGCTGGTTGCTTGCAGGCGTCGGAGCGTGGGCGGCCGGCCCGGGGGTGCGTTCTCCGGTCGGCCTCGCGGGCGGACGACTGCGCTGCGCAGGCACCGCGTCGTCACCGCCTTCTTCTCGTGCCGGCGGCAGGGGCGACCGCGAATGCGACCTGCGCCCGCACCCCCGGACCACCCGCCCGCGGCACAGGGTTGGCGTGCGGGCCGGCGGCACGCCGCTGGCGGAGCAGCAGGACGGCGTCGGTATCCGCGGGCGCAGCGACCATTCGCGGTCGCCCCGGCGCTCGCGGGCCACGGGCGGTGTTGAAGAGGGAACGAATCGCGGCGCGCGGTGCTCGCCCGCGAGGGGAGCGGAGAACGCGGGTACCGGCGGCGGCCTGTCGCCACGGCGTACGCGCGCTGCCGGCCCAGGTTCAGCCCTGCGCATGATTCAACGCGAGGTCGAAAGCGTCGAAGTTGCGCCAGCGCCGGCCCGTGTCGAGCCCGGCGATGCGGCGGTTGAGCACCAGCGGCACGCGCTGCTCGGAGATGCCGCCGTGCGAGCGCAACGGCACCTCGAGCGCCGACAGGTCGTGCCGGCTCGCCGAAGTGCCGATCACCGCCTGCCGCTCGGAGACGACGACGAGGTCGCCGATGCGGTCGGCCGGCAGCTCGAAGCGCGCCGCGGCGTCGGCGCGCGCGAGCACGAGTTCGATGCCGGGCAGCGCCGCGATGCGCCGCGCCGCGTCGTCGAACTCGCCGTTGCCTGGCAGGTAGACCGTCGCGAACGAGCCGAGCGCGCCGTGGTGCACGACGTAGGGGTCGGTGATGGGCAGGATCACGCGCGCTCTCCTGGAGCCCCCAGGGCCTCCGCTTCGCGGCGTCCCGCCCCCCGTGGGGGACGAGAAAGCTTGGGAGCGGCCCGGCGCTTCCTCGGCGCCGAGCCACTCGTCGAGCCGGTCCTGCAGGTAGATCACGTCGGGCGATCCGTCCATGCGCGTCTTCGCGTTCATGCCGTGGTCGGCCGTGAGCGCGATCACGCAGCCCATCGCGTCGAGCGCGCCGAGGTAGCCGTCCATCATCCGGTAGAACGCGTTGGCGTCCGGCGTGCCGGGCGCGTGCTTGTGCTGCACGTAGTCGGTCGTCGACAGGTACATCACGTCCGGTCGGTCGGCGGCGCGCTGCATCAGCTTGACGCCGGCGGCGAAGACGAACTCCGACAGCCCGGCGCTGTAGACGTCGGGCACCGGCAGGCCGACGAGCGCGGGCACGTTTTCGATCCCGTTGCCGGCGAGCGTGGCCTCGCCCGCCTTCTCGGCCGAGAAGCAGATGCCGCCCTGCATGCCGTGGCCGAGCAGCGCGCGCAGCTTGTCCTTCGCGGTGACGACGGCGACGCGCTTGCCGGCCGCGGCGAGCGCGGCGAGGATGGTCGGCGCGCGCAGCCACTTCGGGTCGTTCATCATGACCTCGGTGCCGCTCGCGGTGTCGTACAGGTAGTTGCCGCAGATGCCGTGCACCGACGGCGGCGCGCCGGTCACGATCGACAAATTGTTCGGGTTGGTGAAGCTAGGCACGACGCAGTCGGCGACGAGCGCCGTCCCCTCGGCCAGCGTGCGCTTCATCCACGGCATCTCGCCCGCGGCCACCGCCTGGGCGAGGTAGTCGGGCTCGCAGCCGTCGACACAGACGACGACGGTGGGGGCGCGGGGCAGCGCGTAGGCGCGTCCGTTCACTTCAAGCATGGTGTCTGACCTTTCGGGGCGGGGACGCCTGGGCGTCGTTGGCCGGCGTGTTGTTGCGCAGCGTGCGATCGCGGCTCTCGAGCACGTGCTCGCGCATCGCGCGGGCGGCACGTTCAGGGTCGCCGCTCGCGATGGCCTTGAGGATGGCGTCGTGTTCCGATGCCGAGAGCGGCATCATCTTCTCGTCCGCGAGGTTGAGGCGGCGGAACAGCGACAGCTCGTTGATCAGTTGGCGGTAGATCACGGTGAGCTTGCGCTTGCCGCTGAACTCGACCAGCTTGTCGTGGAAGTCGAGGTTGAGCAGATGGTAGGCATCGGCGTCGCCGGCCTTCACCGCGCGGCCCATCGCATCGACCAGCGCGTGCAGCGTCTTGAGTTGCGCCGGCGTGATGGCGGCGGCGAGCGCGCGGCCGACCGCCTCTTCCATCATCGCGCGCAGCTCGTAGATCTCCATCGCCTCGTCGAGCGCAACGTCGCGCACGAAGGCGCCACGGTTCTTCTCCTGCCGCACGAGGCCGGCTGTCTCGAGCATGCGAAACGCCTCGCGCACCGGCCCGCGCGAGACGCCGAGCTTTTCGGCGAGCGCGGCTTCGTTCAGCTTGGCGCCCGGCGCCACCTCGCCGCGCAGGATCGCGCGCTCGATCTCCTGCTGCACGGCGGTCGCGAGCGAACTCGAGCGCAGCAGCGCGAGGGGCGAGGGTGCCGGGGCGGGGCGGTTCATGGGGCGGTCGTAGATGGGCGGGGCGGTGCTGGCGGGGTGTGCATGACACTAGCGAGATAGCCTGTTGCAACGGCGCGGATCCTGACGGCGATGGACAACTTCAATGCCGGGTGTGGGCGGCGCCTTCTTGACGCGCAAAGCCTACGTTAGGTCTCATTCGGCGGCAGCGCATAAGTGACCTTGGTCTCGTTGATGGCGACGAGTCCCTGGGACTGCAAGCTCTGGAGGACAGCGACCACGTCTTCTTCGGTGAGCTGCTTCTGAAACAGCGAGTTGATCGTGCTCGTGAGAGTCTTGAGGGTCCGCGGCTTCGAGGCCCCACGCTGTTGAAGGTTGGCGACAACAACGGCGACCTTCTCGCAAGTCGTTCTCGAGTTGGCAGCCTTCAGGAGCGGGATATCCGCAACATCCCTGGACCAAGCTGCGTAGACCTTTCGTTCCTTCAGATGCTGGATGAGTGGGTCGAAGCCAGTGTCTTTGGAGATGATGTGAAAGAAGGCGTTTGAATCCTGCGCGCTGAGGTGCCCGATGTGAAAGGCGATGTGGAAGTCGAGCGCGTTGGAACCGTTGCCTGCAATCTTCACGTACTCGGCCCGCGGACCCAGGCGCTGGAGGGCGGCGGCGGTCTCGAAGTTCAGCTTGTTCTGGCCGGCGCCGACGAAGACAAGTATTCGAAAGTGATCGGCATCGAGTCCAGCCAGGGAGGCTGGTTGAACGTTTTCGAAGTCAATGAGGACGTAGTTGGTGCGCACGGCGAGGGTGTGTCTGTGAGGCCAATGTTCGAGTCAGGCACTGGTCGCCGTTAGCAGCGCCTTGACGCGAAGCCAGTCATTGAACTGAGCCTCGCGCCTGCGATGGGTGTTCAGGATGCGCTGGCCGCAGTGATAGACCGGGACGAGTTGACTGCCATTGGGCAGCGGGATGTGCGCGAACTTGTTTGCCGCATGCCTAAAGCTGACGCGCCGGAGGTTGAAGGCTTGGCGAACAGCTAGGTAGGCCCTCTCTCCGAGGGTGACCACGACGGCAGGCCGCACAAGCTCGATCTGGCGTCGCAGATAGGCATCAGCGCAGTTGGCGAACCATTCAGCGCGCACGGGTGCTTGCGCGCCTCCATCCTTCAGGCAGAGTGCCGCGTTGGTGAGAAAGACGCCACTGCGAGAGGCGCGAAGTGGCGCGGGCCTGATGCGGACTCCGACCGAGGCCAGAAGCTCGCGAAGCACTCGATTCGTTGGACTGGCGGTGTCTAGCCCGCCCTGGCGAACTAGTGAGGCAACGTCTCCCCACTCCTGGCCAACCACAAGCACTCTTGCGTTCAAGTCACCGTTCCATCGAGTCCAAGGCCCAATATCTGGACCGTCGAACGCGCCGGCTTGGACACATGCGGGATTGGTTAGCCCGATGTCGGCACACTTCCGGCAAGCCTTGCGGGAAACGACCAGGGCCTTGTACTCCGCTGATTTGGTCGAAATTGGCTTGCGTGGGATGCGAATGAGCGCCTGTGCCGCGCCGGAGTGAGATCGGTGGCCTTGCCCCCACTCCTTCAATGTGCGCTTGGAGATGCCGAGCGCAGAGGCACACACGGCCTGCGATACGCCGGTGCTTTGCCGGGCTTCGACGACCTCGTTGAGCTG
The DNA here is from genome assembly GCF_016702655.1 of Ideonella sp. GTDB lineage: Bacteria > Pseudomonadota > Gammaproteobacteria > Burkholderiales > Burkholderiaceae_C > CAIKUF01. The sequence goes on from NZ_JADJDO010000022.1 coordinate 21,583, forward strand.
CACTTGCGTGACCCGCGCGATCTTGCGGGCCTTCATTTCCCGGACCGACTGCAGCAACTCGAGGCCAAGCTCCTCGCCAGCGGGGGAGGCCTTGACGGACTTGCGTGCGGGCATCTTCGATTTCCTTTCCGACTTCTTTCAGAAATGTGGCCGGGAATAGTGCCGCGCGCCCTAGGTAGAATGTGTACCGCACTGCAAAGAGGTACACCCGATGAGAACGAACATCGAGATCGACGACAAGCTCATGAAGGCTGCGCTCCGCTACACGGGGGCCAAGACCAAGCGGGAAGTGGTCGAACAGGGGCTGCGGACCTTGGTGCAACTGGGCAGGCAGGTCGAAGTTCGAAAGATGAGAGGAAAGCTCAAGTGGGAAGGTGACCTGGAAGCGATGAGGACCGACAAGTGATCCTCGTCGATTCGAGTGTATGGATCGATTTCTTCCGTGGGACCGACACGCCTCAGGTCGAGCGCCTCGACACACTGTTCGCCCAAGAGCGAATCGCCGTGGGAGACCTCATCCTGGTGGAAGTCCTGCAGGGGTTCCGGTCCGAGAAGGACTTCGCCCAGGCGCGCAAGACGCTCGACGCATTCGAGTTCGTCGAGCTCGGCGGTGCAGACATCGCCGTGCAGGCCGCCAAGAACTTCCGACGCCTGCAATCGCTCGGGATCACCGTTCGCAAGACGATCGACACGATCATCGCCACGAAGTGCATCGACGCTGGTTACTCGCTGCTGCATGCTGATCGCGACTTCGAGCCGTTCAAGACGCACCTGGGTTTACGAGTGGCCTACGCGGAGGCCTGAGACCGGTCCTGGAACTCAACACCAACCGGCCGAGCCAGCATTGGACTCCATCAACTGTAGATTGTCAACAATCGGCAAACTCCCGTTGACGCCCATCCGGCGGCCCGTTAGATTGCCGACAAGCCCCTGTCACGAAGCCGTCGCACACTGGCGGCTGCCATCCGGCCACCCCCCCGAACCCACTGCAGGAGAACCCATGCGCATCCCGCCCGTCCTTACGACGATGATGAAGACGTTTTCGCTCGCCACGCTGCTGGCCTTCGCCGTCGGCGCCTCGGCGCAGACGAAGACGCAGCTGCTCGTCTACACCGCGCTCGAGACCGACCAGTTGAAGGCCTATCAGGAGGGCTTCAACAAGGCCTATCCCGACATCGAACTCAAGTGGGTGCGCGACTCGACGGGTGTGATCACCGCCAAGCTGCTCGCAGAGAAGGCCAACCCGCAGGCCGACGCGGTGATGGGCGTCGCGGCTTCGAGCCTGGCGCTGCTGAAGAAGAACGACATGCTGATTCCGTATGCGCCGCTCAACCTCGACGGCATCATGAGCCAGTACCGCGACAAGGCCAATCCGCCGGCCTGGTTCGGCATGGACGTGTGGGGCGCGACGGTGTGCTTCAACACGGTCGAGGCGCAAAAGCGCGGCATCCCGAAGCCCGAGACCTGGAAGGACCTGACCAAGCCGATCTACAAGGGCCAGATCGTGATGCCCAACCCGGCCTCGTCGGGCACCGGCTTCTTCGACGTCACGGCCTGGCTCACGCTGTGGGGCGACGACGCCGGCAAGGGCGGCGGCTGGAAGTTCATGGACGCGCTGCACCAGAACATCGCGCAGTACACGCACTCGGGCTCCAAGCCCTGCAATATGGCCGCCGCCGGCGAGTACGTGATCGGCATCTCGTTCGAGTACCGCGGCAACGCCAACAAGGCCAAGGGTGCGCCTATCGACCTCGTGTTCCCGAAGGAAGGCCTGGGCTGGGACCTGGAGGCCTTCGCCATCCACAAGGGCACCAAGAAGCTCGACGCAGCGAAGAAGCTCGCCGACTGGGCGTCGAGCAAGGACGCGATGATGCTGTACGGCAAGAACTTCGCGATCACCGCGCAGCCCGGCATCGCGCCGCCGCTCGCCAACGTGCCCAAGGACTACGAAGAGCGCCTCGTGAAGATGGACTTCGGCTGGGCCGCCGACAACCGCGAGCGCATCCTCGCCGAGTGGAACCAGCGCTACAGCGCCAAGTCCGAGCCGAAGAAGTAAGGCAGCCGGTGCGGCGCCGGTGAGCAGCCTGTCTGCATTCCTGGAGCTCACCGGCATCCGCAAGGAGTTCGGCAGCTTCGTTGCCCTGGAGGGGGTCGACCTCGAGATCGGCCAGGGCGAGTTCGTCTGCTTCCTCGGGCCCTCGGGCTGCGGCAAGACGACGCTGCTGCGCATCATCGCCGGCCTCGAGGTGCAGACCGCCGGGCGCATCACGCAGGCCGGGCGCGACATCTCGAACCTGCCGCCGGCCGAGCGCGACTACGGCATCGTGTTCCAGTCGTATGCGCTGTTCCCGAACCTGAGCGTCGCCGACAACGTCGCCTACGGCCTCGTCAACCGCAAGCGGCCCAGGGCCGAGATCGCGGCGCGCGTTGCCGAACTGCTCAAGCTCGTCGGCCTGCCGGGCAGCGAGGGCAAGTTCCCGGCCCAGCTCTCGGGCGGGCAGCAGCAGCGCATCGCGCTGGCGCGGGCGTTGGCCACCTCGCCCGGGCTGCTGCTGCTCGACGAGCCGCTGTCGGCGCTCGACGCGATCGTGCGCGTGCACCTGCGCCAGGAGATCCGCAGCCTGCAGCGCAAGCTCGGCGTGACGACGATCATCGTCACGCACGACCAGGAGGAGGCGCTCGAGGTCGCCGACCGCATCGTCGTCATGAACGAGGGCCGGATCGAGCAGGTCGGCACGCCGCTCGCGGTGTACCGCGACCCGGCTTCGCCCTTCGTGGCCGACTTCGTCGGCCGCATCAACGCGTTGCCGGCCACGCTGGAGGCGCCGGGGCGGGTGCGCATCGGCCTGCGCAGCTTCGATTGCGCGCATGAGGGCGCCTCGGGCAGCCCGTCGAAGGTCTACCTGCGGCCGGAAGACGTGCTCGCACGGCCCGTCGCGCCGGGCGACGCGAATGTCTTCGAGGCCGAGATCGACAAGATCGAGTTCCTGGGCGCGTACTGCCTGGTGCGCGTAAAGGCGGATGACCTCGGCGAGCATCGGCTCACGGTCTACCTGTCGCTGAACTTCCTTGCCGAGCAGCAGCTCGAGGTCGGCGGCCGGCTGCCGCTGCGCCTGCTGCCCGAGCGCATGAGGCTGTTCTGACGATGGCCGCCGGCGCGGCACTCGCGGCGCAGGCTCCCGCACCGGTGCGCCAGCGGGTGCACTGGAGCGAGCGCATCGCGCACGCCGCGCTCGCCCTGGTTGCGCTCTTGCTGCTCGTCTTCCTGGCCGCACCGCTGGCGCGCATCCTGCTGCAGGCGATGCAGGACAGCGAAGGCCGCTTCGTCGCGTTCGCCAACTTCGTTGCTTATGCGCGCACGCCGGCGCTGTTGACATCGCTCTGGAACAGCCTGTGGGTCTCGGCAGTCGTGACGCTCGCGACGGTGCCGCTCGCCTTCGGTGCCGCCTATGCGCTGACGCGCAGTTGCATGCCGGCCAAGGGGATGTTTCGCGCCGTCACGCTCATCCCGCTGCTCGCGCCTTCGCTGCTGTCGGCCATCTCGCTCATCTACTGGTTCGGCAACCAGGGCGTCCTGAAGAGCTGGCTCACGGCGCTCGGAATCGCGCAGATCTACGGCGCACCGGGCATCGTGCTGGCCGAGATCTTCTCGGTCTTTCCGCACACGCTGATGATCCTGATCACCGCGCTGACGCTGTCGGACGCGCGCCTGTACGAGGCCGCGGATGCGATGGGAACGAGCGCAAGGCGCAAGTTCTTCACGATCACGCTGCCCGGCGCCAAGTACGGCCTGATCTCGGCCAGCCTCGTCACGTTCACGCTCGTCATCACCGACTTCGGCATCCCGAAGGTGATCGGCGGCGACTTCAACGTGCTCGCGACCGACGTCTTCAAGCTCGTGATCGGCCAGCAGGACTTCCAGCGCGGCGCCGTCGTGGCGCTGCTGCTGCTCGCGCCCGCGGTGCTGACCTTCGGCATCGACCATCTCGTGCAGCGCAAGCAGACGGCGATGCTCGGCGCGCGCGCCGTGCCCTATGTGCCCAAGCCGGCGCCGGCCTTCGATGCGCTGATGACGACCTATTGCGCCGGCATCGCGCTGCTGATGTTCGCGATGCTCGGCATGGCGGTGTTCGCGTCGTTCGCGAGCTTCTGGCCCTACAACCTCGAGCCCAGCCTGCGCCATTACAGGCTCGGCCTCGTCGACGGCGAGGTCGGCGCGGCCTTCGTCAACAGCCTGAAGGTCGCCGCCGGCACGGCCGTGTTCGGCACCGCGCTCGTCTTCAGCGGCGCCTACCTGCTCGAGAAGACGCGCGGCCTGGCACCGCTGCGCACGCTGGTGCGCCTGCTCGCAATGCTGCCGATGGCGGTCCCGGGGCTGGTGCTGGGCCTCGGCTACATCTTCTTCTTCAACGCGCCGGCCAATCCGCTGAACGGCCTGTACCACACGATCGCGCTGCTGACGCTGTGCACCATCGTCCACTTCTACACGACCGGCCACCTGACGGCAGTCACGGCGCTCAAGGCGCTCGACGCCGAGTTCGAGGCGGTGTCGGCGTCGCTGAAGGTGCCGTTCTACAAGACCTTCTGGCGCGTCACCTTGCCGATCTGCACGCCGGCCCTGGTCGACATCGCACGCTACTTCTTCATCAACGCGATGACGACGATCTCGGCCGTCGTGTTCCTTTACTCGCCCGAGACCAAGGTCGCCTCGATCGCGATCCTGAACCTCGACGAGGCCGGCGACATCGGGGCCGCAGCGGCGATGGCGGTGCTGATCGCCGTGGCGTCGACGGTCGCGACGCTGCTCTTCATGTGGCTCGGCGCCTGGGTGGGACGGCGCACGCAGGCCTGGCGGCAGCCTGCGCCGCGCTAGAGTCGACAATGGGCTATTGGCAGGAGCATGGCGATGCGTCAGGTCGGGACTCGGCGTGAACCGGCTGTGGTTGGACGAGCCAGCGGCCCGCTGTTGGCCGAAGGCGCACGATTCAACGAATCCGTCTCCCGCCTTGCTCCGTCGACATTCACACCCAAGGGCGTCTACCGCTTCGCGACGCACGACGACGCGAACCGCCACCAGCTCGACTGCCTGGCGTCGGGCATGGCCCGCATGGCGCTGAGGCGCAGGTGATGGACGAGTACAGCCGCCCGGCGACGCTCGAGGATCTGAAGCTGCTGCTCCGTTCGCTGAACGAGCATGCGGTCGAGTACCTGCTGATCGGCGGCTACGCGTTGGCCGCCCATGGCTACCAGCGTGCGACGACCGACATCGACCTGCTGGTCCGGGCCACGGCCGAGTCCGGGCAGCGCGTCAAGGATGCGCTGATGATGTTGCCGGATCGGGCCGCAAAGGGCCTCGAGCCCGAGTGGTTCGAGCAGGACGAGAACATCCGGATCGCAGACGCCTTCGTCGTCGACGTCATGCTCAACGCCAAGGGCCAGGCCTTCGACACCCTGCGCAAGTATGCCGAGACGATCGACCTCGATGGCATTCCGGTGCAGACGGTGAGCCTCGAAGGCCTGCTGCTGACCAAGCAGACGATGCGCGACAAGGACATTGCGGATCGGGCCATCCTCGAGCGTGCGATCGACGTGCTGAGAACGCGGTCCGCCGACAAACCGAAGGACTAGGAGTACGACGCCCATGGACCGCGACCCCATCCTGCTGACCCCTGGTCCCCTCACGACGACGCTGCGCACCAAGCTCGCGATGCTCAAGGACTGGGGCTCGTGGGACAGCGACTTCAACGCCGTCACGGCCAGGCTGCGCGCGCAGCTGCTCGATATCGTGAACGGCCACGAGACGCACGTCGTCGTGCCCTTGCAGGGCAGCGGCACCTTCAGCGTCGAGGCCGCGGTGGCGACGGTGGTGCCGCGCGAGGGCCACGTGCTGGTGCTCGACAACGGCGCCTACTGCAAGCGCGCCGCGAAGTTGACGCAGATGATGGGCCGCCGCGCCTCGGTGCTCGCCTTCGCCGAGGACGAGCCGGTGTCGGCGCCGGCGCTCGCCGCGCGCCTGGCCGAGGACGCATCGATCACCCACGTCGTGCTGATCCACTGCGAGACCGGCACCGGCGTCGAGAACCCGCTCGCCGATGTGGCCGCCGTCTGCGAGCGCCACGGCAAGGGGCTGATCGTCGACGCGATGAGCTCGTTCGGCGCGCTGCCGATCGACGCGCGCACGATGCGCTTCGACGCCCTCGTCGCGGCCAGCGGCAAGTGCCTCGAGGGCGTGCCGGGCATGGGCTTCGTCTTCGTTCGCAAGGCCGTGATCGAGGCTTCAGCCGGCAACAGCCAGAGCCTGGCGATGGACCTGCATGACCAGCATGTCTACATGGAGAGGACGGGCCAGTGGCGCTTCACGCCGCCGACGCACGTGATGGTCGCGCTCGCTGAAGCCGTGGCCCAATTCATCGAGGAGGGCGGCCAGCCGGCGCGGCTGGCGCGCTACCGCGACAACTGCGCGACGCTGATCGCGGGCCTCTCCGCGCTCGGCCTGCAGCCCTTCCTGCGCCCCGAGGTGCAGGCGCCGATCATCGTCACCGTGCACGCGCCCGATCATCCGGCCTACGACTTCAAGCGCTTCTACGCCGCGGCCAAGGCGCGCGGCTTCATCCTCTACCCGGGCAAGCTGACCGAGGTCGAGACCTTTCGCGTCGGCTGCATCGGCGCGATCGGCAGGAACGAGATGCAGCAGGCGGTCAACGCCATGGGCGAGGCCTTGCGGGAGCTAGGGCTTCCCGCTGGTTGAGTCCTGACGAGCCCGAGCTCACTGCGTTCGCTGCCCCCAAGGGGGCGTCCAGGCGGTGTGGGGTGGACGGGAGGCGCCGGGCTGGCGCGCCTGCGTGGGTTCGGACAAGAAGTTCGTTGCCGCGCGGAGCAGCGGTGCGAACAGCATCACCGGCGCGCCGCAATGCTCGGCCGGGAGTCCGGCTGGAGCGGCAATCGCCGCGCAGGCAAGCACGCCTGCAAGGATCGACCGCGCGCGTTCGGCCACATCGCGGCAGCAGCTGGAACAGGCGGTCCATGTCGCGCCCAATGCGCCGGCTTGTGCTCAGCCTCCCAGATCCTGCGGCTTGACACCCAGCGCGCGCAGCGTCGCGCCCTGCTTGTCCGAGGCTGCCTGCAGCGCCTTGGCAAGCTCCTCCGGCGTGGCGCCGCTGCCGAGGTCGTTGCCGAACTCCGCCAGCCGCGCCTGCACCGCCGGCTGCGACATCACCTTGAGCGTCGCCTGACGGACTTTTGCCTGGATGTCGGCCGGCACCGCAGGCTTGACCCACAGCCCCATCCAGGCGATCTCGCCGAGCATCGGGTAGCCCTGTTCGGCGAATGTCGGCACGTCGGGCAGGGCAGGGTTGCGCTTGGGCCCGCTCACGGCGTAGGCCTTGAGCTTGCCGCCCTTGATCATCGGGATCGCGGTCGCCGGGCCGTCGAACATCAGCGCCACGTGGCCGCCCATCACGTCCTGCAGCGCCGGCGGCGAGCCTTTGTAGGGGACGTGGCTCAGGTCGATGCCCGCGGCCTTGTTGAGCTCCAGGCCCATGGTGTGCGAGATCGTGCCCAGGCTGTAGGACGCATAGGAGAGCTTGCCCGGGTTTGCCTTTGCGTAGGTGACGACCTCGGCGAGGTTCTTCGCCGGCAGCGACGGGTTGCCGACGAACACCAGCCCGCTGCGCGCCAGGTCGGCCAGCGGCTTCACGTCCTTGAACGGGTCGAAGCGCAGTTTGATGACATGCGGGATCTCGGTCACCAGCGCGTTCACGGACACCAGCAACGTGTGGCCGTCGGCCGGCTGGCCGAGGAAGTCCTGCATCGCGATCATCCCGGCCGCGCCGGGCTTGGCCTCGACGATCACCGGCTGGCCCCATTCCTTCTGCAGCCCGTCGGCGAGCAACCGGGCGACGATGTCGGCGGTGCCACCCGCAGGCGCGCCGATCAGGATGCGCACCGGCTTCGTGGGCCAGGCCTGGGCGAAGGCGCCCGGCGCGGCGGCCAGCAGCGCGGCGCCGGCGATGGCGCCGAGGACGGCGCGGCGGGTGGTGTTGAACGAGTTCTTCATCGATCTGTCTCCTGGGTGTCGGAAGGCAGGTTCAGGCCGCCAGGCGCAAGGTCGCGCCGCGGGTGCCGGGCTTGCGGTTCGGCGCGTAGCCGAGCTGCGCCAGCGTCTCGTCGGCCGAGGCGTAATGCTCGCCGATGCGGTAGATCGCCCTGGCTTGCGCGCCTGTGGCCACCTCACGGTGCAGTTCGCGCGCGATGCGCACCATTTGTTCGACCTGCTGCACGCTGGTCATGCGCTCGCCTTTCCTGCCCCAGAGGTTGTCCTCGATGCCGACGCGGACGTGCAGGCCCATCGCGATGGCCATCGTGTTCAGCGGCAGCACATTGCGCATGATCGACTCGATCGTCAGCACCGCGTTGTCGGGGCAGCGGTTGACGAACTCCATCATGTTGCGCGGATTCGGGCCGTCGGCGCCGCCGCCGATGCCGACCCAGTTCAGCACCAGCGGGCCGGTGTAGACGCCGCGGCGGATCAGCCGCTCGACCGTCTCGAGCTGGCCGACATCGGCCAGCATGAAGTGCGGCTGGATGCCATTGGCCTGGAGCCGCTTCAGGTGCTCGGCGACGAAGGCCGGGCCCGAAGGAATCCACATCTCCCGGTAGGCCTCCTGCAGTTCCGGCTGCGCCAGCGAGGTGCCGGCCACGTCGTCGGCACTGAGCAGCTCGCAGATGTTCATCTGGTTGGTGTTGATCGCGATCGTCACCTGATCGGGCTTGGGCGTCAGCTCGGCCAGCATGTGGCGCGTGTCGTCGTTCAGCCACTTGGCGTCGTTACCCTCGCCCTCGGGCGCGAACGAGATCGAGCCGCCGACCTGCAGCAGCATGTCGGGCACCGCGTCGCGTAGCCGCGCCAGCATCTCGTTGAACATCGAGATGCGCTTGCTGCCGCGGCCGTCGGCCTCGCGCACGTGCACGTGCAGCACGGTGGCGCCAGCGTTCCAGCAATCCACCGCCTTCTGCACCTGCTCGGCCATCGTTACCGGGATGTCGTCGGAGTCGCCGGGCAGGAACTCGGGGCCGTAGGGCGCAACCTGGATCACCAGCGCTTGCTGGTTCTCGGGCAGCAGGGAGTCGTCGAGGAATTGCATTGGGAGGGTCTCCTGGTCGTGGATCGGTGGATGTCAGCGCGTCAGAGCGCTGTGGGTTCAGTGAGGGGTTCGCGCGCGGCGAGTTCTTCCTGCAGGATCGGCGCACCCAGGCTCATCGTGTGGACGCCCAGCACGCTGACGCACTGCAGGACGGCGGTGATCTCTTCCTTCGTCGCGCCCAGGTCCAGCGCCTTGCCGATGTGGCGGCGCACGCCCGGGGCATACATGTGCGTGCACGACGCATCGACGGCGATGGCGATGAACTCGATCACCTTCGGGTCGAGCACGCCGGCGAACATCGGCTTCAGCCCCATGGACATGAAGGCCTCGGTCCAGGCCGGGTCCAGCGCGTAGAACGGCTCCCAATTCGGGTTCCAATCGCCGGCGGCGCGCAGCCGGTCGCACAGCGGCGTGGCGGGGCGGGTCGCACTCATCGCAGGTCTCCTGGCGTTGTCGTGATGGGACGCATTGTTCGCCGGCAAGCCCGTCGAAGCTTCACAATCGGGGACATCGACTTTGCATCTCGGGACAGCTATGAAGGCCCTCGTCCGCAGTGCCGCGCTGACGCACTTCGCCGACCTGTGCGCCGCCTTCGGGCTGGACGCGCGTGCCCTGTTGGCAGGCACCGGGCTGCCGCCACGCTGCCTGACCGACCCCGACCTGAAGGTGCCGGCGGCCAGGGTCGGGCGGCTGCTCGAGACCGCGGCCGCGCGCGCGGGCGAGCCGGCCTTCGGGCTGCGCCTGGCCGAGTCGCGCCGGCTCTCGAACCTGGGACCGCTCGCATTACTGGTGCGCGACGCGCCGACGCTGCGCCGGGCGCTCGAGACGCTGATGCACCACGTCCATGTGCACAACGAGGCGGTCGCGGTGCAGGTCGAGGAACATGGCGGTCTGGTCGTGATCCGCACCGAGCTGTCGTCCGATGGCTTCGGGTCGCTGCGCCAGGCCACCGAGCTCGTGGTCGGCGTCTCCTGCCGCCTGCTGCAGGTGCTGATGGGCGCGAGCTGGCGGCCGCGGCTGGTGTGCTTCACGCACCCGGCGCCGCCGAGCCTGACGGTGCACCGCCGCGTGCTCGGGCCGGTGGTCGAGTTCGGCCACGAGTTCAACGGCATCGTCTGCAACGCCGCCGACCTGGACGCACCCAACCCCGGCGCCGACCCTGTGCTGGCGCGCTACAGCCAGCGCCTGCTGGCGTCGACGCTGGCGCGCGGCGCGCGCATGGGCGACCGCGTGCGCCAGCAGGTCGTGCTGTTGCTGCCGCGCGGCCTGTGCCGGGTCGAGGTGGTCGCCCAACACCTGGGCATCGACCGGCGCACCGTGCACCGCCGGCTTGCCGCCGAGTCGTCCAGCTTCAGCGCCATCGTCGAAGCGGTGCGGCGAGAGCTGGCGCAGCGCTACGTCGCAGGCACGGCGCGGCCGTTGCTGGAGGTGGCCGGCCTGCTCGGCTTCGGCTCGGCGAGCTCGTTTTCTCGTTGGTACCGGGGCAGCTTCGGCAGCAGCGCTGCGCGTCGCCGCGCGGCCACCGGCGCGGGCTGATCGGCCGTGCCATGCCTGCGTCGACGTGGATCGGCTTGTCGCCTCGTCATCGAAGGCATCGCGACGAAATTCGGCGTGGCGCTGCGCTCTACGGTGCGGCGGTCTGCAGCAGTAGCGCGAGCTGGATCAACTTGGCACAGGGTCGTCGGTGCTGGTCGATTTCTGCACGATCGCACCCGCACCCCGGATCTGCCTGCCCGGCCAAGTCGCGTTTTGGAGCGGCACGCTGACCAGCTTGCCGACCGGGTTCTGCGCCAGCTTGGCGAGTTCTTCGGCGGACATCGTGGCCAGCGCCGGCAGGCTCGCAATGGCCAGCACCGCCGCCGAGGTCGTGGCCCGCAGGTTGCTACGGTTGCTTCGAGTCAGGGAAGCTTTCGTCTCACTGCACCCGCTTCAGCCCCGGCGGGTTCCACGTGCCCTCGCCGGCAGGCAGGATCGACGGCGGCGCGTCCTTCGGCCAGTACAGCCGCATTACCAGGTAGATCGGGCCGTCGGGCGCGGGCAGCCAGTTGGCTTCCTTGGCCTTGCCGGGCGAGTCCTTCTGGATGGTGAGCGTCAACGAGCCGTCGGCGTTCTTCTTCATACCCGGCAGCATCGGGCTGTTGATCAGGTAGCGGTTGATCGGGTTGTCCACCAGCAGCTGGTTCTTGCCGTCGTACATCGTGATTGACCAGAAGGCGTTCACCGGCGGGAATTGATCCTTGGCGAAGGTCAACGTGTATTTGTGCTTGCTGCCGTCAAGCGTCTGGCCTTCCGAGTCGACGTGCGCCTGCGGGTACATCGCCTCGACCGCGTCGTTGCCGTAGATGCCGGCCTTGGCCGCGGCAGCACGCAGCAGCCAGTCGCCCTTGTAGAAGGCACGGTCACCAAAGGCTGCGCCGACCTGCCAGCCGTTGATCTCCTTGCCGAGGCCTTCGGCGGCCTTGTCGATCTTCTCGAAGCCTTCCTTGATGGCGAGGCCAACCGCCGCCTTGTGCTCGATCGACAGGTCCTTGAAGTCGAACTTCTTGCCCGGACCGATGCCGATACTGGCGAACTTGGCGCGCAACGGCTCTTCCACCGCCGCCGGCCCGATGGCCGGCGCGAACTGCAGCAGGAAGTCCAGGTAGGCCGGGAACTCGGTCTTGAACGGGTCGTCGCCGACGAACTTCGGGAAGTCGATCGCCGGCGCCGCCGGCGCCGCCGGCTGCTTGAGGAAGGCCGACAGCGGCTGCACCGTGTAGCCGGCCTGGATCTTCTTGACGTTCTCGATGTCGGCCGGGTTGAACAGCTGCGTTCGGTAGATCATGAGGCTGAAGTCGGTCTCCGAGCGGAACACCTGGTTGATTCCGGCCGGCTTTTCACCCTGCCAGCGCGGGCCGGCGACCAGGTAGCAGCCGGCATCGCTGCCCGTGGCACGGCTGCCGATGTAGCCGTAGTTGAAGGCATACAGGTCGGCCAGCATCACCGAGTAGTAGCGGTTCTTGTCGACCTTGGGCACGCACAGCACGATCGGCTCGGCGCGCAGGTCGGCCTGCACCATCGAGTACGGCGTGTCCGAGTTCGGCGTCGGGATCGCGGTGTCCTTCGGCGTGAAGGTCTGGCTGTCGTTCCAGATTTCGTTGAACGGCGCCTTGTACTGCGACGACGACTTGTCGACGTTGAACTCGACCATCGCCTTGTAGGCCGCGACCATCGGGAAGCCGTAGACGTAGGCCTCTTCCATGATGGCCTTGGTTTCGGCGATGCCGGGTGCCGGCACGCCGGCGGCGGCGGCCTTCTTCTCCGCTTGCGCGATCGGGTCTTCCTTCTTGCCACAGCCGCCCAGCAGCGCGGCCGCGACCGCGCCGCCCGCGGTGGCCATGAGCAGGAATCGTCGGTTGCCAATCATCACGGTGATCTCCTCGGTTCGGTGGACACGATGGGCGTGAGTATCCGTGCAGCGACTTCGCATCGTTGGCTCTCTCGCGGTCGTCGGCATGGCCGCAGCGCCAGCGCGGATGCTAATGGGTCCGCGTGTTGGTGCCTGCTGGCCGGGTGCCATACTGTCCCGCCCTGTCCGCACGCCGAGAACGACCCATGCCAGTCAAGCCCCGAACCGCCCAGGAGCATTCCGCGCTCGCCGCCGTCCGCAAGGATGGCGTCGGCAAGGTCAAGGTCGCGGTGAGCGACATCGACGGCATCCTGCGCGGCAAGCTGCTGCACATCGACAAGTTCCTGTCCGCCGCGCAGCCGCACCCGGCGGGCGGCTTCGGCTTCTGCGACGTCGTGTTCGGCTGGGACTCGGGCGACCAGTGCTACGACAACACGACGCTCACCGGCTGGCAGCACGGCTTCCCCGACGCGCTCGCGCGGCTCGATCTCGACACCGCGCGCCGCGTGCCGTGGGACGGCGGCGTGCCGTTCTTCCTCGGCGACTTCGTGACGGCCGACGGCTCGCCCTTCGCTGCCTGCCCGCGCCAGACCTTGAAGCGCGTGCTCGCGCGCGGCCGCAAGCTGGGCTACGCCGTCATGACGGGCTACGAGTTCGAGTGGTTCAACTTCGCCGAGACGCCGCAGACTTGGGCCGCCAAGCGCGGCGTCGGTCCGGAGCCGATCACGCCCGGCATGTTCGGCTACTCGCTGCTGCGCATGGGCGACCAGCGCGACTTCTTCAACGCGCTGATGGACGACATGGCGGCTTTCGACGTGCCCATCGAAGGCCTGCACACCGAGACCGGCCCCGGCGTCTACGAGGCGGCGATCGCCTTCGACGAGGCGTTGAAGACCGCCGACCGCGCGATCCTCTTCAAGACCGGCGCCAAGGAGATCGGCAAGCGCCATGGCGTGATGCCCAGCTTCATGGCCAAGTGGAGCGCGGCCTACCCCGGCTGCTCGGGCCACATCCACCAGAGCCTGTCGGACGGCAGGAAGAACCTGTTTGCCGACGCGAAGGGCCGCCACGGCATGAGTGCGTTGTTCGAGAGCTACCTCGCCGGGCAGGTGGCGTGCGCGATGGAATTCGCGCCGATGTTCTGGCCGACGATCAACAGCTACAAGCGCCTCGTCGACGGCTTCTGGGCCCCGGTCAAGCCGACCTGGGGCGTGGACAACCGCACGGCGAGCTTTCGGGTCATTGCCGGCAGCCCGAAGGCGACGCGCCTCGAGACGCGCTGCCCGGGCGCCGATGCGAATCCGTACCTCGCCTCGGCGGCGCTCATCGCCGCCGGCCTGCACGGCGTCGAGAAAGGACTGAAGCTGACCCAGCCGGCGATCACCGGCACCAACGTCGGCGCCGAGAACATCCCGCGCGCACCGCGCACGCTGATCGAGACGACGCGCGCGTTTCGCGACTCGCAGGTCGCGCGCGACTGGCTCGGCGACGACTTCGTCGAGCACTTCGCCGCGACGCGCGAATGGGAATGGCGGCAGTGGCTCGACGGGGTGACGGACTGGGAACTGAAGCGCTACTTCGAGATCATCTGAAGCGGACCGAGGAGCCGACCCCGTGAACGGAGGGCCGGAGAAACCCGCAATAGCCGCGTGCCGGATTGCAGATCCACAGGTTTACCCTGTTGTCGCGGCGTGACGTCGTTCGCGAAGATGCCAGCCGTCGTCGATCCCACTCCTGGAGCCTTGCATGACCCCACGCCTGCTCGTTCGCTTGGCACGCTCGCTCGCTGCGGCGCTCGTCGTTGCGACCCTTGCCGCATGGGCCGTACCGGCCGCGGCCAAGACCATGATCTACGTGCCCGAGAGCTATGGCTACACGGGTTCGTGGTACGTGGTGCTGAAGTCGGACGCCACGGCGCGCCTGGTCGGCGAGGTCGGCGCCAAGTCCGGGACCTACACCGACGACGGGACCGAGATCCTCGTGAGCTTGAACAAGCCGCTGTCGTACGAATTCATGTCGCGGTTCCTGGACTGCAACGGCCTGCAGTACACCCAGCGCAGGGACGTCAAGCAAGTCCTGTTTCGGCGCGTCGACGGCACCAACGTCAACAAGGGCAAGTCGCGCGTCGTCGAGATCGGCGAGATCGTGGACGTCACCGGCTGCACGCCGGGCGCAAAGACGGCGTTCGGCAGCGTCTCCGACGAAGGGTTCCCGATGCTCCATCTCACTACGGCCAAGCGCGAGCCGATGACCGACGCCGTCGCTGGACTGACGATTGCCGGGTTGCGCGAGCTGCCGCGCCCGGATCCGTACTACAACGCCTACTTCAGCCTCGAGGCCGACGTCGTGACCTTCGACACCGACACGACGGTGCATTTCCAGCGCAGCGGCCATGTCGTCAACGCGACACTGACCTCGGACCAGTGGCTGGTGCTCGACATGCCCACCTTCCAGCGCGGCTACACGCGCGTGAGCATCAACACGTCCAATGGGATCGAGACCTGGCTCGAGGCGACGTTCAAGGACGGTAAGCCGCAGACGGTGACCAACGTGATGATGAGCAAGCCGCTTGTGGGCGCGAGCTTCGGCACCAAGGCTGCAACCTCGCGCATGTGGGAGTCGGGGTTGTTCGTTGGCAGCAACAACCCATTCTTCTTCTACCTCTACCGCGACTTCACCGGGGAACGCGTGGAGACGGATCTCGTGGCCGCGACCGAGTTCCACATCCCGATCACCTGGCGCTATGAAGGCCTCGACGTGGTGACCTCGCGCACGAGCAACGGCACGTTGATCGAGCGCCGCTGGACGCCGCTCGGGCGCACCGGCAAGAGCATGGCGCTCATGGAGCAGGAAGTCCGCACGCCTTCCGGCGGTTCACCCTATGTCTACATTCCGGCGCGCCTGACCTTCTACATCGATCGCGGAGCGGCCTACCCGCCGGTGCCCTGAGCTCTGTTGTCGCATGAAGCGCGAGGAGTCCACCGGCCTGCCGCGGCGCGCCGGCTTCCTTGTCCGCCGGCGCGCCGTTCGCATGCTGGCGCATGCGACGTTCTTCTGCCTGGTGGCTGGCGCCGCCCCGGCCGCCTCGCTTCGCATCGCGAGCGGCTTCGACCCGCAGACGATGGACCCGCATGCGCTCGCGCTGCTCTACCAGAGCCGGATCTACCAGCAGGTCTACGACTCGCTCGTCAACCGCGACGAGCAGTTCCGCATCGAGCCGGCGCTCGCCTTGTCGTGGCAGGCGACGAGCCCGACGACCTGGCGCTTCAAGCTGCGCCCCGGAGTGAGTTTTCACGACGGTAGCCCGTTCAGCGCCGACGATGTGGTGTTCTCGATCGAGCGCGCACTCGGCCCCACCTCGCAGCGCGCGTTCCAGTTGAAGGGCGTGACCGGCGCGAAGAAGGTCGACGCGCTGACGATCGATGTGCTGCTCGCAGCACCGGACGCCGTGCTGCCCGACAAGTTCATCGGGCTGGCGATGATGAGCAAGGCCTGGTGCGCAAAGCACGGCGTCGAGCGCGCGCAGGACTTCAACGGCAAGCAGGAGACGCACGCAGTGCGCAATGCCAGCGGCACCGGGCCGTTCCGGCTCGAGCGCTACGAGCCCGACGTGCGCACCGTGCTGAAGGCCAATCCAGCCTGGTGGGGCAGGGGGGACAAGCGCAACGGCAATCTCGACGAAGTGAGCTATATCGCCATCCGGCAGGATGCGACGCGGCTGGCCGCATTGGCCTCGGGCGAGATCGACCTCGTGCTCGACCCGCCGTTCCAGGACGTCGAGCGCCTGAAGACCGACAGGGCGCTGACGGTGCTGCAGATGGCCGATCTAGGCCAGCAGTACTTCACCTTCGACCAGGCGCGCGACGAGCTCGAGGGCAGCGATGTCAAGGGCCGCAATCCGTTCAAGGATCTGCGTGTGCGGCGCGCCGTCTACCAGGCGATCAACGTCGAGTTGATCGTGCAGAAGGTCCTGCGCGGGCAGGGCACGCCGACCGGCGCTTTCCTGTCGCCCAGGGTCGACGGCAGCCTGCCCGAGCTCGACAAGCGCCTGCCCCACGACCCGGCCAAGGCCAAGGCGCTGCTCGCCGAGGCGGGCTATCCGAACGGCTTTGCGGTGACGCTCGACTGCGTCAATATCGCCTACCGCGAGAATGCGTGCCAGGCTGCAGCGGCGATGCTGACGCAGGTGGGCATCCGCACCACGCTGCGCTCGTCGCCGACGAACCAGTTCTTTCCGCGCCTGAGCCAGGGCACGTCGGCGTTCATCGAGTTCGGCTGGACTCCGACCACCGACGCCTGGGCGACGCTCAATGCACTGTTCCACACCTGGAGCAAGGACGGATTCGGCACCTTCAACGCCGGCCGTTACTCGAACCCGCAGCTCGACACGCTGATCGACAGCATTCGTGTCGAGCCGGACCTCACCAAGCGGCGCGCGATGACCGGCGTCGCGCTGCGCCTGATCGGCGAGGATCTGCCCTATGTGCCGCTGTACCGGCGCACGCTGTCGTGGGCGATGGCGGCCAAGGTGAGCGCGGTTCAGTGGCCGAATGACATCATCGAGCTTCGGTGGGTGAGGGTGAAGTAGCTGCCAGAAGATCTCTTCGGGTACAACTGACCGGCTCCAGTCGGCGTGCCAGCATCCGGTTTGCAGAGCCCATGTTTCGGTCGCGTTCGAGCGATAACACATTTGTTATAGTGTGGGCGTGGACTACACGATCACCTACCACAGCGAGTCGGTGCAAGACGACATCCTGGCTCTGCCGGATACGCTGGCTGCTCGGTACGTCGTGCTGACACGACGCATGGTCGTCCTCGGTCCGAACCTTGGCGAGCCGCACACGAAGGCGTTCGGCAACGGGCTGCTCGAGTTGAGGCTCAAGGGAGCGGAGGGCATCGCGCGAGTGTTCTTCTGCACGCTCGTCGGCAAACGCATCGTCATGCTGCACAGCTTTGTCAAGAAGGCCAGCAAGACGCCGCAGCGGGAGTTGGCGATTGCGGAATCAAGATTGAAGGAGTTGAAGCATGCGCACTCATGATCAAGTTGTCCGAAAGCTCCTGCAGCGGCCCGGTGTTCGTGCCGAGGTCGAACGGATCGAGCGCGAAGAGTCTGCGCTGCTGGACGCTCTCTTGAAGGCGCGGCAGGACGCCGGGCTGACTCAAGCGCAGGTGGCCGAGCGCATGGGCACGCAAGCGCCTGCCGTCGCAAGGCTGGAGAGGTCGCTTGCCACCGGGAAGCACTCCCCCTCGATCGCAACGCTTCGCAAGTACGTCAAAGCCTGCGGCAAACGCCTCGTGCTTCAAGTGGCTTGAGGGATCACTGTCGCCGCCCTGACCATGACCCTCACCCGCTTCTCCTTCCCCACCCCCATCCACTTCGGCCCCGGCGCGCGCCGGCTGGTCGCGCAGCACCTGCTCGACGCCGGCTGCAGGCGCCCGCTCATCGTCACCGACCGCGCGCTCGGCGCGCTGCCGGTGCTGGCCGAGTTCCGCACGCATCTGTCCGGCCTCGACGTGGCGGTCTTCGACGGCGTGTTCGGCAACCCGACGGCAAGCCAGGTGATGGCCGGCGCGGCCGCGTTCAAGGCGCATCGCGCCGATGCCGTGATCGGCTTCGGCGGCGGCGCGGCGCTCGACGTGGCCAAGGTGGTCGGCGTGATGGCGGTGCACGAAGGCGACGTGCTCGAGTATGTCTGGGACCACCCGCAGGTGCGGGCTATCGTCGCCGAACTGCCGTACTTCGTCGCGCTGCCGACGACCTCGGGCACCGGCTCGGAGGTCGGCCGCTCGAGCGTGATCTCGGAAGACGACACGCATGTCAAGCGCGTCGTCTTCTCGGCCAAGATCCTCGCCCGCGCGGTGTTCGCGGACCCCGAGCTGACGCTGGCACTCCCACCCGCGATCACCGCAGCGACCGGCATGGACGCGCTGACGCACAACGTCGAGAGCTATCTCTCGCCGGCCTATCACCCGCTGTGCGACGGCATCGCGCTCGAAGGCACGCGCATCGCCGCGCGCGCGCTTGCGACCGCCGTTGCCGAACCCGTCAACCTGCAGGCGCGCGCCGACATGATGATGGCGTCGACGATGGGCGCAATCGCGTTCCAGAAAGACCTGGGCGCGGTGCACTCGTGCGCTCATGCACTCAGCGCGGCGTGCGACATGCACCATGGCCTCGCGAACGCGCTGATGATCGACACCGTTTTGGCGTGGAATTTCGAGGCCGTGCCGGAGAAGTTCGACGAGCTCGCGCACGTGTGCGGCCTCGCCGGTGACGGCGCGGCGTTCGTGCCTTGGCTGCGCGAGCTCAAGGCGCGCATCGGCATCACCGGCGGCCTCGCGCTGCGCGGCGTGACGGCGGCGCATCTGCCGCGCCTGGTTGAACTCGCGGCGGCCGACATCTGCCACCAGACGAACCCGCGGCCATGCAGCGCAGCCGACTTCGAGCGGCTGTTCCAGGCTGCGATGTGATCGAGACGAGACCCGCCATGGCTGCAGAACTGGTGACCATCAGCCCCATCGACGGCAGCGTGCTGCTGCGCCGGCCGTATCTCGGCGCTGCCGACGCAGCCACGGCGCTCGACCGCGCGCGCGCGGCGCAGGCCGCGTGGCGCAGCGTGCCCGTCGCCGAGCGCGCCGCAGTGCTGACGCGCGGCGTCGATGCCTTCGTCGCGAAGAAGGCCAAGATCGCGCAGGAGCTGACGCTGCAGATGGGGCGCCCGATCAGCCAGACACCGGGCGAGGTCGGCGGCTTCGAGGCGCGCGCGCGCCACATGATCGCGATTGCCGCGCGCGCGCTGGTCGACATCCATCCGGAGCCGATCGCCGGCTTCAACCGCTTCATGCGCCGCGAGCCGCTCGGCGTGGTGCTCGTCGTGGCGCCGTGGAACTACCCGCTGCTGACGGCGGTGAACGCAGTCGTGCCGGCGCTGATGGCCGGCAACGCGGTGATCCTCAAACCCTCGGCGCAGACGCCGCTCGCCGGCGAGCGCATCGCCGAGGCGCTCAACGGCGCGGGCCTGCCCGACGGGCTGCTGCAGTGCCTGCACACCGACCACGCCGGCACGCAGGCGCTGATCAAGTCGCCGCAGGTGGATGGCGTGTGCTTCACCGGCTCGGTAGCCGGCGGCACGGCGGTCGAGCAGGCGGCTGCCGGGCGCTTCATCCACGTCGGGCTCGAACTCGGCGGCAACGACCCGGCGTATGTGCGTCCCGATGCGAACCTGGACGCCGCCGTCGAGACGCTCGTGGACGGAGCGTTCTACAACTCCGGGCAGAGCTGCTGCGGCATCCAGCGCATCTACGTCGAGCGCTCGAACTACGCCGAGTTCGTCGACCGGGCGGTCGCGCTGACGCGCCAATACGTGCTCGGCAACCCGCTCGCCGCGGCGACGACGCTTGGGCCCGTGGTGCGCGCATCGGCGGCCGACGCGGTGCGCGCGACGATCGCCGACGCACTGGCCAAGGGTGCGCGCGCGCTGATCGACGCGCGCAAGTTCGCGCTCGACCAGCCGGGCAGCGCGTACGTCGCACCGCAGATCCTGATCGACGTCCACCACGGCATGACGGTCATGAACGACGAGTGCTTCGGCCCGGTGGTCGGCATCATGCCGGTCGATACCGACGACGAGGCGGTAGCGCTGATGAACGACAGCCCCTACGGCCTGACGGCGTGCCTGTTCACGCAGGACGAGGCGGCTGCGCTCGCGCTCGGCGACCGGCTGCAGACGGGCACCGTGTTCATGAACCGCTGCGATTACCTCGACCCGGCGCTCGCCTGGACCGGCGTCAAGAACACCGGCCGCGGGGCGACGCTGTCGTCGATCGGCTACGAGCATCTGACGCGGCCGAAGTCGTTCCACCTCAAGTCACTCTGAAGCACCGTTGGCGCGCCTCGTCGTCTTCGACCTCGATCACACGCTGCTCAGCGGCGACAGCGACGTGCTGTGGTGCGACTTCCTGATCGCGCGCGGCGAGCTCGACCGCGCGGCGTTCGGCGCGCGCAACGCCGAGGTCGAGCGCGGCTACCGTGACGGCAGTATCAGCGCGCAGGCCTTCACCGAGTTCTACCTGTCGACGCTCGCCAGGCGCGCCCGCGCCGCGCTGGCGGCGCTGCGCGACGCCTTCATGCACGAATGCATCCTGCCGCGCATCCCGGCGTCGGCGCGCGGCTTGGTCGAGCAGCATCGCGATGCCGGCGACCTGCTGGTGCTGAGCACGGCGACGAATCGCTTCCTCGTCGAGCTCACAGCAGCGGCGCTCGGCTTCGAGCACCTGCTGGCCACCGAGCCCGAAGAGGCCGACGGCGTCTTCACCGGCTGCACCGTCGGCGTGCTGAACATGCGCGAGGGCAAGCCCGAGCGCCTGCGGCAGTGGCTTGATGCGCGCGGGCTGCCGGCGGCGATGCTTGCCGAGGCCGCGGCCTACAGCGACTCGATCAACGACCTGCCGCTGCTGCAGTCGGTCGGCTCTCCGGTGGCGGTGGACCCCGACGCGCGGCTGCTGGCGCTGGCGCAGGCGGCGGGCTGGCCGGTGCTGCGTCTCAGGCGGTGAGCGTCTATTCGCGCAGCATGTCTGCCGGCAACGCGCGCCGCACGACGTCGCGCAGCGCAAAGCTCGACTGGATGCGTGCCACGTGCGGCAGGCGCGAGAGCTGGGTCTTGTGCACGCGCTCGAAGTCGACGAGGTCGCGCACGAGCAGCATCAGCAGGTAGTCGTCGCTGCCCGACATCAGCCAGCAGCGCAGCACGCTGTCGCAGCGCTGCACCGCCTGCTCGAATTCGCTGAGGTCGGCCTCGCTCTGGCCCTTCAGGGTGACCTGCACGATCACCGTGGTCGTGAAGCCGAACGCGGCGGGGTCGATGTCGGCGTGGTAGCCGCGGATCACGCCCGACTCCTCGAGCGCGCGCTGGCGCCGCGCGACCGCGCTCGCCGACAGGTGCACCACCTGCGCGATCTCGACGTTCGCGGCGCGGCCGTGTTCGCTCAGTTCGAGCAGCAGGCGGCGGTCGGCGCGGTCGATGGCGGGTTCGTGCATGAAACTGGCGTAGATATCTGGACTTGCGCCTGATTATTGCGCTGGTTCGGGTAGTCACGCGCCTTGTCCGCCAGCAAATCGCAGCCGCTCGTTCCTAGACTGGCTGGCATCGCAACATCGGTCGGAGTTTCGCCATGCGTGTCGGCGTGCCCAGGGAAGTCAAGGTCCAGGAACACCGCGTCGGCCTGACGCCGATGGCGGTGCGCGAGTACGCGCATGCCGGGCACGAAGTGATCGTGCAGGCCGGTGCAGGCACCGGCATCGGCGCCGACGACGCCGCGTATGTCGCGGCTGGGGCGCGCATCGTCGCCACGGCGGCGGAGGTGTTCGCCGCGGCCGAGATGATCGTCAAGGTCAAGGAGCCGCAGGCAGCGGAGTGGAAGATGCTGCGCGAAGGCCAGCTCCTCTTCACCTACCTGCACCTCGCGCCGGACCCCGAGCAGACGCGCGGCTTGATCGAGTCGGGCTGCATCGCCGTCGCCTACGAGACCGTCACCGACGAGCGCGGCGGCCTGCCGCTGCTCGCGCCGATGAGCGAGGTCGCGGGGCGCCTTGCGATCGAGGCGGCGGCGTTCGCGCTGCGCAAGCCTGCCGGCGGCAAGGGCCTGCTGATCGGCGGCGTGCCGGGCGTGCCGCCTGCGCGCGTGGTGGTCGTCGGCGGCGGCGTCGTCGGCACGCATGCGGCGCGCATGGCGGTCGGGCTCGGGGCCGAGGTCACGATCCTCGACCGCTCATTGCCGCGCCTGCGCCAGCTCGACGAGCTGTTCCAGGGCCGCGCGCGCACGCGCTTTTCGAGCGTGGCGACGATCGAGGAGGAGGTGCTCGGTGCCGACGTGGTGGTCGGCGCGGTGCTGGTGCCCGGCGCGAGCGCACCGCGCGTCGTGTCGCGCGCGATGCTCGGCGCGATGCGGCCCAAGAGCGTGCTCGTCGACGTCGCGATCGATCAGGGCGGCTGCTTCGAGACCTCGCGCGCGACGACGCACGACGCGCCGACCTTCGAGGTGGACGGCATCATCCACTACTGCGTCGCCAACATGCCCGGCGCGGTGCCGCAGACCTCTAGCCACGCGCTGAACCACGCCACGCTGCCGTTCGGGCTTGCCTTGGCCGGACGCGGCGAGCGCGCCATGGTTGACGACCCGCATCTGCGCCGCGGCCTGAACATCCACCGCGGCCGCGTGACCTGCGCGCCGGTAGCGCAGGCGCTCGGCCTGCCGGCCATCGCGGCCGAGGCCGCGCTCGGGATGTGAGCGCGCTCAGGCTTGCAGCCCGCGCATCCGCAAGTATGCGGATGCCCCTTCGCAGGCGAGCGGCCGTGCGCAGCACGCCCGCACGTCCGGCTCAGGCGCCCAGCCCCATGCGCTGACTCTCGGTGAAGATCGTGCCGGCGGCGCTGGCGTAAGCGGCCACGGCGCGGCTGCGGCCCTGGCGCTTGGCCTCGTACAGCGCCTGGTCGGCGCGGCGCAGCGCGTCGGCGATGTTCTCGCCCTTGCGTGCGAGCACCACGCCCACGCTCAGGCTGAGCTGCAGGCCGGTCTGCGCTGCCTGCTGCGCGACTTCGAGGCGTTGCGCGACGCGCGACGCCACGGCGAACGCCTCGGCGACCGTGGTCTCGGGCAACAGCAGCGCGAACTCGTCGCCGCCGATGCGCCCGGCCACATCGTGCGCACGCAGCGTCTCGCGCGTGCAGCGCGCGACCTCGCGCAGCGCCTCGTCGCCCTCGGCGTGCCCGAACCGATCGTTGATCTGCTTGAAGTGGTCGATGTCGAACATCACGATTGCCGCCTTGCCCGGCGCGCACAGCGCGAGCGTCTTCGTGGCGAGCTCGTAGAAGCGGCGCCGGTTGGGCACCTCGGTCAGCGTGTCGGTGTCGGCGAGAAAGCGCAACTGGCGCTGCGACTGGTGCAGCTTGCGCTCGGTGCGCTCGTAGGTGAGCAGCATCGCGACGTACACCAGAACGAGCGCGAGCAGCATGCCGACGAGCCCGCTGGCGAGCATCAGCTCGTCGCTCGCGAGCCAGGGCACGGCATCCATGTGCGGCTGCACGGCGCGCAGCAGTTGCACCAGCGCCGTGACGAGCTGCGTCGCCACCAGCGCGCGCAGGGCCGTGCTGCGCGCGAACTCGCGCAGCCGCGAGACGAGCGCCGCGCTGTAGACGTGCAGCAGGCACGAGCCCGCGGCGAAGGCGGTCACGCGCAGCCCGACGCCCGCGCCGGCGGCCCAGGCGGCGGCCCAGGCCAGATAGGCGGCGGCGAACAGCAGCGCATCGGCCAGCACCGGCAGTTGCAGTTCGTGGCGCGGATAGAAGCGCCGGATGCCGAGCAGGAGCAGCATCGGCGCCTGCAGCAGCAGCAGGTTGGAGACCGGCAACACGCCCGGATGCGATTCGCGCAGCAACTGCAGCGCGAGCCCGACCGTGCTCAGCCACTGCGCGGCGGTCCAGCACCAGTAGCCGCGGTAGATGCGCTGCGTAAGGCCGAACACCGTCATCAGTGCGGCCGACGTGGCCATGATCGTGATCGAGGCGAACAGCAGCGTCGGCAGGTGCAGCGTCATGATGGTTCGAGCGCTCCGAATGCCAT
The DNA here is from genome assembly GCF_016702655.1 of Ideonella sp. Lineage (GTDB taxonomy): Bacteria > Pseudomonadota > Gammaproteobacteria > Burkholderiales > Burkholderiaceae_C > CAIKUF01. The sequence goes on from NZ_JADJDO010000022.1 coordinate 45,733, forward strand.
TGTTGCGCCGGCCCTGCACAACGGCGCTCCCTAGCTTGGAGGAGGTGAAACAATTGGTGTCGGTGCCTGGCAGCGTCGGACGAAAGGAGCGATGGACATGGCAATGGACGTGGTCGACTACCAGATCAAGGGCGCGGAGATGCAGTTCGTCGAGGTCGAGCTCGACCCCGGCGAGGCAGCCGTGGGCGAGGCCGGCAGCCTGATGTGCATGGACGCCGGGATCGAGATGGACACCGTGTTCGGCGACGGCTCGGGGGCCGGCCAAGGCGGCCTGTTCGGCAAGCTGCTTGGCGCCGGCAAGCGCCTCGTCACCGGCGAATCGCTGTTCACGACTGTTTACACCAATGCCTCGCCGCGCAAGCTGAAGGTGGCGTTTGCCGCCCCCTATCCCGGCAAGATCCTGGCCATGGACCTGCGCCAGATCGGCGGCACGCTGGTCTGCCAGAAGGACGCCTTCCTGTGCGCGGCGCGCGGCGTTTCGCTCGGGATCGCATTCCAGCGCAAGCTCTCGGTCGGCTTCTTTGGTGGTGAGGGCTTCATCATGCAGCGACTCGACGGCGACGGCCTGGCCTTCGTGCACGCCGGCGGCACGGTCGAGCGGCGCGACCTCTCGGCCGGCCAGGTGCTGATGGTCGACACCGGCTGCCTCGTCGCCTACACGCAGGGTGTCTCGTTCGACATCCAGTATGTCGGCAAGGTCAAGACGGCACTCTTCGGCGGCGAAGGCCTGTTCCTGGCCCGCGTCGCCGGGCCGGGCACGGTGTGGCTGCAGAGCCTGCCCTTCTCGCGCCTCGCGTCGCGCGTGTTCGCTGCCGCGCCGCAGCGGGGCGGCTCGCGCGAGGAGGGCTCCCTGCTCGGCGGCTTTGCCGCCGGCGGCCTGCTCGGCAGCGTGCTTGGCGGCGACGACGACTCGGCGTGACATGATCGCCCGCTATCCTTGGCAACCATGAGTCTGCTGCTCGATTCGTTCTGGCGCGCCGTCGCCTACTGCCTGCATCCGCGCGTGATCGCGCTGTCGGTGCTGCCGCTGGTGCTGATGGTCGCTGCGGCATTCGGCCTCGGTTACTTCTTCTGGGATGCGGCAATCGACGCGGTGCGCGAGACGCTCGCGTCCTGGCCCATGGCCACGACCGTGATCGGCTGGCTCGAAAGTGCCGGCGGACCGGGCCTGAAGGCCGCGGTGGCGCCGCTCGTGGTGGTGCTGCTCGCCACGCCGGTGATCGTCGTCGTCGCGCTGTTCGTGGTCGCGCTGATGATGTCGCCGGCGATGCTCGCGCTCGTCGCCGAGCGGCGTTTCCCGACGCTCGAGAAGAAGCGCGGCGGCTCGATGCTCGGCGGCGCACTGTATTCGCTCGCGCTGACCCTCGTCGCGCTGGTCGCGATGCTGCTCTCGCTGCCCCTGTGGCTCGTGCCGCCGCTGGTGCTCGTGCTGCCGCCGCTGATCTGGGGCTGGCTGACCTACCGCGTGATGACGTACGACATGCTCGCCGACCACGCCAGCAGCGATGAGCGGCACAAGCTCGTCGCGCGCCACCGCACGTCGCTGCTGGGCATCGGCGTGCTGACCGGTTATCTGGGCGCCGCGCCGAGCCTGCTCTGGGCCTCCGGGGTGCTGTTCGTCGCGCTGGCGCCGGTGCTGCTGCCGATCGCGATCTGGGTCTACACGCTGGTGTTCGCGTTCTCGGCACTGTGGTTCGGCCACTTCCTGCTCGCCGCGCTCGCCGCGCTGCGCGACGAGCCCGCCGAACCTGCGCCACCCCCGCCGCCGCTGCCCGGGACGCCGCCGCTGCTCGGCGCCGACGCATGAACTTCGGCCTCGTCATCATCGGCGACGAGATCCTGTCGGGCAAGCGGCAGGACAAGCATCTGGCGAAGGTCATCGAGCTGCTGGCCGCGCGCGGGCTGGCGCTTGCCTGGGCGCGCTATGTCGGCGACGACCCGGCGCGCATCACGGCCGACCTGCGCGATGCGTTCGCGAGCGGTGACGCGGTGTTCTGCTGCGGCGGCATCGGCGCCACGCCCGACGACCACACGCGCCAGTGCGCCGCGGCGGCGCTCGGCGTGCCGCTCGCGCTGCACCCCGAGGCGCGCGAGCTGATCCTGCAGCGCATCCGCGCCATGGCTGCCGAGCAGGGCACGCCGGCCGACCCGGACCATCCCGACACGCTGCGCCGGCTCGAGATGGGCGTCTTTCCGCAGGGCGCGAGCATCATCGCCAACCCGTACAACCGGATCCCCGGCTTCTCGGTCGGCGAGGTGCACTTCTTTCCCGGCTTCCCGGTCATGGCGCACCCGATGATCGAGTCGGTGCTCGACGGGCGCTACGCGCAGCTGCACGGTGCGCATGCGCAGGCCGAGCGTTCGGTGATCGTCTTCGGCACCATGGAGGCCACGCTGACGCCGTTGATGATCGAGATCGAGGCCGCCTTTGCGGGCGTCAAGGTGTTCAGCCTGCCCAGCGTCGACCACCCGGAGCACGGCCGGCATATCGAACTCGGCGTCAAGGGCAACGCGCGCGCGGTCGAGGCGGCCTACGAGCGCCTGCTCGCCGGCTTGCGCGCCCATGGTGCGAAACTTGGCCCCGAGTTGGTGCGCTGAGGCGCCAATACTCGCCCGTATTCGGGGCGAATGCACTGTTGCGGTGCGACTTGACTGCCCCGGATGCAGGCATGTTTTCTGCTAGATTCCTGGGCGCATTGCGGCGCCGCCCGGGCCGACACAAGAATGCCGAACATCCAACCCAACGCCTGCTAGGAGTTATCTGATGGCCAAGACCGTCGCCGACGTGATGAAGATGGTGAGCGACAACGAAATCAAGTTCATCGATTTCCGCTTCACCGATACCCGTGGCAAGGAGCAGCACACGACCGTGCCCGTGTCGCATTTCGACGAAGACAAGTTCAGCGCCGGCCACGCCTTCGACGGCTCGTCGATCGCCGGCTGGAAGGGCATCGAAGCCTCCGACATGCTGCTCATGCCGGACCCGAACACCGCCAACGTCGACCCGTTCTACGAAGAGCCGACGCTGATCCTGTCGTGCGACGTCGTCGAACCGAGCGATGGCAAGCCCTACGAGCGCGACCCGCGCTCGCTCGCCAAGCGCGCCGAGGCCTACATGAAGTCCTCCGGCCTCGGCGATGCGGCCTACTTCGGCCCCGAGCCCGAGTTCTTCGTCTTCGACAGCGTGCGCTGGAACGCCGACATGTCGGGCTGCTTCGTCAAGATCGAGTCCGAGGAGGCGGCCTGGAACAGCGGCACCAAGTACGAGCACGGCAACTCGGGCTACCGCCCCGGCGTCAAGGGCGGCTACTTCCCGGTGCCGCCGGTCGACAGCTTCCAGGACATGCGCTCCGAAATGTGCCTCATCCTCGAGTCGCTCGGCGTGCCGGTCGAGGTGCACCACCACGAGGTCGCGACCGCCGGCCAGATGGAACTCGGCACCAAGTTCAGCACGCTCGTGCAGCGCGCCGACTGGCTGCAACTGCAGAAGTACGTGATCCAGAACGTCGCCCACGCCTACGGCAAGACGGCGACCTTCATGCCCAAGCCCATCGTCGGCGACAACGGCTCGGGCATGCACGTGCACCAGTCGGTGTGGAAGGACGGCAAGAACCTGTTTGCCGGCGACGGCTACGCCGGGCTGTCGGAGTTCGCGCTGTACTACATCGGCGGCATCATCAAGCACGCGCGCGCGTTGAACGCCATCACCAACCCTGGCACCAACAGCTACAAGCGCCTGGTGCCCGGGTTCGAGGCGCCGGTCAAGCTCGCCTACTCGTCCAAGAACCGCTCGGCGTCGATCCGCATCCCTTACGTGAGCAACCCCAAGGGGCGGCGCATCGAGGCGCGCTTCCCCGATCCGACGGCCAACCCCTATCTCGCTTTCAGCGCGCTGCTGATGGCGGGGCTCGACGGCGTCGAGAACAAGATCCACCCCGGCGAGGCCGCGAGCAAGGACCTCTACCACCTGCCGCCCGAGGAAGACGCGAAGATCCCGACCGTCTGCCACAGCCTGGACCAGGCGCTCGACTACCTCGACAAGGACCGTGCCTTCCTGACCAAGGGCGGCGTGTTCACCGACTCGTACATCGACGCCTACATCGAACTCAAGATGCAGGAAGTCACGCGCTATCGCATGACCACGCATCCGATCGAGTTCGACATGTACTACAGCCTCTGACCTGGCCGTGCATGCACAACGGGGGGCGGCGCGAGCCGCCCCTTTGTCTTCAGGGATGGGCGGCAAGGGCCCCGCTTTTCGGCGCCGGGGGGCGGCGGCGCTTGCGCCACAATGGCTGCATGAGACTGCCCGCCACCGCGCTGCTGCCTGCCTTCATCGCCTGTGCGCTCGCCGCTGCGGCCCAGGCCAGCGACAAGCCGGTCTATCGCTGCCCCGGCAATCCGGTCCTCTACACCGACGCGATGACGGCCCAGGAAGCCAAGGACAAGGGCTGCCGCACGATCGAGGGCACCGCGATCACGGTCATCCCGTCGCCGCGCCCGCGCTCGGCAACGCCGGTCGCCTCGGGGCCGCGCCCGCCGGAGGCGAAGGTGGACCCGGCCGACCAGCGCGCGCGCGACAGCGATGCGCGGCGCATCCTCGAGGCCGAGTTGCGCAAGGACGAGGCCGCGCTCGCGCAGATGCGCAAGGAATACAACAACGGCGAGCCCGAGCGCCTCGGCGACGAGCGCAACTACCAGAAGTACCTCGATCGCGTGGCCCAGATGAAGGACGCGATCGCACGCAAGGAAAGCGACATCGCAGCCTTGAAGCGCGAACTCGCCAAGCTGCCGCCCTGACGCGCTTGACCGCCGCTCGGCCGACGCCGTGCGTCGTGCGCCCCCCGCGGGGGTCAAGGAAACCTGGGGCGGCGCGGCGTTTCCTTGGCGGACTCCGGCCGTGAACCCGGCCCGCCAGCCCGAGCCCTTCGCGGCGCTCGATCACCTTGCGACGATGGTTGCGGTAGTGCAGGCGGATGGCCACTGCCTGTTCGCCAACGCCGCGTTCGAAAGCGTGCTCGGCCTGTCGCGCCGCAGCGTGCTGCGCGGTCTGCTCTACGACTGGTTCGTCGATCCGGTCGCGGTTGCCGATACGGTGGCCGCGGTGGCGCGCAACGACTACTCGACGAGCCGCTTCGAGGGCCTGCTGCGCCGTCCCGGACCCGGCGACCCGCTGCCGGTGCACGTGATCGTGAACCAGCTGGAGCGCGGCCCGACCGTCGTCGTCGAGATGGTCGAGATCGAGCAGCAGACGCGCCAGGACCGCGAGGAACGCCTGCAGGATCAGGTGCAGGCCAACAAGGAGCTGATCCGCAATCTTGCGCACGAGATCAAGAACCCGCTCGGCGGCATCCGCGGCGCGGCGCAGCTGCTCGGCATGGAGGTCGAGGGCAAGGCGCTCGCCGAGTACACGCAGGTCATCATCGCCGAGGCCGACCGGCTGCAGGCGCTCGTCGACCGGCTGCTCGCGCCGCACCGGCTGCCGCACCGGGTGGGCGACGTCAACATCCACGAGGTCTGCGAGCGCGTGCGCGCGCTCGTCGTCGCCGAGTTCCCGCGCGGCCTCGTCGTGCAGCGCGACTACGACATCTCGATCCCCGAGTTCCGTGGCGATCGCGAGCAACTCATCCAGGCCGTGCTCAACGTCGCGCGCAACGCGGCGCAGGCGCTGCAGGCGAGCATCGCGGCGGGCGATGCGCGCATGACGCTGCGCACGCGCGTTGCGCGCCAGGTCACGATCGGCAAGCAGCGCTGGCGCCTGGCACTGGAATTGCAAGTGGAAGACAACGGGCCGGGCATCCCCCGGGCGCTGCGCGACCGCATCTTCTACCCGCTGGTATCGGGGCGTGAAGGCGGGTCGGGCCTGGGGCTGACGCTGGCCCAGACCTTCGTGCAGCAGCACCAGGGCACGGTCGAGTTCGAGAGCGAACCGGGCAAGACTGTCTTCAAGATCGTGATTCCCCTGCCATGACCGAACGCCGAATGCTGCAGCCAACCGCGGGCCGCCCATGAAACCGATCTGGATCGCCGACGACGACCACGCCATCCGCTTCGTGCTCGAGAAGGCGCTCGCGCGCGACGGCCTCGCGGCGCGCAGCTTCACCAACGCGCGCGACGTGCTCGCCGCGCTCGACGACTCGGCGCCGCAGGTGCTCGTGACCGACATCCGCATGCCGGGCGGCTCGGGCATCGACCTGCTGGCCAAGGTCAAGGAGCGCCTGCCCGGCCTGCCGGTGATCATCATGACCGCCTACTCGGATCTCGACAGCGCCGTGTCGTCGTTCCAGGGCGGCGCGTTCGAGTACCTGCCCAAACCCTTCGACGTGAACAAGGCGGTCGAGCTGATCCGGCGCGCCCTCGACGAGAGCCTGCGCGAGGAGGTGGCCGACGCGTCGCAGGCCGAGGTGCCCGAGATGCTGGGCCAGGCGCCGGCGATGCAGGACGTGTTTCGCGCGATCGGCCGCTTGAGTCAGAGCGTCGTCACGGTGCTCGTGACCGGCGAGAGCGGATCGGGCAAGGAGCTCGTCGCGCGCGCGCTGCACAAGCACAGCCCGCGCGCCGACGGGCCCTTCGTCGCGATCAACACCGCGGCGATCCCGAAGGACCTGCTCGAGAGCGAGCTCTTCGGCCACGAGCGCGGCGCCTTCACCGGCGCGCAGGCCACGCGCCGCGGCCGCTTCGAGCAGGCCGACGGCGGCAGCCTGTTCCTCGACGAGATCGGCGACATGCCGCTCGAGCTGCAGACGCGGCTGTTGCGCGTGCTCTCCGACGGCCAGTTCTACCGCGTCGGCGGCCACGCGCCGCTGCGCAGCAACGTGCGCGTGATCGCAGCCACGCACCAGAACCTGGAGGAACGTGTCCGCCAAGGTGCATTCCGGGAGGATCTGTACCACCGCCTGAACGTGATCCGCCTGCGCCTGCCGGCACTGCGCGAGCGGCGTGACGACATCCCGGCGCTGACGCGCTTCTTCCTGGCCAAGAGCGCACGCGAGCTCTCCGTGGAGGTCAAGCGCATCAGCGAGCCCGCGCTGCGCCAGCTGATGCAGTTCGACTTTCCGGGCAATGTGCGCCAGCTGGAGAACATCTGCCACTGGCTGACCGTGATGGCGCCGGCGCAGGTGATCGAGGCCAAGGATCTGCCGCCCGAGCTGCAGGGCGCAGCGCCACCGGCGGTGCGCGAAGCTCCCGACGCCGCGAGCGCGCCCGCCGCAGCGCCACCGCTGCCGGCCGCGAGCGCGGCACCTCGATCCGGCGACTGGCTGGCCGGGCTGGAAGCCGAGTCGCTGGCCCTCCTGCAGGCCGGCGAGCCGCAGGTGTGGGACACGCTGACGCGCCAGTTCGAGGCGAGGCTGATCCAGGCTGCGCTCGCCGTCACGCGCGGGCGCCGCATCGAGGCGGCGCAGAAGCTCGGCATTGGACGCAACACCATCACGCGCAAGATCCAGGAACTCGGGCTCGAGGACTGATGGGCCAGCGCCGCGAAGGCGGCGCAGCGCGAATCAGGTCGTCAGTTCCACGATCACCGGCGCGTGGTCGCTCGGCCGCTCGTTCTTGCGCGGCAGCTTGTCGATCGTGCACGCGCCGACCGCCGGCCGCAGCGCGTCGCTGACCAGGATGTGGTCGATGCGCAGCCCCTGGTTGCGGCGAAACGCGAGGTTGCGGTAATCCCACCAGCTCCACAGGCGCGGCGGCTGCTCGAACAGGCGGAAGGCGTCGTGCAGGCCGAGCGCGAGCAGCGCGCGGAAGTGCGCCCGCTCCTCTTCGGTGCAGTGGATGGTGCCGCGCAGCAGCTCGGGGTCGTACACGTCGCGGTCCTCGGGCGCGATGTTGAAGTCGCCCATCAACACCAGCTTGGGGTGCGCGGCGAGCTCGGCGGCGAGCCAGTCGCGCAGCGCGGCCAGCCAGTGCATCTTGTAGGCGAACTTGTCGCTGCCCGGCTCCTGGCCGTTCGGAAAGTAGGCGCCGATCACGCGCACGCCGCCGGTCGTGCCGGCAATGACGCGCGCCTGCGGGTCGTCCAGGCCAGGGATGTTCTTCGTCACCTCGACCGCTTCGCCACGGCTCAGCAGCGCGACGCCGTTGTAGGTCTTCTGCCCATGCCACTGCACCCGGTAGCCGGCTTCCTCGATCTCGGCGTGCGGGAATTTGTCGTCGACGAGCTTGGTTTCCTGCAGCACCAGCGCATCGACCGGGTTTGCGGCGAGCCATGCGAGAACCTGCGGCAGCCGCACGGCGAGCGAGTTGACGTTCCAGGTGGCGAGCTTCAATCGGGTCCTCCTGACTTGCGCTGCCGACCGTGCTGGAACGGTCGCCGCGGTTGGTCCAGTCCGGGGAGGATGGTATAGGCTTGCCGTCCTTCGAAGAACGCCGAAAACCCAGAGGAGACGAATCATGATGCAGATGTTTGCCCGTCCGGCAGCCCTGGCTACCCTTGTCGCCGCGGCGCTGCTCGCCGCCTGCGGCAAGAACCCCGGCGTCGGCGGCGCGGCGGGCGACGCGACGGCGGCGACCGTCAAGGCCAACGAGGAGATGGCGCAGGCCCTCAAGCTCGACGACCCGCAGGACTTCGAGGACGCGAAGAAGGGCCTGATCGCGCGCCCCGAAGGCAAGATCATGTCGGCCGACGGCAGCACGGTGCTGATCGACTTCGACGCCTACAAGTTCGTCGACGGCAAGGCGCCGCCGACCGTCAACCCCAGCCTGTGGCGGCACGCGGTGCTCAACGCGCAGATCGGCCTGTTCAAGGTCACCGACGGCATCTGGCAGGTGCGCGGCTTCGACATCGCCAACATGACGCTGATCGAGGGCAAGACGGGCCTCATCGTCGTCGACCCGCTGACGGCGCGCGAAAGCGCCGCGGCGGCGCTCGCCTTCGCGCGCAAGCACCTGGGCGACAAGCCGGTCTCGGCGATCGTTTTCACGCACAGCCACGCCGACCACTTCGGCGGTGCGCTGGGCATCGTGTCGGCGCAGGAAGCCGCCGAGCGCAAGATCCCGATCATCGCGTCCGAGGGCTTCATGGAGGAAGCGACGAGCGAGAACATCCTCGTCGGCACGGCGATGGCGCGGCGCTCGATGTACCAGTTCGGCAAGAACCTCGAGAAGTCGGCCAAGGGCAACGTCGACACGGGCCTCGGCAAGAACGTCGCCTACGGCGCGGTGGGCGTGCTCGTGCCGACACAGCTCGTCACCCAGCAGACCGAGGAGCTCACGATCGACGGCGTGCGCTTCGTCTTCCACAACGTCCCCGGCGCCGAGGCGCCGGCCGAGCTGACCTTCGCTATCCCCGACAAGAAGGCCTACGGCGGCGCCGAGAACCTGGCGCAGACGATGCACAACCTGCTGCCGGTGCGCGGCGCGAAGGTGCGCGACGCGCTGCAGTGGTCGGTCTACCTGCAAGAGGCGATCGACCAGATCGGCGACGCCGAGGTCTACTTCGGCCAGCACAACTGGCCGGTCTGGGGCAACGCCCGCATCGTGGAGTTCATCACCAAGCACCGCGACGTCTACAAGTACACGCACGACCAGACGGTGCGCCTGATCAACGCCGGGCTCACGCCGCGCGAGATCGCCGACACGATCAAGCTGCCGCCGTCGCTGGCGTCGTACTTCGGGGCGCGCGGCTACTACGGCGACCTGCGCCACAACGTCAAGGCGGTGTACCAGTTCTACATCGGCGCCTACGACGGCAACCCGGCCAACCTGAATCCGCTGCCGCCGCAGGAGTCGGCCAAGCGCTACCTCGAGCTGATCGGTGGACCGGACAAGGCCGTCGCCGCCGCACAGGGCGCGTACGACAACGGCGACTACCGCTGGGCCGCCGAACTGCTCAACCATGCCGTCTTCGGCGCGCCCGACAACAAGGCGGCCAAGGAACTGCTCGCGCGCACCTACGACCAGATGGGCTACCAGGCCGAGGCCGCGACGTGGCGCAACAGCTACCTGACCGCGGCTGCCGAACTGCGCGACGGGCCGCCGAAGAAGGGCATCGACCGCTCGTTCCTGATCGACATGCTGCACCAGACGCCGATAGCGCGCTTCCTCGAGGCGATGGCTGCCGGCCTGGACGGACCCGCCGCCGACGGCAAGAACCTGAAGGTCAATCTCGTGCTCACCGACATCAACGAGTCCTACGTGCTGTGGATCGAGAACGGCGTGCTGCACCACAAGAAGGCCGCACCCGCCGCCGATGCGAATGCGACGCTGACGCTGACCAAGCCCATCTTCATCAAGATGATGGCCGGCACCGCGGGCGTGAAGGACACGCTGATGAGCGACGAGCTCAAGGTCGACGGCAGCATGATCGACCTGGTGCGCTTCTTCACCTTGATCGACAAGGCGCCGGGCACGTTTGCGATCGTCACCAAGTAGGCTGGCGCGGTACTGGCGAGTGCGCCGGGGGGGGGGGGGGGGGGGGGGGCGGGCGGGGGGGGGGGGGGGGGGTGGGGGGGCGGGGGGGGGGGGGGGGGGGGGGGGTGGGGGGGGGGGGGGGGGGGGGGGGGGGGGGGGGGGGGGGGGGGGGGGGGGGGGGGGGGGGGGCGGGGGGGGGGGGGGGGGGGGGGGGGGGGGGGGGGGGGGGGGGGGGGGGGGGGGGGGGGGGGGGGGGGGGGGGGGGGGGGGGGGGGGGGGGGGGGGGGGGGGGTGGGGGGGGGGGGGGGGGGGGGGGGGGGGGGGGGGGGGGGGGGGGGGGGGGGGGGGGGGGGGGGGGGGGGGGGGGGGGGGGGGGGGGGGAGGGGGGGGGGGGGGGGGTGGTGGGGGGGGGGGGGGGGGGGGGGGGGGGGGGGGGGGGGGTGTGGTTCCGGGGGGGGCGACCGGCGGGGGGGGGCCCATGCGGCGCCCGACATCGACAGCGCCAGGCGTCGCGAGGACGCGGGGCCTGCGCTGCAGCGCTCGCCCCCGGCGCAAGTGCGGGGGCTGCGGCTGCTGCTGATCAACTGGCGAACCGGTCGTCGTCTTCACGGCAGGGTTCCCATGGGTCCGAGCGTGTACCACCTGCGGTGTTCCGCGCGATCCGGCGCGACGACCGGGCGGCGCAGGAGCTGCCAGGCGGCGAGACCTGGCCGGCGGCTGGACGCAGCCTGGCGCGCTGACGGCCCCTGCCGAAGGAGCATGGCGATGAAGAGTGGGCCCGGGGCTGTGGGGGTGGGCCGCGGTGCCGGGCCGGCACGCCGGCGGTGATGGGCGAGGCCGAGGCCGACAGCTGCGGGGTGGCCGGGGGCCGGCAGGGGCGCCGATGCGGGCAACGCCTGGGCCCAGCACGGCCTGTGCGTCATGCATGCGACGGGCGTCGGCGCCGAGAAGTCACCCGAACAGGCCCTGCGCTGGTGCCAGGCCGCTGCCGACCAGGGGCTGGCCCTGGGCCAGCTGCGGCTGGGCACCCTGTACCTGCCGGAGGGCGTGCTGGGGCGCGACGACGTTCAGGCGCTGCGTGGTTCCGGGCCGCCCCGGCCTCCTCGGGGGGGGGCCGGGCAACGCCGCGCGACGATGCCCAGGCCGTGGCGTGGTTGCGCAAGGCCGCCGATCAAGGCTGGCCCGCGCGGCCGGTCATGGCGGGTCTACGCGTCCGTCCAGCCCGCTGGGACCAGGCCGTGCGCTGGTTGTCCGCACGTGGCCGGCCGGGCGCGCTGGACGCGTGGCAGGCGATCGTCATCGGGCCTGCGGCAGCGGGCCTTCGCGCTGTACCTGCTGGACGAGAAGAGCCGCACCGACCGCGACCCCGCCGAGGCGCTGCAGGCGCGCGGGGGGTTTGCGCCGCGGATGCTGGCGGCCACCCGGCCGGGTGTGCAGCGCGACGAACGCGCGTACCGCGGGCGGGCCGATCAGGGGACGCCTTTGCAGCACGGCATGGCGATCGGCGCGCAGGGTCGCCGCCGGGGACGCGGCGCAGGGTGCAGCCTTCCTGCGTGCCGCCGCGGAGCAGGGTCTGCTGCAGGCGCAGTTCGACCTTGGGCTGGGCGATCTGAACGGCATCGGCGTGCCCAGGAACGATGCCGAGGCGGTGCGCTGGTTCCGTCGCGCCGGGGAAGCGGGCTTCGCCAGCGCGCAGCACAGCATGGGGCTGATGTACCAGGACGGCCAGGGCGTCGCGCGCGACCTCGAAGAGGCATTGCGCTGGCACGCACGCGCCGCCGCCCAGGGGCATGCGAAGTCGGCCTCGCAGGTGCGCGCGATCGAGGGTGCCGTGGCGCGCAATCGCACCGATTGAGGCATCGCGGCCCTGCCGCGACGGTCGGATGTGCCCCGCCCCTTCCGCGCTGCAGTACTTGCGAAGCACGTCGTTGCAGTCTTCGTGGTTGGCGCGAACGTCGCCGACCTGCAGATGCTCGCGGCGGATCGCAGGGACGTCGAGCAGCGTGGCCAGGCGGGCGGCAGCACGGGGGGACGGCTCGTCTGGCTGGGCGCCGGGCTCGCCTGTGCCCCTGTGTGCCGGGCACTTTCGCCAACGCGGCTCGCCCGCGTTGCTCACCACTGCAGCCAGGCGGCGAAGCCGAGCAGGGTGCCGGTGGCGCCGAGCACGGCGACGCCCCAGACGAGCCAGCGGCGCCTGGTGAGCAGCGCGATGGCGGCCATCGCGATCGCGATCTGCAGCACCCTCGTGGCCTACGCCCAGCGGTGGTGGCGATGGAGCTCCGCGTCGCTGCGCTGGTCCAGCGCGATGGCCTCGGCGTCCAGGCGTTCGGCCTGCGCGCGTGCCGCGTCGCGTTCGCCGGCGAGGCGCGTGGCTTCGGCCTGAAAGTGCGCCTCGCGCGCCTCCGGGAGGATCTCGCCGGCCAGTTCGGCCAGGTGCATCTGCCCGGCCGTCGTCAGCGCCTGGCCCCAGCGCTGGTCGGCCTCGGTGCGGCGGATCGAGGCGTCGTTCTCCAGACGCATGGCCTCGACTTCGGTGGCGCCGCTCATGAACGAGAAGATCGCGCCGATCGTCGCCAGGATCGCGGTGATGACCGCGAGCCGGCCGCCGAAGTTGCCGTGCGTGCCATCCACGGCATGTTCGAGCTCGTGGTCGTGGAGTCCGTGGACATGGAACTCGTCTTCCGCCATGGGCCGGTCCCTCGAGTCAGGCGTCCGTGCGCCGGTAGGTGACGAACGAGAAATCGAAGTCGTTCGGCGCTGCCGCGCGGCGACGCTCGCGCGCCCGCTCGCGAAACCGGGCGCGGTCGATGCGCGGGAAGTGGGCGTCGCCGTCGAAGTCGCGCTCGATCTCGGTCAGCACGAGTTCGTCCGCGCGGGCCAGCGCTTCGCGGTACAGCTCGCCGCCGCCGATGACGAAGGCCGTCGCGGCATCGCCGGCGAGCGCGAGCGCCTCGTCGAGCGAGTGCGCCACCTGCGCGCCATCGGCCTGCCAGGTCGCGCTGCGCGTGACGACGATGTTGTGCCGCCCCGGCAGCGGCCTGAAGCGCGCAGGCAGCGACTCCCAGGTCTTGCGCCCCATGATCACCGGGCAGCCGAGCGTGACGCGGCGGAAGTGCTGCAAATCCTCGCTCAGGCGCCAGGGCAGCTCGCCGCCACGGCCGATGACGCCGTTGCGCGCGATGGCGGCGATCAGCACGAGCTTCACGGTCAGACGGCCACCGGCGCCTTGATCGCCGGGTGGTGCGCGTAGTCGACGATCTCGAAGTCTTCGTACGCGTAGTCGAAGATCGACGGCGGGCGGCGCCTGATGCCGAGTGTCGGGTAGGGCAGCGGCGCGCGCGCGAGCTGCAGCGCCACCTGCTCGGCATGGTTGGCGTAGATATGGCAGTCGCCGCCGGTCCAGATGAAGTCGCCCACGGCCAGGTCGCATTGCTGCGCCAGCATGTGCGTCAGCAGCGCATAGCTCGCGATGTTGAACGGCACGCCGAGGAAGATGTCGGCGCTGCGCTGGTAGAGCTGGCAGGAGAGCCTGCCTCCGGCGACGTAGAACTGGAAGAACGCATGGCAGGGCAGCAGCGCCATCTTCGACAGCTCGGCGACGTTCCACGCGCTGACGACGATGCGCCGCGAGTCGGGATTCGTCCTGAGTGCCTTGACAACTTCGGCGATCTGGTCGACGTGCCCGCCGTCGGGCGTCGGCCAACTGCGCCACTGCACGCCGTAGACGGGTCCGAGATCGCCGTCGGCGCGCGCCCACTCGTCCCAGATCGTCACGCCGCGCTCCTGCAGCCAGCGCGCGTTGCCGTCGCCGCGCAGGAACCACAAGAGTTCGAGCGCGATCGAGCGGAAGTGGACCTTCTTCGTCGTCACGAGCGGGAAGCCGTCGCTCAGGTCGAATCGCATCTGGTAGCCGAACACGCTCGTCGTGCCGGTGCCGGTGCGGTCGGCCTTGGACACGCCGGTGCCGGCGACATGGCGCAGGAAGTCTTCGTACTGCGAGCGCACCGGGCGGGCGTGGTTGTCGTCGGGCATGGCGGGCAAATGGGGTGGTGGCGCGTCAGCGCTTGCCGGCGAGGGGCGGGTTCCAGTGCTCGGGCAGCACGATCTTGGCCTGGCCGGGGTCGCCCAGGTAGTGCGGCGACATGATCTGCACGCCGTTCTCGTTGAACACGTCCTGCAGGTGGGTGTGCAGGTCGGTGAGCACCTGGGCGCGCGGGCGCGGCGCGCTCGCGACGGCCTGCGCGACGAGGCGGTACTCGACGTAGAAGTCCGACAGCGCGGTCTGGAACACGTGCGGCGCGGGCGTCGGCAGGATGCCCTCGGTGCGCCTGGCGGCCTCGATCATCATCGCGTGCACCTGGCGCCACGGCGTGTCGTAGCCGATCGTCAGGACCGTGTCGACGATGTAGCCCTCGCTCTTGACGGTGCGCGAGTAGTTCTTGGTCACCGCGCCGACGATGAGCGTGTTGGGCAGCGTCAGCTCCTCGCCGAGGCCGGTGCGGATGCGCGTCGCGAAGGTGCCCATCTCGGTCACCGTGCCCTCGACCTCGGCGATGCGCACGTACTCTCCGACGTGCAGCGTGCGGCTGTAGGTCAGGATCAGCCCGCTCATCGCCTGGCCGACGAAGTTGGACGATCCGAGCGACAGCATCACGCCGAGCAGCACGGTGATGCCCTTGAAGGCCTCGGTGTCCGATCCCGGCAGATAGGGGTAGGCCATCGCGAGCGCGAACAGCCAGACGCCGATGTGCACCAGGCCGCGCGTCGCGCGCACGGTGTAGCGGTCGATCCATGACAGGCTCAGCTGGCCACTCTCCACCTGAGTGAAGAAGGGTCTCGCCAGGCCGAGCACGCCGCGTGCGATCAGGAAGATCGCGATCGCCACTGCCAGGCCGGGCAGCGAGTCGGCGACAGCCGCGGCGATCTTGCTGCCGAACTCGATGCCGGTATCGTTGAGCTCCTCGCCCCAGCGCCGCGTGTACGGAAAGCGTCGCAGCACGAAACCGAGCCACTCGGCGGCAGCGATCAACACCAGTGCGTAGTAGACGAGTGTCGTCACGGCGCGGGCGACGCCGAAGATGCGCTCGCCGCTGATCAGCGCCCTGCCGCCGACGGCCAGGCGCTGGCTGTACCTGTGGCCGAGGCTGACCGCCCTGGCATGCAGCCAGCGACGCATCCCCGCCAGCCCCCAGATCACGAGCGCGAACACGACCGTGCCGAGCAGCGCGAAGCCGCTCGCGCGCAGCATGGCCTGGAACGAGCGTGCTTCCTGGCCCTCGGCGATGGCCGCGCGCAACGCACCCACGATGCTGTCGATCGTCTGCGTGCGCGTGAGGTCGCCCTTGAGCAGCACGAAGATGCCGACGTCGTCGACCATGATCATCGTGCCCTGCGGCGTGGTGGTCGACGTGACCGCGCCCGGCCCGCCGAGTTGCAGCGTGCGCATGATCTCCGCATGTGCCCGCCGTGCGCGCTCGCTGGGCGGCAGGCCGGGCAAGGCGGCGTGGAAGTGCACGATCGGCCGGTTGAAGACCATCAACGTCGCCGGATCCTCGGCCGGGGAGACCTCTGCGCCCGATGCCGGCGCGGACGCCGCTGCCGGCGTTGCATCGGCAACCTCGGCAGCGCGCAGCGGCGCCAGCACCCACGCGAGCATCAGCGCCAGCGCGGCAAGCAGCAGCGAACGCGGCAGGCGTCGCCAGGCTGGAACGTGACTCGATTGCAGGCTCATGCGCAGACTGTAGCGCGGGTGGATCAGGGTGCCGTTGCCGGCGAGTCAATAGGCGCCGAACAAGGTGTCCAGCGCCTCCTGGACCACCGTGCGCGCCTCGCGCAGGCTCAGCAGGGGCTTGCGCAATTCTGTGCGCGGCACCGCGGCGAGTGCCGCAGTGTCGAGCACGACCTTGTCCGAGGCGATGACGAAGACCGGGTTCAGGTTGCGCGCACAGGGGCCGAACTCGGCCTCGCGCCACAGCGGCACGACGACGCGCGTCGCGATCGAGTCGATGTAGTCGTTCTGCACGTCGAGCAGATAGGGAATCTGCTTGCGCTCGGCAACGACGGGATTGGCAAACACATCAAAGCGCGCCATTGCTCAGCGGGCCTTCACGAACGTCCTGTACCGGGCCAGCGGCAGGCCGTCGCGCGCGACGCGCTCGTTGTATGCCGCCACCGCATCGCGGTTCTGTTCGTTCCAGCGCTCCCAGTAGCGCCGCCGAACCTCCTCGGCGAGCAGTGCATCGACGGTCTGCGACACGTTCATGCCCAGGTCGCGCGCCATTTCGAGCACCTTGGCGTTCAGGCTCAGGTTGGTCGGGCGTTTGGGTGCATTGTCGAATCTCGGCATGGTGCAAGCTCTCCGGTATGCGCATGAATTATGCACGCCGATCCAGCGCATTGGTGCGGCGGCATCAGTCGAGCGCCGGCCGCAGCCAATGCGGTGAGCCTGGGGTCGTCAGTTCACTCCGGCGCCAGCCCGCCCTCGCTGAACTGCATCGCGGCGAGCTTCGCGTACAAGCCGCCACGCGCGACGAGCTCGGCATGGGTGCCGCTCTCGGTGATGCGGCCGTGGTCGAGCACGACGATGCGGTCGGCGCGCTGCACCGTGGCCAGGCGGTGCGCGATCACGAGCGTGGTGCGGCCCTGCATCGCCGACTCGAGCGCGTCCTGCACCATGCGCTCGCTTTCGGCGTCGAGCGCGCTCGTCGCCTCGTCGAGCAGCAGCAGCGGCGCGTTCTTGAGCATCGCGCGCGCGATCGCGATGCGCTGGCGCTGCCCGCCCGACAGGCGCACGCCGCGCTCGCCGAGGAAGGTCGCATAGCCCTCGGGCAGCAGCGCGATGAACTCGTGCGCGTGCGCGGCCTTCGACGCCGCGATTACCTCGGCCTCGCTCGCGTCGGGGCGGCCGTAACGGATGTTCTCGAGCGCGCTCGTCGAGAAGATCACCGCATCCTGCGGCACGATGCCGATGCGGCCGCGCAGGTCGGCGAGCGCGGCGTCGCGCACCGGCACGCCGTCGACGACGATCCGGCCCTGCTGCGCGTCGTAGAAGCGCAGCAGCAACTGGAAGAGGGTGCTCTTGCCCGCTCCGCTCGGGCCGACGATGGCCACCGTCTCGCCCGGCCGCACGGCGAGCGTCACGTCGTCGAGCGCCGCGCGCTGCGGCCGCGACGGGTAGTGAAAGCGCACGCCCTCCACGAGCAGCGACGATCCGCCCGCCACCGCCGGCAGTGCCACCGGCTGCGCAGGGCTCGCGATCGTCGAATGCGCGGCGAGGAGTTCCATCAGGCGCTCGGTCGCGCCCGCTGCGCGCAGCAAGTCGCCGTAGACCTCGGACAGAACCGCGACCGACGAGACGAGGATGATCACGTAGACGACCGTCTGGCCGAGGTGGCCGGCGCTGATCTTGCCTTCGATCACCGCCTGCGTGCCCTGGTACAGCCCCCACAGCAGCGCGCCGAAGGTGGCCGTGATGATGAAGGCCACGAGCGCCGAGCGCAGCCGGCTGCGCCGCACCGCGGTCTCGAAGGCGTTCTCGGTCGAGGCGTCGAAGCGCCTGGCCTCGCGCGCCTCCTGCGCGTAGGCCTGCACGACCGGAATCGCGTTCAGCACCTCGGCCGCGATCGCGCTCGAGTCGGCAACCCGATCCTGGCTCGCGCGCGACAGGCTGCGCACGCGGCGGCCGAAGTACAGCGACGGCAGCACCACGAGCACGAGGATCGCGAGCACCTGCGTCATCACGACCGGATTGGTGACGACGAGCATCAGCATTGCGCCCAACCCCATCACCGTGTTGCGCAGCCCCATCGACAGGCTGGAGCCGACGACGGTCTGCACGAGCGTGGTGTCGGTCGTCAGGCGCGACAGCACCTCGCCGGTCTGCGTGGTCTCGAAGAACTCGGGGCTTTGCGCAACGACGTGCGCATAGACGGCGTTCCTCAGGTCGGCCGTGATGCGCTCGCCGAGCCAGCTCACCATGTAGAAGCGCGCCGCCGAGAACACGCCGAGCGCCGCGCCGACCGCGAAGAGCTCGAAGAAGTGCGTGCGCAGCGCCATCACCCGCTCGCCCGGATCGGCGGCGACGAGCCCCTGGTCGATCAGCACGCGCAGCGCGAGCGGCAGCACGAGCGTGGCCACCGCGGCGAGCACGAGAAACAACCCGGCGAGCGCGATGCGGCCGTGGTAAGGGCGCAGGAAGGGCAGCAGCGCGGAGAGCGGCCCGATGTTGCGCGCCGGTGCCGGCGCGCGGGTGTCGTTCTTGACGGTCGTCATGCGCGCAGTCTAAGCGGCACCCCGCGCGGCGCTATGCTGGCGCGATGCCCGCCCTCGACACAAGGATCGATCGACGATGAACCCAGCGCTGCAAGGCATCCGCGTGGTCGAGTTCGAAGGCATAGGCCCCGGGCCGCTCGCCGGGCGCCTGCTCGCCGACATGGGGGCCGAGGTGACCGTGATCGCGCGCCTGAAGCCCGATGCGGTGAGCGCCGCCTTCACCGCGGGCGGCGCCGACAACCCGCTGCGCAGGGGCAAGCGCGTCGTTGCGCTCGACCTGAAATCGGCCGACGGCCTGGCGCAGGCGCTCGAATTCGTCGCGCAAGCCGACGCGTTGATCGAAGGCAACCGCCCCGGTGTGATGGAGCGCCTGGGTCTGGGGCCGGCCGACTGCGCGGCGCGCAACCCGCGCCTCGTCTACGGCCGCATGACGGGCTGGGGCCAGAGCGGGCCGCTCGCGAGCGCCGCCGGACACGATCTCAACTACGTCGCGCTCACCGGCCTGCTCTCGCTCGCCGGCCGCCCCGGCGCGTTGCCGGTGCTGCCGCCGACGGTGGTGGGCGACGCGCCAGGCGCACTCGGCCTCGCCTTCGGCATTGCCTGCGCGCTCGTCGATGCGCGCACGAGCGGTCGCGGGCGAGTCGTCGATGCGGCGATCGTCGACATCATCGCGATGCTCGGCACGCTCGTGCAGTGGATACGCGCCGCGGGGCAGATCGACAATCCGCTGCTGGCTAGCCCGTTTCACGACTCGCCGTTCTATGAGGTGTACGCCTGCGCCGATGGTGGGCAGATCACGATCGGCGCGCTCGAGCCGCAGTTCTATGCGCTGTTGCTGGCCAGGCTCGGCTTGAGCGATGTCAACCCTGGCGCGCAATACGACCGCAGCCAGTGGCCGGCGCTCAAGGCGCGAATGACCGAACTCTTCGCCAGCCGCCCGCGCGCTGCGTGGTGCGAACTGCTCGAAGGTAGCGATGTCTGCTTCGCGCCGGTGCTGTCGATCGCCGAGGCGGTGGCGCATCCGCACAACGCCGCGCGCGCCATCTATACCGTGGCGCCTTCGGGTGCGGTAAGTGCGTCTGCGGCGCCGCGCTTCATGCCGTTGGGCGAAGGCGATCCGCACGGGTAAACCCCCCGCGCCGCGCGCGGTGCCGGCTTCTAGAATCTTTTTCGTTGTGCAACTGCACATGGCATCGATCAGCCCGGAGTCCACGCGCATGCCCCAGCCCCGTCGCGCCCCGCCCGCTGCCAGGCCAGCGGCGGAAGCCACCGCCACAGAAGGCGAACGCGTCCTCAAGAAATATCCGAACCGGCGCCTCTACGACACCCGCACGAGCAGCTACATCACGCTCGTCGACGTGAAGAAGATGGTCCTCGAAGGGCAGGACTTCGTCGTGCGCGATGCGAAGACCGGCGAAGACCTGACGCGCAGCATCCTGCTGCAGATCATCCTCGAGGAGGAGAGCGGCGGCGTGCCGATGTTCTCGTCGTCGATGCTCGCGCAGGTGATCCGCTTCTACGGCCACGCGATGCAGGGGTTGATGGGCTCCTACCTCGAGAAGAACATCCAGACCTTCACCGAACTGCAGGCGCGCCTCGGCGACCCCGCCAAGGGCTTCAGCCCCGAACTCTGGGCCCAGTTCATGAACGGCCAGGCGCCGATGGTGCAGGGCCTGATGGGCAACTACCTCGAGCAGTCGAAGAACCTGTTCGTGCAGATGCAGGAGCAGATGGCGGAGCAGGCGAAGGCGTTGTTTCCGGGGTTTGTGCCGCCGAAGCGCTGAACGCGCAGGCGCACCGGTCGAGCCGGCGCTCGACGGCATCGCGCCGCCCCTGCCGGCGCTGCCGGTATCCTCGAAGTCGAGGGAGGCGTGCGCCAGGAAGGGTGTGGCGCATGCCCGCCTGCCTGGCACGAGCGGCTACTGCGGCCACTGTGTCGTGGCGGGCAGACTGAAACGGAGCCGCCGCATGGGCATCTTGAGAATCGCCACCGCACCTATCGCCGGCATGAAGCCCGGCACCAGCGGCCTGCGCAAGAAGGTGGCCGAGTTCGCGCGCCCGCATTACCTGGCCAACTTCGTGCAGTCGGTGTTCGACGCGGTGCGGCCGGCAGAAGGCTTCGCCGCCTGCACGCTGGTGCTCGGCGGCGACGGGCGCTACTACAACCTCGAGGCGGCGCAACTCGTGATCCGGATCGCGGCCGCCAACGGCTTCGCGAAGGTCATGGTGGGGCAGGGCGCGATCCTGTCGACGCCGGCGGCCTCGTGCGTGATCCGCAAGCACCGCGCCTTCGGCGGGCTGATCCTGTCGGCGAGCCACAACGAGGGCGGCCCGGACGGCGACTTCGGCATCAAGTTCAACGCCGCCAACGGCGGACCGGCGAGCGAGCGCATCACCGACGCGATCCACGCCCGAACGCTCGCCATCACCGAGTACCGGATCAGCGACACGCCCGACGTCGATCTCGGCCGCATCGGCACTCAGCGCGTCGACGACATGCAGGTCGAGGTCTTCGACCCGGTGGCCGACTACCTCGAGCTGATGCGCTCGCTGTTCGACTTCGACGCGCTGCGCGGCCTGTTCGGCTCGGGCTTCCGGCTCGCCTTCGACGCGATGCATGCCGTGACCGGGCCCTATGCGCATGCGATCTTCGAGCGCGAACTCGGCGCGCCGCCGGGCACGGTGCGCAACGGCACGCCGCTGCCCGACTTCGGCGGCGGCCACCCCGACCCGAACCTCGTCCACGCCAAGGAATTGCTGGACCTGATGATGTCCGCCCACGCGCCCGACCTCGGCGCCGCGTCGGACGGCGACGGCGACCGCAACCTGATCATCGGCCGCGGCATCTTCGTCTCGCCGTCGGACTCGCTCGCGATGCTCGCGGCCAATGCCCACCTCGCGCCCGCCTACCGCGGCGGCATCGTCGGCGTGGCGCGCTCGATGCCGACCAGCGGCGCCGTCGACCGCGTCGCGGACGCGCTCGGCGTGCCGTGCTACGAGACGCCGACGGGCTGGAAGTTCTTCGGCAACCTGCTCGACGCCGGCCGCGTGACGCTGTGCGGCGAAGAGAGCGCCGGCACCGGCTCCGACCACGTGCGCGAGAAGGACGGCATCTGGGCCGTGCTGCTGTGGCTGACCATCCTCGCCGTGCGGCGCGAGAGCGTGCAGGAGATCGCGCGCCAGCACTGGGCGCGCCATGGCCGCAACTTCTACACGCGCCACGACTACGAGGCGATCGCCGGCGACGGCGCCAACGCACTGATGGCCGAACTCTCGGCCAGGCTCGCGTCGCTGCCCGGGGTTGTGCTCGCGGGCCGGACGGTGACGCTCGCCGACGACTTCAGCTATACCGATCCGGTGGACGGCAGCGTCTCCGACCACCAGGGCCTGCGCATCGTGTTCGAAGACGGTTCGCGCATCGTCTACCGGCTTTCGGGTACCGGCACATCGGGCGCGACGCTGCGCGTCTACATCGAGCGCTTCGAGCCCGACCCGGCGCACCATGCGCAGGATACGCAGCAGGAGTTGGCCGACCTGATCGCGTTGTCGCGCGAGCTGGCGCGCCTGCAACATCACACCGGCCGCGCTGTGCCGGATGTCGTGACCTGATCAATCGTCGAGGAGAAGGCATCATGAATTCCCTCCGCTGCGATCGCACCGCGGCCTGGGCCGCGCTGCAGGCGCACTTCGAGTCCGCGGGCCGCTCGCTCGACCTGCGCCAGGCCTTCGCCGCCGATCCATTGCGCTTCGACGCGATGAGCCTGCAGGCGCCCGAGGTCTTCGCCGACCTGTCCAAGAACCTGGTCGATTCGAACACCCTGCGGGGGCTCGCCGATCTGGCGCGCGAATGCGATGTCGCGGGCCGCCGCGACGCGATGTTGCGCGGCGACGCGATCAACCTGACCGAAGGCCGCGCGGTGCTGCACACCGCGCTGCGCGCGCCGCCGGTCGTGGGCGACGCGGTCTCGGCCGAGGTGCATGCAGTGCTCGATGCAATGCTCGCCTTCGCCGAGCGCGTGCGCGACCGTGCCGCGAGCGGCATCCGGCATGTCGTCAACATCGGCATCGGCGGCAGCGACCTCGGTGCACAGATGGCCGTGCCGGCGCTGGACGCGTTTGCGCAATCCGGCCTCGCGATGCACTTCGTCGCCAACGTCGACGGCCACGACATCGCGCCCGTGCTGCGCCAGTTGCGGCCGGCCGAGACGCTGTTCATCGTCGCCAGCAAGACCTTCACGACCCAGGAGACGATGGCCAACGCGCAGGCGGCCAAGGCCTGGTTCCTCGCCAACGGCGGCACCGATGTGCAGCGCCACTTCGTCGCGACGACCACCAACGTCGAGGCCGCGGCCGCATTCGGCATTGCCATCACCTTCGGCTTCTGGGACTGGGTGGGCGGGCGCTACTCGATGTGGTCGGCGGTCGGGCTGCCGATCGCGATCGCGATCGGTGCCGAGAACTTCCGCGAACTGCTGGCCGGCGCGCACGCAATGGACCGGCACTTCGCGCAAGAACCCGTCGAGCGCAACCTGCCGATGCTGCTCGGCCTGCTCGACGTCTGGTACCGCAACTTCCACGGCTATGCGAGCCGCAATGTCGCACCCTACCACCAGGGCTTGAAGCGCCTGCCGGCCTACCTGCAGCAACTCGAGATGGAGAGCAACGGCAAGTGCGTCGATGTCGACGGCGAGGCCTTGCCCTTCGGCACCAGCCCGGTCGTGTGGGGCGAGCCGGGCACCAACGGCCAGCACGCCTACTTCCAGATGCTGCACCAGGGCAGCGATGTGGTACCGGTCGAATTCATCCTCGTCGCCCGGCCCGTGCACCGCCTGGAGGGGCGCGACGCGGCGCTGGGCGCGCTGCTGAAGCGCCAGCACCAGATGCTGCTCGCCAACGGCCTGGCACAGGCGCAGGCGCTGATGCAGGGCAAGAGCGCGGCGCAGGCTCTGGCTGAGAAGGCGCCTACCGCGTCGCAGCAGATCGACGCGCAGACGCTGGCGCAGCACCGCAGCTTCCCCGGCAACCGCCCGAGCACGACGCTCGTGCTCGACCGCCTGACGCCGCGCAGCCTGGGCGCGCTGATCGCGATGTACGAGCACCGCGTGTTCACGAGCGGCGCGCTGTGGGGCATCAACAGCTTCGACCAGTGGGGCGTGGAACTCGGCAAGGCGCTGTGCAATGACCTGCTGCCGCGCCTCGAGTCGGGCGACACCGCGGGCCTGGATGCATCGACGGCCGGGCTGCTCGCGCGCTTGCGAAGCGCGTCGTGACGCGGGTGACTCTTGCGATGAGCGTCAGCCGCGCCGGGCCGCTTCGATCGCAGCGATGTCGATTCTCCCCATCTGCATCATCGCCTCGAAGGCGCGCTTGGCCGCCGCGCGATCGGGATCGGCGATCGCCGCAGTGAGTGCGCGCGGCGTGATCTGCCACGACAGACCCCACTTGTCCTTGCACCAGCCGCAAGCGCTCTCCTGGCCGCCATTGCCGACGATCGCGTTCCACAAGCGGTCGGTCTCCGCCTGGTCGTCGGTCGCGACCTGGAACGAGAACGCCTCGGTGTGCCTGAACGCCGGGCCGCCGTTCAGGCCGAGACAAGGGATGCCCAGCACGGTGAACTCCACCGTCAGCACATCGCCCTCCTTGCCTGAAGGGTAGTCGCCGGGCGCGCGATGAACCGCGCCCACCGCGCTGTCCGGAAACGTCTTGGCGTAGAACTGCGCCGCGTCGAGCGCGGTGCCGTCGTACCAGAGGCAGATCGTGTTCTTGCTGGCCATGTTCGTTCTCCCCTCATTGACAGGCCGCGTGCATCCGTGGCCCCGAAGGCTGCCACGGGTGCCGGGCGGCTGGCAATCCCGAGGGTGGCGCAGCCAATCGGTTGAGCGCTCCACCCGCCAGCCGGACCTATTTCACGGTCTCTCACGCACACCCAGTGATCGGGTGGGCTGAACCCCCTCATTGGGGTGGTGCGATGCGCCCCGAGCGCGAGCACGATCGGTGCATCACTTCGGGAGCTCAACATGCCGGTTCAACCTCGAGGGACGACTACCGACCGCCGTGTTGGCATCGAATTGAGTTCCGCGGCGCCGCCGATACCCATTCCCCGTGGTCATGTCGGCGAGTTCGTGATTCCCGGCACCGGCAGGCTCGTCTGGTGGACCGGGCGCGTCGCGATCGGCCTGCGCCACCATCCGGTGCGCTGCCTCGAACCCACCACCCGGTCGGCGCGCTGGCTCCAGGACCTGCTGCTCGGCTACCGCTCGCACAGGTTGGGCGCGCCCCGGCCCTGAACCAGGGCCGGCCCGGCGCCAGGCGTTGGACACGCTCCCATGCGCATGAACATCCGCACCCCGGGCCTGCGCGAGGAAGTGGCCAACGCCTTGAGCCACGGCGTCGGCTTCCTGCTGGCCGTGGCTTCGTTGCCGGTGCTCGTCGACTTCACGTCGCGCCAGGGCAGCCGCAGTTCTCTGCTCGGCGCCTGCATCTTCTCGCTGACGATGATGCTGCTGTACTTCTCGTCGGCCGTTTACCACTGGCTGCCGCGAGGCCGGGCGAAGGACTGGTTCAACCGCCTCGACCATGCGGCGATCTACCTCTTCATCGCCGGCACCTACACGCCCTTCGCGCTCGGCCTGATTCGCGACGCTACCGGCTGGGCGCCCTTCGCGCTGATCTGGAGCCTGGCGCTGGCCGGCATGTGGGCCAAGGTGCGCAACCGCCTGCGCAACCCGCGCTGGTCGACCGCGCTGTACGTCGCGCTCGGCGCGCTGGCGGTGCTGGCCGCCGCGCCGCTGCTGCAGCGGCTGCCCTTCGACGGCGTGCTGCTGCTCCTGGGCGGCAGCCTGGCCTACACGGTGGGCGTGGTGTTCTTCCTGCTCGACGAGAAGCTGCGCTACGGGCACTTCGTGTGGCATCTGTTCGTGCTGGCGGGCAGCACCTGCCACTTCTTCGCGACGCTGCTGCACGCAGGCTAGCCCACCCTGGTTACCTCCCTTCTTGAGGGCAGGAAAGCGCGTCTTGGTGATCGTGCTCAAGCGCGGTCACTTCAGTGCCGTGGATGATTCGTCCAACGCGGTGTCGGGGTTTCGCGCGGGCTGATGAAGGCATGTTGGCGCCGTGCGGGACGGCGCCGCCACAGGCAACCGACACCGGGTCTCGGCGGCACTCTTGCAAGAACGAAGAACCATTGGACAGGTCGGGCCGTGCTTCTGATGTTTCGCTTTCTGCTCCTACTGTTGCTGCCGTTCCTGACTGCATTCGGGACCTTTCCCGTCGGCACGGCGGTGACGCTCAGCCCTCTCGAGGGCACCACGGTGGGAATCGACCCACGCCTGCTCGGACGTTGGCGGACGGCCGCGGACGGCAAGGAGCCGAACGCAACCGTGGAGTTGCGACGTTCGAAGACGCAGATCGATCGCTTCGAGGTCCTCGCACCGTGGTACTTCGCGAGGCCGGTGGAGGGCCGGCTCGTCACGTTCAAGGACAAGGACCGGAGTGGACCGTGCTCGAGTGCTCGGTGAGCGTCCGGGCCGCGGACACCGGGCTCCTGCTGCCGGCGCGGCACCACTTCGGCATCACCGTCGACGGCGACCGCCTGGTCGTGTCGCTGCTGTCGGTGCAGCTCGGTCACATGGCCTTGACCGGGGGCGGCGCCCATGGGGCCGAGTGGGTACGGGACCTCGAGACGACATGGGCGGGCCCGGTCGCGGTCGTCGTGACGGACGGCAGGGATCTGCAGCAGCAGCTCATCCTGGCGGCACGCCGCATCCGGCCCCAGTGGGTCGTGACCTTCCAGCGGGAGCCTTGATCCATGCGACGGCCCATGCTCATGGACGCGTGCCGCCTTGCGGCCGCCATCGTCGTCGGCATCGTCGTCTTGGCCGCTTCGGGCACGGCGGTCGCAGTGGACCCGGACATCGCCCTCGGCCGGTGGCCGATCGCAGGCGAGCCCGTGGTGTGCGTCGCCTCCGGACGTTCCACACCCGGCGACCCCTTTTCCACTCTCGCGCAGGCGTCGGGCGACTTCTTGCTCGTGCGTTGGGGCGGGGCGGGTTGGGGACTGCTGTGGCTTTCGGGCGACGGACGCACAGTGCGCAGGCTCGAGGCCGATGTACCGACGGGGCGTGTCACTGGCGCCGTCCGTCTCGGCAATGGCCGCGTGCTGGTGACCGCGGAGCAAGGCCTCTTCGCGGTCGACGGCGACCGCAGGCTCCAGCGCATTGCCGGTTGCGAGCAGATCGGCATGGCGCTGTTCATCGTGCGGCGCGACGGCGGCGCCTCTCCTTTCCGGACGGGAGCGCGCTGCTTGCTGGCGAGCGGGGGCTGCTGCGCCTGTCGCCGGAGGGCCGGATCGAAAGACTCGGCGAACTGCCCGCCGACGCAAGCGATTTCGAAGTCGTCGGCGGCGATGCCGTGCTCGTGTCGGGGATCTTCGGACACGTCCTGATGGCCCGCGACGGGCGAACGTCGCTCGTCGCGACGGGCGCGCGTGCGCAGAGCTTCGTCGCCGTTCGCGGCGCCCAGCCGGCATGGCGCCGCAGCCCACCGTCCAGACTCTTTTCCCCGCCGCCCCCGCCCCGGGCGATGGCGCTGCTGGACCGCGGCGGCCGCACGACATGGGCCAAGCTGCCCGACGATGTGCGCAATGTTTCGTATCCCGTCGAACTCGACGACGGGCGCATCTTCTGGGTCACCGATCGCGGCCTGCTGCGCCTGCGGAACGACGGCACACTGCAAAGGGTTTCAGCGGCCGTTCGCCTCGCGTGCGGCGATGCAAGAGGCGGTGATGGAGAGACGATCGTCCAGGCCATGGCGGGCGGACGCACGCTCGTCCATGCGGACGGGCTGCTCTTCATCATCGATCGCAAGGACAGGGTCCAGCCCGTCGTCGGGCAGGTCGATTGCGCGAAGCGTCTGTACAGGCGCGGATTCGCGGCGACGAACGACGGCTCGGTCTACTTCGAAGTGGAAGAGGCCCTGTATCGCCGCGACCCCGGCGGGCGCGTGCGTGCCCTCCCGGTCGCAGGGACGACCGGCACGATCTACTCGATCAAGACCTTCGGCGATGACGTGCTGGTCAGCGCGAAGGAGGGCCTGTTCCACACGCGCAGCGGTCGAAGCCTGCGACGGATCGTGCCGAAAGGGCATGACGCGGAACTCCACAGCACGGTGAACGATTTGGATGGTAGGCCGCTCATCTGCGTCGACAAGAACGTGCTGCACCGGTTGGATGCGCACGGCGACCTGCAGCCCTTGCGCGCGGCGGCGGGAGTGGACTGCGGGGGCTGGGTCTCGCGAGCGGGGTCGTTGGGCCTGCTCATGCTGCCGGGCGGCAAGGCGAGCCCGGTACTCGTCACCCGCGACGAGCGGGCGATCATCATCCCCGGCGCCAGGGTGTGGCCGGTGGCGCAGCTTCGGGACGGCTCGATGATCCTGATGTCGCTCCCCGCAAACCCAGGTGAGTCGTGGATTCCTGGCCGTGAAGAAGAATCGAGCCTCCCGCACTCGCTGATTCTCGTGTCGCCGCAGGGCCGCATCGAGCCCGTGGCCTTCGACGGCCCCGAAGTCGAATTGAAGCCACAGCGCGACCCGACGTGGCAGGAGCGTTCCGCAGTTCGCGCGGTCCATTTCACGAGCCCGATGCTCGGTTGGGCGGTTCTCGGCAAGCGGGGACTCCTTTCGACAACCGTCGACGCGGGCGCGCAGTGGCGCGGCGTGACCTCCGACAACGTGCCCATCGTTGGCGTAGCGTCGCTCGCCTTCACCGCCGATGGACGCCATGGAATCGCCGCGGGCAAGGATGCGCTATGGCGCACCGACGACGCCGGCGCGACCTGGACGAAGACGCCCTGGCAGAGCGAGATCTTCGACGTTCATCAGATCCGGCTCCTCGGCAGCGCGGGAGCGCGCGCGGTCGCGGTCGTCGATCGGCGAGACCATGACAACATCGTCGTGGAACTGTGGGTATCGGACGACGGTGGGCGTACCTGGGTTGCGCCGGCCCTCCCAGTGCCGGGGCCGCTCGCCTGGGCGCGCAATCAGATGGCGGGGGTCGGCTTCGACGCGGCTGGGCGAGGCGGGTGGCTCGTCGCCGCGGACCGGCTCCTGGTCACCGGCGACGGCGGCAACAC
>NZ_JADJDO010000023.1 GCF_016702655.1 Ideonella sp.
GATTCAAGTTCATCAATGCCGGATCAATAATGCGCGGTTGGGTCACGCCACACCGGCGCGCGGCCTCGGCCTGCGTCCAGCCGTTGGCGGCCACCAGCGCCGCAAGCGCCCGCGCCAGTTCGGCCCGAGCGCGCAGGTTGGCTGCCTCTTGCGGTGTGTCGGACAACACGTCGAGACGTCGCTGAAGGTCTGGGTCTGCTCGGTGTGATCGGCCCCCTGCCAGGTCGCGGTGGCGCCGTGCAGCCGGACTCATACCGGCTGGGCCTCGGCCACCACCTGCTGGCGAAACTTCTCGGGCAGCCCCTTGGGCGTGAGCACGTCCACGCTGACGCGCAGCAGCGCCGCCAGCTCGAGATCGATGCGCGCAATGTCCATCAGCGACGTGCCCGGGGTGGGATCGACCAGCAGATCGAGGTCGCTGGCCTCGGTGTCGGTGCCATGCAGTACTGAACCGAACACCCGCACATTCGTCACGCGGTGGCGCAAGGCGATGGCCCGGATCGCTTCGCGGTGCTGGTTCAGGGCGTGGATGGGACGCATGGAGCGATTGTTGCGAACGCGGCCGGGTGCTGTCCAGTTGTTGACAACTGGCCGGCGAAGGCGCGGTGCTGGAGCGAGGCGAACAGGGCGTCTAGCTGGGCCAGGGCGGCGCGGTGGGTGGCTTTGAGGGATTCGATGGCTTGGATGCGGGTGGCGAAGGTTTGTTGGAGTGAGAGGGGCGGTAGCGCGACCGGCGCACCACGCACTTCCGACACGCTGATCGTATTGAGGCCCGAAGTCGATTTTCCGGCTCGCAATAGGTGTCGCCGACCACCGCGCGAGTTCAAGTATTCGCAGGCATACACAGGCACAACCTTGCTGGTGTCAAAGCGCGCGCGAATCAAGTGGTTCTGGTGGACGCATGGGGCAATCGAGCCGTTCCACAGCGCAGACCGTCCAATTTCATCGGGGTTTCCATGCCCCTCGACAACCAGCAAGTCGTTTTCCCGAAGGATGGTTCGGCTGACCTCTGCTGGCGTCGCCCGGATAGTTTTGATTTCGTCCAACTGCAGACGTCCGCGATAGACGTTGGCAACTCGAAGATAGGGGACTTCGAGAGGCAACTCCTTCCGAGCGCTGGTTACCTGGAGGCCGCCCTGAAGCGTCCAGCAAAATCGCCGATTTCGACAAGTGCCCAGCCCAAAGGGTTCGCTATCGGATCGCCAAACATCTCGATAAAGATGGACTGCGTGAGGCTGTCCAGTTGCGCCAAGGCTTCCCGGCGCTTGGCTCTGAGCGCATCGGCTTGGTCGAGGATGGCGGCGATGCGGCGTTGTTCGGGGAAGGGCGGGAGCGGAATCAGCAAGTCGTCAAGATGCTCGCTCTTGAGATTGTTGATGTTCGCGCCTGCCGCTAGACTCGAAATCGTTCGCCGATAGCTGGGCGTCTTGAAGAACTGAGCAAGATATCCTGCGTCCACCTTGTCATTCGGGCTTGGACGACACGCAGAATTCAGCCGAAGCCGCCTACTGGCACGGCAGCCAAGGCTGGCGCAGCCTTGCCGTTCTCGAAACATGGCATGATCTGGCGACCAAGATATCGCCCGGTTTGATCTCTGCTTGGCGAGACTTTCGTCGCGGACCTAGACCAAGTCGTCGGACCAGGCCGGTGTCACCCATGCTTCCTCAGCGCGAAGAACCGACGCCATCGCCACGGCGCGACCGGTGTTCGGGCGTCGTCTCGTTCCATAGGTGACACCGCGGGTTCAACTTGCTGCCCAAGTCACCCACGCGGAACAGACAGAGGCCGATCAACTGAGCATTCCTCTGAAGCGGCCTCATCCCCGCCTGATCCACAGGGCTTCGATTCACCCTCAATGCGACAGCGCAAATTCCACCACCTGATCACTGAGCCAGATTCCCTGGCGGCGCATGCGGTCCAAGGCCTGTGGAATGTCGACTGCAAAGCCCTGGTTGCGGGCCTTCAGCAGGATGCCGATGGAGCCTGTCAGGCTCAGGTTGCAAAGGCGCGAAATGCGCCGCCCGGCCGTCTCGTCGATGCAGACCAGGGGTAGCTGCAAGTTCAGTGCGGTCTGGATCACCGCCGCCTCGCCTTTGTCCAATGAGTTTTGCAGGAAGGGCTGCAACGCCACGGGCTGGGCTTGCACCTCCAGCCAATCTGCCGCTGTACTGAACACTTCGACGCCGAAGGCCTTGGGGCCGCCGATGCGAAGCTCCTGCGCCACCTCCAGCGGTACCACCACCCGCTCGAACAAGAACCGCAGCACGTCCAGCCCACCGGTAGCTGCGGTCAGGGCGATCAATGGCGTGGTGTTGGTCACCAGGCTGCGGCCGCCGGCCTCAGGCATTGCTGACATCCTCGGCAATTTCGTCAGGTGCCAGATCGATCACCGGCACCCCGAAGCGCTGCAATTGCGCCAGGAACGTCACCCGGTCCATGCCGATCAAGCTGGCTGCCATGCCGGACGAGAGCCGCTTCATCTCGAACAGCTTGGCCGCCATGGCCAGCTTGGCTTCGAGGGCGAAGTCTTCAGGCGCGCTGTGCGCCGCGTCCAGGAAATGGCTGGGCACGTCCACCACAATCTTCAGCATCACATGCTCCTTCAGGGTCGGGGTTCGCTGGCTTCAGCCCGCGCTTGCAGCATGGTTTCCAGTTCGGCCATGCCCTGCTGGATTGTCTGCTCCAACGCGGCCAGCCGCGCCAGGATCACTGCCGGCGGATCGTGCGCCACCTCGTCGTGCACCACTTCCTTGTAGCGGTTGATCGACAGGTCATACCCATTGCCCGCGATCTCCGCCTTCGGCACGCAAAAGCTCTGGTCGGTGCGCGCGCGCTGCCGCTCGGCGCCGGCCCGCCGCCGCCAGCGCGCCAGCACATCGGGCAGGTTGTTCTTCGCATGCTCGGCCTCGCTCAAGGCCATCGCCGGGTTCACGCCCAAGCAGGTTCTCGGCCAGCAGCGGCTGGCGCTTGTCGTCCAGGCTCCAGCCGTCGGCGCGCATGTCGTAGAACCACACGCTGTCGGTGCCGCCGGAATTTGTCTTGGTGAAGAACAGGATGGCGGTGGACACGCCCGCGTAGGGCTTGAACACGCCCGAGGGCAGCGACACCACGGCGTCGAGCTTGTGGTCGTCGACGATCAGGCGGCGCAGTTCCTTGTGCGCCTTGCTGCTGCCGAACAGCACGCCGTCGGGCACGATCACCGCGGCCCGGCCGCCGGGCTTGAGCAGGCGGATGAACAGCGCCAGGAACAGCAGCTCGGTCTTCTTGGTCTTGACGATGGCCAGCAGGTCCTTGGCCGTGTTCTCGTAGTCCAGGCTACCGGCAAACGGCGGGTTGGCGTGGATCAGCGTGTAGGCCTCTTCGTCGTCGGCGTGGTCTTGCGCCAGCGAATCCTTGTATCGGATGTCGGGGTTGTCCACCCCGTGCAGCGCCAGGTTCATGCTGCCGATGCGCAACATGGTGTTGTCGAAGTCGTAGCCGTGGAACATGCCGTGGTGAAAGTGTTCCCGCAGCCTGGCATCGCGAAAGATCTCGGGGTGCTTGTCGCGCAGGTACTCCCCCGCCACCACCAGGAAGCCGCAGGTGCCCGCGGCCGGGTCGCACATCACGTCTTTCGGCGTGGGCGCCGTCATCTCGATCATCAAGCGGATGATGTGGCGCGGCGTGCGGAACTGGCCGTTCTGCCCGGCGCTGGCAATCTTGCCCAGCATGTATTCGTAGAGGTCGCCCTTGGTGTCGCGGTCGTCCATCGGCACCTGGTCGATCATGTCCACCACCTTGGCCAGCAGCGCGGGCGTGGGGATGGTGAAGCGGGCGTCCTTCATGTGGTGCGCAAAGGTGCTGCCGTCGCCGCCCAGGCTGCGCATGAAGGGGAACACATGCTCGCCCACCACGGTGTACATCTCGGCCGGCGCGAAGTTCTTGAAGCGCGACCAGCGCAGGTCCTGGTAATCGCGCCCCTTGGCGTCGGCGCCCGGCGGGTAGACGCGGCGCTCGATGGGCTTGCCCAGGCGGATGGCCTTGTTCTCTTCCAGCGTGTGCAGATCGTCGAGCCGGCGCTGGAACAGCAGGTAGGTGATCTGCTCGATCACCTCGATCGGGTTGGCAATGCCGCCGGACCAGAAGGCGTTCCAGATGGCATCGACCTGGCTGCGGAGTTCGCCTGTGAGCATGGTGGGTGGGTCGATGTCGAGGGAGATTCGCGACGCTGGGCACTGGCAGCGATGGTATCGCCCAGGGAGGCTTGCCTTGCCGCCCAAAGGCGGGCAACGGTGCGGTCAAGCCCACAGAACCAGGGCACTTCCGGCCTGGGGGCAGAGCCCAGAAGGGCAGCCGTGCAGCACCGTGCTGGCGGCGCGCATGACGCTGGCCAGGGGCACGCCGACGAAATCGTCGTGTCGTGCCAGGAGCCGCCCGTAGGTGCGCCAGTGCATGCCCTCGGGCCTGACGCCCGGCCCGTTCGAGATGCCGGCCGGCCAACCGAGCCGCTTTCGGATTCGATCAGCGCGCCGGGCTGTTCAACAAGGCGGTCGAATGGGGATGGATGGATCGCCGTCCCGCGAAGATCAGCCGCTTCAACGAAGGGCAAGGCCGGATCACCTACCTCGGCATCGAGGTCGATGACGCCCTCGAGATCACCGAGCAAACAGAGATCTGATCCGGCGGAAGATCGTCAGCTGTCTGGTGCGAAGCCAGACTCACACTCCCGGCCACCAGCGGCCGGTCGGTCAGAGGGCAAGCGGCCGTTCGAATCAGCCGTGTGGGCCGAGGTGCGTGGTCATGCGGTTCACCGCCGCGGAGAGCGCGGGCAAGTCTTGCTCGACGACCAGCCAGACCGCTCCAAGGTCAACGCCCAGATAGCCATGCACGATCACGTTGCGGAATCCCGAGAGCTCCCGCCATGGGATCTGCGGTTCGGTGCCCTTGATCTCGCTCGACAAACGCTGGCTTGACTCGGCCAAGGTCTGCAGGTTGCGGATCACTGCGTCTTGCACCAAGCGCGAGGCGTCGAAGCGAGAGCGTTCAGCGTTGGTGTACTCAAGGATTCGGTCCAGGCAGTCGCGCATGTGCGCCAGCAGCACCCGGTCGGCCTCGGCGCCCGGGTTCACAGCGGCACGGCGCTTGCCACCACGCGCTCGCGCAGTGCGGGGTGCAAGCTCGCTTCGGTGACGACATCCACACGGCGGCCGAGCAATTCCTGTGCATCCAGCAGCAGGCCGCCCAAGGCCAGGGCGCTGGTTCCCGGGGCCAGGGTCACCAGCAGATCAACGTCGCTCATGTCGTTGACGTCACCACGGCTCATCGAGCCGAAGACCCGTATACCCGTGACGCCGCGCCTGCGTGCCAGGGCCAGCAGTTCGTTGCGGTGGGTTTCGATCAGCGCATGCATGGGCGGCAGTGTAGCGATCCTGCGCCGCCCCGGGACGGCGGCTTCACGGCCGCGGCGCGAGCGACCGCACAGGGTCGTTTGCGGGCACCCACCCTCTCGGGTTGAACGCCCGCACCCAGTCTGAAGACACCCTTCGCTGCTCGCCAACTTGGCCAGCCTCCGAGTCGCTCAACCGCGGTCAGCGACATCTTCAAGACGCTGATGCGGGAATCTGAAGGGAGGCAGCAGGCGTGCAATTCCTGACGCAATTACACAGGAACTACACAAAGCACAACGGCTTGCAGTGCGTGAACACATGCAAGCCGTTGATTTGACTGGTGGCCTGGGGCGGAATCGAACCACCGACACGCGGATTTTCAATCCGCTGCTCTACCAACTGAGCTACCAGGCCAAGCGCGAAATTATACGGGCCGCGCCCCGCCCGCCTTACTGCCGCTTGTTGCGCGTCAGGTCGACGCCGAGCTGCTTCAGCTTGCGGTACAGGTGCGTGCGCTCGAGGCCGGTCTTCTCGGCCACGCGGGTCATGCTGCCGTTTTCCTGGGCGAGGTGGAATTCGAAGTAGCTTTTCTCGAATGCGTCGCGCGCCTCGCGCAGCGGGCGGTCGAGGCCGAACATCTGCTCCGCGAGCGGCCCGGCCGCCGGCAGGCCGGCCTGGGCCGCGGCGTTCGCATGTTGCCCGCCGTCGCCGGCCTGCGCCGGCTCGGCGCCGCGTGCCGCGCCGTGCGCGAGGGCGGCGCGCGGCGGCGGCTTGGCGAGCGCCTGCTCGACTGCGCGCAGCAGCTTTTGCAGCGTGATCGGCTTCTCGAGGAAGGCCATGGCGCCGAACTTGATCGCCTCGACGGCGGTGTCGATCGTTCCGTGGCCCGACATCATCACCACCGGCATCGTGAGCTGCGCGGTCGAGGCCCATTCCTTGAGCAGCGTGATGCCGTCCACGTCGGGCATCCAGATGTCGAGCAGCACCAGGTCGGGCCGCGCGCTCTCGCGGCAGGCGCGTGCCTGCGCTGCGTTTTCGGCCAGCTCGACGCTGTGGCCTTCATCGGTCAGGATTTCCGACAACAGGGCCCGGATGCCGAGTTCGTCGTCAACTACAAGTATCGTGGCCATGGGTGCTCAATGCGCCCGCGCAGTGTCGGCCGCCGCGGCAACGGCGGGGCGTTCGAGCGGGGGGAAGTTTGAAAATGATAACGAAACTTGCGCGCCGCGCGCCGCGCCGGTGGCTGCGCCTTCGCCGCCCTTTGCCCCGAGGTTGGCAATGCGGATGCGCGCACCGTGCTCGTCGGCGATCTTCTTGACCACCGCCAGGCCGAGGCCGGTGCCCTTGCTCTTGGTCGTGACGTAGGGCTCGAACGCGCGCTTCAAGACCTTGTCGCTGAAGCCGGGGCCGTTGTCGATCACGACCAGGCGCACCGCGCGCAGCTCGCCGCGCTCGTTGCGCGCGGCCTCGGTGCGCAGCAGCACGCGGCCGTCGCTCTGGTCGGCTACCGCGTCGAGCGCGTTCTGGAGCAGGTTGTGGATCACCTGGCGCAACTGGGTCGCGTCGCCGACGATGAGCGGGAGGTCGGGTGCGCAGTCGGCCACGAGATGCCCCGCTTCCTGCGCGGTGGCGTAGAGCGCGAGCACCTCGGCGGCAAGGGCGTTCAGGTCGAGCGGCTTCAACTGCGCGGCAGGCAGGCGCGCGTAGTCGCGAAACTCGTTGACGAGCTGCTTCATCGCCTGCACCTGGGCCACGATCGTTCCGACCGAGCGCGCGAGCATGGCCTGGTCGGCGGCGTCGAGCTTCTCGGCGAGGCGATGCTCGATGCGCTCGGCCGAGAGCTGGATCGGCGTGAGCGGGTTCTTGATCTCGTGCGCGAGGCGGCGCGCAACCTCGCTCCAGGCCTCGGCGCGCTGCGCCGAGACGACTTCGGTGATGTCGTCGAAGACCATCAGCCGCGCATCCTGCGGCATGTCGGCGCCGCGCACGAGCAGCGTCAGCTTGTCGCGCTCGGGGGCGGTCTGCAGCTCGAAGGCGTCCTGCCACTGGTTGCGCTCGCCCGGCTCGCGGCTCGCCGCCTGGGCGTCGAAGCGCGACGCGACCTCGCGCGCAAAGTGCTCGAGCCCGGGCACCTCGTCGAGCCGGCGCCCGCAGTAGGCCGACAGCGGCAGGCGCAGGATGCGCGTCGCGCCCGGGTTGACGGTCTCGATGCACTCGTGGCGGTCGAACACGATCACGCCCGCGGTCAGGTTGTCGAGGATGGTCTGCAGGTTGGCGCGCGCACCCTCGACCTGGGCCACGCTGCGCTGCACCAGCGCGCGCGCCTCGGCGAGCTGGCGCGTCATGTCGGCGAACGAGCGCGTCAGGCCGCCGAGCTCGTCGCGCGAGGCGAACACCGGCTTCTCGGTGAGGTCGCCCTGCGCCACCTGGCGCATGCCCTCGGCGAGCAGCAGCAGCGGTTGCGCCAACTGGTTGCCGAAGGCGCCGGCGAGCAGCAGCGCGCCGAACACGGCCAGGATCAGCGCCAGCGTGAGCGTGCCGATGTACATCCGGCGCAGCCCGTCGCGCGCCAGCGCGCGCTGCTGGTACTCGCGGTACGCCGCCTGCACCGCGAGCGCGTTCGCGGCCAGCCCGCGCGGGAGCAGGTGCGTGACGAGCAGGAAGCGGTCCTGCGATCCGAGCGCGAAGCTCGCGCTCGGGATCAGCGCCAGCGCGCGCACGCGCGCCGCGCCGGCCTGCGCTTCCTCGTCGAGCCCCTCGAGCTGGCTCGCCACCGGTGCGCTGCGTGCCTGGCGCAGCAGCGCCGGCGTGGGCCGGTCGGGCGTCAGCGCCGGGCTCGCGCTGCCGGCGGCGACGAGCACGTTGCCCTGGGCGCCGACGATTGCCACCTCGCGCGCCGCGAGCTGCTCGCGCAAGCGCTCCAGCGCCAGCGGCTGGATGTCGCCGCGCTCCTCGCCCAGGCGCTCGGCGGCGAGCTGGGTCTTGGCCGCGACCTCCCTGACCTGGGCCTCGATCGTGTCGCGGCCGAGCGCGAGGCCGGCGTCGAGCGCGCCCTCGACCTTGACGTCGAACCAGCTCTCGATGCTGCGCGCGACGAACTGGTACGACACGGTGTAGATCAGCACCCCGGGGACGATGCCGACGAAGGCGAAGATCGCCACCAGCCGCAACAGCAGCCGGCTGCCGAAGATGCCGCCGCGCACGCGCTGCTGCAGGCGCACGACGGCGGCGACGATGACCAGCAGCAGCAGCACGGCGACCACGGCGTTGACCCAGAACAGCCAGACGTAGTAGGTCTCGTACGCGGCCCGGTTGCCGGTGGCGATCGAGAGCAGGAAGAACAGCACCAGCCCGGCCGCGGTGAGCGCCACGAGCGCGGCGATCCAGCCCCAGCGATTGGCCTTGGTCATGGTGGCGCGCGCGGCGGCAGGAGGCGCGGGGCGCTCAGCGTCAATTCAGCGGCACGCTGCGTTCGGCCGACAGCGCCCACGACGCCTCGCCGCCGATGCCGATCTGCATCGGCCGCGGCAACTGGCTGGTGTCGAGGCGGAAGCTGAACTCGACGTAGTAGCCAGTGTCCTCCTCGAGTTGCGCCGGATCGGCGATCTTCCAGCGCGAGGCGCGGCGCAGCACGTCGAGCGCCTCGGCCAGGGTCTCGAAGTTCTGGTACAGCCCGCCGCTGCCGACGCGGTACATGCGCGTCAGCGGCTGGTAGGTCACGCGCCAGGTCCGCACCGCGCTCGCGACACGCTTGTCGCGCCAGTACCAGCGCGACTGCAGCAGGTTGGCCTGGGCCTCGAAGTACAGCGGCACGCCGCGCACGAGCGCGTCCTCGACGCTGCGCGGCAACTCGAAATTGGCATTGAAGCTGAGCAGTACGCCTTCTTCGCTGCGCGCAACGGCGAAGGTCGTCAATTCCACCGACTCGGCGCGCGCCGCGCGCGGCCAGGCGGCGAGCGCTGCGGCCAGCGCGAGCAGCGCCAGGCCCCACGCAAGCCAGCGCGCAGGGCCGCCGCGCGCGCTGGCAACGGGCGCGGCCGAGACGACGTCTGCATTGCGGTTCAGCGGGTGCCCCTTTTCTCGAGCAGCGCGTAGAAGAATCCGTCGTGCGCCGGCGCCCCGGCTGGCACGTCGGCCCCGACCTCTGAATTGTCGGCCAGCGGTAGCAGATGCCCCGGAGCGCCGAGGCGGCACACGTCAGCCTCAGGGCCGTGACGTTGCAAAAAAGCGTCGATCCGGCCTTCGCCCTCGGCCTTGAAAACGCTGCAGGTGCAATACAACAGCCGCCCGCCGGGCGCGAGCAGCGGCCACAGCGCGTCGAGCAGGCGCGACTGCGCCTGCGCGAGGGCATCGATGTCGCGCGCGCGGCGCAGCCAGCGCACGTCCGGATGGCGGCGCACGATGCCCGATGCGCTGCACGGCGCGTCGAGCAGGATGGCGTCGAAAGGCAGGCCGTCCCACCAGGCCGCCGGCTCCCCCGCGTCGCCGGCGACGATCCGGGCGGCGAGGCCAAGCCGGGCCAGCGTCTCGTGCACGCGTGGCAGGCGCTGCGGATCGCGATCGAGGGCCAGCAGGTCGAGATCGGCAAGCTCGAGCAGGTGCGCCGTCTTGCCGCCCGGCGCAGCGCAGGCATCGAGCACGCGCGCGCCGGGCCCGAGGCGGCCCGGCGCGCCGAGCAGCAGCGGCGCGGCGAGCTGGGCCGCAGCGTCCTGCACCGACACCTCGCCCTGCGCGAAGCCGGGAATGCGCGCCACCGGCACCGGTTGGGTCAGCGCCACCGCCGACGGGCCGACGACCTGCGCCGCCACGCCTTCGGCAGCCAGCCGCGCCGCATAGGCCGCGGTGCTCGTGCGGCGCACATTGACGCGCAGCGTCAACGGCGGGTGCGCGTTGTCGGCCGCGAGCACGGCCTGCCAGTCCTGCGGCCAGTCGGTGCGCAGGCGCGCAATCCACCACGGCGGGTGATTCCACTGCGCGAGCTCGTCGCCCTGGAGCGCGGCGACGAGTGCGTCGCGCTCGCGCACGAAGCGGCGCAGCACGGCGTTGACGAGGGCACTGGCAAGGCCCGCGCCGCGCGCCGCGCGCACGGCCTGATCGACGAGGGTGTGCTCGCGATACGGCGGCGTCCCGGCGGGCCAGAGCAGCGCCAGCGCACAGGTCAGCAGCGCGTCGAGCTGCGCTGGCGGGGGGCGGGCAACGAGCCGCCTGCGCAGCGCGCGTGCGCTGCCGAGCCAGCGCAACACGTGGAAGGCGAGCGCCTGCACGCCTGGCCGCGCGGCCGGCGCAACGCCCGCCAGCACCGCATCGAGCGAGCGGCCGGCCTCGACCGCCTGCAGGGCTTGCGCAGTCAGCAGCAGCAGTTCGGCCAGCCGCAGCGATCTGGCTTCGGCGGCAGGGGGCGCGTCGGACATGACAACGAGTCTAGGGCCACCGCGCCGGGCCGGCCCTGCGCAGCGCGAGGGCACCCGCACTGGGTTACCCTTTGCACCTGTGCCGATTCACGAGGTGGCCCATGCCTGCCCAGATCACTGACCCGCCGCCCGCCGACGGCAAGCGCAGCGAAGCCGAGCTTGCGCGCCTGCCGGCGTCGGAGCGCATCCGCTACCGCCTCGTCGGCGCCGGCTGCCGGCACCACGCCAACGACAACATCGCCGCCTTCATCCGCGACGGCGAGATGGACGAGCTCAGGGCCGAGGTCGAGGCGCGCATGCAGGGCGTGCTCGAGGCGCTGGTGATCGACACCGAGAGCGACCACAACACCAACGACACCGCCAAGCGCGTGGCCAAGATGTTCCTGACCGAGGTCTTCCGCGGGCGCTACGTGGCGATGCCCAGCGTGACCGAGTTCCCGAACGCGTCGCGCCTGAACGAGCTGATGATCGTGGGCCCGATCAAGGTCCGCAGCGCCTGCTCGCACCACCTGTGCCCGATCCTCGGCCGGGTCTGGATCGGGCTGCTGCCCAACGAGCACTCCAACCTGATCGGCCTGTCGAAGTACGCTCGCATCTGCGACTGGATCATGAGCCGGCCGCAGATCCAGGAAGAAGCGGTGATGATGCTCGCCAACGAGCTGCAGATGCGCGTCAAGCCCGACGGCCTCGCGATCGTGATGGAGGC
Organism: Ideonella sp.; assembly: GCF_016702655.1. Classification (GTDB taxonomy): domain Bacteria; phylum Pseudomonadota; class Gammaproteobacteria; order Burkholderiales; family Burkholderiaceae_C; genus CAIKUF01. Next base: position 11,484 of record NZ_JADJDO010000023.1, read on the forward strand.
GGATCACTTCTGCATGCACTGGCGCGGCGTCAAGGACGACGAGTCGATGATGACCAACAGCGTGATGCGCGGCGCGTTCCTGAAGGACGCCAGCCTGCGGCGCGAATTCCTGTCCTTGCTGAGCAAGAAAACCTGAGGGCTGCCACCATGCTCGTTCGACTTCTCTACGCCAGCCGGGTTGCACCGTCGGTCGATGGCGACGCGCTCGCCGCGATCGTGCGCCAGTCGCAGCGCCACAACGCCGAGCTCGGCGTGACCGGCCTGCTGTGCTGCTCGGGCAGCCTGTTCATGCAGGTGCTCGAGGGCGGCCGCGCGGCCGTGAACGGGCTCTACAACCGCATCGTCACCGATCCCCGGCACAGTGATGTCGAATTGCTGGTCTACGAGGAGATCGGCGAGCGCCGCTTTGCGGGCTGGTCCATGGGGCAGGTCAACCTCGCGAGCCTGAACCCGGCCCTGCTGCTCAAGTACTCTGAGACCGCGGCGCTCGACCCCTATTCGGTCTCGGGGCGGGCATCGATGGCGCTTTTCGAGGAACTCGCGGCGACGGCCGCGGTGTGCGGGCCGCTGTAGTGACACTGGAAAATCGGGGGCCCCGGGGGGGGGGGGGGGGGGGGGGCGGGCGGGGGGGGGGGGGGGGGCGCGGGGCGGCCGGGCCCGGGGGGGGGGGGGGGCGGGGCGGGGCGGGCGGGGGGCGCGGGGGGGCGGGCGGCGGGGGGGCGGGGGGGGGGGGGGGGCGCGCCGGGCCGGCGGGGCGGGGCGCGGGGGGGGGCCGGGGCCGGGGCGCGGGGGGGGCCGGGCGGGGGGGGGCGGCGGCGGGGGGGGGGGGCCCGGCCGGGGGGGGGGGGGGGCCCGCCGGCGGCCGCGGCGGCCGGCGCGGGCGGGGGGGGGGGGGGGGGGGCGGGGGGGGGGGGGGGGGGGGGGGGGGGGGGGGGGGGGGGGGGGGGGCGCCGGCCGGCGCGGGGGGGGCGGGGGCGCGGGGGGGGGGCCGGGGCGCGCGGGCGCGGGGGCCCCCGCCCCGGGGGGGGGCGCGGGGGGGGGGGGCGCGCCGGGGGCGGGGCGGGGGGGGGGGGGGGGGGGGCGGGGGCGCGGGCCCGCCGCCCCCCCCGGCCCCCCCCCCCGCCGGGGGGGGGGGGGGGGGGGGGGGGGGGGGGGGGGGGGGCCCCCCGCGCCCCCCGGCCCCGGGGGGGGGGGGGGGGGGGGGGGGGGCCCCCGGCGGCGGGGGGGGGGGGGGGGGGGGGGGGGGGGGGGGGCCCCGGGGGGGGGGGCCCGCCGGCCCCCGGCGGCGGCCCGCGGGGGGGGGGGGGGGGGGGGGGCGGGGGGGCGGGGGGGGCGGGGGGGCCGGGGGCCCGGGGGCCCCGGGCCCGGGGGGGCGCCGGGGGCCCCCCGGGGCCCGGGGGGCCGGGGGCCCGGGGGCCGGCGCCCCCCGCCGCCCCCGGGGGGGGGCGCGGGGGGGGCGGGGGGGGGGGGGGGGGGGGGGGGGGGGGGGGGCCCCCCGGGGGCCCGCCGGGGGGGGGGGGGGGCGGGGGGGGGCCCCGGGGGGGGGGGGGGGGGGGGGCCCCGGGGGGGGGGGGGCGCCCCGGGGGGGGGGCGGGCCGGGGGCCGGGCGGGGCCCCGCCCCCCGGGGGGGGGGGGGGGGGGGGGGGGGGGGGGGGGGGGGGCCGGGGGGGGGGGGGCGGGGGGGGGGGGGGGGGGGGGGGGGGGGGGGGGCCCGGCGGCCGGGGCCGGGGGGCCGGCCCGGCCCGGGCCCCGGGGGGGGGCCCGGGGGGGGGGGGCGGGGGGGGGGGGGGGGGGGGGGGGCGCCCGCGGCGGGGGGGGGGGGGGGGGGGGGGGGGGGGGGGGGGGGGGGGCGGGGGGGGGGGGGCCGGGGGGGGGGGGGGGGGGGGGGGGGGGGGGGGGCGGCGGGGGGCCCCGGGGGGCCCCCCGGGCCGGAGGGGAGGGAAGAGGGGGGGGGGGGGGGGGGGGGGGGGGGGGGGGGGGGCCGGGGGGGCCCCCCGGGGGGGGGGGGGGGGCGGGGGGGGGGGGGGGGGGGGGGGGGGGGGGGGGGGGGGGGCGGGGGGGGCCGGGGGCCGCGCCCGGCCCCGGGCGGGGGGGGCGCCGGGGGGGGGGGGGGGGGGGGGGGGGGGGGGGGGGGGGGGGCGGGGGGGGGGGGGGGGGGGGGGGGGGGGGGGGGGGGGGGGGGGGGGGGGGGGGGGGGGGGGGGGGGGGGGGCGGGGGGGGGGGGGGGGGGGGGGGGGGGGGGGGGGGGGGGGCCCGGCGCCCGGCGGGGGGGGGGGGGGGGGGGCCCGGGCGGGGGGGGGGGGGGCCCGGGGCCCGGGGGGCCGGGGGGGGCGCCCCCCGGGGGGGCCGGGGGGCCCCCCCGCCCCCCGGGGCCCCCGGGGCCCCCGGGGGGCCCGGGCCCCGCCCCGCCCCCCCCCCCCGGGGGCCGGGGGGGGGGGCGCCGCCCCCCCCGGCCGGGGCCGCGCCGGCGGCCGGGGCGCCGGCCCCCCCCCCCCGGGGCGGGGCCCGGGGGGGGGGGGGGGGGGGGGCCCGGGGGGGGGGGGGGGGGGGGGGGGGGGGGGGGGCCCCGGGGCGCGGGGGGGGGGGGGGGGGGCGGGGGGGGGGGGGGGGGCCCCCCGGCCCCCGGCCCGGGGGGGCCGGGGGCGGGGGGGGGGCGGGGGGGGGGGGGGGGGGGGGGGGGGGGGGCCCCCGGGGGGGGGCCGCGCCGGGGGGGGGCGGCCCCGGGCCCGGCCGGGGGGGCCGGGGGGGGGGGGGGGGGGGGGGGGGGGGGGGGGGGGGGGGCCGGCGGGGGGGGGGCGGCCGCGGGCGGGCCCCGCCCCCCCGGGGGGGGGGGGGGCCCCGGGGGGGGGGGGGGGGGGGGGGGGGGGGGGGGGGGGGGGGGGGGGCCGCGGGGCCCCGGCCGGGGGGCGGGGGGCCCCCCCGGGGGGCCCCGGGGGCCCCCGGGGGCCCGGCCGGCCGGGGGGGGCCGGGGGGGGGGGGGGGGGGGGGGGGGGGGCCGGGGGGGGGCCCCGCGCCGGCCGGGGGGCGGGGCCGGGGGCCCCGGGGGGGGGGGGGGGGGGGGGGCGGCGCCGGGGGGGGGGGGGGGCGGGGGGGGCCCCCCCCGGGCCCCCCGGGGGGGCCCCGCCGGCCGGAGGGGGAAGAAAGGGACGGGGGGGGGGGGGGCCCCCGGGGCGGGGAGGCCCCCGGGCCCGGGGGGCGGCCCCGGGGGTGGGGGGGGCGGCCGGGGGGGGGGGGGGGGGGGGGGAGGGGGGGGGGGGGGGGGGGGGGGGGGGGGGCGGGGGGCCCGGCCCCCGGGGGGGGCCCCCGGCCCCCCCCCCGGCCGGCCCCCCCCGGCGCCCGGGGGGGGGGGGGGGGGGGGGGGGGGGCGGGGGGGGCGGCGGGGGGGGGGGGCCGGAAGGAGGGGTGTCCGCGGGAACCCGCAGGGGGGGGGGGGGGGGGGGGGGGGGGGGGGGCCCGGGGCCGGGGGGCCCGGGCACCCGGGGGGGGGGGGGGGTGGGGGCCCCCCCCCCGCCGGGGGGGGGGGGGGGGGGGGGGGGGGGGGGGGGGGGGGGGGGGGGGGCCGGGGGGGGGGCCCCGCGGGGCGGGGGGGGGGGGGGGGGGGTTGCCCGCGGGGGCGGGGGGGGGGGGGCCGGGGGCGGGGGGGGGGGGGGGGCCGGGGGCGCCGGGCGGCGCGCCCGGGCCCCCCGCGGCGGCGGGCGGCCGGCGGGGGGGCCGGGGGGCCCGGGGGGGGGGGGGGGGGGCCCCCGGGGGGGGGGGGCCCCGGGGGGGGGCCGGGGGGGGGGGGGGGGGCGGGGGGCGGGGGGGGGGGGGGGGGGGGGGGGGGGGGGGGGGTGGGGGCGGGGGGGGGGGGGGGGGGGGGGGGGGGGGGGCCGGGGGGGGGGGGGGGGGGGGGGGGGGGGGGGGGGGGGGGGGGAAGAGAGAGAAGGAAAAAGGAAGGGCGGGGGGGGGGGGGGGTTGAAGGGAGAGAAAGGGGGGGGGCAAAAGGGGGGGGGGGGGGGGGCAACAAGGGAGAGGGGGGGGTCGGGGGGGAGCGGTCAGGTCCCGAGCAATTCGCCGATCGGCTTGAGGTCGTCGACGCGGTCGCAGACGGCCTTCACGACCATCAGGATCGGCACCCCGAGCAGCAGGCCCCAGATCCCCCACAGCCAGCCCCAGGAGAGCACGCCGATGAAAACCGCGACCGGGTTCAGGCGGCTGGCCTGGCTCGTCAGCCAGGGCGTGAGCAGGTAGGACTCGATGGCGTGGATCACGGCCGAGGCGCCGCTGATCAGCAGCGCCATCTCGATGCTGTTGAACTGCATGAAGCCGACCAGCGCGGTCGCGCCGCAGACGACGACGAGGCCGATGTAGGGGATCAGGTCGAGCACGCCGGCCACGATGCCCCACACCGCGGCATGGTTGAGGCCGAGCCACAGGAAGGCGAGCCAGCTCGCGACGCCGACGACCAGGCTCGTGAACAACTGCACCAGCAGGTAGCGCTGGATCTGCGCCGTGATCTCGTCGAGCGCCTGCACGGTGATGCGCCTGCGGGTGAAGGTCGGCCCGGCGATGCGCACCATCTTGCGCCGGAAGGTCTTGCCCGAAACGAGCAGGAAGTAGGCGATGAAGGTGACCGCAATCGTCTGCCCGACTGCCCCGGCCAGGCCGAGCGTGCCGGTCCAGAGATAGTCGCTCAGGCTGAAGTCGGGCTTCTCGATCTGGACCCGCGTCACGCCGCTGTCCGGCGCCGGCGCCGAGGCGGCGTGGCGCGCCGCGGCAACGCGCTCGATGCCTTCGGCAGCCTTCTTGACCTTCTGGATCGTGCCCTGCGGGTCACCCGGCTGGGCCTGCATCTGGTCGCGCACCTTCTGCGCCGCCTCGGGCAGGGTTTCGATCAGCGCGGCTGCATCGTCGGCGAGCGCGTACGCTGCATAGACCGATGCGCCGAGCGCGCCGAACAGCAACAGCCCTGCGCCGAGCACGCGCGGCAGGCGCCAGCGTTCCATCCAGTCGACGACCGGCGTCAGCGCGACGCTCAAGGTCACCCCGACCATGAGCGGGATGAACAGGCCCTTGGCCCAGTGCAGCATGTAGACGCTGGCAACGACGGCAAGCACGAACAACGAGCCGCTGCGCAGGTCGATCGGCGGTGGCGGGGCGGTGATCGGGGTGGCGTGCGGTACGGGCGCTGCGTGCGCCTGTGCGGGACTGGCCGGCTCGGGATCGGTCATCGAAATTCTCCATCCCGACGAAGCGGCTGCACTCGCGCACGGGGCGAGGCCGAATGTACGGGCGCCCGGCAGGCGCCGCAATCGGTGGCTGTGCCCCTGGCACTGCCGGACCGACCGGCACATGGATCACGCTCGGGCGAGCGTCGCTGCCTCGGCGCACTGGCAGGCCCGGGCCCGTCCTTCGAGGACTCGAAAGTTTCTATTGCAAATGCGACCTATTCGCATTACTATCTTTCCACCCCATCCACCCAGGCGTCGACGAACGCCTCGCCGCGAGGACCCGACATGAACCGGCACGACGACCCAGCCCTGCGACTCCTGGCCACCGACGCCGACCCCGACGCGCCGCCGGCGCCCTGCGCCGAAGGGATGCTCGCGGCGACGCTGGCGCTGATGACCGGCTACGCCGAACACTGCATGCGCCCCGACCCGGCAGGGGGCAAGCCGGCCCTGCCGAGACTGCTCGCCGCCAAGGCCGCGTCCAACCTGTTCTTCCTGGCCGGCAATCCGGCCCTGTCGGTGCCGATGCGGGCAACCCTGTGGCGGCTGCGCGGCCATTGGCAGGCGATCGAACAAGGCGGGGCGCCGCAAGTGGCGCCGACGCCACCCTGCGCCGCCGCGCCGCAGGCGGCCTGCTGGCCACCGGCCTCGACGACGCGGCACTGACCGACCCGACCGCACGCGCAGCGCTACAGGAGCCCCGCTGCGCGAAAACCGAACAGCTCGGCGACAACGCGCGTGGGAAACTGACGGATGCTCGCGTTGTAGGCCGTCGCCTCGGCATTGAACGCTGCGCGCGCCGCGTGCAGCCGGTGCTGCAAGGCATCGAGTTCGGCCATCGATTCGCGAAGCCGGGCTTCGTTGCCCAGCGCAGGCTGCTCGGCAACGAGTTGCTCCAGCCCCTCGACCGCACGGCGCAGCACCTGCTCGGCGAGCACGAGGCTCGCCATGCGGCCACTGCTGCCCGGCTTGAGCAAGACGCGGTCGGCCGCGACGCGCGCCTGCTGGCGTGCCGCCTCGACCGCGACCAAGGTCTGCGGCGGCTCGGCCTTGCCCTCCTCGACGGCGGCGATCAGTTCGCCGAGCAGCTCATGGCGTTGGCGCAATTGGGCATCGACCTGCGCAAACGCCGCCTTGATGGCCTGGCGCAGCCTCACGAGGCGGTTGTGCGCGCCGAGAATCCAGAACGCCATCACCGCGACGAACGCGATCACTGCGATCTCAGCGCCGCTCATGGCCGCCTGCGCGCGTCGCCGCGACATGAGACTCCCAGCCCTTGCGCCGCAGATCGCAGGCCGGGCAGGCGCCGCAGCCGTAGCCCCAGGCACGGCGCCGGCTTCGATCGCCGAGGTGGCAACTGTGGCTCAGCTCGACGGGCAGGTTGCGCCCCGGGACGAAGGTATTGGGCAGCCCGCCCGCCGCTGAAGAGCACGAGCGCACGCCGCGCATCGGCCGGCGCCATCGTCTTCAACTGCGCAGTTCGCCGTTGCCGAGCACGACCCACTTCAGCGAGGTCAGGCCTTCGAGGCCGACCGGGCCGCGCGCATGCAGCTTGTCGGTGCTGATGCCGATCTCGGCGCCGAGGCCGAACTCGAAGCCGTCGGCAAAGCGCGTGCTCGCGTTGACCATCACGCTCGCCGAATCGACCTCGCGCAGGAAACGCATTGCATTGGCGTGGTGGTCGGTCAGGATTGCGTCGGTGTGGTGCGATCCGTAGCGGTTGATGTGCGTGATCGCCTCGTCGATCCCGGCGACGACCTTGACGCTGATGATGGGCGCGAGGTATTCCTCGGCCCAGTCGGCCTCGGTTGCCGGCACGACCTTGGCACCCGGCACGCCGTCGAGCAGTGCCGCCGCCGCCGCGTCGCAGCGCATTTCGACCCCCTTGGCGGCAAAGATCGCACCGATGCGCGGCAGGAACGCCGCCGCGCTCGCCGCGTGCACGAGCAGCGACTCGGCAGCGTTGCAAGGGCTCACCTTCTGCGTCTTCGCGTTGTCGGTCACGCGCAGCGCGAGCTCGAGATCGACGCTCGCGTCCACATACACGTGGCAGTTGCCGTCGAGGTGCTTGATCACCGGCACCTTGGCCTCGCGCGCGATGCGCTCGATCAGCCCCTTGCCGCCGCGCGGGATGATCACGTCGACGCAGGCAGCATCGCCGATCAGCAGGCCCACCGCGGCGCGATCGGTGGTTGCGACGAGCTGCACGCCGTCTTCGGGCAGATCGGCCTCGGCGAGCGCGGCGCGCGCCAGATCGGCAAGCGCGCGGTTGGAGCGCACCGCCTCCGAGCCGCCGCGCAGGATGCAGGCGTTGCCGCTCTTGATCGCGAGCGCCGCGGCGTCGATGGTGACGTTGGGCCGGCTCTCGTAGATCATGCCGAAGACGCCGATCGGCACCCGCATGCGCCCGACCGCGATCCCGCTCGGCCGGCGCCTGAGCTCGCTGATCTCGCCGATAGGATCGGCAAGCGCGGCGACCTGCTCGCAGCCCTCGGCCATCTGCTCGACCGCCGCGTCGGTGAGCTTGAGGCGATCGACCATCGCTGCGGCCAACCCGGCCGCCTGCGCCGCGCTCACGTCGTCGCGATTGGCCGCCTGCAGCGCCGCACGCTGCGCGCGGATGCGCCGCGCGAGTGCGGCCAGCGCCGCGTTGCGTGCCGCCGTCGGCGCCGCCGCGAGCCGCGCAGACGCCGCCCGCGCCGCCTGGCCGACGCCGGTCATGTAGGGTTCAAGTTCTAGATCGGACACTGGCAAACCTCTGCGCTGCGCACTGCGGTGCGAGCCCCCTTCGGAGCAGCCGGGCGGCGGCTCATGCGGATTTTCGCACCCGCGCGCAGAGTAGCGGCTAGCGGCCGTACTTCGCCGTGAAGCTCGCCGTCGCGAGCTTGTTCGCGTTGAGCATGTAGCCGATCAGCGCTGCCGTGGCGTCGGCCGGCACGTCGAGCTTGTCGACCTTGAGCGCGAACACGGTGAAGACGTAGCGGTGCGGCTTGGCGCCTTGCGGAGGGCAGGCGCCGCCGAAGCCGGGGCCGCCGAAGTCGGTCCGTCCGTGGCGCGCACCGGGCGGCAGGCCCTTGCCGTCGGCGCCGCCCGCGCCCTCGGTCAAGCCGGTGGCATCGGCCGGCAGGTCGATCACGAGCCAGTGCCACCAGCCCGAGCCGGTCGGCGCGTCGGGGTCGTAGACGGTGACCGCGAAGCTTTTCGTCCCCGCTGGCGCGCCGCTCCACTTCAGCGCCGGCGAGATGTTGTCGCCGGTGCAGCCGAAGCCGTTAAAGACCTGGGTCTTGGCAAGCGTGCTGCCGGGCTTGACGGTCGGGCTGGTCAATGTGAAGCCGCCGGCGGCGTGGGCCGCTGCGCCCGCGGCAAGCAAGGCCACGCCGAAGGAACGTCGAATGAGGGCTTGCATGGGAAATCACCTCGAGTCGTGAAGAGGGCTGCCATGATGCCCCTGCCGGCGGCCCTAGCGCAATCCCTGCCGGGTGCTTCAGCCGATGCGCCCGACCACCCACAGCCACAACGGGGCCGTGATCGCGAAGCCGACGGTCGACAGCACGATGCTCGCGGTGACCTCGGCTTCGAGCGTCCGGTAGCGCTGCGCGAACAGCAAGGGGTTGGAGCCCACCGGCAACGCGGCGCAGACGACGATCACCGCGAGCGCCGTGCCGGACAGGCCGAAGCCCCAGTGGCCGACGGCGAGCACGAGCGCCGGCAGCGCGACGAGCTTGGCCACCGCCAGCCCCAGCGCGCCGCGCAGGCCGCCGCCGATGCCGTAGTGCTCGAGCGACAGGCCGATCACGATCAGGCACAGCGGCACCACCGCCAGCGCGAGCAGCGCGAGCGTCTCGTCCACCAGTGCCGGCAGCGTGACCCCCGACAGGTTCAGCGCCAGACCCACCAGTACCGGCAGCACGACCGGGTGGATGACGGTATTGCGCGCGGTCGTGGCGAGCGTTGCCGCCAGCGAGTGCCGGGTGCCTTCGCGCGCGGCATGGGCGTGCGCGAGGTCGATCTCGACGAGCGCGGTCGAGAGCGTCAGCAGCGTCAGCGCGTGCAGGCTCACGATCGCGAGGTGGATGGCCAGGCCCGACTCGCCGAACAGCGCGGTCGCGATCGGGATGCCAAGCTGGATCGTGTTGCCGAAGCCGGCCGAGATCGCGCGCACGCTCGGCGACGCGGCGCCGCGTGCGGACATGCGGCCGCGCGTGCCCAGGTAGACGGCGAGCATCAGGAACAGCACCGGCCCGAAGAACGCGGCCAACGTGGACCAGGGCATGGCCGAGAGGTCGATGCGCGCCGTGGTGCGCACGAGCAGCGCCGGGATGAAGAGGTAGAAGGTCGCGTTGGAGAGCACGCGCGCCACGTCGCCCGGGCCCAGCCAGCGCAGGCGGCCGGCGACCCAGCCGAGGGCGACGACAGCGAAGATCGCGATCAGCTTGAGGAAGATGGCGAGCGACATGGCGCCAGTATCGTGGAGACATGTTCCGGCGCCGCCCCTCGCCCCGCCAGGCAAGCGCATGACCGAACCCTGGACTGCCGCCGCGGACCGGATCGGCAATATCGAAGCGCGGACGGGCGGGACTTGCGCGGCAATCGGCCGGCTGGTTGCCGTCTCTGGCTCGGCCAAGGTCTGCGTGCCATGCTCGACGCCGCTGGAGCGGCGTGGCCTCGAGTGCGCCAATGCCCACGCGCGCGGATTGCACGAGGCGTTGATGATTGGCATCGCGACACCGTGCGTGTTCGAGCCGAGGACCAACAAGGGCCGTGCGCGACTTCCGCCGAAGCGGTTCGCAGCGCTGTGCGAGGCGACCCAGGCAGCGATCGAGTTCGGATTGAGCGCCAGGTGCGGGACGCGGGACCAGGCCACCCCGTGAATGCGGGGTACGCAGGTCGACCCGCCACGCCTACCATGGCCATGGTCTCATCGCTACCCTGAAATCACCACGAGGAGCTTTTGACATGAGCACATGTTCCGTTGCCCGTCGCGCCGCCATCGCGGCCGCCCTGTCCGCGGCTGCCCTGTCCGCCATCGCCGGGCCGAGCGATCACAGTTTCGCCTGGACGCACGTCATCGGGTCGGCGACGCTGCTGATCAACGGGGCCGACCTGCGGACCGCCACGAATCGCGGTTGGGTGGACGAATCCGGCTTCAACAACTTCGGCGGAGCAAGTTCGAACTACATCGCCGGCATCTGCGGCAGCTCGGACGAGTGCAGCGGCAGCGACAAGGATGCCCACAACTACTTCGCCTTCGACATGGGCGCGGCCGGCACGATCAGCTCGGCGGTGCTGACGCTGTATCAGCCCGGCCCGGCCGACACCGGCGGCCTGCACGGCTTCCTCAGCCAGTACCCGGTGCTGACCTATTCGCTGTGGGACTCCGAATTCAATCCAACCTCGGATGATGGCGTCGCCGTGTATGCGGACCTGGGATCGGGCATCAGCTACGGCGCGATCGACTTGACCGACGCGAGCAACGGCACCTACGTGTCGATCACGCTCAACGCGGCCGGCATCGCCGCGTTGCAGGCGGCGGCCGACATGCGCGAAAGCGCCTACATCGGTGGCGCAATCGCCGCAGTTCCCGAGCCGCAGACGGTGGTTCTGATGGCGCTCGGCTTGGCGGCTGTGGGGTTTGCGGCACGTCGGCGCGAGCGCACGCCCGGCTGACCGTCCGCGCGGCCCAGCACATCGCAGGCAAGCGCCGCGCTGCCCCAGGGTCCCTTGACGCCGCGCCGGCAGGGTGAGCGGGGCGTAGCCCAGCCTTGGCGGTACTCAAAGGCGCTGCGCAAGAAGCATCTCGCGCAGGAGTTCGCTCGTGCGATCGAGCAAGGGTCCGCGCGGACGCTGCGCCGAAGTTCCAATCCAGAGCTTCGTCTTCAGCCGCGGAGGGCCGATGGGCCGCGCACGAAACGCGCCCGCGATGCCGCTCGCCTCGACGGCGTTGAGCGCGAGCACGGCGTGCAAGCCGTCGTGCTGCACGAGGTCAAGCATCGCAGGGACGCTCTCGATCTCGAGCGCCACGCGCGGCGCGAGACCCGTTGCGGCGAGTGCCGACTCGAGCAGCATGCGCACCGAGTGCGGCTGGCTCGGGATCACGAGCTCCAGGTGCGCGACCTCGTCGAGCGTGATCGCCGCGCCGACAAGCCGGCCCTGGCCCGGTGCCGCGCGCGCCGAGACGAGGTACAGCGGCTCGTCGAGCACCGGCTGCAGATCGACCGCCGGTGACGGCGCGACGTTGTAGACCACGGCGCAGTCGACGCGGCCGATCGCGAGCCACTCGAGCACGTAGGCCGACAGGCCCTCGACGACGCTCAGCGTTGCGTTGGGCAGGCGCTCGCGAAAGGCCTTCACGAGCGGCCCGGTCAGCGTGCGGCTGACGCTGGGCGGCAGGCCGATCACGACCCGCCCGCCCGCCTCACCGCGCCGGCTCTCGATGTCGTGGCGCGCGCGCTCCACCTGTTGCAGGATGCCGCGCCCGTGTTCGAGCAGGCGCTTGCCGGGCTCGGTGAGCGTGACGCCGCGCCCGGTGCGGATGAACAGGGGCTGGCGCAGCTCGACCTCGAGCGCGCGCACCTGGCGGCTGAGCGCCGACTGGACGACCGCGAGCCGGTTCGCGGCGCGCGTGTAGCTGCCGAGCTCGGCCACCTGGACGAAGTATTCGAGCTGTTTCAGATCCATGCCGAATCGAGATAGCAGCTATACAGATGCAACGATTGCAGAATACCTGATCGCCGCCAACAATGGCCGCCATGCAACGCGCCATCCCCTGCCTGTTCATGCGCGGCGGCACTTCGCGCGGGCCGTTCTTCGCTGCCACCGACCTGCCGGCCGACATCGCCACCCGCGACCGCGTGCTGCTCGCGGTGATGGGATCGCCCGACGCGCGCCAGATCGACGGCCTCGGCGGCGCGCACCCGCTGACGAGCAAGGTCGGCATCGTCTCCAAGGGCAGCCAACCGGGGGTGGACCTCGACTTCCTGTTCGCCCAGCTGCAGCCCGCCAAGGACACGGTGGACACGACGCCCAACTGCGGCAACATGCTCGCCGCGGTGGTGCCCTTCGCGCTCGAAACCGGCATGGTGCGGCCGCAGGGCGAGACGACGACGCTGCGCGTGCTGACGCTCAACACCGACATGCAGTGCGACATCACGGTGCAGACGCCGGGCGGGCGCGTCGCCTACGAGGGCAGCGCGCGCATCGACGGCGTGCCGGGCACGTCGGCGCCGATCAAGATCAACTTCCTCGACACCGCCGGCTCGGTCGCCCCAGGGTTGCTGCCGACCGGCAAGGTCCGCGATGTGATCGACGGACTGGAAGTGACCTGCATCGACAACGGCATGCCGCTCGTGATCGTGCGCGCGTCCGACCTTGGGCGCACCGGCGACGAGACGGTCGCCGAGCTCAATGCCGACAGCGAACTCAAGGCGCGCCTCGAGCGCCTGCGCATGGCCTGCGGACACGCGATGCAGCTCGGCGACGTGACGGCGAAGAACTACCCGAAGATGACGCTCGTCGCGCCGCCGCGCGCGGGCGGCCACATCGCGACGCGCAGCTTCATTCCGCATGTGTGCCACGACGCGATCGGCGTGCTTGCCGCGGTGACGGTGGGGACCGCCTGCGTGCTCGAGGGCTCGGTGGCGCGCGCGGTGGCGCGGCTACCCGAAGGCAATCCGAAGACGATCTCGGTCGAGCACCCGACCGGCGAATTCAGCGTCGAGCTCGCGCTCGACCCGGCCGACGCGCAGCGCGTGACGCAGGCCGCGCTGCTGCGCACCGCGCGGCTGATCATGCGCGGCGAGGTCATGGTGCCGGCGGCGGTCTGGCCGGCCTAATCAGGACAGGAGAGACAAGACATGGCGAAGACTCGAACCCAGGTCGCGATCATCGGCGCCGGCCCGTCCGGCCTGCTGCTCGGACAGTTGCTGCACAAGGCCGGCATAGACGCCGTGATCCTCGAGCGTCAGACCGGCGACTACGTGCTCGGCCGCATCCGCGCCGGCATCCTCGAGCAGGTCTGCATCGACCTGATGGACGAGGCCGGCGTCGGCGAGCGCATGCACCGCGAGGGGCTGGTGCACGGTGGCATCGAGCTGCTGTTCGGCGGCCAGCGCCACCGCATCGACATGAACAAGCTCACCGGCGGCAAGAACGTGATGGTCTACGGCCAGACCGAGCTCACGCGCGACCTGATGGACGCGCGCGCCGCGGCCGGCCTGCCGACGGTCTACGAGGCGCACGATGTCGCGGTGCACGACTTCGGCAGCACCAAGCCGCGCGTGACCTACGAGAAGGGCGGCGTGCAGCACGAGATCGAGTGCGACTTCATCGCCGGCTGCGACGGCTTTCACGGCGTGTGCCGCGCGAGCGTGCCGCGCAACGCGCTCACCGAATACGAGAAGGTCTATCCGTTCGGCTGGCTGGGGCTCCTGTCGGACACGCCGCCGGTGTGCGACGAACTCATCTACGTCAACAGCCCGCGCGGCTTCGCGCTGTGCTCGCAGCGCAGCCGCACGCGCAGCCGCTACTACCTGCAGGTGCCGCTGACCGACAAGGTCGAGGAGTGGACCGACGCCGCGTTCTGGCAGGAGCTGCGCCTGCGCCTGGACGACGAGGGTCGCGACAAGCTCGTCACCGGGCCGTCGATCGAGAAGAGCATCGCGCCGCTGCGCAGCTTCATCACCGAGCCGATGCGCTTCGGCCGCATGTTCCTCGCCGGCGACGCCGGCCACATCGTTCCGCCGACCGGCGCCAAAGGGCTCAACCTCGCGGCGACCGACGTCAAGGTCCTGTCGTCGGCGCTGATCGAGCATTACCAGGAGAAGTCCGACGCCGGCATCGACAGCTACTCCGAGCGTTGCCTGCGCCGGATCTGGAAGGCGGAGCGCTTCTCGTGGTGGTTCACGACGCTGATGCACCGCTTCCCGGACGACGGCGCGATCGTCGCCAAGTTCCAGCAGGCCGAGCTCGACTACCTGATCCACTCCGAGGCCGGAGGGCGCACCATCGCCGAGAACTACGTCGGCCTGCCGCTGGACTTCGCAGAAAAGTGAGCCAGCAATCATGATCATCGACTGCCACGGCCACTACACGACGGCACCGAAGGCGCTCGAGGACTGGCGCAACCGCCAGATCGCCGGCATCAAGGACCCGGCCGCGAAACCGCGCGTCGCCGACCTGCGCATTTCGGACGACGAGCTGCGCGAGTCGATCGAGAAGAACCAGCTGCGGCTGATGAAGGAGCGCGGCAGCGACCTGACGATCTTCAGCCCGCGCGCGAGCTTCATGGCGCACCACATCGGCGACTTCGAGGTGTCTTCAACCTGGGCCGCGATCTGCAACGAGCTCTGCTACCGCGTCTCGCAGCTCTTTCCCGACCACTTCATCCCGGCCGCGATGCTGCCGCAGTCGCCGGGTGTCGACCCCGCCACCTGCATCCCGGAGCTCGTCAAGTGCGTCGAGCAGTACGGCAACGTCGGCATCAACCTCAACCCGGACCCGTCCGGCGGGCACTGGACCTCGCCGCCGCTGACCGACCGCCACTGGTACCCGATCTACGAGAAGATGGTCGAGTACGACATTCCGGCGATGGTCCACGTCAGCACGAGCTGCAATGCGTGCTTCCACACCACCGGCGCGCACTACATCAATGCCGACACGACGGCCTTCATGCAGCTCATCCAGGGCGATTTGTTCAAGGACTTCCCGACGCTGCGCTTCATCATCCCGCACGGCGGCGGCGCGGCGCCCTATCACTGGGGGCGCTACCGGGGCCTCGCGCAGGAGCTCAAGAAGCCGCTCCTGAAGGACCACCTGCTGAACAACGTGTTCTTCGACACCTGCGTCTATCATCAGCCCGGCATCGACCTGCTGACGCGCGTGATCCCGGTCGAGAACATCCTCTTCGCGTCGGAGATGATCGGCGCCGTGCGCGGCATCGACCCCGAGACCGGGCACTACTACGACGACACCAAGCGCTACATCGAGGCCTCGACGATCGTCGTCGGCAGCGACCGGCACAAGATCTACGAAGCCAATGCCCGGCGCGTCTTTCCACGCCTCGACGCCGCGCTCAAGTCCAGGGGGAGATAAGCCATGTACGAACTCGGCGTCGTCTACCGCAACATCGTCCGCGCCGACCGCGCCGCGACCGATCGCCTCGCGGCTTTCGGCTCGGCCACGGTCCACGAAGCCATGGGCCGCGTCGGCCTGATGAAGACGTACATGCGGCCGATCTACCCCGGCGCGCAGGTCTCGGGAACCGCGGTCACGGTGCTGCTGCAGCCGGGCGACAACTGGATGATGCATGTCGCGGCCGAGCAGATCCGCGAAGGCGACATCGTCGTCGCGGCGGTCACTGCCGAGTGCAGCGACGGCTATTTCGGCGACCTGCTCGCGACCTCGTTCATGGCGCGCGGCGCGCGCGCGCTCGTCATCGATGCCGGCGTGCGCGACGTCAAGACCCTGCAGCAGATGGGCTTCCCGGTCTGGAGCCGCTGGATCTCGAGCAAGGGCACGATCAAGGCGACGCTGGGCTCGGTCAACATCCCGCTCGTCTGCGCCGGGATGATCGTGCAGCCCGGGCGACGCGATCGTCGCCGACGACGACGGCGTGGTCTGCGTGCCGGCGGCGCTCGCCGTCAAGACCGCCGAAGCGGCCGCGGCGCGCGAGGCCAACGAGGGCGCCAAGCGCGAGAAGCTCGCATCGGGCGTGCTCGGCCTCGACATGTATTCGATGCGCGAGCCGCTGGCCAAGGCCGGGCTGCGCTACATCGACTGAAAGCGATGCTGCCTCGCGATCCGCTGCAGTGGCGTATCGGCCTCGTCGGTTACGGCGAGGTTGGCCGCATCCTTGCCGAGGACCTGCGCCGCCAAGGCCTGACCGTCGCCGCCTATGACGTCAAGCTCGATCTCGGCCAAGGCAGCCAGCTGCGCGAGCACGCGCTCGCGCACGACGTGCTGCTCGCGGCGTCGCACGCCGAGCTGGCGCGCGACGCCGCCCTCATCGTGAGCGCCGTCACGGCGAGCCAGGCGGTGCAGGTGGCGCAGGCCTGCGCACCGGCGATCCGCCGCGGCAGCTGGTTCCTCGACTTCAATTCCGCGTCGCCCGGCGCCAAGCAGCGCGCGGCGCAACTCGTCGACGGCGCCGGCGGGCGCTACGTCGAGGGCGCGGTGATGACCTCGGTGCCGCCCTACCGCATCAAGGTGCCGCTGCTGCTCGGTGGCGCACACGCGGCGGCGCTCGCCGGGCCACTGAACGCGCTCGGCTTCGACGCCAAGGTCGCAAGTGCGAAGCTCGGCGTCGCGTCGGCGACCAAGATGTGCCGCAGCGTGATGATCAAGGGCCTGGAGGCGATGGTCATCGAGAGCTTCACCGCCGCGCGCCACTACGGCGTCGAGGACGCGGTGATCGCTTCGCTGCGCGAGACATTCCCCGCCATCGACTGGGAGAAGCAGGCGAGCTACTTCTTCCAGCGCGTGATCGAGCACGGCCGCCGCCGCAGCGAGGAGATGCGCGAGGTCGCCGAGACGGTGCGCGAGGCCGGCCTCGCGCCGTGGTCGGCCGAGGGCACCGCCGAGCGCCAGGCCTTCATCGCCGACCTCGCCGAGGAAAGTGTGTTCGGCGAGCGCGGCATCCCGGGCTTCGCGCGCAGCGCCGACTGGCGGGTGGAAGCGGACCGCCTCCTGCGCCACGCCCGGCACTGCAAGGACTGAAAGATGAGCCACCCGACGACAGGCGACTTCACCAAGACGGCCGGCTGGCTCGACTGGTACGACGGGCCGAGCAAGCCGGCCTTCAGGCTCCCGCCCGGCGCGGTGGACGCGCACTGCCACGTGTTCGGCCCCGGCGCCGAATTCCCCTACGCGCCCGAGCGCAAGTACACGCCGTGCGACGCGAGCAAGGCGCAACTGTTCGCGCTGCGCGACCACCTCGGCTTCGCGCGCAACGTCGTCGTGCAGGCAACCTGCCACGGCGCCGACAACCGGGCGATGGTCGATGCGCTGGCGCACTCGAATGGCAAGGCGCGCGGCGTCGCGACCGTCAAGCGCAGCGTGACCGACCGCGAACTGCAGGCGATGCACGCCGCCGGCGTCCGCGGCGTGCGCTTCAACTTCGTCAAGCGTCTCGTCGACTTCACGCCCAAGGACGAGCTGATGGAGATCGCCGCGCGCATCGCCCCGCTCGGCTGGCACGTCGTCATCTACTTCGAGGCGGTCGACCTGCCCGAACTCTGGGACTTCTTCACCGCGCTGCCGACGACTGTCGTCGTCGACCACATGGGCCGCCCCGACGTGAGCCTGCCCGTCGACGGCCCGCAGTTCGAACTGTTCGTCAAGTTCATGCGCGACTATCCGAACGTGTGGAGCAAGGTGAGCTGTCCCGAGCGCCTGTCCGTCACCGGCCCGAAGGCGCTCGCCGGCGAGCGCCACGCATATCGCGACGTGATCCCGTTCGCGCGCCGCATCGTCGAAGCCTTCCCCGACCGCGTGCTCTGGGGCACCGACTGGCCGCACCCGAACCTGAAGGACCACATGCCCGACGACGGGCTGCTGGTGGATTTCATCCCGCACATCGCGCCGACGCAGGAACTGCAACGCAAGTTGCTCGTCGACAACCCGATGCGCCTCTACTGGAGCTGACTGCCATGACGAACGTGAATACGCTGCTGAGGGCCACGGCGCTGCTTGCCCTGGGTGCGGGCCTGGCCGCCTGCAGCACGCCGGCGCTGCTGTCGAGCGACGCGAAGAGCGGCTGCGCGACGCTGGTCGCGGGCTTCGACAAGGGCGTGATCGGGCTGCCGACTTCGGGCGCGACCATCGACTCGGCAACCCTCATCGCCGCGAGCCCGCTGGCCGTCGCCGAACGCGGGCCGACGCCGGCGTCGCTCGTCACGCCGGCCGTGCCCGAATACTGCAAGGTGCTCGGCCGCATCCTGCCGGTCGATCCGGCGGCGCCGGCCATCCTGTTCCAGGTCAACCTGCCGACGAAGTGGAACGGCCGCTCGGTTCAGTACGGCGGCGGCGGCTTCAACGGCACGCTCATCAGCGGGCTCGCGCTCGTGCCCGCTGCGCGCTTCGATCTGCCGGCACCGCTGGCGCAGGGCTATGCCACGGTCGGCACGGACTCGGGCCATCAGACCAAGCCCGGCAATCCGCCTCAGGCCTTCGCGCTGAACGACGAGGCGCTCGTCAACTTCGCGCATGCGTCGTACAAGAAGGTGCGCGACGTCTCGGTCGAGTTGATGCGGCGCGCCTATGGCGCCGCACCGGCCAAGCTCTACTTCGTCGGCAGCTCCGAGGGCGGGCGCGAAGGCCTGACGATGGCGCAGCGCTATCCAAAGGACTTCGACGGCATCTTCAGCCGCGTGCCGGTGATCAACTGGACGGCGCTGCAGTTCGCGGGCACGAGAAACGGCCTGGCAAGCATGGGCGACGCGTGGATCCGGCCGCCACTGGTCAAACTCGTCGGCGACGCCGTGCTCGCGGCCTGCGACAGTGCCGACGGCGCGGTCGATGGCCTGGTGTCGAATCCGGTCGGCTGCCGCCAGCGCTTCGACGTGACGAGGCTGCGCTGCAGTGGCGCGCCGTCCGACGCCTGCCTGACCGACGCCCAGATCAAGGCGGTGCAGGCGCTGCACTCGCCGTATCGCTTCGACTTCGCATTGGCCAACGGCGTGCGCGAGTACCCTGGCTACGGCGTCTCGGGCGAGGCGACGCCGGCGATGGGCCCGACCGGCGGCTGGGGCGCCTGGTGGTCGGGAAGCGCGGCGCCGGTGATTCCGCCGGTGCAAGCCAACGGCATCGCCTGGTTCTACGGCAGCGGCGCGATCCGCTACTTCTACGCCCGCGACCCAGCCTTCGACGTGCGCCAGACGAACCCGAACGACTTGCGGCAGCGGGTCGAGGCCGTGTCGGCGCTGATGGACTCGACCGACCCCGACCTGTCGGCGTTCCGCTTTCGCGGCGGCAAGCTGATCATCCTCGAGAACATGGCCGACTACGCGCAAAGCCCGTTTGCCGGCATCCGCTACGTCGACAGCGTCGTCGAGCGCATGGGGGCGGGCCAGGTGGCCGAATTCCTGCGCCTGTACACCGCGCCTGGCGTGGACCATGTCGGCTCCGGCGCGCCGGGCAACGTCGACATGCTCAGCGCGCTCGCCGACTGGGTCGAGCGCGGCAAGCCGCCCGCCGGCCTGCAACTCGTCGCGCAGGAAACGAAGCCGCCCTTTGCCGTGACGCGATCGCGCCCGCTGTGCGAGTGGCCGCGCTGGCCGCAGTACAAGGGCGGCGACCTGAATCGCGCCGAGAGTTTCGAGTGCGCGCGCTAGCGCAAGGAGTTCACATGTCCCTCGACAAGCCATATCTCGACGTGCCCGGCACGACGATCTTCGACGCCGATCAGTCGCGCAAGGGCTACTGGCTCAACCAGTTCTGCATGTCGCTGATGAAGGCCGAGAACCGCGCGCGGTTCAAGGCGGATGAGCGCGCCTATCTCGACGAGTGGCCGATGACCGAGGAGCAGAAGCAGGCCGTGCTGGCGCGCGACCTGAACTGGTGCATGCGGCTGGGCGGCAACATCTACTTCCTGGCCAAGGTCGGCGCCACCGACGGGCTGAGCTTCCAGCAGATGGCCGGCAGCATGACCGGCATGACCGAATCGGAGTACCGCGAGATGATGATCAAAGGAGGCCGTTCCATCGAAGGCAACCGCGTCGTCGGCGAGGACGGCGACGCACAGGCGCACCGGCAGCCTCAAGGCGCGGCCGGCCGTGCCACAACGCAGCCCGGCACGGCAGGGAGGAATTGAGCATGGCCCGCATCACCGCCTCCGTCTACACCTCGCACGTACCGGCGATCGGCGCCGCGATCGACCACGGCAAGACGGCCGAGCCCTACTGGGTGCCGCTGTTCAAGGGCTACGAGTTCTCCAAGCAGTGGCTCAAGGAGAACAAGCCCGACGTGATCTTCCTCGTCTACAACGACCACGCGACGGCGTTCTCGCTCGAGATGATCCCGACTTTCGCGATCGGCACCGCGGCCGAGTTCCGACCCGCCGACGAGGGCTATGGCGCGCGCCCGGTGCCGAAGGTCGTCGGTCACCCGGAGCTCGCCTCGCACATCGCGCAGAGCGTGATCCAGGACGACTTCGACCTCACGATCGTCAACAAGATGGACGTCGATCACGGCCTGACCGTGCCGCTGTCGCTGATGTGCGGCCAGCCGCAGGCCTGGCCCTGCCCGGTGATCCCGTTCGCGGTCAACGTGGTGCAGTACCCGGTCCCGTCGGGCCGGCGCTGCTTCATGCTCGGGCAGGCGATCCGCAAGGCGGTCGAGTCCTACGACGAACCGCTCAAGGTCCAGATCTGGGGTACCGGCGGCATGAGCCACCAGCTGCAGGGGCCGCGCGCCGGGCTCATCAACGCCGAGTGGGACAACAAGTTCCTGGACCGCCTGATCGCCGACCCCGAGGGCCTGTCCAAGGTGCCGCACATCGAGTACGTGCGCGAGGCCGGCTCGGAGGGCATCGAGCTCGTGATGTGGCTCATCGCGCGCGGCGCGATGGCCGACGTCGCCGGGGGCAAGGCGCCTACCGTGAGGCACCGCTTCTTTCACGTCCCGGCCTCCAACACCGCCGTCGGACACCTGATCCTGGAGAATTGACATGAGGCCCCCAAGCTCTCTTTCGTTCGCTGCCCCCCAAGGGGGCTCAATCCTCCTTGAGGCGGCTCGGCGGAGGTTTGGATGAGCACGATCAAGGTCGCCCTTGCCGGTGCCGGCGCGTTCGGCATCAAGCACCTCGACGCCATCAAGCTGATCGACGGCGTCGAGGTCGTCTCGCTGGTCAGCCGCGAGCTCGAGAAGACGAAGGAGACGGCCGCCAAGTACGGCATCGGCCACGTCTCGACCGAGCTTGCCGACAGCCTGGCCTTGAAGGATGTCGATGCGGTGATCCTGTGCACGCCGACGCAGATGCACGCCGAGCAGTCGATCGCGTGCCTGAAGGCGGGCAAGCATGTGCAGGTCGAGATCCCGCTCGCCGACTCTCTCGCCGGGGCCGAGGCGGTGGCGGCGCTGCAGCAGCAGACCGGCCTCGTCGCGATGTGCGGCCACACGCGCCGCTTCAACCCCAGCCACCAGTTCGTGCACAAGCGGATCGTGGCCGGCGAGTTCGCGATTCAACAGATGGACGTGCAGACCTATTTCTTCCGGCGCACGAACATGAACGCCCTGGGCCAGCCCCGCAGCTGGACCGACCATCTGCTGTGGCACCACGCCGCGCACACGGTTGACCTGTTCGCGTACCAATCTGGTGCACCGATCGTCGCTGCCAACGCAATCCAGGGCCCGATCCACCCGATTCTCGGAATAGCGATGGATATGTCGATCCAGCTCAAGGCGGCGAGCGGCGCAATCTGTACGCTCTCGCTGAGCTTCAACAACGAGGGCCCGCTGGGCACCTTCTTTCGCTACATCGGCGACAGCGCCACCTATATCGCCCGCTATGACGACCTGTTCAACGGCAAGGATGAAAAGATCGACGTGTCCGGCGTTGCCGTGTCGATGAACGGCATCGAGTTGCAGGACCGCGAGTTCTTTGCCGCTATCCGGGAGGGCCGCGAGCCCAACGCGAGCGTGGCCCAGGTGCTGCCCTGCTACAGGGTTCTTCACCAGCTGGAGCAGCAGTTGCTCGCCCAATAATCGCCATTTCCCCACCCACCCCCAGGAGACGACCCATGAAATTGCTCAAGAGCTGCCTGATCGGGCTCGGCCTGCTCGGCGCCGCGGCGCTGCAGAGTGCCGGCGCGGCCGACGTGACGCTGCGCTTTCACCAGATGCTGCCGCCGCAGGCCACCATTCCCGCCCTCGCGATCAAGCCCTGGGCCGAGAAGGTCGAAAAGGAGAGCGGCGGGCGCATCAAGGTGCAGTTGTTCCCGAGCATGCAGCTCGGCGGCAAGCCGCCCGAACTGTTCGACCAGGCCAAGGACGGCGTGATCGACCTGACCTGGACCGTGCTCGGCTACACGCCGGGGCGCTTCCCGAAATCCGAGGTCTTCGAGCTGCCGTTCAGCAGCGGCCTGGCCGAACCCGCGTCGCGCGCGTTCCAGGAGTTCGTCGAGAAGCACGCGATGGACGAGTACAAGGACGTCAAGCTGATCGGCGTCCACGTGCACGGACCCGGCCTGTTCCACAGCCTGACGCCGATCACCAAGCTCGAGGACCTGAAGGGCATGAAGGTACGCGGCGGCTCGCGCGTCATCAACATCATGCTCGAGCAGCTCGGCGCGACGCCGGTGGGCATGCCGGTGCCGGCGGTCGGCGAGGCGCTGTCCAAGGGCGTGATCACGGCAACGACGATCCCGTGGGAGGTCGTGCCGGCCCTCAAGGTCGAGCAGATCGCGAAGAACCACACCACCTTCAGCGGAAAGAAGGGCCTGTACACGCAGACCTTTGCGGTCGCGATGAACAAGGCTGCCTACGACAAGCTGCCGCCCGACCTGAAGAAGGTGATCGACGCCAATTCGGGCATGGCCGCTGCCTCGATGTTCGGTGCCGCCATGGACGAGGGTGACAAGCGCAGCCTGGCAATCGTGCAAAAGACCCCTGGCACCAACATCATCAATCTCGACGCCGCAGAGACGCAGCGCTGGCAGCGTGCCGCCGCAGGCGTGCGCGCGGTCTGGTATCGCGAGGTGTCCGCCAAGGGCATCGACGGCCCGAAGCTCGCGCAGGAAGCCGAGAACCTGATCGCCAAGTACTCCAAGTAAGCAGGCGCACTGCTTCAACCGGGGCCCGGGCCGCACGCCGCCCGGGCAAAGGATTTCCATGAACAGAGTGATCTACGGCCTGAGCCGGGCCATGGCCTGGTTCGGCGCCTTGGTGCTGACCGCGATTGCGCTCATGAGCGTGGTCAGCATCATCGGACGCGCGCTGTCGGTATTCGGTCTGGGCCCGGTGCCGGGCGACTTCGAGCTCGTCGAGGCGGGCACCGCGCTCGCGGTGTTCTGCTTCCTGCCCTGGTGCCACCTGAAGGGCGGGCATGCCGTGGTCGACATGCTCTGGCACAGCTACCCGCCAGCGCTGCGGCGCGTGCTGGTCGTGCTGAGCGACGCGCTGATGTTCGGGGTGTGGGTCCTGCTCGTCTGGCGCATGGGCGTGGCGACGCTCGAGTATCGGCACAACGCCGAGGTCAGCTTCATCCTGCAGATGCCCGTCTGGTGGGGCTATGCGGCGTCGATGGTTCCGGCAACGGTCGGCTGCCTTGCCTACGCCTGGCGGCTGCTCGAGAGCCTGGCCCTCGCCCCGCGACCCGACGGTTTCGTGATGGCCGGAGGGGGGCACTGATGGACCCGATCTGGCTCGCCTATGCATCGTTCCCGATCCTGCTGCTGCTGATCTTCCTGCGCGTGCCCATCGGCCTGGCGATGCTCGTCGTCGGCCTCGTCGGCTCGTGGCAGGTCTACGGCAGCGTCGATCCGCTTCTGAACCAGATGAAGTCCATGGCCTACAGCCAGTTCTCGTCGCATTCACTGTCGATCGTGCCGCTGTTCCTGCTGATGGGCCAGTTCGCGACGCTGGGCGGCATGTCCAAGTCGCTGTTCAAGGCCGCCGAGGCCTTCATCGGTCATCTGCGCGGCGGCGTCGCGATGGCCGCGGTCGGCGCCTGCGCCGGGTTCGGTGCAATCTGCGGCAGCTCGCTCGCGACCGCGGCGACGATGGGCCAGGTCGCGCTGCCCGAGCTCAAGCGCGCCGGCTACGCAGGCAGCCTGGCCGCCGGCACGCTCGCCGCAGGCGGCACGCTCGGGATCCTGATTCCGCCGTCGATCGTGCTCGTGATCTACGCCATCCTCGCCGAGCAGAACATCGCCAAGCTCTTTGCCGCTGCGTTCATCCCGGGCATCCTGGCCGCGCTCGGCTACATGCTGGTGGTCAACATCGTCGTGCGCATCAATCCCAAGCTCGCCGGCAGCATGGCGCCGGTACCCTGGTCCGAACGCGTGGCGGCGCTGGGTGCGGTGTGGCCGGTGATCCTGATCTTCGTCGTCGTCGTCGGCGGCATCTACTCGGGCCTGTTCACGCCCACCGAGGGCGCTGCGGTCGGCGCCGTGTCCACCGGCGTGCTCGCGGTGTGGCGCGGCGGGCTGACGCGGCGCAAGCTCGTCGAAGCCTTCGAGGCGACGGCCGGTGGATCGGCGATGGTGTTCATGATCGTTCTCGGCGCAGCGGCCTACAACAGCTTTCTCGCGCTGTCGCAGATGCCGCAGGAGTTGGCCTCCTGGGTCGGCGGCCAAGGCTTCAGCCCGTTCATGGTGTTGTGGGCGATCCTCGTCTTCTACCTGATCTTCGGTTGCGTGATGGACTCGCTGTCGATGATCCTGCTGACGATCCCGATCTTCTTCCCGATGGTTTCGGGGCTGGACTTCGGCCTGCCCCCGGAGGAGACGGCAATCTGGTTCGGTATCCTGGTGTTGATCGTCGTCGAGGTCGGGCTGATAACGCCACCCGTGGGGATGAATTTGTTCGTCATCCAGTCGATGGCGCCCGACATCTCGATCCGCGATGCCTACCGCGGCGTGTGGCCCTTCGTCGTGAGCGACCTGATCCGCGTCACGCTGCTCGTGATCTTCCCCGGGATCACGCTTGCCGTGCTGCGCTTGTGATCTCGCGCGGCGTCGGTCCGCTCGCAGTGTCGGCGCTCGGGCCCGGGTGCTTGAACCTGGGCCACGCCTGCGGCTGCTGTGCCTGACGTCCTTGCCATCACCGGGCCGGTCTTCCTGTTGATCGGCCTCGGGTTCGCGGCGGTCCGCCTGCAATGGTTCACCGCCGCAGCGCTCCCGGCGCTGGGCGGTTTCGTGCTGCGCTTCGCGCTGCCGGCAATGCTGTTCAAGGCCATGGTGTCACGGCCGTTTGCCGAGCTGATGAACCTGCGCTTCCTCACCGCCTATGCCGCGGGTTCGCTCGCCGTGCTGGCCGCCGGGCTGGCCTGGGCGCGCTGGGCGCGCGGCCAGCGCATCGACGCCGCCGCGATCACGGCCATGGGCATGTCGTGCGCGAACTCGGCCCTCATCGGCTTTCCGATCGTGATGCAGGTCGTCGGCCCCGACAGCACGGCCGCGCTCGCGATGGCGCTGCTGGTCGAGAACATCCTGCTGCTGCCGCTTTGCCTGGCGCTCGCCGACAGCGTGAGCCTGCGCCACGAGCCTTTCTGGAAGGCGATGGCGGGCTCGCTCGCCGGCCTGCGCCGCAACCCGCTGATGATGACGATCGCCGCCGGCCTGCTGTTCGCACTCGCCGGCTGGAGCCTGCCTGCGACGGTGGCGCGCGCCGTCGATATGCTGGCCGGGGCCGTGCTCGCGAGCGCGCTGTTCTACATCGGCGGCGCGCTCGTGGGCCTGAAGGTCGGCGCGCTGGCATCCCAGGTGGCCGCGGTGACGCTGGGCAAGCTCGTGCTGCACCCGCTCGCCGTGTTCGCCGCGGTGCTCGCGCTGGGGCCGATGGACCCCTCGCTGCAGATCGCGGCGGTGCTGATCGCGTGCGCGCCGATGCAGGGCATCTACCCCATCCTCGGCCACAAGTACGGCCAGCAGGGCGTCGCCGCGGCGAGCCTGCTCGTCGGCACGACGGCTTCGTTCTTCACGCTCGCGCTGGCGATCTGGGGTCTGCAGGCAAGCTCGGTATTCGGGCCGTTGCGCTGAGGCCGGCCTCGGGCGCGAGGTAGCGCTCGCGCTTGGCGGCCTTCATGAAGGCGAGGTCGCCGATGAACAGCCCGTCGATGCAGTGGCCGAATTCCGAATCGACGCTGAAGGCGGCGAGTTGGTAGCCACCCTCCTCGTACAGGCCGGCGTACTGCTTGAACAGCACCGGGAGCTTGAAGTCCAGTTCTCGGAACGCCTGCTGCATCATCGCAAAGCCCTGTTCCGCGTCGAGGCCGGCAAAGCGCGCGCGCAGACCGGCGGCCACGGCGTCGTCGATGCGATGGGGGTGGCGTCCCTCGGCCAGCGCGCCCGGCGCCTGCCGGCGGTAGTAGTGCTCGTAGTAGATGACGAGCAGGTCGCGCAGCGCCCCGGGGTAGCGTGCGCTCATGCTGACCGGGCCGAACACATGCCGGATCGCCGGGTGGTGGCGCAGGTAGGCCCCCAGCCCCTGCCACAGGTAGTCCAGGCTCGCCTTGCCCCAGTAGTCGGGGTGGACGAAGCTGCGCCCGAGCTCGAGCCCGTGCTCCAGCAGGGCGGTGAACGCAGGCCGGAGCTCGAACAGTTCGGCGGTGTAGAGGGCGTCCGCGCCGCGGCTGCTGACGATGCGCTGCGTCTCGCCCAGCCGATACGCGCCGGCAATGCAGAGCCTGGCCTCGTCCCACAGCACCAAGTGACGGTAGTAGTGGTCGTACTTGTCGAGGTCGCGGCGCTTGCCCGTGCCTTCGCCAACCTGCCGGAAGGCCTGCTCGCGCAGGCGCCCGACCTCGCGCAGCACGGTCGGCTGGCGCTCGTAGTCGCACAGGTGGATGCGGTGCCGGTCGCGCGTGCTGCCCAGCAGTTGCGCGCCGTCGAACTCGGCCACCAGTGCGGCGCGGTCCTCGGGGTGCGCGATCGTCTTCTCGGTCACGAAGATCGCGTCGCGGCCCTTGCCGATCTTGTACAGGTGCTTCTTCAGCCGCCCGATCAGGGCCTTGTCGGCGAGCTGGTCCGACGCCAGCGCATGGTTGGGTATCACCTCGCCCACGCGCAGGCGGATCTCCACCCTGCGCTTGTTGAACATCTCCTGCGCCAGCAGCGCGGTCGCGAGCGGCTTGAAGAGCATCGAGGCGCCGTAGAACAGCAGCGAGTTGCGCGCGTCGATGTAGACCGGCAGCAGCGGCGCACCGCTCTTGCGCGCGAAGTGCAGGAAGCCGCCCTGCCACGCGCCGTCGCGAATGCCCTTGGGGCTGGCACGCGAGACCTCGCCCGCGGGGAAGATGATGACCGCCTCGTCGTTGGCGAGCGCCTGCACGATCGCCTTGTAGCTCTGGCGGTGCGACGCGTGGCCGAGGTTGTCCAGCGGCAGCAGCAGCTCGCGCAGCGGGGCAAAGGCCATCAGCATGTCGTTGGCGACGATCCTGACATCGCTGCGCACCTCGCTGACGAGCCGCAGCAGCGCCAGCCCGTCGAGCGATCCGATCGGATGGTTGGCGACGATCAGTATCCTGCCCTGGGCGGGGATGTTCGCGCGATCGCGCTGCGACGCGCTGTAGCTCGCGTCGAAGTACTCGAAGATGCGGTCGATGAAGTCGGTGCCCGTCTGGCCCTGGTGCTCGTGCAGGAATGCATTGATCTCGCCCTCGCGCACGATCTTGCGCAACACGCCGAGCGTCGAGTTGCGCACGATCGGCCGCTGGCGCGCGAACGCCGGAAACCTGGCTGCGATGGACTGTTCGATGTCGAGCATGGCGGTCGGGTGTGCCGGAAGTGGGGGCCGTTGCCGACAGCCTAGGCGCGCGCCATGCCAGGCGCATGACGGCGCAGTGGCAATCGCATGACAGCGCTGCACGCCGCCGGCCCGGCCCACGGGCAGGCTCAGCGCCGCCGCGGCTTGACCTCGGCCGCCGCCAGCGCCGGTGCGACGATGGCCTGCAGTTCGGCGCGCAGCCACTGGTGCATGGCGTCGGCCTGGTGGCGCTGGTGCCACAGTATGTACATCGGCATCGGCGGACACTCGAACGGCGGCGCGACGGTGTCGAAGCCGCGCAACAGGCTGGCGCGCAGCAGCCCCGGCAGCGTTGCCAGCAGCGGGCCGCCGCGCAGGAAGGGGCCGATGCCCGAGAAGCCGGGAACGGTCGCGGCGAAGCGCCGGCGCAGGCCGCGGCCCTCGAGCCATTGGTCGATGTCGAGCCTGCGCCGCGATTCGTAGTGCACCGTCACGTGCTCGCTCGCCAGGAAGTCGGCTTCGCTGCACGGCGCGGCGCGCGCATCGGCGTCGTAGTAGACGAGGTAGCGGTCCTCGAAGAGGCGCTTCTGCACGATGTCGGTCGCGTCCGGCGGGCGCGGCGTGATGACGAGCTGGCACTGCCCGTCGCGCAGCAGGTCTGCGCCCGGCACGCCCGACGGGACGACGCGCAGCGCCAGCCCCGGCGCACGGACGCGCGCGGTGCGCAGCAGCAGCGGCAGCAGCAGGTCGCGCTGCAGGTCGTTGGCGGCAATCGTGATCGCACCGCTGAACTGCGCCGGGTCGAAGCTGCCGCTGGCCGCGAAGGCGCGCAGCTCGTCGAGCAGCACGCGCGCGCGCACCGCCAGCGCCTCGGCGCGCGCGGTGGCGACGATGCCGCGCCCGGACTTGACGAACAGCGGGTCGCCGACGATCGCGCGCAGCTTGTCGAGCAGGTGGCTGACCGCCGACTGCGTGACGTCGAGCCGCTCGGCCGCGCGCGTGACCGACCGCTCCTCGATGACGGCCAGCAGCACCTGCAGCAACCGGCCATCGATGTCCGAATGATCGAGTTTGCTCATGACAGGCATCAGTATCCGGCCATTTACCGATGGGATGTTGGCTGGAACACTGGGACCATCGACAACCACCCGACCGGAGACCTTCGATGACTCTGCAACCCGCGCGCCAACGCGACATTCCCGGCACGACCCTGTTCGACGCTGCCCAGGCCCGCAAGGGCTACGCGCTGAACAAGATGTGCTACTCGTTCAACAGCGCCGCCAACCGCGAGGCCTTCAAGGCCGACGAGGACGCCTACTGCACGAAGTACGGCCTCAATGCCGAACAGCGCGAAGCGATCCGCGCGAAGAACGTGCTGCAGCTCATCGCCGCCGGCGGCAACGTGTACTACCTGGCCAAGTTCGCCGGCATCTTCGGGCTGGACGTGCAGGACCTCGGCGCCCAGCAGACCGGCATGACCAAGGACGAATTCAAGGCCAAGCTCGTGGCCGCAGCCAAGTAGGAGACATCGATCATGGCAACCCTCGTCGGTGGCATCACCACCTCCCACGTGCCGGCCATCGGCCGCGCGATCGCCCGCGACCTGCAGTCCGACCCGTACTGGAAACCGTTCTTCGACGGTTTTCCGCCGGTGCACGACTGGCTGGCCAAGGTCAAGCCCGATGTCGCGGTCATGATCTACAACGACCACGGCCTGAACTTCTTCCTCGACAAGATGCCGACCTTTGCCGTCGGCGCAGCGCCCGAGTACCGCAACGCCGACGAAGGCTGGGGCATCCCGGTGCTGCCGCCGTTCCCGGGCAACCAGGACCTGTCGTGGCACCTGATCGAGTCGCTGATCGGCGAGAACTTTGACCTCACGACCTGCCAGGAGATGCAGGTCGACCACGCCGTCTCGCTGCCGATGGCGCTGCTCTGGCCGGGGCGCGACGCGTGGCCGGTGCCGATCGTGCCGGTGTGCATCAACACGGTGCAGTTTCCGCTGCCGTCGGCGGCGCGCTGCTATGCGCTCGGGCAGGCGATCGGCCGCGCGATCGCGTCGTGGGATGCCGACAAGCGCGTCGTCGTGATCGGCACCGGCGGCCTGTCGCACCAGCTCGACGGCGAGCGCGCCGGCTTCATCAACAAGGACTTCGACCTCCAGTTCATGGAGAGCCTGGTCAGCGACCCCGCCTGGGCAACGAAGTACTCGATCGCGGATCTGGTCGAACTCACCGGCACGCAGGGCGTCGAGCTGCTGATGTGGCTCGCCGCGCGCGGCGCGCTGAGCACCAAGGTGAAGAAGGTGCACGCGAACTATCACATCCCGATCTCGAACACCGCGGCCGGGTTGATGGTGCTCGAGAACGCCGCCTGACGGCGGCGCGCGCGGCGCGCGGCGCGTTCGCCGGCCGGGGCCGCGCCAAGCCGACCGGCCGCCTCCCGCGGGGGACGCGCGCGACGCGGGCTTTGGGGGTCGCTACCTCACTTGGCGGCGAAGCAGTAGAAGCGCCCCGCGCCGCCGGTGCGCACCAGGGCTTCCTGGCTGCAGCCGGCGGACTGGTGCGAGAAGTTCCACGACTTGGCCCAGTTCTCCGGCAGCGGCCCGATGCGGTCGTGATGGCCGACGATCGCCGAGCCATCGCCGCTGCTCGTCCAGGCCTTGCAGGTCGTGTCCGTCTGTGGCGCGAAGGCGGTCCCGTCGGCGCGCGAACCGGTCAGCATGTCGTGCTCGTTGGGCTGGTCGCCGCGGCCCTTGATGACGTTGCCGCGCTCGTCGAGCGCTGTCTCCTTGGAGATGAAGTTGCCGTTGTGAAGCTGGTCGAGGTTTGCCGCGATCAGCACGCCCTTCGCGTTGTACCAAGGTCCCGCGCCGATGCGGTCGCGCGCGTTCACCGAAGCCACGCCCTGCGGGCTGGCTTGCGACGGAAAGGCTCCGGGCGCGCTCAGGTAGGCGCGCCAGGTCTTGCTGCCCGCGCCCGCCGCGGTGGCGAGCTTCTGGCAGATCGCGTCCGCGCCTGCGAGGCCGCCGAGGTCCGCTCCCTTGCCGCTGCCGGCGCTGGTGATGAAGAAGCTCATAGTCCCCGTCGAGGGCGGCGTGGCGCAAGCGGCCAACAGCACAGCTGTGAGGCCGGTCAGCGTGGCATTGCGGGCTCTGCGGATCATGGGCAGCCTCGGTGGTCGTTTGGGAGACGCCGACTCCACGTTCTGCGAATGGGTTTTCATCCAGAAGGGTCTCTACGGCGGGCGGGCGCGGCCCGGCGCATCACGCCGGCAGCGGCAGCGCGCCGGTGGACATGATCTCCTCCAGGCACAGCTCGCGCAGATGGCCCCTTCTCCATCGTCACGTGGATGAAGGCGGTGACGGAGTGGCCAAGCAGGGTCGACGCCATGCGCGGGAATGTCATTTCGAGACCTAGGGTCAACCCGAGCCCTCGATGCGCAGCAATTTTGCGCCGGAAATCCCACAATCCTCGCTCGCGCAGGTCGCGCCGATAAGGCGCGACGGCATTCAAGTTCGTGCCCAACTTTCATGCAAGGGAACGTGATGGCCGACCACTTCGACAACCCGATGGGGCTGATGGGATTCGAGTTCGTCGAATTCGCGTCGCCGACGCTGAATACGCTCGAGCCGCTGTTCGAAAAGATGGGCTTCACGCTCGTCGCCCGGCACCGCTCCAAGGACGTGGTGCTGTACCGCCAGGGCGAGATCAACTTCATCGTCAACCGCGAGCCGCACAGCCCGGCGGGCTACTTCGCCGCTGAACACGGGCCCTGCGCCTGCGGCCTGGCGTTTCGGGTCAAGGATTCACACTTCGCCTACAAGCGCGCGCTCGAACTCGGCGCGCAGCCGATCGAGATGCCGACCGGGCCGATGGAACTGCGCCTGCCTGCCATCAAGGGGATCGGCGGCGCGCCGCTGTACCTGATCGACAGATTCCTCGACGGCCAGTCCATCTATGACATCGACTTCGAGTTCCTGCAGGGCGTCGAGCGCCATCCGCGCGGCCACGGCTTCAAGCTCATCGACCACCTGACGCACAACGTGTATCGCGGCCGCATGGCGTTCTGGGGCGGCTTCTACGAGAAGCTCTTCAACTTCCGCGAGATCCGCTACTTCGACATCCAGGGCGAGTACACGGGGCTGACCTCGCGCGCGATGACGGCGCCCGACGGGATGATCCGCATCCCGCTCAACGAGGAGTCGGGCAAGGGCAGCGGCCAGATCGAGGAGTTCCTGATGAAGTTCAACGGCGAGGGCATCCAGCACGTCGCGCTGCTGACCGACGACCTGATCGCCAGCGTCGACAGCCTGCAGATGGCCGGCGTCCCGCTGATGACCGCGCCCAACGACATCTACTACGAAATGCTCGCCGAGCGCCTGCCCGGCCACGGCGAGCCGGTCACCGAACTGCAGGCGCGCGGCATCCTGCTCGACGGGTCGACCCAGGGCGGCGACAAGCGACTGCTGCTGCAGATCTTTTCCGAGACGCTGCTCGGGCCGGTATTCTTCGAGTTCATCGAGCGCCGTGCGGACGACGGTTTCGGCGAAGGCAACTTCAAGGCGCTGTTCGAGTCGCTCGAGCGCGACCAGATCCGCCGCGGCGCGATCCAGACGGGGGCATGACCAGCATGAGCGAACTGAAGATCGACCGCATCCATCACGTCGCCTACCGCTGCAAGGACGCGAAGGAGACGGTGCTCTGGTACCAGAAGATGCTGAAGATGGACTTCGTGCTCGCGATCGCCGAAGACCAGGTGCCATCGACCAAGGCGCCCGACCCGTACATGCATGTCTTCATGGATGCGGGCGCGGGCAACGTGCTCGCTTTCTTCGAGCTGCCGACCCAACCGCCCATGGGCCGCGACCCGAACACGCCTGAGTGGGTGCAGCACATCGCGTTCAAGGTCCGGGACCGGCAGACGCTGCTCGACTTTCGCAAGCACCTCGAGGCCAACGGCGTCGACGTGCTCGGCGTCACCGACCACGGCGCGTTCCACTCGATCTATTTCTTCGACCCCAACGGCCACCGCGTCGAGCTCGCCTGCCCTGATCCCGACGAAGAGGCGATGGTCAGGCGCCTCGACGCGGTGAAGTGGGACATGCTCGACGAGTGGAGCAAGACCAAGCGCGCGCCCAAGCACGCGGCCTTCCTGCACGAGCGGGAATTCAAGCAGTGAGCAAACCCGGCGCTGACGGCGCCATCGACGCCACGCACGATCCGGCGCTAGCGAGCTGGGTCGAGTCGGCCAACGGCCCAGGCACGGACTTTCCGATCCAGAACCTGCCGTTCGGCCGCTTTCGCGTGGCCTCCGATCTGGACTGGCACATCGGCGTCGCGATCGGCGACCAGGTGCTCGACCTGCAGCGCGCGCGGCTGGTCGAGACCCACGACATGAAGCAGCTGTTGCGCCTGCGGCCCGAGGCACGCGCCTCGCTGCGCTTGGCGATCAGCGAAGGCCTGCGCGCCGGCAGCGCGAAGGAGGCGTTGTTCCGCGCGGCGCTCACGCCGCAGACGCAGGTCGAGCTCGGCCTGCCGTGCGAGATCGGCGACTACACCGACTTCTACATCGGCATCCACCACGCGACGGCGGTAGGCAAGCTGTTTCGCCCCGACAGCCCGCTACTGCCCAACTACAAGTGGGTGCCGATCGGCTACCACGGGCGCGCGTCGTCCATCAACGTCAGCCCGAGCCGCTTCAGGCGCCCGCTCGGCCAGCAGCGCGGCGCGGACGACTCGCAGCCCGTGTTCGGCCCGACCCAGCGCCTCGACTACGAGCTCGAGCTCGGCCTCGTGATCGGGCGCCCGAACGCGCAGGGCGAGCCGATCGCGATCGGCGACGCCGAAGACCACCTGTTCGGGGTGGCGCTGTTCAACGACTGGAGCGCGCGCGACATCCAGGCCTGGGAGTACCAGCCGCTCGGGCCGTTCCAGTCGAAGAACTTCGCGAGCACGCTGTCGCCCTGGGTCGTGACGATGGAGGCGCTGGCGCCGTTTCGTGCCCCCTTCGTGCGCCCCGACGGCGATCCGCAACCGCTGCCCTATCTCGACTCGCCCGCCAACCGGGCCCAGGGCGCAATCGCCATCGAGCTCGAGGTCTGGCTGCAGACCGTGGCGATGCAGCAGGCCGGCCATGGCGGGGACCGGCTGAGCCACTCCAACTTCAGCGACGGCTACTGGACCGCGGCCCAGCTCGTCACGCACCACAGCGTGAATGGCTGCAACCTGCAGTCCGGCGATCTGCTCGGCACCGGCACGCTGTCGGGCCCGGGCGCCGGCCAGGGCGGCTCGCTGCTCGAACTGACGCAGGGCGGCAAGCAGGCGATCCGCCTGTCCAACGGCGAGACGCGCAGCTTCCTCGAAGACGGCGATACCGTGATCCTGCGCGGCTTCTGCCAGCGCAACGGATTCAGGCGCATCGGCTTCGGCGAATGCCGCGGCACGGTGCTGGGGTGAGCAATGACCGCTGACGAGCATCCGCTGGCCGCGACGATCAAGGCCGAACTGCCTGAATGGCAATTCGGCGCCGAGCGCGGCGGCAGCATCCGGCGCGATTTCGTGTTCGCCGACTTCGTGCAGGCCTTCGCCTTCATGACGCGGATCGCGCTCGTCGCCGAGAAGCACGATCACCACCCCGAGTGGTCGAACGTCTACAACCGCGTCTCGATCACGCTCACCACGCACGACGCAGGCGGATTGACGGCGAAGGACATCGCGCTCGCGCGCGTCGCCGACGCCGCCTTTGCCGCCTTCGCGCCGCGCCCGACCTGAGAGGGCGTCACGATGCTCAGACAGGCCGACGAAACCACTTCCGCCAGGCACGGCCTCGCCGCCGGCGACGCGGCCCGCCCCGCCAGCGCGGACTGGACCATAGCCCAGGGCTGGGAGCGCTACACGGCCGCGGATCACGGCGTGTGGAAGACGCTCTACGAGCGCCAGACCCGTCTCCTCGCCGGGCGCGCCTGCGATGCGTTCGTGCAGGGCATGGGCGAGCTGCCGATAGGCGCCGACAGCATCCCCGACTTTCGCCGCCTGTCCGAGATCCTGATGCGGCGCACGGGCTGGCAGGTCGTCGCCGTTCCCGGGCTGGTGCCCGACGAGGTCTTCTTCGACCATCTCGCGAACCGGCGCTTTCCTTCGGGCAACTTCATCCGCAAGCCGCACGAGCTCGACTATCTGGAAGAACCCGACGTCTTCCACGACGTGTTCGGCCACGTGCCGCTGCTGATGAACCCGGTGATCGCCGACTACATCCAGGCCTACGGCGTCGGCGGCCTGCGCGCGCAGCAGCTCGGCGTGCTCGACAAGCTCTCGCGCGTGTACTGGTACACGGTCGAGTTCGGCCTCGTGCAGCAGGCCGACGGCCTGCGCATCTATGGCGCCGGGATCGCGTCGTCGGCGACCGAGAGCGTGTTCGCGCTCGACGATCCGTCGCCGAATCGGCTGCGCTTCGACCTCGAGCGCGTGATGCGCACGCGCTACCGCATCGATGACTTCCAGGAGAGCTATTTCGTGATCGGCGACATGGACGAACTGCTCGCACTCGCGCACATCGACTTCGCGCCGGTGTACGAGCAGGTGCAGGGCCTGCCCGAGTTCGAGCCAGACACCGTGCTCGCGACCGACCGCGTCGTCAGCCGCGGCACGGGCGCGTACCACGACGCCAGGCGCAAGGCAGCGCAGCCGTGACGGCCGACTTCAGCGGCCGCTGCGCGATCCTGACCGGCGCCGCCGGCAACCTCGGCCGTGCCGTGGCCGCCGCGTTCGCTGCGCGCGGCGCGAGCCTGGTGCTCGTCGACCGCGACGCGCAGGCGCTGCGCGCCGCCTTCGGCGACGACAGCGCGCAGCGCCTTTGCATCGCCGCCGACCTGCTCGACCCGGCACAGGCCCAGGCTGCGCTGGACGCGGCGGTGGGGCGCCTCGGCAGCGTCGACATCCTGTGCAACCTGGCGGGCGGCTTTCGCATGGGCGAGGCGGTGCACGAGACGAGCGCGGCGACCTGGGAGTTGCTATGGGGCCTGAACGTGCGCACCTTGCTGCACATGGCGCAGGCCGCAGTGCCGCACCTGATCGCCCACGGCGGCGGCAGGATCGTCAACGTCGGCGCGTTCGCGGCGCAACGCGGCGTCGCGGCGATGGGCGCCTACTGCGCCGCGAAAGACAGCGTGATCCGCCTCACCGAGGCGATGAGCGCCGAGCTCAAGGGCCACGGCATCAACGTCAACTGCGTGCTGCCGACGATCATCGACACGCCCGAGAACCGCGCCGCGATGCCGGATGCCGACCCGTCGCGCTGGGTCGCGCCGGCCGATCTGGCGCATGCGATCGTCTTCCTCGCGTCGGACGAGGCGCGCGCGATCCACGGCGCGGCGTTGCCGGTCAGCGGACTCGGCTGACGGCCATGCCAAACACCCGAACGGCCGCGGCGGTGGCACCGAGCTTGAGCCTGGCCGTCGTCGGCGCCGGCCCGGTCGGCCTGTCGCTTGCGCTGCACGCCGCGCGCTCGCTGCCCAGGGCGGTGGTGACGCTGTTCGACGCCCGCGCGGCCGAGTTCGACATCGCGCGCGACCCGCGCACGCTCGCGCTCTCGCTCGGCAGCGTGCAACTGCTCGAACGGCTGCAGGCCTTCGACGCCGCACGCGCGCAGCCCATCCTCGAAGTCCACGTGTCGCAGCAGCAGCCGAGCTTCAGCCCGCTTGGCGAGCCCGAACTGCGCATCCGCGCTGCCGACGAAGGCGTGCCCATGCTCGGCGCGGTGCTGAGCTACGGCGAGATCGTCGCGCCGCTGCAGGCGGCGTGGCTGGCCGCCTGCGAGCGCGAGCCCGCGCGCCTGCGCAGCCGTTTCGGCACACCGGTCGCCGGGATCAAGACGGTCGAGGGCGTCAGCGGTGTCGAGATCGATGCCGGCATCGTCGAGCCCTTCGACCTCGCCGTCGTCGCCGAGGGCGGCGTGTTTGCCGATCAGGCACGCAAGGCGCTGACCCACGACTACCGGCAGACGGCCTGGGTCGGGCAGCTCGAGATCGAGGCCGGCACGTCGGGTACGGCTTACGAACGCTTCACGCGCCAAGGACCGGCTGCGCTGCTGCCGCTGAAGGGCGAGCCAGGATCGACGACGCAGCGCGCCGCGCTCGTCTGGTGCGTGCCGTCCGACGACGACCCGGTGGCTGCGCTCGACGACGCGCAACGCCTGACGGTGCTGCAGAGCATCTTTCATCCCGCCGTCGGGCGGCTCGCCGGCGTCTCGCCGCTGAAGCATTTCGCGCTCGGTCTGAACGCCGAACGCACGCTCGTCGAAGGGCGCGCAGTGCGCATCGGCAATGCCGCGCAGACGCTGCACCCGGTCGCCGGCCAGGGCCTGAACCTCGGCCTGCGCGACGCCTTCGAGCTCGTGCGCGCGCTTGCCGCGAGCAGCGACATCGACTCGGTGCTGCGCCGCCTGGAATGGTCGCGCGCGCCGGACCGCTGGGGCATGATCGCCGCGACCGACTTCCTCGCGCGCAGCTTCACCTGGGACTTGCCAGGCCTCGCGGCGGCGCGCGGTCTCGGGCTGGCGGCACTGCAGGCACTCGGACCCCTGAAGTCGGCGCTGGCACGGCAGATGATGTTCGGCTCGCGATAGACGAGCCCCGCACCGGATCGCAGCAATTGCGCGTGCCGCGCGCGGCTGTTCGCGGCATCGCCGGGGCACCAGCGCGCGCAGACTCGGGGCTCACTCCGGCTCAGAGGCCCGCCATGGATCTGGAATCTCCCGCCGCGTTCTTTCGCCGCCTGGTCGCGCGCCAGACGGCGCCGGCTACCGAGGATCCGGCGGCCATGGGCACGGCCTTCGGGCTCGAGGCGAGCCTGGGGCCGGTGAGCGCCTACTTCACTGCGGACGCTCCCGCCACCGATGGCGGCAACGACCCGGCCGCAGCCGAATCGCCGATGAACTGGCTCGCGCGCCGGATGCAGCGCCGACGCTGAACCCTCAACGCACGAGCAACAGCGGCGTCTTGCAGCTCGCCATCACTCGCGCCGCCACCGAGCCCATCACCAGGTTGGCCAGGTTGCCGTGGCCGTGCGAGCCCATCAGCAGCAGGTCGTAGCGGCCGGCCTCGGCCTGCGCGGCGATCACGTCGGCCGCATGGCCGACCTTGGCGAGGTAGGTCGCCCGGATGCCCTGGCGCTCGAAGAATGCGCGGATCGGCTTGAGCACCTTCTCGGCCTCTTCGTCGTAGTAGCTCTTGAGCGTCGCCTTGTCGAGCACCGCTGCGGCGCGGCTGGGCACGCCCATCACGACCGTGAGCACGGTGTACTGGTGGCTGGCGCCCAGCCACTCGTCGTGCGCCGCGAGGTAGGCCAGCATGCGCTTGCTGTAGGGGCTGCCGTCGGCTGCGATCAGGATCTTCATCGGTCCGCTCCTGCTGCGTGCCGCCACGGGGCACGACAGTCGCAGTCTGCACCGGTTCGTCGGCGCCGGCTTGACCGGCGTCAGGCGACGGCGCCGCGCGCCTCGATCACCCGCAGCGGGTCGTAGCCTGTCGTCTCACCCTTCTCGGCCAGCCCGCGTGCATTGCACACCACGCGCGTCGCGCGGCCCGATGGCGCGTGCGGCACGAGGTAGTCGTGGCGGCAGTGCACATGGCCATGGATCCACAGGTCGGCGAGCGGCAGCAGCTCGTCGTCGGCGTTGCAGAAGCTCGCCGTGCCGGGCTGCGGCCCATAGCGCGGATCCGCACTGCGCAGGCTGGGCGCGAAGTGAGTGATCGCAACTGTGCAATCCCAGTCACCGCGAGAGCGCTTCTTCAGCTCGGACGCGAGCCAGTGCCCGCAGGCCAAGCCCTCGTCGCGCATCGCCAGGGCATCGAACGGACGGCCTTCACGCGTGGCCGCCATCAGGCGCATGAAATAGGCTGCGGCGCGCGCGGCGCGCTCGCGGCGCGCGCTGCCGAAGAGATCGAGGTCGCACCAGCGCGTGGTCGCGACAAAGCGCACGCGCAGGCCCTGCGCGCTCGTCAATACCAGGCTCTCGCGTTCGAGGAGCCGCAGGCCGAGGGTGGCGCAGCGTTCGCGCAGCGCGGGCCAGGCGGTCGTCAGCTCGCGGCCATCGAATTCGTGGTTGCCGGCGACGAAGAGCACCGGCACCGGCCAACCCCGAAAGCGCTCCAGCGCCGCCCAGCTCGAATCGATGTCGCCGCCGAGCACGAGGAGTTCGGCGCCCGGCGCGGGCTCGGGTTCGAAGGCCTCGGATTCGAGGTGCAGATCGGACAGCAGTTGCAGCAGCATCGCAGGCCGATGCGCCCGTCAGCGATGGCCGTGGCACTGCTTGAACTTGCGCCCGCTGCCGCACGGACAGGGATCGTTGCGGCCGACCTTGGGCATGTCGCGGCGTACCGTGTCGACGTGGTAGCGCGCGTCGCGCGTCAGCTCGGCGAGCTCGGCCACGGCCTCGACCAGGTCGCCGATCGCGTCCTCGAGCGTGGCCAGCGGCAGCTCGCGATCGAGCAGCGCGACGAGCTCGCGCGCGTCGTCGCCTTCGACCGGCAGGTGGCGCCACAGGCGGGCAAGCGTCGCCGCGACGGCCGGATCGTCGTGCTCGAGCAGGCCGGCGAAGGTGGCGCACGCGAAGTGAAAGCCCGCCACCCAGGGCGCGAGCGGGCGCGAGACCGGGGTCAGCGTTGCGAGGGCGTCGGATTCGTCTTCGGCATCGGCGTCGGACGCAGGCGGCTCGTCGCCATCCGGCACGAGGATCAGCGGGTCGAACCAGCCCTCGCCCTCGATCGCGCGGTTGAGCGCACCGTGACGGCGCAGGATCAGTGCGCGCGCGCGCGGGTAGTCGCTCCAGGCCGGATCGGCGGCAAAGGCGCGGCCCTGCGCGTCGAGTACCCAGGGCAGCCAGGTCTCGGGCGCGATGTGTGCCGGTTGCGCGATCACGCCGCACAAGAATCCGTCGAGCATCACCGCGTCCATCGCCTCGAGCGGCGCAGGCGCGGCCGCAAGCAGATCGTCGAGCTGCTGGAACTCGGCGTCGCTGAGATCGTTAAGCGCCTCCGGGCGCTCTGGAATGTCCACTCAGGTCCTGCGCAGGATTGGCTTCACGTGCTTGCGCTCCGGTGCCGCGCCAGCCCTCAGGCGGCCAGGCGCGCCTCGATGCTGGCCTTGGTCGCCTTGAGCTCCGTCGGGAGGTGATGGGCGAGCTGGCGGAACAGTTCCTCGTGCAGCAGGAGCTCGGCCCGCCAGGCCTCGGGGTCGATGCTCGTGACCTGCTGGAACTGCGCCGGGCTGAAGTCGAGGCCGGTCCAGTTCAGGTCCTCGTAGCGTGGGCTGGTGCCGAACACATGCTCCGCGCCCGAGGCCTGGCCCTGCACGCGGCCCAGCATCCAGTGCAGGACACGCATGTTCTCGCCATAGCCGGGCCAGACGAACTTGCCGTCGGCGCCCTTCCTGAACCAGTTGACGCAGAAGATCCGCGGCAGCTTGGCGCCCGAGCGCTTGCACAGATCGCGCACGCGCTCGCCCATGTCGAGCCAGTGCTGGAAGTAGTCGCTCATGTTGTAGCCGGTGAAGGGCAGCATCGCGAACGGGTCGCGGCGCACCACGCCCTGCGCGCCGGCGGCGGCGGCAGTGGTCTCGGAGCCCATGGTTGCCGCCATGTAGACGCCCTCGGTCCAGTCGCGCGCCTCGGTGACGAGCGGCACCGTCGTCGAGCGCCGGCCGCCAAAGATGAAGGCGTCGATCGCGACGCCCGCCGGATCGTCCCACTGCGGGTCGAGCGCCGGGTTGTTGGTCGCGGCGACGGTGAAGCGCGAATTCGGGTGCGCCGCCTTGGCGCCGGTCTCCTTGGCAATGGCCGGCGTCCAGTCCTTGCCTTGCCAGTCGATGCAGTGCGCGGGCGGGGTGTCGGTCATGCCCTCCCACCACACGTCGCCGTCGTCGGTCAGGGCGACGTTGGTGAAGATCACGTCGCGCGTCAGGCTCGCCATGCAGTTCGGGTTGGTCTTGACGTTGGTGCCGGGCGCAACGCCGAAGTAGCCCGCCTCGGGGTTGATCGCGTACAGCCTGCCGTCGGGCCCGGGCTTGATCCAGGCGATGTCGTCGCCGATCGTCGTCACCTTCCAGCCCTCGAAGCCTGCGGGCGGGATCAGCATCGCGAAATTGGTCTTGCCGCAGGCGCTCGGGAAGGCCGCCGCGACGTGGTGCTTGCGGCCCTCGGGCGAGGTCACGCCCAGCAGCAGCATGTGCTCGGCGAGCCAGCCGAGGCTGCCTTCGGTCTCGCGGCCCATCCAGCTCGCAATGCGCAGCGCAAGACACTTCTTGCCCAGCAGCGCGTTGCCGCCGTAGCCCGAGCCGTAGCTCCAGATCTCGCGCGTCTCGGGGTAGTGGACGATGTACTTGGTCGGGTTGCAGGGCCAGGGCACGTCGGCCTGCCCCGCTGCCAGCGGCGCGCCGACGCTGTGCATGCAGCGAACGAAGTCGCCCTCGCTGCCCAGCACCTCGAGCACGTGGCGGCCCATGCGCGTCATGATGCGCATGTTGACGGCCACATAGGCGCTGTCGCTGAGTTCGACGCCGATGTGCGCGATCGGCGATCCGAGCGGCCCCATGCTGAACGGCACGACGTACATCGTGCGCCCGCGCATCGAACCCTTGAAGAGGGCATTGCGGCCGGTCTGGAGCAGGCTGCGCATCTCGGCCGGCGCCATCCAGTTGTTGGTCGGCCCGGCCTGCTCCTGCGTCTGGGAGCAGATGAAGGTCCGGTCCTCGACGCGCGCGACGTCGCTCGCATCGCTGCGGGCGAGGTAGCTGTTCGGCCGCAGCGCCGGGTTCAGACGCTCGAGGGTGCCCGCCGCGACGAGTTCGCCGCACAGTCGGTCGTACTCCTCGGTACTGCCGTCGCACCAGTGGATCGCGGCGGGCTCGGTGAGCTCGGCCATCTCGGCAACCCACGCCAGGAGGCGCGCGTTCTTGACAAAGGCGGGTGCATTGAGCCGGGCGCCGCCGGTCGCGGATTGAGTCATGGCGTTGAATCTCGATCGAAGTGGGGATGCGTCGTCAGCGGGGCCCGGACGGTGCTGGGTGCCGGCCCGGGGATGGGATTGTCATGCCGGCGCCGGGTTCCGGTCACCGCCGGGATTCGGGGGGTTACGCGCTTCCGGTATGACTTCATGCGCCCAGCAGTCTAGCGCCAGGGCCCCGAGACGCCCCCGGGGCAGCCAACCCAGCAGGCTTGGGGGCAGTCATTGCAGCGCCGCGGCCTTGATCTGGGCGTGTACGGCGAGACCGGGCCTGAGGCCGAGCGCGCGCACCGATCGCTGCGAGACCCGCGCCAGCAGCACCGACGCGCCATGGCCTGCGGCCAGACGAACCATCACCTGGCCTGGCGCATCGTCGGCGAGTTCGAGCACGGTCGCCTGCAGGATGTTCAGGATGCTGGTGTCGGCATGGCGCGCCAACGTCAGGCTCACGTCGCGCGCCATGACCCGCACCACACCGCGGCTGCCGGGCGTCGCGCCGGCGCTCGGCAGCAGGAGTTCGCCGCCGTCGAAGGCGAGGCGCGCGATGCGGTCGGCCGCGTCGTGCGCGATCACCGTCACCTCGAGCGCCGCCTGCGCCGCGTCGCCATGCGCCAGCGGCAGGTCGAGCCGCGTCAGCACCTCGGCGGCCGGGCCGCTCGCGGCCGGCGCATCGCCCGCGCCGCCACCGAGCACGACGACATGCCGCGCCAGCGCCGCGACTTCGTCGGGCGCGTGGCTGACGAGCAGCGCCGGAATGTCGAGTTCGGAACGCAGCGCCTGCAGGCAGGGCAGCAACTCGGCGCGCCGGCGCAGGTCGAGCCCCGACAGCGGCTCGTCGAGCAGCAGCAGGCGCGGGCTCGCCGCCAGCGCGCGCCCGATCGCGACGCGCTGGCGCTCGCCACCGGACAGCGTGGCCGGCATGCGCGCCAGCAGCGGCGCCAGGCCGAGCAGGGCGAGCACGCGGTCGGGGTCCAGGCGCCCGCGCCCCGGCGGCGCGCGGCGGCGCGCGAAGTCGAGGTTGCCCTGGACGCTCAGGTGCGGGAACAGCGCGCCCTGCTGGAACACCATGCCCACCGAGCGCCGATGCGGCGGGACGAAGATGCCGCGCGCGTCGTCCTGCCAGACCTCGCCGCGCACGCGCAGCCGCCCCGGCACGCGCAGCAGACCGGCGATGGCGCGCAGGCAACTCGTCTTGCCGCAGCCCGACGGGCCGAACAGTGCGGAGAAGCCGCTTGCGGGCACCTCGAACTCCACGTCCAGGCCGAAGCCGGGAAAGGCGATCGCGAAGCGCGCGTCGATGCTGTCGGTGCCGCTCATGACCTGCCCCGCCGCCGCGCCTCGGCGGTGTAGAGACCCAGCAGCACGACGAAGCTGAATGCGAGCATGGCCGCCGAAAGCGCGTGTGCCGGCGCGTAGTCGAGCGCCTCGACATGGTCGTAGATCTGCACCGAGATCACGCGCGTCTGGCCGGGAATACTGCCGCCGATCATCAGCACGACGCCGAACTCGCCGACGGTGTGGGCGAAGCCGAGCACCGCCGCCGTCAGGTAGCCCGGCCGGGCGAGCGGCAGCACCACGTGCACGAAACGGTCCCACGGCCCTGCGCGCAACGTGGACGCCGCCTCGAGCGTCGTCTCGTCGATTGCGCCGAAGGCCTGCTGCAGCGGCTGCACGACGAAGGGCATCGAGTACAGCACCGAGGCGACGACGAGGCCGGTGAAGGTGAACGGCAGCAGGCCGAGGCCGAGCGCCTGCGTCAATTGGCCGAGCGCGCCCTGCGGCCCCAGCGCGACGAGCAGGTAGAAGCCGAGCACCGTCGGCGGCAGCACCAGCGGCAGCGCGACGACCGCGGCGACCGGCGCGCGCAGGCGCGAGCGCGTTCGCGCCAGCCACCAGGCGATCGGGCGTCGCGATCAACAGCAGCAGCAGGGTCGTGAGGCTCGCCAGGCGCAACGTGAGGCCGATGGCGGCGAGGTCGCCGGCCGACAACTGCATCACGCGCCGCCCGCGAGTTCGTAGCCGTGGCCGCGGATCAGGGACCGCGCCGCTTTGTCGTTGCGCAGGTAGTCGAGCAGCGCGCGCGCCGCCGCGTTGTCGCTGCCGCGCTTGAGCAGCACCGCGTCCTGGCGGATCGGCGCGTGCAGCCCGGCGGGCACGATCCAGGCCGAACCCTCGCCGACGGCACCGTCGCGCCAGACCTGCGACAGCGCGACGAAGCCGAGCTCGGCATTGCCGCTGGCGACGAACTGATGCGCCTGGGCGATGTTCTCCGCCTGCACGACCTTCGGCTGCAGCGCACCGAGCAGCCCGAGCCGCGCCAGCGTCTCGACGGCCGCCGCGCCGTACGGCGCCGTCTTCGGGTTGGCGACCGCCAGGTGGCGAAAGCGCCCCTGCGCGAGCACCGCGCCCTGCGCATCGACGAATCCCGGCTGCGCCGACCACAGCACGAGGCGGCCGATGGCATAGGTGAAGCGGCTGCCGGGCACGGCCGCGCCGTCGGCCTCGAGCCGGGCCGGGGTTTCGTCGTCGGCGGACAAGAGCACGTCGAAAGGCGCGCCGTTGCGGATCTGCGCATAGAACTTTCCGGTCGCGCCAATGCTGACGCGCAGCATGTGGCCGGTGTGGGCCTCGAACGCGGCGGCGAGGCGCTGCATCGGCGCGGCGAAGTTGGCCGCGACGGCCACGGCAGCCTCGCCGGCATGCGCCGCCTTCACGATGAGACAGCTCGCCAGCGCGAGGACCCCGAGTCGCAGCGCGTGAAATTTCCTGGTCATGGTTGGCTTCCCGTTGTTCAGTCGAGCGCGACGAGGATCACGCTCGACGCCTTGAAGAGCGCGCTCGCCGGGCGGCCCTTGGCGAGCGCGAGCCGGTCCAGGCTGTCGCGCGTGATGCCGGCCGTGACGCTGCGACCGGCCGGCAACGCGAGCGTCACCTCGGCGCTGATCGGGCCGGTGACGACGCGGCTGACCGTGCCCGACAAGTGGTTGCGTGCGCTCGTGCGGGCGTCGCCCACGGCGAGCAGCACCGACGAGGCCTTCACCAGCGCCAGCACCGCCGAGCCCGCTTCGAGCCCGAGCGAGCGGGCGCTCTCGCGCGTCACGCCGGCAACGATGTGCGTCTGCGCGTCGAGCGCGACGACGACCTCGACGCCGACCTTGCCGGCGCGCAGCTGCGCAACCGTACCGGCGAACTGGTTGCGCGCGCTCGTGCGC
Organism: Ideonella sp.; assembly: GCF_016702655.1. Taxonomy (GTDB): domain Bacteria; phylum Pseudomonadota; class Gammaproteobacteria; order Burkholderiales; family Burkholderiaceae_C; genus CAIKUF01. The sequence continues at coordinate 56,303 of NZ_JADJDO010000023.1, forward strand.
ACGGCCAGCCGGCGCAGCCGCAGGCCGAGCTGCTGCGCGTCGCCGCGTTCGGGCGACGGCGCGCGTGCCCGGCCCTGCGGCGCCGCCAGGCGATCGAGCGCGCGCTGCTGTTCCGTCTCGATCGCGCGGTAGGTGGCGACGAGCTCGCGCCCGGCGTCGGTCAGCCGCGTACCGCCGCCCTGGCGGCCGCCGACGCTGCGCTCGACGAGCGGGCGCTCGGCCAGGTTGTTCATCGCGTCGATCGCGTCCCAGGCCGCCTTGTACGACAGCGGCACCGCCTTCGCGGCGCGCGTGATCGAGCCGTGCTCGGCGATCGCCTCGAGCAGCCGGATGCGCCGCGCGCTGGCCTGCGCGCCGCCCGGCGCCGCGAGGTCGAGGCGGCCGAGCCAGCGGCGGGCGGATCCAGACTGAGGCATGCGGGCTGGACTCATTTTCGATATAGCAAAGTATATAGCGCAGGGCCCGAACGAGACATCGCGCGAGGTCGGGCATGATCACGCCATGAGCGGCAGGATCCTCAGCATCAACGCCAGCGTCGCACGCGAGATGGCGATCAGCGGCCGCAGCGTGATGACGGCCATCGGCAAGCGCAGCGTCGGCGACGGGCCGGTCGCGGTGCGCGCGCTCGGCATCGAAGGCGACGAGCAGGCCGACCTCACGGTGCACGGCGGCCTGTCCAAGGCCGTCTACGCCTACCCGAGCGAGCACTACCCGTTCTGGCAGACGGTGCGCGCGCAGGCCAAGGTCGCGCTGTGGGAAGCGCCGCTGCCGAGCGGCTTCCTGGGCGAGAACCTCACCCTCGCCGGCCTGCTCGAAACCCAGGCCTGGGTCGGCGACGTGCTGCGCTTCGCCGACTGCGAGCTCGCCGTCAGCGAGCCGCGCTTCCCGTGCTTCAAGTTCAACGCCGCGATGGGATTCAACCAGGCCGCCAAGCTGATGGCGAGCAACGGCTGGTGCGGCTTCTACCTCGCGGTGCGCGTGCCGGGCACGCTGCGCGCTGGCGAGTCGTTCAAGATCATCCCCGGCCCGCGCGAGGTCGGTATCAGCGAGCTGTTCCGATCGAAGATGAGCAGGGCTCGCACGTAGGAGAAGGACGACGACGATGGCCACGACCAAGACCGCCCTCGTGCTCAACGGCCCGAACCTCAACCTGCTCGGCACGCGCGAGCCGGCCGTGTACGGCGCGCAGACGCTCGCCGACGTCGAGGCGCTGTGCGGCAAGGCCTGCGCCGAACACGGCTTCGCGCTCGACTTCCGTCAGTCGAACCACGAGGGCGTGCTCGTCGACTGGATCCACGAGGCGGGCCGCGCGCATGCGGCCGGCACGCTCGCCGGCGTCGTCTTCAACGCCGGCGCCTACACCCACACCTCGGTCGCGCTGCACGACGCGATCAAGGGCACCGGCGTGCCGGTGATCGAGCTGCACATCTCCAACGTGCACGCTCGCGAGGCGTTTCGTCACCATTCCTACATCTCGCCGGCGGCGCGCGGCGTGATCGTCGGCCTCGGCGTCGCGGGCTACGCGCTCGCGATCCGGGCGCTGGCCGATCTCTGATAGCGAGCTGGGTTCGAGTGTCGAGAAGCCAATGGCTGTTCTCGGCGCGTCGCTGGGCGCCCCCGCGGGGGCGTCCGGGCCCCGGGGGACAGAGCTGGGTGGGGGCGTTTCGGGGGAAAAGGGGGGGGGGGGGGGCGGGGGGGCCGGGGGCCCCGGGGGGGGGGGGGCGGGGCCGCGAAAGGGGGGGGGGTGGTGGGGGGGTGAAGGGGGGGGGGGGGGGGGGGGGGGAAGGGACGGCGTCTTCCAAAAGGGGGGGGGGGGGGGGGGGGGGGGGGGGGGGGGGGGGTCCCCGGGGGGGGGGGGGAACCGGGGGGGGGGGGGGGGGGGGGGGGAAAGGGCGGCCGGGGGGGGGGGGGGGGGGGGGGGGGGGGGGGGGGGGGGAAGGGGGGGGGGCCCCCCCGCCGGGGGGGGGGGGGGGGGGGGGGCCCGGGGGGGGGGGGGGGGGGGGGGGGGGGCCCGCCGGGGGGGGGGGGGGGGCGGGGGGGGGGGGGGGGGGGGGGGGGGGGGGGGGGGGGGGGGGGGGGGGGGGGGGGGGGGGGGGGGGGGGGGGGGGGGGGGGGGGAAAAAGCCCCCCGGGGGCGGGGGGGGGCGGGGGGGGGGGGGGGGGGGGGGGGGGGGGGGGGCGGGGGCCGGGGGGGGGGGGGGGGGGGGGGGGGGGGGCCCCGGGGGGGGGGGGGCGGCCCGGGGGGGGCCCCGGGGGGGGGGGGCCGCCGGGGGGGCGGGGGGGGGGGGCGGGGGGGGGGGGGGGGGGGGGGGGGGGGGGGGGGGGGGGGGGCGGGTGGGGGGGGGGGGGCCCGTCGTTCGCGGCAATTGGTCGAAGGACGGGCGCCGGCGCCCAGCGTGTCGGCGAACGCCATCACCGCGCCGCCGTGCAGGATCGCGCCGGTGGTGCACAGGTCGGGGCGGACCGCCATCGTCGCCACCACCCGCTCGGGGCTCGCCTCGGTCAGCGTCACGCCCATCAGGCCGGGAAAGAGCGGGGCCAGGGCTTGCTGGATCTGGGTGACTGGAGACATCGTGATCTCCTCGATCCGGAGGGCCGGCGACCCGCCGACGGCGAGCGTTGACCTATGGCGTCTTGCCCTGGCCCGCCCGGTAGGCATCGTAGGGGCGATCGGCCTCCTTCATGCAGCGCTCGCGTTGCTCGAGGTCGCCGATCTTGTAGCACTCGTTCTTGCGCCAGCCGAGCGACGCGTCGTAGATCTGCCGCGAACTGCATCCGGACACGAGCAGCGCCGCGAGCGCGGCCGCGCCGACGCGCAGCGGCGTCGCGCGCGCGCTCATCGCTCCCCCTTGCGATACGGCTTCATCAGCGCCTGCGGATAGGACGCGCGGCGCGCCATGACGACGAGCGCGACGATGGACAGCAGGTAGGGCAGCATGAGATAGACCTGGTACGGCACCGAGACGCCGAACAGCCCGGCGCCGGATTGTTGCAGCCTCAGCTGCAGCGCGTCGAAGACGGCGAACAGCAGCGCGCCGAAGAGCGCCTTGCCCGGCCGCCACGAGGCGAACACGACGAGCGCGACGCAGACCCAGCCGCGCCCGTTGACCATGTTGAAGTAGAAGGCGTTGAACGCCGCCAGCGTGAGAAAGGCGCCGGCCACTCCCATCAGCGCCGAGCCGGCCATGACGGCGCCGATGCGCAGCCGCGCGACCGACAGGCCCTGCCCTTCGGCCGCGGCCGGGTTCTCGCCGACCATGCGCACGGCCAGGCCGAGCGGCGTGCGGTAGAGCAGCCAGGCGATCAGCGGCACGAGCGCGAGGGCGAGCAGCGTGAGCGGCGTCTGCGCGTCGAGCACCGGGACGGGCAGCGCGCGCATCTCGGCAAAGGGCTCGATGGTCGGCGGGCTGTCCACCTTCGGGAAGCTCACGCGGTAGGCGTAGCTCGCGATGCTGGTCGCGAAGAGCGTGATGCCGAGCCCCGTGACGTGCTGGCTGAGCGCGAGCGAGACGGTCAGCCAGCCGTGCAGCAGGCCGAGCGCGGCGCCCGTCGCCGCCGCCACGGCGACGCCGAGCCACAGCCCGCCGCCCTGGTAGACGGTGAGCCAGCCGGTGAACGCGCCGGCGACCATGATGCCCTCGATGCCGAGGTTCAAGACTCCGGCGCGCTCGCACAGCAGCACGCCGAGCGTGCCGAGGATGAGCGGCGTGGCGATGCGCAGCACGGCGACCCAGAACGGCGCCGAGGCGAGCAGGTCCAGAGTCTCAGCGAACATCGCGCATCCACACCACGCGGTAGTTGGCCAACATCGCCGCGACCAGCATCGCCAGCAGCGCCACCGAGACGATGACGTCGGCGATGTAGGTCGGCACCGTGACCGCGCGGCTCATCGAATCCGCGCCGACGAGGATGCCGGCGACGAAGATCGCGGCGCCGACGACGCCGAGCGGATTGAGCGCCGCGAGCATCGCGATCACGATGCCCGAATAGCCGTAGCCGGGCGACATGTCCAGCGTCACGTAGCCGGCGCGGCCGGCGACCTCGATCGCGCCGGCCAGCCCCGCGAGCGCGCCCGACAGCAGCGCGACCTTGACCGTCACCCAGCCCACCGACATGCCGGCAAACGCGGCAGCGCGCGCGTTCGCGCCGACGGCGCGGATCTCGAAGCCGAGCGTCGTGAAGCGCAGCAGCGCCCACAGCAGCACAGCGAGCACGAGCGCCCACAGCAGCCCGGTGTGGACGCGGCTGCGCTCGACGAGGCCGGCGAGCTGCAGCGGCTCCTGCAGCGCGACGCTTTGCGGCCAGCCCATCGCCGTCGGGTCCTTCATCGGCCCGTCGAGCACCAGGCTCACGAACAGCAGCACGATGAAGTTGAGCAGCAGCGTCGTCACCACCTCGTCGACGCCAAGCCGGCTCTTCGCGAGCGCCGGCCCGAGCAGCAGCAGCGCGCCGGCCGCGGCGGCGGCGAGCATCATGGCCGGGAACAGCAGCCAGGGCGCGAGCGCGAAGCCGCTGCCGTCGTGCAGGCCGCCGACGGCGACGGCGGCGAGCGCGCCGAGGTAGAGCTGGCCCTCGGCGCCGATGTTGTAGAGCCGCGCCTTGAAGGCCACCGCGGCGGCGAGGCCGGTCAGGATGAGCGGCGTCGCGCGCGTCAGCGTCTCGCCCCACGCGAAGCGCGAGCCGAAGCCGCCTTCGAGCAGCAGCGCATAGGCCTTGCCGACCGGCGCGCCGGCCCAGGCGACGAGCAGCGAGGTGACGGCGAGCGTGAACGCCACCGCGGCGAACGGCGCCGCGACCTGCGCCCGGCGCGACGGCACGGCGCGGCGCTCAAGCCGCAGCATGTTCTTCCTGCACCTGCGCGGCGGCGCCGGTCATCGCGAGGCCGATCGCCGCCATCGTCCACTCGGCGGCCGGCCGCGCAGCGCTGAGCCGGCCGTGGTGGATCACCGCGATGCGGTCGGCGAGCGCGAAGATCTCGTCCAGGTCTTCCGAGATCAGCAGCACCGCCGAGCCCGCGGCGCAGGCGTCGAGCAACTGCTGGTGGACGTAGGCCACGGCGCCGATATCGAGGCCCCAGGTCGGCTGGTTGGCGACGATCAGCGTGGGCGGTGCGCTGCGCGCCGGGTCGCCCATCAAGGTGCGGCCGAGGATGAGCTTCTGCATGTTGCCGCCCGACAGCGCGCGCGTCGGCGTCGCCAGGCCTGCGGCCTCGGTGCCGCGCACGTCGTAGCGCTCGACGAGCGTGGCCGCGTGGCGCTGCGCCGCCGCGCGCCGGATCACACCCAGGCGGGCGAAGGCCGGCGTGGCATGGCGCTCGAGGATCGCGTTCTCCCACAGCGGCAGGTCGCCGACGACGCCGACCGCGTGCCGGTCTTCCGGGATGCGCGCGACGCCGGCGCGCACCCAGGCGCGCGGCTCGGCCGGCAGCGCGGCGCCGCCGACGGTGAGCGTTCCCGCATCGGGCGCGCGCAGGCCGCACAGCAGCGCGGCGAGCGCTTCCTGGCCGTTGCCGGCGACGCCCGCGATCGCCACCACCTCGCCGGCGCGGAGATCGAGGCTCAGGTCCTGCAATTCCGCGACACCGCCCTCGCCGAGCGTCACGCCGCGCAGCGCGCAGACCACGTCGCCGGGTGGTCGCGGGTGGCGCACCGCCGGCGCCACGGCGCGGCCGACCATCAGCTCGGCGAGCATGGCCTTGTCCGCCCCAGCGGCCGGCAGCGTGGCGACGAGCTTGCCGGCGCGAAGCACCGCGATGCGGTCCGACACGCGCAGCACCTCGTCCAGCTTGTGGCTGATGAAGATCACCGACAGGCCGTCGGCGACGAGTTGCGCCAGCGTCGCGAAGAGCGACTCGCTCTCCTGCGGCGTGAGCACGGCGGTCGGCTCGTCGAGGATCAGGATCTTCGCCCCGCGCACCAGCGCCTTGAGGATCTCGACGCGCTGGCGCTCGCCGACCGACAGCCGCGCGACGAGCGCGTCCGGGTCGACGCCGAGGCCGAATCGCTGGCCCGTCTCGACGAGCCTGCGCCGCGCCTCGCGCCGGCGCGAGAAGGGCTGCCACAGCGGCTCGGTGCCGAGCATCACGTTGTCGAGCACCGACAGGTTGTCGGCGAGCGTGAAGTGCTGGTGCACCATGCCGATGCCGGCAGCCAGCGCCGCCTTCGGGTTGCCCGCCGGCAGCGGCCGGCCGTTGGCCTCGATCGTGCCCTCGTCGGCAACGTAGTGGCCGAACAGGATCGACACCAGCGTCGACTTGCCCGCGCCGTTCTCGCCGAGCAGCGCAAGCACCTCGCCGCGCGCAAGGTCCAGGTCGATGGCGTCGTTGGCGACCAGGCCGCCGAAGCGCTTGGTGATGCCGACAAGGCGGAGCACGGTCGCTACCATCGCCGGCATTGTCGCCGTCGACGAGACCGCATGCCCGATCCAGGCTCGTGCCCCAACTGCGGCCGCCGCCACGAGGCGCCGCCGACACCCTTCTGCCCCGGCTGCGGGCAGGAGACGACGCTGCGCCCGCCGACGCTCGGCGAGTTCGCGCAGCAGTTCGGCGGCAGCTACCTCTCGACCGAGGGTGCGCTGTGGCGCACGCTCAAGCTGCTCGTCACGCGGCCGGGCGCGCTGACGCGCGAGTACCTCGCCGGCCGGCGCCGCCACTACGTGCTGCCGCTGCGGCTGTACCTGACGGCGAGCGTCGTCGCGCTCGTGGCGCTGCGCCTGGCCAGCAGCGGCGCGGTGGATCGAGGTGCCGCCCGAGGCGGCCGCCGAGCTGGCCCGTGCCGGCAAGAACGAACTCATCATCGCCCTCGGCGGCGACCAAGGGCCGCGCCTCGGCCTGGCCAACGGCAAGTTCTACTGTGAGCGCTTGCCCGCCGCCTTGTGCCACCACTTCCAGCGCAAGCTCGACCTCGACCCCAAGGCCATGAGCCGCGAGCTCGAGCGGGCGTCGGAGCGCTTCGTCGGCCACTGGGGAACGGCGATGTTCCTGCTCGTGCCGATGTTCGCGCTGTGGTGCAAGCTCGCCTGGCTGGCCCGGCGCCTGCGCTACACCGAACACCTGGTCTATGCGCTGCACCTGCACGCGTTCTGGTTCGTCGCCATCGCCGTCGCCCAGGTTCCGCTGCCGCTGTTCAAACCGGTCGCGCTGCTGGCGATGCCGGTCTACGCGCTGCTCGCCAGCCACCGCGCCTACGGCGGGCGCTGGGGGCCGACGCTGCTGAGGAACGCGGCCGTTGCCGTCGCCTACGGCGCAACGCTGGTGGTTGCGCTCGGGGTCGTGTCGCTGTGGGCGTTTCTGGGCTGAGGCGCGTAGGGCACGCACCGATGGGGAGTCGCGCGTAGCGGGCAAGTCGATGCGGGGGGGGCGGTGGGATTGCTCGTTCGAGGCAACGGGTGCGGGATCGGCCGGCGACGCGCTGGGCAAGCGGCAGGCGCGACAGGATGCCAGGCCTCCACCTTTGCGGAGTGTCGCTTTCACGCTTGATGGCGCCTTCGCAGCGGAATTGGCCGGCGGCAATCCGACGGGCTACCCACGCTGACGGCTGCAAGCGGGCAGTTTCGGGCGGCAGCTCCACGGCGCGCTCTTGTAGATCAGCTTCAATGCCATCGACGCGTTGAGACGCCATCGCATGGTTCTGCCTCAACGGCGACGCCGGGATGGATTCCCGCGAGGCGCCCCTGCCTTCCATCAGGTATTGCGCAGCGTCGGCACACATGATATGATGTTTATCATGCCAAAGATCAGACCCAGCGCCAGAGCGGCGGCCAAAGATGCCACGCACGAACGCATCGTGGGTGTGGCCGCCCGAGCGATCCGTCGCAGCGGGTACGGCGGTACCGGTGTCGCGGACATCATGAAGGAGGCCGGGCTGACGCACGGCGGCTTCTACGCCCACTTCTCGTCACGCGAGGCCATGCTGGCCGAGGCAGCGCGAAGGGCGTGCGCGGAGTCCGCTGCCACCGTGGCCGAGGTCGTGGCCAACGCACCCCCGGGCCAGGCCTTCGCATCCATGCTCGGCGCCTATCTCTCGAGAGAACACCTCGAGCGCGTCGACGTGGGATGCCCGCTCGCTGCGTTGGGCTCGGAGACGTCGCGCCAGGTTCCCGAAGTGCGCCGGGTGGCGACCCGGCACATCAAGGAAATGATCGACTTCGTTGCCCGTCAATCGCCGGACTGGGGACAACCCGCAGCGCACGAGCGGGCCATGGTCACCGTCGCCACCATGGTCGGCGCGTTGATGTTGTCGCGCGCTGTCGATGAGCCGGGCCTGTCGGACAGCCTGCGCGAGGCCGCAATCAAGTCCCTGACCGCCGCCGGTCACTGAACCGACTGATAGCCGCGGCCTTTTTGTTCGCCATTACGCATTATGCACATCATGCGAGATGGACATTGCGAGGAAACGCGATGAACAAGGACGAGGCTCTTGCAACCAGACCAGCGTCCCGGATCAGTCGCTCGAAAGGTAGCCACATGACCGACACCCACCTCACCGCGCCCACCCGCTTCGTGGAAGTCGGCGGGTCCCGATTCGCCTATCGCCGCTGGGGCAACGACGCTTCTTCGCAGCCCCCTTTGCTGCTGTTGCAGCACTTCCGGGGTGGCATGGACCACTGGGACCCATTGATGACGGACGGCCTGGCCGAAGGCCGCGAAGTCATCCTCTACAACGGCCGTGGCATCGCGTCCTCGGGTGGGACGCCGCGCACGCGCATCGAGGACATGGCCGACGACGCAGCCGCCTTCATCCGTGCGCTGGGCCTGAAGCAGATCGACCTGCTGGGCTTCTCGCTGGGCGGCTTTCAGGCCTTGGACCTGACCTGGCGTCATCCGGAGCTGGTGCGCAGGCTGATGCTGCTGGGCACCGGCCCGCGCGGCGGCAACCCCGACATGGAGACGCGCGTGCTGAGCACGGCGGTCAATCCGGTCCCCGTCTTCGAAGACTTCCACTACCTGTTCTTCGGCCGATCGGCGCAGGCCGAGCAGGCCGCGCGGGAGTTCTGGCAACGGCGGCATCAGCGCGCCGACCAGGATCCACCGTCGTCGCCGGAGGTCGCGAACGCGCAGATCGAGGCCAACATGCTCTATCTGCCAAGGCTCTCGGAAGACGATCCCTTCGCCTACCTGCGCGGCATCCGGCAGCCCACGTTCATCCTCAACGGGGTGCACGACGTGATGATCCCGACGGTCAACTCGTTCTACATGGCTCGCAACCTGCCGAACGCGCAGTTGTTCATCTATCCCGACGCGGGCCATGCCGCGCAGTTCCAGTATCCGCAGCGCTTCCTGCGTCACGCGGTCCAGTTCCTGAGCGAGTGACGGCGACGGTAGTCATCGCACGAACTCACCCTTTCCCCAAGTCTCGAGGTTGCCCGCCATGTTCAAGTTCAAGTTCCTGTTGTGGGCATTCGCCCAGATGCTGAAGCGGCAGATCAGGAACAACCCCGATTGCGCCCGCTACGTCGGGACCAAGAGCCTGACATTTCAGATCCGCACGATCTCGGGCGCCGGCCGCAGTTTCGTCATCAAGGATGGCGCCATCAGTTCCTCGGCCGGACTGACGGCGAACCCCCGGTTCACGTTCAGCTTCAAGGATGCCGCGAAGGGATTCGCGATCCTGTCGGCCAAGGACAGCCAGGCGGCATTCCTCAGGGGCCTGGGCAGCAAGGACTTGAGCATCAGCGGCGACTTCCGCGACGTGATGTGGTTCCAGGGCCTGACGGCCTTCCTGCAGCCCCCGAAGGTCATCTCCCCCTACGACCGCACTGCTTTCTGAGCCGCCCATGAAACCCAACCTGCTGAACCAGCCTCTGCGCCTGCCCAATGGCACGGTGCTGCGCAATCGCCTCGCCAAGGCGGCGATGAGCGAGACCCTGGGCACCTACGACAATCGCCCGACCCCTGACCTGGTGCAGTTGTACCGGCGCTGGGCCGGCGCTGGCCCGGGACTGATCATCACGGGCAACGTGATGATCGACCGCCGCGCGCTCGGCGAGCCCGGCAATGTCGCGATCGAGGACGAGTCGGACTTGGCCGTGCTGCGGCAGTGGGCACAGGCGGCGACCGGTCAAGGGGCGGCCATCTGGGCACAGCTCAACCATCCGGGCAAGCAATCGACCAAGGGGTTGAACGCATACAACCTCGCGCCTTCGGCCGTTCCCTTCCGCGAAGACATGGCGGCGTTCTTCGAGACCCCGCGCGAAGCCACCCCGGCAGAGATCGAGGACATCATCGCGCGCTTCGGGCGCAGCGCGGCCATCTGCAAGAAGGCCGGGTTCAGCGGCGTGGAAATCCACGGCGCGCACGGCTACCTGGTCAGCCAGTTCCTGTCCCCACACCACAACCGCCGCAGCGACGAATGGGGCGGCAGCCCCGAGAAGCGGCGGCGCTTCGTGCTGGCCGTCTATGCGGCGATCCGCCGCCAGGTCGGCCCGGACTTCCCGGTCGGGATCAAGCTCAACTCGGCCGACTTCCAGCGCGGAGGCTTCACCGAAGAGGAGTCGATCGAGACGATCCGCGCGCTGGTCGATGCGGGCATCGACCTGATCGAGATCTCCGGCGGCACCTACGAAGCACCCGCCATGAGCGGTGCGATGCAAGAAGAGAAGAAGGCTTCCACCGCGGCGCGCGAGGCCTACTTCCTCGAGTTTGCCGGGAAGCTGCGCACGGCGGTCAAGGTACCGCTGATGGTCACCGGCGGTTTCCGCACGGCGGCCGGCATGAACGCCGCGCTGCGATCCGGCGCGCTGGATATTGTGGGCCTCGCGCGGCTGATGGCGGTCGATCCCGACGCGCCTGCCGCCCTGCTGCTGGGGCGTGACAGCCCGCAGCAAGTCCGCCCTATCAACACCGGCCTCAAGGCGGTAGATCGCATGGGGATCATGGAGGTGCTGTGGTACACGCGCCAGCTCAAGCGCATCGCAAAGGGTGGAGAGCCGCGTCCGGGGGAGAGTGGCCTGTCGGCGTTCCTGAAGTCCGCCATCAACAGTGGCTGGGGCACCTTTCGCACGCGGCGCCTGCGGGCGCGTGGTTGAGGAGGGAGCATGAAAGCACTCACCTTCAAACGCTACGGCAAGTCGCCCGAGATCGGGTTTGCCGAGGTGCCCCGCCCGACGCTCAAGGCCGACGAACTGCTGGTTCAGGTTCACGCTGCCAGCGTGAATCCGATCGACAACATGATTCCCACCGGGCTCTTCAAAGCTGTCTTGCGGTTCCAGCTGCCGGCCACGCTGGGCAGCGATCTGGCCGGTGTGGTAGCCGAGGTCGGCAGCCGCGTGACGCGATTCAAGGTGGGCGATGCCGTGTTCGCCAACATCTTCGACCAGGGTACCGGCTCGATCGCCGAGTTTGCGGTGGTCCCGGAGAGCGCTGCCGCGCTCAAGCCGGCCAATCTGGACTTCGTGCAGGCGGCGTCGATCCCGATGGTCGGCCTGACCTCGTGGCAAGCGCTGAAGGAGCGCATCAAGCTCCGCGCCGGGCAGAAGGTGTTCATCCCGGCAGGCTCCGGCGGCATCGGCACCTTCGCGATCCAATTGGCCAAGCATCTCGGCGCCAAGGTGGGAACGACCACCAGCACGGGCAACGTCGAACTGGTGAGCCGCCTTGGTGCGGACGAGGTGGTCGACTACAAGAAGCAGGACTTCGAGAAGGTGCTGCGCGGCTACGACGCGGTGCTCGGCACCGTCAGGGGTGACGCGATCGAGAAGTCCATCGGCATCCTCAAAGCGCGGGGCACGGTCGTCTCCCTGGTCGGGCCACTGGACGCTGCATTCGCTCGCGCTCGCCGCCTCAACTTCATCCTGAGGTTCGTGTTCGCGCTGATGAGCCGCAAGATCATGCGCCTGGCGAAAAAGCGGGACGTCGCCTACTCATTCCTCTTTGCGCGTCCCGACGGCGATCAACTTGCGCAAATCGGCAAGCTCCTCGAGGCGCAGCGCATCCGCCCGGTGATCGACAAGGTGTTCCCGTTCGAACAGGCCAAGGAAGCCCTCGACTATCTGGCCCAGGGGCGCGCCAAGGGCAAGGTCGTCGTCCGCATCGTGTGAATCGCCGCGCCTTCGCCGCAACCCCCGCTTGCTCCCTCACCTCCGCCTGCAAACACGCAGGTCCTCACTCAGGATCATCATGCTCTTCCAAGCTCTTGCAACGCCTTCGCTTCAACTCGCCAACCGCATCGTCATGGCCCCGATGACGCGCAATCGCGCGATCGACGCCAACACGCCCAACGCCTTGATGGCCGAGTACTACGGCCAACGCGCCACGGCCGGTCTGATCGTCACCGAGGGCACGTCGCCGTCGCCCAACGGACTGGGTTATGCGCGCATCCCGGGGCTCTTCGACGACGCGCAGGTGCGCGGCTGGAAGCCCGTCGTCGATGCGGTCCACACCAAGGGTGGCAAGGTCTTCGTGCAGCTGATGCACACCGGCCGCGTCAGCCATCTGGCCAACCTGCCGGCCGGCGCAGAGGTGCTCGGCCCCACGGCCGAGGTCTGTCCCGGCGAGATGTACACCGACTCGCAGGGCATGCAGCCGCACAGTGCACCGCGGGCAATGTCCACGGCCGACATCGACCGCACCGTCGCCGAATACGCGGCGTCGGCCCGGCTCGCGGTGGAAGCAGGTTTCGACGGCATCGAGCTGCACGCCGCGAACGGCTATTTGATCGAGCAGTTCCTCAACGCCAAGGTGAACCGGCGCACCGACAGCTACGGCACCGGCATCGAAGGCCGCAACCGCTTTGCGCTGGCCATCGCTCGCGCGACGGCGGCGGCCATCGGCGCCCATCGCGTCGGCATCCGGTTGTCGCCCTACGGCGTGTTCAACAGCACCGGAGGGTTTGCCGACGTGGACGTGCAGTACCTGGCGTTGACCCAGCAACTGTCGGATCTGGGCCTGCTGTACATGCACGTGCTCGACCATTCGGCAATGGGTGCGCCGGCGGTGCCCGCTGCATTGAAGTCTCGCCTTCGCGCCGCCTTCCAGGGTCTGTTCATCCTGGCCGGCGGCTTTGATCGAGCCAGCGCCGAGCGTGCGCTGCAGGCAGGTCAGGCCGATCTGATTGCCTTCGCCCGACCGTTCATCGCCAACCCGGACCTGGTGGCACGCATGCGGTCCGACGCCCCACTGAATGCCGTGGACGCGCAGACCTTCTACACGCCGGGAGCGAAGGGCTACACGGACTATCCGGTGCTTGCGGCCTGATCGGTGCGGCCGATCGACCCACGCGCAGCCCCACCATGAACGCAGCGCAGGATTCGACGGTGACCTGGAAGAACGTCCCCACGCAGACGGTCACCGCGGGCGGTGTGACCTTCGCCTACCGGGAACTCGGCGCGGACCATCCCGGGCCGCCGGTCGTGTTCCTCATTCACCTGGCGGCTGTTCTGGACAACTGGGACCCCCGCATCGTCGACGGCATCGCAGCGCAGCACCGCGTGATCGCGTTCGACAACCGCGGCGTCGGCGCGTCGAGCGGATCGCCGGCGACGTCGATGGAAGAGATGGCCCGTGACGCGATCATGTTCATCAAGGCCATGGGCTTCGACCAGGTCGATCTGTTCGGGTTCTCGATGGGTGGCATGGTGGCGCAGGAGATCGTGCTGATGGCACCGCAACTCGTGCGCCGCATGATCCTCACCGGCACGGGCCCGGCCGGCGGCGAAGGCATCAGCCAGGTCGCCCGTGTGACCTACCTCGACATGCTGCGCGGCTGGCTCAGCTTCCAGGACCCGAAGCAGTTTCTGTTCTTCACCCGGTCGCCCGAAGGCATCCGCGCCGGCAAGGCGTTCCTGGCGCGGCTGAAGGAGCGCTCGGCCGACCGCGACAAGAAGATCACGATCGCCGCGCTGCAGGCGCAGTTGAAGGCACTGCGCCGCTGGGGCGAGAAGGCGCCTGCGGATCTGTCGAAGGTGCATCACCCGGTGCTGGTCGCCAACGGCGACGGCGATCGCATGGTCCCGAGCCAGAACACGCGTGATCTGGCGCGGCGGCTGCCGAACAGCGAACTCATCGTCTATCCCGATTCAGGACACGGTGCGGTGTTCCAGTTCCATGCCGACTTTGTACCGAGGGCGCTCGCGTTCCTTTCGCGATGAACGGAGTGATTTCGGGTGTGCAGGCTGGCGCTGCTCGGCTGCGCGCTGGTGACCGGCGCATCGAGCGGCATTGCGTGGCCATCGCGCGCGAGTTCGCCGGCGGCCCGATCGACACTCTGATCAACTCCGGGTTTGGCTACTCCGGCCGCTTCGACGAAGTCGACTGAGCGCGCGACGCGGAGCTCGTCCAACTCAACATGAGCTCGCTCGTGGCGCTTGCACGGCGCTTCGTCGCACGGTCAAGCCGAACACTGGCCGTTATCGGCAGTGGCAAGTGTCCGTGCCGGCGTAGCCGAAGCGGCTCCTGGTTGCATGCCTAAGCCGCTGCTTTGCTGATGCTCAGCAGCGCTTCGCCGGTGGCGACCAGCTTTTCTTCCTGCGCCACGACAGCGAAGAGTTCGCAGGCCGTGAAAACCTGAGTCTTGCCCGCCCGGACGACCCTCGCCCGCGCGATGAAGTGCTCGCCCTGGGCCGGCCGCAGGCAGTTCACCGAGAAGTGCGCAGCCAGCACGCCAGGGCCTGCGACAGTCGCGGCCGCAAAGCCGCAGGCGGTGTCGATGAGGGCACCGATCAGCCCGGCGTGCAGGAAGCCGCTGTATTGCCCGAACTCGGCTCGCCAGGGCATGCCGAGTTCCACCTGCCCTGCCGATGCCGACTTCAGCTCCAAGCCGCACCAGCGGTTGAAGGCGGCGGACTGGTTGATGGCGCGGAGTTGCGCGTGCACATCCTTTTGAGCGTCTGTCATGGAGCGCCTCCTTGTGGCATTCGGGTTTGGCAGCCCTTCACCACTTCTCGTTCCAGGGCCGCAGCACCACCTCGAAGGCCCAGGTCGACCGGTGCTGGCGGTGCAGCTGCAGATACATCTCGGCGATGCGGTCCGGGTCGGCCATGTTGTCGTCGGTGGTCGTGCCCGCCAGCCGGTGCGCACGGCGGCCGTCTTCCTGCCGCCAGCCCACCGCGGCATCGATCGGCACGTTGACCACGTGGATGCCCAGCGGCATCAGCTCCCGAGCCATGCTCTGCGCGAGCCCGGTCTTGGCCTGGCAGGCCATCGCGAACGCACCGCTGGCCGGAAACCCCTTCAGCGCTGCGCTGGCGTTGGTGAAGGCTATCGTTCCCTTCGCGCCGTTGGCATCCGGCGCATTCGCCAGCATCAGCCGCGCGGCCTGCTGGCCGACCAGGAAGGCGCTGAACGCGGCGTTGCGCAGCGTGTCCAGCGCCAGGGCTGGGTCGGCCTCGGTGATGCCCTTGCGGAAGATGCCCTGCACCCGGCCGTCGATGTTGTGCACCACCAGGCGGGGTGCGCCGAGATCGCGCGTCACCTGTTCGAACAGCGACGCCACGCCGGCCGCGTCGGCTGCGTCGCAGCCATAGACGCGCACGCCGTGCGACTGCGCCAGCGACTGCAGCACCGGCTTGTCCGGGTTGCGGGCAGCGACGGCCACGGCCATGCCGCTGTGCGCGAACAGCCGCGCGCAACTGGCACTGATGCCCGGGCCGCCGCCGACGATGAGCGCAACTTCTGGATCGTTCATCCTTGTCTCCTGCGTTGAACCTGCGCCTATCGCGTCCAGCTGCCCAGCTTGATCGCACCGGCAATGATCAAGCCATAGACGCCCAGACTGATCGCGACCACGATGAAGAAGCCACTCGCCGACGCCTGCAGCACATGCACGCAGGCCCAGCCGCCCAGCGCCACGATCACCAGCCGGACAACGCTGCCAGCCAGCGGCCAGAACATGCGTCCGGCGCCCTGCGAGGCAAAGAACAAGGCCAGCCCGAAGCCGTACAGCCCATAGAAGGCGCCGACGATGCGCAGGTACGAAGCGCCGAACTCGCGCACCGCCGCGTCCTGCGTGAACAAATTCATCCACAGCGACGGGGCGACCGCCGTGGCGAGCCCGATGCTGCCGGTGATGGCGGCAAGGATCGCCGCGCCCAGCCAGGCCACGCGCAACGCGCGCTTCGGATTGCCGGCGCCCATGTTGGTCGCGACCATCGCTGTCAGCGCCGTGCCGAAACCGAAGGCGATGGGCACCAGGATGTATTCGAGCCGTGCCGCCACGCCATAGCCGGCCAGCGCAGCGGTGCCGAAGCTGCCGACGAAGGCAGTGGCGACCGCGATCGACGCGTTGCTGACGATCGGGCTCATCGATGCGGGCACGCCCACGCGCAGGATGTCGCGCACCAGCGGCGCGTGCAGCCGCCACGGCGATCGGTTCAGCGCCGCCGCCGCATCACGGCGCAGCAGGTGCGCGGCCAGCACCAGCGCGGCGGCGCCGTTGGCGATCAGCAGGCTGACCGCGGCGCCGGGCACGCCCAGGCCGGGAATCGGGCCCCAGCCGAACACCAGCGCCGGGCACAGCACCAGGTGGATCAGCGCCGTCAGCACCAGCAGCAACGCCGGCAGCAGCATGTTGCCCGCGCCGCGCACCACCGCGCCCAGCACGTTGGTGGCCCAGATGACGATGGCACCGCCGAACAGCACGTTGGAGTAAGACAGCGCCGCGTCCAGCGCCGCGCCGCGCCCGCCCATGGCTGCGTACACGCCGCGGCCGAAGCCGAGCAACACGACCGTGAACGCGGCCGCCAGCACGCCGGCGATGAACAGCGACTGCTGCGCCAGGCGGCCGGCCTCGTCGCCGCGCCCCGCGCCCAGCGCGCGTGCCACGGCGGCGGTGACGGCACCGCCGATGCCGCCGCCCGACATCTGCATCATCAGCATCGACAGCGGAAAGACGAGCGCGATGCCGGCCAGCGCGTCGGCGCCGAGCTGGCCGAGGATGTAGCCGTCGTAGCCGATCACGACCGTCATCGCGAACAGGCCGATCACATTGGGTGTGGCCAGGCGCAGCAGTGTCGGCAGCAGCGGCCCGTGCAGCATCTGCTGCGTGCGTGATGTGGCCGGCGGGGTGGCGGGCATGGCAGCGCTGGCGCCGACGGTTGTGATCAGGGCGCTCATGCGGGCCTCAGCCAGCGGCTGCAGACACAGCAGGCGCAACGGGCGCATCCGCGCTCGGGTCCAGCAGGTACACGCCCGGTTCGGCCGACAGCCCCTGCTTGAGCTGGCGTGCCCGCTCGTCGGCCAGCACCTCTTCGGCGCCCGCTTCCAGCGCGTCGAGGGTGCGGCGCACGATCAGCTCCGGGCTCGACTTCGGCAGGTCGATGCCGCGTGTCAGGTCGGTATCGACGAAGCCCACGTGCATGCCCAGCACCTGGGTGCCCTGCGCGCGCAGTTCATGGCGCAGGCCGTTGGTCAACGCCCAGGCCGCCGACTTGCTGGCGCCATACATCGCCAGCATCGGCGCATTGATCCAGCTCGCCACCGACAGCACGTTCAGGATCGCGCCACCGCCGTTGGCGCCCAGCACCGGCGCAAAGGCCTGGCTCAGGCGCAGCGGGCCGAAGAAGTTGGTCTCCAGCTGCGCGCGCGCAGACTCGATGCTGTCGACCGACAGAAAACCCCCGACGGCGGCGATGCCGGCGTTGTTGATCAGCAGCGTCACGTCGGTGCAGCGGCTTGCCGCTGCGGCCACGTCCTCGGCGCGGTTGACATCCAGGCGAATGGCCTCGACCCCTGGCAGCGTCAGCTTCGACGGGTCGCGCGCGCCGGCGTAGACCTTGCGCGCGCCGCGGGCGAGCACCTCACGTGCGAAGGCCAGGCCGAGGCCGCGATTGGCGCCGGTGATGAACACGTTGGCGTTGCGAATCTTCATGGTTCAGTCCTCATCGGTTGCGAAGGGTGGGGGGGAATCGACGTCATATGATGAATGTCATATTTCTGGGCGAGTTCAAGGCAACACGGCAGGCGGTGATCGTTCAGTCGGACGATTGGCGGTCGTACTGCGCCAGCAGCGCCCGGCGCGACGCCTTCAGCAGCGCCTGGCCTTCGGCGTTGTCGCCCAGCGCACGGGCCAGCTGCAGCGCACCGACCAACTGGCTGGCGATGGCCGGGCTGCTGTCGGCCGGTGCGTCCTTTGGCAGCGCGCGGCGCACCGCGGCAAGGAGGCCGCGCACGCGTTGCGCCGACGACGCGCGGACTTCGGGGGACTGGCGCGGCATTTCCGAGGCGAGCGCTGCCACCGGGCAACCGGCTTCGATGTCGGCAAGGTGGCGATCGGAAAGGTAGCCTTCCACCAGCGCACGCAAGGCACTGGCGCCGCGCGCCTGGCGTGCGGCGGTGGCCTGACTGACGCGGGCCGCACTGTCCTGCCCCGCACGCTCGAGCGCTTCGGCCAGCAACGCATTGCGCGAACTGAAGTGGGCGTAGAAGCCGCCATGGGTCAGCCCGGCTTCTTTCATGATGTCGGCGACGCCCACGCCATGGAACCCGCCTCTGCGGATCGCCCGTGCGGCGGTCGCGACGATGCGTTCGTGGGTAACTTCTTTGCGGCTGGGCGGGCTGGCCATGGCGTGCACTGTAGCAGATAATATGATGGTCGTCATAATCAACCACGGTGAACCCCATGAACGAGACCGAAGGCCTGCCGGACGGGCTGCAACAACTCCAGGCGCTTCTTGCCGGTGGCCTGAAGGCGCCGATCGGTCGCACGCTTGGGTTCGAGCTGGTCGAGGTCGAACGCGGACGCGTGGTCTTCGAGGGTAAGCCGGACCGCAGCGTCTACAACCCGCTCGGCGCGGTGCACGGCGGCTACGCCGCAACCTTGCTCGACAGCGCCTGCGGAATCGCGACGCATTCCAGCCTCGGGCCGAGCCGCGGCCACACGACGCTGGAGCTGAAGGTCTCGTATCTGCGCGGCTTGAGCGAGGACAGCGGCACCGTGCGTGCGACTGGGCGCGTGGTCTCGGTTGGCAGGCGCGTTGCTTTTGCCGAGGCCACGCTGCACGACGGCGCGGGGCGGCTGTGCGCGACTGCAAGTTCCACGCTGCTCGTGTTCGACGTCGAGCGCGGGCGCGGCTCGCTGCTGGGCTGACGAGGCAGTGACGACGATGGAGGTATTCGCCATCGAATTCCAACAAGGCCGCGCTGCGCCCGCGCGAGTTGCCGGACCCGGTGACCGGCCCGAGCGAGGTCGTGGTCGCCATTGCCGCGGCGAGCGTCAACGCGCTCGGCGTTACGCTGCGCGAACGGGCGTTCAAGCTGGTCTTGCCCTGCTCGATGTCGCTGGCCCTGGGCCAGGATGCTGCGGGCACGGTCATCGCGGTGGGTCCGGCGACGCGCCGCTTCAGGGTGGGCGCCGAAGCCTTCGGCCGCGCAGGTTCGAGGCAAATCGGCAGCTTCGCCGAGCGCATCGCGGTCGCGGAGGCGGAGGCGGACCTGGCATTCGAGCCTGACACCATCAGCATGGCCGAGGAGGCTGCGTTGCCGCTCGTGCCACTCTCGGCCTGACAAATACTGGTTCCCACGCGCCAGGCTACAGCCGGGCCGGCGCGTGCTGGTCCAAGCCAGCTCGGGGGACGTCGGTACGGTCGCCGTCCAGCTTGTCAAGCATCTGGGCGCGCAGGTCGCCACCACGGTCGGCCCGGACAGTCTCGTCATGGCCGAGGAGTTGGTGCAGTGTTCGATGCTTGGAGGTGCTTATGCGGCGGCGAATTTGGCTTCCTGGCTAGGCGCAAACCGCAGCGATACCCAGAGGTATCGCGAGGATTTGCAACGACGCCAGGGGGGCAAAGGCGCGGTCGCATAAGTACCGGATGGCGTCGAACACTGCACAAGTTGCAGACGTCGTCATCGACTACAGCCACGAGGCCGTCGAGCGGCGCCTGAGCGGCTACGGCGTCGTGCTCGAAACGCTGGGTGGCGACGTGCTGCACAAGTCGCTGGGGGTGCTGAAACCCGGCGGCAAGCTGATCTCGATCATCCGACCGATCATCGACCAGGTCTCGGCCTTCGACGAGAGCCCGGCAGCCTTGGCGCAGGTAGCGTCAGGACGCGCGCGTGGCAAGGTCGTCATCCGCGTTGCGCCGGACATTGCGCAAGGCGGAGCGAAGGGCTGATCTCAGCAGAGGCTGCGAGCGCGACATCGCCTTGCGCGCGGGCGCAGCCGACGCGCTTGATCGGCTGACCGCAGACATCACCGGCGCGGCCAGTCGTGACGCTACTTCACCGTCGGCTTGGGCTGGCCGTCGTCGACCTTGATGGCGAAGCTTCCGTCGAGGATGGCCTTCTGTTTGGCCTGCACCTTGGCGACGAGGTCGGCCGGCACCTTCTTCTCGAAAGTGCCCAGCGGTGCGAGCTCGGAGCCCTTGTGCTTCATCGTCGAGTAGACGCCGTAGTCCTCGGCGCTGAACTTGCCGTCCTTGACGAGCTTCAGCGCGCGGTCGATCGTCGGCTCCATGTTCCACAGCGCCGAGGCGACCACCGTTTCGGGGTACTTGTCCTGGGTGTTGATGACGTTGCCGATGGCTAATCTGCCCTTCTCCTTGGCCGCGTCGCTGACGCCGAAGCGCTCGGCGTACATCACGTCGGCGCCCTTGTCGATCATCGCGAACGCCGCTTCCTTGGCCTTGGGCGGGTCGAACCAGCTGTTGATGAAGGTGACCATGAACTCGACCTTCGGATTCGTCTCCTTGGCGCCGGCCATGAAGGCGTTCATCAGCCGGTTGACTTCGGGAATCGGGAAGCCGCCGACCATGCCGATCTTGTTCGTCTTGGTCATGCCGCCGGCGATCATGCCGGACAGGTACGCGGGCTCCTGGATGTAGTTGTCGAAGACCGAGAAGTTGGGCGCCTGCGGCTTGCCCGAGCTGCCGAGCAGGAAGCTCACCTTCGGGTAGTCCTTGGCCACCTTGCGCGCCGCCGCCTCGACGGCGAAGCTCTCGCCGACGATCAGCGCGTGGCCCTTCTCGGCGTAGCCGCGCATCACACGTTCGTAGTCGGCGTTGGCGACGTTCTCGCTGAACACGTATTCGATCTCGCCGCGCGCCACCGCCGCCTTGAGCGCCTTGTCGATGCGGCTGACCCACTGCTGCTCGACCGGCACGGTGTAGATCGTGGCGACCTTGAGCTTGGTCTGGGCCTGGACGGGCAGCGCCGCGGCAAGCGCGACGGCGGCCAGCGTGCCCAGCAGGGCATGACGGCGGGTGAAGCAGGACATGGAAAATCTCCTCGTTGTTGGGGGTGCGCTGGCGTGACCCGGCGCCTCGGCAGGCTTGCGGCAAGCGCGCTGCGCATTAGGCAAGCGCGCCTTGGTCGCCGTCAATCGGGAGTCGCCGCCCGCCTAGAATCCTGTGTGCGCTCCATGGATGCCCTGACTCCCCTGACCGCTCTCTCGCCGCTCGACGGCCGCTATGCCGGCCGGCTCGCGCCGCTGCGCCCGCTGCTGTCCGAGTTCGGCCTGATGCACCGGCGCGTGCAGGTCGAAGTCGAGTGGTTCATCGCCCTGTCCGACGCCGGCCTGCCCGAGTTCCGGCCGCTCACCGATGCGGCCCGCGGCATGCTGCGCGGGCTGGCGCTGCGCTTCTCGGAGGCCGATGCGCGCGCGATCAAGGACATCGAGGCGACGACCAACCACGACGTGAAGGCCGTCGAGTACTGGCTCAAGGGCCGCTTCGAGGGCCCGGCCGAGCCGCGCGGCGAGTTGCGCGCGGCGGCCGAATTCATCCACTTCGCCTGCACCAGCGAGGACATCAACAACACCAGCCACGCGCTGATGCTGCAGGCCGCGCGCGCCGAGGTGCTGCTGCCGGCGCTCGATGCCCTCATCGCCGGCCTCGTGGACAAGGCGCACGCGCTGGCCGACGTGGCCATGCTCAGCCGCACCCATGGCCAGACGGCGAGCCCGACGACGCTGGGCAAGGAGATCGCCAACGTCGCCGCGCGCCTGCAGCGCGCGCGCTCGGCAATGGCCGGCGTGAAGCTGCTGGCCAAGATGAACGGCGCGGTCGGCAACTACAACGCGCACGTCGTGGCGCATCCAGGCGTCGACTGGGAGGCCTTCGCGCGCCAGGTCGTCGAGCAGCGGCTGGGCCTCGCGTTCAATCCCTACACGATCCAGATCGAGCCGCACGACGCGATGGCCGAGCTGTTCGACGCGATGGCGCGCACGAACACCATCCTCATCGACTGGTCGCGCGACGTCTGGGGCTACATCAGCCTGGGTTACTTCACGCAGCGGCTCAAGGCGGGCGAGGTCGGCTCCTCGACGATGCCGCACAAGGTCAACCCGATCGACTTCGAGAACGCCGAAGGCAACTTCGGCCTCGCCAACGCGCTGCTGACGCACCTGGCGCAAAAGCTCCCGATCAGCCGCTTCCAGCGCGACCTGACCGACTCCACGGTGCTGCGCAACATGGGCGTGGCGTTCGGCTACATGGTCCTGGGCATCGACAGCCTGCAGCGCGGCCTGGCCAAGCTCGAGGTCGACCGCGCGGCGCTCGCGGCCGACCTGGACGCGTCGTGGGAGGTTCTCGCCGAAGCGGTGCAGACGGTGATGCGCCGCCACGGCCTGCCCAATCCGTACGAGCAGTTGAAGGAGCTGACGCGCGGCAAGGCGATCACGCGCGAGGCGCTGGGGCGCTTCGTCGACACGCTGGCCCTGCCCGAAGCCGACAAGGCGCGCCTGCGCGCGCTCACGCCGGCCACCTACATCGGCAAGGCGGCCGAGCTGGCCAATCGCATTTCGACGGACGAGTCGCTTAAGTGAGCGCTGGCTTCGTTGCCATGCTGGCGGGCGCGCGCGCGCGCAACGACTCGATGCTGTGCGTCGGGCTCGATCCCGAGCCGGCCAAGTTTCCCGCCGGGATGAACGGCGACGCGGCGCGCATCTTCGACTTCTGCGCCGCCATCGTCGATGCGACCAAGGACCTCGTGATCGCCTTCAAGCCGCAGATCGCCTACTTCGCCGCGCAGCGCGCCGAAGCGCAGCTCGAGCGCCTGATCGAGCACATCCGCGCCGTCGCTCCGGGCGTGCCGGTGATCCTCGACGCCAAGCGCGGCGACATCGGCGCGACCGCCGAGCAGTACGCGCGCGAAGCCTTCGAGCGCTACCAGGCCGACGCGGTGACGCTCTCGCCCTTCATGGGTTTCGACTCGATCGAGCCCTACCTCGCCTGGCCGGGCAAGGGCGCGATCCTGCTCTGCCGCACGTCCAACCCCGGCGGGTCGGACCTGCAGGGCCAGCGGCTCGCGAGCGGCGACCTGCTCTACGAGCACATCGCGCGCCTGGCCGCAGGCGAGTGGAACCGCAATGGGCAGATCGGCCTTGTGGTGGGCGCGACCTACCCGGCCGAGATCGCGCGCGTGCGCGAGCTGGCACCGGCGCTGCCGCTGCTGATCCCGGGCGTCGGCGCGCAGGGCGGCGACGCGCAGGCGACCGTCCGTGCCGGCGCGGTGGGGGGCGCGACGATCGTCGTCAACTCGTCGCGCGCCGTGCTGTATGCCGGGCACGACGGCGCCTACGCGGCCGCCGCGCGGCAGGTGGCGCTGGCGACGCGAACCCTGCTCAACGACTCGGTCCCGCAACGCTGAACCGCGTCGCTGCAGGGAAACCGCTGCTGACTGCCACGCTCAAGTCTGCAAGACTCGCAGCCGACATGCCAGTACGGGGAACCTCCGCAGCCCCCGCCGATTGGCCCGACGCGTGCACCTGTCTCCCCCCGACATTTCCGACCCGACCCTGCCGCGCCTGAGCGGCCGACTCGATCGCCGGGCGGCGCAGCTGTTCTTCACCGGTGGCGCGCTGGTCTCGCTGGGCGGCGCAGCAGCCTACGGCTTGCTGCCGATCGCGCTGCACGGCGGCATGCAGCCCGTACTGGTGCTGGGCTGCCTGCTCGTCGCGCTGATGTTCGCCGGCCTGCGCTGGCGCGGTGTCGCGCTGCCGCTGGCGCTTTCGGTGCAGCTGGCCGCCTGGTGCGGCGCCGCGATGGCAGGCGTGGCTGCCCTCGGCCTGGGCACCGGTGTGCACAGCCAGGTGCTCGGCTACTGGCCGCTGCTCGTTGCCGTGGTCGCGGTGCTGGCCAGCGTGCGCGCCGCGACAGTACTGGCCGCCGCGTGCGCGCTGATGACGTTTGCGCTGGCCGGCGTCGAATCCGGGCCTTGGCTCGGCAGACCCTCCGCACCTGGCGCAGAGGGGCTGCCGCTGGCTATCGTGACCACCGTACTGCTGCTCACCGCGGGCCTCGTCACCGGCGCATTGATCGCGTTCGTCGTCAAGCGCTCGCTCGGCGAGGCGCGCGAGCGCGAGCAGCGCTTTGCAGACCTGCTGGCGATGTCGGTCGACTGGTACTGGAAGCTCGACGAGGAACTGCGCTTCGTCCACTTCCAGTCCGCTGCCGGGCCTGAGCTCGACGCCCGCCCCGACAAGCGCCTCGGGCTGACGCCGTGGGAGATGAGCGACTTCGGCCTCGACGACGAAGAGATGGACGCGCTGCGTGCCGACCTCGAATCACGGCAGCCCTTCAGCCAGCTGGTGGTGCGGCGCACCGACGCGCGCGGCCGGCCGCGCATCGTCAGCTGCAGCGGCCGGCCGCGCTTCTCGGCCAGCGGCGCCTTCCGCGGGTTCTGGGGCGTGGGGCGCGACATCACCGACGAGATGACGGCCCAGCACGCCGTGATGGCGAGCGAGACGCGCTACCGCGAGCTGTTCGAGCGCTCGCCCACGCCGCTGGTGCTGCACCGGGGCGGACGCGTGCTCGACGCCAACCCGGCCGCGGCGACGATGTGCGGCGCCGCCGATGCGCAGGACATGGCCGGGCTCGACCTGCTCGCGCTGTACCGCGACGAGGACTCGCGCGCGCGCGAACTGGCGCGCTGGCAGGCGCTCGAGGACGTTGCGATCGGCGAAGGCCTGCCGGTGACGGACCTCGTCCTCCAGTCTCCGGCCGGCCACGCGCTTTCGGTCCAGGCCACCGCGGTGCGCGTGATGGCCGACGGCGGGCCGGCGATCCTGTCGATCTACTTCGACGTGACGGGGCGGCGCGCCGCCGAGGCCGCGCTGCGCCGCTCGGAGGCGCTGCTGTCGCACCTGTTCCAGACCAGCCCCGGCTGCATCACGCTGACCGAGCTCGCGACCGGCCGCTACGTGATGGTCAACCCCGGCTTCACGCGCATCACCGGCTACGCGGCCGAAGACGTGATCGGCCGCAGCGCACTCGAGATCGGCATCTGGCACGACCCCGCCGACCGCGAACGCCTGGTGCAGGCGATCGACGAGCGCGGCCACGCCGACGACATGACGGTCGTCTTCGTGACCCGCGCGCGCGCGCTCGTCACGCTGCAGCTCTCCGCGGCGCGCTTCGAGATGGCGGGCAAGTCCTACCTCGTGATCAATGGCAGCGACGTCACCGAGACCGAGCGCGCGCGGCGCGAGCACGCAGCCATCCTGCAGAACGCGCCGGTCGGGATTGCTTTCGTGCGCGAGGGGCGCTTGCGCACCGTCAACCCGAGCTGGGAACGCATGTTCGGCTGGCCACCCGGCCGCCTGGCCGGCGAGCCGCTGTCCCTGCTGTGGCCCGACGCGCCCGGCGACGCCGAGATCTCCAGCCCGGCCGCGCACGGCGGCCGGCGCGACGTGCCGCTGGAATTCGAGCGCGAGTTGCGCCGCGCCGACGGCAGCGCCTTCTGGTGCCGCCTGCTCGGGCAATCGCTCAACGCCACCCTGCCGGTCGACGGCGGCACGCTGTGGATCGCGCAGGACGTCACCGAGAGGCGCCGCATCGATCAGGCGCTCGCCGCCGCGCTCGTCCAGGCCGAGGCCGCGAGCCGCGCCAAGAGCGCGTTCCTGGCCAACACCAGCCACGAGATCCGCACCCCGCTCAACGGCCTGCTCGGCCTGGCGCGCATGGCACAACGCCCGACCCTCGAGCCCGCGCTGCGCCAGCAGTACCTGACCCAGCTCGTCGACAGCGCGCAGAGCCTGGCCGAAGTGATCTCCGACGTGCTCGACCTGTCCAAGATCGAAGCCGGCCGCCTGACGCTGGAGTCGGTGCCGTTCGCGCTGCGCGAACTGGTGCAGACCGTGCACCGCAACTATCTCGCCCTCGCGCAGGCCAAGGGCCTGCTGCTGACACTGCTCGTCGCCGACGACGTGCCCCAGTTCGTGCAGGGCGACCCAGTGCGCACGCGCCAGGTGCTCGTGAACTTTCTCACCAACGCAATCAAGTTCACCGAGTCGGGCAGCGTGCAGATCGAGCTCTGCCGCGACGGCGCGGGCCGTATCCGGCTGGCCGTCACCGATACCGGCCCCGGCATCGACGAAGCGACGCAGCAAAGCCTGTTCCGCCCCTTCACCCAGGCCGACGCCTCGACCACGCGGCGCTACGGCGGCACCGGCCTCGGGCTGTCGATCTGCCGCGAACTGGTGCAGTTGATGGGCGGCGAGATCGGCGTACGCAGCGCGCCCGGCCGCGGCAGCCGCTTCTGGGCCGACCTGCCGCTTACGCCAGCGGCGGCGCCGCTGGACGCACCAACCTGTACCGAGCTCGACGTCGCCCGCCTGCGCGGTGCGCGCGTGCTGATGGTCGAGGACAACCCGGTCAACATGATGATCTCGGTGGCCCAGCTCGAGCAATGGGGCGCGCAGGTCGGGCAGGCGGGCGACGGGCAGCAGGCGATCGAGGCCGTCGACCAGGCGGTGCGGCGCGGCGAGCCTTACGACGTGGTGCTGATGGACCTGCAGATGCCGCGCATGGGTGGCAAGGAAGCGGCGCGCGCGCTGCGCGAGCGCTACCCGGCATCCGAGCTGCCGATCATCGCGCTCACTGCGGCAGCCCTGGTCTCGGAGCGCCAGAATGCACTGCAGGCGGGCATGAACGACTTCGTGACCAAGCCCATCGATCCGCAGCAACTGCTGCGCGCGCTGTCCACCGCGTTGTGAGCCCCCCCTGGGCTGGGCTCGGCCCGACCGTGGGGGTCAAGCAAGCTTGGGGCGGCCCGGCGTTTGCTCGTGAGCCCGGGGAACAAGAGGCGCCAGACGAGTCGGTCTGGCGCCTTTGTCTCTCATCGTCAGCCCGAGTGGGCTTGTCGCTGCATCTGCACGGTGCGCCGGTGAAAGCACCTGCGTCCCGGGCGACGGTCGTCTCCTCGATCCCCCGCCAGCGCGCGGTGCCCGTTGCGACCTGTCGTTGCCGGGCACCGGCGGCGAGTGGCGCGAATGTAGTCCCGACTGCCCTCGGCGGCACTAGGGCTTTCCCGACGCGGGCGGCGGCTGCACCGGGAACGCGAGCGTGACTGTCGTGCCCTGGCCCGGCGCGCTGCTCACCTCGGCATCGCCGCCGTGCAGCTCGGCGATGCGCTTGACGATGGCCAGGCCCAGGCCCAGCCCGCCGCCCACGGGCGCAGGCCCTGCCGTACCCTGCTGTTCAGGCTGGCGTCCCTGGAAGAAGCGGTCGAAGAGCTGCGGCAGCTCGGCCGCGGCAATGCCCGGGCCGGTGTCGGCGACCGTGACGCGCAGCCAGTCGCCCGCCACCTGCGCGCGCACCTCGATCGCGTCGCCAGGGCGGCAGAACTTGAGTGCGTTGTCGAGCAGGTTGGCCACTGCGCGTTCGAACAGCTCGACGTCCAGCCACGCCGTTGCGCCGCCATCGGGTTGCGCCGCGCGCAGCGTCACGCCGCCGGCGCGGGCGCGCTCGGCAAAACGCAGCACGATGTCGTCGAGCAGTTCGACCACATCGACCGTGAGCGGCTGGAGGCGGAACTCGGGCTCGTCGAGGCGCGCCAGGTCGCCGAGCGACTGCACCAGGCGCGCCGCGTTGCGCGTGTTGCGCAGCGCGACCTCGATCAACTCGGCGTCTGCCGCCGCGGCCCTTGCGCCGTGCGCCTGCAGCGTCTCGAGGCAGGCCACGGTGGCCGTGAGCGGCGAGCGCAGGTCGTGCGACAGGTTGCTCACCCGCCTCGCGGCGGAACTGGTCGAGCCTCGAGAGCGCCGTCCACTGCTCGTGCAGCTTGGCGAGCATCTGGCGGAATACGCGCGCGAGCTGGCCGAACTCGTCGCTGCCCGCGGGCGGCAGCGCTGCCTGGCCAGCGCCGGACTCCAGGCCCTCGCGCGACACGGCGGCCGCTGCACCCGTGAGCAGCGCGAGCGGGCGCGTGATCGAGGCCGCGAGCCAGGCCGCGAGCGCCGTCATCAGCGCGACGATGGCCGCGATCGACACCAGCGCCGGCACGCCATAGCTGCTGCGCACCGCGGTCCAGCGGTTGGCCGCCGCCTCGCCGCCCGGATGGCAGACGAGATACAGATAGCCGGCCGCCGGATCGGTGGCGTGGATCTGCGCGCGGCGCAGTGCCTGCGCGGCAACCACCGCGTCGGCGTCCATGCGCTCGGGGTCGTCGCCCATCACGTAGGCCGACGGTGCGCCGCCGGCCGACTCGCGCACCGGCGCCATCGCGACGCGCAGCTCGGGCGTGAGCGCGATCCTGGCCGACGTGGCGAGCACGCGGCCCTCGGCGTCGAGCAGGTAGAGCTGACTGTCGGGCTCGAACAGCACCAGGTTGGCGAGCCAGGCGTTGAAGTCGGCCGGATGGCGCTGCTGCAGCTCGAGCAGGTTGTCGTACTGCGCGGCCACGCGCACGAGGAAGCCGCGCGCCCGCTGGTAGGCCGATTCGCGCTCGAAGCGCTCCGAAGGCGACGACCACGCTCGCGATCACGAGCAGCGCCGTAGCGAGGCCGGTGGCGAAGATCGTCAGCCCGAGCTTGGCCCGAACATTCACGGCAGGTCGCGCAGCTTGTAGCCCGCGCCGCGCACGGTGAGTATCCACTCGGGCCGCATCGGATCGGCCTCGATCTTGGCGCGCAGGCGGTTGATGTGCGTCGTCACCGTGTGCTCGTAGCCGTCGTGGCTGTAGCCCCAGACGGCGGACAGGAGTTGCGAGCGCGAGAACAGATGGCCCGGGTGCTGGGCAAAGTGCAGCAGCAGGTCGAACTCGCGCGCGGTGCAGTCGAGCAGCGCGCCGCGCAGGCGGACCTGGCGCTGGGGATGTTGATCTCGAGCTCGCCGCGCCGCACCAGGGCCTCGGCCGCGCCCTGCGCCTGGCGCAGCAGCTCGGCCCGCGCAACAGCGCCTTCACGCGCGCCATCAGCTCGGCGAGCGAGAAGGGCTTGGTGAAGTAGTCGTCGGCGCCGAGCTCGAGGCCGAGCACACGATCGAGCTCGGTCGAGCGCGCGGTGAGCATCAGGATCGGCGCGCTGTGCTGGCGCGCGCGCAGCGCCTTGCACACCTCGAGCCCGTCCAGGCCCGGCATCATCAGGTCGAGGATCAGCAGATCGGCCGGGGCCTCGATCTGGCGCGCCAGCGCCGCCGCGCCGTCGCCGACGGCGGTGACCGCGTAGCCGGCATTGCGCAGGTTGAGCGCAATCAGGTCGCGGATGTCGGCCTGGTCTTCGGCAAGCAGGATCGTGGCGGCCATGCGCGATTGTCGTGCCCGCGCGCCGCGGCTTACATGCGCGCCGGGCCCGCGGCAAATGCGCTCAGCCCTCGCCGGGGCGACACCTCGGCGTCTCGGGGTCGTCAATCAGCCGGGGTTGGACGCCGAGACGATCCAGGCCGAGCCGCCGAGCTGCGCGCCCGTCGGCCCCGGCCGCCCAGCGGCGAGCGCGCGCTCGACGGCATCGAATATGGTCGGGAGTTGCGCCGGGCCGGCCTCGGCCGCGAAGCGCGACACCGGCCCAACGCGCAGCGCGCTCTCGGCGGCCAGGCGCGGCGTGGCGCCCAAGGTCACCGGCGCGTCGAAGCGGTGCAGCGCGATCGCGCCGAAACCGGCGTCGGCGAGCAGCGCGCGCAGGCGCGCGTCGTCGGCAAACGCGAACGGCCCCGGGCGTGCGGATCGGATCGCACCGGCGTGACGCCGAGCGCGGCGCGTGCCGCGACCAGCGGCGCCATCGCCCAGGGGTTGTCGCGCGGCGTGCGCCAGCACACGAAGGCGGCACGCCCGCCGGTGCGCAGCGCGCGCCGCAGATGGGCCAGCGCCGCGACGGGCGCACCGAAGAACATGACGCCGAAGCGCGAGAACAGCAGGTCGCGGCCCGGCGGCAGGTCGACCGCCGACGCATCGGCCTCGCTGAAGGCGAGCTGCGGCAGGCGCGCCGCCTCGGCGCGCGCCTGCGCCACGTCGAGCATGGGCCGCGAGACGTCGAGGCCGAGCACCGCGCCCTGCGCGCCAACCTGGCGCGCGAGCTCGATCGCGCTTGCGCCGCAACCCGCAGCCGATGTCGAGCACGCGCTCGCCCGGCTGCGCCGCGGCGGCCTGCAGCGCCGCCGCGCCGAAGGGCACGACGATGTCGTCGATCTCGCTCTGCGGCGTGGCCCCGCTCGCCGAGCACCCGTTCCATTCGGCGATCTGTTCGGCGTTGGCGGCGTCGTCAGGGCAGGCTCCTGCAATGCGGGGTAGCGAGCATAGTGCCGCGGCGCGAGCGCTGCGTGGCGCAAATGTGATGCTGGCGTGATCTTGCGCGAGCAGGCCGTGAACTCGGCCGCTCACAGTGCATGCCATCGGATGCCACGCATGGAAGACCGCATGAACCTCGCCGCCAGCGCCCCGCCGTCGCCGCCCACCCAGCCGATCTGCCCGCGCGAACTCGCCTCGCACCGCGCCTACCTGATCCGCTTCGCGCAGCGCAGGCTGCGCGACCCGGCGCTCGCCGAAGACGCGGTGCAAGACGTACTCGAAGCCGTGCTCGCCGGCCGCGCCGCCTTCGCCGGCCGCTCGGCGCTGCGCACCTGGCTGACCGGCATCCTCAAGCACAAGATCGTCGACCTGCTGCGGCGCGACGCCGGTACCGATTCGCTCGACGCGGCCTGCGGCGGCAGCGGCGACGACAGCCCGGCCATGCCGGCCTGCAACCCACCGCGCGCCCCGACGAAGTGGCCGAGCAGCGCCAGTTGCTCGCGCAGACGCTGGCGCGCATCGCAGCGCTGCCGGCCGCTGCGCGACGTGATGCGCCTGCGCGTGCTCGACGAGCTGCCCACGGCCGAGGTCTGCCGGCGCCTGGGCGTCAGCGAGACCAACCTCTTCGTGCGCCTGCATCGGGCGCGGCGGCAGCTCGTGCTGAATTAGGGCCGCCCAGGCAAGACCCTACCCTCGGAGGGTCGCCCGACACTTCCGACGAGCCGGGGGTCTTCGCTCAACTGGCATCGCGCGCACGCTCGAGCGCGCGCCAGAAGCGCTGCTCCTGCGCGGTCGCGAAGTTGATGCGCATCAGCGTGCTCGGGCGGCGCGTGGCGTGGAAGAGCGCGCCCGGCGCGAGCAGCCAATTGCCGTCGTCGAGCATCGGCGCGCCAGGCGCTCGGTGTCGACGCCGGTATCGACCCGCCGAACAAGCCGCGCGGCGGCGCGGCAAGGCGGCAGCCCGCGCCTTCGGCGCCGCCTGACGGTGCGTGCACGCGCAGCCTCGAGGCGTACCGTCACGCGCTCGGCATGACGGTGCAGCAGCCCGCGCTCCAGGCAATACGCGATCGCCTGCTCGGTGAGCGCGGGCGTCGTCAGCGTGGACAGCAGCTTGGTGTCGACGAAGCGATCCACCAGCGCCGCCGGCGCGGCGATGAAGCCGACGCGCCAGGCCGGGGCGAGTATCTTGGCGAAGCCCGAGACGTAGACCGTGCGTTGCAGCGTATCGAGCGCGGCCAAGCGCGGCTGGTGCATGGGCGCGAAGTGCGCATAGCTGTCGTCTCGACGATCGTCAGGTCGTGCTGCTGCGCCAGGCCGAGCAGGCGGTGCGCGCAGGCCAGCGAGAGCGAGGCGCCGGTCGGGTTGTGCAGCACCGAGACCGTGATGTACAGGCGCGGCCGATGTGCCCGCAGCAGCGGCGCCATCAGCGCGAGGGTCCGCCCTTCCTCGCCGCGCGGCACTGGCAGCACCGTCAGGCCGAGCGCCTCGAGACGGGCAAACTCGACCGGCCAGCCGGGCTCGTCGACGAGCACCGCGTCGCCGGCGCGCACGAGGGCGCGCGTCACGACATCGAGCGCCTGCGTCGCGCCGACCGTGGTCACGATCTGCTCGGGGTCGGCCACGCCGTGGTCGGCCAGCCGCACTGCGAGCGCGCGACGCAGCCGCGCGTCGCCGGCGGGCTCGCCGTACTGCAGCGAGAGCGCGCAGGCTGCGCGCCGCTGTTGACGCGGCAGCGCTCGCAAGCAGGCCCGCGTCGAGCCACTCGACGGGAAGCGTGCCAACCCGGCATCGGCTGCGCGCCGGGCGGCTGGAACATGCCGCGCATCAGCGTCGTTGCCGGAGCGGCGCCACCGGACGCACCGCACTGCGCGCGGCGGGCGGCGCGGCATCGTACGCCGGCGGGCGCTCCGCGTCGCGCACGAAGAAGCCGCGCTGGCGGCGGGCAACGATCAGCCCCCGCGCGAGCAACTGGTCGTAGGCCGCGACGACCGTGCTCGCGCTCACCGCATGGCGGCGCGCGCACTCGCGCACCGACGGCAGGCGCGCACCCGCGGGCAGCAGCCGCTGACGGATGCGCTCGCCGAAGCGTGCCGCGAGCTGGTCGGTCAGCGAGATGTCGGCGTCGCGCGAGAGGGCGGCGGTGGCGGTGGCGGTCATGGCCGTGTATCGATTGCGCTGGCAGTACTGACTGACAAACTGTTCCGGCAAAGTGTACTGCTGCTGTATTGCCAGCGGGCGCCTGCACTGGGCGCCGATGAACGCCCAGGAACTCGCCGCCCTGCTCGCCTACTCGACGGCGATGGCGTTCACGCCCGGGCCCAACACGACGCTGTCGTCGACGCTCGCCGCCAACGGCGGGTTGCGGCTACGCGATGCGCTTCGTGCTCGCGGTGCCGCTGGGCTGACGCTGCTATTGCTGCTCTCGAGCTTCGGGGTCGGCGCCCTGGTCACGGCCCACCCCGGCCTGCGCGCGCCATGCTGGTGCTGCTCGGCGCGGGCGCAATGCTATGGATGGCTTGGCAGCTCGCGCGCCGCAGCGAGCTCGGCGAGGCGAGCCGCGCGCACCTGGCGATCACGTTCTGGCAGGGCGTGGCGCTGCAGTTCGTCAACCTAAGGCCTGGCTCAATGCACTCGTGATCAGCGCGACCTGGGTCGCCGTCGAAGGCGAGTTTGGCCTGCGCCTGCCAGGTGCTGCCGCTGATGGTGGCCTATGGCTTTGCCAGCAACTTCAGCTAACCCTCGTCGGCGCGCTGCTGCGGCGCTGGCTCGCACAGGGGCGGCGCCTGCTCTGGTTCAACCGCACGATGGCCAGCGTGCTCGCGGCAACGGCGCTGTGGATGCTGCGCGCGTGAGACATCCTGTGTCAACCACCTTGCCGCCGGGCCGAGCGCCGGGCCGCCATCGGCCAGAGGCCGATGGCCTTCGCCAGGCACGCGGTCAGTCCGCAGGGACTGCCCGTGTCCCGGCTTACCTCGTCAAGCCGGCCCCCGCCAGCCGCGAGACGCGGCTGGCACTCCGGCCGTCGTTCCCCTCGGGGGCCGAGCCCGGACGCCGACAGTCCCTGCGGACTGTCGGCGCCTGGCGAGGGGCCGAGCCCCCCGGCTCGGGCGCGGCCTGCAAGGCGGCCGACGTACCCGTCGGACAAGGCGGTCATGAACGCCGAGGCAAAGGGCCTGTGGCTGGGGCTGCTCGGCGTCGCGATGTTCGCTCACGATGCCGATGACGCGCCTGGCCGTCGGCCCGGCGGCCGACCCCAACTGCCGCCGCTGTTCGTGACCGCGGGCCGCGCCGCGCTCGCCGGGCTGTTGAGCATCGCCTACCTGGCGGCGACCGGCGCGCCGCCGGAGGCAGCCGGACATTGGCCGGCGCTCGCCATCAGCGCCGCCGGCACCGTGATCGGCTTTCCGCTCTTCCTGGGTCTGGCGCTGCGCGAGGTGGATGCCATGCACGCCGCGGTGGTCACCGGCGTGCTGCCGCTGGCGACCGCCGTTGCCGCGGCGGCCTGGTTGCGCCAACGGCCGTCGGCCGGCTTCTGGCTCTGCGCCGTGGCCGGCTGCGCGCTCGTGATCGCGTTCGCGGTGCACCAGGGCGGCGGGCGCCTCGTCGTTGCCGACGCGCTGCTGCTCGCCGCGGTGGCGAAGCGGGCGATCGCTACGTGGCCGGTGCCCAGCTCGCAGCGCAGATGCGCGCCGAGCAGGTGATCTGCTGGGTGCTGGTGGCGAGGCTGCCGCTGACGCTGCCGGTGATGCTCGCCGCCTGGCCCGCGCAGGGTGCGCGCGCGTCGGCCTGGGGCGGCTTCGCCTACGTGACGCTGTTCTCGATGTGGCTCGGCTTCTTTGCCTGGTACCGCGGCCTCGCGCTTGGCGGCATGGTGCGCGTGAGCCAGGTCCAGCTCGTGCAGCCGTTTCTCGCGCTGCTCGCCGCCGTGCCGTTGCTCGGCGAGCGGCTCGAACCCGCGACCGTGGGCTTCTCGCTCGCCGTGATCGCAACCGTCTTCCTGGGCAAGCGCATGCCCGTCAACCTCGAGACTCGCCCTGCATGAAAGCCGACAACACCTCCCCATTTCGGATGGCGCGCCGCGCGGCGCAGATGAACCCGTCGGTGATCCGCGAAATCCTCAAGCTCACCGAGCAGCCAGGCGTGATCTCGTTTGCCGGCGGACTGCCGGCGCCCGAGACCTTTCCGGTCGAGGCGATGCGCGAGGCCTGCGCGCGCGTGCTGCGCGACGCGCCGCAGGCGCGCTGAGTACGCTGCAAGCGAGGGCTATGCGCCGCTGCGCGAGTGGGTCGCAGCCGACCTCGGCCGCCACGGGCTGCGCGTCGATGCCGATCAGGTGCTCGTCACGACCGGCTCGCAGCAAGGCCTGGACCTCGTGGCCAAGGTGCTGATCGACGCCGGCAGCACGGTCCTCGTCGAGGCGCCGACCTACCTCGGCGCGCTGCAGGCCTTCGCGCCGATGGAGCCGCGCCTTGCGGGCGTGGCCGGCGACGGCGAGGGACCGCGCATCGACGCGATGGCCGAGGCGGCGCGCGCTGCCGACGCGCGCTTCTTCTACCTGCTGCCGAACTTCCAGAACCCGACCGGGCGCAGCATGGGCGAGGCGCGGCGCGCCGTGCTCATCGCCAGCGGCGGCAATCGGCCTGCCGCTGCTCGAGGACAACCGTATGGCGAACTCTGGTTCGACACCGCCGCCGACGGGGCTGGCGGCGCGCAATCCGGACGGCGGATCTACCCGGCCCGTCCTCGAAGGTGCTCGCGCCCGGATTGCGCCTGGGCTACGTCATCGCGCCGCGGGAGATCGCGGGCAAGCTGCCGCAGGCCAAGCAGGCAGCCGACCCTGCACACGCCGGGCTTCAACCAGCGCGTCGTGCACGAGGTCATCCGCGACGGCTTTCTCGACCGCCACGTGCCGACGATACGCGCGCTACAAGGCGCAGCGCGACGCGATGCTAGCCGCGCTCGACCGCCACATGCCGCCCGGCGTGCGCTGGAACAAGCCGGCCGGCGGCATGTTCCTGTGGGTCGAGTTGCCAGGCCGCGCTCGACGCCACGCGCCTGCTGCCGCGCGCCGTCGAGCGTGGCGTCGCCTTCGTGCCCGGGGCGCCGTTCTTTGCCGAGGGGCCGCAGGCGAATCACGCTGCGCCTGTCGTACGTCACCGCCAACGCGGCGCAGATCGAGACCGGCATCGCGGCGCTCGGCGCGGTGGTGCGGGTCGCATTGGAGGACGTGGCATGAGGCACCCGGTGTCAACCCGTGCTCTGCGGGCCGAGCGCCGGGCCGCTCCCAAGCCGGCCCGCATCCCCTTGGGGGATCGGCCGACGTACCCGTCGGACGAGGGCTGTCTGACACCGCGCGCCTTTTGCGCAAGTCGATGCTTCAGCAGCGAACCCTGCCGCGGCAATCCGGTCGCGGTGGTCCTCGACGGCCAAGGGCTGGACGACCAGACGATGCAGCGCTTCGCGCGCTGGACACAGTTGTCGGAAACGACCTTCGTCGCGCCCCCAACCGACCTCGGCGCCGGACTATGCGCTGCGCATCTTCACGCCCGGCGGCGAGCTGCCGTTCGCCGGCCACCCGACGCTCGGCAGTTGCCACGCCCGGCTCGAGGCAGGCGGCAAGCCGCGCCGCAACGACGAGATCGTGCAGCAGTGCGGCGTCGGCCGGGTGCGCATCCGCCGCACCGAGGCGGGCGCCTGGCCTTCGCCGCGCCGCCGCTGCGCCGCTCGGCGGTCGATCCCGAACTGCTGGCGCGCGTGGTCGCGGCGCTCGGCATCGAGCCGCGCGCGTGCGGGGCGTCGCAGTGGCTGGACAACGGGCCGCAGTGGCTGACGCTGCTGCTCGAAGAGGCCGCAACCGTGCTCGCGCTCGCCCCGATCACTCGGCGCTGAAGATCCTGCCCATGGTCGGCGTCGCCGGTCCCCACCCGGCCGGCAGCGAGTGCGCGTTCGAGTGCGGCGTTCGCCGCGTCCATCGGGATCGCGGAAGACCCGGTCACCGGCAGCCTGAACGCGAGCCTCGCCCAATGGCTGATCGGCGACGGCCTGGCGCCGCAGCGCTATGTGGCGGCGCAGGGCGCCTGCCTCGGCCGCGCCGGGGGCGTGCATGTCGAGCAGCGCGACGGCGAGACCTGGGTCGGTGGCGCGAGCCGCACCCGTCATCGAGGGTCGGGCATCGTTGACGTGAACTGCGAACTCGACCACCTCGTGCTCGCTGCGCGAACCCTCGGCGAGGGCGTCGCCCGGTGCGAGCGCACGCTCGGCATCACGCCCGCTTCCGGCGGCAGGCATGCGCTGATGGGCACCCACAACCAGGTGTTCACGATCGCGTCGGAGCGCTTCCGCGCGCCTATTTCGAGATCATCGCCATCGATCCCGACGCACCCCGACCCCGGCCGCAGGCGCTGGTTCGACCTCGACGACGCGCGGCTGCAAACGACGCTCGCCGATGGCCCGCGGCTCGTGCACTGGGTCGCGCGCTGCAACGATCTCGACGCCGCGCTCGCGCTGTTGGCGCGCCACGGCGTCGATGGCGGGCGCATCACGCCGCGCGCACGACGCCGCGGGCGAGCTGCGCTGGCGGATCGCAGTGCGCGACGACGGATCGCGCGCCCTGGGCGGCGCGCTGCCGCTGCTGATCGAATGGGGCGCGATGCATCCGACCGACGCGCTGCCGGCGAGCGGCGTGACGCTCGATCCGTTCTCTCGCTCGGCGCCGGCTACGGCCGCGCGCCGTTGCAGGCGCTCGGCCTCGGCGCGCTGATCGGGGGCGCTGCGCCGATTGCCGCGACCCTCGCCACACCCGCAGGCAAGGTCACGCTCACGGTACCCAACTGATCCGCCATGCAGCTACCGACCCGAGACGAGATCCTGTCCGCCCGCGCGATCGTGGCCGCCGTGCAGCCGCCGACGCCGGCCCGGCGCTGGCGGCTGCTCGACGCCGGCTCGGCGCGCGCCTGGGTCAAGCACGAGAACCACACCCGCGTCGGCGCGTTCAAGCTGCGCGGCGGCGCGGTCTACCTGCACGAGCTGATGCGCCGCGCGCCGCAACTGCGCGGCGTGATCAGCGCCACGCGCGGCAACCACGGCCAGTCGATCGCGCTTGCCGCGGCTCGCCACGGCATCGCAGCGACGATCGTCGTCCCGCACCGCAACTCGGTCGAGAAGAATGCCGCGATGCGCGCCCTCGGCGCGACGCTGGTCGAGCATGGCGAGGATTTCCAGCAGGCGCGTGAGCATGCCGCGCGGCTCGCCGCCGAGAGCGGCTGGCCCATGGTGCCGAGCTTCCACCCGGACCTGGTGCGCGGCGTCGCGAGCTACTGGATGGAGTTCTTCGAGGCCACGGCCTGCGACGCGCCCGCGGTCGTCTTCGTCCCGATCGGCCTCGGCTCGGGCATCGTCGCCTGTGCCGCGGCGCGTGCGGCCTGCCTTGCAAATACGAAGGGCGGCACGCGCATCGTCGGCGTCGTCTCGGCGCACGCGACGGCTTACCTCGACAGCTGGCGCGCCGGCCGACCCGTGGAAGCGCCGGTGACGACCCAGCTCGCCGACGGCATGGCCTGCCGCGTGCCGGAAGCCGAAGCGCTCGAGATCATGCGGCGCGAGGTCGACGACATCGTCGCCGTTACCGATGAAGAGGTTGCGCACGCAATGCGCGCGCTCTTCGCCGACACGCACAACGTCGCCGAAGGCTCGGGGCCGCAGCGCTTGCCGCCGCGCTGCAGCAGCGCGAGCGGCTGGCCGGGTGCAGCATCGGCCTCGCGCTCACCGGCGGCAATGTCGACAGCGCGGTCTTCGCGCACGTGCTCGCCGGCGCTGCGGCCTCGTAAAGGTACCCCGCTCGTCGGGTACGGCGAGCGACCCTCCGGGAGGGTAGGGCCTTGCTTGGGGCTGTGGCCTCCGGCCGCAGGCGGTCCGGCGCGGCGGCCCTGGGGCTTGCCTCAGCCTCGCGCGACCGGCTCAAGCGGCGCGAAGCTGCCGCCGCGCTTGTCCTTCCAGGCAGCGATCGCCTCGGCGATGTCGCCGGGATCGAAGATCGCGCTCTGCAGCAGCGCCATCTGCGCCAGCGCCGCGGCGGTGCCGTGATCGCGGGCGTGGTTGAGCGCGAGCTTGCTGCCGGCGATCGCGAGCGGCGACTTGGCCGCGATGCTGCGCGCGACGGCCATCACGTGCGCCTGCAGCGCATCGGCGTCGGGGCAGAACGGCGTTGACAAGGCCGACCGCGACGCGCGCGCGGCCGGCATGCGCTCCCCGGTATAAGCCATCTCGCGCCACCGCGGGCGCGACGATCTTGGGCAGAGGCGCTGCAGCGAGCCGACGTCGGCCGCCAAGCCGATGTTGATCTCCTGCACGCAGAAGAAGGCGTCCGCGCTGCAATAGCGCAGGTCGCAGGCGGTGGCGAGGTCGAGCGCGCCGCCGATGCAGCCGCCCTGGACCGCGCAGATCACCGGAAAGCGCGCCGCGTCGAGCACGTCGAAGCAGGCCATCAGGCGGCGCAGCGTGTCCTGGAAGCTCAACCGGCCGCGCGCCGTCGCGGTGGTCGCCGAGGTCGGGTCGGCCGAGCCGAAGGTATCGAGCGCCATGCCGGCGCTGAAATGCGCGCCCTGCGCCGAGATCACGAGCACACGCGAGCGCCCCTCATCGTGCAGGCGCTGCACGGCTTCGCGCAGCAGTTCGAAGAAGGCGAGCGTCATCGTGTTCATGCGCTCGGGGCGGTTGAATTGCAGATGGGCGATCCCATCGGCGGCGGTATCGAGCTGGAAGAAGTCATTCATCGTCGGGCACTCCTGGCGGGTGCCCGTACCATAGCGCGGATGACGCCCGCGCTCGACCTTCGCACCGCCGACGGCGTTGCCCTGCACGGCCAGGCCTGGCCGCTGGCGGGCCCGGCAACGCGCGGCAGCGTGCTCGTCGTGCATGGCCTCAAAGAGCATGTCGGCCGCCACGCCGCGCTCGCCGCGCACCTGAACGCCTGGGGCTGGCAGGTTGCGGGCTACGACTTGCGCGGCCACGGCCGCTCCGACGGCCCGCGCGGCGGCCTGCCCGACGCCGACGCGCTGCTGCGCGACCTGGCACAGGCGATCGACGCCGTGCGCGTGGCCTGGTCGGGCCCGCTGGTGCTGCTCGGCCACAGCATGGGCGGGCTGATCGCGGCGCGCTTCGTCGCCGCTGCGCTCGGTGCCGCTGCGGCTTGGCAACGCGAGGTCGATGCGCTGGTGCTGTCGTCACCCGCGCTCGACGCGGGCATGAACGCGGGGCAGAAGCTGCTGCTCTCGCTGCTCGGCAACCTGGCGCCGAATCTCGCCGTCGGCAATGGCCTCACGCCTGAGTGGATCTCGCGCGATCCGGCCGTCGTCGCGGCCTACGCCTCCGACCCGCTGGTGCACGACCGCGTCACGCCGCGCCTGGTGCGCTTCATAGTCGATGGCGGCGTGGCGGTGCGCGCTGCCGCGCCGCATGGCGCTGGCGCGTGCCGACGCTGCTGCTGTGGGCGGGCGCCGACCGTTGCGTCGCGCCCGCCGGCAGCGCTGCCTTTGCCGCCGCCGCGCCGGCCGGCGTCGCGCGCGCAGGCCTTCGCAGGGCTCGCGCACGAAATCTTCAACGAGCCCGAGAAGAGCGATGTCTTCGCCGCGCTCGGCGCCTGGCTCGCCGAGCGCTGACAATCGGGCCATCTTTCGCGCCACCGCCGAGGCTGCCACGATGAATGCACGCGATCCCCACCTGCCGCTGCAGGCCGACGAGAACGAAGCGATTGCCACCTTCGCTGCACGCACCTGGGATGAGGAGATCGTCCCCGCGCTCACTGACTACATCGCGGTTCCGGCCAAAAGCCCGATGTTCGATGCCGACTGGGAGCAGCGCGGCCTGATCGAGCGCGTGGTGCGCGACGCCGCGGCCTGGGTCGAGCGCAAGCAGGTCGCCTGGCCTGGGAAGCTCGAGATCGTGCGCCTGCCGGGGCGCACGCCGGTGATCTTTTTCGAGGTGCCGAGTACGAAGGCTGGAAGCCCGGATACGGTCTGCATGTACGGCCACCTCGACAAGCAGCCCGAGTTCAACGGCTGGCGCAGCGACCTCGGGCCGTGGACGCCCAAGATCGAAGGCGACAAGCTCTACGGCCGCGGCGGCGCCGACGACGGCTACGCGATCTACGCGGCGATCACCGCGATCCTCGCGCTCGACCGGCAGGGCATCGCGCGCCCGCGCATCGTCGGCCTGATCGAGACCTGCGAGGAAAGCGGCTCGTTCGACCTGCCGGCCTACCTCGACGTGCTGCGGCCGCGCCTGGGCAACGTGAGCCTCGTCGTCTGCCTCGACTCGGGCGCCGGCAACTACGACCAGCTCTGGCTCACGACCAGCCTGCGCGGCATGGTCAGCGGCGTGCTCAAGGTCGAGATCCTGACCGAGGGCATCCACTCGGGCGACGCAAGCGGCCTCGTGCCGTCGAGTTTTCGCATCCTGCGCCAGGTGCTCGACCGGCTCGAGGACGCGAAGACCGGCCGCCTGCTGCCGCAGAGTTTTCACTGCGCGATTCCGGCCGAGCGCGCTACGCAGGCGCAGGCGACGGCGCGCATCCTCGGCGACGAAGTGTGGAAGCGCTTCCCCTGGGCCTGCGGCGCCGACGGCGCCGCGAGCCTGCCGACGACGACCGAGCCGGTCGAGGCGCTGCTCAACCGCACCTGGCGGCCGACGCTGTCGGTGACCGGCGCGGAAGGTTTCCCCGAGCTCGGCAATGCGGGCAACGTGCTGCGGCCATTCAGCGCGTTCAAGCTCAGCCTGCGCCTGCCGCCGCTGGTCGACGCGCACCTCGCGGCGCAGGAGCTGAAAGACCCTGCTCGAGGACAACGCGCCCTACAACGCGCGCGTCACCTTCGCCGCCGATGTCCGGGCCGGAGCCGCACCGGGGAAGGGACCCGGTTCCGGGTCCTGGGGCGCGACCGGCTGGAACGCGCCCTCGCTCGCATCCTGGCTCGAAAGCGCGCTCAACGCCGCTTCGCAGGCGCACTACGGCGCGCCGCTGGGCTTCATCGGCCAGGGCGGAACGATCCCGCTCATGAACATGCTGCAGCAGGGCTTCCCGGCCGCGCAGATGATGGTCTGCGGCGTGCTCGGGCCCAGGAGCAACGCCCATGGGCCCAACGAGTTCCTGCACCTGCCCTATGGCAAGAAGCTCACCGCTGCGGTGGCGCAGGTGATTGCGGCCTGCCCCTGAGCGGGTTCAGATGCGGGCTCGCGCCGGCGCCTCGTCGGTGTTGGGCTCGGGCTGCTGCTCGGCGCTGAGGTCGTCGCGCTCCTCGTCGTCGCCGGGGCCGAGTTCTTCGCGCGGCTCGATCGCATCGGGCAGGAAGCCCCCCGACTGGTGCCGCCACAGCAGCGCGTAGGCGCCGCCGGCGCGCAGCAGTTCATCGTGCGTGCCCTGCTCGACGATGCGTCCGGCGTCGAGCACGACGAGGCGGTCCATGCGCGCGATCGTCGACAACCGGTGCGCGATCGCGATCACGGTCTTGCCCTGCATCAGCATGTCGAGCTGGCCTTGAATCGCGGCCTCGACCTCGCTGTCCAAGGCGCTCGTCGCCTCGTCGAGCACCAGGATCGGCGCGTCCTTCAACACCACGCGCGCGATCGCGATCCGCTGGCGCTGGCCGCCCGAGAGCTTGACACCGCGCTCGCCGACATGCGCGTCGTAGCCGTTGCGGCCCTTCCAGTCCTGCAGGCCGAGGATGAATTCGTGCGCCTGCGCCTTCCTGGCCGCGGCCTCGATCTGAGCAGCCGTCGCGCCGGGCCGGCCGTAGCCGATGTTGGCGGCGATCGAGCGGTGCAAGAGCGAGGTGTCCTGCGTCACCATGCCGATCGCCGCGCGCAGGCTCTCCTGCGTCACCGATCGGATGTCCTGCCCGTCGATGCGGATCGCGCCCTGCTCGAGCTCGTGGAAGCGCAGCAGCAGGTTGACGAGCGTGGACTTGCCGGCGCCCGAGCGGCCGACGAGGCCGACGCGCT
This sequence comes from Ideonella sp., assembly GCF_016702655.1. Lineage (GTDB taxonomy): Bacteria > Pseudomonadota > Gammaproteobacteria > Burkholderiales > Burkholderiaceae_C > CAIKUF01. Next base: position 98,660 of record NZ_JADJDO010000023.1, read on the forward strand.
CGCCCGGGCGGACGACGAGGTTCAGGTCCGCGAGCACCGGCCGCGCGTCGCTGCGGCCGTAGGTGAAGGTCAGGTGCTCGATTGCGATCTCGCCGCGCGAGACCTCGAGCGCGCGCGCGCCGGGCGCATCGACGAGCTGGTGCGGCACGGCGATCGTCTCCATGCCCTCCTGAACGACGCCGATGTTCTCGAAGATGCCCGTCACCTCCCAGCTTACCCAGCCGGCCACGTTGGCGATCGTCCACGCCAGCGGCAGCGCGGTCGCCACCGTGCCGGCGCTGATCTCGCCCTGGCCCCAGAGCGTGATGCCGATCGCCGCGGTGCCGACGAGCAGCAGTGCGTTCATCGTCGACAGCGTCGCCATGAAGCGCGTGATCAGCCGCATGTGCGCGGCAATCGCGGCGGTGTGCGCGTCGATCACCTCGCGCACGTAGGCGTCCTCGTCGCGGGCGCGCGAGAAGAGCTTCACGGTGAGGATGTTGGTGTAGCTGTCGACCACGCGGCCCATCACCTGCGAGCGCAGCTCGGAGCTCGCCTTGGCGAGGTCGCGCATGCGCGGCACGAAGTGGCGCAGGAAGAACGCGTAGCCGGCGAACCAGGCCAGCGTCGGCAGCGCCAGGCGCCAGTCGGCGGCGGCCATCAGCACCAGCGCGCTCACGCCGTAGACCGCGATGTACCAGACGGCGCGGATGCACGACACGACGCACTCGCGCACCGCGTTGCCGGTCTGCATCACGCGGTTGGCGATGCGCCCGGCGAAGTCGTTCTGGAAGAAGGGCCAGCTCTGGCGCACCACATGCCAGTGGCTCTGCCAGCGGATCAGGCTCGTCACGCCAGGAACGACGGCGTTGTTGCGCACCAGACTGTCGGCGAGCAGCGCGAGCGGCCGGCCGATGAGAACGAGCACCGCCATCGCGATCAGTTGCGGCATCGCCGATTGCAGTGCGGCAGCACGGTCGGTGGCCTCCATCAGCGCCACCAGCCGCCCGATGAAGACCGGGATCAGCGTGTCGATCAGCGCCACGACGAGGCCGGTCGCGAACATCGCCGCGAACAGCCCGCGCGCCTGGCGCACGAAGTGCCAGAAGAACGCGAGCAGCCCGGGCGGCGGCGCCGCAGCGTGCGCGGCGGTGGGGTGGATGCGCTGCTCGAAGAAGCGAAACAGGCGGTCGGACTTGGGCATCGGGCATTGTCGCCGCCAGGCCAGACCATGCCCGCCCGGAGGTCGTGCGACTATGCTGCGACTGCACCGGAGCGACTACAGGTTTCAGACCCGCCATGGATCGGTCAGATTGTCGCCATGCGGGTTCCCTCGGCTCATCGAACGGACAAGCCTCGCCACGGCACTGCGCGCGCGCATGCGGGAACTGCAGGCCCCGGCCTTCGTCGATTGGAGAGCTCACCTGGTGAGCTTGTACGCTGTCATGCTGCTGTTTGTGAGTCACCCGCGCTCATCAGCGTCCCAAGGCCGCTCGGGTGAAAGACAAGATGCGACAGGAGGGTCACATGCCAACCGAAGAAGACATGCGCTCGTCGGCCAAGGCGGGAATTGAGGTGCGACGCGCACGGCTGCAGCGCTTGTACCCCTCCGATCACTGGCAACATCGTCGGCACCATGTTCGGTCAGCATTGCATCGCCGACCGCTGGCAAGGTGACCTGGAACTCCGGCATGTCACCTGCGATATGGCCGAGGATTTGGCAACGTTCAAGGCGTGGGAGGTCAGCGCATACGATGACACGCAAGAGTGTGACTACTGGTGCCAGCGCTACCCTGGAAATTGAAGGCGGTGACGGCCTCGATGTCTTCGATTTCCCCCGATCCGATTGGCGTGCAGATGAGTAGGACTTTGCGCATCGGTACCTGGAACTTGGAGCGGTCCGGAGCCAAGCACCGCAGCCGGGTTTCGCGACAACTGGAATTGATCCGGGAGCGCGACGCTGACATCTGGGTACTGACGGAGACTCACGACTGCGTCGCGATCCCCGGCTACCACGGCTGCAGGTCGAATCGAAACCCTTACTTCCACGACGATGGCGAGCACTGCGTGGCGATCTGGTCGCGTTATCCGCTTCGCCAGGTGCATACCCATGACGATGAGTTCACGGTCGCCGCGAGTATCGAGTTGCCATCTGCCAGAAGCCGGTGCTGGTTTACGGCACGATCATCACCTACGGCCACGACGGCGTTGCGCAAGGACATGCGAAGCCCTGGGAGCGCCATCGGGCAGCCTTGGCCCGGCAGACCGCCGAGTGGCGGGACATGCGACAGGCGCATCCCGATCATCGGATGTGCGTGGCCGGCGACTTCAACGAGAACCTCGACGGCACGCGCTGGTATGGCGTTCAGGACGCCAAGGATGCGATCGCCCGCGGCCTCGACGCGGCCGGCATGAGTTGCCTGACCACCGCGAACCTGCGCGCAGAGCCATACACCGACATCGGGCGCGCGAGCGTCGACCATATCTGCTTCACAGCTGCCGCGGGGCTGAAGAGCAAGTTGGAAGCCTGGCCCGGAAGGGCGAAAGGAGGGCACCTCAGCGACCACAACGGAGTTCTCGTCGAGTTGATCTTGCCCGGTGGCCAATGACTGACTTCGGCCAAGTCGCCTGTAGAGCAACCAAGGAATCCCGCATGCGCATTGCCACGTGGAACCTCAACAATCGCGTCGGCAAGGTGCGATTCCGGCCCGAAGCGGCGCGCGCGGCGATCGGACTTGACGCGGATCTGCTCGTCTTGACGGAGTTCTATCCTCAGGAGCACGAGCGGGCCTTTCGAACCAAGCTGGAAGATGCCGGGTGGGCACACCAGATCATGTCTGCCGACATGGGGGAGGTTGCCAATCGGGTGCTCGTGGCATCGCGCGTCAGGATCGAATCGCTTGACATGGAACTGCCGGAGTTCGACATGCAGTTCCCGTCGAATCTCATCGGAGTTCACGTGCCGTCGACGGGCCTATCGATCGTGGCGGTGCGCATTCCGGCCTACTCGGGAAGCGAGAAGTCTTCACTCGCGCGAGCGTGGGACTGGCTCGAGCAGACCGCCCGCGCGCTCCGAGACCGCCCGGCTGTCATCCTCGGCGACCTGAACGTCGCGTCGGCGTCGCCAGCCTCGCGCGGAGGCGATCACTTCCGACGCATCCTCGGCGACGGCTGGAAGCGAGCCCAGCCGCTCGGAGGCGCCAGCTTCTATGGGCACGGCAACGTACGGTCGGAGATCGATCACATACTCGGCACGAAGCGGTGCGAGTTCGACGATGCGGCCTACGTTCTGGAGAGCGGTGCGTTCCGGCTGTCTGGCACGGCCAATTCCCTTTCCGACCACGCGGCGCTCGTGTGTCAAGTCAAGATTCAGCAAGCGTGAAACGCCGGTACCGACCCAGCGGCGGGTCGAACCGTGGGCGAAGGTCCAGCGCATTTGCACCCGTGAATGACTTCGCGTTGCAGGAATTCGTCAATGGCAAACACTGCGTGGACCTCGCGTGAAGTAGACTGACTTTGAATCCTCATAGCAATCTCTCCCATGCAGAACAAGAAACTGTCCATTCGAAAGATCGTCAGCTACCTCAATGATGACGAAGCGGACGGCGGTGGCTTCTGGTTGCCGAACATCCAGCGCCCATTCGTGTGGAACGAAGACCAGATCGCGCGCCTATTCGATTCAATCATGCGCGAGTACCCCATCAGTACCCTGCTGGTCTGGAAGACGAAGGAGGCTTTTCCTCAAGGACAAGGCCTCGGGTGTTTGGCCGTGGGTGCTGTTCAAGGACGTCGTCTTCCAGAACAACAAGCTGCCCGGTGAAATCGCCGACGGGCTGATCAGGTTGGCACCGCGCCGCTCTCCGAGGACGACAAACGATCTATCCTCGGAACATCGAAGGCAAGGCAAGAGTTCGTCAACGATGACAACATCACCTTCCAGGAACTCGATGGCATAGACAACCCAGAGGCCTATCGAGTCGATGACATCGTAGAAATCTTCATCCGTGCCAACTCAGGCGGAACTAAGCTAGGCAAGTCGGACTTGCTTTTTTCGCTGCTCGCGTCGAGTTGGGATGCGGCAGACGGCGAGATGGAAACTCTGCTCGAAGACCTGAATCAGGGCAGCTTTGCTTTCGATCGGGACTTTGTTCTCAAGTCTTGCCTGACAGTCCTAGGCAAGGGTGCTCGATACGAGGTCGACAAGTTCAGAGATGGCAAGACCAAGGAAGAGATCATCGACAAGTGGCCGGAGCTGTCCGAGGCCATCAAGGCGGTGCGAGACCTGCTGGTAGCCAAGACGTATATCCGCTCTGACAAGGCGATGCCTTCGTACTTGGCGTTGATCCCGGCTCATCTACTTCCCGTCACCACTTTCCCGCGAAGTTCGCTGCCACAAAGATATGGCCGTGTACTCTTGCGCGTGCTGGCGACCGGTGTATTCGGCGGGAGCCCAGACAACTTGATCGACAAGCTCGTCCGCAACATCCAGGAGCAAGGTGACTTCGTGTTGTCCGAGGTCTACGGCGTGATCCGCGCGGATGGACGTAGCATGGAAATTACCCCAATGTGATCTTCGAGCAGTACTACGGCTCAAGATCAATTCACCTGTTCTTCAATCTTTGGTATCGCGACTTCGATTCCTCGCCGGCCCTCGACGCCAGCGGACCTCAAGTCGACCACATCTTTCCCCAGAGCTTGCTGAAGACGGTGAAGGACATCAACCCAGACAGCGGCAAGCGCAACATCCTTCACTACCGTGCGGAGCAACGCGACCAGATTGCAAATTGCATGCTTCTGACGGCGGACGAGAACGGTTTCACCGGAAAATGCGACAAGCCGCCAGCTGAGTGGTTCGCATCATCGCGATTCCCTTCGAAGGAGGCGCACGCACGTTACCTACGACTGCATTTGATCCCGGAGGA
>NZ_JADJDO010000024.1 GCF_016702655.1 Ideonella sp.
GGACGCGCGGCGCGCAACCACGACGAGCGCCACGATGGACACCAGGTGGGCAGCATCAGATAGACCTGGTAGGCGCACCGAGACGCCGAACAGCCCGGCGCCGGATTGCTGCAGCCTGAGCTGTAGCGCGTCGAAGACGGCAAACAGCAGCGCGCCGAAGAGCGCCTTGCCCGGCCGCCACGACGCGAACACGACCAGTGCGACGCAGACCCAGCCGCGCCCGTTGACCATCTTGAAGAGAAGGGGTTGAACGCCGCCATGGTGAGAAGGCGCCGGCCAACGCCATCAGCGCCGAGCTGGCCATCACGGCGCCGATGCGGAGCCGTGCGACCGACAGGCCCTGCCCCTCGGCCGCGGCCGGTTCTCGGCGACCATGCGGACGGCCAGGCCGAGCGGCGTGCGAGAGCAGCCAGGCGATCAGCGGCACGGAGCGCGAGGCGAGCAGGGTGAGCGGCGTCTGCGCGCCGAGCACGGGAACAGGTGAGGGCGCATCCGGGCAAACGGCTCGATCGTCGGCGGCGGTCCACCTCTGGCAAAGCCCACCCGGTAGGCGTAGTCGCGAGGCTGGTCGCGAAGAGGGTGATGCCGATGCCCACGACGTGCTGCGAGCGCGAGCGAGATGGTGAGCCTGGCGTGGAGCAGGCTGAAGGCGGCGCCCGCCGCCGCCACGGCGACGCCGAGCCACAGCCTGCCGCCCTGGTAGACCGTGAGCCAGCCGGGTGAAGGCGCTGGCGACCATGATGCCCTCGATGCCGAGGTTCAAGACCCGGCGCGCTCGCACAGCAGCACGCCCAGCGTGCCGAGATCGAAAGCGGCGGCGATGCGGAGCACGGCGACCTGGTGAACGGTGTCGAGGCGAGCAGGTCCCGTCTCAAAGCGCGCCCACTCGCGCATCCTGCCACGCGGTAGTTGGCAAGCACCGCCGCGACGGGCATCGCCAGCAGCGAGACCGAGACGGAGGCGGGTTGCGCGGGGGGTCACGTCGGCGATGCAGGTCGGCACCGTCACCGGGCGCGGCGTGACTCGAATGCTCCGCGCCGACGAGGATGGCGTCGGCGACGAAGATCCGCGGCGCCGACGACGCGCCGAGCGGATTGAGCGTGGCGAGCATCGCGACGACGATGCCGGAATAGCCGTAGCCGGGCGACATGTCCAGCGTCACGTAGCCTGGCGCGGCCGGCGACCTCGATGGAACCCGCCAGACCCAGGAGCGCGCCCGACAGCAGCGCCGTCTTGACCGCAACCCAGCCCACCGACATGCCGGCAAACGCCGCCGCATGGGGCGTTCGCGCCGACGGCGCGGATCTCGAAGCCGAGCGTGGTGTTCCCAGCAGCGCCCAGAGGCGACAGCCGAGGCGAGCGCCCAGAGCAGGCCGGTGTGGACGCGGGGCTGCGGTGACGAGGCCGGCGAGCTGCGAGGCTCCGGCAGCGCGACGCTCTGCGGCCAGCCCAGGGCCGTCGGGTCCTTCATCGGCCCTCGAGCAACAGGCTGATGAAGAGCGGCACGATGAAGTTGAGCAGCAGCGTCGTCACCACCTCGTCGACGCCGAGCCGGCTCTTCGCGAGCGCCGGCCCGAGCAGGCAGCACCTGCCCACCGCGGCGGTGGCGAGCATCATGGCCGGAAAAGCAGCCACGGCGCGAGCGCGAAGCCGCTGTTGTGCAGGCCGCCGACGGCGACGGCGGCGAGCGCCGAGGTAGAGCTGGCCTCGGACGGCGATGTGGTGAGCCGCGCCTTGAAGGCCACCGCGGCGGCGAGGCCGGTCAGGATGAGCGGCGTCGCGCGTCAGCGCCTCTCGCCCACGCGAAGCGCGAGCCGAAGCCGCCTTCGAGCAGCAGCGCATAGGCTTTACCCACCGGCGCGCCGGCCCAGGCGACGAGGAGCGACGTGACGGCGAGCGTGAACGCCACCGCGGCAAACGGCGCCGCGACCTGCGCCCGGCGCGACGGCACGGCGCGGCGCTCAAGCCGCAGCATGTTCTTCCTGCACCTGCGCGGCGGCCTGCTGGTGGACGTAGGCCACGGCGCCGATGTCCAGGCCCCAGGTCGGCTGGTTGGCGACGATGAGCGTCGGCGGTGCGCTGCTCGCCGGTTCGCCCACCAAGGCGCGGCCAAGGATCAGCTTCTGCATGTTGCCGCCCGACAGCGCGCGCGTCGGCGTCGCGAGGCCCGCGGCGCCTCGGTGCCGCGCACGTCGTAGCGCTCGACGAGCGTGGCGCGTGGCGCGCCGCCGCGCGCCGGATCACACCCAGGCGGGCGAAGGCTGGCGTGGCATGGCGCTCGAGGATCGCGTTCTCCCACAGCGGCAGGTCGCCGACGACGCCGACCGCGTGCCGGTCTTCCGGGATGCGCGACGACGGCGGCGCGCACCCAGGCGCGCGGCTCGGCCGGCAGCGCGGCGCCGCCGACGGTGAGCGTTCCGGAACTGACGCGCGCAGGCCGCACAGCAGCGCGGCAAGCGCTTCCTGGCCGTTGCCGGCGACACCCGCGATCGCCACCACCTCGCCGGCGCGGAGATCGAGGCTCACGTCCTGCAACTCCGCGACGCCGCCCTCGCCGAGGCGCACGCCGCGAAGCGCGCAGACCACGTCGCCGGGTGGCCGCGGGTGGCGCACCGCCGGCGCCACGGCGCGGCCGACCATCAGCTCGGCGAGCATGGCCTTGTCGGCGCCGGCGGCCGGCATCGTGGCGACGAGCTTGCCGGCGCGCAGCACCGCGATGCGGTCCGACACACGCAGTACCTCGTCCAGCTTGTGGCTGATGAAGATCACCGACAGGCCGTCTGCGACGAGCTGGGCGAGCGTCGCGAACAGAGACTCGCTCTCCTGCGGCGTGAGCACCGCGGTCGGCTCGTCGAGGATCAGGATCCTGGCCCCGCGCACCAGCGCCTTCAGGATCTCGACACGCTGGCGTTCGCCGACCGACAGCCGCGCGACGAGCGCGTCCGGGTCGACGCCGAGGCCGAATCGCCGGCCCGTCTCGACGAGCCGGCGCCGCGCCGCGCGCCGGCGCGAGAACGGCTGCCACAGCGGCTCGGTGCCGAGCATCACGTTGTCGAGCACGGACAGGTTGTCGGCGAGCGTGAAGTGCTGGTGCACCATGCCGATGCCGGCGGCCAGTGCCGGCGGCGGGGTTGCCCGCGGGCAGCGGTGCGCCGAAGGCCTCGATCGTTCCATCGTCGGCGACGTAGTGGCCGAACAGGATCGACACCAGCGTCGACTCGCCCGCCCGTTCTCTCAGCAGCAGCGAGCACCTCGCCGCGCGCCAGGTCGAGGTCGATGGCGTCGTTGGCGACCAGGCTGCCGAAGCGCTTGGTGATGCCGACAAGGCGAAGCACGGTCGCTACCATCGCCGGCATTGTCGCCGCCGCGAGACCGCATGCCCGATCCAGGCTCGTGCCCCAACCGCCACCACCGCCACGAGGCGCCGCCGACGCCTTCGCCCCAGCTGGGTGGCAGGAGACGGCGCTGCGCCCGCCGACGCTCGGCGAGTTTGCGCAGCAGTTCGGCGGCAGCTACCTCTCGACCGAGGTGCGCTATGGCGCACGCCTGCTGGTCGTCACGCGGCGGGCGCGCTGACGCGCGAGTACCTTGCCGGCCGCGCCGCCACTACGTGCTGCCGCTGCGGCTGGACCTGACGGCGAGCGTCGTCGCGCTCGTGGCGGTACGCCTGGCCAGCGGCGGCGCGGCGATCGAGCTACCGCCCGAGACGGCGGCCGAACTGGCCCGCGCCGGCAAGAGCGAACTCGTCATCGTCGCTTTCGACGACCAGAAGGGGCCGCGGCTCGGCATCAGCAACGGGCGCTTCGTCTGCCAAGGGCCTCCCGGCCGGCGTATGCCGCCACTTCCAGCGCAAGCTCGACCTCGATCCGAAGGCGATGACCCGCGAGCTAGAACTGGCGTCGGAGCGCTTCGTCGGCCACTGGGGAACGGCGATGTTCCTGCTCGTGCCGATGTTCGCGCTGTGGTGCAAGCTCGCCTGGCTGGCCCGGCGCCTGCGCTACACCGAACACCTGGTCTATGCGCTGCACCTGCATGCGTTCTGGTTCGTCGCCATCGTCGCCCAGGTGGCGCGCCGCTGGCGAAGCCGGTCGCGCTGCTGGCGATGCCGGTCTACGCGCTGCTTGCCAGCCACCGCGCCTACGGCGGGCGTTGGGGGCCGACGCTGTTGCGCAATGCCGGCGTCGCGGTTGCCTACGGCGCGACGCTGATGGTTGCGCTGGGCGTCGTGTCGCTGTGGGCGTTTCTCGGTTGAATCGTCCTGCGGAGGCGTTGCTGAGGTCACGCGCAACAGGCCGGGGGAAAGCGCAGGGCGTTGGCGGCCGGCACGGTCGGGGGGATCGGCGGTGGCGGGGCGGCTAGGCTGCGGCGTCGGGGCCGGCCACACCGCTGTGGGGTGACTGCGTCGGTATCGCGGGCGCTGAGGCCGACGTGGCCGTGCGAGCATCACCGAGTTCGAAGGTCGGTGGCAGCGCTGTCCGCCGTCGCGTCCTCCTCACCATTGCGGACCTATTCCACGATCCTAATCTCGGTCTGGTCGGACTTCAGAATCGCATTCGCCATACCCCTTGTCAGACTCATCTTCACTTGCGGATCTGCAATCGAACGAGCACGAATCTCTGCGTGTGCCGGGTTTCCTGACCGATTGGCGCTTGCAGCTACGCTGTCCTCCACAACCGCAACGGTGAAGCCAGCCTCGTGACTGCCCGCGCATGCAGTGCTCACCACAGCCACGGAAGTAACACATGTGGCAACGACGGGAGACGCCGCAGAGATGTCATTCTTGAAGATCCCGACGATGCTGTCGTAGGGCAAGATCGCCGTGCGGCTTACTGATACATCAACCTGGGTGAATGGAAGCGAAGTCGCTCTCGCCTTTTGCCGACCAAAGGGGCTCGTACAACGCCCGGACTATTCGCTCGTGGTCGACTACTACGTCCCCATTTGCCATTTCAGGCAGCAACGGCGCTCTTCGACTCTTCCTCGAAGAAAGCAGCAATGGTATAGCTGCTGGCGACGCTTCCTGCGCCAGTCCGCTCAAAGTAGTAGCGCACGCCGTCAGTTGCAAACTCCAACTCCACGAGCGCGTCTTGATCGAGCCAATTGACCGCGACGTGCCCTTGCTGGGACATGAAGACTGCCAACCCATCAGGCCGCAGGCCGGTATCGCGGAAGAATTGCGAGAAGCCTACCACCGAATCGGCATTCAGCGTACGCGCGCCTTGCCCATCCCAATTGGCCCGCAACTTCGCGAATCGCTCCAACCGCTCAACGCCATCTTCTCCGATAGCAAGCCTCGCAGCCTCGCTCAGCAGTGATGGGGCCCCCACGGTGTATGCGCAAAGGAGAGGCGAACCGCCCCTCACACGCGAGCTGCTGGTCTCGGTCGGCGAAACGACTGCCCTGGAAGTAGCTGACCTCTGCATCGCCTCTTCAGTGGAATAGGCCATGCCTGTCGCAGTAAGTGCTGCTGACATCCAAAGCGCACTCGCCGTGGTACCTGCTGTGGTGCTAACGGAGAACAGCCGGGAGCTCATACTGCGGATCCATCCTCTCAATCGACTCGGGTGTCAAGCAATCCGAAAAATGCCTGCTTGTTGGTCAATCGTATTGCGTCCAGACGCGCTTCCAATTGAGCGTCAAAGGAAGCAAGGTCATTCGTCACATGCGCACATACAGTGTCGACGTCAACGACACCGGCCGACTCTTGGTGGCTCGCCCTCCGGCTGGTATTGAGCCGGAGAAGAAATCGTCATGATGGTGACTGTGTCCTTTGCATTCGGCATCTCAACCCGCAGCTGGACGTTTTCCTTGTCGAGAACGAATTCACCGAACTGGATCTTCCAATCAAGCATCTCAGTGTTGCCCTGCTTGCCATCGGATGACGGGAAGAAGTTGGTGAATTTGACCGAATAGCGATCAACCCCACGAATGAGTCCGCTCTGGATCACTGTGCGAAACAACTGATGAATGTCGAGTCGCAGCTGGGTCCACCCAGGGTACGGCAATCGGCAGGCGATCGCTACGTTGCGCGCGCCGATGAGAACAAAGTATTTGCGCCAAGTAATCCTGACGATGGATGCATACGCGAGATTGGCGTCTTCGGCGCGCATCGCCTCAGGAATCATGCCAGCTGGCAGCTGCTCCGAAGGGCCGACCTCACCGCGAAAGGTCGCATACAAGTAGCCGGGGAGCACTGTGTGCAGCGCACCCGTCGGCGACACCCGGAGCTCGCAAATGGCCTCCACGATCGGCTCCTTGCCCAGCTTTGAAGGCAACTGTTTTGGCATGTACTTCCGGGTTGTAGCTGTTGAGTCGCGGATGCTCCGACACCTCCAGCAGTCGGGCTTGAGGCGGGCTGCTGCCACAATAGCACACAGGCGCATCGCCGGGCCGCGGCAGTGCTTCCGAAACAGTTGCGAATCGACGCGGAACGCAGACCGATAGATCCTGTGGGCGTGCCCGCAATGGGGGCCGGGCGCGGGCGGCTCTCAAGCAGGCGCAATGACTGGCGTCGCAGGCGACAGCACCGTATGCCTTGCTGACGCCTTGGCGGACTGGCAAAGCAGCCGCCCGACTCTCCGTGCCTCGCGTCGACAGCCGCGGTGCTACTTCACCGTCGGCTTGGGCTGGCTGTCGTCGACCTTGACGACGAATTTGCCGTCGCGGATCGCCTTCTGCTTCGTCTGAACCTTGGCGACGATCTCGGCCGGCACCTTCTTCTCGAAGCTGCCCAGGTGCGAGCTCGGAGCCCCTTGTGCTTCATCATCGTCGAGTAGACGCCGTAGTCCTCGGCGCTGAACTTGCCGTCCTTCACCATCTTCAGCGCACGGTCGATCGTCGGCTCCATGTTCCACAGCGCCGAGGCGACCACCGTGTCGGGGTACTTGTCCTGCGTGTCGATGACGTTGCCGATGGCGAGTTTGCCCTTCTCCTTGGCCGCGTCGCTGACGCCGAAGCGCTCCGCGTACATCACGTCGGCGCCCTTGTCGATCATCGCGAAGGCCGCCTCCTTGGCCTTGGGCGGGTCGAACCAGCTGTTGATGAAGGTGATCATGAACTCGGCCTTCGGGTTGACCTCGCGCGCGCCGGCCATGAAGGCGTGCATCAGCCGGTTGACCTCGGGGATCGGGAAGCCGCCGACCATGCCGATCTTGTTCGTCTTGGTCATGCCGCCGGCGATCATGCCGGAGAGGTACGCGGGCTCCTGGATGTAGTTGTCGAAGACCGAGAAGTTGGGCGCCTGCGGCTTGCCCGAGCTGCCGAGCAGGAAGCTCACCTTCGGGTAGTCCTTGGCCACCTTGCGCGCCGCCGCCTCGACGGCGAAGGCCTCGCCGACGATGAGCTGGTGGCCCTTCTCGGCGTAGCCGCGCATCACGCGTTCGTAGTCGGCGTTGGCGACGTTCTCGCTGAACACGTACTCCGATCTCGCCGCGCGCTTGCGCCGCCTTGAGCGCCTGCTCGATGCGGCTCACCCACTGTTGCTCGACCGGCACGGTGTAGATCGCGGCGACCGGAGCTTGGTCTGGGCCTGGACGGGCAGCGCCGCGGCAAGCGCGACGGCGGCCTGTGCCCAGCAGGGCATGACGGCGGGTGAAGCAGGACATGGAAGATCTCCTCGGTTGTTGGGTGCGCTGGCGTGACTCGGCGCCTCGGCGGGCCGGCGGCAAGCGCGCTGCGCATTAGGCAAGCGCGCCTTGGCCGCCGTCAATCGGGAGTCGCCGCCCGCCTAGAATCCCGAGTGCGCTCCATGGACGCCCTGACTCCCCTGACCGCTCTCGCCGCTCGACGGCCGCATGCCGGCCGGCGCGCGCCGTTGCGCCCGCTGCTGTCCGAGTTCGCCCTGATGCACCGGCGCGCAGGTCGAGGTCGAGTGGTTCATCGCCTTGTCGGACGCCGGCCTGCCCGAGTTCCGGCCGCTCACCGACGCCGCGCGCGGCATGCTGCGCGGCCTCGCGCTGCGCTTCTCGGAGGCCGATGCGCGCGCGATCAAGGACATCGAGGCCACCACCAACCACGACGTGAAGGCCGTCGAGTACTGGCTCAGGGCCGCTGGGAAGGCCGGGCCGAACCGCGCGGCGAGCGCGCGCGGCGGCCGAATTCACCCACTTCGCCTGCACCAGCGAGGACATCAACAACACCAGCCACGCGCTGATGCTGCAGGCCGCGCGCCGAGGTGCTGCTGCCGGCGCTCGATGCCCTCATCGCCGGTCGGTGGACAAGGCGCACGCGCTGGCCGACGTGGCCATGCTCAGCCGCACCCACGGCCAGACGGCGAGCCCGACGACGCTGGGCAAGGAGATCGCCAACGTCGCCGCCCGCCTGCAGCGCGCGCGCGGGGCAATCGCCGGCGTGAAGCTTCTGGCCAAGATGAACGGCGCGGTCGGCAACTACAACGCGCACGTCGTGGCGCATCCGGGCGTCGACTGGGAGGCCTTCGCGCGCCAGGTCGTCGAGCAGCGGCTGGGCCTCACGTTCAACCCCTACACGATCCAGATCGAGCCGCACGACGCGATGGCCGAGCTGTTCGACGCGATGGCGCGCACGAACACCACCTCATCGACTGGTCGCGCGATGTCTGGGGCTACATCAGCCTGCCCAGATTTACTTCACGCAGCGGCTGAAGGCGGCGAGGTCGGCTCCTCGACCATGCCGCACAAGGTGAACCGATCGACTTCGCGGCGAGAACGCCGAAGGCAACTTCGGCCTCGCCAACGCGCTGCTCACGCACCTGGCGCAGAAGCTGCCGATCAGCCGCTTCCAGCGCGACCTCACCGACTCCACGGTGCTGCGCAACATGGGCGTGGCCTTCGGCTACATGGTCCTGGGCATAGACAGCCTGCAGCGCGGCCCGGCTAAGCTCGCGGTCGATCGCGCGGCGCTCGCGGCCGACCTGGACGCGTCGTGGAGGTTCTCGCCGAAGCGGTGCAGACGGTGATGCGCCGCCACGGCCTGCCCAATCCGTCCGAGCAGTTGAAGGAGCTGACGCGCGGCAAGGCGATCACGCGCGAGGCGCTGGGCGCTTGTCGACACGCTGGCCCTGCCCGAAGCCGACAAGGCGCGCCTGCGCGCGCTCACGCCGGCCACCTACATCGGCAAGGCGGCCGAGCTGGCTAATCGCATTTCGACGGACGAGTCGCTTAGTGAGCGCCAGCTTCGTTGCCATGCTGGCGGCGCGCGCGCAACGACTGATGCTGTGCGTCGGGCTCGATCCCGAACCGGCCAAGTTTCCCGCCAGGACTGGAAGGACGACGCGGGCGCATCTTCGACTTCTGCTCAGGCATCGTCGCCGCGACGCGGGACCTGGTTTTGGCCTTCAAGCCGCAGATCGCCCATTTCGCCGCGCAGCGCGCCGAGGAACAGCTCGAACGACTGATCGCTCACATCCACGCCGTCGCCCCGGGCGTGCCGGTGATCCTCGACGCCAAGCGGGGAGATGTCGGCGCGACGGCGGAACAGTACGCACGCGAGGTCTTCGAACGTTACCAGGCTGATGCGGTGACACTGTCGCCGTTCATGGGCTACGACTCGATCGAGCCCTACCTCGCCTGGCCAAGGGCAAGGGCGTGATCCTGCTCTGCCGCACGTCCAACCGCGGCGGGTAGGACCTGCAGGGGCAGCGGCTCGCGAGCGGCGACCTGGTCTACGAGCACATCGCGCGCCTGGCCGCAGGCGAGTGGAACCGCAATGGGCAAATCGGCTTTGTGGTGGGCGCGACCTACCCGGCCGAGATCGCGCGCGAGCGCGAGCTGGCACCGGCGCTGCCGCTTGATCCCGGGCGTCGGCGCGCAGGGCGGCGACGCGCAGGCGACCGTCCGTGCCGGCGCGGTGGGGGGCGCGACGATCGTCGTCAACTCGTCGCGCGCCGTGCTGTATGCCGGGCACGACGGCGCCTACGCGGCCGCCGCGCGGCAGGCGGCGCTGGAGACGCGAACCCTGCTCAACGACTCGGTCCCGCGGCGCTGAACCGCGTTGCAGCAGGGAAACCGCTGCTGACTGCCGCGCTCAAGTCTGCAAGACTCGCGGCCGACATGCCAGTACGGGGAACCTCCGCAGCCCCCGCCGATTGGCCCGACGCGTGCACCTGTCTCCCCGACATTTCCGACCCGACCCTGCCGCACCTGAGCTTGCCGACTCGATCGCCGGGCGGCGCAGCTGTTCTTCACCGGTGGCGCTGCGGTCTCGCTGGGCGGCGCAGCAGCCACGGCCTGCTGCCGATCGCGCTGACGGCGGCATGCAGCTCCGTACTGGTGCTGGGCCGCCCACTCGTCGCGCTGATGTTCGCCGGCCTGCGCTGGCGCGGTGTCGCTGCCACGCTGGCGCTTTCGGTGCAGCTGGCCGCCTGCGTGGCGCCGCGATGTGGCAGGCGTGGCTGCCCTCGGCCTGGGCACCGGTGTGCACAGCCAGGTGCTCGGCTACTGGCCGCTGCTCGTTGCCGTGGTCGTGGTGCTGGCCAGCGTGCGCGCCGCGACAGTACCGGCCGCCGCGTGCGCTGATGACGTTTGCGTTGGCCGGCATCGAATCCGGGCCTTGGCTCGGCAGACCCTCCGCACCTGGCGCAGAGGCTGCCGCTGGCTATCGTGACCACCGTACTGCTGCTCACCGCGGGCCTCGTCACCGGGCGCGTTGATCGCGTTCGTCGTCAAGCGCTCGCTCGGCGAGGCGCGCGAGCGCGAGCAGCGCTTTGCAGACCTGCTGGCGATGTCGGTCGACTGGTACTGGAAGCTCGACGAGGAACTGCGCTTCGTCCACTTCCAGTCCGCTGCCGGGCCTGAGCTCGACGCCCGCCCCGACAAGCGCCTCGGGCTGACGCCGTGGGAGATGAGCGACTTTCGGCCTCGACGAAGAGGAGATGGACGCGCTGCGATGCCGACCTCGAATCACGGCAGCCCTTCAGCCAGCGGTGGTGCGGCGCATCGACGCGCGGCCGGCCGCGCATCGTCAGCTGCAGCGGCCGGCCGCGCGCTCTCGCCGGCGCCTTCCGCGCGGGTTCTGGCGTGGGGCGCGACATCACCGACGAGATGACGGCCCAGCACGCCGTGATGGCGAGCGAGACGCGCTACCGCGAGCTGTTCGAGCGGTCGCCCACGCCGCTGGTGCGCACCGGGGCGGACGCGTGCTCGACGCCAACCCGGCCGCGGCGACGATGTGCGGCGCCGCCGATGCGCAGGACATGGCCGGGCTCGACCTGGCGCGCTGTACCGCGACGAGGACTCGCGCGCGCGCGAACTGGCGCGCTGGCAGGCGCTCGAGGACGTTGCGATCGGCGAGGGCCTGCCGGTGACGGACCTCGTCCTCCAGTCTCCGGCCGGCCACGCGCTTGGTCCAGGCCACCGCGGTGCGCGTGATGGCCGACGGCGGGCCGGCGATCCTGTCGATCTACTTCGACGTGACGGGGCGGCGCGCCGCCGAGCCGCGCTGCGCCGCTCGGAGGCGCTGCTGTCGCACCTGTTCCAGACCAGCCCGGCTGCATCAGCGCTGACCGAGCTTGCGACCGGCCGCTACGTGATGGTCAACCCCGGCTTCACGCGCATCACCGGCTACGCGGCCGAAGACGTGATCGGCCGCAGCGCACTCGAGATCGGCATCTGGCACGACCCCGCCGACCGCGAACGCCTGGTGCAGGCGATCGACGAGCGCGGCCACGCCGACGACATGACGGTCGTCTTCGTGACCCGCGCGCGCGCGCTCGTCACGCTGCAGCTCTCCGCGGCGCGCTTCGGGATGGCGGGCAAGTGTGACCGCGTGATCAAGGGGAGGGACGTCAGCGAGACGGAGCGCGCGCGGCGCGAGCACGCAGCCATCCTGCAGAACGCGCCGGTCGGGATTGCTTTCGTGCGCGAGGGCGCTTGCGCACCGTCAACCCGAGCTGGGAACGCATGTTCGGCTGGCCACCCGGCCGCCTGGCCGGCGAGCCGCTGTCCCTGCTGTGGCCCGACGCGCCCGGCGACGCCGAGATCTCCAGCCCGGCCGCGCACGGCGGCCGGCGCGACGTGCCGCTGGAATTCGAGCGCGAGTTGCGCCGCGCCGACGGCAGCGCCTTCTGGTGCCGCCTGCTCGGGCAATCGCTCAACGCCACCTTGCCGGTCGACGGCGGCACGCTGTGGATCGCGCAGGACGTCACCGAGAGGCGCCGCATCGATCAGGCGCTCGCCGCCGCGCTCGTCCAGGCCGAGGCCGCGAGCCGCGCCAAAGAGCGCGTTCCTGGCCAACACCAGCCACGAGATCCGCACCCCGCTCAACGGCCTGCTCGGCCTGGCGCGCATGGCACAACGCCCGACCCTCGAGCCCGCGCTGCGCCAGCAGTACCTGACCCAGCTCGTCGACAGCGCGCAGAGCCTGGCCGAAGTGATCTCCGACGTGCTCGACCTGTCCAAGATCGAAGCCGGCCGCCTGACGCTGGAGTCGGTGCCGTTCGCGCTGCGCGAACTGGTGCAGACCGTGCACCGCAACTATCTCGCCCTCGCACAGGCCAAGGGCCTGCTGCTGACACTGCTCGTCGCCGACGACGTGCCCCAGTTCGTGCAGGGCGACCCAGTGCGCACGCGCCAGGTGCTCGTGAACTTTCTCACCAACGCGATCAAGTTCACCGAGTCGGGCAGCGTGCAGATCGAGCTCTGCCGCGACGGCGCGGGCCGTATCCGGCTGGCCGTCACCGATACCGGCCCCGGCATCGACGAAGCGACGCAGCAAAGCCTGTTCCGCCCCTTCACCCAGGCCGACGCCTCGACCACGCGGCGCTACGGCGGCACCGGCCTCGGGCTGTCGATCTGCCGCGAACTGGTGCAGTTGATGGGCGGCGAGATCGGCGTACGCAGCGCGCGCCCGGCCGCGGCAGCCGCTTCCTGGGCCGACCTGCCGCTTACGCCAGCGGCGGCGCCGCTGGACGCACCAACCTGTACCGAGCTCGACGTCGCCCGCCTGCGCGGTGCGCGCGTGCTGATGGTCGAGGACAACCCGGTCAACATGATGATCTCGGTGGCCCAGCTCGAGCAATGGGGCGCGCAGGTCGGGCAGGCGGGCGACGGGCAGCAGGCGATCGAGGCCGTCGACCAGGCGGTGCGGCGCGGCGAGCCTTACGACGTCGTGCTGATGGACCTGCAGATGCCGCGCATGGGTGGCAAGGAAGCGGCGCGCGCGCTGCGCGAGCGCTACCCGGCGTCCGAGCTGCCGATCATCGCACTCACTGCGGCAGCCCTGGTCTCGGAGCGCCAGAATGCACTGCAGGCGGGCATGAACGACTTCGTGTGACCCATCGATCCGCAGCAACTGCTGCGCGCGCTGTCCACCGCGTTGTGAGCCCCCTGGGCTGGGCTCGGCCCGACCGTGGGGTCAAAAGGCGGGGCGGCCCGGCGTTTGCTCGTGAGCCCGAGGAACAAGAGGCGCCAGACGAGTCGGTCTGGCGCCTTTGTCTCTCATCGTCAGCCCGAGTGGGCTTGTCGCTGCATCTGCACGGTGCGCCGGTGAAAGCACCTGCGTCCCGGGCGACGGTCGTCTCCTCGATCCCCCGCCGGCGCGCGGTGCCCGTTGCGACCTGTCGTTGCCGGGCACCGGCGGCGAGTGGCGCGAATGTAGTCCCGACTGCCCTCGGCGGCACTAGGGCTTTCCCGACGCGGGCGGCGGCTGCACCGGGAACGCGAGCGTGACTGTCGTGCCCTGGCCCGGCGCGCTGCTCACCTCGGCATCGCCGCCGTGCAGCTCGGCGATGCGCTTGACGATGGCCAGGGCCCAGGCCCAGCCCGCCGCCCACGGGCGCAGGCCCTGCCGTACCCTGCTCTTGAGGCTGGCGTCCCTGGAAGAAGCGGTCGAAGAGCTGCGGCAGCTCGGCCGCGGCAATGCCCGGGCCGGTGTCGGCGACCGTGACGCGCAGCCGCGCCGCGTTGCGCGTGTTGCGCAGTGCGACCTCGATCAACTCGGCGTCTGCCGCCGCGGCCCTTGCGCCGTGCGCCTGCAGCGTCTCGAGGCAGGCCACGGTGGCCGTGAGCGGCGAGCGCAGGTCGTGCGACAGGTTGCTCACCGCCTCGCGGCGGAACTGGTCGAGCCTCGAGAGCGCCGTCCACTGCTCGTGCAGCTTGGCGAGCATCTGGCGGAACACGCGCGCGAGCTGGCCGAACTCGTCGCTGCCCGCGGGCGGCAGCGCTGCCTGGCCAGCGCCGGACTCCAGGCCCTCGCGCGACACGGCGGCCGCTGCACCCGTGAGCAGCGCGAGCGGGCGCGTGATCGAGGCCGCGAGCCAGGCCGCGAGCGCCGTCATCAGCGCGACGATGGCCGCGATCGACACCAGCGCCGGCACGCCATAGCTGCTGCGCACCGCGGTCCAGCGGTTGGCCGCCGCCTCGCCGCCCGGATGGCAGACGAGATACAGATAGCCGGCCGCCGGATCGGTGGCGTGGATCTGCGCGCGGCGCAGTGCCTGCGCGGCAACCACCGCGTCGGCGTCCATGCGCTCGGGGTCGTCGCCCATCACGTAGGCCGATCGGGCGCCGCCGGCCGACTCGCGCACCGGCGCCATCGCGACGCGCAGCTCGGGCGTGAGCGCGATCCTGGCCGACGTGGCGAGCACGCGGCCTCGGCGTCGAGCAGGTAAGAGCTGACTGTCGGGCTCGAACAGCACCAGGTTGGCGAGCCAGGCGTTGAAGTCGGCCGGATGGCGCTGCTGCAGCTCGAGCAGGTTGTCGTACTGCGCGGCCACGCGCACGAGGAAGCCGCGCGCCCGCTGGTAGGCCGATTCGCGCTCGAAGCGCTCGAAGGCGACGACCACGCTCGCGATCACGAGCAGCGCCGTAGCGAGGCCGGTGGCGAAGATCGTCAGCCCGAGCTTGGCCCGAACATTCACGGCAGGTCGCGCAGCTTGTAGCCCGCGCCGCGCACGGTGAGTATCCACTCGGGCCGCATCGGATCGGCCTCGATCTTGGCGCGCAGGCGGTTGATGTGCGTCGTCACCGTGTGCTCGTAGCCGTCGTGGCTGTAGCCCCAGACGGCGGACAGGAGTTGCGAGCGCGAGAACACATGGCCCGGGTGCTGGGCAAAGTGCAGCAGCAGGTCGAACTCGCGCGCGGTGCAGTCGAGCAGCGCGCCGCGCAGGCGGACCTGGCGCTTGGGGATGTTGATCTCGAGCTCGCCGCGCCGCACCAGGGCCTCGGCCGCGCCCTGCGCCTGGCGCAGCAGCTCGGCCCGGCGCAACAGCGCCTTCACGCGCGCCATCAGTTCGGCGAGCGAGAACGGCTTGGTCAGGTAGTCGTCGGCGCCGAGCTCGAGGCCGAGCACGCGATCGAGCTCGGTCGAGCGCGCGGTGAGCATCAGGATCGGCGCGCTGTGCTGGCGCGCGCGCAGCGCCTTGCACACCTCGAGCCCGTCCAGGCCCGGCATCATCAGGTCGAGGATCAGCAGATCGGCCGGAGCCTCGATCTGGCGCGCCAGCGCCGCCGCGCCGTCGCCGACGGCGGTGACCGCGTAGCCGGCATTGCGCAGGTTGAGCGCAATCAGGTCGCGGATGTCGGCCTGGTCTTCGGCAAGCAGGATCGTGGCGGCCATGCGCGATTGTCGTGCCCGCGCGCCGCGGCTTACATGCGCGCCGTGCGCGCGGCAAATGCGCTCGGCGCTCGCCGGGGCGACACCCCAGGCGTCTCGGAGTCGTCAATCAGCCGGGGTTGGACGCCGAGACGATCCAGGCCGAGCCGCCGAGCTGCACGCGCCCGTCGGCCCCGGCTACCACGGCGAGCGCGCGCTCGACGGCATCGAATATGGTCGGGCGTTGCGCCGGGCCGGCCTCGGCCGCGAAGCGCGACACCGGCCCGACGCGCAGCGCGCTCTCGGCGGCCAGGCGCGGCGTGGCGCCCAAGGTCACCGGCGCGTCGAAGCGGTGCAGCGCGATCGCGCCGAAACCGGCGTCGGCGAGCAGCGCGCGCAGGCGCGCGTCGTCGGCAAACGCGAACGGCCCCGGCGCGTGCGGATCGGATCGCACCGGCGTGACGCCAAGCGCGGCGCGTGCCGCGACCAGCGGCGCCATCGCCCAGGGGTTGTCGCGCGGCGTGCGCCAGCACACGAAGGCGGCACGCCCGCCGGTGCGCAGCGCGCGCCGCAGATGGGCCAGCGCCGCGACGGGCGCGCCGAAGAACATGATGCCGAAGCGCGAGAACAGCAGGTCGCGCCCCGGGGGCAGGTCGGCCGCCGACGCATCGGCCTCGCTGAAGGCGAGCTGCGGCAGGCGCGCCGCCTCGGCGCGCGCCTGCGCCACGTCGAGCATGGGCCGCGAGACGTCGAGGCCGAGCACCGCGCCCTGCGCGCCGACCTGGCGCGCGAGCTCGATCGCGCTTGCGCCGCAGCCGCAGCCGATGTCGAGCACGCGCTCGCCCGGCTGCGCCGCCGCGGCCTGCAGCGCCGCCGCGCCGAAGGGCACGACGATGTCGTCGATCTCGCTCTGCAGCGTGGCCCAGCGCTCGCCGAGCACCCCGTTCCATTCGGCGATCTGTTCGGCGTTGGCGGCGTCGTCCAAGGCAGGCTCCTGCAATGCGGGGTAGCGAGCATAGTGCCGCGGCGCGAGCGCTGCGTGGCGCAAATGTGATGCTGGCGTGATCTTGCGCGAGCAGGCCGTGAACTCGGCCGCTCACAGTGCATGCCATCGAATGCCACGCATGGAAGACCGCATGAACCTCACCGCCAGCGCCCCGCCGTCGCCGCCTACCCAGCCGATCTGCCCGCGCGAACTCGCCTCGCACCGCGCCTACCTGATCCGCTTTGCGCAGCGCAGGCTGCGCGACCCGGCGCTCGCCGAAGACGCGGTCCACGACGTGCTGGAAGCCGTTCTCGCCGACCGCGCCGCCTTCGCCGGCCGCTCGGCGCTGCGCACCTGGCTGACCGGCATCCTCAAGCACAAGATCGTCGACCTGCTGCGGCGCGACGCCGGTACCGATTCGCTCGACGAGGCCTGCGGCGAGCGCGGCGACGACAGCCCGGCCATGCCGGCCTGCAACGCACCGCGCCCCGACGAGGTGGCCGAGCAGCGCCAGTTGCTTGCGCAGACGCTGGCGCGCATCGGTGCGCTACCGGCCGCGCTGCGCGACGCGATGCGCCTGCGCGTGCTCGACGAGCTGCCCACCGCAGAAGTCTGCCGGCGCCTGGGCGTCAGCGAGACCAACCTCTTCGTGCGCCTGCATCGGGCGCGGCGGCAGCTCGTGCTGAACTAGGGCCGCCCCAAGCAAGACCCTACCCTCTCGGAGGGTCGCCCGACACTTCCGACGAGCCGGGGGTCGTCGCTCAACTGGCATCGCGCGCACGTTCGAGCGCACGCCAGAAGCGCTGCTCCTGCGCGGTCGCGAAGTTGATGCGCATCAGCGTGCTCGGGCGGCGCGCGGCGTGGAAGAGTGCGCCCGGCGCGAGCAACCAGCCACCGTCGTCGAGCATCGTGCGCGCCAGGCGCTCGGTGTCGACGCCGGTATCGACCCAGCCGAACAGGCCGCGCGGCGGCGCGGCGAAGCGGCAGCCCGCGCCTTCGGCCAGCCTGACGGTGCGTGCGCGCGCAGCCTCGAGGCGCACCGTCACGCGCTCGGCATGGCGGCGCAGCAGCCCGCGCTCAAGGCAATACGCGATCGCCTGCTCGGTGAGCGCGGGCGTCGTCAGCGTCGACAGCAGCTTGGTGTCGACGAAGCGATCCACGAGCGCCGCCGGCGCGGCGATGAAGCCGACGCGCCAGGCTGGGGCGAGGATCTTGGCGAAACCCGAGACGTAGACCGTGCGTTGCAGCGTATCGAGCGCGGCCAGGCGCGGCTGGTGCGCCGGCGCGAAGTGGGCATAGCTGTCGTCCTCGACGATCGTCAGGTCGTGCTGCTGCGCCAGGCCGAGCAGGCGGTGCGCGCAGGCCAGCGAGAGCGAGGCGCCGGTCGGGTTGTGCAGCACCGAGACCGTGATGTACAGGCGCGGCCGATGTGCCCGCAGCAGCTGCGCCATCAGCGCGAGGTCCGGCCCTTCCTCGCCGCGCGGCACTGGCAGCACCGTCAGGCCGAGCGCCTCGAGGCGGGCAAACTCGACCGGCCAGCCGGGCTCGTCGACGAGCACCGCGTCGCCGGCGCGCACGAGGGCGCGCGTCACGACATCGAGCGCCTGCGTCGCGCCGACCGTGGTCACGATCTGCTCGGGGTCAGCCTTCACGCCGTGGTCGGCCAGCCGCACCGCGAGCGCGCGCCGCAGCCGCGCGTCGCCGGCGCTCTCGCCGTACTGCAGCGAGAGCGCGCCGAGCTGCGCGCCGCTGTTGACACGGCGCAATGCGCTCGCAAGCAGGCCCGCGTCCAGCCATTCGATGGGCAACGTGCCGAGCCCCGGCATCGGCTGCGCGCCGGGCGGCTGGAACATGCCGCGCATCAGCGTCGTTGCCGAGAGCGGCGCCACCGGACGCACCGCACTGCGCGCGGCGGGCGGCGCGGCATCGCCCGCCGGCGGGCGCTGCGCGTCGCGCACGAAGAAGCCGCGCTGGCGGCGGGCAACGATCAGCCCCTGCGCGAGCAACTGGTCGTAGGCCGCGACGACCGTGCTCGCGCTCACCGCATGGCGGCGCGCGCACTCGCGCACCGACGGCAGGCGCGCACCCGCGGGCAGCAGCCGCTGACGGATGCGCTCGCCGAAGCGTGCCGCGAGCTGGTCGGTCAGCGAGATGTCGGCGTCGCGCGAGAGGGCGGCGGTGGCGGTCATGGCCGTGTATCGGTTGCGCTGGCAGTACAGATGACAAACTGTTCCGGCAAAGTGTACTGCTGCTGTATTGCCAGCGGCGCCTACACTGGGCGCCGATGAACGCCCAGGAACTCGCCGCCCTGCTCGCCTACTCGACGGCGATGGCGTTCACGCCCGGGCCCAACACGACGCTGTCGTCGACGCTCGCCGCCAACGGCGGGTTGCGGCACGCGATGCGCTTCGTGCTCGCGGTGCCGCTGGGCTGGACGCTGCTCTTGCTGCTCTCGAGCTTCGGGGTCGGCGCCCTGGTCACGGCCAACCCCGGTCTGCGCGCCGTGCTGGTGCTGCTTGGTGCGGGCGCAATGCTATGGATGGCTTGGCAGCTCGCGCGCCGCAGCGAGCTCGGCGAGGCGAGCCGCGCGCACCTGGCGATCACGTTCTGGCAGGGCGTGGCGCTGCAGTTCGTCAACCTCAAGGCCTGGCTCAATGCACTCGTGATCAGCGCAACCTGGGTCGCCGTCGAAGGCGAGTTCGGCCTGCGCCTGGCCCAGGTGCTGCCGCTGATGGTGGCCTATGGCTTTGCCAGCAACTTCAGCTATGCCCTCGTCGGCGCGCTGCTGCGGCGCTGGCTCGCACAGGGGCGGCGCCTGCTCTGGTTCAACCGCACGATGGCCGGCGTGCTCGCGGCGACGGCGCTGTGGATGCTGCGCGCGTGAGACATCCTGTGTCAACCACCTTGCCGCGGGCCGAGCGCCGGGCCGCCATCGGCCAGAGGCCGATGGCGTTCGCCAGGCACGGTCAGTCCGCAGGGACTGCCCGTGTCCCGGCTTACCTCGCCAAGCCGGCCCCCGCCAGCCGCGAGACGCGGCTGGCACTCCGGCCGTCGTTCCCCTCGGGGGCCGAGCCCGGACGCCGACAGTCCCTGCGGACTGTTGGCGCCTGGCGAGGGGCCGAGCCTCCGGCTCGGCGCGGCCTGCAAGGCCGGCCGACGTACTCGTCGGACGAGGGGCGGTCATGAACGCCGAGGCAAAGGGCCTGTGGCTGGGGCTGCTCGGCGTCGCGATGTTCGCGCTCACGATGCCGATGACGCGCCTGGCCGTCGGCCCGGCGGCCGACCCGCAACTGCCGCCGCTGTTCGTGACCGCGGGCCGCGCCGCGCTCGCCGGGCTGTTGAGCATCGCCTACCTGGCGGCGACCGGCGCGCCGCGGCCGAGGCGCGGACATTGGCCGGCGCTCGCCATCAGCGCCGCCGGCACCGTGATCGGCTTTCCGCTCTTCCTGGCGCTCGCGCTGCGCGAGGTGGATGCCATGCACGCTGCCGTCGTGACCGGCGTCCTGCCGCTGGCGACCGCCATTGCCGCAGCCGCCTGGTTGCGCCAGCGGCCGTCGGCCGGCTTCTGGCTCTGCGCCGTGGCCGGCTGCGCGCTCGTGATCGCGTTCGCGGTGCATCAGGGCGGCGGTCGCCTCGTCGTTGCCGACGCGCTGCTGCTAGGGGCGGTGGCGAGCGCGGCAATCGGCTACGTGGCCGGTGCCCAGCTTGCAGCGCAGATGCGCGCCGAGCAGGTGATCTGCTGGGTGCTGGTCGCGAGCCTGCCGCTGACGCTGCCGGTGATGCTCGCCGCCTGGCCCGCGCAGGGTGCGCGCGCGTCGGCCTGGGGCGGCTTCGCCTACGTGACGCTGTTCTCGATGTGGCTCGGCTTCTTTGCCTGGTACCGCGGCCTCGCGCTCGGCGGCATGGTGCGCGTGAGCCAGGTCCAGCTCGTGCAACCCTTTCTCGCGCTGCTCGCCGCCGCGCCGCTGCTCGGCGAGCGGCTCGAACCCGCGACCGTGGGCTTCTCGCTCGCCGTGATCGCGACCGTTTTCCTGGGCAAGCGCATGCCCGTCAACCTCGAGACTCGACCTGCATGAAAGCCGACAACACCTCCCCATTTCGGATGGCGCGCCGCGCGGCGCAGATGAACCCGTCGGTGATCCGCGAAATCCTGAAGCTCACCGAGCAGCCGGGCGTGATCTCGTTTGCCGGCGGGCTGCCGGCGCCCGAGACCTTTCCGGTCGAGGCGATGCGCGAGGCCTGCGCGCGCGTGCTGCGCGACGCGCCGCAGGCGGCGCTGCAGTACGCGGCAAGCGAGGGCTATGCGCCGCTGCGCGAGTGGGTCGCAGCCGACCTCGGCCGCCACGGGTTGCGCGTCGATGCCGATCAGGTGCTCGTCACGACCGGCTCGCAGCAGGGCCTCGACCTCGTGGCCAAGGTGCTGATCGACGCCGGCAGCACGGTCCTCGTCGAGGCGCCGACCTACCTCGGCGCGCTGCAGGCCTTCGCGCCGATGGAGCCGCGCCTTGTGGGCGTGGCCGGCGACGGCGAGGGACCGCGCATCGACGCGATGGCCGCGGCGGCGCGCGCTGCCGACGCGCGCTTCTTCTACCTGCTGCCGAACTTCCAGAACCCGACCGGGCGCAGCATGGGCGAGGCGCGGCGCGCCGAGCTCGTCGCCCAGGCGGAAGCAATCGGCCTGCCGCTGCTCGAGGACAACCCCTATGGCGAACTCTGGTTCGACGACCCGCCGCCGACGGGGCTGGCGGCGCGCAACCCCGACGGCGTGATCTACCTCGGCTCGTTCTCGAAGGTGCTCGCGCCCGGATTGCGCCTGGGCTACGTCGTCGCGCCGCGGGCGATCGCGGGCAAGCTGCTGCAGGCCAAGCAGGCAGCCGACCTGCACACGCCGGGCTTCAACCAGCGCGTCGTGCACGAGGTCATCCGCGACGGCTTTCTCGACCGCCACGTGCCGACGATACGCGCGCGCTACAAGGCGCAGCGCGACGCGATGCTGGCTGCGCTCGACCGCCACATGCCGCCCGGCGTGCGCTGGAACAAGCCGGCCGGCGGCATGTTCCTGTGGGTCGAGCTGCCAGCCGCGCTCGACGCCACGCGCCTGCTGCCGCGCGCCGTCGAGCGTGGCGTCGCCTTCGTGCCCGGGGCGCCGTTCTTTGCCGAGGGGCCGCAGGCGAACACGCTGCGCCTGTCGTACGTCACCGCCAACGCGGCGCAGATCGAGACCGGCATCGCGGCGCTCGGCGCGGTGGTGCGGGTCGCATTGGAGGACGTGGCATGAGGCACCCGGTGTCAACCCGTGCTCTGCGGGCCGAGCGCCGGGCCGCTCCCAAGCCGGCCCGCATCCCCTTGGGGGATCGGCCGACGTACCCGTCGGACGAGGGGCTGTCATGACACCGCGCGCCTTTGCGCAAGTCGATGTCTTCAGCAGCGAACCCTGCCGCGGCAATCCGGTCGCGGTGGTCCTCGACGGCCAAGGGCTGGACGACCAGACGATGCAGCGCTTCGCGCGCTGGACACAGTTGTCGGAAACGACCTTCGTCGCGCCCCCCACCGACCTCGGCGCCGACTATGCGCTGCGCATCTTCACGCCCGGCGGCGAGCTGCCGTTCGCCGGCCACCCGACGCTCGGCAGTTGCCACGCCTGGCTCGAGGCAGGCGGCAAGCCGCGCCGCAACGACGAGATCGTGCAGCAGTGCGGCGTCGGCCGGGTGCGCATCCGCCGCACCGAGGAAGGGCGCCTGGCCTTCGCCGCGCCGCCGCTGCGCCGCTCGGCGGTCGATCCCGAACTGCTGGCGCGCGTGGTCGCGGCGCTCGGCATCGAGCCGGCGCGCGTGCGGGCGTCGCAGTGGCTGGACAACGGGCCGCAGTGGCTGACGCTGCTGCTCGAAGAGGCCGCAACCGTGCTCGCGCTCGCCCCCGATCACTCGGCGCTGAAGATCCTGCCCATGGTCGGCGTCGCCGGTCCCCACCCGGCCGGCAGCGAGTGCGCGTTCGAGGTGCGCGCGTTCGCCGCGTCCATCGGGATCGCGGAAGACCCGGTCACCGGCAGCCTGAACGCGAGCCTCGCCCAATGGCTGATCGGGGACGGCCTGGCGCCGCAGCGCTATGTGGCGGCGCAGGGCGCCTGCCTCGGCCGCGCCGGGCGCGTGCATGTCGAACAGCGCGACGGCGAGACCTGGGTCGGTGGCGCGAGCCGCACCGTCATCGAGGGTCGGGCATCGTTGACGTGAACTGCGAACTCGACCACCTCGTACTCGCTGCGCGAACCCTCGGCGAGGGCGTCGCCTGGTGCGAGCGCACGCTCGGCATCACGCCCGCTCCCGGCGGCGGGCATGCGCTGATGGGCACTCACAACCGGGTGTTCGCGATCGCGTCGGAGCGCTTCCCGCGCGCCTATTTCGAGATCATCGCGATCGATCCCGACGCGCCCGACCCGGGCCGCAGGCGCTGGTTCGACCTCGACGACGCGCGGCTGCAATCGACGCTCGCCGATGGCCCGCGGCTCGTGCACTGGGTCGCGCGCTGCAACGATCTCGACGCCGCGCTCGCGCTGCTGGCGCGCCACGGCGTCGATGGCGGGCGCAGCCTGCACGCCGCGCGCACGACGCCGCGGGGCGAGCTGCGCTGGCGGATCGCAGTGCGCGACGACGGATCGCGCGCCCTGGGCGGCGCGCTGCCGCTGCTGATCGAATGGGGCGCGATGCATCCGACCGACGCGCTGCCAGCGAGCGGCGTGACGCTTGATTCGTTCTCGCTCGGCGCCGACGACGGCCGCGCGCCGTTGCAGGCGCTCGGCCTCGGCGCGCTGATCGGTGGCGCCGCGCCGATCGCCGCGACCCTGGCCACACCCGCAGGCAAGGTCACGCTCACGGTACCCAACTGATCCGCCATGCAGCTACCGACCCGAGACGAGATCCTGTCTGCCCGCGCGATCGTGGCCGCCGTGCAGCAGCCGACGCCAACCCAGCGCTGGCCGCTGCTCGACGCCCGGCTCGGCGCGCGCGCCTGGGTCAAGCACGAGAACCACACCCGCGTCGGCGCGTTCAAGCTGCGCGGCGGCGCGGTCTACCTGCACGAGCTGATGCGCCGCGCGCCGCAACTGCGCGGCGTGATCAGCGCCACACGCGGCAACCACGGCCAGTCGATCGCGCTTGCCGCAGCGCGCCACGGCATCGCAGCGACGATCGTCGTTCCACACGGAAATTCGGTCGAGAAGAATGCCGCGATGCGCGCCCTCGGCGCGACGCTGGTCGAGCATGGCGAGGATTTCCAGCAGGCGCGCGAGCATGCCGCGCGGCTCGCCGCCGAGAGCGGCTGGCCCATGGTGCCGAGCTTCCACCCGGACCTGGTGCGCGGCGTCGCGAGCTACTGGATGGAGTTCTTCGAGGCCACGGCCTGCGACGCGCCCGCGGTCGTCTTCGTCCCGATCGGCCTCGGCTCGGGCATCGTCGCCTGTGCCGCGGCGCGTGCGGCCTGCCTTGCAAATACGAAGGGCGGCACGCGCATCGTCGGCGTCGTCTCGGCGCACGCGACGGCTTACCTCGACAGTTGGCGCGCCGGCCGACCCGTGGAAGCGCCGGTGACGACCCAGCTCGCCGACGGCATGGCCTGCCGCGTGCCGGAAGCCGAAGCGCTCGAGATCATGCGGCGCGAGGTCGACGACATCGTCGCCGTTACCGATGAAGAGGTTGCGCACGCAATGCGCGCGCTCTTCGCCGACACGCACAACGTCGCCGAAGGCGCCGGGGCCGCAGCGCTTGCCGCAGCGCTGCAGCAGTGCGAGCGGCTGGCCGGGTGCAGCATCGGCCTCGCGCTCACCGGCGGCAATGTCGACAGCGCGGTCTTCGCGCACGTGCTCGCCGGCGCTGCGGCCTCGTAAAGGTACCCCGCTCGTCGGGTACGGCGAGCGACCCTCCGGGAGGGTAGGGCCTTGCTTGGGGCTTGCCTCAGCCTCGCGCGACCGGGTCGAGCGGCGCGAAGCTGCCGCTGCGCTTGTCCTTCCAGGCAGCGATGGCCTCGGCGATGTCGTCGGGGTCGAAGATGGCGCTCTGCAGCAGCGCCATCTGCGCCAGCGCCGCGGCGGTGCCGTGATCGCGGGCGTGGTTGAGCGCGAGCTTGCTGCCGGCGATCGCGAGCGGCGACTTGGCCGCGATGCTGCGCGCGACGGCCATCACGTGCGCCTGCAGCGCATCGGCGTCGGGCAGCACGGCGTTGACAAGGCCGACCGCGAGCGCGCGCGCGGCCGGCATGCGCTCCCCGGTATAAGCCATCTCGCGCGCCACCGCGGGCGCGACGATCTTGGGCAGGCGCTGCAGCGAGCCGACGTCGGCCGCCAAGCCGATGTTGATCTCCTGCACGCAGAAGAAGGCGTCCGCGCTGCAATAGCGCAGGTCGCAGGCGGTGGCGAGGTCGAGCGCGCCGCCGATGCAGCCGCCCTGGACCGCGCAGATCACCGGAAAGCGCGCCGCGTCGAGCACGTCGAAGCAGGCCATCAGGCGGCGCAGCGTGTCCTGGAAGCTCAACCGGCCGCGCGCCGTCGCGGTGGTCGCCGAGGTCGGGTCGGCCGAGCCGAAGGTATCGAGCGCCATGCCGGCGCTGAAATGCGCGCCCTGCGCCGAGATCACGAGCACACGCGAGCGCCCCTCATCGTGCAGGCGCTGCACGGCTTCGCGCAGCAGTTCGAAGAAGGCGAGCGTCATCGTGTTCATGCGCTCGGGGCGGTTGAATTGCAGATGGGCGATCCCATCGGCGGCGGTATCGAGCTGGAAGAAGTCATTCATCGTCGGGCACTCCTGGCGGGTACCCGTACCATAGCGCGGATGACGCCCGCGCTCGACCTTCGCACCGCCGACGGCGTTGCCCTGCACGGCCAGGCCTGGCCGCTGGCGGGCCCGGCAGCGCGCGGCAGCGTGCTGATCGTGCATGGGCTTGGCGAGCATGTCGGCCGCCACGCCGCGCTCGCCGCGCACCTGAACGCCTGGGGCTGGCAGGTTGCGGGCTACGACTTGCGCGGCCACGGCCGCTCCGACGGCCCGCGCGGCGGCCTGCCCGACGCCGACGCGCTGCTGCGCGACCTGGCACAGGCGATCGACGCCGTGCGCGCCGCGTGGCCGGGCCCGCTGGTGCTGCTCGGCCACAGCATGGGCGGGCTGATCGCGGCGCGCTTCGTCGCCGGCGCGCTCGGCGATTCCCAGCCCTGGCAGCGCGAGGTCGATGCGCTGGTGCTGTCGTCACCCGCGCTCGACGCGGGCATGAACGCGGGGCAGAAGCTGCTGCTCTCGCTGCTAGGCAACCTGGCGCCGAATCTCGCCGTCGGCAATGGCCTCAAGCCCGAGTGGATCTCGCGCGATCCGGCCGTCGTCGCGGCCTACGTCGCCGACCCGCTGGTGCACGACCGCGTCACGCCGCGCCTGGTGCGCTTCATCGTCGATGGCGGCGTGGCGGTGCGCGCTGCCGCGCCGCGCTGGCGCGTGCCGACGCTGCTGCTGTGGGCGGGCGCCGACCGTTGCGTCGCGCCCGCCGGCAGCGCTGCCTTTGCCGCCGCCGCGCCGGCCGGCGTCGTGCGCGCGCAGGCCTTCGCAGGGCTCGCGCACGAAATCTTCAACGAGCCCGAGAAGAGCGATGTCTTCGCCGCGCTCGGCGCCTGGCTCGCCGAGCGCTGACAATCGGGCCATCTTTCGCGCCACCGCCGAGGCTGCCACGATGAATGCACGCGATCCCCACCTGCCGCTGCAGGTCGACGAGAACGAAGCGATCGCCACCTTCGCTGCACGCACCTGGGATGAGGAGATCGTCCCCGCGCTCACCGACTACATCGCGGTTCCGGCCAAAAGCCCGATGTTCGATGCCGACTGGGAGCAGCGCGGCCTGATCGAGCGCGTGGTGCGCGACGCCGCGGCCTGGGTCGAGCGCAAGCAGGTCGCCGGCCTGAAGCTCGAGATCGTGCGCCTGCCGGGGCGCACGCCGGTGATCTTTTTCGAGGTGCCGAGTACGAAGGCTGGAAGCCCGGATACGGTCTGCATGTACGGCCACCTCGACAAGCAGCCCGAGTTCAACGGCTGGCGCAGCGACCTCGGGCCGTGGACGCCCAAGATCGAAGGCGACAAGCTCTACGGCCGCGGCGGCGCCGACGACGGCTACGCGATCTACGCGGCGATCACCGCGATCCTCGCGCTCGACCGGCAGGGCATCGCGCGCCCGCGCATCGTCGGCCTGATCGAGACCTGCGAGGAGAGCGGCTCGTTCGACCTGCCGGCCTACCTCGAGCTGCTGCGCCCGCGCCTCGGCAATGTGAGCCTCGTCGTCTGCCTCGACTCGGGCGCCGGCAACTACGACCAGCTCTGGCTCACGACCAGCCTGCGCGGCATGGTCAGCGGCGTGCTCAAGGTCGAGATCCTGACCGAGGGCATCCACTCGGGCGACGCAAGCGGCCTCGTTCCGTCGAGCTTTCGCATCCTCCGGCAGGTGCTGGACCGCCTCGAGGATTCGAAGACCGGCCGCCTGCTGCCGCAGAGTTTTCACTGCGCGATACCCGCCGAGCGCGTGGCGCAGGCGCGGGCCGCGGCGCGCATCCTCGGCGACGAAGTCTGGAAGCGCTTCCCCTGGGCCTGCGGCGCCGACGGCGGCGCGAGCCTGCCGACGACGACCGAGCCGGTCGAGGCGCTGCTCAACCGCACCTGGCGGCCGACGCTGTCGGTGACCGGCGCCGACGGCTTGCCCGAACTCGGCAGCGCCGGCAACGTGCTGCGGCCGTTCACCGCGTTCAAGCTGAGCCTGCGCCTGCCGCCGCTCGTCGACGCACACCTCGCGGCGCAGGAGCTCAAGGACCTGCTCGAGGACAACGCGCCCTACAACGCCCGCGTCACCTTCGCCGCCGATGGCCGCGCCGGAGCGCAGGGCGCTACCGGATGGAACGCGCCGTCGCTCGCGCCCTGGCTCGAGAGCGCGCTGAACGCCGCGTCGCAGGCGCACTACGGCGCGCCGCTCGGCTTCATCGGCCAGGGCGGCACGATCCCGCTCATGAACATGCTGCAGCAGGGCTTCCCGGCTGCGCAGATGATGGTCTGCGGCGTGCTCGGGCCCAAGAGCAACGCGCACGGGCCGAACGAGTTCCTCCACCTGCCCTACGGCAAGAAGCTCACCGCGGCGGTCGCGCAGGTGATTGCAGCCTGCCCCTGAGCAGGTTCAGGTGCGTGCTCGCGCCGGCGCATCGTCGGTATTGGGCTCGGGCTGCTGCTCGGCGCTGAGGTCGTCGCGCTCCTCGTCGTCACCGGGGCCGAGATCCTCGCGCGGCTCGATCGCATCGGGCAGGAAACCTCCCGACTGGTGCCGCCACAGTAGCGCGTAGGCACCCCCCGCGCGCAGCAGTTCGTCGTGCGTGCCCTGCTCGACGATGCGCCCGGCGTCGAGCACGACGAGGCGGTCCATGCGCGCGATGGTCGACAGCCGGTGCGCGATCGCGATCACGGTCTTGCCTTCCATCAGCCCGAGCAGCTGCTCCTGGATTGCGAGCTCGACCTCGCTGTCGAGCGCCGACGTGGCCTCGTCGAGGACGAGGATCGGCGCGTCCTTGAGCACTACGCGCGCGATCGCGATGCGCTGGCGCTGGCCGCCCGAGAGTTTCACGCCGCGCTCGCCGACGTGCGCGTCGTAGCCCGTGCGGCCCTTCCAGTCCTGCAGGCCGAGGATGAACTCGTGTGCCTGCGCCTTCCTGGCCGCGGCCTCGATCTGAGCAGCCGTCGCGCCGGGCCGGCCGTAGCCGATGTTGGCGGCGATCGAGCGGTGCAAGAGCGAGGTGTCCTGCGTCACCATGCCGATCGCTGCGCGCAGGCTTTCCTGCGTCACGCTGCGGATGTCCTGGCCGTCGATGCGGATCGCGCCCTGCTCGAGCTCGTGGAAGCGCAGCAGCAGGTTGACGAGCGTGGACTTGCCGGCGCCCGAGCGGCCGACGAGGCCGACGCGCTCGCCCGGGCGGATGACGAGATTCAGGTCGTCGAGCACCGGCTTCGCGTCGCGCCGGCCGTAGGTGAAGGTCAGCTGCTCGATCGCGATCTCGCCGCGCGAGACCTCGAGCGCGCGCGCCCCCGGCGCGTCGACGAGCTGGTGCGGCACGGCGATCGTCTCCATGCCCTCCTGCACGACGCCGATGTTCTCGAAGATGCCCGTCACCTCCCAGCTCACCCAGCCGGCGACGTTGGCGATCGTCCACGCGAGCGGCAACGCGGTCGCGACCATGCCGGCACTGAGTTCGCCCGCGCCCCACAGCGCGATCCCGATCGCCGCGGTGCCGACGAGCAGCAGCGCGTTCATCGCCGACAGCGTCGCCATGAAGCGCGTGATCAGCCGCATGTGCGCGGCGATGGCCGCCGTGTGCTCGTCGATCACCTCGCGCACGTAGGCGTCCTCGTCGCGCGCGCGCGAGAAGAGTTTCACGGTGAGGATGTTGGTGTAGCTGTCGACGACGCGGCCCATGACCTGCGAGCGCAGCTCGGAGCTCGCCTTGGCGAGGTCGCGCATGCGCGGCACGAAGTGGCGCAGGAAGTACACGTAGCCCGCGAACCAGAGCACGGTCGGCACCGCGAGGCGCCAGTCGGCGTGCGCCATCAGCAAGAGCGCGCTGAGGCCGTAGACGAGGATGTACCAGACCGCGCGGATGGTCGAGACGACGCACTCGCGCAATGCGTTGCTCGTCTGCATCACCCGGTTGGCGATGCGGCCGGCGAAGTCGTTCTGGAAGAAGGGCCAGCTCTGGCGCACGACATGCCAGTGGCTCTGCCAGCGGATCAGGCTCGTCACGCCCGGAACGACGGCGTTGTTGCGCACCAGGCTGTCGGCGAGCAGCGCGAGCGGCCGGCCGACGAGCACCAGCGCGGCCATGGCCAGCAACTGCGGCAGCGCGGCGTGCAGCGCCGCGGCGCGGTCGGTCGCCTCCATCAGCGCGACGAGGCGGCCGATGAAGACCGGAATGAGGGTGTCGATCAGCGCGACGACGAGGCCGGTCGCGAACATCGCCGCGAACAGGCCGCGCGCCTGGCGCACGAAGTGCCAGAAGAAGGGCAGCAGCGCGGCCGGAGGCGCGCCGGCGTGCGCCGCGGTCGGGCGCAGGCGCTGCTCGAAGAAGCGGAAAAGGCGGTCGGCGCTCGGCATCGTCAATTGTCGCCGCGGTCCTGACGCGCAGGGTGAAAGGCGGCGGATGCGAACCGGCCGCGCGCGTCAGAAGGTGTAGCCGACCTTCGCCTCGACGCCCTCGACCGCGTCGACCAGGCGCAGCAGCGGCCCGAAGCCCTGGTAGCGCCGCGCGACGCGGCGCACGTAGGCGAAGAAGCGCGGCAGGTCCTGGCTGTAGGCCGGCTTGCCGTCGCGGTGCTTGAGGCGGCAGAAGATGCCGAGCACCTTCAGGTGGCGCTGCATCCCCATCCACTCGAGCTGACGCCAGAACTCGCCGAAGTCGGCGTCCACCGGCAGGCCGGCGGCGCGCGCCTGCTGCCAGTAGCGCACCCCCCAGTCGAGCTCCTGCTCCTCGTCCCACGAGATGAAGGCGTCGCGCAGCATCGACGCCGCGTCGTAGGTGATCGGCCCGACGACGGCGTCCTGGAAGTCGAGGATGCCGGGGTTCGCGTCGGCGACCATCAGG
The DNA here is from genome assembly GCF_016702655.1 of Ideonella sp. Lineage (GTDB taxonomy): Bacteria > Pseudomonadota > Gammaproteobacteria > Burkholderiales > Burkholderiaceae_C > CAIKUF01. Next base: position 30,126 of record NZ_JADJDO010000024.1, read on the forward strand.
TTGCGCGGCATGTAGTCGCGATGCACGGCGACGCGCGGCTGGGCGAGCGCGCTCGCGACGAGGCGGTCGCAGGCCGCGCGCCACTGCGCCTGCTGCTCGGCGGTCCAGTCGATGCCGTACTCGCGCGCGACACACCACTCGGGGAAGAGTGCCAGCTCGCGCCGCAGCAGCGCGTCGTCATAGGGCGGCAGGCCGCGCGCATCGACGCGCTGCTGCCATTGCACGAGGGCGCTGAAGGCTTCGCGCATCAGCGAGTCGGCGCGCCCTGTCTCGCCCGCGGCGACCGCCTGCTGCAGCGCAGCCAGGTAGGGCTTGCTGCCGAGGTCGGTCAGGAGCAGGAAGCCGTGCGCCGCGTCGTGCGCCAGCACGCGCGGCGCGTTCAGGTCCGCAGCTTCGATGCGGCGGGCGACGTCGACGAAGGGCCGCACGTCCTCCTGCGGCGGCGGCGCGTCCATCACGATCAGGCTCGGGCCCGCGCCGCTGTCGACGCGCAGATAGCGCCTGAAGCTCGCGTCGGCGCTTGCCGGGCGCAGGCTGCCCCGGTCGAGCCGGTGCGCAGCCAGTGTCGCGAACCAGGCCTCGAAGTCGGCGCGGCGCGCGGGATCGGCCCATTCGACGTTGGCAGGGGCGGCAGCTGAGGTGCTCATCGGGGTGATTTCGCTTGCGCGCAACTGGCGTCGCGGGGCCGGTCGGTCCGGCGGGCTGCATGGATAATCGATTCTACAAACCGGCCTGCCCCGGGGCGGAAAGCGCATGCGCGCCAACGGGGCGCAGCCGATGCGGCCGAAGCGCAGCGCCATGTCCACAGATCGGCTCTCGTCGCCTCCATTGCGCCCACATCGCCCGCCTGGCTCCTGCCGGGCGGCGCTGTCGCATCGGCCGGCGCAAGCGCTGCCCGTCCTGGCGCTGCTCTGGTGCGCCGCGAGTCCGACTGCGGCCCAAGCGCCTGCCGAAGCTGCGAGCCCCGATGCCGGGATCGAACTGCGCCTGAGCACGCGCCTCGAAGCCGCGCCCCCCGGCAGCGCGATGAGCGAGCGGCCGGTCTACGTCATTGCCGATGAGATCCGCGGCCGGCCCGACCTCGAAGTCGAGGCGATCGGCAATGCCGAGCTGCGCCGTGCCGACGTGCGCATCCGCGCCGACAAGCTGAGCTACGACATCGCCGCCGACCGCGCCCGCGCGCAGGGCAAGGTGCGCGTGCTGCACGCAGGCAATGTCTTCTCCGGCCCCGAGGCGCAGGTACGGCTGGATAGCTTCGAGGGCTTCGTGCTCGAGCCGAACTTCCTGATCGGCCTGACCGGCGCCACCGGCTCGGCGCAGCGGCTCGACTTCATCGACCGCGACCGCGCCGTCGCCACACAGGCGCGCTACACGAGCTGCCCGGCCGACGGCAGCGGCGGGCCCGACTGGCTGCTCAGCGCCGACAGCGTCAAGCTCGACCTCGAGGCCAACCAGGGCGTCGCCGAGGGCGCGGTGCTGCGCTTTCTGGGCGTGCCCATCCTGGCCGCGCCGACGGTGAGCTTTCCGCTCTCGGATGCGCGCAAGTCGGGCTGGTTGCCGCCGCTCATGGGTCTGGACAGCAGCAGCGGCATCGTCGCCGCAGTGCCCTGGTACTGGAACATCGCCCCCAACCGCGATGCGACCATCACACCCATCATGCGCACCCGGCGCGGGCCGGGCGTGGACGCCGAATTCCGCTACCTCGAACCGAGCTTCCAGGGCAACCTGGGCCTGAACCTGCTGCCCTGGGACCGCGACTTCGAGTCGGGGCGCTGGGGCGCGAAGTGGGCGCACGAGGGCGCCATCTCGAACGACTGGCGGCTGCAGTTGCGCTCGCTGCGCGTGTCCGACAACGACTACTGGAAGGACTTCCCGGACGCGATGCCGACGCTGACGCGGCGCCTGCTGACGACCGACGGCGAGCTCAGCCGCTCCTTTGCCGGGCTCGGCCCGGGCAGCGACTGGACCGTGATCGCGGCCGTGCAATCCTGGCAGGCGCTGCAGGGCGGCGATGCGAGCAGCCTGATGGAGGTGCCCTACCAGCGCCTGCCGCAGATCGGGTTGCGCACCGACCAGGCCCTGGGAGCGGGCTTCCAGGGCGGGCTCGAGACCGAGTTCAACTACTTCACCAATCCTGCGGGCGTGGTCGATCCTGCGCGTGTGACGGGGCTGCGCGCGCACGCGATCGGCACGCTGGCCAGGCCCTACCAGACGCCCGGCTGGACGCTGACGCCGCGCGTGTCGTTCAACGCCGCGTCGTATGCGCTCGACCAGGCCATGAGCGACGGCAGCAAGAACGGCTCGCGCATCATCCCGACGGCGAGCCTCGACAGCGCCTGGGTGCTCGAGCGCGAGACGGCGTCGCTCATCGACCAGCGTGCGATCCGCCAGACGCTCGAGCCGCGCGTGATGTACGTCTACACGCCCTATGTCGACCAGGCGCGCTTCCCGCTGTTCGATACCGCGTCCAAGGATTTCAACTTCGAGTCGATCTTCACCGAGAACGCGTTCTCGGGCGTGGACCGGGTCTCCGACGGCAACCAGCTCACGGCCGGGCTGACGACGCGCCTGATCGACCCGGCGAGCGGCGCCGAAGCGCTGCGGCTGGCGGTCGTTCAGCGCGTACGCTTTGCCGACCAGCGCGTCACGCCCGAGGGCGAAACGGCGTCGCGGCGGGTGTCGGACCTGCTGATCGCCGGCTCGACGACGCTGGTGCCGCGCTGGACGCTCGCCGGCTCGGCACAGTACGACCCCGACCAGCGCGAGTTGGCGCGCCTGATTGTCGGCGCGCGCTATTCGCCGGGGCCGTTCCGGACCGTCAACATGGCCTACCGCCAGACGCGCAATCCGGCCCCGGACCCGCTGTCGGGCCAGCAGAGCGAGCAGGTCGAGATGGGCTGGCAATGGCCCGTATTCGGCCCGACGCCGCTCGAGCCGGGGCCGGCCCGCGCGGCCGCAGGCGGCGGCGCTTCGTGCCAGGGCAGCCTGTACACGGTCGGGCGCGTCAACTACAGCCTGAAGGAGAGCCGCGTCACCGACGGCGTGCTCGGCTTCGAGTACGACTCGGGCTGCTGGATCGCACGCGTCGTGTTCGAACGCGTCTCCACCGGTGTCAGCGAGGCGACGACACGGCTGATGCTGCAACTCGAGCTCGTCGGGCTGTCGCGCCTGGGCTCCAATCCGCTCCAGGTCTTGAAGGACAATATCCCCGGTTACCGCCTGCTGCGCGACACCCGATCGGTGCCCGCTCCCTTGCTGACTTCCTATGACTGAGACATTGCGGTTCCCGTTCCGGCTCGCGGCGACGATCGCGGCGCTCGCGTTCGCGCTCGTCGCCGCGCCGGCGGCGGCACAGCGCGCGGACGCGGTCGAACTGCAGCCGGGCGACTACATCGTCGCGATCGTCAATTCCGAACTCGTGACCGCGGGCGAAGTCCAGTTGCGCCTGGCGCGCGTGAAGCAGGAGGCGGCACGCAACCGGTCGCGCCTGCCGCCCGACGAGGAACTGCGCAATCAGATCGTCGACGCGCTGATCGACGAGCGCGTGCAGGTGACCTACGCGCGCGAGAGCGGCGTCAAGGTCGACAACTCCGAGATCGACCGCGCGATCGCCAACATCGCGGCCCAGAACCAGATGACGATCCCCCAGTTGCGCGAGCGCCTGCGTGCAGAGGGCATGGACTACGCGCGCTTTCGCGACAACCTGCGCGACCAGATCGCGGTCGACCGGGTGCGCGAGCGCGAGGTGAGCGGCCGCATCCAGGTCTCCGATCTCGAGATCGACAACGTGCTCGACAAGCAGCGCGCGGCCGCGGGCGTCTCGTCGCAGTACAACATCGCGCAGATCCTCGTCACCGTGCCCGATGGCGCAAGCGAGGCCGAGATCGCCGTGCGGCGCGCCCGCGCCGACTCCGCGCTCGCCCGGGTGCGCGCCGGCGAGCCGTTCGCGCAGGTGGCGCGCGAGATGTCGGAAGACAACAACCGCGCCGGCGGCGGCGAGATCGGCATGCGCCCGGCCGAGCGCCTGCCTGATCTCTTCGTCGAGGCCGTGCGCCCGCTCGAGGCGGGCACGGTCGCGCCCACGCTGCTGCGCAGCGGGGCCGGCTTTCACGTCATCAAGCTCATCGATCGGCGCGACGCGGGCAATTTCAGCATCACCCAGACGCGCGCCCGGCATGTGCTGCTGCGCGCGTCGCCGCAAGTCTCGCAACAAGCGGCGCTGGCGCGCCTGGCTGCGCTGCGCAGCCAGATCGAGGCCGGCAGCCTGAGCTTCGAGCAGGCCGCGCGCGACAACTCCGAGGACGGCAGCGCAGCCCAGGGCGGCGACCTGGGCTGGGTTTCGCCAGGCGGCTTCGTGCCCGAGTTCGAGGCTGCGATGAACCCGCTGCCGATCGGCGGCATATCCAACCCCTTCGTATCGCGCTTCGGCGCGCACCTGGTGCAGGTGCTCGACCGGCGCAGCGTGACCCTCGACGCCAAGCAACAGCGCGAACAGGCGCGCAGCGCGCTGCGCGAGCAGCGCTTCGAGGAGGCGTACAAAGACTGGTCGCGCGAACTGCGCGCGCGCGCCTACGTCGAGATGCGCGAGTCACCCTACTGAAATGACCACCCCCGGCCGTCTGGCGGCCGCCCCCCGAGGGGGCACCGAACCCGACCGGGTGACCCGGATCGGGTTCGGCGCGCTAACACCGCCGCGCCCCCTGGTCGCCTGCGGCGACCGGTCCCCTGCCGGGGACGAAGGCACACGTTTCATGGGTCGCGGGTCGCGCGATGCGCGGTGGAGCAGCTGAAGTGACTGGCCCAGACTCACTGCGTTGGCTGCCCCGGCGCCGATGACGCGGCACATCGCACGCAAGCGCTTCGGCCAGCATTTCCTCGCCGACCCGGGCGTCATCGACGCCATCGTCGATGCGATCGGGCCCGCGCCGGGCGAGGCCATCGTCGAGATCGGCCCCGGCCTGGCGGCACTCACCGACCCGCTCGTCGCGCGCTGCGGCAGGTTGACCGTGATCGAACTCGACCGCGACCTCGCCGCGCGGCTGCGCAGGCGTCCGGAGCTCGATGTCGTCGAGGCGGACGTGCTGGCGGTGGACTTCGGCGCGCTCGCTGCCCGGCTCGGCGCGCCGCTGCGCGTGGTCGGCAACCTGCCCTACAACATTTCGACGCCGATCCTGTTTCATCTGCTGGCGCATGTCGGGCATGTCGCCAGCCAGCACTTCATGCTGCAGAAGGAAGTCGTCGAACGCATGGCCGCCTCACCCGGGGGCAAGGACTACGGGCGCCTGAGCGTGATGCTGCAGTGGCGCTACGCGATCGAGCCACTGCTCGACGTGCCGCCCGAGGCCTTCGATCCGCCGCCGCGCGTGCACTCGGCCGTGGTGCGCATGCAGCCGCTCACTCCAGCGCCCGACGTGGACGCGCGCCTGCTCGGCGAACTCGTCGCGGTGGCATTCTCGCAGCGGCGCAAGATGCTGCGCAACACGCTCGGGCGCTGGCTTGCCGAGCGCGGCGCCACAGCCGATCTCGACCTGCAGCGGCGCGCCGAGGAAGTGCCGGTTGCGGAGTACCTGGCCCTCGCAAAGTCGCTGGCCGCCGCGCGCTGACGCGCGGACCGAAGCAAAGAGCGGCCCGAAGGCCGCTCTTGTCATCTGCCTGGCCTCGAGCTCAGGCCGCTGTCAGCCACATCGCCGTGTCGAAGGCGCTGCTCATCAGCGGCATGTTCATGCCGAAGCTCGCGTTGGCAGCGCTCTTGGCGGCCGGCTTGACCGGCTTGTCGGCTGCACCTTGGGTCGTTTCCGTCGCCCGCTCCCATGACCCTTGTTCCTGGGAGCGGGCTACTGAAAGAATAGGAAACATCGGAACGGTATCTTGCGTTCCCCCCAGAAGTCTGCGGCGTCGCGGAAGACGTCGAGCAACTGCTCGCGCGCCTCGCGGTCGAAACGCGGGTTGTCGGGGATCTGTTCGAGCACGACCACGAAGCCCGGTTGCGTGCCCGCCTTGTGCACCAGGTCGGTCATGCAGTCGTAGAGCGCATCGAGGTTCTTGCCGAAGTGCGGCGGGAACAGGAAGGCTGCGGCGATCGCCTCGAGCACGTCCTGCTTGGTCTGCGCAGAGGTCAGGTTGACATACAGGAAATGCTGTCCCGCGCCCTCGGCGGCGCGCAGCAGATCCTCGACGCGATAGGCGCGTATCGACTGCACGATGTTCGGACGGACTGTCTGCAAGAGCATGTCGCGATCCTCCTTCAGTTCAAGAAATTCCAGCCTCTTGCCCATTGGCACCTCACTGCACGATGCGGGCAAAGCTCGCATAGTGGTCGCCGGTGAAGAAGCAGGCGTCGGGGGCGGTCGGCTTGAAGCCGCCACAGACGATGCGCCGGGCGCCGCGATCGTGCGCGCCAGGCGTCTTGACCGTGTACTCCCGGTAGTAACCCTTGGTTTCTTGCGGCAGCAGACGTTCGCGATTGCCGAACACCGAGCCATCCTTGCTGTACGGAAACGGCCCGCCGACGCGGATCAGGGCGTCGGTGGTCTGCGCTTCGCGCGGCAACTCGGCCAAGGCGACGGAGCCGGTCGCGGGCAGCGCATCCTTGGCCAAGGCGCCGACCGGAGTCAGCAAGCCTCCCACGACCGACAAAGCGAGCGCCAACTTGCGCATTGCTTGCCCCGCAAGCGGTCGTTCGGAGAGAAACACGGGTTTCCCCTGCATTCTGAAACCCGAATGGTACAGAAAACGGGCGAAAACCTCAAGCCTCTGCCCAAGAAACGGGCAATTGCGCAAGATCTACAGTGTGCGCTCACTTTCTGTAGAATCCCTAACACAAGGGAGGTCGGCACTTGCGACCCCGCGCCGGAATTCACAATCCGGCGCGCACCACCGCGCGGCGCGGCCGCCAGGAACGGGCATAGGACACGCCCAGGAATCGCCGGTTCAGCGTGCCGCGTTGGCGTCGACGACCGTCAGCGCAGTCATGTTGATGATGCGCCGCACCGTCGCCGACGGGGTCAGGATATGCACCGGCTTGGCCGCACCGAGCAGGATCGGGCCGATCGCGATGCCGCCGCCGGCGGTCGTCTTGAGCAGGTTGTAGGCGATGTTGGCGGCGTCGATGTTGGGCAGCACGAGCAGGTTGGCCTCGCCGCTGAGCGGGCTGTCGGGCATCAGGCCGGCGCGGTAAGCCGGGTCGAGCGCGGTGTCGCCGTGCATCTCGCCGTCGACCTGCAGCCACGGCGCCTGTCGCTGCAGCAGCGCCAGCGTCGCGCGCATCTTGACCGCCGACGGCTGGTTGCTGGAGCCGAAGTTGGAGTGCGACAGCAGCGCCGCGCGCGGCTCGACGCCGAAGCGCATCATCTCCTCGGCGGCCAGGACGGTGATCTCGGCCAGTTGTTCGGCGGTCGGGTCGTAGTTGACGTGGGTGTCGACGAGGTTGACCTGGCGGCCCGGCAGGATCAGCCCGTTCATGCAGGCATAGGTCTTCACGCCCTCGCGCAGGCCGATCACCTGATCGATGTACTGCAGGTGCAGCGCGGTGCCACCCCAGGTGCCGCACAGCATGCCGTCGACCTCGCCGTCGTGCAGCATCAACGCTGCGATCAGCGTCAGGCGGCGCCGCACCTCGATCTTGGCGAGTTGCTCGGTCACGCCCTTGCGCGCCGTCAGGCGGTGATAAGTCTGCCAGTAGCCGCGGTAGCGGCGGTCGTTCTCGGTGTTGACGACGTCGTAGTCGGCATCGGCCTGCAGCCGCAGGCCGAACTTGCGGCAACGCTCGGAGATCACCTCCGGCCGGCCGATCAGCGTCGGCCTTGCCAGGCCTTCGTCGACCACGACCTGGACCGCGCGCAGCACCCGCTCCTCCTCGCCCTCGGCATAGGCGATGCGCTTGCGCAGCGCGCGCTTGGCCAGGCCGAAAATCGGCTTCATCGTCGTTCCCGACGCGTAGACGAAAGTCTGCAGCCGGGCGCGGTAGGCGTCGAGGTCGGCAATCGGCCGCGAAGCGACGCCGGAAGCCGCTGCGGCCTGGGCCACCGCCGGGGCGATTCTCATCATCAGCCGCGGGTCGAAGGGTTTGGGGATCAGGTACTCGGGGCCGAAGCTGAGCGCGGCGCCGGAGTAAGCCGCGGCGACGACTTCGCTCGCCTCGGCCTGCGCCAGCTCGGCCATCGCATGCACCGCGGCGATCTCCATCTCGGTCGTGATCGTCGTCGCCCCCGAATCGAGCGCGCCACGGAAGATGTACGGGAAGCACAGGACGTTGTTGACCTGGTTCGGGTAGTCGGTTCGCCCGGTGGCGATGATCGCGTCGCTGCGCACTGCCTGCACGGCCTCGGGCATGATCTCCGGCGTCGGGTTGGCGAGCGCGAAGATCACCGGCCCGGGCGCCATGGCCGCGACCATCTCGGGCTTGACGACGCCGCCCGCCGACAGGCCGAGCAAGATGTCGGCGCCGACCAGCGCCTCGGCCAGGGTGCGCTGCGATGTCTTCTGCGCGAACACGACCTTGTCGTCGTCCATCAGCTCGGTGCGGCCCTCGTAGACCACGCCGGCAAGGTCGGTGACCCAGATGTTGCTGCGCGGGATGCCGAGCTTGACGAGCAGCCCGAGGCAGGCCAGCGCCGCCGCACCGGCGCCGGAGGTGACGAGCTTGACCGTGCCGATGTCCTTGCCGGTCACCTTGAGCGCATTGAGCACCGCGGCACCGACGACGATCGCGGTGCCGTGCTGGTCGTCGTGGAAGACCGGGATCTTCATGCGCTGGCGCAGCGCGCGCTCGACGTAGAAGCAGTCAGGCGCCTTGATGTCCTCGAGGTTGATGCCGCCGAAGGTCGGCTCGAGCGCGGCGATGACGTCGACGAGCTTGTCGAGGTCGTTCTCCGCGATCTCGATGTCGAACACGTCGATGCCGGCGAACTTCTTGAACAGCACCGCCTTGCCCTCCATCACCGGCTTGGCAGCCAGCGGCCCGATGTTGCCGAGGCCCAGCACCGCGGTGCCATTGGTGACCACCGCGACCAGGTTGCCGCGCGAGGTGTAGCGAAATGCCGTGGCCGGGTCGGCTGCGATCTCCTCGCACGCCGCCGCGACGCCGGGCGAATAGGCCAGCGCCAGGTCGCGCTGGTTGACGAGCTGCTTGGTCGCGCTGATCGCGATCTTGCCCGGGGTCGGAAACTCGTGGTACTCGAGCGCGGCCTGGCGCAGCTCGGCGCGTTGTTGTTCGCTGTTGGGCATGATGGCGGTGCACTCCCGGGGTGTGTGCGCGGATTGTAGGAATTGCGTCCGCAACGGTGAGGGTAGTCTGACGCAAAGGTGCCGGCAGCGGATCCGCGGAACTGCGTAGACGGCGCCGGCGCCGGGCACCGATACTGCGCTCGACGATGAGGCCCTCCGCGCTGCCCGCCCCGCCCGATGCCCGCGCGCCGCGCCGCTGGCGCCGGCCGCTGCTGTGGGGTGCGCTCGTCGTGCTGCTCGTCGTGGCGCAGACGCTGCTCGTCGCATTGACGCTGGAGTACGAATCGGCGCGCGCCCAGGATCGCGTCGACGAGGCGGCTGCCGAGGCCGCAGGCGAGGTGCGCCAGGCCATGGCGCGCAACCTGCAGCGCCTGCAGTCGCTGCTCTGGAACGATCCCTCGCCGCCGCAATGGCGCGCCGACGCCGCCGATCTGCTGCGCCGGCACGGCGAACTGTTGCGGATCGAGATGCGCGACCCGCGCCTGAACGTCATCGACGCGATCGACACGCCCTACGGCCCGCCGCCTTTTCGGCAGATCGCGCGCGACGACCTCGACATCGAGACCGAGCTCGCCTGCGCCGCCGCTCAGCGCCAGGGCAGCCCCTGGTACTCGCGCAGCTATTTCGTTCCGCTCGCCGATGGCCTGGGCAGCGAGGTGGTCGACATCTGCATGCCGGTGCTGCGTGGCGGGCGGCTGATCGGCCAGATGACCGCGACCGTGGCCCTCTCGCGCCTGCTCGAAGAGGCCGTGAGCCCGGAGGTTGCGCGCCACCACGCGCTCGCCTTCGTCGAGGGCGACGGCGCCAGGCTGGCCCGCGCCGGCCAGCCGCGCGGTGCAGGCGTGTTCACTTCCGCGCGCGTGGTCGAGTTGCCCGGCATCGTGCTGCAGTTGCGGCTGGACAGCGATGCGACGCGCCCGCGCCTGATCCCCAACCTCGCCACCGCGCTCGTGCTCGGCCTCTCGCTTGCGCTGGCGGCGGTGGTGACGCTGCTCGCGCGCGACGTGCGCCGCCGCGCGCGTGCCGAGGCCGCCGTCGCCGAGGCGCTCGCGTTTCGGACCGCGATGGAAGACTCGCTCGTGACCGGGTTGCGCGCGCGCGACCTGCAGGGCCGCATCACCTACGTCAACCCGGCCTTCTGCGAACTGGTCGGCTTCTCGGCCGAGGAGTTGCTGCGCGCCGGCGCCGCGCCGCCGTACTGGCCGCCCGACAAGGCGGCCGAGTATGCCGAGCGCCAGGCACTGCGGCTGGCGCCAAGCCCGCACGCGCGCGAGTCGTCGCGCCAGGGCTTCGAGACCGAGTTCATGCGCCGCAACGGCGAGCGCTTTCCAGTGCTGATCTTCGAGGCCCCGCTCGTCGACGGCCGCGGAGAACACACCGGCTGGATGAGTGCCGTGCTCGACCTCACCGCGCAGCACCGGGCCGAGGAGCTTGCGCGCCAGCAGCAGGAAAAGCTCCAAGCCACGGCGCGCCTGGCGACGATGGGCGAGATGGCGTCGCTGCTGAGCCACGAGCTGAACCAGCCGCTGGCGGCGATCGCAAGCTATGCCGCAGGGTCGCTCAACCTGCTCCAGGAACCTGCCGGCGGCACGGCGCCGGCGCCCTCGACGCAGGCGATGGTGCACGACGCGATACAACGCATCGCCGAGCAGGCCGATCGCGCGGGGCGCGTGATCCGCAGCGTGCACGACTTCGTGCGCCGGCGCGAGCGCGCGCGCGATGCGGTACCGGCCGACGAGCTGATCGAGGGCGTGCTGCCGCTGGTGCGCCTGCAGGCGCGCAAGAGCGGCGCCCAGGTGCGCGTGGCGTGCCCGCAACCGGCGCCGCGCGTCGTCTGCGACCGCACGATGATCGAGCAGGTGCTGCTCAACCTGGCCCGCAACGGCCTGCAGGCGATGGACCCTGACACGCCGCTGGCCGGGCGCGAACTTACGATCGCGGTGCGGCCGGGCGACACGCATCGGGCCACCTTCAGCGTCTGCGACCATGGCCGCGGCGTGCCGGCAGAGGTGGCGCGGCAGCTCTTCACGCCCTTCTTCACGACCCGGCCCGAGGGCCTGGGCCTGGGCCTGAGCCTGTGCCGCACCGTCGTCGAGCAGCATGGGGGCGCGCTCGAGTTCGAGACGCGTGGCGCGGACGGCACAGGAGAGACGGTGACCGAGTTTCGATTTACGCTCCCGCTTGCGCCGGCCCACTCTTGACGACGACCGTGAACCTCGCACCCGCTCCAGCCCCGACGCTCGGCCTGCCGATGGTCTATCTCGTCGACGACGAGGCGGTGGTGCGCGACGCGCTCGGCTGGCTGCTGCGCTCGCGGCGCCTGCTCTCCGAGGGCTACCCGAGCGCCGAAGACTTCCTGGCCATGCTCGACGCCCGCCCGTTGGCGGCGCAGGCCGAATGGCCGCGCGCACCGGGCTGCCTGGTGCTCGACATGCGCATGCCGGGCATGAGTGGGCTGGCGCTGTTCGAAATCCTGGCCGCACGCGGGCTGTTGCAGACCTTGCCGGTGCTGTTCCTGAGCGGCCACGGCGACGTGCCGACCGCGGTTGCCGCGGTGCAGCGCGGCGCTTTCGACTTCTTCGAGAAGCCCTTCTCCGACAACGCCCTCGTCGACCGCATCGAGCAGGCGCTGGCGCGCAGCGGCGCGGCGATCCTGCAGCGTCGGCGGCGCGCCGAACTCGCGCAGCGCATCGCCGAGCTGACCGTGCGCGAACGCGAGGTGATGGCGCTCGTCGTTGCCGGGCGGCCGAACAAGCTGATCGCCGACGCACTCGCGATCAGCGTGCGCACGATCGAGGTCCACCGCGCGCGGCTGTTCGAGAAGATGGGCGTGCACTCAGCCGTCGAATTGGCCAACCTGCTGCGCGAAAGCGGCTGAGACGCGTGCCGTAGCTCCCCGCGCCTGCGCCGGCCTCGTTCCCGCACCGCCCTGGCCGACAATCGGGGCATGTCGCTGGGCGAATTCGACCTCATCGCGCACTGGTTCACGCGCCCGGTGCGCCGCGCCGCGCTCGGTGTCGGCGACGACTGCGCGCTGCTCGCGCTCGCGCCCGGCATGCAGCTCGCGACGAGCTGCGACATGCTCGTCGAAGGGCGCCATTTCCTGTCCAGCGTTGCGCCGCGGCATCTCGGGCACAAGGCGCTCGCAGTCAACCTGAGCGACCTCGCCGCCTGCGGCGCCCGGCCGCTCGCGTTCATGCTCGCACTCGCACTGCCGCGCGTCGACGAGGCCTGGCTCGACGGCTTCGCGCAGGGCCTGTTCGCGCTCGCCGACGCGCACGGCTGCGAGCTGATCGGCGGCGATACGACCCAGGGTCCGCTCAATATCTGCATCACGGTCTATGGCGAGGTGCCGGCCAGCGAGGCGCTGTTGCGTTCGGGCGCACGCCCAGGCGACGATCTCTATGTGAGCGGCGCCCTCGGCGATGCGAGGCTCGCGCTGGAAGCGTTTCGCGGCACCGTCGCGCTGCCCGGCGAGGCCTTCGGCGAGGTGCGCACGGCAATGGAGCAGCCTCAGCCGCGCGTGGCGCTCGGGATGGCGCTGCGCGGCATCGCGACGAGCGCGATCGACCTCTCCGACGGCCTGCTCGGCGACCTCGGCCATGTGCTGCGCCGCTCCGGCGTCGGCGCTCGCGTCGAGGCCGACGCGGTGCCGCGCAGCGCGGCACTCGCCGCCCAGCCGCTGGCGGTGCAGCGCGAGTGCACCCTCGCCGGCGGCGACGACTACGAACTGCTCTTCACCACGCCGCCTGCGCTGGCCGGCGCGGTGCGCCGGGCAGCGGCACAGGCCGGCGTCGCGGTCGCGCACATCGGCGCCATCACCGACGCCGCGTCGGGCCTGCAGGTCGTGGGCGCAGACGGCCATCCGCTCGCGCAGGCCTTTGCGAGCTTCGACCACTTCCGGGCCTGAGCAACGGATGTCCACGACCGTGTTGCCCGTTGCGCCGCGCCGCGCCACCTGGGCCTTCACCTTCGGCCATCCGCTGCACGCGATCGCGCTCGGTCTCGGCAGCGGCCTCGCGCCGCGCGCGCCGGGCACGGCCGGCACGCTCGCCGCGTGGGCCTCCTTCGTCGCCCTGCAACCCTGGATGGCATCGCCCTGGCATTGGGCGGCGCTGATCGCGGCCGGCTTCGCGATCGGCTGCTGGGCCAGCACCGTCAGCGCACGCGACCTCGCCCTCGCCGACCCGGGCTGCATCGTCTGCGACGAGGTGATCGCGTTCTGGCTCGTGCTCTGGTTCGTGATGCCGGCCGGCTGGCTCGCGCAAGGTATCGCCTTCGCGCTTTTTCGCTTCTTCGATGCCGTCAAGCCCGGCCCGGTGGCCTGGGCCGACACGCTGTTCAAGCCACGCCGCGGCGCCGACGGCGCGCCACGCATCGGGCTCGCGCAGGGCTTCGGCATCATGTTCGACGATCTGGTGGCGGCCTTGTGCACGCTGCTCGTGATCGCGCTGTGGCGGATTGCGTTCGCATGAGCCCGCCGGGCCGCCCCAAGGGCGAATACCGGAAGGCGGTGCCTGAAGGTGCATTCGTGAGCGCGGCCAGCGATGCCGAAGTCGCCGTGCTCGGCGACGCGCTTCGTGCGCGCGGCTGGAAGCTCGCGACGGCCGAGTCGTGCACCGGCGGCTTGATCGCCGCCGCCTGTACCGCGGTTGCCGGCTCGAGCGACTGGTTCGAGCGCGGCTTCGTGAGCTACAGCAACCAGGCCAAGACCGAGCTGCTGGGCGTGCCGGCGGCCTTGATCGCCGCCCACGGCGCGGTGAGCGCCGAGGTTGCCTGCGCAATGGCCACGGGCGCGCTCGCGCATTCGCACGCCGAGCTCGCCGTCGCCGTGACCGGCATCGCCGGGCCGGGCGGCGCGACGCCCGGCAAGCCGGTAGGCACGGTCTGGCTCGCGCTGGCAAGCGCGGGGCGGCGCGCGCAGGCGGAGCTTCTGCAATTCGAGGGCGATCGCCAGGCCGTGCGTGAGCAGACCGTGCGCCATGCGCTGGTGCGGCTGCGGCAGTGGGCGGCCGAGGGATGAGCACTCTGATCGCTGCCGACTTCTCGCCCGCCGAATGGGCCGAGTGGCTGCCCGCGCTGCGTGCGGCGCTGCCGGATGAGACGCTGCTCGACCGGCGCGAGGGCGTCGAAGCCGAGGCGATCGACATCGCGATCGTCGCCAACCCGCCCGCGGGTGCGCTCGCCGGCCTGCCGCGGCTGCGCCTCGTGCAATCGCTGTGGGCCGGCGTCGAGAAGCTGCTCGCCGACCCGACGCTGCCGGTCGATGTGCCGCTGGCGCGGATGGTCGATCCGGCGATGAACGAGGCGATGGCCGAGACTGCGCTGTGGGCGGTGCTGGCGCTGCAACGCGACTTTTTCGACTATGCGGCGCAGCAGCGGGCCGCGCAATGGGCGCCGCAACCCCAGCGCCGCGCGGCCGAGTTCGGCGTCACCGTCCTCGGCCTGGGCCAGATGGGTCGTACAGTCGCGCTGCGCCTGCTGCGCAACGGCTATCGCGTCAGCGGCTGGAGCGCGCGCCCGGCGGCGATCCCCGGCGTGCGCACGCTCGCCGGCGATGCGGCACTGGCGCACGCCGTCTCCGATGCGCAGGTGCTCGTCAACCTGCTGCCGCTGACGCCGGCCACGCGCGGCATCATCGACGCCCGGCTGCTCGCCACGCTGCCGCGCGGCGCGAGTGTCGTCAACCTGGCGCGCGGCGCGCATGTCGTGGAGGCCGACCTGCTGGCGGCGCTCGCGAGCGGGCACATCCGCCATGCCGTGCTCGACGTCTTCGCGACCGAGCCGCTGCCGCCGTCGAATCCGTTCTGGTCGCATCCACAGGTGACGGTGCTGCCGCACGTGGCCGCACAGACCGACGCGCGCAGCGCATCGGCGGTGGTCGCGGCCAATGTCGCGGCACTGCGCGCGGGCCGGCCGCTGCAGCATCTCGTCGATCGGGCACGGGCCTACTGACCCGGCCGGCCTACGGCATCAGCGCCAGCTTGAGCCCCGCAGGCGCCGGCCGGCGCGTCGGCGCAGCGGCGACGCGCTCGCAGACCATCAGCGCCAGCCGCTGCAGGCCGGCCCACGGATCGTCCGGCCAAGCCGGGTGCCTGAGGCCCTTGCACAAGCCATCGCAGATGCTCGCCGCGGCGACCAGTTCGGCCAGCGCGCGCTCGCCAAGCAACGGCAGCACGCGCTCGAACAATCGCTCCTTGACGCCCCAGACGCGGTTCTCGCGCAGCGCGAGCGGCATCGGCCGGCCGGCGGACAGCGCGTCGCGCACGCGCTTCAAGGCCAGGATGTCGCCGGCCAGCGTGTAGTGCACGAGCACCGGCGCTTCGCCCTCGGCCTGCAGGCCGTCGAGCATGCGCAGCGCGCGCGCGACCTGGCCCGCGAGCACCGCCTCGCCGAGCTTGAACACGTCGTAGCGCGCGACGTTGAGCACCGCGGCCTCGATCTCCTCGAACGCGAGCTCGCCCGCGCCGTGCAGCAGGCCGAGCTTGGCGATCTCCTGCTGCGCCGCGAGCAGATTGCCCTCGACCTGGTCGGCGAAGAAGGCGAGCGCGCGTTGCCCGGCCTCGCCCGCCGCGACGCGCTGGCCCTGCGCCGCGAGGCGCTGCGCGATCCACTGCGGCAGCGCATGGCGCTCGATGGCGTCGACACGCACGCCGACCCCGGCCGCGTCGAGGGCGCCGAACCAGCCGCTCGCCTGCTGCTGGCGGTCGAGCCTGGGCAGCGTGACGATCGTGATCACGTCGCCGCCCGGCGCAACGCCTGCGCAATAGCGCTGCAGCGCGTCGGCACCCTCCTTGCCTGGCTTGCCCGACGGGATCCGGATCTCGATCAACTGGCGCTCGGCAAACAGGCTCATCGACTGCGCCGCGCCGACGAGGCCGCTCCAGTCGAAATTGGCACCGGCGACGGTGTGCACCTGGCGCTCGCTGCAACCGGCGGCGCGCGCCGCGCTGCGGATCGCATCGGCCGCCTCCTGCACCAGCAGCGCCTCGTCGCCATGCACGGTGTAGAGCGCGCGCAGGCCCTTGGCGAGGTGCGCGGCGAGCTGGTCGGATCGGATCTGCATCGGTGCGGCGGGCCGTCAGCCAGGGTCAGAGCTCGGTGACCGCGGCCAGGCGGCGGATCACCTGGGCCACGATGTCGCTCTGCATGGTCTTGAACTGGAACGCCTCTTCGTACTGCTTGGCGAGCGCGACGCCTTCGTTGAAGCTCAGTTCGCGCACCTGCACGATCTCGGTCGGCGCGATCAGCTCCTTGCCGCCCGGCGTGCGCAGGCGGAACTGCAGCCGCGCGCGCAACTGGACCTCGCGCACGAGGCCGGTGGCGGTGGTCGCGACGACGCTGCGGTCGCGCGCGTCGGCAAGCGCCTCGAAGATCACCTGCGCCTGCGCCGCGCTGTCGACGACGCGCGTCTCGGCGCTCGCATCGATGCTCTGGCGCAGCTCGGCGGCGAGCGGCGATCGCGGCGCAAAGCCGGTCAGCTGCACGCGCTGGAAGCGCATCTGCGGCGCGCGCCGCAGCTCGAAGCCGCACGCCGCGAGCGCGAGCACTGCCGGCAGCGCGAGGGCGAGCCGCCGCCGCGAAGGCGCCATCAGACGACGACGTTGACGAGCCGGCCCGGGACGACGATCACGCGCTTGATGGACCGCCCCTCGGCGAAGCGCTCGACTTCGGGGCTGGCGAGCGCAGCGGCCTCGATCTCGTCGCGCTCGGCGCCGGCCGCGACCTTGATCGAGCCGCGCAACTTGCCGTTGACCTGCAGCACGAACTCGACCTCCTCGCACGCGAGTGCAGCCTCCTCGACCAGCGGCCAGGGCGCGTCGAGCAGGTCGCCCATCGTGGCGGCGTAGCCGAGGTCCTGCCAGAGCGCATGTGTCAGGTGCGGGGTGGCAGGGTAGAGCACGCGCAGCAGGATCGAGTAGGCCTCGGCGACGACGGCCGGCGCGTCACCGCTCTTGAACGACTCGAGCGCGTTCTGCAGCTTCATCGCGCCAGAGACGACGGTGTTGTACTGCATGCGCTCGTAGTCGTAGCTGACCTGGCGCAGCACGCCGTGGACCTCGCGCCGCAGCGCCCGCGCGGCTGCGCCGAGCTCGGCCTCTCCGGGCAACGGACCGGCACTGCGGATCGCCGCCGCGTTGCGCTGGCCGAAGGCCCAGACGCGCCGCAGGAAACGGTGCGCGCCCTCGACGCCGGCGTCGCTCCACTCGAGCGTCTGCTCGGGCGGCGAGGCGAACATCACGAACAGGCGCGCCGTGTCGGCACCGTACTTCGCGATCAGGTCCTGCGGATCGACGCCGTTGTTCTTGGACTTGGACATCGTCGTCCAGCCCTCGCAGGCCACGCCCTGCCCGTCGACCTTGGCGGTCGCCGAGACGACCGCTGCGTGCTCGTCGCGCACGATGTCGAGCTCGTCGGCCCAGAAGTAGTGCTTGGCGCCCTGCGCGTCGCTGCGCACGAAGGCTTCGTTCAAGACCATGCCCTGCGTCAGCAGGTGCGTGAAGGGCTCGTCGATGGCGACGAGTTTCAGGTCGCGCATGACCTTGGTCCAGAAGCGCGCATACAGCAGGTGCAGGATGGCGTGCTCGATGCCGCCGATGTATTGGTCCATCGGCATCCAGTACTTCGTGCCGGCGCCGACCATCGCCTTGTCGTCGTGCGGATCGCAATAGCGCATGAAGTACCACGACGAGTCGACGAAGGTGTCCATCGTGTCGGTCTCGCGCCGCGCCGCACCACCGCACCGGGGGCAGGCGACATTCAGGAACGCCTCGCACTTGTTGAGCGGGTTGCCGCTGCCATCGGGCACCAGATCCTCGGGCAGCACGACCGGCAGGTCGCGCTCGGGCACCGGCACCGCGCCGCAGGCATCGCAATGGATGATCGGGATCGGCGTGCCCCAGTAGCGCTGGCGGCTGATGCCCCAATCGCGCAAGCGCCAGCGCGTCGTCTTGCCCCCGAGGCCGTGCGACTCGAGCGCGGCGGCGATCGCGTCCACCGCCTGCTCGTGGGCGAGGCCGCTGTAGAGGTCGGAGTTGACGGTGATGCCGCGCGCCTTGTCGGCATACCAGTCCTGCCAGCGGTCGTAGTCGAACTCCTCGCCGTCGACCATGATCACCTGCGTGATCGCGAGGCCGTACTTCTTCGCGAACTCGAAGTCGCGCTCGTCGTGCGCCGGAACGCCCATCACCGCGCCGTCGCCGTAGCTCATCAGCACGTAATTGCCGACCCAGACCTCGATCTCCTCATGCGTCAGCGGGTGCGTGACGACGAGCCCGGTCGGCATGCCGAGCTTCTCGCGCGTCGCGAGCTCGGCTTCGGTCGTGCCGCCTTCCTTGCATTCGTCGATGAACGCGGCCACCGCCTTGTGCTGGCGTGCCGCATGGGCGGCCAGCGGGTGCTCGGGCGCGACAGCGCAGAAACTCACGCCCATCAGCGTGTCGACGCGGGTCGTGAAGACCCACAGCTTGCCGTCCTGGATCAGCTCGCCATCGGCACCGCGGATCTGGTGCGGGAACGCAAAGCGCACGCCCTCGCTGCGCCCGATCCAGTTCTGCTGCATCAGCTTGACGCGCTGCGGCCAGCCCGGCAGGCCGTGCTCGACCTGCGCCAGCAACTCCTCGGCGTAGCGCGTGATGTTCAGGTAGTAGCCGGGGATCTCGCGCTTCTCGACCGGCGCGCCCGAGCGCCAGCCGCGCCCGTCGATGACCTGCTCGTTGGCGAGCACGGTCTGGTCGACGGGATCCCAGTTGACGACCTGGGTGCGGCGCTCGGCGATGCCCGCCTCGAGCATCTTCAGGAACAGCCACTGGTTCCACTTGTAGTAGTCCGGCGCGCAGGTGGTGACCTCGCGCGACCAGTCGATCGCCAGGCCGAGCGCCTGCATCTGGGCCTTCATGTAGGCGATGTTGTCGTAGGTCCACTTGGCGGGCGGCACGGCGTTCTTCATCGCCGCGTTCTCTGCCGGCAGGCCGAAGGCGTCCCAGCCCATCGGCATCAGCACGTTCATGCCCTTCATGCGCAGCTGGCGCGCGAGCATGTCGTTGATGGTGTAGTTGCGCACATGGCCCATGTGCAGCTTGCCGCTCGGGTAGGGCAGCATCGAGCAGGCGTAGAACTTTGGCCGCGACGGATCCTCGACCACGCGATAGACATCGCGCGCGCGCCACTGCGCCTGGGCGGCCTGCTCGATCGCCTGGGCGTCGTAACGCGGGGGTTCTGCGGTGGTCATGGAGCGGGCCGGACGCCAATGAGGAGTGGCGTCGATTATAGGAAGCGCCCTCTGGCGCGACACCGCGCTACTGTGCAGGCGCAGTCGGCGCTTCGGTGACGAACGCGATCCGGTTCAGCCCCGCCTTGTGCAGGCGCCCGATCAGCTCGGCCACCTGTCCGTAGGGCGTGCGCTTGTCGGCACGCAACTGCACCTCGAGATCGGGCGACTGGCGCGCCGCGTCGGCGACGCGCTGGCCGAAGACCTCGGGCGCGAGCTTCTCGTCGCCGAGGAAGAGCTCGCCCTCGGGCGTGATCGCGACGGCGAGGAAGAGCGGCGTCTCGCTCGCGGTCGCGGCATCGCTGCGCGGCAGGTCGAGCTTCAGGCTGCTCGTCATCAGCGGCGCGGTGATCATGAAGATCACCAGCAGCACCAGCATCACGTCGATCAGCGGCGTCATGTTGATCTCGCTCATCGGCTGCGAACCGGGGCTGCGCTCGAGGCGGCCGAAGGACATCGCTGGCTTCAGTGGCGCCCGGCCGCCCGAAGCCACTGAGCGCCCCCTCGGGGGGCAGCAAACGGAGTGAGCGAGGGGGTCGTCATTTCAGGCTGACTCGCCGGCCATCTCGCGCAGGTCGTGCGCAAAGCCCTCGAGCTCGGCTTCGCAGGAGGCGACCATCTTGCCGAAGATGTTGTACGCGAGCACCGCGGGGATCGCCACTGCGAGACCGGCGGCCGTCATCACGAGCGCCTCGCCGACCGGACCGGAGACCTTCTCGATCGTGATCGCGCCGCTCGCCGAGATGCTGATCAGCGCATGGTAGATGCCCCACACGGTGCCGAACAGGCCGATGAAGGGCGCCGTGCTGCCGATCGAGGCGAGCAGCACCTGGCCCCATTGCAGCTGGCCGAGCACGCCGTGCAGCGCGCCACGCAGGCGGCGCGTGAGCTGCGACTCGCGCTGCCCGCGGCCTTCGAGCGTGGCCGCATCGCCGCTCCCGGTCGCGGCCGCGAGCAGTGGCTGCACAACGCCCTCGCGGTCGAAGAGTGCGAGCTGTTCGCGCCCGTCGGCGAGCGTGCGCGCAGCCCAGAATGCCGGTATCGCGCGCTCGATGTCGCGCCGCGCGCGACGCAGCAGCCACGCCTTCCAGAAGATCATGACCCAAGCACTGATCGACATCAGCAGCAGCAGTGCCGCCACCGCACGCGTGATCGCGTCGCCCTGCTCCCAGAAGGCCTGCAACCCCGTCATCCTGGTGCCCGCGTACCCAGGCCGAGCACGTCGCCCATGTCGAAGAGCCCGTTCGCGCGGGCGACGACAAAGCGTGCCGCGCGCAGCGCGCCCTGGGCGTACGTGACACGACTGCCCGACTTGTGGCTGATCTCGATGCGCTCGCCGGTGCCGGCAAAGAGCACCGTATGGTCGCCGACGATATCGCCGCCGCGGATGGTCGCGAAGCCGATCGTCGACGGGTCGCGCGCGCCGGTATGGCCTTCACGGCTGTAGACCGCGCAGTCGGAGAGCTTGCGCCCGAGCGCGGCCGCTGCGACCTCGCCCATCTGCAGCGCGGTGCCGCTCGGCGCGTCGACCTTGTGCCGGTGATGGGCCTCGACGATCTCGATGTCGTAGCCCTCGCGCAGCGCGCGCGCGGCGAGATCGATCAGGCGCAGCACGACGTTGACGCCGACGCTCATGTTGGGCGCGAACACGATCGCGATGCTCTGTGAGCAGGCGGCGATCTCGGCCTTCTGAGCGTCCGAGAAGCCGGTCGTGCCGACGATCGCCTTGACGCCGAGTTCGCGGCAGACGGCCAGGTGCGCGAGCGTGCCTTCGGGGCGGGTGAAGTCGATCAGCACCTGTGCCGACGCCAGGCCCGCGCGCAGATCGGACGTGATCGCGACGCCGCTCGCACGTCCGAGAAACGCGGCCGCGTCGTGGCCCAGCGCCGTGCTGGTGGCAACGTCGAGCGCGCCGGCGAGGGTGCAGTCGTCGGCCGCCAGCACCGCCTCGACGAGCATGCGGCCCATGCGGCCCGAGGCGCCGGCAACGGCGATCCGCAAGGGCGCGTCAGCTGCCACCGGACCTCATCCCCGCGGCTCGAGCGGCGGATAGCTGCGCTGCGGGCCTTGCGGCGCGGACGCCGCCACGGCCGGCGGCGGCGGAACCGGCAGCGCCTTGACCTGCTCCGGCGACAGGGCCAGCACCGGCACCGCGCGCTTGCTGCGCAGGGGATCGATCGAGTCGATGAACTCGGCGTCGGTCGGCAGCCCCGGCGCCTCGATGCGCGCCACCTTGTCGCCTTCGAAGAAGATCTTCACGTCCAGGCGCGTCAGCGGCCGGCCGGGCCGGTTGAGCATGAAGATGTAGTCCCAACGGTCGGCGTGGAAGATGTCGGTCAGCAGCGGCGAGCCGAGCACCTCGCGCACCTGGGTCCGGCTCATGCCCTGCGTGACCCGCACGATCTGGTCGCTCGTGACCACATTGCCCTGCACGACCTCGATCTTGTAGGGCATGAAGAAGTTGGTCCAGCGGTTGG
Organism: Ideonella sp.; assembly: GCF_016702655.1. GTDB lineage: Bacteria > Pseudomonadota > Gammaproteobacteria > Burkholderiales > Burkholderiaceae_C > CAIKUF01. The sequence continues at coordinate 52,098 of NZ_JADJDO010000024.1, forward strand.
ACTCGAGCGACGAGCAGGCCGCCAGCGCCAGCGTTGCCGTCGCGACCGCGAGCAGGCGCACTGTGCGCGCAGGCGGCGTGCGCCCCTGGGTGCGGGCAACGGGCGAAAGTCGGGGCTGGCGCATGCTTTGTCTTCCGGTCGTGCCGCGCGCGGCCGACCTCGATATGATGGGCGATTCTAGCGGCACCCCCTCGCCGGCAGCCGCGCCCGGACCCCCATGACCCACGCCGAAGAACTCAAGAGCTCGGGCCTGAAGGCCACGCTGCCTCGCATCAAGATCCTGGAGGTGTTCCAGAAGACCCAGCGTCGACACATGACGGCCGAGGATGTGTACAAGGCGCTGCTCGCGGACGGCTCCGACATCGGGCTGGCGACCGTCTATCGGGTGCTGATGCAGTTCGAGCAGGCGGGGCTGCTGACGCGCAACCACTTCGAGTCCGGCAAGTCGGTCTTCGAGCTCAACGAAGGTTCGCACCACGACCACCTCGTGTGCGTTGATTGCGGCCGCGTCGAGGAGTTCTTCGATCCCGAGATCGAGGCCCGCCAGCGCGCCATCGCCCGCGAGCGCGGCTTCGAGCTGCAGGAGCACGCGCTGTCGCTGTATGCGGCCTGCTCCAAGGCTGACTGCCCGCACAAGACGCGGTAGCAACCTGGCGCGCCGTGCGCCCGCCTACGGCTCGGGCTTGCCCATCGCTTTCTGGTGGCGCTCGATGAACTCGCGGTAGGTATCGATGCCGCGCAGTTGAAGAATCGTGTTGCGCACCGCGGCCTCGACCAGAACGGCGAGGTTGCGCCCGGCGTCGACCGCGATCACCGCCTTCTGGACCGGCACGTCGAGGATCTCCTCGAACAGCGGCTCGTAGGGCAGGCGCTCGAAGTCGCGCTCCATGGTCTCCTTGCGCACCAGGTGCACGATCAGCTTCAGGCGCATCTTTCGCCGCACCGCGGTCTCGCCGAAGATGGCCTTGATGTCGAGCAGGCCGATGCCGCGTACCTCGAGCAGATTGAGCAGCAGGTCGGGGCAGCGGCCCTCGAGGGCGGTCTGCGAGACGCGGTACAGGTCGACCGCGTCGTCGGCGACGAGCCCATGGCCGCGCGAGATCAGTTCCAGCCCGAGCTCGCTCTTGCCGAGGCCCGACTCGCCGGTGAGCAGCACGCCGAGGCCCAGGATGTCCATGAACACGCCGTGGCGCGTCGTGCGCTCGGCGAAATGCTGGCTCAGGTAGCCGCGCACGACGTCGATCACGTGGCCAGCGGGCTCCGCAGTGACGAAGAGCGGAATGTCGGCGCGGTCGCACAGGCGCAGCAGCTGCTCGGGCGTGACCTGCCCGTCGGCGACGATGACCACCGGCGGCTCGAGCGTCACGATGCGCTGGGTGCGCCGCTCCTGGTCCTCGGGCGACGAGGTCAGCAGGTAGGCCACCTCGCGCCGGCCGACGATCTGCACCCGGTAGGGGTGGATGTAGTTCAGATAACCCACCAGGTCGGCCGAGGACTGTGCGCTGCGCACCGCCGCCTCGTCGAAACGCCGCTCGGGGTGGGCATGGCCGGCAATCCACTCCCAATGCAGCGCCGCGCGGTGCTCCTCGAACAGCGCCTCGGCGCTGATGACGCTGGGTTTCACGTCGCGCTGCCGGGCATCAGCACGGCCTCGCGCTCAGGCGACCGACTTGAGCGGTTCCCAGTTCGCGATCAGCTCGTGGATCTTGGCCGCGTCGGGCTCGGTCTTCAGGCGCTCGCGAAGTTCGCGGTCCGACAGCATCTCGGCGATCTCGGACAGGATCTCGAGGTGACGCTGCGTCGCGGCTTCGGGAACGAGCAGGAAGATCAGCAGGCTGACCGGCTCCTCATCGGGCGCGTCGAACGGGATCGGCTGCTGCACGCGGATCGCTGCCGCGAGCGGATTCTTCAGGCCCTTGATGCGGCCATGCGGGATCGCGACGCCATGCCCGAGCCCGGTCGAGCCCAGGCGCTCGCGCGCGAACAGGTTGTCGGCCACCGTCGCGCGGGCGATCGCATGCTCGTTCTCGAACAGCAGCCCGGCATGCTCGAACGTGCGCTTCTTGCTCGTGGCGTCCACGTTCACCAGCACGTTGCTGGGGGGCAGGATGGCAGCGAGTCGATTCATCGGGCGGCAACCCGGGCTTGCGGCGCGCGCGCCTGACCCCGGATCGGAAGCTTCATGAGTCGAGGATTATAGGAACCGGGTGTCATCGCGTGGTCACGCCGCGGGCAGAAGAGGGCAATTCCTGCACGAGTGCTGCGGCGCAGCAACAGCAAGGGCGGCATGTCAGCCGCCCTTGGGGAATCGGAGGCCGGAGAACCGGTACTTCGTCCTCCGGCGCCGCAAGAAGTTGGTGCCTGCTTACTGAGGCGCCACGTCGACGCGCTTGGCCGTGTGGCGGTGGTGATCCTGCAGCATCTCCTTGTGGCGGCAGACCTGGCGATCGAGCTTGTCCATCAACTGGTCGATCGCGGCATACAGATCTTCGTGCGCGTTCTCGACGAAGATGTCCTTGCCCTTCACATGCAGCGTGACCTCGGCCTTCTGCCTTCGCTCCTTTTCCTTGAGTTTCTCGACCGACAACAACACGTTGATATCGACGACCTGGTCGAAATGCCGCGTCACGCGGTCCAGCTTTGTAAGCACATACTCACGCAAGGCTGGCGTAACTTCGAGGTGATGGCCGCTGATCGTCAAGTTCATGGGGGCGTCCTTTACAGGGGGAGAAGCGGGTTGGGAAACCGCGCCCGACGCGGCGCCGGGGCAGATTCAGTGTGCCCGCGAACCGGCAGCATGACAAGCGCGTGACGGTGGCGGGGCCATCGGCTGCGGTGGCAGGCGAGTGTCATAATGGAACGCTTCGAAACCCTGGGTACCTCCTTGGACAGCTCCCACCCTCGGTGACCGTCCACTCCAGCACAGCGGGGTGAGACGGTTTCCGGTCACCCACGCTTTTCCACGCCGCGCGCCCTGCGCCGCGCACGTGCTGGAGAGATCGACAATGCTCAATGTGTTCACGCTGGTCAACGGCCGGCTGACCCAGGAAGAGATCGAGAGCGCCGCAGCGCTGACCAACGTCGAGCCGGTGTGGGTCGACATGGAGTCGCCGACGCCGCAGGAGAAGGGCTGGGTCGCGGCCCGCTTCGGGCTCACGCTGCCGGACGACATCGTCGACGACGATCTCGAGGAGTCGGCCCGCTTCTACGAAGAAGACAACGGCGAGCTGCACATCCGCTCCGACTTCCTGATCGACGACAACGAGGACCCGCGCAACGTGCGCGTGGCCTTCATTCTCTTCAACAAGGTGCTGTTCTCGGTTCACAGCGAGGACCTGCCGGTGTTCAGGCTGCTGCGCCTGCGCGCGCGGCGCATCCCGGCGCTGATCGAAGACGCCAAGGACGTGCTGCTGAAGCTCTACGACGCCGACGCCGAGTACTCGGCCGACGCATTGGAAAGCATCTACGACGCGCTTGAGGCGGTGAGCCAGCGCGTCCTGAAGCGCAACGTCAACGACGAGGTCGCCGGCGACGCGCTGGCCGCGATCGCCGAGGAGGAGGACCTCAACGGCCGCATCCGCCGCAACGTGATGGACACGCGCCGTGCGGTGAGCTTCATGATGCGCACGCGCATGCTCAACGCCGAGCAGTTCGAGGAGGCGCGCCAGATCCTGCGCGACATCGACTCGCTCGACAGCCACACGACCTTCCTGTTCGACAAGATCAACTTCCTGATGAACGCGACGGTCGGCTTCATCAATATCAACCAGAACCGCATCATCAAGATCTTCTCGGTGGCCAGCGTCGCGCTGCTGCCGCCGACGCTGATCGCGAGCATCTACGGCATGAACTTCAAGGCCATGCCCGAGATCGACTGGTCGCTCGGCTACCCGTTCGCGCTGACGCTGATGGCGGTGAGCGTGATTGCGCCGTTCTGGTATTTCCGGCGCAAGGGCTGGCTCTGACGGACGCGTGCTAGATTGGCGGCCCCCGTTTGCCGCCTCTCGAAAGCCCGCCCATGTTTGCTCGCCTCGTTGCCGCCGCCCTCGCCAGCGCACTTCTCGCCGTGCCCGCGCTCGCGCAGACGACCGGCACCCTGAAGAAGATCGCCGAGAGCAAGACGATCGCGCTCGGCTTCCTGCCCGAATCGGTGCCGTTCTCGTTTGCCGATTCGAACGGCCAGCCGTCGGGCTACTCGGTCGACCTGTGCAAGCGCGTCGCGGCCGGCATCCAGCAGCAGCTCAACCTGGCCACGCTCGACGTCAAGTGGATACCGATCACGCTCGCCAACCGGTTCGAGATGGTCAGCTCGGGCAAGATCGACCTCGAGTGCGCGACCAGCACGAACACGATCTCGCGCCAGAAGATCGTCGACTTCAGCCTGATGACCTGGGTCGATGGCGGCAGCTTCATGACCCGCGGACCCACGCCCGCCAGGGGGGTGGCCGACCTGAACGGCAAGAAGGTCGGCGTGGCCAGGGACACGACCACCGACAAGGCGCTGCGCGCAGCGATCGCGCGCGCCGCGGTGCAGGTCGAGGTGGTGAACGCGCCGTCGCACTTCGACGGCATGCGCCTGCTTGCCGACGGAACCATCGACGCCTACGCCGCCGATCAGACGGTGCTGATCGGCCTGGCGGTGTCGGCCGGCGACAAGCTCGTCGTGCGCATCGCCGAGAACGGCTTCTCCTACGAGCCCTATGGCTTCTCGATGCGGCGCAACGACGCCGACTTCAAGCAGGCCGTCAACCGCGTGCTGGCGCAGCTCTACCGCACCGGCGAGGTCGGCCCGATCTACGATCGCTGGTTCGGGCGCATCGGCAAGCCGGGCGCGCTGCTCGCCGCGATGTACACACTCAACGCGCTGCCCGAGTAGGCGCCGTCAGCGATTCGCGCGGCGCCTGAGCCAGCGCATCAGCGATCCGAGCAGCGGCAACTTCTCGTACAGCTCCTCGGCCGCGTCCCAGTAGTCGCGGTGGACCGCGATGCGCCCGTCGTCCGCGAGCCGCAGGTGCGAGCTGCCGCGCACCGTCTGCAGCGACTGCCGGTCGAAGCGGCGCAGGCGAAACACGAAATCCCAGGTCAGGAAGCACTGTTCGCGTTCGACGACGATGTCGTGCACGACGAAGCGCGGCGCGTCGAGCGCCTCGAACATGTGGGCGAAGATGCGCTGCACCGCGGCCAGGCCGCTCGACCTCGTTGAACGGGTCCTTGAAGCGCACGTCATCGGTATAGATCTCCCCTAGACGCGCCACGTCGCCGGGCGTGAGCTGCTCGAAGCGCTCGACGATGCGCGCGACGCGCGCGTCGGCATGGCGCGGCGTGGCGCTGGCAGCCATCACGGGTGGATGAAGCGCGGCACGGCGCGCAGATACAAGGCGTCGGGCATCAGGCGCAGCAGCTTCATCCAGAGCGTGAAGCGCTTCGGGAAGTGGATCTCGAAGCGCCCGCGCTCCCAGCCCTCGACGATTGCGCGCGCTGCCTCGTCGGGCGTGAGCAGCGCCGGCATCGCAAAGGCGTTCTGCGCCGTCAGCGGCGTCTCGACGAAGCCCGGGTTGATCACCGAGACCCCGATGCCCAGCGGCGCGAGGTCCAGGTGCAGCGCTTCGGCGAGGTTGATCAAGGCGGCCTTGGTCGGCCCGTAGGCCAGCGCGCGTGGCAAGCCGCGGTAGCCGGCGACACTGGCGACCAGGCTCAGGTGGCCGCTGCCGCGGCGCAGCAGGTGCGGCAGCACCGCGCCGAGCAGCTTGAGCGCACCGGCCTGGTTGACCTCGAGATGGCGCAAGGCCTCGGCGAGGTCGAAATCGGTCGCCTGCATGGCCTTGTAGTGGCCGGCGCAGAAGCACACCAGATCGATGCCGCCCGTGTCCGCGACCACCTCGTCGGCTGCGCGCGCCAGGGCCGCGGCATCGGTGACGTCGAGCGCCATGGCGCGGCTGCCCGGATGCGCGGCCACGAACTCGTCGAGCAGCGCCGCGTTGCGCGCCGAGACGAAGACCCGCGCGCCGCGCGCGTGCAGCAGCGAGGCCGTGGCGCGGCCGATGCCGGTCGATGCGCCGACGAGCCAGACGCTGCGGCCGCGCCAGTCGGCCAGGGGGGGGCAGTGCGTCATGGCATCACGAGTGTTTGATGAAACTGAGCGTCACTTCGCCCAGGTAGAAACCGAACTTGCTCATCACCGCGCGATTGAGCATCACGCGCTCGTCGACGAGGAACATCCAGTCGTCGAACTGCACCTCGACGGTCCGGCCGTCGACCGGCAGGCGCAGGGTGTAGGTCCAGCGCAGCGCGTTGCCCGAGGCGCGGCCCTCGGCGCTGCCGACGACGTCGTCGGCCTGGCCGGTGTAGCGCGCGACGCCCTGCTCGTCGGCGAGCTTGCGCAGGCGCCAGACGCGGCGCTCGGTGCGGCCGTCGCTGTACGTGAAGGCCTCGTCGAGCACGCCGTCGTCGCCCTGCCACTGTGCGTTCATCTTCACCGTGAAGCGCCTGACCACCTTGCCCGAGCGGTCGGTGAAGATGCCGTGCGCCGTGAGTTCGCCATCGAAGTAGCGGCGCAGGTCGAGCACCGGCTGCTCGGCCGCGTAGTCGGCCGGCGTCGGCGCGGCGCAGGCGGCCAGCAGCCAGGCCAGCGCGAGCATGGCCAGGCCGGTCGGCCAGGACCGCTGCCCCTTGCCGCTGTTCATGACTGTTCCTCCTCGTTGTTGCGTATCCAGCCGAAGTACAGCAGCGCGCCGGCGGCGAGCTTGAGCGCGCACGGCAGCAGGCAGTACGCAGCGGTCAATGCATCGAGCGCCGCCTCGTCGCGGACGCCGGGCGCATAGCCGAGGGCCTGCAGCGCGGGCAGTGCCAGGCCGGCGGCGAGGGCCAGGTTGAGCTTGGTCGCGAAATTCCACCAGCCGAAGTAGGCGCCCTCGGCGCGCTGCGCATGGCCGGCGCGCTGGATCACGCCGGTCAGCAGCGCGCCCGGCAGCGTCAGGTCGGCGCCGAGCGCGATGCCGCTGGCCAGGCAGACGAGCGTGAAGGCCACCACGTCGCCGCTACCGAGCTGGCTCGCCCAGCCGAAGCTCGCCACGGCGAGCGCCATCGCCGCCAGCCAGGCGCGCGCCAGGCCGATGCGCCCGACGAGCCGCACCCACAGCGGCAGCGCAGCGGCCGCAGCGGCGAAATAGGCGCCCAGGAAGAGCGGCTCGAAGGCCGGCGCCTGCAAGCGGTCGCGAACGAAGAACAACACCAGCGTGGCCGGAACCGCGCTCGCGATGCCGTTGCACAGGTAGATCGCGAGCAGGCGCCGAAAGCCCGGCTCGCGCCACGGAAGTGCCAGCGAAGGCGACGCCGGCGCCGTGCGGCCCAGCTCGCCCGCATCCGGCTGCGGCGCCTGCGCGAGCCAGGCCACGCCTGCGGCCAGCAGGCCGGCGAAGATCCAGCTCACTGCGCTCAGCCCGACCAGCGCCGGCAGCACGCTCGCCGCAAGCACGCCCGCGAGCGCCAGGCCCTCGCGCCAGGCGACGATGCGCGCGCGCTGGTCTTCGCCGCCGCCCAGGCGCGCGCCCCAGGCCTGATGGATCACGCTGACGATGCTGTAGCCGAGATAGGTCACCGCAAGGCCGATCGCGCACCACCACAGCAGCGCTGCCGTGCCCTCGACCGGCGGGTGGAACAGCGCCCGAAAGCCGAGCGCGAGCAGCGCCGCAGCCGCCGCGAGCGCGATCCAGGCCCGGCGCGTCGAGCGCCTGAACAGCGCGTCGGCCCAGCGCCCGATGAACGGATCGACGACGGCGTCGAGCAGCCGCGCGAGCAGCAGCACGACGCCGAGCGCGGCCAGCGGGACGCCGTACTCGGTGGCGTAGTGATTCGGCAGGACGACATACAGCGGCAGCGCGACGAAGGCCAGCGGCAGACCCAGGCCGCCGTAGGCCAGGCCATGGCGCCAGCCGCCGCGCCACGCATGCACCGGCAACGCCACCGCGGCGGTCACGCCGCGCTCCCGAGCAGGGCCGCGCGCAGGCGCGGCTCGGAGGTGCGCGGCGAGAGCCAGATCGCGAAGAAGGCGCGCGCGAAGTCCGGGTCGGCGACTTCGGCCGCGCGGCTGCCGTTGTGGATGAAGCGCGCGCCGCCGCCCGGCCGGTGCACGCCAGCCAGCCGGTCGCCGGCCTCGACGTCGGGGAAGGCCTGCTTCATCGCGGCCAGCCAGGCAGCGCGCTGCGCCGGCGAGACGCCGGCCACGCGCTCCATCTCGGCCAGCGAGCGCTCGGCGATGCGATGGCCCGCAAAGGCGCGCGCGTACTCGATCTCGAGCGCGAGCGGATGGCGCTCGAAGGCCGCGGCGTCGAAGCCTTCACCGACCCAGAGCCGGATGTCGTACACGTGCAGCCCGAGGAAAGCCATGCGCCCCTCGCCCTGCAGGCGCGCGCCGGGCAGCCACGCCGCGAGCTCGGCCCCTGGCGCGGTGCGCGCCCCGGCCCATGCAGGCACGCAGGCAGCGCCCGCGGCCAGGCCCAGGAGGAGACTGCGGCGCGAGACCGTCGCCATGTTCAGCGCTGCGGCGCGCGCAGCGTGAACTGCATGACGCTCGTGCTGCCGGCCGCGAAGGCGGCCTCGCAGTAGGCGAGATAGAACTCCCAGATGCGGCAGAAGCGCTCGTCGAAACCGAGCCCGCGCAGCCCGCCCTCGACGCCGGCAAAGCGCTCGCGCCAGCGGCGCAGCGTCTCGGCATAGTCGAGGCCGAAGTCGAGCTCGTTGATCACCTCCAGGCCGGCCGCGGCCGCGGCCTTGCGGAACTCGGCCGGGCTCGGCAGCAGGCCGCCGGGAAAGATGTACTGCTGGATGAAGTCGGTCGACTGCAGGTAGCGCGCGAACAGGTCGTCGCGGATCGTGATGGTCTGGATGCAGGCCTTGCCGCCGGGCTTGAGGTTGCGCTTGAGGGCCTCGAAATAGCCGCTCCAGTATTCGCGGCCGACAGCCTCGAACATCTCGATCGAGACGATCGCGTCGTAGGCCTGCGGCTCGGGGCGGATGTCGCGGTAGTCCTGGAAGCGCAGCTCGGCCCGGTCGGCAAGGCCGGCGTCGGCGAGACGCTGGCGCGCATGCGCGAGTTGTTCGGCCGAGAGCGTGACGCCGGTCACGCAGGCGCCGAAATCGCGCGCCGCGCATTCGGCGAGCGCACCCCAGCCGCAGCCGATTTCGAGCAGGCGCTGGCCCGGCGCAAGCTCGCACTCGGCGATCGCGCGGCGCATCTTGGCCTGCTGCGCGCTTGCCATGTCGCGCGAGCGGTCGCCCTCGAACCAGGCGCTCGAGTAGTTCAGCGTCGGGTCGAGCCAGAGGCGGTAGAAGTCGTTGCCGAGGTCGTAGTGGGCGTGGATGTTGCGCCGGCTGCCGCGGCGCGAATTGCGGTTGAGCAGGTGGCGCACGCGGTGCGCGATCGACCCCCACCAACTGCCGTAGACGGCGCGCTCGAGCGCGTCGCGGTTGGCGGCGAAGAGCTTGAGCAGCGCGGCGAGATCGGGCGTCGTCCAGTCGCCGGCGAAGTAGCTCTCGGCGACGCCGATGTCGCCGCTGCGCAGCGCGGCGCGGCACACATTCCAGTTGCGCCAGCGCATCGAAGCGCGCGGGCCCTCGCCCTGAGCCGCACCGAACTGCGCGTGGCTGCCGTCGGGCAGCTGCAGCGCCAGCGTGCCGTGCGCCAGGCCTCGCAGCAGGCGCAGCACGCTGCGTGCGGCGAGGGGGGCGGAAGGCAGCCGGGCGCTCGTGGCGAGGGCGGTCGTGGTCGTGCTCATGGCAGGGGGCGGGTCATGGAGGGGGAGCCCGCCGCGGCGGGCCGGGAGTGCAAGGGCACGCGCTTGATGAACAGGCGCAGCGCCTGCCAGTGGATGCGCGCGATCACCCCGAACGTCATCAGCGGCATGCCGAAGAAGGCGCGCCGCACGCTGGCCTCGGTCAGCGGCGCGAGCCTGCCCGAGACGCTGGTCTGCAGCAGCGGCACATCCTGCGACGCGCCGTCGAAGTGGTCGATGCGGGCCACGGCGCGCGCTTCGGTGCGCATGAAGCGGAAGCGGTAGCCGCCCTCGACGCTGCAGAACGGCGAGACATGCATCGCCTTGGACGCGCGCAACTCGCGGCCGTAGCCGACCTCGGGGCCGGCGAGCAGGTAGCAGTGGCGCTCGCCGAAGGTGTTGTTGACCTCGACCACGATCGCCGCGAGGCTGCCGTCGCGGCGGTGGCAATACCAGAAGCTCACCGGCTTGAACACGTAGCCGAGCACGCGCGGGTAGCACTGCAGCCAGATCTCGCCGTCGGCGTCGACAACGCCCTCGCGCGCGAGCAGCGCCTCGACCCAGGCCAGGCTGTCGGCGCCGCCGTCGCCGTGGTCGCGGTCGTGGAAGGCGACGAGGCCGAAGCGGTTGCGGCGCAGCGCGGTATGCGGGGTAGCGCGCAGGCTGCGCATCGGCAGCAGCACGAAGTAGGTCGGGTAGGCAAAGCGGTTCGCGACCGGGCGCAGCCGCGCGTGGCGCACCTCGCCGATGCCGATCAGCGGCACGGCGCCTGCGGCCGCGAAATCGACGCCCGCACCCGTCATGCCGCGGCCCTCTCGGCCAGCGACCACTGCGACTTGAGCGCGCCGGCGACCGCGAGCCCCGAGCTCAGGCCGTCTTCGTGGAACCCGTAGCGCGTCCAGGCGCCGCAGAACCAGGTACGCGCGCGGCCCTGGATGCGCGGCAGCAGGCGCTGGGCGTCGATCGCGCGCTGGTCGAACACCGGGTGCGCGTAGTCGTAGGCGCCGAGCACGGTCTCGGCACGCGGCGCCACGAGCGGATTCAGCGACACGATCACCGGCGTCTCGAAGGGCAGCGGCTGCAACTTGTTGATCAGGTAGTGCAGGCACACGCCCGAGCGCTCGCGCTCGCTGCTCGCGGCGCGCTCGTAGTTCCACGCCGCCCAGGCGCGGCGCCGGCGCGGCAGCAGCGACGCGTCGGTATGGAGCACGGCTCGGTTGCGGTGATAGGCGATCGCGCCGAGTACGCTGCGCTCGCGCTCGGTCGGGTCGGCGAGCAGCGCGAGCGCCTGGTCGCTGTGGCAGGCGAGCACGACCTCGTCGAAGCGCTCGCTGCCGGCGTCGGTGGCGATCATCACGCCGCCGCCCGGCGGCAGCCGGCGCACGCTGCGCACCGGCGTGGCCAGGCGCGCGTCGCCGAGCGCGCCGACGATGCGCTCGACATACTGGCGCGCACCGCCCCTGACCGTGAACCAGCGCGGCCGATTGGCAATCTGGATCAACCCGTGGTTGTGGCAGAAGCGGATCAGGGTCGAGATCGGAAAGCGCAGCATCTGCTCGGTCGGGCACGACCAGATGCAGGCAATCATCGGCAGGAAGTAGCCTTCGCGGAAGTCGTTCGAGAAGCGGTGCTGGTCGAGGAAGTCGCCGATAGTCTGCACCAGCTCGCCCTCGGCGTTGCGCTCGGCAAGTGCGGTGCACAGCCGGTTGAAGCGCGCCAGATCGCGCAGCATGCGCCAGAAGCCCGGCCGCAGCAGGTTGCTGCGTTGGGCGAACAGGCTGTCCAGGTCGGTGCCGCTCCATTCGAGCTCGGCGCGCCCGGGGCCCGCCGGCGCCTTGACCGAGAACGACATGTCGGAGGCCACCGTCTCGATGCCGAGCTCGCCGAAGAGGCGGATCAGGTTCGGGTAGGTGCGCTCGTTGAAGACCAGAAAGCCCGTGTCGACGCCGTGCGTCACGCCTTCGAGCGTCACATCGACGGTATGCGTGTGGCCGCCGAAGTACTGGCCGGCCTCGAACAGCGTGACGCGCGCGTGCGGCTCGAGCTCGCGTGCTGCGGCGAGGCCGGAGATGCCGGAGCCGACCACGGCGATACGTCGCATCGCGTCAGACTCCCATCACCGCGGTCACGATCGAGGCCGAAGCCTGTGCCTCGGCGCTGCCGGGCTGGATCATGGCCAGCGCCGACAGGAACGCAACCGCGACGGTCGCGACGATGCCGAGCGTGGTCGGCCGGGCGGCAGTGATCCACGGCGTGGCAGCGGCGTCGCGCTGCGGCAGGGTCGGGTCGGTGCAGGGATTGCGGCTCATGGTGATCTCGCTGGGTAAATACCGTTTAGTTCATCTGGTGACTGATCGGTATTCTATGCATCCATCTCGGTCTTGCCATGACCCTACGGTTTGTGCGGACTTGCGGCATGCCCCTGTCCGCTGCGGCGCACGCAGCCCGCCCCGGTCACAGCGATTAACATCGGGGGCCACTTCAAGGGCCAGTCATGCTCTACCCGGAACTCTTCAAGCAACTCGAAGCCGTGCGCTGGAACATGGAGCGCGACATCCCATGGTCGTCGTTCGACGCCAGCAAGCTCAGCGACGAGCAGGCGCAGACGATCAAGATGAACGCCATCACCGAATGGGCGGCGCTGCCGGCGACCGAGATGTTCCTGCGCGACAACCGCGGCGACAGCGACTTCTCGTCCTTCATGAGCATCTGGTTCTTCGAGGAGCAGAAGCACTCGCTGGTGCTGATGGAGTACCTGCGGCGCTTCCGCCCCGATCTCGTGCCGACGGAGGCCGAGCTGCACGCCGTGCGCTTCGAGTTCGACCCCGCGCCCGCGCTCGAGACGCTGATGCTGCATTTCTGCGGCGAGATCCGCCTCAACCACTGGTACCGGCGCGCCGCCGAATGGCACACCGAACCCGTGATCCAGGCCATCTACGAGACCCTGGCGCGCGACGAGGCGCGCCACGGCGGCGCCTACCTGCGCTACATGAAGCGCGCGCTCGCGAAGTTCGGCGACGACGCGCGCGCGGCCTTTGCCAAGGTCGGCGTGCTGATGGCGAGCGCGCGGCGCACCGCGCAGGCGCTGCACCCGACCAACCTGCACGTCAACGCCGCGCTCTATCCGCGCGACACGGTGCAGAGCCGCCTGCCCGACCCGAGCTGGCTCGAACGCTGGCTCGACAAGCAGATCCAGTTCGACGCGGCCTGGGAAGGCAAGGTCGTCGAGCGCATCTTGCACAACATGAGCCTGCTGATGGAGCGCAGCTTCGCCAGCGTGCAGGAGTTGAACCGCTTCCGCAAGGAAGTCACGCAGGCGCTCGCAGCGGCCGACCGGCAGCCGCTTCCGGCTTGAGCCGAGAGAGTCAGCTCCTCGCCGCTGCGGCCCGCTCCTGCCAGGCCTTGCGGTCGGCATCGACCTTCTGCGCGCTCGCGCGCGGCGCGATCAGCTTGGCGTAGGCCTTCCAGTCGACACCCGCCGCGACGAGCAGGTCCTCGCCGAGCACGAGCCGGCTCGCCAGCCCGACCAGCGGCAGGCTGACATAGGCCGAGCAGTCCGCCTGCGTGAAGCTCGTACCGGCGACATAGGGCGCGAACTTCGCGAGCCGCTTGAAGCCGGCGATGTTCTGCTCGAGCTGCTTGCGGATGCGATCCTTGTTCGCGTCGCTCAAGGCCGCACCGCCGAAGAAGGCCTGGCCGTAGAGCTGGCGCGCGACGAGCTCGAGGTGCAAGTCGATGAAGGTCACGAGCTCGCGTACCTTGGCGCGGCCCCAGGCGTCGGGCGGCAGCAGCGGCGGCTCGGGCCAGGTAGCCTCGATGTAGCCCATGATGGCCTCGCTCTCGCACAGCGCGCCGTGCTCGGTGCGGATGAACGGCACCTTGCCGAGCGGCGAGCAACTCAGCACCGCCTCGTCCTTCTTGCCTGTGCCGACTTCCTGTTCGACGAAGTCGCCACCCTTCTCGAGCAGCGCCAGCTTGACCTTGTTGTAGTAGTTCGAGAGCGGGATACCGCACAGCGTGAGCATGGTGAGAAGTCCTCGAGTCGCAACGGACCCCCAGTCTATGCGCTGGCACGCAGGCCGATTGCCGCGCAGGCGACAATCCCGGCCATGGCGGCGCCCTCGTTTCTCGACAAGCTGTGCCCGCGCGCCGAGCTCGCACGGCGCATCGCCACGCTGGCGCGGCCGATCGTCTTCACCAACGGCGTGTTCGACATCCTGCACCGCGGCCACGTGAGCTACCTGGCCGAGGCGCGCGCGCTCGGCGCGAGCCTGGTCGTCGGCCTGAACAGCGACGCCTCGGCGCGCGGCCTGGGCAAGGGGCCGGGCCGGCCGCTCAACGCCGAGGCCGACCGCGCCTGCGTCCTCGCCGCGCTCGAGAGCGTGAGCCTCGTGACGCTGTTCGACGAGCCGACGCCGCTCGCGCTGCTCGAGCTCGTGCGGCCCGACTGCTACGTCAAGGGCGGTGACTACGACATCGAGTCGCTCGCCGAGACGGCGCTCGTGCGCGGCTGGGGCGGCACGGCACGCGCGATCGCCTTCGTCGACGGGCATTCGACGACAGCGCTCGTCGAGCGCATCCGCGGCGCGGCATCGTCGGCGTGACGCGCGCGACGAAACCACCGAAGGCGCTCGTCCTCGCCGCCGGCCGCGGCGAGCGCATGCGGCCGCTGAGCGACCTCACCCCCAAGCCGCTGCTCGCCGTGCGCGGCAGGCCGCTCATCGAATGGCACCTGATCGCGCTCGCCGCCGCGGGCGTGCGCGAGGTCGTCGTCAACACCGCCTGGCTCGAGGAGCAGCTCGTCGCCGCGCTCGGCGACGGCGCGCGCTTCGGCCTCGTGCTGCATTACTCGATGGAAGGCCGCGACCACGGCGGCGCGCTCGAGACGGCGGGCGGCATCGTCAAGGCGCTGCCGCTGCTCGCCGACGCGCCGGACGACGTGTTCTGGCTCGTCTCGGCCGACATCCATGCCCCCGGCTTCGCCTTCGATGCCTCGCACGCGGCGCGCTTCGCCGCCGGCATCGACCTCGCGCACCTGTGGCTGGTGCCCAATCCGCCTTTCCACCCGGCGGGCGACTTCGCGCTCGACGCGCAGGGCCGCGTGCGCCGCGAGCCGGCCGCCGATCGACGCTGGACCTACGCCAACATCGCGCTGTGCCGCGCCGCGCTCGTCGACGGCATCCCGCCCGGAACCCACGCCGCGCTCGGGCCGCTGCTGTTCGATGCCGCGCATGCCGACCGCCTGTCGGGCGAGGCGCTCGAAGGCGAGTGGCACAACATCGGCACGCCGGAGCAGCTCGCCGCGCTCGCCTGACGGTCGAGGCTCAGGCTGCGAGCGCGAGCGTTGCCGCGTCGATGCGCTCGAGCACCTCGGGCGTGAGCTTGGGCGTGAGTGCGAGCGCGCCGAGGTTGTCCTGCAACTGGCCGAGCTTCGAGGCGCCGAGGATCACCGTGCTCACGCGCGGGTTGCGGTTGACCCACGCGATGGCAAGCTGCGCGACGTTGCCGCCGAGGTCGCGCGCGATCGGCTCGAGCGCAGCGACGGCGTCGTTCTTCGCCTTGTCGGTCAGGCCCTTGACGAGGAAGGCCATGTTCTCGAGCGCGCCGCGGCTGCCTTCAGGCACGCCGCTGCGGTACTTGCCGGTCAGCAGCCCGCTCGCTAGCGGGCTCCACGTCGTCAGGCCGAGGCCGATGTCGTCGTACAGCCGCGCGTACTCCTCCTCGACGCGCTTGCGGTGGAACAGGTGGTACTGCGGCTGCTCCATCACCGGCTTGTGCAGGTGGTGGCGCTCGGCGATCTCCCAGGCGGCGCGGATGTCGGCGGCCGACCATTCGGACGTGCCCCAGTAGAGCGCCTTGCCGCGGCTGATCATGTCGCTCATCGCCCACACCGTCTCCTCGATCGGCGTTTGCGGATCGGGCCGGTGGCAGTAGACGAGGTCGATGAAATCGAGCCCCATGCGTGCGAGCGAACCGTCGATCGCCTGCATCAGGTACTTGCGGTTGAGCGTGTCCTTGCGGTTGGTCGCGTGGCCCTCGCGGTCAAGGCCCCAGAAGAATTTCGTCGAGACGACGTAGTTCAGGCGCGGCCACTTCAGCGCCTTGAACGCCTCGCCCATCACGACCTCGCTCTTGCCCTGAGCGTAGACCTCGGCGTTGTCGAAGAAGTTGATGCCGGCGTCCATCGCCGCGGCGAGCATCTCGGTCGCCGACTTCACGTCGACCTGGTTGTGATACGTGACCCACGAACCGAGCGAAAGCTCGCTGACCTTGAGGCCGCTGCGGCCGAGACGACGATATTGCATGAAGGGCACCTGCTCCGATCGGACAAGGGCACGAGCCTATCCCAATGCACCATCGGCTGCGCTACATTGACTCGATGAACCCAGAGCCTTTCGGCCAACGCCGCGCGCGCCTCGCGCAGGCGCTGCGCGACGCGGGCGGCGGCGTCGCCATCCTGCCCACCGCGCCTGAGCGCCAGCGCAACAGCGACAACGACCATCCCTATCGCTTCGACAGCCACTTCCACTACCTGACCGGTTTCGCCGAGCCCGAGAGCTGGCTCGTCATCGACGGTGCCGGGCGCAGCCTGCTCTTCTGCCGCGACAAGGACGTCGAGCGCGAGATCTGGGACGGCATCCGCCTCGGGCCGGAAAACGCGCCGGCCGCGCTCGGCGTCGACGCGGCGTTCTCCGTCGCGGCGCTCGACGAGCAGCTGCCCACGCTGCTCGCCGATCAGCCCGCGGTGTGGCTGGCGATGGACGCCGACGCGTCGCTGCACACCCGCGTGCGCGCCTGGCTCGAACGCGTGCGCGGCCACGCACGCCTTGGCGTCGCCTGCCCGGGCAGCCTGCGCGACCTGACGCCGCTGCTGGGCGAGATGCGGCTCGTCAAGGACAGTCACGAGATCGCGACGCTGCGCCGTGCCTGCGCGATCTCGGCCGGTGCGCATGCGCGCGCGATGCGCTGGTGCGGTGCGCGCTTTCGTGCCGACCCGCAGGCGCGCGTGCGCGAGTACGAGATCGAGGCCGAGCTGCTGCACGAGTTCCGCCGCCACGGCGCGCAGAGCCCGGCCTACCCGAGCATCGTCGCCGCCGGCGCGAATGCCTGCATCCTGCACTACGCCGCTGCCGACGCCGAGCTGCGCGCAGGCGACCTGTGCCTGATCGACGCCGGCTGCGAGATCGACGGCTACGCGAGCGACATCACGCGCACCTTCCCCGCCGACGGGCGCTTCAGCGGCCCGCAACGAGCGCTCTACGAGATCGTCCTCGCCGCGCAGCAGGCGGCGATCGACGCCACCGCGCCCGGCATGCGCAAGCAGGATGCGCACTGGGCTGCGGTGCGCGTGCTCGCGCAAGGCCTGCTCGACACCGGCCTGCTGGCGCGCGACAAGCACGGCGACGTGGAGGCGGTGGTCGAGTGCGCCGCCTACCGCCAGTTCTACATGCACGGCACGGGCCACTGGCTGGGCCTCGATGTGCACGACGTCGGCGAATACCTGGCGCTCGAAGAGGCGCCGGTCGAACAGCCCGACGGCTTCGGCCAGCGCGTCGTGCGCAAACCCTCGCGCGTGCTCCAGCCTGGCATGGTGGTGACGATCGAGCCCGGCCTCTACGTGCGCCCGGCCGAGGGCGTGCCCGAGGAGTTCTGGCACATCGGCATCCGCATCGAGGACGATGCGCTCGTCACGCCCGACGGCTGCGAACTGCTCAGCCGTGGCGTGCCGGTCGATCCGGCGGAGATCGAGGCGCTGATGCGCGAGGGGTGAGTGCCGATGCGCGGCGTTCGCTCACGGAGCGATCACCGCCAGCCGCGGAAAGTAGCCGGCGTAGCCCGCGCGGTCGCGCGTCAACACGCTCAGGTTGGCCACCGCCGCATGGGCGCCGATGTAGAAGTCGGGCATCGGCCGGACGCGCGCGCCGCCGCGTTGCCGGTACAGCGCAAAGGCGCGCGCTGCGAGTGCCGCGCAGGCCCAGGGCAGGGGGCTGCGCAGTGTGTCGTACACGTCGAACATGGCGTCCAGCGCCCGCACATCGGGTTGCGGCACCAGCAGTTCGGTGTAGATGACGATATTGACGTGCAGCGGTGCCCTCTCGCTGCTGGCCTGCAACTGCTCGACGGCCCAATCGTGCCAACGGCTGCGCTCGTCGATGCAATCGACCCAGACATTGGTATCGACCATCACGCCGGCGCTGCCGTCATACGCGGCCAGGCCGGAAGCCGCCGCCGCGCTACCGGCGGCCACGCCCGGCGGCCTTTGCCGGACGGGGCAGCTTGACCGCCACGTCGCTGCGCAGGAAGGCCATGATCTCGTCTGCACCGAGCTGCCGGAACTCGGGCGCGAGGCTGCCGCGCACCCGGGCCGCTGCCTTGCGCAGCGCCGCACGCCGGTCGTCGCGAACGCTCGTGGCCACCGGTGTGATGACGATCCTGCTGCCATCGAGGCTGAACGCCACCTCGCTGCCGGGCGCCACGCCGGCCGCGGTGCGGATGTGCTTCGGGATGGTGACCTGGCCCTTTTCGGTGACCTGCATGGTGCGAGCCCTTCAGCAAAGTAAGAATTGGAAGTAGGAATTCTGCCTGTGCCGCGTCGGCTGCGCAACCCGGTGGTTGGTCGTCGAACCGTTCGCCCGGCCCAGGAGGGCCAGGGTGCCGAAGGCATGGCGCGGGGCGATTCAGCGTCGCTGCGTCGGATCGGCTGGTCGCGCCTGTTCCATCCCGATCAACGCGCAACCCGCAATTGGCCGGGGTCGAGCAGGAGATAGTTGGCGCAGCGTCCAGCCTTCCTGTCCCCATCGTCGCTGACGATGATGATCCGCTCCACGCCGTCGATGACGGCCGAGCTCGCTCCTTCGGCACGTCCGATACCCGTCAAACCAGGAACCGTCACCCGGCGCGGCGGCGCGCCAGGGTGACCGTTCCATAGCCAGAGGTCGAACCCGGTGTGCCGGCGTGAGCCCGGCCCCCCGATGACCAGGTAGCCGCCGAGGGAGGAAACGTAGGACAAGCCGCGGATTCCGTGGCCGCCGAGATCCAGCTCTTCGAGCGTATCGGCCAGCCGGGGCGTCTCGTCTGCCTCGAAGATGCCCGCAGGATTCTCGATGCTGGCGATGATCGCCCGGCCGTTGTGCAACGGGCTGCGAAAGCCGATCAGCAGGCGCTGCTGGTCGGCGCTGACTTCCAGCGCTTCGATGTTGAGTCCGCCAGCGGCCTTGACGTCGCGGATCCTGGCGGCCGCCGCCAGCACGGGGTGCCTGGCCAACATCGCAGGCTTCAATCCCTCGACGACCTTCGGGTCCAAGACCCGCTCGCCTTCCACGCGGAACCGGACCAGCCGTTCACGAGACTTCTTCGCGTCGCCGTTGTCCTCGAGAGAGTGCGACGTGATGGCGTAGACAAAGCCCGCCCGATCGAGTGCCAGCCCTTCGAGATCGTCCAGCTTCCAGAAGTCGCTGAAGATCTGGAGCAGGCCTGCGGTGAGCTCGGTGCTGTCGACATGGCCATCGGCATCGATCGTGAGCAGGCTGAACGGATGGCTCTTCTCGTCTTCGACCACGAGAAAGCGCCCATCCGGCAGTTGCACGATCGCCGACGGTTCATAGATGCCGGTCAGGGGCTGGAAGGCGGGACTTGCCGTGCGGACCATGAAGGCATTGTCACCCTGCAAGTGCCTCGGATGTAGCGGGCCGACGGGCACTCGGCCCTGGGCGCGGTAGCATCGGCTGCCGGCTTCGCGCCACCCAACGGAGACATCGCACCATGGGCATCATCGGAACCGTCGTCGTCGGCCTGATCGTCGGCGCGATCGCGCGCTTCTTGCTGCCCGGCGAGCAGAAGATGGGCTGGATCATGACCTGCCTGCTCGGCATCGGCGGCTCGCTGGCAGCGGGCTTCGTCGGCCAGGCGCTCGGCTGGTACCAGGCCGGTCAGGGCGCGGGCTGGATCGCCTCGGTGCTCGGCGCGATCGTGCTCCTGGTCGTCGTGCAGAAGCTGCGCAATTAGGCGCTGCGCGCGCAGCCATGCCGCACGACCCGCATCTCGCCGACCTGATGCGCAGCGCGCTGCGCTCGCGGCGCGGCATCGCCGAGAAGAAGATGTTCGGCGGCTACTGCTGGATGCTCGATGGCAACATGATCGCCGGCGTCGAGGTCGGGCGCTACATGTTCCGCGTCGGCAAGGCGCTCGAGGCCGAAGCCCTGGCGCGGCCGGGTGCAAGCCCGATGGACATCACCGGCAAACCGATGCGCGGCTTCGTCTGGGTCGATGCCGACAGCGCAATCGACGCCGGGCTCGAGAACTGGCTCGACTTCGCGGCGCGCTACGTCGGCGCGCTGCCGCCCAAGTAGGCAGGCCTCGGCACGCGCACCCGGGCCCGTGGCAGCACGGCGCCTGGCACGGCAGGAGACTACGCCAGCGCCACCGGCCCCGGCGCGACGCTCAGCATGACCCTGCCTTCGTGCCAGGCGCGGTCGAAGTCGGCCTCGATGCGCTGCAGTTCGGGCGCGGCCGGCGCCTGCGCGGCGACGATGCCGACGGCGCGGTTGCGGCCCTGGTTCTTGGCCGTGTAGAGCGCCATGTCGGCGAGGTTGATCGCCTGCTCCCAGGCGATCGGCAGCACGTTGGGCGGCAGCGGGAAGCGCGCGTAGCCGATCGAAACCGTGACCCGCACCGGCACGCCCTGCACCATCACCGGCTCCTCGCCGATGACCGCCAGGATGCGGGCCGCCATCAGCTCGGCCTGCGCCGCGGGCACCTTGAGCGCGAGCACGAGAAACTCCTCGCCGCCCCAGCGCACGACCAGATCATCGCCGCGCACCGCCTCGTTCAGGCGCCGCGCCACTTCGCACAGCACGAGGTCGCCGGCGGCATGACCGTGGCCGTCGTTGACATGCTTGAAGTGGTCGATGTCCACGAGCAGCAGCGCGCCGTCGAAGCCGGCCTCGCCGCCGCGTGCCTGTTGGGCCTGCATCACGGTCAGGAAGTGGCGCCGGTTGGCGAGGTTGGTGAGCGGGTCGCGCTCGCTTGCCACGCGCAACTGCGCCTGGTTGGCAACGAGCTGGCGGTTCGTCTGGCGCACGCGCCGGTAGAGCAGGCCGACCGCCGCCGCCGAGAGCACGAGCACGAGCGCGGCCACGGCCCATACGCGCAGCATCAGCTCGCGGTTGGCGAGGGCCGCGCTCTTCAACTCGTTGTCGCGCGCGAGGAGCTCGATGTCGCGCTGCTTGCGCTCGCGGTCGTTGCGCAGTTGCAGCTGCTTGAGCGCGGCCTCGCGGTTGTGTTGCATCACCTGGGCATTGAGCGCGCGCTCGCGGTGAAAGAGCTCGAGCGCGCCGCGCAGGTCGCCGGCAGCAGCAAGCGCGTCGTCGTACTCGCGCAGCGCGATCGCCTGCAGCGCGAGCAGCCCCGCACCCCGCGTCAGCTGTTCGACGCGCGCCAGATCCTGCTTGCCTTCGGCGATGCGGCCGAGGCCGATCTTGGCAAGGCCGGCATTGTTGGTCAGCGTGAGCTCGACGCGGCGGTCGTTGTGGCGCCGCACGACCGGCAGCGCCTGCTCGGCAGCGCGCAGCGCGTCGGCAGGCCGGCCCTGCTTGGCGTGCATGTCGGCCAGGTTGGCGAGCAGCGACGCCTCCAGGCGCGGCGAGCGGGCGTCCTGCGCAAGGGCGATCGCCTCTTCGGTCAGGCGGCGCGCGCCGTCGAGATCGCCGCGCTGGTGTGCCATGCGTGCCTCGGCCGAGCGTGCCTTCGCGAGCAGCCAAGGGTCGGCGCTGCGCGCGGCCAGGCGCTGCGCCTGCTGCAGCAGCGGTAGCGCGGCATCCTGGCTGTCGCTGCGCGCGAGCAGCGACGCGAGCTCGGCCGTGCTGACCGCCAGGCGCCAGTCGTCGCCGGCCCAGGCCGCAACGTCGCGCGCGGACTGTGCCATCGCGGTCGCGTTCACGTGCACGCCCTTGTAGCTCGCGGCGATCTGCAGCACCTGCAGCGCCTGCCAGGCGCTGCGGACGTCGCAATCGGGCTGCGCTGCCGGCGCGGCCGCGGGCGCTGCGGTGCCGTCGGGCAGGCCGGTGCAGGCACTGCGCAGGCTGTCGATCGCCTGCTGCGCCAGCGGTGCGGCGAGGTCGAGCCGGCCCGCGGTCTGCGCAACCAGGGCCCGCACGAGATTGGCGGCGGCGTCGGCCTGACCATCCTGGTGCGCCACGGCGTGCGCCTGCAGTGCATCGGCCCAGCGCGCGGCCTCGGCGTCGCGGCCGCTTTGCGCCTGGACCACGCCGCGTGCCTGCAGCAGGGCGCGGCGCAGCGCCGGCGTCGTGGCAAGGCGATCGGCGTCGAGCCGCGACAGCGCGGCCACGGCCTCGTCGGGCGCGTCGTAGCCCACGCGCATCCAGTGATCGATCTGCTCGGCGAGGCTCGCCCCGTCCGGCAGCGCCTCGGCGGCGAGCGCCGACGCGGCAGCCGCGAGCCACAGCGCAGCAGCGCAGGCGGCCAGGGCGGCGCGGATGCGGTTCATCAGACGGGCTCGGGCAGCGCGGCGGCGCGGGACCATTCGGTGATCGTCGTCGCGGGCTCGGCGGCTGCCGGGCCCTGCAGCAGCGTCAGCGCCACCTCGCCGGCGCGCCATGCGGCCTCGAGCGATTGGCCGATGGCGTCGAGCTCGGCGTCGTCGTGCGCGTGCAGGTTGCGTACGCCGTAGGCACGGTTGCGGCCATGCGCCTTGGCGAGGTAGAGCGCGGTGTCGACGAGGTTGATCGCGCGCTCCCACGAAACCGCGAGCCGCGTCGGCTCGATCGGGAAGGTCGCGAAACCGATCGACGCCGAGGTCGAGATGGTGCGCCCCTCGTGCTCGACCGGCGCAGCGCCGATCACATCGAGCATGCGGCCCGCCAGGGCCTCGACGGCGTCGCCGCCGAGGGCGCGCACAACGACCAGAAACTCCTCGCCGCCCCAGCGCACGATCAGGTCGGGCTCGCGCAGCACCGAGCGCAGCCTGCGCGCGACCTCGACCAGCACCGCGTCGCCGACGGCGTGGCCCCA
The DNA here is from genome assembly GCF_016702655.1 of Ideonella sp. Taxonomy (GTDB): domain Bacteria; phylum Pseudomonadota; class Gammaproteobacteria; order Burkholderiales; family Burkholderiaceae_C; genus CAIKUF01. The sequence continues at coordinate 74,897 of NZ_JADJDO010000024.1, forward strand.
GCAGTCGTTGATGCGCTTGAAGTGATCGATGTCGATCAGGAACACCGTGCCCTCGAGCCTGCCGTCGGCAGCGACACGGCGCATCGTGGCCTGGAAGTGGCGCCGGTTGGCCAGGCCGGTGAGCGGGTCGATCTCGGCGAGCTCCTGCAGCAGCGCATTGCTGTCGGCAAGCTCGCGATTGGTGTCGCGCACGCGGCGCAGCAGCATCGCGACGATTGCGAGCGTCAGCAGGCCACAGCCCGCGAGCAGCCACCACAGGCGCTGCTGCAGGTCGCGCGCATGCAGTTGCTCGCCCTTGAGGTCGTTCTCGCGCCGCAGCAGCTCGATCTCCTTGGCGCGCCGCTCGGCGTCGAACTGCTCCTGCAGCTCGAAGATCGCCTGCTGCTGGTCGCGCTGCAACATCTGGTCGGCGAGTGCGCGGTACTGGTGCAGCGAGTCGACCGCGCCCGCGAGGTCACCCGCCTTCTCGAGGTACTGCCCCATCTCGTCGTAGGTGGCCGACATGCCGCTGATCGAGTCGCGCCGCTCGTCGATGGCGAGCGAGGCGCGCAGGTTCTTCTTGCCGGCTTCGATGTCGTGCATTGCGATCTGCGCCAGGCCGATGTTGGCCAGCGCGACCGTCTCGCCGTCGAGGTTCTTGAGCTCGCGCGTCAACGGCAGCGCCTGCTGGGCGTAGCGCAGCGCGATCGGGTATTCGGCGCTCTTCAGGTAGGAGTCGGCGAGGTTGGCCAGGTAGCCCGCCTCCTCGGTCTTCGCGCCGGCCTGGCGCGCGTAGTCGAGCGCCGCCATGAAGCCGCGCCGTGCGCCCGCAAGGTCGCCTTCGGCGTCGCGAAAGATGGCGCGCTTGTTGCTCACATGGGCGAGCGTCATCGCGTCGCCGTCGCGGGCGGCGATCGCCAGCGCCTCCTCGTTCAGGCTGCTCGCGCGCGCCAGTTGCTTGGCGATGAAGTACACGTACGCCAGTTCGCCGCGCACCTCGGCCTGGCGCCACGCGTCGCCCTGCGCGTCGGCAAGCTTCAGCGCCTCGTGGCCAAGCCGGATGGCATCCTCGAGCTTGTCGGCACTGCCGCGGATGCGCGCCTGCGCGTCGACGAAGCGCAGGCGGGCGAGCGGCGGGGCATCGGCCGGCAGGCGCGTCATGGCCTCGTCGATGAGCGCGGTCGCGCGGCGCGTGTTGCCGGTCTTCTCGGCCAGGCGGGCCCGCACCAGCAGCGCAGCCGCACTGGCGCCGGGTTGGGCGAGGTTGTCGAGCGTGCGCGCCACGCCCTCGGCGCCCTCGTCGTCGGGCACGCAGGCAAGGAGCCACCCCTGGACCGTGAGCGCCTCCAGGCGCGTCGCGCGATCCGGCGCCGCTTGCGCGAGCAGCGCGCCGACTGCAGCGGCCGACTCGGCTGGCCGGGCGCGGCCGGCGCTCTCGAGCGCGCGCACCTGTGCCGGCACCTCGCCTGCAACAGCGGCCCGCTCGGCACCGGCCGGGCCGGCAGCGAGTGCCGCGGCAAGCCACAGCCCGGCCAGCCTGGCGCAACAGCGCGAGCGCGCGCTCGAGGCGCCGGCCGTGGCGGGGTGCAAGAGGGTCGACGGCATCGAACTCATATCGGCGCGCGCCAGCCGTGGCTTGAGCCGACATTGCGGGGCTGCCGCTACGATCGCGGACATCCCGTCCCCCTGACCCGCAGACCATGACCCACCCGACCCCCGCCTACGCGCCGCAGCACCTGTGCTGGGAGGATTTCGAGGTCGGCAGCGTGCGCGAGATCGCCGGCCCGACGGTCAGTCGCGACGAGATCGTCGAGTTTGCCCGTCAATTCGACCCGCAGCCCTTTCACCTCGACGAAGCTGCAGCGCGCGAGACGCACTTCGGCGGCCTCATCGCGAGCGGCTGGCACACCGCCGCGCTGGCGATGCGGATGATGTGCGACTGCTATCTGCACCGCGCCACCAGCCTCGGCTCGCCCGGCGTCGACAAGCTGCGCTGGACGGCGCCGGTGCGCCCGGGCGACACCTTGCGCCTGCGCATGACCGTGCTCAGCGCCAGGCCGATGCAGAGCAAACCCCACATCGGCCTGCTCGAGTCGCGCTGGGAGCTGTTCAACCAGCATGGCGAACTCGTGCTCGAGATGAGCGGCTGGGGGATGTTCGGCCGGCGCACGGCAGCGCCGCCAAGTGGCGGCGCTGCCGCCGCCTGAAGCCGAGCCCGCTCAGGCCGCCGGTTCGGCCGGCGCGAAGAAGGGCAGGCTCAACTGTCGCGACGCACGCCCTGCACGCAGCACCGGCGCCGCCAGGGTGGTGGCCGGGCGGGCGCGCTGGACGACCGCCGGCAGATGCGTCGGTCGGGCGCCGCGCTCGAGCAGCGAGGTCGGGCGCGACAGGGGCGAAGGCAGGGGCATGAATCCCTTTCGGCGCGCCGGCGGCTGAGCCTTATCAGGTGAAACCCTCGTTCTTGCACCTCGCGCGCGCACCGGCGGCAGTGCCATTCGGCCTGAATCGAGCCCGCACCTCGGACATCGTGCGTCTGAAGCCGCTCAACGCGACGTCGTCGCCCTGTGAGCGCCCCCAGGGCCGGGCTGCGCCCAGCCCGCCCGCGGGGGTCAAGCAAACTTGGGGCGGCACGGCGTTTCCTTGAGGCGGGCACCGATTGGCCGCCTGGCCAGCGTAGCGCGGTATTGCCACATCTTCGAACGCGTCCGCAAGCGCATTGCCTTGGTCCACGACCCATGTGCGGCGCGCCTGAAACAGCAAGGGCCCATCGAGGTTCAGTCGAGCTGATCCGGCGTCGACGGCGTGGCCACCCGTTGTGAGCAGGCCACGGCCTTGCCCATGTGGCGTCGAAATCAGGCAAGTTTGAGCTGGCGCATGTAAATGCGACTGCGTCGTATTTATACTTGCATTCTTCTTTGTACGACTTGAAGGGTTGCCCGCCATGTCTTCCCCAGCTCGCCGCCTCGCGGCACTGTCCTTCACCCTGGTCTTGTCCGCCACTGCGGCCCAGGCATTGGAGCATCCGATCGGCACGCCGCAGAACCTTGCCGGCATGGAAGTCGCCGCGGTCTATCTGCAGCCAGTCGAGATGGAGCCCGACGGCCACATGCGCAAGTCCGCCGAGTCGGACGTGCATCTCGAGGCCGACATCCACGCGCTGGCGAGCAACGCCAACGGGTTCGCCGAGGGCGCGTGGATTCCGTTCCTGCTCGTGCGCTACCAGCTCACCAAGCTCGGCTCGGGCGAGGTCATCAAGGGCGACATGATGCCGATGGTGGCGAGCGACGGCCCGCACTACGGCGACAACGTCAAGCTCGCCGGGCCGGGCAAGTACCGCGTCAAGTTCAGCGTCCTGCCGCCCAACGCGCCCGACAACGCGATGGGCATGCACTTCGGCCGCCACACCGACCGCGCGACCGGCGTGCGGCCCTGGTTCAAGCCCTTCGACGTCGAGTGGGAGTTCACCTTCGCCGGCGTGGGCAAGAAGGGCGGCTATTGACATGAAGCTGACCACCCCCGGCCGCCGAGCGGCCGCCCCCCGCGGGGGCTCCGAACCCGACCGGGAGACCCGGATCGGGTTCGGCCCGCTAGTGTCGCGCCGCGCTCCCCTGGTCGCCTGCGGCGACCGGTCCCCTGCCGGGGACGAAGGCGCAGATTGCAGCGTCGCGGCTTGCCCTGTGCGCCATGGAGCAACGGACATGCAGATGGTTGCCCAACGGATGCCGGCGCGGCACGCGCGCGCGGCGCTTGCCGCCGCGGTCCTGATCGCCCTCGGTTCGCCGCCGGCCGCGCAGGCGGCGGGCGAGGCTGGCCCGACGCAGGCCGACTTCAGGAAGCTGCTCGAGCGCATGGAACGCCTGGAGCAGCGCAACCGCGAACTCGAGGCCGCCCTCGGCGCGTCGCGCGCGTCCGACGAACGGCTGAGGAAGCTCGAGGAGGCGCAGGCGCAGGCCGACGCGGCGCTCGCCACCGAGCGCCTGAGCGAGAAGGAGCCCGAACTCGTGACGCGCCTGAAGGCGGTCGAATTCATGTCGCTCGAGATGCAGAAGCAGGCACGCCAGATCGAGGCCCTCGACGGGGTGACGGTCGGCGCCAGCCTGACCGGCGTCGTGCAGGGCGTCAACGGTGCCGGCAGCGACGACGGGCAGAACCAGTCGCGCGCGAACTACCGCGGCGACGTCACCGTCACGCTGCCCGGCGGCAGCCTCGGCAACGCCGACGGCATGGTCTACGCGCAGTTCCGCTTCGGCCAGGGCACCGGCGTCGGCCTGCGCCCGACCTACACGAGCACGGTCAACACGACCGCGTTCCAGGTCGACGCGGCGCCGTCGGACGCCTACGTGCTGCTCGCGCAGGCCTGGTACCAGCTCGACGTGCCGCTCCCGCTGGACGGCGTCAAGGCCAATTCGCGCCAGCGGCTGGAAGTCAACGTCGGCAAGATGGACCCGTTTTTGTTCTTCGACCAGAACGTCGCGGCCGACGACGAAACCGCGCGCTTCATGAACAACGTGCTGGTGCACAACGCACTGCTCGACTCGGGCGGCGGCGCCGGCCTCGATGCCTACGGCTTCACGCCCGGCGTGCGCGTCGCCTACATCGACGGCCGCGAAGCCAACCGCGCCTGGGGCCTTTCGATCGGCGTCTTCGGCTCGGGTGCGGGGGCGGATTTCTCGGGGTCGCTCGCGCGTCCGTTCGTGATCGCGCAGATCGACACCGCGCCCAGGCTGTGGGGTGGCCTGGCCGGCAACTACCGCCTCTACGGCTGGTACAACGGCAACTCGACCGGCTTCGACGACACCCGGGCGAGCAACGCCGGCTGGGGCGCCTCGCTCGACCAGCGCATCAACGAGGACTGGACGCTCTTCGGCCGCGCCGGCAGCCAGTTCACCGGCACGGTGCGATTCGACGCGACGGCCAGTGTCGGCGCCGAGACCGACGGCAGCCGCTGGGGCCGCGGCGCCGACGCGCTGGGCATCGGCCTGGCGACGATGCGCACGAGCAGCGCCTATCGCGACGCGACCGCAAGCGGCAGCCTGGCCGGCTACGCGGCGAGTGGCTGGGAGACCGATGTCGAGGTCTACTACCGCTACCGCCTCAACGAGCGCGTCGAGATCAGCCCCGACCTGCAGTGGGTCAGCCGCCCCGGCGGCGACCCGGACGCCGGCTCGGCCTGGGCGATCGGCCTGCGCGCGAAGGTGGGCCTGTAGATGCGGCGCCGTGCGGCCCTGGCGGCGCTCGCCGCGCTCGGCATCGCTGGCGCGGCGCGCGCCGACGGGCCGGCGACCTACACCGTCGTCCTGCGCGGCGGGCGCATCGAACCGGCGCGGCTCGAAGTGCCCGCCGGGCAGCGCATCAAGTTCGTCGTGCGCAACGAGGGGCCGGGGCCGTGCGAGTTCGAGAACCTCGAACTGCGCGTCGAGAAAGTGCTCGCGCCGGGCGCGAGCTCGTTCGTCGTCATCGCGCCGCTGCGGCCGGGAAGTTACCGCTTCATCGACGAGTTTCACCCCGACACCGGGCGCCTGGAACTGATCGCCAAGTGATCAACGCCTTTGTCGTCGTCTGGCGCGAGAGCCTGGAAGCGCTGCTGGTGATCGCGGTCTTGCTGGCGTGGATCGCGCGCCAGCCCGAGCCCGCCCCGCTGCGGCGCGGCGTCTGGGCCGGCCTCGGCGGCGGACTCGCACTCGCCGCCGCGCTCGGCGTGGCGACCTTCGCCGTGCAGAGCCAGTTGCAAGGGGAAGCGCTCGAAGTCTTCCAGGCCGGGATCGCGCTCACCTCGGCGGCGCTCGTCGTACAGATGGTCGCGTGGATGCGGCGCCACGGCGCCGGCATGAAGCGCGAGCTCGAAGCGCGCGCCGCAGGTGCCGCCGGCGCGACGGGCGTCGCGCTCGTCACCGCGCTCGCGGTTGCGCGCGAGGGCGCCGAGACGGTCGTCTTCCTCTACGGCATCGGCCTCGAACGCGAGGCCATGGGCGCGCTCGCGCCGTGGGCCGGCGCGGCAGCCGGCCTCGGCGCGGCGCTGGCCTGCGCGTGGGCGATCGGCCGCGGCGCGCGCCGGCTGAACGTGCGCACGCTGCTGCGCGCCAGCGAGTGGCTGCTGCTCGCCGTCGCGACGGCGATGCTCGGCCACGGCATCGAGCGCCTGATCGGCCTCGACTGGCTGCCCACGCTCGCCGACCCGGCCTGGGACAGCTCGGCCCTGCTCGACGACGGCGGCGGCATCGGCCGCGTGCTGGCCGACTTTGCCGGCTACCGCGCGCGGCCGACGGGCAGCCTCGTCGTCGCCTACGCGCTGTTCTGGGGCCTGGCACTGCTCGCGCTGTGGCCGCGGCGGGCGCGCCCGGTCCGGGCGTCCGCCGCCTGATCGATGCGCACGATCCCGATCGTCGCCGCCGCGCCGCCGAGGTTCGCGCGAACGGGCATTGCCAGGTTCGGCGACGCGCTGCGCCGCCACCGTGGTGCGATCGTCGCGCTGCAATGGGGCGTCGTGCTGTGCTATGCGGTGCTCGTGGTCGTGCCGGCCTTCATGCCGCTGCCGGAGGCCGGCGCGAGCATCGTCTCCAACCTCAGGCTCGCGGCGCAGTTCGCGTTCTGGGGGGTCTGGTGGCCGTTCGTGATCGTCAGCATCATGGCGCTCGGCCGCGTCTGGTGCGGGCTGCTCTGCCCCGAGGGCATGCTGACCGAACTCGCGAGCCGGCACGGCCTCGGGCGCAGCATCCCACGCTGGATGCGCTGGCCGGGCTGGCCGCTCGCCGCGTTCGCGCTGACGACGGTCTACGGCCAGCTCGTCAGCGTCTACGAGTACCCCGACGCGACGTTGCTGATCCTCGGGGGCTCGACCGTCGCCGCGGTCGCCGTCGGCGCCATCTACGGCCGCGGCGGGCGGCGCGTGTGGTGCCGCTACCTGTGCCCGGTGAGCGGCGTGTTCGCGCTGCTGGCCAAGGTCGCGCCGCTGCACTATCGCGCCGACGCGCGCCAATGGCAGCAGTACCAGGGCCCGCGCGAACGCGTCGACTGCGCACCGCTGCTCGACCTGCGCCACCTGGCGAGCGCGTCCGACTGCCACGCCTGCGGCCGCTGCAGCGACCATCGCGGCGCGATCGCGCTCGCGCTGCGCTCGCCCAACCGCGAGATCCTGGCGGGCGGCGGCGCGTCGACGGCGCCGGCCGCCAACAACCCCTGGCCGGCGCGGCTGCTCGTGTTCGGCCTGCTCGGGCTCGCGCCGGGCGCCTTCCAGTGGAGCGCGAGCCCGTGGTTCGTCGCACTCAAGCAGGGCGCCGCGCAGTGGCTGATCGAGCGCGGCTACGACAGCCTGATGTTCCGCGACGACCTGCCCTGGTGGCTGCTGACGCACCAGCCCGACGCGGGCGACGTCTTCAGCCTGCTCGACGGCCTGGCCATCCTCGCCTTCCTGGCCGCCGCGACGCTGGTGCTCGGCGGCACGACCTGGCTCGCGCTGCGCGCCGCGGCGCGGCTCGCCGGCGGCCTGCGCTGGCATGAACTCGCGCTGGCGCTCGTGCCGCTCGCCGGTGCGGGGCTCTTTCTCGGTCTGTCGATGATGACGCTCTCGCAGTTGCGCGCCGAGGGCATCGTGCCGGGCTGGGTCGCGCCGGCGCGCATCGCGCTGCTGGCCGCCGGCGCGGCCTGGTCGGCCTGGCTCGGCGCGCGGCTCGTGGCACAACATGCGCCCGCGCTGCCGCGCCGCGTCGCCGCCTGGACGTGCTTCATGCTGCCGGTGGCACTGTCGGTGTGGGTCTGGGCGAGGTTCTTCTTCCCCTCCCGCTGACCGCACCGGTCACGCCACCGCGCGCCAATCAGGCGGCCGCACGGTACCCGCGCGGGATCGCCGCCAGCAGCCGCTTCGTGTACTCCTCGCGCGGTTGCTCGAGGATGGTCTGGACATTCGCCTGCTCGACGACATCGCCGTCCTTCATCACCAGCACCTCGTCGGCCATGAAGCGCACGACGGCCAGGTCGTGGCTGATGAAGACGTAGGCGAGGCCGAGCTCGTCCTGCAGGTCCTTGAGCAGGTTGAGCACCTGCGCCTGCACCGACACGTCGAGCGCGCTCACCGCCTCGTCGAGCACGAGCACCTCCGGGTCCAGCGTCAGGCAGCGCGCAATGGCGATGCGCTGGCGCTGGCCGCCGCTGAATTCGTGCGGGTACTTGACCATCGAACTCGCCGCGTCGAGCCCGACGCGTTCGAGGAGGGCGCGCGCGCGCGCGTCCCGCTCGGCGGCGTCCCTGCCGATGCCGTGGATCGTCATCGGCTCGACGAGCGTCTGCCCGATCGCAAAGCGCGGGTTCAGCGACGCATACGGGTTCTGGAACACGATCTGGATGCGCCGGCGCATGGGCAGCCACTGGCGCGCGTCGAGCGCGAGCAGGTCCTGCCCGTCGAACAGCACCTTGCCGCCGGCCGGCCCGCGGTTGGGCTCGTGCAGGCGCAGCAGCGTCAGGCCCATCGTCGTCTTGCCCGAGCCCGACTCGCCGACGACGCCCAGCGTGTGCCCCTTGCGCAGGCGAAAGCTCACGCCGGCGCCGCTGCGGCCGACGGCCCTGAACTCGCTGCGGCCGAACACGCCCTTGCGCAGCCAGAAGCTCTTCGTCAGCGCCTGGGCTTCGATGACGACGGGCGCGTTGGGGTCTTTCGCGCGCGCGGGCGCGGCCGCACCGGCATCGCCGGCGTCGCCATTGCCGAGGTGCTGGTCGATCACCATCAGCCGGGCGCCGCGCTGCTCGAGCGTCGGCCGGCAGGCGAGCAGCGCCTGGGTGTAGGCATCGCGCGGCTGCTGGAAGATGTCCGCCACCGGCCCCTGCTCGCGCACCGTGCCCTCGCGCATCACGACCACGCGGTCGGCGATCTCGCCGACGACGCCGAGGTCGTGGCTGATGAAGAGCATGCTCATGCGCCGCGTCGATTTCAGGCCGGCGAGCAGCTCCAGGATCTGGCGCTGGATCGTGACGTCGAGCGCCGTCGTCGGCTCGTCGGCGATGAGCAGCTTCGGTTCGCAGGCGAGCGCCATCGCGATCATCACGCGCTGCTGCTGGCCGCCCGAGAGCTGGTGCGGATAGACCGCGAGGCGCCGCTTCGGGTCGGGCATCCCGACCTCGGCGAGCAGCGCCTCGGCGCGCGCCAGCGCCTCGCGCGGCGACAGGCCGAGGTGGCGCTGCAGCGGCTCGCAGATCTGGCGGCCGATGCTGAACACCGGGTTCAGCGACGTCATCGGATCCTGGAACACGCAGGCGATGTCCTTGCCGCGCAGCGCCTGCAGGTCGGCGCGCGACGACTGCAGCAAGTCGCGGCCGAGAAAGGCGATGCGCCCGCTGCGCTCGGCGTTGTCCGGGAGCAGGTTCAAGATCGCCATCGCCGTGACGCTCTTGCCCGAGCCCGACTCGCCGACAAGCGCGAGCGTCGTGTTCTCGGGGATCTCGAAGCTCACGCCCTGGTCGCCGCGACCCACGGCCTGCACGCGCTGGACCGCGCCATGGGCCTTGCCGAGCCTGAAGCCGACGCGCAGGTTCTCGATCGACAGCAGCATCACTCGAGCCCGCGCAGCTTCGGATCGAGCGCGTCGCGCAGCGCGTCGGTGAAGAGCGAGAACGCGGTGACGAACACCGCCATGAAGATCGTCGCCGCCGCCAGCTGCCACCAGTGGCCGAGGATGAGTTCGCCCTGCGCTTCGGCGAGCATCGTCCCCCACGAGACCTGGTCGACACCGACGCCGAGGCCGAGGTAGGAAAGTATCACCTCGGCCTTGATGAAGCCGACGACGTGGATCGACAGCTGCACCAGCGCGACGTGGCTGATGTTGGGCAGGATGTGGCGGAACATGCGCGACAGCGTGCCCGCGCCGATGGCCTCGGCGGCGCGCACGTAGTCGCGCGTCGAATGCTTGATGAACTCGGCGCGCACGAGGCGGTAGATGCCCGTCCAGCCGGTGAGCCCCAGGATCAGCACGACGCTCTGCACGCCGCGCCCGGCGACCGCGGCGAAGGCGAAGATGAGCAGGATGCCCGGGATCGACGTGAAGACGTTGTACAGCCACTCGAGCGCGTCGCCGGCCTTGCCGCCGAAGAAGCCGCCGAACGCGCCGAGCACGGTGCCGATCGCGGTCGCGAGCAGCGCCGCGAGCACGCCGACGAAGATCGAGATCTGTGCCCCTTTGACCGCCTTGGCGAGCACGTCGCGGCCGAGCCGGTCGGCGCCGAACGGCAGGGTCTCGAGCCGCGGGGCCTCGGCGGTGCGGTACTTGGCGGTGGCGTCTTCCCACTCCTTGTAGCGCGGCGCGAGCGGGTCGATGTCGCTCAGGTCGACGTTCGGCCCGCTGGGCGCGGCGATCGCCGTCGCCGCGACCTTCTCGGCCGGGCCCATGAAGGTCGGCGGCGCGTTGGGCAGTGCGATCTCCTGCTGCCAGTTGCCCGCGACGAGGCCGAGCGCGGCGAGCGCGATCAGCACGAGGAACGCGCCGACGATGGCCAGCGACACGATGCCGACGCGGTCGCTGCGCAGTCGCATCCACGCGGCGGACCAGACGCCGG